>NZ_JABASR010000041.1 GCF_016107525.1 Psychrobacter aquimaris | reverse complement strand
GCTGAAGCCCAACATAATCTTGGCTTGATGTATGACAACGGCGAAGGCGTACCTCAGGATTATACCAAAGCACTTGACTGGTACACAAAAGCTGCCAACCAAGGTGTCGCTGTAGCCCAATACAACCTTGGCTTGATGTATAAAAATGGCGAAGGCGTACCTCAGGATTACGTCAAGGCGGCTGAACTGTTTCAAAAAGCCGCCAATCAAGGGTATGCTGAAGCCCAATCCAACCTTGGCTTGATGTATAACAATGGCGAAGGCGTACCTCAGAATTATACCAAAGCACTTGACTGGTACACAAAAGCTGCCAATCAAGGGTATGCT
>NZ_JABASR010000040.1 GCF_016107525.1 Psychrobacter aquimaris | reverse complement strand
TGAAGCCCAACATAATCTTGGCTTGATGTATGACAACGGCGAAGGCGTACCTCAGGATTATACCAAAGCACTTGACTGGTACACAAAAGCTGCCAACCAAGGTGTCGCTGTAGCCCAATACAACCTTGGCTTGATGTATAAAAATGGCGAAGGCGTACCTCAGGATTACGTCAAGGCGGCTGAACTGTTTCAAAAAGCCGCCAATCAAGGGTATGCTGAAGCCCAACATAACCTTGGCGTGATGTACTACAACGGCGAAGGCGTACCTCAGGATTATACCAAAGCACTTGACTGGTACACAAAAGCTGCCAACCAAGGTGTTGCTGTAGCCCAATATAACCTTGGCTTGATGTATAACAATGGCGAAGGCGTACCTCGGGATTACGTCAAGGCGGCTGAACTGTTTCAAAAAGCCGCCAACTAAAGTGTCGCTTAAGCCCAACATAACCTTGGCTTGATGTATAACAATGGCGAAGGCGTGCGTCAATACACCGTTACTGCTAAAGTGATCAATATCGTAACTTAAATCAACAGGGATAGGCTTTCGGGATACTCTACTTCTACTTCAAAATCTCGGTCTTGTAGTGGTCAACTAATTTAGGACACCTAATAAGAGGTTTTTATTAAAGTAACGT
>NZ_JABASR010000003.1 GCF_016107525.1 Psychrobacter aquimaris | reverse complement strand
GTTGATTTGGCTAATTGGTATTGCAGTCATGATATCGCGTGGCTTGATAAAAACGGGTTTGGGTCGACGTATTGCCTATTATTTTATTTCCATTTTTGGCAAAAAAACCATCGGCGTGGCTTATTCTTTGACCGCGGCTGAATTGATGATAGCACCCATTACGCCCTCTAATACGGCGCGTGGCGGCGGTATTATTCATCCTATTATGAGGTCTATCGCGCAAAGCTTTCACTCGACACCCGAGGAAGGCACGCAAAATAAGATTGGTCGCTATTTGGCGATGGTGAACTATCATGCCAATCCCATTACTTCTGGGATGTTTATTACGGCTACTGCGCCCAACCCTTTGGTTGTAGATTTGGTGAATAAAGCCACAGGCGGTGATATACAGCTGTCATGGACCACGTGGGCAGTGGCGATGTTTATACCCGGAATGCTTTGTCTAATCGTCATGCCATTGGTTATTTACATAATTTATCCACCTGACGTTAAAGTCACGCCCGATGCAAAAGGTTTTGCCAAGGACAATTTGGCAGAAATGGGGAAAATAAGTAGCCAAGAAAAGATCATGCTCGGAGTATTTGCTCTGATGCTGTTATTGTGGGCAAATATTCCTGCATTGATGTTAGGTGAGCAATATAGCGTTGATGCTACCACCACGGCATTTATTGGTTTGACGACCTTAATATTGACTGGGGTATTGACTTGGGACGATATTTTAAAAGAGAAGTCAGCATGGGATACCATCATTTGGTTCGGCGCTCTTATTATGATGGCAGCTTATCTTAATAAGCTTGGACTGATAAGCTGGTTTTCTGGCAATATTGAATCGATGATTGGCACGACTGGGCTTGGCTGGATAGGGGCTGTGACTATTTTGACCCTAGTATACTTATATATTCATTACTTCTTTGCTAGTACCACGGCTCACATTACTGCACTATTTGCTGCATTTTATGCAGTAGGTTTAAGCTTGGGTGCACCGCCGATGTTATATGCGCTTATCTTGGCTGCAGCGAGTAACATCATGATGACGCTTACTCATTATGCAACAGGTACCGCGCCAGTAATTTTTAACTCTGGCTATGTGACGTTAAGAGAGTGGTGGAGTATTGGCGCGATAATGAGTGTGGTCAATTTAGTCATTTGGATAGGTGCTGGTTTAATTTGGTGGAAAGTGCTCGGCTATTATTAATAGAGCGACCCAGTCATATTGCCTTATGTACAGATGAGTATTCTTATGAAAAGGTGAGTATTCTTATGAAAAGGTGAGTATTCTTATGAAAAGGTGAGTATGGGTTAAAAGCGCTCATCTAACGTTTCGAGCGTATAATTGAGCGCGGCAAAACAAATATCGCCCTGAAAGCCTCGATATTGCAAAAACCGTAGCTGCTTTGCTTTGTCTTTTTGTTCAGTGGGTATGTCATCACCGTATTTTTTGGTACGCGCTGTGACTGCCAGTTTGAGCCAATCGACACCATCTACTAGATTATCTGCACTATCATCTACAAACTCACTAAACTCTTCTGACTCCGCATTTGCCATATCGATTAACTCATCGATATTACTGGGCATGGCTATTTTTTTACGATAAAACTCCTGCTTGATACGCCCGCGACCCCGACCTTTACGGATATTTTCACGAATGAGCATGAGAGTCGTGCGATAATCACTTTGATAGCCTTTTTCTTCAAACTCATCGAGCAGCGCATCAATTTTATCTGGGGCTTGCTCTTTATCAATGAGCTTTTGCTTGAGCTCAGCCTTGCCATACTCACGGCGCGATAAATAATAAAAAGCTAACCAACGTAAACGACTTTCGGCTTTGACCTCGTCTATTTCTGCTTGTCGTTGTTCAGGCGTGCGCAAATAGGCTTTAAGAGCAGCGGGTAGGTTATCCGTCTGACTGTCGACTGTGCTATGCGTAGAAGTGTTGGTAATGGCGGCATCGGCTATATACTGTGATTCTTTATTCAATGCATTATCAGTAGCCGCACTATCGTCTTGTTCACCATCAATATTTTGTTTAACTTCAGCGAGCATCTCTTTGATACTTTGCGCTTCTGGTTGCTGATAAGCAGGCACGTCACTAGGCTCAGGGCTAAAGTTAGCCGCTGGGTGAAAACGCTTTTCGCGTTTCTTGGTTTTAGCAGAATTTTTATTGGTAGAAGAGTGAGCCTCAACGGATTCTACTGAAAAGTCAGCATCGTCAGATAATGAATAATCTTTACGAGAGTAGGTTGAGCGTTTTAGCATTTTAGCCGATTGTTTAGACTGGTCTTTATATGAGCGGTTAGACGGTTTAAAAGATTTAGACGGCTTTTTTGAATCAGTATTAGTAATACTCGCTGTATCGGCATCCGATTCAGCGAGTATTTCAGCTAAGGTTTTAATGTTCATAACAATTTAATTTTCATAACAAGTCATGATTATTGATAACGGCTGATAATTAAGCCGTTATTGTACAGCTTCAGAAGCTGGTTCTTTATTGACTTTCTCAGCATCTGTGGCCTTGGCCTCTTTTTTTGATCCAAGCTTTTCTTCACGAATTTTAGCTTCGATTTCTTGCGCAATCGCAGGGTTTTCTTTTAAGAACAGCACAGAGTTGGCTTTACCTTGACCGATTTTTTCGTCGCCATAGCTATACCAAGAGCCTGCTTTACCAACCGCGCCAATCTCAACACCCAAGTCAATCACTTCGGCTAAGTGGTTAGTACCTTCACCATAAGTGATCTCAAACTCTGCTTGGCGGAAAGGCGGTGCCATTTTGTTTTTGATGACTTTGACACGGGTTTGGTTACCGATGATTTCATCACCGTTTTTGACCGCACCGATACGGCGGATGTCCATACGCACTGAGGCGTAAAACTTAAGCGCGTTACCACCAGTCGTGGTCTCAGGACTACCAAACATCACACCAATTTTCATACGGATTTGGTTAATAAACACTACCATACAATTAGAGCGTTTGGCATTACCAGTGATTTTGCGTAGTGCTTGGCTCATCAGACGTGCTTGCAAGCCCATGTGAGAGTCGCCCATCTCGCCTTCAATCTCTGCACGTGGCGTTAGAGCGGCGACTGAGTCAATGACAATCATATCAATCGCACCAGAGCGTACCAACATGTCGGTGATTTCAAGTGCTTGCTCACCATTATCAGGCTGAGAAAGTAATAAATCATCCGTATTCACGCCAAGTTTGCGCGCATAGACAGGGTCAAGCGCATGCTCAGCATCGATAAAGGCGCATGTGCCGCCCTGTTTTTGACACTCTGCAATCGCTTGTAGAGTCATCGTTGTTTTACCTGAGCTCTCTGGACCGTAAATCTCAACGATACGGCCTTTTGGTAGACCACCAATGCCAAGTGCAATGTCCAAACCCAGCGAGCCTGTTGATACTACATCGACATCCATAATAGCTGAATCGTCACCTAAATGCATGATGGTGTTCTTACCAAACTGCTTTTCGATTTGACCGAGTGCTGCTTTAAGGGCTTTGGCTTTATTGTCGTCCATACTGGATTCCTTGTCTTTAGTCATTGGTTACTATTATGAATTTGTTATGATAAATAGAATATTCGTGCTATGAAGGTTAACGGCTCAATAGTGCTGATGGCTATCTAAATAATAGGCAGCGTTTGTCCAGTATCTAGCTAGAGTGAATAGGTTAGAGTATCGATGATATAGACAGTAATATCGGATATATCACTCTACTATACAGTAAAATCGAATAATGATAAAAGTGAAATTAAGTTCGCAATTAATGGCAACAGGTGTAATTTATACGCTACATTATGCTCGTTGAGCATGAACTGTTTTTCTAAAGTACCGTTAATTAGATAAGGTGATTATAACAAAAACCAAGGACCATATAGAGAGTTCGATAATACTAAACGACACTAACTGTCGCATTGTATATATGTGATAACTTGTGTAATCTAGTTGATGAGTACATCCTAATTTTGGATAGGATAAAGCTGTCCTTTGTCAATAGCACTAAAAGTTGTCCACAAGAAATGAAGTGTCTAAATTCAGCATTTGTGAAACATCAGTGAGGATTGTTTTAATTTAAAAATATATTAAAAATATATTACAGTATTATGAAATACATCGTAAGATACTGATTTTAAATGATTTTTAAATTGTATAAAAATTGAACGATTTTACCTCATCCTTTGAGCTATCTAGGGAAATTGTTGTCAAGTGCGTACTTATACACAGGGTTATCCACAGCTTATGGGGAGAACTCATGAATCCCTTATACTATCAATGTTTGAGTGGATAGGTAACCTGTGAGTGTGACACTGCAATATATTTTTTACTCTTATCTGCAGCGTTATCGATTTGCAGATTCTATGAAAATGGCGATGTTTCACGTATTAAAAAAAATTTATTTTTTTCAATAAAAATAGTTATAGCTTGTCTATTAAGGGTTGTAGCTGAAAAAAAATCAAATAATATTGTCATTAGATAATTTGCAAGCACAAAAAAGCGGCTAAATAATTTAGCCGCTATGTAGAAGTCACCAAAGATCAATGAGCTAAATCTAGTCTTTAATATAGATTAAATCCCAAACACCATGTCCACGCTCTAAGCCTCGGCGCTCAAATTTGGTCATTGGACGAAAGTCAGGGCGGTTGGTAAAGTTACCTGCGCCCGCTTGATTGGTTAAGCCAGTAAAACCATCTAAAACTTCAACCATCCAAAAAGCATAATGCTCCCAGTCGGTTGCTGTGTGGAACCAGCCGCCTTGTTTTAGACTGCGAGTCACAATTGCCATGCGCTCAGGGCTGACAAAACGGCGTTTGTAATGGCGCTTTTTTTGCCATGGATCAGGGAAGTAAAGCTGGATGCGATCAATATGGTTTTCTGGTAATTGCTTGAGCAATTGAATGGCATCACCGTTGATGATTTTGACATTGGTTAGCGCTTGCGTACCTGCCATATAGGCGCATTTACCGATACCTGGCTCGTGCACTTCGACACCAACGAAATTGCGGCTAGGTTCGGCTGCTGCCATCTCAATGAACGAATCACCCAGTCCAAAACCAATCTCTAAAGTAAGCGGTGCTTCACTACCGTTAGGGCTATCAGCGAATAACGTTCGTAGATTGTCGATACCATCAAGATCACCATCACCGAAACTGTTATTGACCAGATACTCAGCAAATTCTGGCGCGGTCAGTGCCAGTTCGGCATTTTTATTCATGTGCGTACGTCGTTTCATAAAGGTGTTGACGATACGTAGATGCTTACTTTCCTCAGGCTCAATATCATTACTAGCACTGGCATCAATGTCAGTATGAGTAAGGCTTTCGGAGTTGGTGCTGAGGGTTTCTTGCTCATCGGTAGTACTCGTACTATCGATGTTATCATTAATATCAGGATGTTGACTCATAGGATTGACAAGGCTTCATAAAATGGGTGATGTACGCTTATTATAAGTTAAATCTATACAGCTGTGAACGGACAATGCTTTTTTAATATTGTTATCGTTCATCCAGCATAAAAAAGTGAAAGTGTTGATCTTGTATGACGTATCACATATAGATCTGCATTCGGCTGTCTTGACTCTCTTTTACATTGAATCAACGGTATTCATCTGTTGTTTTACTATTCTGCACATAGGTTTTGGCGTTATCATACAACATGCGTAATGGATTTAAATTTTTCTTCATAGTCAATAGGATTCATCACTATGCTATTTATCGAGACGGATTCGCCACCCCCTTTTTACCAAGAACAGCTGACTCCTGCTAAGCGTACACAACTCGATAAATGGTTCATCGGTCATCGTAGCCAGCACTATTACTTGAAACGTTTTGAGCAGTTCGATGCGCAAGGTTATCTGTCGCCAAAATGGCATTGGGCAGCATTTTTCGTAACCTTTCCTTGGCTCCTCTATCGTAAACGCTATATGGATGCGATTGTCTATAGCGTGGCAGGCTGGTCGTTTATCCAGCTCAATGTGGCACTGGTATTGGTTGCGTTTGAATTTTTGGCGATGTCTTTTATCCCTGATGCTTACCAAATGGCGACACGCATAGGTATTGCCGCGCTCATTTGGTTATTTTGGTCATTTATGGTGGCGCGTTGGACGGATGCTTATTATTACCGCATGGCGCGGCGTGAGATTGCGGATGCTATCAATGATTATCCGCGCGATGAAGCAGCGCAAAAGGCGTATCTGCGCCGAGAAGGTGGGGTCAGTTTATTTGGGTTAGGATTGGGGTTTGGTATTTTTGCCTTTGCTTTAATGGTAATTAAGGTACAGTTTTTGCCAATTATTGCTAAGCCAAAAGCCAATGAAGTGCTGTTCGATGCGTATGACACAGCCAAAACAGCACAAAATCGTGTGGCGCTGATTTATCAACAGACAGGGCAATGTCCAATTAATTTGCCTATTGATACAGGCACTCAGCAGATACGCATTGATATCGATAGCAAAGCCGCTGGCGTAGTAAAAACGGATTGTGCAGTGATTGCGACCATCCAAAATATTCAGTTCCCTATCCGCTACCTCAATCAGCAGACACTGGTTTTTTATCATGTGCCAGACAGCGATAATTGGAACTGTATAAGTTCGCTAAATAAAAAGCTGGCACCTGCAAGCTGTATGCCTGATTAAAATATATAAATACTTAAGTGTTAGAGTCAGTTGTAATGTCATCCTTTTTATCAACAGGTGTTGCTTTACTTTTTAGTGCGTCATAAAAATCCGTTAAGTCCATTTTACGGGCTTTATCAATGTCTTCATCAAATAAGCTTTCTAGCTCCGCCATGGCTGATTGTGCGGATTCAATCATGCTGGCTTCATCATCATAAATCGCTTGCTGACGTTCAATTAAATCATCGTCATAGTCCCGGAAAGTTTGCACCGTCTCGCGCGCTTTTTCTGGTGAGATGCCAAGCAGTTGTAGCGACTCACGCGACATATCCAAGGACGATAGGTAGGTCTCACGCCAAATATGACGCACACCGACCTCACGTAATCGATAATAATGCTGACGGTCACGTGCCCGTGCCAAGACAATCAAGTCTGGATAGTTTTTACGTAAGTATTGAGCCGTGGTGATAGAGCGCTCTAAATCATCGATGGCCAAAATAAACACACGGGCTTTTTTGATACCAGCCGCGCGTAATATCTCAGGGTTTTTTGGATCGCCATAATAGACTTGGTTACCAAATTTACGAACGAAATCGACGCGATTCGCTGAGCGTTCGATGGCAGTAAACTCAATATTGTGCATGCGTAGTACACGACCGATAATCTGACCGACGCGCCCAAAGCCAGCAATAATTACTTGATGTTCATGATCGGGAATGGCATCGTATTCTCGGCTGGGTTTGCTTTTGGCAAATAAAGGCTCACCGATTTTCTCAAGTAATAAAAATGCGAGCGGTGTGAGCGCCATGGAGATAGTGACGATAAGGTTCAGGGTGTTGGCAAGCTCGGGTCGCAAGACATTTTGAGCAGTAGCGACACTGAATAAAACAAAAGCAAATTCACCGCCTTGAGCGAGAGTCACACCCAGTCTGATACTGGTTGGCCAGCGATTACCTGATATCTTTGCAATGGCGGTAATGACACCGAATTTGATGGCCATCAATGCCATTGCACAGCCGATGATAAAGATAGGTTTTGCCAAAATGAGTTTGACATCGGTTAGCATACCGACTGACATAAAAAACAAGCCTAGTAGCAATCCTTTAAACGGTTCAATACTAGCTTCTAACTCATGGCGATACTCAGAATCTGCCAGCAATACCCCTGTCAAAAAAGCACCCAATGCCATTGATAGACCAATTTGCCCCATCAAAATAGACACGCCCATGACGATAAATAGCGCAACGGCGGTCAGCAATTCTGATGCACCACTAGATGCTACAAACTTAAAGAAGGGACGAACGACATAACGGCTAGCGAAAATCAGTCCAGCAAAAACCGCAAAAACTTTGCCAAAATAAATCAAATCATAACTTTGTTCGCGCACCCCTGACAAGAAAGGAATGACGGCTAATAAAGGAATAACGGCAATATCTTGGAATAATAAAATCGTAAACGCTTCACGACCGTGGGTGCTAGAAAGCTGCTGTTTCTCCGTTAGGATTTGTAGTACAAAAGCTGTGGACGACAGGGCGAGGCCAAAACCGACAATAAAAGCAGTATCCAGTTGTAGAGCAAAAAACTGATGTAACAGCCACATTAATAGTGTGCCAGTCAGACCTACTTGCAAACCACCAAGGACAAATATCGAGCGCCGCAGCGCCCAAAGCCGCGAGGGTTGCAGCTCAAGCCCAATAATGAATAGCAGCATGACCACGCCAAATTCAGAGAAGTGTAACAAGCTCTCAGCGTCGCCTGCGACGTCTAGTCCACTGGGCCCCAATATCAATCCTGTAATGAGATAACCTAAGACCGTCGCAATGCCAAAACGTTTGCCAAGGGGTACAAAGAGCAGGGCTGCTCCCAAGAAGATTGTAGCTTGTAACATTAAATTTGGTGAGCCGGTTGCGGCAGCGAACATCTGGAATCCTTAGCAGTCATGATAAAATAAGCAATACAATACGGGTATGGCATTAAGAAAAAAATCTTAGCATACGTTATTTTTTACGATAAATCTTCCACACACCATTATCGGCAAGTGGGTTATTATAAGCATCGTTACGGCGCTTTCGCGGGGTCTGGCGACTGTCTACGATTTTGAAGTCGGGCAGCGCATGAACGATAAGCCCCGTCCGATAAAAACGTACGCGTTCAGGCTCCAGCATCTCGCCCTTGCTATCACGGCAAAATACATAAGCGCGCAAATCAATGAATTCACGATGCGCCACCAAACGCGCCTCATCATCATTATCAAATACTGCGCTCATACGCGCAATTTCATCAGCACTATAATCGCCACACTTATCCGTAAGTGCGCCGACTGAACCAAAGCTTTTAGATTCTTTTGCTCGGGTCTTGGTCAGATGTAGCCTTTGAACATGATAGATAAATTGCGGTATCTCAAGGCTGGCTGGCAGCGGCAGATGATCGGGCGGCAGGTTTGCTGCAGGATAAAACGCCATGGCGCGTTCAAGCAATGTCTGCCAACGCTGCTGGTATGCTTGGACTTCGGCTAGATTGCCTTCATAAATTGGCATATCACGAATTTGACGCAAAATATCGGGCGGAAACTGCTCATCTCGAAAGCTGGCAATGTCTTCTTGCAGTGTTGATAGCAATACTTTGGCATGCTTTTTACCCTCTGCTGAGATAGGGGCATCAATGTAGCTTGGAGCAACGAAAGGAGCTGAGCGTCTCGACATGGCAAAAGGTCATCAATTGGTTATGAGTAGGGTCTTTAAGTCCTAAGTATACAGAATTTATATTAAAAATATGGCGGCACGGCTGAATTTTCCATCATTTTTAACAAGCTATTACAATGAAAAAAGCCAGCGTGATATAAATTGATTCAAGACACAGTCTGTTCATTTATCTATAGTTACTTACTTTGAGTGGTTGATATACCTCTCAATAGACAGCATTGAATGAATTATCGAGACTCACTGCTTAGGAGCCTTTCTGATGAACAATCGCCCGTCGCTACCCGTGATAAATGGCGTGACTGCTTGAAAGTATGTGGTGAAATAATATTAAGAATGATCGTGGCAGGAATGGCGCAAGCAGTGGGATTTTGGTTGCTGCATGCGTAAAATATGGCCCCCGCTTATTTGACACCTATCATGACTGGCGCATGAGAGTTTTGTATTCGAATGACGTTCTTAGAATTGGGGTTAGGTATCCGGTTAATCACAGCGCTTTGGCTAATTTGGTGCATACGGCGTTATTATTGCCGTCACTTGATAAAACGTCGCCAATCATAGGCGACGTTTAAATGGATATTTAAATGAAGGATAGTATTTTCAATGTCTAATGTCTGATTTTCAATGTCTCATGCTTAATGATTGTGACCAATGTGACTGTTATTATCTGTTTGTTGTTCTGAGATATCGCAGACCAGCGCATCGCTATGTGCCTCAGTCTGCGGGTGCGATGCGCTTTCTACCTGTATGGTCGCATGATGAATACCAAGCGTGAGCAAGCTTTGTTCTAAATTGGCAATCAATATGCTTGATTCATGAATATTCATCTCGCCATCGACAACAACGTGACAAGATAAGGCATTTAGACCACTGGTAATACTCCAAATATGCAAATCATGGACTTTTTGCACTTGCGGATGGGCAAGTAGTTTTTCTTCGACATCCACCAAAGATATGCCTTCTGGCGTGCCTTCCATCAAAATATGTACGGAATCACGCACAACGCGGTAACCACTAAATAAAATCAGTATGGCGACAATCACTGAGGCCACTGCATCTGCCCAAACCCAGCCAAAGCTCATCATCAAAAGCGCCGCAACAATAGCGGCAACTGAACCCATTAAGTCACTTAATACATGCAGGTAAGCACTTTGCATATTAAGGTTGACTGGTTCTTTTTCCTCATTTTCCCCATTATTGACTTCGTGACTGTGACCATGCGCCTCTCCATCGCGACTACTGCGATGCATCATCCAAGCGACCAAAATATTGACTAGCATACCGATAGTGGCCACGATAAGCATGCCTTGGGTAGCAATTTCAGGCGGTGAATTGAAACGTTTAATCGCCTCATAAAAAATCATTAGCGCAATAATGACCAGCGTTGCACCATTGACTGTCGCGACTAAAATCTCAAAGCGCTTGTAGCCAAACGTCTTTTGGTGAGTAGCTGCTTTTTCACCAATCTTAAATGCCATCAAAGTGGCACCAAGTGCCACGGCGTCACTGAGCATGTGACCAGCATCAGATAATAGCGCCAAACTGCCAGTCAGCCAGCCACCGATGGCTTCAATAAACATATAGCCAGTGATAATGATAAAGCTGAACAGTAAGGTGCGTTGATAACCTTTAGTGTCTCGCGGAGCTGTTGTTTGCTTTAAGTGCCTATCCTGACCGTGATTGTGAGCGGCTTGATTGTCATGAATGTAGCTGCTTTCATCATTTTTATACAGATAATTAGACACATTGACAGTATCACTCTGATGAGAATGATTGTCTTGTTTAGGGTTTGAATTTTTTTGATTCATAACAACAATACTCAAGCTTGCTTTAATTTAGATTAAGTAACGAATATCCGTTTATTATTTGTGCAAATAGACTTTATAAAAATTAAACAATAAATTCTTGCAAGATACATCAAGCAATCATTTATGAATCTAACATAGTCGGGTATTAGAAACTGTAACGACGAGGTACAATAATGCAGGTCAGATACTATTTATCGAAAACAGCAGGCTGTGAGCTGTATAAATGCAAGACGCTGAGGCTACCAACCGACAGGGTCGATATCCAAAGTTAGTTTAAGGTACTTGGCACTGGGCAAAGTTAATACGGGCTGCCACCACTGGCTTAATACATGGTGTAATTGCTGTCGATTTTTGCCTAAAAGTAGCAGTTGTACGTGGTAACGGCTGTTCTTTTTGCTCATTGGTGCATCGATAGGACCCAGTACGACCAAATTATGTCCATTTGGTAGAATAGCAATCGCATCTTTAAGTGCTTGCGTCGTGGCGGTAAGGGTTTTGCCTTCACAGCGTATCAGGGCAGCATGACTGTGTGGCGGTAAACCCATCATTTTACGCTCTTGCAATAGCTCGCGAGCAAAGGATAAATAACCATCTTTTACCAGTTTTAATAGTAACTCATTATCTGGTTGCAGCGTCTGAATGAGCACACGACCAGATTTATCGCCACGACCAGCACGTCCTGCGACCTGAATCATGAGCTGTGCGGTATGTTCCGGCGAGCGAAAGTCAGCGGATAAGAAACCACGATCAGCATTGGGCAAGCAGACGAGCGTAACATTGGGAAAATGATGACCTTTGGCGACCATTTGTGTGCCAACCAAGATGGCAGGATTGCCTTGATTAATACGTTGATAAATATTCTCCCAGCTGTCTTTACGTCTGGTCGTATCGCGATCGATTTGAATAATGGGATAAAGCACTTTACTGGTTTGTGGATTGGCAAAAATCGCATGCAGGTTTTCGCTGAGCCTTGTTGTTCCCATGCCTTTGGCATCCAAATTTTGACTGCCACAGTCCGGGCAAACTGTCGGAATATAAGCTTGCCAGTCGCAGTGGTGGCATTTTAAATAGGAGCTACTATAAGCGTTGTGTTGGGATTGGCTATTATAATGAACGGTTAAATGCGCATCACAGCGCGGACAATCTGCCTGCCAACCGCAAGCTTCGCATAGCAAAACTGGCGCATAGCCGCGACGGTTTAAAAATATTAATACTTGATCGCCCGCTTCTAGCGTTTGCCGTATCGCCCCAATAAGCGCATCGGTCAGCCCAGTATCATAGCGCGCGCCATCATCCGTCGTTTGTTGATGAGTACTTTGCAGGCGCGCATCAATCAGCTGCATAGTTGCAGGCTTCGCATTACCTGGACGAGTTTGTAGTAGGCACTCCACCAGCTTACCATCATCGACCAGTTTTAGATGCTCAAGAGAAGGGGTAGCAGTACCCAATACAACGGGAATATTGGCTTGTAGCCCGCGATAAAGTGCCACATCGGCGGCATGATAGCGCAACGTATCTTGCTGCTTATAAGAGCCATCATGCGCTTCATCAACGACAATTAAGCCCAAATCTGCAAAAGGATATAGCACCGCTGAGCGCGTGCCGATGATGATTTGAGCGTGACCAGTACGGCAATCTTGCCAGCCTTGTAAGCGATGAGTATTGTTCATACCTGAATGTAGCAGGACAATGTGAGCGGCAAAGCGACTGGCAAAACGCGCGCGCGTTTGCGGTGTCAATCCAATCTCTGGTACCAAAATCAACACCTGCTTGCCAGCTTCCAATACGGCTTGCATCGCTTGCAGATAGACTTCTGTCTTGCCACTGCCAGTGATGCCATTTAATAAAAATCCCGTGTAGCGATTGGCTTCATGAGCCGCAATAATAGCGGTAACGGCGAGTTGTTGCTCGTCATTGAGATCAAGGGGCAATTTTGCTAATTTAACAGGAGCAGGTGATTGTTTGGGCTGAATATAGCGCTCGATTAAACCTTTGTCTTCCAGCGCTTTTAAAAAACTCCTCTCCATCCCCTCTAGCAATAAAACATCTTCACTCGCGCCGCGCTCGCCATGCAGCTTAAGCATATCAAATTGTTGTTTCTGTTTTTTGGCATTGGCACGAAAGTCATCGTCGCTTACCTGCGGCAAAATTCGCCAATGGGTAATCAGTAAATCCAGTGGCTTACCTTGACGAACGAGAGTTGGCAACATGACTGCTAAAACGTCACCAAGAGGGTAGTGATAATAACGCGCCAGCCAGTGTGCCAGCTTTAGCATACTGGTCTCTAAAATAGGTTCAGCATCTAAGCATTTATTGATAGGTTTTAGCTTATTGAGTGGCACGCTGCTATTTGCTTCTGGAATATGAGCGACGACGATACCGATTAAAGTTTGACGACCAAAGGATACTTCGACACGGCAGCCAATATGTGGCAAAGAGGGGCTTGATAAGGCGTTTATATCTACTGGTACGCTATAGTCAAATACCCGATAAAGGGGCACGGGTAGAGCAACTTGTACCAACATAGCATGCACCCCAGTTTTAGGTAAATAGTTTTAAAATAAATAGCCGTTAGATAACCAGCTTGTAGATATCTAGATCGTGATATTGATGAAAATAATAGCAGTAAGCCCAAATAGTGATATTTGGGCTTACTGCTATTATTACTTTTTAGAAATGGCTTTTTGACTTAACAGTTTGAGAATTAAGTACGTTGATGTATTAAGCCTTAGCATTTACATGATGATATGGCTTAAGTTACTCAATATATAAAATTGACTCAATCTCGACCACACCGCCTTTAGGTAGGGCAGCTACTTGGACCGCTGCACGGGCAGGATATGGCTCGCTTAGATTGGCAACGAACACTTCGTTTAGTGTCGCAAAATCATTCAAGTCTGTTAATGACACGTTAAATTTAACCACGTCATTTAAGCTGCCACCAGCCGCTTCACAGATGGCTTTGATATTTTCAAAAACCTGCTTTGCTTGTGCTTCAAAGCCTTCTTTTAGCTCCATGGTATCAGGGTCAAAACCCAACTGTCCTGAAATATAGACAGTGTTACCGACTTTGACGGCTTGCGAATACGTGCCAACGGCAGCAGGGGCTTTATCAGTTTGAATGGTTTGACGAGTCATATTATATCCTTTTTGTCTTTTTCTGGTTTGGTAGGTAAAGGCGTATCATTCATCATTTACATTTTGGTTTTCATCATGCAAATGATGACACGCTCTACGTTTATTTGCTAAAAATCAAAAAATACAGTTTATCATTGTTTCAGGTCTTTCTAAAATTTTCTAAATCTATCATCCAGCGTTTTACTGAGTGAGTGTTGGTGATAATTTATTACACGCACTACACTCTATCACGCGCATTACAGCTGATATAGCCTGATGATGTTTGGGAAGCCCAGTAAGGAGCGTAGCTCACGGATGCCTTGTGCTAGATGATTGCGGCTACGAACGATGATATGAATAATGGTATCACTGCTACGCACATCTACTTTTTCTACCCCTATATTTAATTGGCGCAAATGATAGATTACTTCAGTAATTTGTTCGTCGCTGAGGGCAATAGATAGCTTTAAATAAGCCGGAAATCGAATCTTTCCAGTATTTTTTATGTCATGCTCGCCAGCTTCACCTTGCTTTACCGCATTATCATTGCGCCAGCGCAGTTGAATGACTTGGTAAGGATTGTCTTTACGAATATCATCAAGTGAGAAGCATTTGTGTCGATGAACAACCAGACCATGACGGGACAAATGACCGACGATAGGGTCCCCATAAATAGGGTGGCAACAATTGGCAAAATCAAGCTCAACCCCAGACGCATTGACTATCAGCTGTTGCGGTTGGGTCATATCATCGCTGTGTTCTTGTGCTTGTAAATCATTGACTTCATCGCTAAACAAGCGAGTCACTACCAGCTGTGGTAGTAACGTGCCAGAGCTTATCTGCTCAAATAGCTCGGATTTTTCGGTCAAGCCACGCCATTCAGTGAGGTTCTTCCAGTCACTATCAGTCAAATCATCGAGACTTTTTTGATAGGTTTTTAGCGCCCGATCTAAGGCTTGCTGACCATGGTGTTGCTTATCAGCAGGGGATAAGTCTTTAAACCAGCGCAAAATTTCTTCACGCGCTTTATTGGTCACGACAAATCCTAGCCATTCTGCTTTTGGTTCTGAGTGGCTACTGACTTCTATCTCAACCAGCTGCCCATTCTTAACGACGGTGCCAAGTTTGGCTTTTTTACCATCGATATTGGCTCCGACGGCCACATTGCCGACCATAGGTCCAACAGCGTAAGCAAAGTCTAGTGCAGTTGCGCCTTGCGGTAGCTCATAGGCACGACCCTTTGGACTATAACAGATGATTTTACTGGAGTGTAGGTAATCCATCAGCTCATTAATTGTAGAGACCGCCGCTGAAAAGTCTGGGCTATTTTCATCTAGGTTGTCTTCATCGACCAAGTCTTTCATATTGCGTAATGAGGCTTGGATAACCGATTGGCTAACGTCTGAGGCATGCTCTGCACCGATGACACCAAGACGAGCTGCGCTTTGCATCTGTTTGGTCAAAATAGTCACTTTGACGACATCGTTATCACGCTCATAGATAAGCGTGAGCGATTGATTGCCGCCCGGTAGCGGACGACGAATATTATCAGCGATATGAGTATCATCGATTTGATATTTTTTAATCAGATAATAAGCCAGTTTGTCACACGCTTCGATATTATCTAGGACAATCTCAAAGGCATAATGACGGAGTAGGGCATTGATTTCACCGCGATTGCGGAAAAACTGACGGTAGATGACCACGCGATTGTCTAAAACTTTGACCAGACCATTCAACCCCAAATTATTGAGGACAATACTCAAATATCGATGAATGGCCTCTCTTTGAAAGTTACGCCCAAGCCCGTGTTGTAGCAGCTTATCAGACAGTTTGTTGTACATGTCAGAATCAAGGTTACGGTAACAGAGTACTTCGATATAATCGGCAATATCATTGAGCCCCATCAGCCGTGCAAACGGTACATAAAAATCCAATGTTTCTTGTGCTGTGGTGCGTTGTTTTTCGGGGCGTACTGCATCCAGTGTGGACATATTATGTAAGCGGTCAGCAAGCTTGATAATTAATACGCGTGGATCAGCAAGGGTAGCTGTCAAAATTTTATGAAAGGTGGCCGCTTTGTTTTGCTGTTTATTGTGTGAGGACGACTTTAGCTTAGTC
Organism: Psychrobacter aquimaris; assembly: GCF_016107525.1. Lineage (GTDB taxonomy): Bacteria > Pseudomonadota > Gammaproteobacteria > Pseudomonadales > Moraxellaceae > Psychrobacter > Psychrobacter aquimaris. Next base: position 271,076 of record NZ_JABASR010000003.1, on the reverse strand, counting down.
ACACCGTCGACCAGTCTCGCCACTATTTTGCCATAGCGCTGCTCAATCTGTTCATCACTCACTTCGGTGTCTTCGACCGTATCATGCAAGATCGCTGCAATAATCGTATCTCGATCCAAACGAAAACCTGCCAGTATCTCGGCCACCGCAATCGGGTGCGTGATATAAGGCTCTCCTGATTTACGCTTATCTTTGATGTGCGCAATATCACCGAACTCACAGGCATCAATAATATCATGGCGTTCAGCAGCAGTGAGATAACCTACTGAGCGCAGCAAATTATATTGAGCTTCATCGACTAGATGATGACTGAGTTTGGGTAAGGTTTGACTCATAAAGTAACGATCCTATTTTCCATTACCTATTTGCCTGACTGTCTATCGAGGTAAATGGTGACTGAATGAATGCTGACCTATGAAAAATAGGTAGGCCATCCTCTAATTAATCGTAAATCGCATTCAATGTCAACTGCTAAGCGAGCAGGCGCTATAAAAGTTTAGAAATTCTAACTCAATGGTAGGTTTTTAGGTATAGATGGTGATTAAAACAGCCAAAACAATATCACAGCCAACTGTCATTACAAGCAAAAAACCACAGCCTATGCTGTGGTCTCTCGTCAATACGTCATCACTGTGTGTATTTATCTTATAAAGCAGTTGTCAGCTTCATAGTTTTCATACGACAAACCTTCAATGCTGTATCTTAACAATACAGTGTCTTAAAAGCTATGATCGCCTGACAGTGCCAAATCTAATGAACTGGTGGCAAAGTTGTGCTCTGGCTGATTTAGGATATCGCGAGTGATTTTACCAGCGGCAATTTCACGTAATGCCAATACCGTAGGCTTGTCATTATCAACATCAACCAATGGTTCTGCGATACCTTTGGCCAATTGACGTGCGCGTTTGCTTGCCACTAAAATCAGTTCAAAGCGATTATCAACATTATCCAAACAATCTTCAATCGTCACTCGTGCCATATATAGCTACCTCGGTTGTTTTTATTAGTCACGGAGCTTGCCCGCCACTCAATAAAAATAATATCAAAATATAAAGGGGGATAGCGAGACATTATAGCATTTTTTGCCCAGTCGCGTAGTTGCTTTTTGCGTGTCTATTAATAAGTGCTTATCGATTGAACTGATAGCGACGTTCTATCCTTGGTTTACTCTTCTACATTATTGCTGAGTAAATTGCTGATGGTACGATGATAACGCTGCTGTTGACGTTTAAGTGTCTGCCTGTCCGCCACAATAATGGCTTTTAGCTCAGTCAAAGCGACTTCAAAACTATCGTTGATAATGACATAATCAAAATTGACGTACTGCGCCATTTCAGTCACTGCGCCGGCTAGGCGTTGTTCTATCACCTCCATAGTATCTTGCCCACGCGTCGATAGGCGTTGACGTAAGGTTGAAAGGCTTGGTGGTAAAATAAAAATCATAATCGCTTCAGTAAAGATTTTTTTGACTTGCAGTGCGCCCTGCCAATCAATCTCTAAGATAACATCGACCCCTGCTTCTAACTGCGTCCGCACGCTTTGCTCTGAGGTACCATAGTAATTACCAAAGACCTCAGCATGTTCTAAAAACTTGTTTTCACCGATGGCAGTCACAAATTTGTCGACGTCGGTAAAATGATAATGATGACCATCAATCTCGCCAGGACGCGGCTCGCGTGTGGTATGTGACACACTGACGGTTAAGTCATTGGTCGTGGCAAGTAGCTGCTTTACCAATGAGGTTTTGCCCGTACCTGAGGCCGCGGTAATAATAAATAATGAACCTGTCATACAATTTGTCCTAATGGAGTGTGTCTTAGTAAAATCTGTGCGAGTAAAAGAGCAAAAGCTGTTTTAGTAAACGGCTAAAAACTGGTAAAAAGAAAAATCGCCATCATGTATGGCGATAGAAGTTGTCATTGATGCACTATTATAAATGCTTTTTTGGCTTTTATTTTAATTAAAGCTGCTATTGGCCAGTCGTTATGATCGAAGCAGCATAAAGGTGGCATAGGACGACTTAGCATAAATCACGTTTTTGGTGCATTAAGTGCAGTTAACGATGCCACTATGGATAAATACTTTGAACGTATGAATATGTGTGTGCTTCTAGTTAAAACAGGCTCTAGTACCGTGCTATTTTCAAAGGCAATAAAAGCAAATTATGCTAAAGTAGCGTAATGAATTCATCCCAATTTTTGAATTAAAGCTTTTGACATTAATGTTGTGTATTTAAGCTTTAATAATAAATTATCTAATGATAGGCCCTCTTATGCAAATTTATCTTGCCAATCCACGTGGATTTTGTGCTGGTGTGGATCGCGCGATTGCGATTGTGAACGAAGCACTGACACGTTTTGAGCCGCCCATTTATGTCCGTCACGAGGTGGTACATAATAAATTTGTCGTCTCTGATTTGGCCAATCGCGGTGCGGTCTTTGTTGAAGAACTTCATGAAGTGCCAGATGGCTCTATCGTTATTTTTTCCGCTCATGGTGTGTCAAAAGCCGTCGAAGATGAGGCTGAGCGCCGCGATTTGACCGTATTTGACGCCACCTGTCCGCTAGTCACTAAAGTACATATCGAAGTCGCTAAATTTGCGCAAGAGGGTATGGATGCAATATTGATTGGGCATGCTGGACATCCTGAAGTGGAAGGTACTATGGGGCGCTTTAACCGTCGCCATGGCGGCCACATTCATTTGGTTGAAAACGAAGCCGATGTTGCAGCATTGAGCGTACAAAATGCTGAACGTTTGGCATTTGTTACCCAAACCACCTTATCTATGGATGACACAGCGCGCGTCATCGATGCGCTGCGTGAAAAATTCCCTAGTATTCAAGGTCCTCGTAAAGACGATATCTGTTATGCCACTCAAAACCGCCAAGATGCGGTAAAAGACTTAGCCAGCCGCTGTGAGGTGGTCTTGGTAGTCGGCTCGCCCAATTCATCAAACTCTAATCGTCTGCGTGAGCTGGCTGAGCGGATGAATTGCCGTGCATATTTAATCGACAATGCCAGTGAGATGGATAAAAGTTGGTTGGATGGTGTGCAGAGTATCGGCGTCACCGCTGGAGCATCAGCACCCGAAGTACTGATTCAAGAAGTGCTACAGCAGCTGCAAGATTGGGGTGGTGATTTACCGAGTGAGCTGTCAGGCATTGAAGAAAATGTCATCTTCAGTCTGCCTAAAGCCTTGCGTATTCCAGTCACCCAAGTGGGTAAATAGATAAGGCTTTGTACAAGGCATCTAATAGGTAACGTAAAATGAAAAAGCAAAAAAAAGGATTTGTATTGGCAGAAGCCACTCTCGCTGAGGTTAACAAACAATTGAAAGTGAATCTGTTTGTCATCGTCGTGGTGGGATTCGTGCTAGGCAGTAATATTGTACATTTTATGCAAGAAAAGAATGTTTTTTATGCTGTATTAATTGCCGCGATGGTCATTGCATTATTTTTTGTCATTAAGAGTCGTCAGGTTCTTAAATTAAAACAACAAGAGCTTAGTAAATAAACCATAGGACAGTCATGTCAGCTTATTATAAATTTACCAAACGCGAACAGCGAGAAGACGGCGTCAACGTCGCACATTATCAGCCTACTAAACATGCCCAAGGCGCTTGGAATGAGCATGAACAGCATATGGCACCAGCGACAGGATTGCTCACAGCTGAGCTCAATGGTTATGAGCCGCAAGAAAACATGCGTATTGCGCGCATTAGTCTTGATATTTTAGGATTGATTCCACTGGATGATTTTACTATTACCACGCGTTGTATTCGTCCGGGCAAGACTATTGAACTTATTGAAGCAGTCATGAGCAGTCGCGGCCGTGATGCGATTATTGCACGCGCATGGCGTCTAATGACCCAAGATACCAGCGAGATTGCAGGCATTGAAGACCAAAAAGCGGCACATAAACCTGAAGAGTTGCCCATTTGGGAAGATATGAAAGGCTGGCCAGGCGGTTTTATTGAGAGCGTGCGCTTGGTCGCTGATGATACGCAGCGTCGCCCTGGCCGCGGTATGGTCTGGATCACCAATGATGTGGAAATGATCGAGGGCGAGCCGACTGATGACTTGGTGCATCTATTGGGCATGGTCGATACGGCCAATGGCGTTGTGCCGCGGCTTGGGCTTGGCTTGTCAGAGTTAGAATGGATGTTCCCCAATATAGATTTGCAAATTCATATGCATCGTGCGCCGCAAGGTCGCTGGCTTGGCATCGAAGCGGTGCAACAGTATGGCGATGATGGCATAGGACTGACCAGTGCTGTATTGCATGACCTCCATGGCCCTTTTGGTCGTAGTGAGCAAATTTTGACGATTCGTCCGATGGCGCGTTAACTGCTCAGCGGTATTTGATTTGACATCGTTGATTCGCTTCAAAAAAGTGATGGCAAGGCTGATCGAGAGTGCTTGCGCTGTGAATATTTATCGTTCTTAATAACAGTCATTCCAAGGAATAAGGCACTTGGATGATTCAAAAGCAAGTTAGGTTTTTCTGAAAAAAACCAAAGAATTTAATCAATTAATGATACAAATCAATGGTAATGGATTGTAATAGTATCTAACCACAAAATATGACTGGCATTAGACATTGCTAAACCTATTATCGCAATGACGACACCGCCTTAGGAAACTAGGGCGGTGTTTTTGTTGAATTATGCTTTTTAGCTTGAAATATTCTGCTACGCCCCTATTAGTATAAACAGCTCAGCGATATTCGAAACTGAACTGCTTAATTTGCATCTGAGTAGAGACAGTCGAATGATTGCTATTTTATAATAAGTTTTTGACATAAATTAAAGGAGTTTTTTATGAGTGAACAGACCCCAGCAGACAATAAAAATGTTGATGATATTAATGTTAATAAAGACACTGCTAATGACAGTGCCGCTAATGAAAGCACCCCTGAATTAAAAAAACATACCTTTGAAGCAGAAGTGGCGCAACTGCTACACTTAGTCACGCATTCGCTTTACTCTAATTCGGATATCTTTGTCCGTGAGCTAGTCTCAAATGCCTCTGATGCCTGTGATAAATTGCGCTTTGAAGCGACCAATGATGACAGCCTTTATGAAGACGATGGCGAGCTAAAAATTCGCATTGCTGTCGATGAAGATGCTAAAACCATTACCTTTACCGACAACGGTATCGGGATGAATGAAGCCGATGCCATCGAAAACTTAGGCACGATTGCCAAGTCTGGTACTAAAGCATTTTTAGACAAGCTATCTGAATCTCAAAAGCAAGATGGTCAATTAATCGGACAGTTCGGTGTTGGTTTCTACTCAGGTTTTATCGTTGCCGATACTATCAGTGTTGAATCGCGCAAAGCTGGCGAGCCTGCGGATAAGGGCGTGCGCTGGGTATCAGATGGTACGGGTAGCTTTACGGTTGAGCCGATCAATAAAGCGACACGCGGCACCGCCATTACTTTGCATTTAAAAGAACAATATAGTGAGGGCGAAGACAGCTATTTAGACCGTGGAAAAATTAAGCAGTTGGTTAATAAATACTCAGACCATATCAGCTTGCCGATTCAGATGCGTAAAGAAGTTTGGCAAGAAGATGTCAAGGAAGATGAGAATGACGACGCACCTGCTAGTGGCGAGATGGTATTGACTGATGAGTGGGAAACCATTAATAAAGCCAGCGCACTATGGACACGTTCAGCTTCTGAGATTGAAGATGAAGAGTATATCGATTTTTATAAAAACATCACCTATGACATGGACGCGCCACTAGCATGGACGCATAACCGTGTCGAAGGTCGTGTTCAGTATACGCAGCTATTGTATATTCCTAAAAAAGCCCCTGTAGATTTGTACACTCGTGAGCAGCAGCATGGTCTAAAGCTTTATGTTAAACGCGTATTCATCATGGATGAAGCTGAGCAACTGTTGCCGATGTACCTGCGGTTTGTCAAAGGGGTCATTGATTCAGCTGACTTGCCATTGAACGTCAGCCGCGAGCTATTACAAGAGTCGCGTGATGTGAAATCTATCCGTGATGGTAACGCGCGTCGTATTTTGACTTTGCTTGCCAGTCTAGCCAACAGTGAAGACAGTGATAAGCAAGAAAAATTCGCGCAGTTCTACGCTGAATTTGGTGATGTTATTAAAGAAGGTCTGGGCGAAGACATGGGCAATCAAGAACGTATTGCCAAATTGCTGCGTTATGCAACCAGTACTCAAGATAGTGTGACAACCAGCTTTGAAGACTATAAAGCGCGTATGAAAGACGGTCAAAAAGCCATCTATTATCTAACAGCTGACAATTTAGCGGCAGCAAAGAACAGCCCACAACTTGAGCTGTTCAAAAAGAAAGGCATCGAAGTTATTTTGATGACTAGCCGTGTTGATGAGTGGGCAATGAACTTCTTGACCTCATTTGATGAGACACCGCTACAAAACATCGCCAAAGGTGCAGTTGATTTGGGCGACTTGCAAGACGATGCCGAAAAAGCTGAAGCTGAAAAAGCTCAAGAAACCATGAAGCCTGTCGTTGATAAGCTGAAAACGGCATTAGGTGAACGTGCCAAAGACGTTAAAGTATCGACGCGTTTGGTTGATAGTCCTGCTTGCTTGGTCGTTGGTGAAGGTGAGTTATCACCACAGATGATTCAAATGCTTAAGCAAATGGGTCAAGATGTGCCAGAAAGCAAGCCGACGCTTGAAGTTAACCCTGATCATCCATTGATTAAAAAGCTTGAAAGTAGTGAGCAATCAGATGTCGATTTTGATAAGCTTGCGCAAGTTATTTTTGACCAAGCATTACTAGCAGATGGTGGTCAGTTAGATGATCCAGCCGCTTATTTAAAACGTGTTAACGAGCTTTTAATGAGATAGTATTGGGTCTTTAATATAGTCATTATTGAAGTAAAAGGAGGTCTTGGATTCAAGACCTCCTTTTTTATATGTTCTCAACCAAATTTAAGCGAATTTTACAAATCAGCCTTATCCTCTTGACCGACAATCCGTTACAATCGCGTTAGATTAGCGAGCTAAACTATTTAGTCATATTTTTGGTCTGTGCTATTCGTTTCTTATGATCATCTCATTGTGAATTGAATGTCATATTGATGTCCATACGCTATATAAAAAATGTGAATTAACGACATTTAGTAGCTGCCACACCAAAAGTCATCATCAGCTCACTTTCTTTTCTCGGCTGGCTAGAGGTCTAAGTCTTTGTCACTTGCGTCGTTAAAAACTATATCGCTTCAGCGTTTTTCACTCAATTTCGCTGCCAATATTATTGCAACCTTGTGGATGCTAGTAGGGTCGACGCGCGCGTTTTCTTGGGTAAAACCGACCTTTATTCAATTTGCTGTCTTTGCCCTCTTAGCGCTTGGTAGCAACGTGCTTTTTTCGTGGTTGGCCGCGGAAAATGGCAGTATCTTTAATGAGCAAGGGTTGGTCAGCTACTTGATTTGGCCGATGATAATTTTATTGGGCGGCATCATTTTGGCACGGCGCGCTGGCAATCAAACGCTGATGTTTGTGCCCGTGGTATTGTGGTTAGTTGCTGATACCTTATCTGCACTATTACAAAGCTTGGTGCAGTTTTTGGGCAGTTATGGTTGGTTGCCAGATTGGAGCTATGCGCTTTTACCCATACTGTTTTTAGTGCTGTTTTTATGGCAGACGTTAGCATTATTATGGATTTTTTTTCGTCGTCTACGTATACCGTGGTGGGAGCGGGTCATTGTATTGGTAGGTGCAGTCGCACTATTGACGATTTGGCAGCGTAATGTCGCAGACCAACCGATATTTAAGCAGATTCCTGTCGAGCCTGTTTTAGCAGAAGCAGCATTATATGAGCAGCCTCGTTTGCTACAGCAAGCATTAAATAGTATCGATCCTAGCATTTTAGGCAAGACCGACTGGTATTTTATGGGAGTGGCAGGATTCTCTGGTCAAGACGTTTTTCGCTCTGAGATTAATAAAGTGCGTGAGCTGTTCGATGTGCGTTTTGGCACCAGTGGACATTCACTCTCGTTGATCAATAATACCTATAGTTGGCTAGATGAGCCCATCGCCACCAAAACCAGCATTCTGCGTGGTTTAAAGAAAATTGGTCAGCAGATGAATGCCGATGAGGATGTGTTATTTCTGACTTTGTCTTCACACGGTAACGAAAATATCATTCAATTAGCAAATCCACCATTGGCAATGGAAAATCTAGACGCCGCATGGTTACGGGAGGCGCTGGACGCTTCAGGTATTCGCTGGCGGGTGATTGTGGTATCAGCCTGCTATTCAGGCTCATTTATCGATGAATTGGCCTCTCCAACCACGGTGGTGATTACCGCGTCAGCGGCGGATAAGGCATCATTTGGCTGTACCAATACCGCTGAGATGACCTATTTTGGGCAAGCATTTTTCGCTGAAAGCTTGCGTGGCAATACCAGTTTTGAATCGGCCTTTAAGGATGCTCGTTTGCGTGTGAATGAGCGCGAGAGTGCGATGGGTTTTGAACCATCAGAGCCACAGATGGTGATAGGTAGTCTGATGGAGACTGCTTTGCCAGCATTTGAACAAGTATTGTTTGATAAAACCCGACCACCAGTTGCCAGCATTATTAATGATAGTGATTCTATTGCCATTAATATCGCAGAGGATAGTGCTTCTGATCAGCCAGCGGCTAGTACTGCAATCACTGCCAACTAACAGTAAACCCAAAACCCAAAAATTACGATGAGCCGTATTAAACTTATTTAGTCTAGAATCTGTAATACTGATACTCGCTTTCCTTACTACTCTAATTTTTGTGAATGGTATAATGACTGAGTACTAAGTGCTTTTGGAAAAGTACTAATATTACTTTATCAATGCTTTTTATAAGTCATCGTGTACTTTACTTTGGATAAAAAGGATATCGCTCATGAATAATTCTTATAAACACAGTTTATCTACCAACTCAAAGATCACACAGATCAGCGTCAATCGCTGTTTCGATGGTGAGCAGCATTACTATAGCCATGAATCGTCATCGACCAAAACGCCGATGACCTTTAGCATTTATATGCCAGATGAAGCGCTTGCTGGTCGACGTTGTCCGGCGATTCTATACTTATCAGGTCTCACTTGTAATGCTGATAACGTCACTCATAAAGCACATTTTCAGCAAAAATGTAGTGAGCTTGGCATAATTTTTATTGCACCTGACACCTCTCCTAGAAGTAGTGAAGGCAGTGATAGCAATGAAGTGCCCAATGATGAGCGTTATTTTGTCGGTCAGGGTGCAAGCTATTATGTTGATGCGACGCAATCGCCTTGGTCAAAGCATTTTAATATGCAAAGCTATATCGTTGATGAGTTATACGACTTGTTACGCTCTGAGTTTCCTATCCATAGCATCGGTGTCACAGGTCACTCGATGGGCGGTCACGGAGCATTACTATTGGGCTTTAAGTTTCCAGGAAAATTCGTCAGTGTCTCAGCATTATCGCCTGTCTGTGCGGCCAGTGAGTCGGCATGGGGACAAGCCGCTTATACAGAGTACTTTGGCGATGATAAATCACGATGGGCACAGGCAGATGCCGCGCAGATGATTAAAAAATCTGGGCAGCAGTATGCAAGTATCTTGGTAGATCAAGGCGCGGCTGATAATTTTTTAGCAGAGGGTCAACTACAAACCGCTAAATTACAACGCGCTTGTGACAAAGCCAATCAGCCCTTAACCTTGCGTTATCAGGCGGGTCACGATCATAGCTACTATTTTATCCAAACGGTGATTAACGATCATATTGAACATCACTGGCGTATGGCACAAATGAGCTAAGCCCATTATTAAACTGACAGTCTGATAGATAAAATTGACAGTCAGTTACGCTGATTATTTAGTCAAGCTCACTCATTGATATAAAATAGAAGTTGGCTGAGTATCTGCTAAGCATCTTTAAAGGTAAGGTTTTATGGTAAATAATCTGACAGCATCAGTAAGTGGGGGTTTAACTCACACATCGCAAACCGTTCAATCATCGCTTGCGATCATGCAAGCCGATATGGCGGCGGCTCTAAAAAATAATCAGCAGGTTGATATTTATACTGGCTCAAATGACAGACAGGTAAGTTCAGATGAGCTTATCGCGACAGCGGTCAATGAAGCGGGTGATAAAATGCTAGATGACGCGCAAGTCTCACGAGTGATAGAGATGGCATGGGAGGACAGAACACCGTTTGGCGCGATAGAGCATAGCTATGGTCTCAATGAAGCAGGCGTGATTAAGCTGATGCGCCAATCGCTAAAGCCATCATCTTTTCGCTTATGGCGTCAGCGCGTGAGCAACCGAGCCACCAAGCATCAGGCGAAACGAGGCTTTGATGTCGGTCGCGCTTATTGTAAAACCCAGTATAAGCCCCGCTAGTCATTTAAATACTCAGTGTTATTATTATAGATACGTAGCGGTTATGAACACTGCTAGCAACTCTTTTATATTTTTATCGAACTTTTATACAAACATACATTAGGTAGCTCAATTATGATTATTCCTTCTAAACCTTATCTTATCGCCCCATCAATACTCTCAGCTGATTTTGCACGTTTAGGTGAAGAAGTTGAAAGGGTGTTGGAGTCAGGTGCTGATGTGATTCATTTTGATGTGATGGACAACCATTATGTGCCCAATCTGACTTTTGGCAGTATGATTTGTAAGGCGCTGCGTGATTATGGTATTGATGCACCTATCGATGTCCATCTCATGGTATCACCAGTTGACGGCATGATTGAGCAGTTTTTGGAAGCAGGTGCGAGTGTTATCACTTTTCATCCAGAAGCCAGTGGGCATATTGATCGTTCTTTACAGCTGATCAAAGATGGCGGTGCCGAATGTGGTTTAGTATTGAACCCAGCAACGCCATTACATTATTTAGATTACGTCATGGACAAGGTAGATCAAATCTTACTGATGAGCGTCAACCCAGGTTTTGGCGGGCAGTCATTTATCGAAAGCACTTTAGACAAGGTTCGCCAAGTCCGTCAGCGTATCATCACCAGTGGTCGTGATATCAGATTAGAAGTAGATGGCGGTATCAAAGCCAGTAATATCCGAGCCATTGCCGAAGCGGGCGCTGATATGTTTGTTGCAGGCTCTGCGATATTTAACCAAAAAGACTATAAAGCGGCTATTGATGCTATGCGTGAAGAGTTGGCTTTGGCTAATGGTAACGGATAACAACAGTGTTATGTGATCGATAAATGCGTGCATAAGTCATTTTGGTCATAAAATAATAGTAGTAAAATGTGCTGTATAACAGATAACTATGCATAACGGCAAGTTACGTAAAGGTGAAATATGGACACAAAAAACTCAATCAATTCGTCAGAGTTACCTGAGTCAGAGCAAAGCACTCAGCAGCCAATTCAGGGCGAGACACAGCAACGCAGCTTGGTGCCAAAGGGCATTACCATTGGCTTAGCTGTATTTGCCTTGGTTCTAAGTCTGGCGGGTTATGGCTTTCGGCTAATGGTCGGCGATGACACTGGTGAAGTATTACGTCATGCTGCGGTCATTGTGCCGGCATTTATGCTGGGTATTCCCCTGTTTTTTTGGGTAGGTTCGCGGATACTTAACAAAATTAAAGGCATGCATATAGAGAGCTGGAATGCTATTAGCTTGGGCTATTTGACGTCTTGTATATCGATGCTATGGTTGATGGGTACTTACAGTTAGCGTTTTATTAGTAGAGATAAAGCTGTTTAATAAGTAGTGCACTGCAATATTTATGATAGGCTGTTTTTACACAATTTTTAATCATTAAGTCACGCGCTACAAGTGTGACTGGAATTTTACATGAGAATCATACCGACCAATATTGCCAATATTATTTATCCAAAAGACTTACCAAATGGTTTATTTACCAGCTTAATTATTGCCTGTTTGCTGTTAGGGCTGGCGTCATTGCGTCATGGTACAGATTTACAAGGTTGGCTCAATGTTATCGAAAACTGGCTGCTTATGCTGTTGATATTTCCGACCGCCACCGCTACTGTAGCCTTACCATTTAAATATCGAGATCCGACATTAGAGTTAAAGCTCATGTATTATCTCGGTATGTTTGTTGCCTTCTTATTTACTGTGGCAAAACTACGCTACTGGCGCTAATACTATCAGCGATAGCACGCCTAAAAAGCTTTTATGTAGAAGACTTATGTGACAAGCCTTGAATTTCAGGACCAAAGCATCCATCTTATGACTAAGATAGTTTTACCCGTATTACTGTAAAACAATAATGTTGCGACGCGCGATTTTTCTTGCCAGTATTAGACGGGACAATGAGGAAGCAATTCATGCCATATGATATCGATAATGATATAGAAGTAGATAACGACAGTACGGATCAATTTGCAGGATTTGCCAAAGAGACTACCCTTGAGTTGGTAGAGGCAGAGGATGGTCGCTTATTGTTACGTGACACCGAGCAAGATGAAGCGCCGCTGATGACCATTGATTTTTCTGTAAAGCTTAAAGAGCTGCTCGGTAGTGACACGCAAGCGATAGGTCAGCATATGATTCATGCAGCGATTCAGGTCATTATGCAAAAGCAGATGAGCCAATGGCATGCGCATGTCTATGACAAAGAGCCGACACACTATAGCTGATTTTAATTTTCCGGATTTAAATAGCTAAAAATTTAGCCATAAAAAAAGGGTTTATCAATTGATAAACCCTTTTTTTGTTCAAATAACACCATTTATAAAAATGGAAATTATTTGATTTTAGCTTCTTTAAAGATCACATGCTGGCGTACTTTTGGATCAAACTTTTTGATCTCCATTTTGCCAGGCATAGTGCGCTTATTTTTAGTAGTGGTGTAGTAATACCCAGTACCAGCTGTTGATACTAATTTAATTTTATCTCTCATGATAGCTTTCCTGTAAATGAGGGGTCTTCAAACGATAGGTACGGATCTAAAATATTAAGTAGCTACAAATGTAGTGATGTAGCAGAAAAGCAGCTTAAATGACGAAAATTATCGAGCTATTAAGCTGCCAGTCTCAACTTATACTTTTTGACCTTGTGCGCGCATATCTGCTAGCACTTTATCGATACCCAGTTTGTCAATGATGCGCATACCTTTGGTAGACACACGTAGACGTACAAAACGATTTTCAGACTCTACCCAAAAACGATGGTTGTGTAGGTTTGGTAGAAAGCGACGACGGGTTTTGTTGTTTGCGTGCGAAACATTATTACCCACCATAGGGCGCTTTCCAGTCACTTGGCAAACTCGAGACATGGCGAACTCCTAATCTATGAGGTATGAGTTTTTCTCATACCAGTCTGGGCAAGTTGCACGTTTTTGCGGCATGGACACAGCAAGCGGCAGCTTTGCACCAAACAAAACTATATGAAGGTTGAGCTGGTAAAACTGCTATCTAAAGGCAAATAACAGGCTAACCAATTCAGAAAATTTTAAAGCCGACATTTATATCATAAAAGAGATGAATACTCAAATATTTTTATGATTATTGTCGATCTAAAGGATGGCTATTATACCCTGAAATTCACTGGCTATGTTGTTGATTATTTAATAGTAAAGATTAATTTTTAGTTGTAAGTTGTATTATTCTACACTACTAAAGAAGATACCCTTGTTTCTATTATCATCTGTACCAATGACAACCAACTCGTTATCTGCATCTAGCAAACCTACACCTTTTAGGGTTTCGTTCGGAGCATAGCAAGGAGATCCATCAAATGTAACACTGCTATCAAAATATCTTTTTGAATTAGATAATGTTAATTTACCATTCATTGTACAACCATGCTCGTCTTCACCAGTAAATTCGCCATTAGTACTAAGTTTAATTTCTAAGGTACCTGCCTCGCTATCACCAGTAATATATGCGATACCAGTGAATGTCTTATCATTAATACTAGCTAAGGTCTGTTCTCGCTTAGAAAGAACATCGTCATAATTTAGTGTGTACGTTGTAGAGTTTATAGGCAAACCAAACACTTCGCCGCTTAGAATTTTTGATATTTGATAATTCCCAGTGATAGTAGTATCGAGAGCATTTCTAGCTTCATAAGAGTAGTTTTTTCCGATTACATTAAATTTACCATTTGTACCTGTTACTCCTTCGTTGCTATTAATAAATCCTAAAACATCACCATCAGGATAGAGGGTTTCGTCGTCGGAATAAATAACCCAAAGTCTCTTGTTATCATCAACTAAACCTTCCGCAACTTCATTTTGACTGGTCAAACCTGTGTAAATACCTGGTATTAAATCATAGACTTCTTCAGTTGGGTTAGTAGGTGGTATAGAGGGATTTGACGTTGGAGGAATGCTAGGTGCTACTCCTGGCCTAGCCTCATCACTACCACAACCAAAAAGACTTAAGCTCATTAAAGATAAAGTTACTATTTTTTTCATAATATTTTCCTCAAGTGATATAAATAAAATAATAGAAGAGCAAACACTAAGTTACTAACAAGTAACAATTAAGTTTCTTTTCATATCATAACCTCAATAACTAAAAACAACCAACTCAATCAGCAAAGTTATGTAAAAGCGATTAGAATAGTCGGTTTCCTATGCTAATGACCATATTGAAAGTCAGTAGCAAGTTTAATTTTTTGATTGGGCGCACTATGTCAGACACTGCAACGATTACTTCAGCAAAAAACTCATCTCATAAACTATCTAGTAACCTGTCTAACAAGACGGCAATTGATACTGCCACGCTATTGATTAAATGCCGTGATCAAGCCGGTATCGTGCAAGCGGTATCTGAGTTTATTCATCGCTATGGCGCTAATATCATCACGCTAGATCAGTATTCAACTGCTCATGAGGGCGGTCAATACTTTATGCGTTTAGAATTTGCTTTGGCAGGGTTGAGCGAGATTATTGATAATTTTGAAGCCAGTTTTGCACATACGGTAGCCAAGCGCCATAACATGGCGTGGCGTTTACATGATAATGCGATTAAGACGAAGGTTGGCATTTTAGTCTCAAAGTTTGATCATGCATTGTTAGATTTGTTATGGCGGCATCAGCGAGGT
The DNA here is from genome assembly GCF_016107525.1 of Psychrobacter aquimaris. Taxonomy (GTDB): domain Bacteria; phylum Pseudomonadota; class Gammaproteobacteria; order Pseudomonadales; family Moraxellaceae; genus Psychrobacter; species Psychrobacter aquimaris. The sequence continues at coordinate 256,052 of NZ_JABASR010000003.1, read as the reverse complement.
TTACTTGATTGCGAGATCACCTCTGTTGTCAGTAACCATGAAGACCTGCGCCAAGCGGTAGAAAACTTTGGTATTACTTTCCATTATGTGCCAGTGACTAAAGACAATAAACCAGAGGCAGAAGAGCAGATTCATATGCTGATGGCAGGCAATGATTTGCTAGTGTTGGCGCGTTATATGCAGATATTGTCGTCTGATTTTGTCAAGCGCTGGCCGATGCAAGTCATTAATATTCATCATTCATTTTTGCCTGCGTTTGTGGGAGCTGACCCTTATCGTCAAGCTTATGATAAAGGTGTGAAACTCATCGGCGCGACCGCGCATTACGTCACCGCTGAGCTTGATCAAGGCCCTATCATTGAGCAAGATGTGCACCGAGTCACTCACCGTCAAGGAGTGACGGAGCTGCGCGCTATTGGCCGTGATATCGAGCGTAATGTCTTGGCACGCGCTGTGAACTGGCATGTACAAAATCGCGTGATTGTAGCGGGTAATAAAACCGTGGTTTTTAATTAGCCTTTAATTAGAGCGATTTCAAATTGGGAAGGGCTCGTTAAAAGAAGGTTAAAAAAAGCCGCGAGTATTATTCATTAATACTCGCGGCTTTTTTCTAAACCTATTGCTATTGCAAAGCGGATTTTATAGCAGCATCTCTAAGACAAACTTGCTGCCCACAAAGCCAATGGCTAATAGGATAAAAGCATAAATAGTAATGTTGGCGGCACGTTTGCCACGCCATCCAGCACGCCAGTTACCGACTAGAAGTGCCCCAAACAATAACCAAGACAGCAGGCTAAATACGGTTTTATGCACAATATGCTGTGCCATCAAGTCTTCCACATAGATAAAGCCAATGCCCAATGCGATACTCAGCAGGACAAAACCGACCAACAGCATATCGAATAATAGACTTTCCATACTTTGCAGTGACGGTAGTTTGTTGACCCAAAACCGATGAATAGAATGATGCTTGAGTTCCCGTATTTGTAAGCGCAAAAATAGCGCTTGCACCGCTGCCATCAGCAGCACACAATAGGCGGCAAGTGATAGTAATATATGAGCTTCAAGCCCAATACTGATATTCGTAATGGGTTGATAAGGAGCACGGCCAATATAGCCAACTGTCAACCCTACCAATGCTGTTGGCGCTGCCAGTATGCCCAGACTAACAATAGGGCGATATAAACAAAATAAAAAATAGAAGAACAAAAATAATAAGCTGATTAAGCTAACGATATTAAAAAGATTGAAATTTAGCCCGTAAAGCGTAACAACATAAGGGTAAAGTAGCGCCGCATGCGCGAGCATGCCGACCATCAGTAATCCCAAACTGACGCCTTTATGGATAGGCTTATCCCGAGTCAGCGCCCAACTGAGGTAAACGCTGACTAAGATATAAGCTAGGCTAGCAAGTAAGAATGCAAGGTGCACAGATATAATGCCTCATCTCATACTGAGCGCAAAATAGCCGCTCAATTTAATGCTAAAGTGGTATTATCGGAATGATTAGAATAATCGTCCAATTTATCATAAAATGGGTGCCAATTGAGCACCATCTTGCTTATTACTTATAAATGCTTGGCTGAGTTTGTTTGAATAAGCGCTAATATGCATAGATCATAAAGCGATGCGTCAAGCTTAGGTAATGCTATATTTGCAAAACCATTATAATTTTGGCGTCGTATTGATGCTATAGTATTGATAATATAGTGTTTTTTTATAATTGCTTTTATCAAGATACGATTGGATATTTTGCGGTATTCCCTAATAATATTTATCAGCCATTTGAGCTGAAGCCAGTTTAACTAAGTATTGTTTTAAGTAAGCATTATTTTAAGTAAGTATTGTTTTCACCAAGAATTATTTTAACTGAGAGTTATTTATGTTTGATACCTTAACAGAACGCTTATCGTCGAGCCTGCGCAATATCGTCGGTACTGGGCAGTTGACCGAAGACAACATCAAAGACACCCTGCGTGAAGTGCGTATGGCGCTACTAGAAGCCGACGTCGCGCTACCGGTCACCCGTGACTTTGTAAAGCGCGTCAAAGAGCAAGCGCTTGGTGCAGAAGTACTCAAAGAGTTAGCACCAGGGCAAGCCTTTGTAAAAATCGTCCATGACGAGCTGACTGAAATGATGGGCAGTGCTAATCAGCAGCTTGAGATGACGGGTAAGCCACCAGTTGTTTATCTATTGGCTGGTTTGCAAGGGGCGGGTAAAACCACAACGGCTGGTAAATTGGCGAAGTTTTTACAAGAGCGTCATAAGAAAAAGGTCATGCTAGTATCCGCTGACGTCTATCGTCCAGCGGCGATTGCCCAGCTTGAGCAAGTGGCAGGTCAAGTGAATGCCAAGTTTGTCAACTCAAGCACTGATGAAAACCCGATAGATATCGCGTTGCGTGCTATCGAGGAAGCCAAGATTCAATATCAAGATATTCTGATTATTGATACTGCTGGTCGTTTGCATATTGACGATAGCATGATGGATGAAATTAAGGCGTTAACTGCAGCGGTCAATCCGTCTGAAACGTTATTTGTCGTTGATGCGATGACGGGTCAGGATGCGGCCAATACCGCCAAAGCCTTTAATGATGCGCTGCCATTAACGGGTGTGATTTTAACTAAGACTGATGGTGATGCTCGCGGCGGTGCGGCACTTTCTGTACGTGCGATTACTGGCAAACCGATTAAGTTTTTAGGTCGCGGTGAAAAATTAGATGCGTTAGAGCTGTTCCATCCTGAACGTATCGCCCAGCGTATTCTTGGTATGGGTGACGTACTGAGTTTGGTCGAAGAAGTTGAACAAAAAATCGACCGTGATAAAGCCGAAAAAATGGCGAAAAAGATGCAAAAGGGCGGCGATTTCGACCTTGAGGATCTATTAACCCAATTCCAACAAATGAAAAGCATGGGCGGCATGGCAGGTTTCTTAGATAAGATGCCAGGTATGGGCGGCTCGGATATGCAAAAAGCGGTCGAAGATGCCAAGCCAGAAGAAAAAGTGCGTGAAATGGAAGCATTGATTAATTCAATGACGCCTTTTGAGCGCAAAAACCCTGATAAGATTAATCCTAGCCGTAAGCGCCGTATTGCCGCAGGTTCTGGACGTGAGATTCAAGACGTCAATCGTTTGCTCAAACAACACAAGCAAATGGCAAAAATGATGAAAATGATCTCTAAGCCTGAAGGCATCAGTAAAATGATGAAGTCAATGCAAGGGCTAATGGGTGGCGGCGGTGCTGGTGGCGGCGGTGGCGGTCCTTTATTTGGCGGCGGCGGTCAGCAAGGCGGTGTTAAGGACGTGAACCCACAACAAATGGCCAAGCAGATGGGTCTGGATCCAAACAATATGCCAAGCACTGAAGAGATGCAAAAACAAATGCAGGACATGCAGAATCAAGCGCCAAAGAAGTTTAAAACCCGTTTTTAAATGGTCTTTGATTAAATGAGCAATTAGGGCGTGTCCTCATTTTGAAAATGATGATAAAAATGAGATAACTTGTAGTCAAGCAAAGAAAATAGCGCAGATAATATCGAGATATTACCTAGTTGTTTGACGACGTTTGGCAAAATTTAGCTATTTTTAGCCCATTTAGATAACAATTTATTGCATTGAGGACACGCCCTAGTATTAATAAGCAGTTGTTAATAAAAACCCCGAGGCGCAAGTCGCTTTGGGGTTTTTCACGTCTGTCGTGTTCTAATAAATATTGATGGATTAAGTATGAAAATTTAGAAATTAATAAAATTTGCCTATCCTAAATGCTATGATAGGCGCTGTTTTATAATGCTAAGCGAATAGGCCGAGTTTATGATGTTTTTAGCAATGGATACCGTGTTTGATCAGTGTTCGATCGCGATTTTAGATGCCAGTGGTCAAGTGCTATCGAGTCATACGGAGACGGGTAAACGCCAGCAAACCCAGCAAATTCTGCCGATGATTGACGCCGCTTTGTTTGAGGCTAAGCTCAACCTTGCTGATTTACAAGCCTTGATATTTAACCGCGGCCCTGGTGCATTTAGCGGCATAAGAATTAATACGGCAGTGGTACAAGCGTTGTCTGTCGCCCATGATATTCCTTGTGTGGGGGTCTCAAGCCTACAAGTGATTGCGCAAGCGGCGTATCAAAAATATGGTTTGACCGAAGTGTATAGCGCCCTTGATGCGCGTATGCAGCAAGTTTATTTTGGGCAATATGTGCTAATAGATAGCCTTATGCAGGCAGTTAATCAAGAAAATGGCGAAGATACCGAGCAGTTGCTCGATTATGACAGCCAGACGGTGCTTAATATTCCTATCGCTGGTAATGGTGCGCCGCTATTAACATTACATGACGGTCAGATAATTCAGGCAGATATTCACCCTGACGCTACTGTGATAGGGCAGCTTGGTGTTGCTCAATTTATGGCGATAGGCGGCACAGAAGCCTCGCAAGCTTTACCAAAGTATCTTCGCAATCAAGCGTGGAAAACACTGAAAGAGCAAGGTAAAGCGTAGCCATCGTCAGCGATATATAAAATAAAAAAATACTCTAAAAACGGTATTAACCAACAGGTTCATATTTAGGAAAGCCATCGTGGATATCATTTTATTAATTCAAGCTGTCATCATGGGTATCGTTGAAGGTATCACTGAATTTTTACCCATCTCTAGCACTGGCTACTTGATTTTATCAGCGGATTTGATGGACTTTTGGACCAAAGAAAAAGTTGATTTGTTTGTGGTGGTGGTGCAGCTTGGTGCTATTTTAGCGGTCATTTATGATTATTGGGGCAGACTATGGCAAGCGCTTATGGGTTTGCTGACAGGCAAAGCTGAAGGCATGAGTAATCCAAGACAGCTTGGACTTAGCTTAATTGTGGCGACTATTCCAGTGATGATCGTTGGTTTTACCTTCGCTGATGAGATTAAATCATATTTATTTAATCCCATCGTCGTGGCAATTATGCTGATTATCGGTGGTTTATTGATATTCTATGTAGAAAATCGCCCTAAAACGATTATTGCGCAAGAAGCTGAGGATGTGGGTCTAAAAACAGCCTTGATGATAGGTCTGTTTCAATGTCTGGCATTGATACCGGGAACATCGCGCTCAGGCGCGACGATTATTGGTGCGCTATGGCTCGGTGTCTCACGTAAAGCTTCCGCTGAATTTTCTTTCTTTTTGGGTATTCCAGTCATCATGGGCGCGGCATTATTGGATTTGCTGAAGCATCATGATGTATTGACCAATAGCGAGGATTGGCTGGTATTAGGTATAGGTACGGTGGTGTCATTTATCGTTGCCTTACTCTGTATCCGTTTGCTAGTAGAATGGGTCAGTCGTCGTGATTTTAAAATATTTGCGTGGTTACGCATTATTACTGGCGTTATTGTATTAATAGCGGCTTGGGGCTTTGGTTATCAAATGGCAGGCTAGAGCCGATTGTAGGAATGGGTCTATAAGCCGCGAATAGGAAAGTAGAGATGACCGCTTCACGCCAAGGGTTCAAAGAGAGTAGTAATATTATGCACTGCCAACTATGCTATGTCAGCGAGTCGCAGCATAGTCAGGTCGCAGGCATACAAGCGCTGATAACTACCTATCAACTACCCATCATTTTAGACACTGAGCTGTTTACCGATAAGCTCAGTCAAAAACGTCGCCAGCAAATAAGTCAGACAGCTACCCAACCTATATTGCTGTTGGATGAAAAAAACAAGCTATCATGGCTGAGCGATGGGTTAAGCGTTGCACCAGAATGGGATAAGCTGCAACGCCGTGTGGTGAGCGCGGGGCGTAAGTCTGAATTATTATTACAAGCTGCTAAAATAACATCGGATAGTCATGTTATCGATGCCACAGCAGGCTTTGGTCATGACAGTTTGATATTAGCCAGTACGGGTGCACAGGTCATTATGCTCGAGCAGCAGCCCTTGATGGCATTGTTATTGTTAGTAGAGCAGCAGCGTATGAGTGGGCTAGCAAATTGGCAAAAGCTGATGAGCCGTCTGCATATTATCAATACTGATGCGCTTGGTTATTTTGCAACTCTAGCAGCTGATACAATAGATGACACTAAAGAAGTAGATACGAAAACAATTGATGTGGTGTATCTGGACCCTATGTTTCCGGAAGACAGTTACCAAGATAGCAAAACGGGTAAAGGTGCTAAAGTGGGCAAGCATATGCAAGCATTACACCAATTGGCTAGCCCACCAACGCTAGAACAAGAAAAACAGTTGCTACAAAGTGCGCAAGCAGTAGTCCGTCAAAACGGACAAAACACACAAACACAGGGGCGTGTGGTCGTTAAGCGTCCGCAATTTGCGCCGTTACTTGCGCATCAACAACCAAGTGAGAGCTGGCATAATGAAGCCGTACGCTTTGATGGTTATTTTGTTTGATGGCTGTTTTTTATACTAATGAGTGCGCTGAGTTAGCATATGCAGTTAGCAAGTTTATGTTTGCAAAATTGAGAATGATTGGATTTAGGAGCAGGGAATGTCGACGCTAATTATTTGGATCATGGGTGCAGGGTTATTATTAATAAATATCATTTTGCGCACCCGAATATTAAGGCTGGAAGCCCGTTTAAAAGAGTTCAGTCGTCCTGAAGATTATTTGGCCTTTTTGCGTCAACAAGCCGTACAAAAAGACAAAATTCCTGCCATTAAAGCCTTACGCAAGCAATATCCTGAGCTATCGCTCATCGAAGCAAATAAATTGTGGCAACAAATTCATTAGTTCGTCAATTTATTAATGCAATCTAGTAGTTTTCAGAGATTTATGAAAATACGCATACAGAATATTCTATCAGTGATAATTAAAATACCATGACATTCAATGACAAACTACACGCCTACCTGCAGCTGACGCGCTTTGATAAGCCAGTAGGTATTGAGCTATTGCTATGGCCAACGCTATGGGGCGTGATGTTGGCGGCGATGGGTCAGGCGCAACAGCAAGGGGTGATGGCAGGTCTACCTAGCCTTAAAGTATGGGTAATATTTGCCCTTGGCGCGATTTTTATGCGGGCGGCAGGTTGCGCGATCAATGATTTTGCCGATCGTAAGGTCGATGGTCATGTGACTCGCACGAAAGGACGTCCATTAGCTGATGGACGTCTGTCTGCTAAAGAAGCAATCGCTGCTTTTTTAATATTGGTATTACTCAGTGCCGGCTTGCTGTTCTTTTTGCCAATTGCGGTATTTTACTGGTCGCTTGGTGCAGTGCTATTGGCGTTTATTTATCCATTCATGAAGCGTTTTACCCATTTGCCGCAAGTGTTTTTAGCCGCCGCTTTTGGTTGGGCAATACCGATGGCGTATGTAGCGATACAAGGCGCGCCTGATATTTGGTGTTGGCTGTTATTTGTCGCTTATATGTGTTGGACCGTGGCTTATGATACCCAGTACGCTATGGCTGACCGTGAGGATGATTTAAAAATTGGAGTCAAATCAACGGCGATATTATTTGGTCGCTATGATGTGATTATTATCTCGCTGCTACAAACATTATTTTTGCTTATTATGGGTGCGGTCATTTGGCATTACTTTGCACCGACAAGCTTAGGCGTGACGCCAGTATTTGGCTTGGCGTTAGTTGCGATGATGTTTGCTAAACAGAACAGCACTTGTGCTACTCGTAATGCTAGAGCCTGTTTTCAGGCGTTTTTAGCCAATATATGGGTAGGGCGTTATATCTTTGCTCTCATCGCAATCGCTTGTCTATGGACGACTTTTAATGGATAACTTTAAGAAGCTCTCAAAGTCAAAAGCGAAAAGGAATTCTGATGCCAATGCATCTGTCATAGATTACCAAGCAAAGCTGACTGAGCATGGGCTAACACGCGAACAAGTGATCGCCACCGAGCGTAAATTAGCTAAGTTTGCTAATACGATGGATTCGCTGGTACGTGTGCCTTTTACCAAACAAGGCATGGGTGCTGATGCGGCGCTTTCGACGATTCCGCTGGCAGGAGATTTAGCAGGACTGGCTTTAACCAGCTATGCTTTTATATTAGGGCGTCAGCTGGGGGTGCCAGCACATAAAATGACGCCTGCCGTCAGACTGGCACTCATTGATATGGTCGTTGGTATCATACCGGGTATTGGGACGCTGCTTGATATTTTTATTCGCCCCAGTCGTAAGACCTTAGGCATCGTGCATGAGCATCTGCACGATGAATATGGCATTACTGAAACGATGCACATGGATCGGCCGTTTTTGCATCAATCGCTAGAAGACCAACAGCAGCAAAGTCACTTTTGGCGCAATCCAATCGTTGCGTGGTTGTATTTGCACATTCCTGATCTGTTGGGATTAATCGTTATTGTGGTGGTTGGTTGGGGACTGTGGGCAGTAATCAGTTGGCTGGTCAGTCTGTTTGGAAAAGTAACTGGATTTGGATAGAGAAAAGTTAATAGCATTAAAAAGGCGGCAAATACCATAAATATTTGCCGCCTTTTTAATGCTTAAGAGATTTCTGTTACGTAACTTTTTAAAAGATTTTAAGTTGTATTTTTTAATTAATTACTCAGTGATGACTTCTGCTTCGGCACTGACTGCATCAAAGCTAGTGACTTTATTATTTTTAATAAAATCAATACTGCCACCGCCCGCATGACTGACCAGTTGGATACTGCCATCGGTTGATCGATAAGTCGGGTTGTTACCTTGACCTTCTGGTGCGCTTAGTGTCATTTTTGGTTTATTGGGTAGGGTAACGATAGCATTGAGTACGCCTGCTGCTGAGGTTTCAAAAACGACAGAGAGTGATTCACCAGCCGCATTTTTATAACGGACATCAGTAATTTGCGCGCCTTTAATGGCTTGTTCTGGATTTGGTGCTGGGGCAGTATTGTTTGCTGCCGAGTCTGTTGCACCAAGGTCATTTTCTAGCTCAGTTAAGCTCACATCTGGTTCTGGGCTAGTAGTTTCAGCGGTATTTCCTGCTTCATCAGCAACGGTAGGCGTATTGATGTTAGAGGTCACAGGTGTTGATTGTAGTGCTACTTCTGGAGGTCTCTCATTGTCTGTCTCAGGCTCTGGTGTTTTTTGGCAAGCACTCAATAGTGAGATACTCAAAAAAATAGCAGTAACAACCTGAAAATACGGTTTTGATTTTGCAACTGTAAGAGCATAGACTTTCATAATAATACGGCTATCCATTGGTAGAGCTTTTATTTAAACATAGTAAATCACGTAAAACCATCTACAATTAAGATCAATAATTTCCCATTCAACGTCAAACGACTCTGACACTGGAAAGTCAATTTTTGGTGCGATTTTAGCGAGCAGCAGCTCTAATGTTTGACAGACACTAAACCTTTGACTAAAATTTTTTAAGTAAGCGGTGTCTGCAAGCGTATGCGATTTGGTGACAGGCGCGCAAGCATCGCTGTTGATAAGGGGGCAAATACTCCTAACATCATATCTGTTAACGCTTCGGCACATATTGGCGCAATGGCATACCCTTTAGCACCCATGGCACTCATCACCCAAATTCGTTTACTGTCTGCTAGTACGCCAACGATGGGATGATAATCAGGTGTTTGCGTGCGAATACCCGCCCGTCCTTGCCACAAACTGAGATCTGTTGGAATGACCGAGCCCATCTCGGGAATGGCAGTCACTAGTTTTTCGCGGCTAATCTGATGCTCTTCTTGGCGGATATCTATGTCGGTATCATTACGTATAAAGCTTGCGCCTAGTAAAAACTGAGGTTGCTCTTCTACAACAGTGTTCAATTGTCCATCGCCTGCTTGCGCGGTAAACAACGCACAGTAGCCACTGTATTTAAGTGGTATTTTGGGTAAAATTTTGAGCTGCTCGATTGTGGGCGTAAACCAAGAAAGCTGACCGCGAATTTTACGACAATCAAAAATACGCTTGTCCAGCTGATGACTCTCAAAAGCCGCACAAATTACCACATTATCAGCGTTAATGGATATCGCCTGCTTATCCTGATTATTGCCTTCAATACAAACACTTGCTTCTGTTTCGCTAATACTCTTAACGTCTACTTGCTGAAAGTGGATGAGCGGATGCATCAGGATAGTAGCTTTTAATGCTTGTGGATTGACCAAGCCAGACTTTGGTAAATATAAATTCTCTGATAAATCCTGTGTTTTTAACCCGCTGACATTTTGCGCCTGCTCATAGGATAATGTCGTGGCCATCTCATCGGGATAATCAGCAATTTGCTCTGTGCCAATGTTGGCTTTCATAAGCAGATCAAGAGCGCCTGTTGGTTCAAGTATTGGCACTAATCCTGATTTTTCAGCGTCTATATTTAAGCGTCGATATAGCCGACTGCTATAGAGATAGCCTATGGTATGCAAATGTTCGTCGACATGATGAATGGGCGTCATCTTGGGTGCAAGTAGGGCGCGAGGGTTACCTGATGCGCCCGCCAAAGGCGCTGATTTATCTAGCAAAGTGACTTGAATACCACGATTAGCTAGCGACCAAGCGGTTAGCAGTCCTGAAACGCCAGCACCAATGACAATGCTATGGGCGTTATGAGCAGGTTGATTGTAAGTGTGGTCAGTAGAGTCGCTATTGCTCTCTTCTAGCTTTGCAGCGTCAGTCATGATCGCCGTTAGCATTTCTCGCTTTCGTCCAAAGCCTTTCACTTTTTTAATCTGAAAGCCGCAATCTTGTAGCGCACGCTTGACGATACCGGCACAGCTATAGGTGGCAGCAGTCGTATTGGGGCATGATAAGCGCTGCATTTGTGCAAAAATACTATCCGCCCACAAGGTACTATTGCAAGAGGGCGCAAAACCATCTAAAAACCAAGCGTCAACATAAGGTGCATGCGAGCTAGAAGGGTTATTTGCCAGTTTGGCTAAGCTCTCAGCAGCATCACCCAACCATATATCAACGGTCAAATTATCATCAAAGAAATTCAAACGATGGCAACCCGCGATAAGAGGCGGATAGGCCTCCAGCAATAGCTCGATCAGTGTTGTCAATTCAGGCGCGCGCTGTCCCCATAATGCTAGTATTTGGGTAAGGTCGGCAAGGGGTATCGGGAACTTTTCAGTGCTAATAAAATGCAGTTTTGCAGTTGCTAACTTTGGATTTTGTGCGCGTAACTGCTGCCATAGCTGCCACGTAGCAAGAAAATTCAGTCCAGTACCGAAGCCCAGTTCAGCAATCGTAAAGCATTGCTTTGGCGCAAGATTGGCCAGTCGTTCAGGCAGTTGGTTATGTGCCAAAAAAACATGACGCGACTCTGCTAAGCCATCAGCGTGCGAGAAATATACATCACCAAACTCTCCAGAGACCGGCACCATATTACCAGTATCATCCATCTGCCAATCAATCTTGGCAGGGGTGATATTTGATGAGTGGGTGCTTAGTAACTGAGTGTTTTTAGAGGGCGTAGAAGAAGATGTATAAATATCTTTTGATTCGAACGTGGATTTAGACATAGACAGTCACATAAGATAAATCAATAAAAAGTGCGTGGTACTAGCTACCAGCGTTCACGGCGGACAAACACCAGCCAAGAAACAAAAATACCGACCAATAAACTGATTAAGACCGTGAATGCACCGTATAAAAAAATCTGACCTTTGCTCTCGTAGACCAAAACATTCACTTGAGTTTGCAAGTCATTCAACTCGCGCTGCAACTGTGCATTACGGCTTAAAAGTTGCTGATTGGCATCAGATAATGCCTTCTCAGATGGTTGTAATTGCGCCGCTAATGTATCGCTGATATTCATCACTGAGTTTTTTGTTGGTTGAGCGTTCGGTATGGGTTGCGCTGGCACGGGTGTCGTGATGGCTGGATCAGCCACATCGATAGTCGTCACTGTTGGCGCAGCCTGTACTGAAACAGCCGCCATAAAAATCACGCTAACAATGCTAAGCTGATAAGAGCGACTCTTTAACAAAGATAGGCACTGATTCACGATTTTGCTACTTTAACTGATGCGTTGTCATCAGCTTTCGGCAATGTATGGATAAAGGGTCTAATATCTACGTGACTGTACACGCCATCACGTAAGTAAGGCTCATCGTTTGCCCATGCTTGCGCTGCTTCTGCAGAGTCAAAGTCAGCAATAATCAAGCTGCCTGACATCTCGTCTTTGCCATGCTCGATGGGTGTTGGGCCAGCGATGATCAGTCGATTGTCATGATCTAAAGCTTGCAAGCGTTCGACATGTTCAGCGCGGGTAATATGACGTTGTGCGCTGCTATTAGCCACGTCATGACCAATAATGGCAAATAAGGACATGAGACTTCCTCGATTAATAAAAATTATGATTAATTTAAAGTTTTTTGCTCAATGCGCCCTAGCTAATTGCGATTAATGATTGTCACTATTGGCATTTAGAAATAGCATTGGCTATATTATAAAATGATGAATTGAGTATTATTTGCTGGTTTTATCTGTTAGCGCAGGGTTGAGGTGCTTTTTTAATACGGCAAACTGGGCGATGACGAATACCAACATAATCGGAATCCAGCCATAAGTTTTAAAGTTAATCCATGCCTCATCTGACATCGTAAACGCTGTGATATAATGCAGTATACCCATAAAGGCAAAAAACAGTGCCCAAGCGAGAGTGAGTTTTTTCCAGCCACTCATCGTAAGCAAAAAAACATCTTTCATCGCTAGCTGCATCAGTGGCTTATTAATCGCAGCACTCACCAAAAGTGTTAGTGCAAAGATACCGTTGATAATAGGTGACTTCCAACGCAGATAGATATCATCACGCAACAATAAAGTACCACCACAAAACAAAATGGTTAATAGTAAGACAACCCATTGCTGTTTATCAAACGTGCCTTTTTGGCGAATAAAATGAATGGCATAAACGATGATGGTGGCGATGAGCAACGCACCAGCCCCCGCTAGGATACCACTGTAGCGAGCAGCAATAAAAAAGGCAATTAAGGGAATAAAGTCTAATAAAGCTTTCATATCAAAGGGGATGTCCGACAAAAACGTATGGGGTAGTTTACACGTCTACTGCACCAAAAAAAAGCAATCAACACGATAATCATGCTATATCACGGGCTTGGGTAGCAATACCTGATTATTATGACTCATAATCGTGACGACTACCAAATATAACGGCTCCTTACCAATGCGCTCATTTTTTATTTTCTACACTTTTAATTTTTAATGCTAAGGCTTCTCTTATGAAAATCGATTTACATTGTCACAGTACTTGCTCCGATGGTACTTATGCACCAACGGAAGTAGTACAGCGTGCCCATGCGGCCGGCGTCAATGTATTGGCATTGACCGATCACGATACGCTGGCAGGAATTGATGAGGCGCGTGCGGCTGCCATTGCCTGCGATATGCAGCTGATTAATGGGGTCGAGATAAGCTGTGAGCACACGCTCAGTGGTGGTTATGGCAAAAATAAATCAACCAATAAAATCATCCATGTGCTGGGGCTCGATTTTACCGATCGCGAAAAAATGCATGCAACGCTGCAGCAATTACAGGATAGCCGCGCCACTCGTGGTCAACGAATCACTGAAAAGCTCAGCGAGCTATTAGATATTAACTATGATGAGCTGTGGCAAGCCGTACTTGATAAAGCTGGCGGCAATCCGCAAGCAGTCGGGCGTGCGCATATTGGTCAAGTATTGTTTGAGCGCGGTGAAGTCAAGACGGTACAAAAAGCCTTTGATAAGTATTTAGCAGATAATAAGCCCGCTTATGTAGCAATCGAAGCGCTCACGATGCAGCATGGGATTGAGCTGATTCAGGCTTGTGGTGGCAAGGCAGTGTTGGCGCACCCTACGCGCTATCAGCTTTCAGCCACCCGTGTGCGTAAGCTGATTGAGGAATTTGCTAATCTTGGTGGTGATGCCTGTGAGCTGCCAGCGACCAGTGAACCAATCAGCACGCGTAGAATGGTTGATCGCAGTATCGCTGAGCACAATCTTGTCACCTCGATCGGCAGTGACTTTCATGGTAGTAATATGCCGTGGCGTCGTTTGGGTGATGTACCGGCATTGAACCCTGAGCAGCAAGGGGTTTGGCAGTCTTTTGCGATATTGTCTTAGTCTAACGTCAATTGCTGGCTAAGGTGTTAAAAGTCGCCTAACCTGAAGTATCAATTGATAAGCTAGTCAAAAACAAGGCGTCATATGTTGATGTACAAAGCCATTAAATAGGTTGATAACTGCGACAAAAATCGCCACACTAGATGTGTGGTATTAATTTTTATAAATAGAGTTGTCGGTGTTAAATCTCACCTAGTTTACAAAGTGTAGTATTGATACTCGCTTTCTTATCTACTCCAGTTTTTGGAAATGGTAATAAGGTAAAAGCTTATACCATTTATTATTATTGTTGATTTAGGCTTTTGATTTTTACTTAATTGTTTTCATTTCGACTTAATAACCTTCACTCTTGCGGTAGCCCTATTATGGCTTTATCGATATCCCATCTAGGCTACAACAAGCTTTCTCAAGCAATTTTTGAGTGGCAAGCTGCTGATAGAACCTCATTATTAGCTTCATTTATGGTGATGGAAGTGTCTTTACACTGGCTGTGGTGTTTGTTCGTTTGGTGGCGCCGCGATGTTTATGATACCTATGTCGATATAGGGCTGCTTTATCCACTATGGTTTGGCGTGACACTGGTGGCTTTATTTTTATTATGGATGACAACTCACTTTTCACCTATCAAAAAAAACAATCGTAATTTGTATAAATGGCAAGGCATACTAATCACTGTCTATAGTGTCTATATCGCAATTGTTATTTTAGTGTTAGGGCATAGTAGTTTGGTAGCTGGCGTTTCCTTAGTAGGCGGTGCAATGCTAGGGATGATGCTTATACGTCGGCGCTATGTATGGCGAGCGTTTTTAGGGCACGTAGCCATCATTTTAGCAGTCACATTTATTCCTTATTTTGGCGTCACTTTGCCCAATCTACGTCAAATGACCCTTACAGTTGTTCCTCTCGATACTTATAGTTATATCAACTATAGTGAAATGACGATGATCGAAAACGCCATCTCTGCCTCTATTTTTAAAAATGGCACGCTACATTGGGACAGTGTTAATCAATTGCGTCGATCTTCCGCTTTTTTTTGGCGTTCGACACATATTTATATGGCGCTACCAAAAGCTATTTTTATCATCTATATGTTTCGTATCTTGTTACTAATACTAGATGACAGTAAAAAAGAAATTTTGCAGCATGCTAATCAAGATGAGTTAACCCAACTAAAAAGCCGCCGTTATGGTCTGACGCAAATGAAGCAGGTGCTGAAGTCAGTAGAAGATCATCAAGACATCAGTATTATTTTATTGGATTTGGATTGGTTTAAGGATGTCAATGATAGCTACGGTCATGAGGTAGGGGACCGAGTTTTGGTGGAGGTTGCGCAGACGCTCTTGCAGTCTTTAACTGATGAAACAATCGTGAGTCGCTATGGCGGTGAAGAGTTTTTGATTGTATTGCCAGATACGACTCACGATACAGCTATGATAATTGCTGAACAATTACGGCGCGTTATTGCTAAACATGTCATCACGGTCGATGACAGTATTATCTTTAGTGTGACCGCCAGCTTGGGACTATATACACTGACCCATGACGAGCGTACTTGCATAAAACAAGCCTGCGAAACTCTGAACAAAAAAGAAGCAGCGCAGTCGCTTGCTAAACCGCAAAGAATTAGATCATACAGCAGTAAACACGGGAGTCGCCAAACGCCTACAGCGCAGCTACCTCACGATATTTGCCAGCGCTTAATTTGTATGGCGGACAAGGCTTTATACGAAGCCAAAGACTGTGGACGTGATCAAGTGGTGAGTGCCAACGAGATGTTGGCAGAAAACAATACTATTGCGGCGCTCTATGGCACATAACTAGCTGCCATCGTTTAAGGATCGAATACGCTTTAGTATATTAATTGTTTTGTTACGCTTGCCAAGACACTCGTCGCAAAACTACCTGTCGTTAAAGTAAAGCTGAGTATCAATGTTTGCGCCTCATCTTTATCCTGCCATTCCCAAGATAGCGCTTCAATAGGTAGGCGCAGCGCGCGTCGCTGTGCTTTTATATCGCGCTGCTCTAAGCCATTTGCCAAGCGAGCTAGTAGCGGATTTTGCTGAATCACGTTTTTTTCAATATTTGCCGCCACGCCGCTGACTTTATCATTATCCTTGCCCCATAACGCAGCAGTGGGATGAATATCACCCGTCTCAAGGCGTGTACGCAACGTGTCGTCTATGGCGTCGCTAGTAAATATTGATCCTGAACCCTCTAAGTTAAACACTTCACCTGCCAGCCCAGTATTCCAACTACCACCACGCACTCGTGCTGCCAATATCTCATTAAAAATCAAGCTGCGTGCGGCAGACAATTCCATCGTGTTTTGCTCACGTGGTGCGTGCTTGCGTTTGCTCTTTTTGGGTTGTGGTCGACTTTGTTGCGGTGGGCGCGCAAACAGTGATAATGCTTCTCTGACATTATTGCCATTTCGTCCAAAGCGCTGAGGACCAAAATAATTGGGTACGCCAGTTGTAGCGATGTTTTCTAAATGCCGCTCGACATCTTGCTTTGCCGATAATAGTTGCTCAGGCACTGGCAATGTTGTATCAAAATCAGCAAAGCGGATATCACGCAAGGTGATGATAAATTGATTGGCGCGATGCGTGCCGCGATTGAGCTTTTTATTATGCCATTGCTGGTCGAGGATAGTGACCGATTCATCAGCTCCGATATCGACTGGTGCAAATTCAGATATTGGTAATTGCTTTTTTGGTATTCTTAAACTAAACCACTGCGTTGTCAAGGCATGGCGATCTTTCAGGCCTGAATAACCAACATCGCGCAGAGGAATCTCTGCCCACTCTGACAGCAGTTTGGCAAGATAAGCGGTATTCATCCCTGATTTTTGGATATGCAGCCATAAATGCTCACCTTCGCCTGTGAATTCGAGCGGCAATAGCTCGTTAACGATAAAGTCTGTTGCGTGGGCTTTATAGGTTGCTTGCTGTACAGGCGGTTGAATAGGCTGCGGTAACTGCGCAGTATCCGTCGCTGCGGTAATATCGACACTTGCCATATCAAACTGCTCATTATTAAACGACCCATTAGCAGGTAACTCGTTATCAGGTTGAGTGCTTTCAAGAGCAGATTGAGGGCTGGCGTTCATATCGGTTATGTCATCACGAGAAGTCATAAAGTCGTCTTTTATGTTGAGGATAAGAGTTAAAAAGAATGGGTAAGCATAGGGGTTAACAGTTAAAGATTACGTTTTGCAACGCAGGAAACATACAAAAAAACAGCGTGTGTGAAAGTGTCTTGCTACTATCAATGCGTAGCGTTTTAAAAAAGCATTTAAATAAACACATCGAGAACAACATTTTTCGTTGAAACTGGCTGATGCGATATGGTTATTTTCAACACGTTTGATTCAGGAAACCATTATAACTGTTAAGGAAGACTTATGACCAATGCAACGATTCACACAGTGACTATTAATAAGGCCGATATTGCCAGTGGCGGCATGAAATCGTACAAGCAAGAGGATGATAGTATCATTTTAATTACCCGCGACGACGATGAGTTTCAGGCGTTTGATGGTAAATGCCCGCACGCAGGCGCAGATTTAGGCACAGGCTTACGTTGTGGCAATCGTGTGGTCTGTCCTTGGCATCATGCGACTTTTGATAGCCGCGATGGGACGCTATTAGAGCCAGTAGCGACAGCAGGCTTGACTCAATACGAAGTGACCGATAATGGCGACAGCTTGACGGTGAATATCTCAGCCAAGATAGATAAACAGATTGCAAATGATAAGCTTATCGATACGCATACGTTCATCGTGGGTGGTGGCGCAGCAGGTTTTATGACGGCGCATCAGCTGCGTAACACTGGCTATGGCGGCAAAATTACCTTGATTAGTGCTGATGACAAGGCTCCTTATAACCGTCCATTATTGTCCAAAGCATTTTTAGCGGGCAATATGCCTGAAGAAAAGCTTCTACTGGGCGGTGCAGATTGGGCGAGCAAACACGATATTCATTTGCGCTTGAATCAAACCGTCAGCGAAGTATTGCCCAATGAACGTACGATTGTCATTAAAGATAAAACTGGTCATAGTGACAGACAAACCGCTGATTTCTTAGTGGTTGCAACAGGTGCTGAGCCAAAGATTCCTCCCTTTAAAGGGGCTGAACTTGATGGCGTTTATACCTTACGTAGTATGAATGATGCCAAATTGATCAAAGCGGCCAGTCACGATCAGCGTGTGGTGATTGTCGGTACTGGCTTTATCGGTATGGAGGTCGCTTCCGCATTGGCACAAGCAGGCACGACGGCTTCTATTACGGTCATCGGACAAGACCATCGCGTGATGGGAAATATCGTCTCTGAAACCGTCAGTAATGCGCTGATCAAGCTGCATGAAGAAAATGGGATTCAGTTTGTCTTTGATGCCAGCGTGACCGAAATCGTTGAGGTCGAAAAAGCGAATGAGCATAGCGGCAGTAATTTTTCGCAAGTTGGTGCTATTAAATTAGCAAATGGTGAGCAAGTCGATGCAGACATCGTCATTTTAGGGACTGGCGTAGCACCACGTACAGAATTGTTCGAGGGAGTAAACGCGCCAGATGGTGTGCAAGTGGATGAGCATTTGCAGCTGCGTGAGGGTGTTTATGCATTGGGCGATATTGCGAAAGCTTCTGGACAAATGGGGCGCATGCGCATCGAACATTGGCGCGTGGCTTTGCAACATGGCTTAGTGACTGCGGCTGCGATATTAAATGATGATAGTGTCAACTCGCTCGCCGCGCGTATCCCTTTCTTTTGGACGATGCAATATGGCAAGAGCCTACGCTATAGTGGGCATGCGAAGACACCTGATAATAATATCTTGTTTGGTTCGCCAGATACGTTAGATTATATCGAATACTACTTTGATGATGTTGGGGAAAACACACGTGCTAGTGCGGCTAGCACTTTAGGGCGTGATAAAGAGTTGGTTGCCTTTTCTGAACTACTCCGCCGTGGTCATGCACCAACGCGTGCACAGCTCAATGCAGGATTTAATATTATCGACCAAGCACAGGCGTTATCGCCCTAGTACTCAAAACGGATACATATTACTATTAAGGCTGGCCTATCGATTTGGGTCAGTTTTTTTAATATAAACAAGGAAAGGAAAAACTATAATATGAATAAAAACCATATAGATAAAGACCACTTGGATAGAGAGTCCGTATTTTTACGACAAGCGCAAGCCGATGATATTAATGCACTTGAGCAATTGTTAAATCGCTGTTATCGCGAGACATCAGGCTGGACCAATGAGGCGGATTTAATTGGTGGTATTCGAACCACGTCAGCCGAGCTCGCTGCCGTAATCAATGACCCTAATCACTATTACTTCGTTTATCCAAAAACGACAACGGGCGACCGTGATGGAGAGGAAACGGGTGAGATACTCGGTTGTATCGCTGTCGATATCAAAACCGATGCTGACTCAAGCCACAAAGCCTATATCGGTATGTTTGCGGTGCATCCTGTGTTGCAAGGGAAGGGTGTTGGCAATGTGATTTTACACGCCGCAGAAACCTTTGCTACTCGTCATCTACAGTCAGATGGGCAAGCAGCTGATAAAAAAACAGCGCATTTGACCATGTCTATTTTAAGCCATCGTCCTGAGTTGTTGGCTTACTATCAGCGCCGTGGTTATCAGTTGAATGGCAATAAAATGCCGTTTCCAAACGATGGTAATAATGGCGAGCCAAAGCGTGAAGATTTAGAACTATTAGAACTAGAAAAAATGGTTATTTAATACAGCCGATCTGCTTGAATCAACCCCAAAAATGACCAAAGGTCATAAATAGCCCAACACTGAGCAGTATAAATGCCACGATAATTAAGCGCTTGAACCAGTTAAAAGCGGGTAAGCGCGTGGCATTGTCATCAGACATCAGATACGCAAACAAAAATAACAAGCTTGCTGCCAAGGTCATAATTCCCAGACCAATCGGTAATATAAAAAAGTACACCTGCCACACAGTCATCTCTCAGCGGTCATTGTTAAGCGCATCATAGCAGTATCGTGAATGTGCTGTCAGTATGAGCCGCACTTTAATTCTTTCATCTCACTTGCATTGTAAGAGCTATTCATCATAAATCTGAACTTATATTCTAAAATTAAGTTGGGCATTTCGAAGTAGTTCTGTATAGTGAAGTAATATTACAGATACATTGAGATTGACATGACTAATCTAAAGAAACTGGCAGTCATCGCATTACTGACACCGCTATTTGCCGCATGCTCTAATGCACCTTCTGAAAGCACAGTTGAAGGCCTAATCGAAGCACAATACGAGCAAGCCAATAGCATGATGAACGATGCGATGGCGAACGCAGGCAATGACGAGATGGCAAAAGCCATGAGCGGCATGATGGAAGGTATGATGCCAAAGCTTGAACGCGTCGAGAATATCAACTGTGACACTGTCGAGGGCGACAATACTTATATGTGTACCGCTGATATCACCCAGACGATCGCGGGGGAGAGCCGCACTAATAAGACCAATTTTAAGGTCTATCAAGTGAATGATGAATGGGTGTTGGGTAATTAACACTTCGATATACAGGCTGTTTTAATGACTTAAAATAAAAAGGACGCCTAATAAGCATCCTTTTTTTTAATTGCTAAAATTGTGGGTGATCTCGCCCAGTCTGTCTAGCGGCTAATGACTAACGCATTTGACTAACGCATTGTCACAAACTCTTCTGAACCAGTTGGATGAATGGCAACCGTATTGTCAAAGTCAGCTTTAGTCGCGCCCATTTTGATCGCGACCGCAAAGCCTTGAATCATCTCATCGACGCCAAAGCCAAGGCCGTGTAGACCAATGACTTTTTCATCATCGCCCAAGCACACCAGTTTCATCATACATTTCTGACGATGCTGGGTCACCGCGCTATACATAGAGGTAAATGTTGAGTTATAGCATTTGATATTGTCTTTGCCATAGCGCTCAACTGCATCGATTTCAGACAAGCCAATCGTACCAATAGCTGGGTGGGTAAAGATAACCGTCGGTATTAATGTATAGTCTAAATGCTCGTTAGGCTTGTTGTTAAACAAGCGCTCTGAAAGCCGTCGACCTGCTGCAATCGCCACTGGCGTCAAATCAACACTGTTTTCGATAATATCGCCGACTGCATAGATGTTCTTAACATTGGTATTTTGGAACTTATCGACTTTGATTTTGCCCGTGTCGGTCGTTTCTACCCCTGTCACTTGCAGGTTGATATTGTCTGTCGATGGCGCACGACCAATCGCCCAAATCAAGCAATCTGTCGTGTCTAGGCTGCCATTTTCGGTACACAAAGTCAGGCTACCATCTTCGTTTTTATTGACTTCCGTGAGCGTAGTATTGGTATGCAATTGAATACCGTCTTGCTCCATCTCTATGAGCAATGCTTCTACTACACTGTGGTCAAATGAGCGTAGCGGTGAGTGCTGGCGTACGTATAAATGTACTTCAGCGCCCAAACTGTTCAACACACCTGCGATTTCGACAGCGATATATCCAGCTCCCACAATTGCCACGCGTTTTGGCAAATGATTCAAGGCAAAAAAGCCGTCAGAATCGATACCGTATTCTGCGCCTTTAATATCTGGCTGAATCGGATGACCGCCTGTGGCAATCAAAATATGGTCGGCAGTAATAAGTTCGCCATTCACTTCTACGGTATTGGTATCGACAAACTTAGCAAAGCCTTTGATTACTTCTACGCCATTTTTTGCCAAGTTATTGTCGTAAGAACGGTGAATATTTTCGATATATTGTTGACGGCTCTGCACCAGTTTTTGGAAGTCAAAACCTTTAACCTCTACATCGAACCCATAGTCTGGCGCATATTTATGAATGGCTTCGGCAATTTGCGCGCCATACCACATCACTTTTTTGGGAACGCAGCCCAAATTCACACAAGTGCCGCCCAGTTGGTTGGCTTCGATAATGGCGCATTTTTTGCCATAACTCGCTGCACGGTTGATTGAAGCAATGCCACCGCTGCCGCCGCCAATGGCGATATAATCATAATGTTTGGTCATAATAAGTCTCTTTGTTAAGTTATTATTGGTGCTGTTTTGGACTCTACTATAATGGGTCTTACCATCCATCCTACAAGTTTTTTATGGTTAGGGTATGTTGAATGACTTGAGTACAATCAATATTCAACTAGGCATAGACTAGCCTTTAGATATTTAAGCCTGTCTAACTGACCCAAACCCACCTAAACAATGGGACGACGTCTATAAAATAACAATCCCGGAATGGATAAACCCAGTACCAATCCTGAGGTCACAAATAAGGCTTCAAACAAATACACCATCATTTGGCTAAATAACTCGTCCGAATAGCCAAAATAGCCAATCTGTACCATACTAACCATCGCTTTATAAGCGGCGATACCCGGCATCATACAAATGACACTGGGCGAGATCAGCGCTTTGGGTGGTAAGGTGTATTTTTTAGAAAAATACACGCCCAAAAAACTGGCGAGCATCGCCCCAAAAAAGCTGGCGATCACCAAATGGACATGCTGATAAACAAGCGCCGTCTTTAACCCAAATCCCAAAGCCGTCATCAGTAGACACGGCAAGATATAGCGTTTGGGTACGCTAAACATCAGCGTCCAGCCAAGGGTAATAATGCAAGACAGCACAACGGTCTCAATAAACCACATCTAAAACCCCCAGTGCTGTATGCGCAGTAACACCAGTGCCATTACGATGCCAACACACGCGGACAAAGTGAGCATATAGGTAAAGACTGCACGTCCAACGCCAATATTGACATAGCCTTTTAAGATATCTGACAAAGAATTAATCAGGGGAAAGCTGGGAATCAGTAGTAACACACTAGAAGCCACCGCAATATCGGCATTATTGCCAATATCAAAATAATACGTCGTCGCGCCAATGAGTGAGGCAATAAAAGCCGTCACAATGACGGTGATAAAAGGGTTAAAGTGGTGTTTGGACAAATAGATACGGGTAAACATCGCCACCATACCTGCGATAAATGTCACCGCCGTAATCGACCAGCTGCCACCATTCAGATAAGCAAACGCCGCACAAGAGGCACCAACAAATATACTGACTAGCCATGTCGGATAGACCGTTTTATCTAACTCATCAAAAGCAAGCGTCGTGCGGTCAATCAACTCATTGCGATCGACAGTCGCTTCAGTTTTATTGACGATTTGCTGGATTTGTACCAATAAATTGACGTTGATGCTCTGGTTGATTGTGTCTCTGGTGGTGGTGATACAGCGTTCATCGCAGATGGTCGTCAGGGTAATGGCATTGAAGTTCAGCGAACATTCGACGCTGTTCATGCCTAAAGCAAGCCCCAAGCGCTTGGATAAGTCCACCACCACGGCAGATTCAGCGCCATACTGCATAAGGAGTAAGCCGCAGCGCACGCATAGTCGAGTGATACGCTGCTGCTTGACGTAGCTGATAGAGGTCATGGGTGAGATACGCAGATTGGTTGGCGATTGATACGCTATTATAAAGGGTATGGATGCTGACGCGCAGCCATTATCAGCCATTATCGAATATTATATTGACTACTATTATAAGCTTTTTCGGCAAGGAGGATAAAATGCACATCGCTATTTTGACACTGACGTTTTCATTGCTCGGCTGCGGCTCGCTAAAAGAAAAGCGCCAACGGATGGGCGGCCTGCACGCGCGCTTTGGCAATACGCCAAGTGTCGCGGTCTGTGAGAGCAGCGAACGCGATCGGCATGACGCTAGCGAATGGACGTTTGTGATCGTTGGGCTGTCTAAACGTGAGGTCGAATCGCAGTGTCGTGAGATTGAGGAAAAGCTAGAACGTACGGTAGATGCGCGGGTGATGAATATTGAGAGGGAGTTTGTTTAGGAAGTGGCTTTTATAGAAAACTAACACCTAATCTGCCATTTTAATCACGTCCAAGTTGTGCTCCGTGACCACGATGGTATTACCTTTTATCTATTGGCATTACCTGAGCCTAATAAAAAATAGATTTCCAAAATAATATAAGCAAATATTGATAAATTAAGTTGAGTTTTAAGGAAATAATCTGTATTGTACCGTAACAAAATTTATACATTATAGTTGGAGTAAAGAGATCGTATTAGACATTTATAGCTTATAAATCAGGCGTTAAGCTGATGATGAGTTATATAGTCTAAGATTTGATTTCTCTATGATAAACCGCAATGGCATTAAAATTTTGTCAGTCAGGTCAACTTTATTATTAGAGAAATATTATGCTAAAAAAAATCGCTTTTTTAACCATGACTTCAGTCCTATTTGCTGGTTGTGCTTCTATTCCTACAGAACAAGCACAAGTATCTGATGCCTTAAAGCAAATTCAATCACCTTCAAACGATAAAGCAGGATTATATATTTATCGCTCTAACAGTGTTGTGGGTGCCAGTTTGAAGAAAGATGTTTGGATTGATGATGAGTGTGTTGGTGAGACAGCACGCGGAACATTTTTTCATCAAGAAGTGCAAGGAAATATGACGCATAAAGTCTCTACTGAGTCTGAATTTTCTCCAAACGACTTGATGGTAAATACGACAGCTGGTCAAAACTACTTTATCAAGCAGTACATTAAGCCGGGTGTATTTGTCGGCGGGGCTGGACTGAAATTGGTTTCAGAAGCTGAAGGAAAAGAGGCGATATCAGAGCTTAAGCTGGGCGTCAAAGGTAAGTGTAGCAAATAATAGGCTTTATTCTATTGTGAGCTAAACTATCATAAGTCATTGTTAATGTATCAAAAAAGCATCAGCTTAATTGCTGATGCTTTTTTAATGGTCCAGAACAAAAGGGCTTTTTAATTTAACTGACTATTATCGTTAATCCACTCACTAATATAAGGCAACTGATTCTCCAAATCTTGTTTTAAGTGAGGAGCACTATTTTTTGTCCATGTTTCATCACACCAATCACAGCTACTGTATAAATTGCCAAGCCAACAAGGGTAGTATGAAACGTTATCAGGTAAATCTCTCGGAGCATTCATAAAACCACAATCAATATTGCTAATCACTCTACAGATATCTACAGGAGTGACTTCATCACTTAAATATCTTTTAATTAAGTTGATCAAATATTTAGCTGCTAAAATTTCTGTACTTAATGATTGCGGTAAAAAATCTGGTTCCGTAGCTACAGTCAGTCTGAAAAGAATATCTTCAAAATGATGTTTAGGCGCATAAAAAATTTCAAACACTTCCTCAGGAATGTGGTCGTTATTTTTAACGAATGTATCAGCCCATTGAATAATTGACTCTATGTCTGTTTTGTCATACCAACATTCTACTAATATTTCTTGATGAGTTTTCATAGGGTTACTCAGAATCTGACCCCTTAATATAAGTCATCAACTATAACGACTCCATATAAATCTGAAATCAATGCGATACCAAATTGAGTATCAGTACTCCTATTCATGGCTCTATCAAGATATTGAATACAACCAAACACACTTTCTTTGAAGACTAGATTTGTATTCTTATCTTTGTAATAGTAGAACTGACCTTGCGTGCTACAGAGGTCATCTTGCTGCCAATAGGTAAATAATTTTTCACATGTATCTAACAATATATTTCCAAAGGTTGTTCTACTAGAATCATATTCATTCC
The DNA here is from genome assembly GCF_016107525.1 of Psychrobacter aquimaris. Lineage (GTDB taxonomy): Bacteria > Pseudomonadota > Gammaproteobacteria > Pseudomonadales > Moraxellaceae > Psychrobacter > Psychrobacter aquimaris. Next base: position 230,385 of record NZ_JABASR010000003.1, on the reverse strand, counting down.
ATGATTTTTGAGCGTCAACGACCGCATACTTTGTTATTGGGATTTCTGAATGGTCGATTTTTTGCAATTCGTCAATCCAAAAACTAAAATTATCTGCTTTAAGTAAAGAAGACGCATTTTTTAGAATAACAATAAATTCACTAATCAACACTGATTTGTCACTATCTAGAGCACTAATAATAGCAAATTTGGTCTTTTCTAAATGTGTATTGAAATTCATAAGATTATAGACTCATTGTTAATTATTTGAATCGCGACAGTTTAGGAAAGCTCATTATCCATAGCTGCTGCGCTAAGTTAGGCTTACTCTCTTTTATGATGCATAAGCATTAGCAATACGGCACCAATTTTTCCATACCAACATCCTACTAATATTTTTTGATGAGATTTCATGGTATCACTCAGAATATAAGGCTCTACTATCGAATTTCTAGTCAAACCTACTTAAGTCATTTAACCTAAATGTTCAACAGGGTTCTCTGGTTTGTTACAATCTGTTTTGCTTAAATTTATCGTATGTATCAGAAAGTCTTTGCAAATCATTTTTTGATTCTTTATTTAGAGTATCGTAGATACCATATCTTAATACTTCATAAGCCTTTATAAAAGCAGGTGTATTTTCACGAGTAAAGGTTTGTCTCATATCATGTTCGGTAAATGAGTTAACAGTGTTTATTAACGCACCAAGGTTGTAAGGATTATGCTTTAAAGCTTGTAAGAAGTAAATCAGTCCCGTCTCATCTTCTTCATATTCAGTATGGCACGGAGCGGGTCCTGCAACTATAAATCCTTTTAAATTTAAAGCATCAGCGATCTCAAGATCGGTTGCTCGATTATCGGCAATAACTTCATTGAGAATATCAAAAGCTCTTCCTAACTCTTCTAGTTCAAATTGATAAATGATGTATTCAGCTTGACTGATTTTTTCTTCTATTGTCGCCATGTCTTGGTCTCGTTTTGCACTGCTTGAAGGATTTAGTATAGTTAAATACGGTTCGTTATATTCAGTTTTTTACTTGGTTTGTTTTTAAATTTATATTAGCGCTAGGACGGCACTATGAATGAACAATGGTTTCAAGAAAGCGAGGAAAGTAGGCTATCTATTAGCACTCCTACCAAAGATGATCCCACGCTAATTTTCTGCCCGAAATGTCGACTTAAAGCAGTCGTTACCCTACATAATGATCAGGCTCGGTTGAGTTGTCCAAGTTGTTGCTATAATCAAGCAAAATTAGCTGAGCACAGAAAATTTTATTGGGGCGCGGAAAATCCAACGGATAGTTATTTTGGCGCAAATTTATGGTTGCAAACCGATTGTGCGGGTGAGAGCTTGTGGGCATTCAACAAGCGTCATTTAGAATATTTGGAAGACTTTGTATCGGCTAAACATAGGCAACGTAATCTAAATGTAGATACTTGGATGAATAGTTCATTAGCTAGTCGTTTGCCCAAATGGCTCAAAGCTGCCAAAAATCGTGAGCAGGTTTTAAAGGTAATTGCAGTTTTGAAAAATAAAATATAGCACCTATCTTTGATTTTCCACACCAAAAAAAGGCCACTCCCGAAAGAGTAGCCTTTTATCAATCATTCACCAAGTTGTTTTAGCTTACGTCTTTTAACCCTTGCTCAAGCATCGGTTTTAAGAACTCACCCGTATAAGAGCCTTTCACTTCCGCCACTTCCTCAGGCGTGCCTTCAGCAATGATCAGACCGCCACCTTTACCGCCTTCAGGGCCAAGATCAATCACCCAATCCGCTGTTTTGATGACATCTAAGTTATGCTCGATGACCACGATGGTATTACCTTTGTCGCGTAGGGTATGCAGGATATGGAGCAGCTTATAGATATCATGGAAATGTAAACCGGTGGTTGGCTCATCCAAGATATAGAGGGTCTGTCCCGTATCGCGTTTGGCAAGCTCACGTGCCAGCTTGACACGCTGCGCTTCACCGCCAGAGAGCGTCGGCGCAGACTGACCCAAACGAATATAGCCAAGACCGACATCCATTAATGCTTGCAAGCGGCGATAGATCGCGGGTATCGCTGAGAAGAAATCAACCGCATCTTCAACGGTCATATCGAGTACTTCTGCGATGCTTTTGCCTTTATAATGAATCTCTAGGGTTTCGCGGTTATAGCGTTTGCCCTCACAGGTATCACATGGCACATACATATCAGGTAAGAAATGCATCTCAACTTTGATAAGACCATCACCCTGACACATCTCACAGCGTCCGCCTTTGACGTTGAAGCTAAAGCGACCCGGCTTGTAACCACGAGCGCGCGCTTCTTGCGTTTGGGCAAACATCTCACGCACAGGGGTAAACACGCCCGTATACGTCGCTGGGTTTGAGCGCGGCGTACGACCAATAGGGCTTTGATCAATATCGACCATTTTGTCTAAATGCTCAAGACCGCTGATGCTGTCATGCTTGTCCGCAATCAGCGTCGAAGCGTTATTCAGCTGAGTGGCGGCGAGTGGCATCAAGGTACGATTGATCAGCGTCGATTTACCTGAGCCAGATACGCCAGTGATACAAGTCATGATGCCAATTGGTATCGTCAAATCAACATCGTGCAAGTTATTGCCTGATGCGCCTTTTAACTCAATCGTCATTGGTACTTTTTGGGCTTTGGCTTTACCTTTGACTTCGACGTCTATGGTTTTGGCTTTATGACGCACAGATGGAATCTCGATGCGCTTTTTGCCAGACATATATTGTCCAGTCAGCGATTCTTTGTTTGCCATGATGTCATCGACCGTACCCTGAGCGATCACATGACCACCGTGTACGCCGGCACCGATACCGATATCGATGACATGATCTGCTTGGCGAATGGCATCTTCATCATGCTCAACGACCAGTACGGTATTGCCCAAATCACGCAAGCGCGTGAGGGTTTTTAGCAGACGATCATTGTCACGCTGATGCAGACCAATGGATGGCTCATCGAGTACATACATCACGCCCATGAGACCGGCACCGATTTGGCTAGCCAGACGAATACGCTGTGCTTCACCGCCCGATAGTGTCTCGGCAGAGCGGGCAAGAGTGAGATAATCCAGTCCAACGCTGACGAGGAAGTTTAGACGTTCATTAATTTCTTTAAAGATTTTTTCTGCGACTTCGCCTTTATGACCGCCAATCTTTAGCATTTTATAATAATCGGCAGAGTCACCGATAGAGAGCTTGACGATTTCAGCGATGGTTTGGTCATCGACACGGACATTACGCGAGATTTCATTCAGACGCGCGCCATCACAGACATTACACGTGGTATCTGCCAGATATTTGGCCAGCTCATCACGCACAAGATTACTTTGCGTCTTGGCATAACGGCGCTCCAAGTAAGGAAGCACCCCTTCAAAAGGTACCGTCTTATTGGTTTTTCGGCCGCGCTCATCAGTAAAGTTAAAGGTCAACTTTTCTTTACCAGAGCCATGCATGATGAGGTCTTGCTGTTCTTTAGACAGATCCTGCCACGGTGCATCCATATCGATTTTGAAGTGCTTGCAGACCGTACTAAGCAAACCAAAATAATACGCATGACGTTTGTCCCAACCATTGATTGCGCCTTGATTGAGTGATTTTTCATGATGGGTAATGAGTTTTTCAGCGGCAAAGTATTGGCGTTTGCCAAGACCATCACAGCTAGGGCATGCGCCATATGGATTGTTAAAACTAAACATACGTGGCTCAAGTTCAGGCACCGCACGATCACAGACAGGGCATGAGTGTTTGGCTGACATGACTTGATTGTCGTCACCGCCTTCTTTTGGGTTGCCATCCATAAAGTGCAGGGTGACCAGTCCTTGACCCAAACGTAGCGCCGTTTCTAAGCTCTCAGCGACACGGTTACCCAAGTCGTCACGAACTTTAAAGCGATCGACCACCACTTCGATAGTATGTTTTTTCTTTTTATCCAGTGTTGGTAGCTCATCGGTATCGTAGACATCACCATCGACACGCACGCGCACGAAACCTTGTCCAATCAGCTGCTCAAGTAAAACGGTATGCTCACCTTTACGCTCACGAATCACCGGTGCCAAGATCATGAGTTTGGTATCTTCTGGCAATGCCATGACTTGATCGACCATCTCGGTGACCGACTGCGCGACCATCGGCTCGCCATGCTCAGGGCAGTACGGCGTACCGATACGGGCGTAAAGTAGACGTAGATAGTCGTAAATCTCGGTAATCGTACCGACGGTCGAGCGTGGGTTATGGTTGGTGGACTTTTGCTCGATCGCAATCGCAGGGGAGAGACCTTCGATACTATCGACTTCCGGTTTTTCCATTTGCGAGAGGAACTGACGGGCATAAGCCGATAAGCTCTCGACATAGCGACGTTGCCCTTCAGCATAAAGCGTATCGAATGCCAGTGAAGATTTACCAGAACCTGACAAGCCAGTAATCACTACGAATTTATCTCGTGGAATGTCTAAATCAATGTTTTTTAAATTATGAGTACGTGCGCCGCGTATTGCGATATGGTCATGTGCCATCGTTTATGGGTTTCCTATTTGCTAAAATTATATTTAAAAAGATGTCTATAAAAAAAGGTATAAAAGTAAAGGTGTCAGTGGAGATGAATGTACTGATTAATCAAAAATATGAATGGTGTTTTTATTTTAATTTTACTGAACGAATCTAAATCAAATAAGGATCAAGTAACAGGTGGTGTTTGTTATAGATTTAAACAAATATTGTCATTTTATCGGGGTATTTGTCATATAAAGCATTTGGTAACAGTACTTACGACCCCTTACTTTATTGTTATGGCGACCGCATTATTCAAGGTGTGATTGCGCATCTGACGCAGTTGGTAACAAAATAATCGCGTAATATGAAGGGCTTGGGTTGATAAGCTATGTGAGGCTGCGTCAGTAAGACAAAAGTCTCGGCAACCAAACGGCGAATGTCTTATACTAGGGGGCTTGATTTATAGGCCAATGCCTTGATAAACCAGTAGTGATAAATCATGGTGCAGCATAAGTGCCAGCAGTGAAAACCAGCAATGATCAACCAGTGAGGCAAGTATGAATAGCGTAGAGAAACGGGCAATCCTCGGAGTCGGTGGCATCTTTGCCTTGCGTATGATTGGCTTGTTTATGATTGTGCCAGTGTTTTCTGTTTACGGAGACAATTATGCACACGCGACGCCGTTTTTGATTGGTTTGGCCGTTGGGGTGTATGGGTTAGGTCAGGCAATTTTTCAGATACCGATGAGCCTTGCCGCTGACAAGTTCCCTCGTAAGCCAATTATCTTTTTGGGATTGATACTGTTTGCCATCGGCGGCATGATTGCGGCAAATGCGACGGATATCTATGAAGTGATCATTGGTCGAGCGCTGGCGGGTAGTGGCGCGGTCTCTGCTGTATTGATGGCATTACTGGCTGATGTGACGCGTGAGGAGATGCGTACCAAAGCGATGGCGACGATGGGCTTGACCATTGCGACCTCTATCATGCTTGCCTTTGCTTTTGGTCCATTATTGGTCGGCTCGCTCGGTATCTCTGGGCTGTTTTGGCTGACATCAGGATTCGCTATTTTGGCGATGCTGCTGTTGGTTGTTGTACCAACGCCTATGCGCGTGCTCAAACACAACTTAGATAATAAAACCATCGGTCAGCAGTTGGCAACTGTCCTCAAGATTGGCGATTTGAATCGCTTACATATTGGTATCTTTGCGCTGCATCTGACGATGACCGCGATATTTGTTATCCTGCCACACCAGCTCAATGAAGTGCTAGGCCTGTCTGTACGTCAGCAGGGATTGGTTTATCTGCCACTACTGTTTATCGGCTTTGCAATCGCGATACCATTTATTATTATCGCTGAAAAGAAACGCAAAATGCGCCAAGTGTTTTTGGGTGCGATTGCCTTGATGACTGCTGCCTTAGCAATACTTGCGCTGGGTAGTCAGGTCGGCGTTGGCATTATATTTGGCTTGCTGCTGTACTTTATGGGTTTTAATTTGCTTGAGGCGACGATTCCCTCGTGGATATCTAAGCGTGCCCCAGTCGCTAATAAAGCGACTGCGATGGGGCTTAACTCATCCAGCCAGTTTTTTGGGGCGTTCGTTGGCGGTGCGATGGGTGGCCTATTATTAAATCAGCCTAATCTGCTAGCATGGGGTATCTTGGCGATTATCATGGGCGCTGCGTTACTCATTATCATTCCGATTGCTCAGCCACCTTATCTATCAAGCACGACAGTGACGATTCCCAAAAACATTAATATTCAAGATTGGTCAAGGCAGATGCTGGCAGTAGATGGCGTTGATGAACTGGTCGTGATGGCAAAAGAGCAAGTCGCTTATTTGAAACTTGATAAGACACAATTGACGGATGATTCACGTCAAGAGCTATCGAGTTTGGCACAAAGTCCGCTAGATATTTAGTACGCTATATAAGTAATATTTTTAGATTTATAGCAACAAAAATAAATAGGCAGAACTGAGTAGGCAATAACTGTATAGACAGCCATTATTAATAAGTGACCGCTAAGTATTCATCTCTATTTAAAAGGAATTAATATGAGTAAGTTTAAGAAGCTAGCGATAGGCTTTGGGCTGTCAGCCATGCTACTGACCTCTGGCTGTGCCACGCAAAATATTCAGGCCTATCAGAACACCACGCCAACGCTCGATATGCATGAGTTTTTCTCAGGTCAGATAGATGGCTGGGGCATGTTTCAAGGGCGCAATGGCGAGGTCAAAAAACGCTTTTACGTCGATATTAATGCTACTCACGAAGGCGATAACGTCATAGTTTTGGACGAAAAATTCTCATGGGCAGATGGCTCAAAATCGCAGCGCATATGGCGATTGACCAAGCAAGCTGATGGTAGTTGGAAAGGCACGGCTGGTGACGTCATTGGTGAGGCAACAGGAGAAGTGGTTGGCAACACCTTGCATTGGAATTACTTGCTAGCGTTACCCGTAGACGATAAAACCTACAAAGTAAAATTTGATGATTGGATGCATCTTATCAATGAAGATGTCATGCTCAATCGTTCAGTAATGAAAAAGTTTGGCGTAGAGCTGGGCAGTGTCACCTTAAGCATGCATCGCAATAATGACCGCAATGGTTCTAAATAAATTTATAAGGGACGGAGTGAATTTATAAGTCAGTAACTTGTAATAGTATTAATCCGTTTAATAAAATGGCAAAATAGCACGATTATGGTTTTTAGACCCCAAAATTATAATATATATCTAAGCGACATAGATTGTCGTCTCTAATAGATAGTCTGTAGATATTTAAATAAAAATTGATTAAAGTAAAATCATTAATGAATGCACTTAACTGCACAGTCATTAAAGCGATTCATAAAATTATTCATAAGTAAGAGGACGGTATCATGCGCGGAGTTAATAAAGTTATCATCATCGGTAACCTTGGAGCAGACCCTGAGGCACGTCAATTTAATAACGGCGGTAGCGTGACCAATATTTCGGTTGCAACGTCAGAGCAATGGACAGACAAGCAAAGTGGTGAGAAAAGAGAAGCGACGGAATGGCATCGTATTTCTCTATTCAATCGCTTGGGTGAAATTGCCGCGCAGTATTTGCGTAAAGGCAGCAAAGTCTATATCGAAGGCAGCTTGCGTACCCGTAAATATCAAGATCCCAATGGTCAAGACCGTTATATTACCGAGATTCGTGCTGAGCAAATGCAAATGCTAGATGGTGCGACTGGTGGTCAAGGTGATAATAGCTTTGGCGGTCAGAATCAAGGTCAAGGTGGTGGCTATGGCAATCAAGGAGGTCAAAGCAATCAAAACAACTTTGGTCAGCAAGCAAACAATCAGTCAGCACAGCAAGGCGGTTATAACCAGCCAGCTGCTCAAGGTGGTCAGAACAGCTTTACTAATCAAGGTGCACCTGCTCAGCAGAATCAGTTTAATCAACCTGCTCAAAAGCCTGCGCAATCAAAGCCGACAGCAATGCCAGACGGTCCTGTCGATGATGACATTCCGTTCTAACTTATACCTTAGTTATCTGTTAAGAATAATCTATAGAACCCTGCAATTGCAGGGTTTTTTTATGCCTAGTGATAAATGATCTAAAAAAATAAAGCTTCTATAGTGTGCATAAAAGTCATATGAGAGTTAAGGAAGATAGATTTTGCTTACCTCTATGCTGTGCTTTTAAGTAAAACGTTTGTTTGTTTTTATGGTTATGCCATTGCGATTATTTGAAAAATAAAAAATTAATTATTGGTTAGTAAACTATTTAGTAAGAATACAAAGCAAAGAAATATTAGCTTGCTTCATTGAGTTTATAGGTTTTTCTATTCTCATTATTTTATCAAATTTTATATTGAAATTTATGAAAACTACCTTTCATATCCTATATCGACCGTCTGTTCTATTGGATTTAATTAATACTAACGGTCTATTAGGTGGGTTGATATAATCCAATCGAATCAACGATTCACACAATATTAAATGTGGGGCTTTTATTTAAAGTGATTTTTATTAATTAATAAAAATTCATCTGGTCGACCGCTTACGATAGGGTTGATGCAATGTAAAAGGTTAAAGCTATCACGCTTTTATAATGAATTGACTATAAGAGTGCCCACCTTACTGCTAGTGCTGAGTACAAACAATGAATAATGGTGATGTGTTTCAAAAAACGGACTTAGGCAGAGAAGAGATTAAATCTCAGAGTCTCGGTATATTGCCGCGTGAAGCGAGAACATTGCTCATTATGATCGATGGCAAGCGCACGTATCAAAGCTATCTCGATACGCTTGACCACAGCAAAATGTTTGCGGATTTTGGCGGCATAGCACCATTGTTTGAGTTGCTGTTAGGGCTTGAGTGTATAGAAATAGCGGGTGCTGCTTCCCAAACATCCACTGCGCCGCAAGCACCAACAGCTTCTCAGCCTCAATCATCGTTACCATCGTTTGAACAAAATATTGAGACAGAGTTTGATCGCACCTTTAATAATAAAAGTCCCAATAAAATGGCAGCACTAGGCAAGAAATCACTCAGTAGTATTTTCAAGACTAAGCTATCTGGTGCTAACTACGAAACGATAAAATCGGAGTTGGCCAACTATATTGAAAAAAATGCACCACGAGTAGAAGCCTGGGGTTATTTGTTGAGCTTAGAGCAATGCGGGAATAGCTCGCAATTATTGAGTTTGGTAAAGGAAATACAGAGTACCAGTGGCAGCAATTTATCGCACGGTATGAGTGAATTTATCAAGAAAATTCAACGTTAATATATACACGACTTATTGTACGAAAAAAATGACTTATGCCACAAATAACGGGTTATGAATGACAATCGCTAGCCTGTTATAGGTGAGAAATTTAGCAAATTAATTGGAGTACTTTGTGGAATTAGCTGAGCTTGCAGAATTAAATCGTCTAAAAATACACCACGGTGAGCATATCATTCTACGTTTGACTTATATTAGCCGTTATAACACCGACAATCCTAAAGGTGAAGTCACTCGCATCCTGACACAAGCTCAGAAAAACAATGAGCGTAACGGTATTACGGGTGCTTTGGTATTTAATCACAATTACTTTTTACAAAGTATCGAAGGGGCGAGGCCAGTCATCAATGAGTTGCTCAGAAAACTGGTTAAAGACGAACGGCATCAAGGCTTGCAAATCATTGAATGCCGTGAAGTTGAGCAGCGTCACTGGAGTAAATGGTCAATGAATTATTTGATTCCGAGTGATGAAAATAAAGGGCTTGCGCTCAAATTTTCGACAGGTACTCAGTTTAATCCTTATTTGATGAATACCAATCAAATCATGATGTTGATTGAGACATTATCAGATCTGCAAGAGCAAGAAGCAGTGCGCGCCGCTACAAAAAAGAAACCATGGTTTTCTATTGGCTAATTGACTGATATTTATAAACGCTAAAAAACCATCACATCCATGATTTTTTATAAGAGATAAGATATGACATCAGTAATGGAAGATGCGCACATTTTGATGAGCATGACATACGCTAGCCGTGCCAACCCAGATGTATCGGCCAAAGACTTCAACGAAATTTTGCATCAAGCACAATTAAACAACGCCGCCAATGGCATCACTGGTATGCTGACATTTAATAAAGATTATTTTTTGCAAACTATCGAAGGGCCAAGAGCACAGATCAATCGTCTGCTATATAGTTTAATTGCTGATCCACGTCATTATGACTTACAGGTTATTGAGACACGTGAATTAAAGCATCGCACATGGTCTAAATGGTCCATGAATTATGCTTCCCCGACTGAAAAAAACGCGGCGATTTATTTAAAGTATTCGACAACGATTGATTTTAATCCGTATTTATTGAGCGCCGAATCAGCCCGCGATTTAATGAGCGAGCTTAGTGATCAGCATGATTAATTAAGGATGTTTTTTATTAATGGGTAGGTAAATATGGAAAAATTGATTGCTGTTTTTAGTGGATTTATGTCTATTTAATTATGTGTTCAGCAGTTTTTATAACATAATTTATAGAGACTGGTTTTATCTTAAAATTAATATCTGTTTATGAATAAGTATTAATAAATTGCCGTTTTTTCATTTACCTGATTTTACTATTCGCTGACTTTTGTTATATAAGATATAATAATCTACTGTTGTGATAGCAAGATTTTTTGTTTATATTGTCTACGCCTTCAGGTATTGTGGCTAACAATATTTTATTTGGTTGAAAAAATATCGATTTTTGACATTCATCGTTGTATTTAATGGTGAATAAGTCATTCTTAGTTCTTAATAGTGAATAAGATCTATTAAGGTTATATTTTTTATCTTACAGTTGGATTTACTATGAGCAAAAATACCGCCATTGATTTAGAAAACCTAAACGTTGATGAGCTACGTGCCATCACTGAAAATGCCCAGCAGCTTATTGCCAAAAAACAACATCAGCGTTTGTATGATGCCTATATGCAGTTTGAAAAAATTGCAGAAGACAGCAGTGCTTCTATCGAAGAGATTTTGAAAGCTGGTGAAACACTAGAGAAAAAACGCAGCATTAAGTATCGCAATACTGACAACAACGAAGAAACGTGGACTGGCCGTGGTCGTAAGCCAACGTGGTTGGTTGAAGCACTAGCAGCAGGTCGTAGTATCGAAGATTTTGCTATCTAATCGTTTAGTGGTCAACAAGATGATGTCGGTTTAGATTCAGCAAGGTGCAATTTTAATTAATTTTAATTAAATATTCTTTTAATTAAGCAGCATTTTAACTAAGCAGTGTTTGAACTAAGCACAAAGCAAAATCTACTCTGATTATCGGGCTTATTACGCATAGTTTTTTGTAATTATACCGTTTGATCGTAATAGCCTTTCAGTCTTATAAGCCGATAAAAGCCAGTATCTTTATTGCCATTATTTTGGTAAAAAGATACTGGCTTTTTTTCTGTCATCTGTATGCCATTGTTTGTTATGATAATGACGTTTTTGTCTTATACAAGAGTTATGCAACCGTGCCCCAAGTATCCGCGTCGTCTCATAAGCGCCCTCGTAAGCTGTGGTGGCTGGTTGGGTTTGTATTATTTGCATTATTTGCTGTGTTGCAAATGCCAGCGGCGTGGCTGCTTGAAAAGTATGCTCCGGAAACGCCTTATGTACAGCATGTGTCGGGTAATTTATGGCAAGGCTCAGTCATTTGGCAAATGCCTTTAGCAGCGACACCGCTCACAGGTACGGCAGAATGGTCGTGGCAGCCATGGCATTTGTTATTGGGTAAGATAAGTGCAGAGGTCGATATCACTTCAGCCCAAACCCGCCTCAATGGACAAGTAAAAATAGGCACCAGCTCGTGGCAAGTGGATAATATGAGCGGCAAGGTAGCACCTGAGACGTTGGCAAATTTGGTTGATTGGCAATTGCCCAATACACCGATTCAGGTCAATAACGTCTCGCTCACCCGCCAGTCTGGCTCAAGTGCCAAAGCGGACAATGATTCAGCAAAAAATCTATCTGGTTTCAGTCAAGCAGATGGTCAGCTGACATGGGTCGGCGGTGAAATAGGCTATCCTAGCGGCGGCAAGGTTTTTTATCTGACCATGCCTGCGATGCGTGCTGAACTAAGTGCTGAGCAAAAAAACAATAAAAACCTACTCCATATCAATTTATTAAACAACCAAGATAAGCGCTTGGGCGACTTATATATCGATGGCGATAATATGTTGGATGTCAGTTTGACGCAGCGTTTATTAGAAAGTATGCCTGAATATAAAGGACAAGCACCCCAAGATACACCAGTCGTCAGTGTGCGTCAGCCGCTGCTAAATGGGCTGGGGACACGCTAGATGATGAATGTTTCTACCACCTTAAAACCTGTGCTCAACACCCTCAATCGATTTTCAGGTTGGGTGTTATTGTTGGCTGTTGTTTGGCTATGCTGGACAGCGGCTCGACTATTATGGTTATTGCTCGCAGCCCCATTGGCACCAACATTGCCACTAGCGCCTTTGCAAAACACATCGACATCTGGCAAGGACTACAGTGGTTTATTTGCTATTTTTGCAGACCCTGATCCTATTGCAGCAGCAGTGCAGCCACCGCCCAATGTCAATCTAAAAGGGGTTCTGTTAGCAATGCCAGAGAGCATGTCTTCAGCACTATTGGATGTCAATGGTGAGGTAACAAACTATCGCATCGGTGATGCGCTAAAGGACAGTGGGTATACCCTTGTCGCTGTCGATTGGAACTCAGTCATCATCGCTGATGCCAGCGACAAGCAAACCGTCATTAGTATGCCAGCAGCGATGCCATTAGATCAAAGCGACATGATCGCAGGTGCCGTGAGTAATCAGCGCTTGCCAGACAATAGCATGTTGCCTACCGCCCCTCAGCCTACACAAAATACTGAGGAGGAGTCCACTGCGACAGGCATTGACAGTAGCCCGCAATCCGCTATCGATGAGGCAGTGACAGCATTGCAAGAAAACCCCGCCAGTTATTTGAGCAGAATGGGGGTTATGGCAGCAGGGGAAAGTTATCAAGTGACGCCTGCAATGCCAGCAAAGCTGCGTAATCGCCTAGGACTTGAGCCAGGTGATAAAGTGCTAACGGTCAACGGTCAAAGCGTGGGTAGTAATCCTGCTCAAGATGCTGGTGTGCTGCAACAGGTACAGCAATCAGGTGAGGCGCAAATAGAGGTGCAACGCGGCGATCAAGTCATTACCATTCGTCAGCAGTTTTGAGCAGAATAAATGGTTGAGAACTCTTACTTTAAATAAACGAACATTTAGATAGTGCCACTTAAATGATGTTATTGTCAGAAGAAATTAAGTGAGAAAGGCGCTAACTGAGCACTCTCAGTACACAATAAATCCAGTACATACTAAGCGACATCACTGTAGGTAATCATCAATATGGTAAGTTTTTATAATTTTTCAGTCACGCCTCTGTACCATGTTTTACAGCGTCTGATGCGACTGTGTCGTCCTCTTTGCCTAGCCGTACCATTATGGGCTGCCAGTACGGGTTTCGCGAGTGCTGAGAGCTGGAAAGTCAACTTACAAGATGCCGATATCAAAGCCTTTATTAATGAAGTGGCAACCATCACTGACCAAAACTTTGTCCTTGATCCGCGTATCAATGGCAATGTGACGGTAATTTCCAACAAAGCCTTGTCCCGTGACGAAATCTATCAGCTGTTTTTGAGTGTGATGCAAGTCAATGGTATTGCCGCGATTGACTCGGGAACGACCATTAAACTGGTGCCAGATAATGTCGCCAAACAATCTGGCGTAGCCGTTGATTTACGCGGTGACAGTGTTGGTGAAGCGTTAGCTACTCGTGTTATTTATTTGACCAATACCCAAGCCGCAGAAGTATTGGGTGTCATCCGTCCGCTCATGCCCCAGTCGGCTCATGCTGCCGCTGTGCCTGGTGTCAACGCCTTGGTATTGTCCGATCGTGCAGATAGCCTTAATCAGCTGACGTCACTTATCCGTGATTTAGATAGCAACGTCAATGACAGTTTGCAAGTGATACCACTACGTCACGTCGATGCTGAACGTATGATGGAGTTGATTAGCGCCTTGGTTGCAAGCGCTGGTAGCGGGCAAGCACCAGGTGGTAACAACCAGCTTAAAGTCATTGCTGACACCTCTAGCGATAGATTGTTGGTGAAAGGCAGTCCGGAGATGATTGCTAAAGTCAAAGAGATGGTCAATCAATTGGACACCACGCCTACAAGGCGTTTGAGTGGTCTGCGTGTTTTTCGATTAAAATACGCCAGTGCGGGTCATATTGCAGACATGCTACGTGGATTGCTCGCCAATCAATCTATTAATAGCTCTGGAGCAACGTCCTCATTAGAGTCGGCATCATTGAACGAGTCTAGTAGCACGGGCGCTACCTTGACTAATGAGTCTGGTGGTAGTACTAATACTAATAACAACGCGACGACCTCAGCGACTTCTGGTACCAATTCGAGTAGTACAGGTGTTGGCGGTCGACCTTTTAGTATTATCGCTGATGAAACCCAAAATGCCGTTATCGTCAATGCGGCACCTGAGCTGATGTTTGAGATTGAAGATGCGGTCAATCAGTTGGATAATCGCCGCGCGCAAGTATTGATTCAAGCGGCTATTGTAGAAGTATCAGGTGATGATGCTACCCAGCTAGGTGTGCAATGGGCGCTCGGCAATGCCAATAGCGGCTACGGAGTCGTCAACTTCAATAACGTAGGCGCGAGTGCTGCATCACTTGCCGCGGCGGCATTGTCAGGTGGCGGTGCCGCCAGTATCAGTGCCGCAGCAGGCTCGATAGCTGGTGCTTTGATTGGCATTGGTAATAGTAGTAAAGACAGTCAGGGAAACACCCAGTTTTATGGAGCTATCTTGCAAGCGCTTGATTCTTCTACCAGTGCCAATCTGCTGTCTATGCCATCAATTTTGACGTTGGACAACGAAAAAGCCAGCATTTTAGTGGGTCAAAACGTGCCTTTTGTTACAGGCTCCTTTACCACCAGTGGCAACGATTCTAGCAACCCCTTTCAAACCATTGATCGTCAGGACATTGGTATCAACCTAAATGTCATTCCTCACATTGGTGACAATGGCACCGTACGCTTGGAGGTCTCGCAAGAAGTCTCATCGGTGGTACCAGGCAGTACGGGTAACGCCAGTGGTTTGATCACCAATAAAAGCCTCATCAATACGACGATTCTAGCCGATGATCAGCAGACCATTGCTCTTGGTGGCTTGATGCGTGACAACAGCACCACACGTCAACAAAAAGTCCCAGGTCTAGGAAATGTCCCAGTGATTGGTAGGCTATTTCGCTCTGATAATGACAGCACCCAAAAAAGCAACCTAATCATATTTTTACAGCCCACTATCCTACGTGATGGCGGGGCAGTCGCCAGCGTCACCGAGCGTAAATTCAACCAAATGCGCGTTCTGCAACTGGTCATTGATAAAAACGGTACCATTAAACAACTGCCATTGAGTGGTACGGAAGGTTGGAATGGCAACGTTAGCGCAGATTATGAATTGATGCCGCTCAATCCCCTTATTCCTAAGCGCGATCAGGCAGCAAAGTCTGAGTCTCAAGGTTTCACCAAAGTAGACAGTCCCAATAATGGTATGACAACTTATCCTTTAAATCGTTAAGAACTCAAAAAAGCGCTTTATCAATGACGCATTAATAAAGTGCTCACCTTCTATTCTTATAGCATATAGAAGTACGGTGTAATAAATAAGCGTCGCACCGTACATTAGTTTGCGTATTCATAACACAGATAAACATAGCAGTTTTTATATCGCAGTATACTAATGAATAATCAGTAGTAAATGTGAACACTTGCTGATAAATATCGCAGATGATGATATAAATGTAGAGGCGAAAGCAGTGACGAATCATACAAATATTAAAAAGTGGTTTTTGTTGGCAGTGGCTGCTACCGCCTTATTGGTGATTCCTCGGCGCAGCAGTAGAAAAGCTGATACCAAACCGTTAGATAAGAAAAATGTAAAAGATAGTCATGATATCAAGACTGAACACACCGTTGTAAGTAGTGACGATATCAATAAAGAATAGGGCATGTTCAATAAAAGTGCTTTGAATAATTGAAGGTCTTTTTGCTTTTTAAAGGCTCTTTTATTAACTGGATTTTTTAATTGTCTAAACCACCTCAAATAAAGTAGCTATACGAAAAAGGTAGCCACACTAAAGTAATCGTTAATATGATTATTTATAAAAATGACAAACCACGGAATACCCCGCTTAAAAACATTAATTTTGGAGTCTATCAATGACCCCTATAGATTCATCTAAGATGACCAAACAGCCATTACCTACTATTTATCCTCTCATTGACACGCATACTCATTTTGATGCCCCGATATTTGATGATGATAGAGAAATACTGGCGCAGCAGGCCCATAAGCAAGGTATACGCCATATCGTATTAGTGGGTTATCTATATCAGCATTTCGAGCGGATGTATGAGACTGAGCGCTTGTTAAATAAGCTGTCATTACCTACGACAGTTAATATCGATCGACAAAAGGTGTCACATTTTAGTAGCCATGTTGCGGTTGGTTTGCATCCTTTTTATATTACACAGCATACTGACAACCATTTAACGGCTATGGCAAAAAGGATTGCTGATCAACGCCCATTAGCAATCGGTGAGATTGGCTTAGATACCTTTACTGAGGCAATGAAAACGCCTGACATATTTGCTAAGCAAGTACGATTTTTTAAGTCGCAATTGGACATGGCGGTGACCCATCAGCTACCAGTGATGCTACATATTCGTAAAGCACATGCAGAAGCATTAGCCATACTAAAAGCGCATGATTACGATGCGCACAAGCTTGGTGGTATTGCCCATAGCTTTAGCGGTGGTAAGCAAGAAGCCAAAGCATTTGTTAAATTAGGCTTTAAGCTTGGGGTTACCGGTCAAATCACTAATCCCAATGCTAAGAAACTGCGCCGCGCTATTCAAGCAGCGGTTGATAGCTATGGGGTTGAATGTTTGGTGATAGAAACAGATTGCCCTGATATGACGCCTATTATGTGTCAAATATCAGACCATAATTCATCAGTGCCAACTCAAAGTTCAGACCAGGAAAGGGGTAATGCGCCGGTACATAATAGAAATGTACCGGCCAATCTGCCATGGGTGTTGCTAAGCTTAAGTGAATTGCTCAATGTATCACCCACCAGTCTTGCTAAGCAATTGTGGCACAACAGTTGCTGTGCTTTGCAAACAAAATGGGTTTATCCGTTATAGTAGAGTCGTACATCTTGGTTAATTATGGTTTATTGTATTGCTAGCCATTGATATGATAGTGAATGAAATAGCCGTGAATAAAGAAATTGAAGTAATATAAGAGCCATCAAAATAATTTAAAAGAGCATTTAATCTGTTATGAATGAAACACAACCATTTGAGCAAACAATGACAGAGTCAGTTGGCACCGAAGACTTTACAAAAGCAGAGCTGAGCGAAGAAAGTGTACAATATGAGCGCCGTTTTCAAGGTACGCGCACTCTTTATGGTACGACAGCTGTCACTACTTTTGCTGATGCGCATGTATACGTTATCGGAGTAGGAGGCGTTGGTTCTTGGGCAGCTGAAGCTTTGGCGAGAACGGCAGTGGGTACCATTACCTTGATTGATTTGGACGTACTGGTGGCCTCCAATGTCAATCGGCAGTTGCCTGCACTAGATAGCACCTTTGGTCAGAGTAAAATTGCAGCGATGGCTACCCGTATTCGTGAGATAAATCCCAAAGTAACGCTAAATTTGATCGATGATTTTTTAACCGTAGAAAACGTCGCCACTTTATTGCCAAGTCGCGATGAAGCAAAAGCCGCTATTGCCCAAGGCAAACCTATGGTGATTTTGGACTGCGTAGATGATATGAATGCCAAGCTTGCTATCGCGCTACATTGTCGTTTTAATAAACTAAAACTGGTCTGTGCAGGCGGGGCAGGTGGTAAGATAGACCCTAGTCAGATTCGGGTGAGCGATTTGCGTGACAGCTATCAAGATCCTTTGCTTGCCAAATTACGCAATAAGCTGCGCCACGAAAAAGGCATTAATAGTACATTAAAAGAGAAGTTCGGTATCAAATGTGTCTACTCTACAGAGCCACCGCGTGTAGATAAAAGTTGTCAGGCGGGCGGTTTGCAGTGTGGTGGTTACGGCTCAGCAGTAGTGGTCACATCGGTGGTTGCGATGATTATGGTGAGTGAAGCATTACAATTATTAATAAAACAGGCGGGTCTTAAGCCAAGCGTCTGATCTTATTTAATGGAGTCTATCTTGTCTATATTTAACGCACCTAAACACAGCTATCCAGTAGCAGTAGATGAAGCAGAACGCATCAATAAGCTTAGGAAGTATAATGTGCTCAACGATAATGATGAGCCTGCATTTCAGCGTCTGATAGATCTGGCTAAGCTGTTTTTTGATGTACCAGTCGTGGCCATTACTTTCATGGATGAAGAAACACAGTATCTAAAGTCTGTTCAAGGACTGGGCGGTGTTTGTCGAACGACGCGTGAAGTGGCTATTTGTAATTATACCGTACTCTCTAACGAGGTCTTTGTGGTGGCGGACTTGATCGAAGACAGTCGTTTTAGCCAAAACTTATTAGTGACAGAATCGCCTTATCTACGGTTTTATGCTGGTGCGCCAATTATCTTGCATGAGGATAATAAAAGCTATCGTTTGGGCTCGCTGTGTGTGATGGATATGAAGCCCAATCATGACTTTAATGAGCAGCAAGCAAAAGTATTGGCGCAATTTGCGATGATGGCGGCAGATGCCTTGCAGCTACAGGACAAGCAGCGTGATGCCAAACATGCCAATGAGATGAAGTCAGACTTTTTGGCTAATATGAGTCATGAAATCCGTACACCGATGAATGGTATTATTGGTATGGTCGAGATGCTTGGTGAAACCAAACTTAGCAGTGAACAACAAGAATACGTGGACAATATCAAAGTTTCCAATGAGCATTTGATGGCGATTATTAACGGGATTTTAGACTTATCGAAAGTAGAGTCTGGAAAAATGACCATTGATTCTATTCCTGTTAACTTATCCGCATTATGTAATGAGGTGGTCAGCCTCTTTGCTATCAAAGCACGTCAGCGTGGGCTCATTTTAGATTATCATTATACCGAGTCGTTATCGCCTTATGTACAAGGCGATCCTGTACGCCTCAAACAAATTTTAGCGAACCTCGTCAATAATGCGATTAAATTCACTCGTGAAGGCGGGCGAGTCAGTCTTGAGGTCAAGCATGTACCCAATTGTCATTGTGATGATTTTGACGATGACAACGACAGCATTAATAGATATCGCGCTCAAGGTATTTCAGAAAGCGATCTGAATAAAATAACGGCTCAAGAAGCTATCAATAATGCAATCTATCATGACGTCATGACTATATGCCTCGAAGTCACAGATACGGGTGTTGGTATTAAAGCTGAGTCATTAGATGCAATATTTGATGCATATGACCAAGCAAACAAATTCACACACCGTCTTTATGGTGGCACTGGTCTTGGACTCTCTGTTTGTAAGTCTTTGGTTAATTTGATGGGTGGTTATATCGATGTGGATAGTGAAGTGGGTGTCGGAACTACTTTTAGTGTTTTCTTGCCTCTAACGACTATTGATGAAAACCAATATGAGATGTGGCAAAATTCAAACGACTTTACTATGATTGAGCCGACCCATGAGCGTGCCGGTCATATATTGTTGGTTGAAGACGATACCGTCAATGCCATTATCGCTAAAAAAGCCTTGAATAATAGTGGTCATACGGTCACGCATGTCACTGATGGACAGCAAGCCATTGAGATTTTTGCACTCTCACCTGAGCGCTATGATGTCATTTTAATGGATCATCACATGCCTATTTTAGATGGCGTACAGGCCACGATTAAATTGCATGAACTCTACGATCCTCAATCATTGCCACCTATTATCGCTTTGACTGCCAATGCAATGGATGGTGAGCGCGAAAAGTATTTAAAAGTTGGGATGCAAGATTATTGTACCAAGCCTTTTAAACAAGAGCAGTTGAATGCATTGGTGCAATATTGGCTGATACAGAAACATTCATCAGCAGAAGAGTAGGGGTTTGGCAGAAGACATTGATAGAAGTTTATCTATCATCGCTTTCATCAATAGTACATCCACTATAAAAAATAACAGCGTGAACCTTGCTTGAAATACGCCATATAGACTTTTACTCGGTCGTTTTGGAATATTTTTCAATCAAATCAACTATAGAGACAATATTTATAAACACAAAAAAAGCTGAACCGCTTTATCCGTGGTTCAGCTTTTTTATGAAATAACAGCTAGAGGCTAGCTGTTAAGTCCTATTATATCGAGCGCTATGACGTTTACATGCTACTGGCTAACGCGAGTTTGATAGTCACCCGTGCGAGTATCAACACGCACGACTTCGTCTTGTTGTACAAACAATGGCACACGGACAACAGCACCTGTCTCTAGCTTGGCAGGTTTGCCGCCACCACCTGAAGTATCACCACGCACACCGGGATCTGTTTCGGTGATTTGCAACTCAACAAAGTTAGGCGGTGTTACTGAAAGAGGAGTACCGTTGAATAAAGTGATGGTACATAGTGCATTGCTGTTTTCTTTTAGCCACTTTATTGAATCACCCATCGCTGTTTTGTCCGCTTGAATCTGCTCAAAACTTTCAGGGTGCATGAAATGCCAAAACTCACCATCGTTATATAGATAGTTCATTTCAGTGTCCATTACATCAGCAGCTTCTAAGCTATCGCCTGACTTAAAGGTTTGTTCCAATACTTTACCACTACGAAGATTGCGCAATTTGACACGGTTAAAGGCTTGGCCTTTACCTGGTTTGACAAACTCGTTTTCAAGAATGGCACAAGGGTTGCCATCGAGCATGACTTTTAGACCAGCTTTAAATTCATTAGTAGAAAAACTTGCCACAAGAGACTCCTAGGGATTGTAAATATGGTGGTAGATAAGGGAATGAATAGCTTGCTGCGTTAAAATCGCTTATTACGCTAAGTGTTTAAAGGATAGGTCGTATGCTTTGATAGGCTACGCACTAAGAGCGTATAATATCGACTTTTGGGCACAGGTATTAGGTTGTCATGATAAACCATTTAATCACACAAAAAAACTGGCAAACGCAATTATCCGAGGCCATTACGTCTATTGATGAGCTGTTAAGCATTTTAAAGCTCGAATCATTGCGTGCAGAGGTTTATGTACCTAAGCATTTTGAGCTGCGCGTGCCGCGTGGTTTTGTGGCAAAAATGAGTGTCGGCGATAGTAATGATCCCTTGCTAAAGCAAGTATTGCCTGATCAACGCGAGCAGATCAAAGTAACAGGCTATGTGGCGGATCCCTTGAGCGAGAATACGCAAAACCCAGTCAAGGGTATGCTGCATAAGTACCAATCTAGAGTATTATTGACCGTTACAGGTGCTTGTGCCATTCATTGCCGCTACTGTTTTCGTCAGCATTTTGACTATAGTGCCAATATGCCGACGGCTGATGCCAAAGAAAATATCATTGATTACATTACCGCACACCCTGAGATTAATGAGGTGATTTTGAGTGGCGGTGATCCACTGAATGTGACAAATAGGCGGTTGTTTGCTTGGTTAGATACTTTAGAGTCTATTCCACAATTGACCACTATTCGATTACATACGCGCTTGCCACTGGTCATACCAGCACGTTTGGACAATGCGTTATTGACCAGACTGTCTCAAAGTCGCTGTCATATTGTGATGGTAATCCACTGTAATCATGCCAATGAAATCGATGCCTTAACAGCAGAGTATCTGCAACGTGCTCGAGCGGCTGGGATAACTTTGTTAAATCAAGCAGTTTTATTGAAAGGGATCAATGATAGCGTTGCTGTTCAAACACAATTAAGTCAGCGTTTGTTCTCTTGTGGCGTATTGCCTTATTATCTGCATGTATTAGACAAAGTTGCTGGTGCCGCACATTTTGATAATGATGAGCGGTTATCGATTGAGCTGTATTGGTCACTGTTAGCGGCACTCCCCGGTTACTTGGTGCCCAAGCTGGTGAGAGAGCTACCAAATAAACCTTTCAAAGTACCGATTGATATTTACAATGATCATTAATATAGGCACTATGGTATATTGAAAAATTAGTGAACAAAGAGTAGTTTTTAGAAGATGGGCATGCAGTTATATGGCGCTGTATACCTTAATCATTACTAAAAACAGGTGCTGTCGATTCTGATGATTGCTGCTTCTTTGTATCTTTTATCTTGTGTGGTTATAGACGGCATGGTTGAATATTTGTCCTCTGTCAAGTTACTCAAGGTTACTAGGAATACTGATGATAACTTTATCGACGTTTCAAGAGCACCTATCCTCTACAGAAGAGTCATTGCCACTAGCCTCTAAGCGATCCGCTAATGGTCAAGAAGAATATTTGTTACAACTGTTAGCAACGTTACCCTCGAAAACGCAAGCACAGCAAGCTGAACAACTAGCAAAAATACTCAAAGTATTACGTGTGGCTAATATAGATGAGTCGCAACGCCTGACACTCATGGCGACGGTGATAGACGCCTCAGATCAGTTAATTGCCACTTTGCGACAGTATTATATTTATGAGACAGGGCCGCTTAGCGACATTCAAATGGGTTATGTGGCTCAAATAAAGTCGCTATATTATTCAATGATTATGGTTTATGACAGAGTGATACGCCATAAAACCTCATTACTAAATAATCAGCGAAAATACGCTGCAAGCAATGGCTGGCAGCGTTATTTTAATGGTGATAAGTCTTCATCGACGACACTCGCCAGCGCCATTTACCAGACGCTGCTGATGTACCAAAAGCTATTGGGTGAAGAAGCACTGTGCTATCAAAAACCATCATCTTATTTATGGTGCAAAATCAATCAGCTGTATTATCTTGCCTATCAGTACCATGCGGCTGAGATTAATGTGAGTGTGACGGCAGGCGCACAGCGTGCCAAGACGGTCCATCAGCTGTACTGCCAAATTTGTTTATACAGTTTATTAAATGTACGTGCCATGCGTCGTCCCAATATTCTACTGGTCCAACGTTTGTTACCGGAATGGGCTAAGCATATTGTTGCAACGGTTGAGCCAATCACCGAGACACGCGTTTTCGTTGATTTACAAAGTGACAATCCACCAACTTATCTGACGGCTAGCTCTACGATCAACCCATACGACGATCGCTATCACTGTTTATTTATAGAAATTGCCCCGCTGGTTGAGTATCTTAAATTACGCAAACAGGCCTTAGTCAAGGAAGGGGGTGAAGGGGTTGAAAGTCACTTGCTTAATAAGATAGCGATGACGCTCAATTACCGCTATCTACAGCCGCCACTCACATTAGCGACTAAACATAGTGCGAAAGAAGACGCTGTGTTGATTACGGGCTTTAATAATATTCATTATCGGGTTAGCCATTCACATAGCTTTACCAGTTTGATCGCGATGAAAGAGCTACCAGATGAGCAGCGGCCTCGTTATGATACTGTGAATAAAAAACAAGACAGCAGCCACGTATTAACCAGCGAAACCTTTGATAGTAATGATGATTTGTCACTATTTCGTACCTTGCGATTATCACCGAAAATAGATGCTTTAAATGAAGACAGCTTTCATACAGAGATTGTTGATAAAGATAGCGTTGATAAAGATAATCTTAACGTAGTGGCTGATAATAATGATTCTGCGACGACTGCACCGCCAGCATTACAGATGATGAGCCTCTTTTTAGTCTGTCGATCTGATACAATCTCGCCGCCTGATTGGTCGATGGGCGTGGCGCGCTGGCTTAATTATGATAGCAAAAATCCAGAGATCGAGTGGCAAGTGCTCGGACATCAGCTAGTGGCTTGTGGATTGCGTTTAGAAGGTGGAGAAACGCGCAGTCGCCATTTTGTGCCAGCATTTATCCTTGGTAGAAATGAGCGGCTACAAACCACTGGTACTCTGATTGTCCCGACTTCTTACTTTCAGACCGATGATAGAGTGATTATGCGTATTAATAGCAAACAAACCCCTTTGCGTTTGGGACAGAGATTGCTGATTACGGATGAATTCAGCCAGTATGAAGTGGTACAGCTGTAGTTTATTTGAGTGGTTATAAAAAAGTCGCCAGATAGTAACGTCAATAAATACTGGCTTAAATGTTACTTCATCAATTTTTTTTGTTCAATAATGACAGTGAATAACTGTACCGAATAATGATGATAAGTTAGTCTGCAACCAGTCATATTATTGTCTATAATGATGGATCTTATTACTCTCGTTTAGACAATGCTTCTGGTTTACCAAGATGTCACCTTGATTCGGAAAATGATGCCAATCTAATAAAAATTGCTAAGCCTATTCCTGATAGTATTTTCCTTGCTAGGTTAATGCTTAGAAAAGGTGTAGGGTATCAAAACTAAAACACAAAAATAAGATCACAAGATTCAAAAGGCTTCTTATGCGTACTCAGTCCGTCTTAAACCTACTAGTCATTGATGACGATCAGCTCTACGCTGAGCGCCTTGTGCACTTACTAGGTTGCTATTATGACACCATCAATTTAGGGTTTTTGGACGATAAAGAAGAGCTATTAAAGTCACTTCGACAACCATGGGATGTCTTGGTGTTTGGCAATGCTTATGATATGAGTTTTACCGATGTAGTGGGCATCGTTCAAGAACAAAGTATTGATCTGCCTATGATCTGCCTATTCAATGAAGAGATGGCAGCATCCGCCAATAATGATGAGGGGCTACCTGATATTATTAGCGGCACGATGGTCAAATCGCTCAAAGTAGATCAAGAGATGGCAGTAGTGATGTCTATTTGCCTACAGCATGATAATTTACGCAGCCGCCGTGAGCTTAAAACGTTGCGACATGTACTCTCTGAAGCAGAACAACGCGCCAACGTCTTGATTAAAAACTCTAAAAGTGCCGTCGCCTATATTGATCAGGGTATCCATATTTTTGCCAATGATCCTTATCTTCAGCTTTTTGGTTTTGAGTCGATGAATGATGCTATAGGCGTGCCTGTCGTTGACCTAATTGCAGGCGGTGATAACGTTAAGGGTTTCAAACAGTTCTTACGTCAATTTGATAAAGGTAGCCGCCAAGAAGTCGAATTCAATTTTGAAAGTAAGCGGATGGATGGCAGTACTTTTGAAGCAAAGCTACAATTGGCAGCCGCGACCTTGGATGGCGAGCCGGTGACGCAGGTTATTATCCAACAAAACCATAATAATAGTGCGGAAGTCGCTAAGCGTTTGGCAGCCGCTGAATGCAAAGACAACCTGACAGGAATCAATAATCGCCGTGGCTTTGAAGAACAAATGGCAATCGTGTACCAGCAAGCACGTCAAGGTGTACTAACGGCTGGGCTTTTGTATATTCAACTCGATAATGTTGGTAAAATAAGAAGCAGTCTAGGTTTGCAAGGGGTAGATGCGACCGTCAAGCAAGTCGCCTATGCATTAGATGAGCTGATATCAGACGGACATGTGAGTCGTTTTAGTGATACCGCCTTTACCATACTGGTCGAGGATAAGACCACCACAGAGCTTGAAAAACTGGCTGAGCATATTGTTTCACGTATCGGTGATATGCTCATTGAAGTAGATAAGCGTACGACTAGCACTACTGTCAGTATTGGTATTGTCAAAATCGAGACCAATACCGCAGAGCCAAGTATACTGCTTGAACGCGCGATAGATGCCATTAATCAGATTATGATAGAAACCTCTAATCATGGCGGCACCTATCATTTATATGACCCAAGCGAGCATGCCAATAGTGATGATCATGCACTTGCTGAGTCTTTAATCGATGCCATTGCCAATAGCCGTTTTGAGTTATCGTTCCAGCCAATATATGATATTAACAATGACCGAAGCGACTTTTTTGAAGTATATCTGCAGTTACCATTGGCGGATGCGGACAACACGATATTGACACCTGATCAATTTATGGCAGTCGCCAAGACGCATAAATTGCTCGAAAAAATAGATCGTTGGGTGCTCATCAATGCCTGTAAAAAAGTCAATGAGGTACGTAAAACACATCCTGAAGCCAGATTGCTAGTGCAATTGACTAGTGCCTCATTGATAGACAAAAAACTGCCTAGCGTCGCCAGTCAGCTTATAAAAGCGGTGGGCGGTGCAGCTGGTGTGCTAACCTTGCAGTTCAACGAAAAGGACGTCGCAGACCATCTCACAGTGGCGAAAACTCAGTTTGCCGCCCTTCATCAAGTCAGCTGTCAGATGGGTATCAATAACTTCGGCTCTTCTGCCAAATCCATAGAGATTGTAAGTTTTGTGCAGCCAGATATGGTGCGTTTAGCACGTAGCTATGTGGATGGTATTGATTCGGCAGACAATTTAGAAACTGTCAAATCACTTATTATGCGTACTAATGAAGTCAATGTGGACGTATTGATGCCTTATATTGAAGATGCGGCGACCATGTCCGTTGCTTGGAGCGTGGGCGTGCGCTATTTACAAGGCTATTATTTAGAAGAACCCAGCAGTACGATAAAGGTTGCGACCTAAAGACATTTAGAGTGCGTTTGATATGCAACTATCAACAGTGCTTATTTATAGAATATTCTACACGGCTGAATATTTCATAAATTCTTTATGGTCATACATTACAACAGCATTACTCAAACTGTCCTATAAGCGTTGTTTATTGGCTCGATATATCCTAATAAATAACGTTATGTTTTTACAAGCAGCTGTTTAGATGTGAAGAGGGTTCCACTTTGCATGTGTTTGACCCTGACTTCATTATTTGTACTGTTCACCTATAGCTGACATTCCCCAACCAAAGATTGCCGAAAATGCCTATCATTAATAAATATCAAATAAGCAGTATATTTGCTGCTATTTTATTGCTCAGTGCTTGCGGGGAACGTACTCCACCTGATCATCGTGCTCCTGTGACATTGCCGCTCTATACGGAAGGTGATGCTGATAATGGTGCGATCATTTATCAAGATGCTTGTGGTCAATGTCATCAGCTGAATGCGGGTCTCAATAAAAAAGGTCCGCAGCTGATGAATATATACGGTGCGCCAGCCGCTGAGCTAGAAGATTACACCTATAGTGACGGGTTAAAAACATCAGGTTGGGTATGGGATGCGCAAACACTCGACCCTTATATTGCGGATGCGGAAACAGCCATGCTAGATTCAAAAATGCTGTCAAACCCGATGCCCGATGCCCAAGAACGCGCGGATGTAATCGCTTATCTGTCAACGCTTCGTGCCGCCGCACCGATAGCTGAAGATGACTCAAAATAATAGCCAATCTATGGCGTGTCCTCAATCTAAACGAAAGCGACTAAATGGGCTAAAAACGGTTAAATCTTGCCAAACCACGTCAAACGGTTGGTTAATATCTTGATATTATCTGCGCTATTCTTTTGTTTGGCTGCCATTTATCTCATTTTTATCACCATTTTCAAAATAAGAACACGCCCTAGAAACATTAATCCCATAAAAAATGAGCCAATAATTGACTATGACCCACGCAGCTATCGATAGAGCCATTACAACACCACATCAATCAGCAGCAGAGGTGATTAATACGTCGACCTTTAGCGCTGCTGACTATCGTCACAATCAGCAGAAAATTGCCCAGCTCATAACGCCGTTAAATCACATTGTGCTAGATAAGCCGCAAGTGGTTAAGCTTGCGCTTAGTGGGGTTTTGGCAGGTGGACATCTGTTGCTGCAAGATCTACCGGGTATGGGAAAGACGACGTTGGCGCAAGGCTTGGCGCAATTATTAGGCTTGAGCTTTAGTCGTGTACAGTTCACCAATGATATGCTGCCAGCAGATATCTTAGGTATGAGTATTTATGATCAAAGTAAACAGCAGTTTGAGTTTCGCCCTGGGCCTATTTTTACTCAGCTGCTACTCGCTGATGAAATTAATCGCTCTAGCCCAAAGACGCAAAGCGCGTTACTAGAAGCGATGGAAGAACGGCAAGTCACCCAAGATGGGCAAACCTATCCTTTGCCGCAGCCGTTTTTTGTCATTGCGACCCAAAATCCTCTACAGCAAGCAGGTGTCTATCCGCTCCCTGAATCGCAGCTGGATAGATTCTTACTATGCTTGTCGCTCGGCTATCCGTCACCTAACGCAGAGCGCGAGCTATTAAAAGGTCAGGATCGCCGCGAGCTACTAAAAAGACTAGATACGGTGCTTGATACCGAGGCGGTCTTATTAGCGCAACAAGGTGTTAAACAAGTTTATGTTGCGGATGTGGTCTTAGATTATCTACAGAGATTGGTCGCAAAGACACGAGCAAGCTCCGAGTATCATGGCTTATCACCGCGTGGTGTGTTGTCGCTACAGCGTGCCGCGCAGGCTTATGCGTACGTATCGGGGCATATGGAAGTGACACCTGAGGATATTCAAGCGGTGTTTGCCGCGGTCACGGATCATCGTCTCGGTCAGCGTTTTGTCCCAGCTCATGTGACTGGTGGGCAAGCGACGCAGACCATCGCACAACGTATATTAGCAGAAGTGCCGGTCATCGTTTAGCAGTCCATGTCCGCAGTTCAAACCGTGATTCGATACATGGCACCATCTTCGAACCTATTATCCGAATACTAATCACATAGTCAATTACATGGCAAGAATAGGGTAGTCATGAGCTTTTTACCAAAGGCCTTAACCGTACCAATCAAGTCAGCACTTAGCCGTTGGTTTGCCTCACGTGCACCCAAAAATGACAGTGCTGCCCTCAATCTACGTAATGTCTATATTTTTTTTAGTCGTGAAGGCCTGCTGTTTGCCGTGCTATTAGTGATTACTTTTATTGCGGGTATCAACTATGGCAACAACTTGGTGCTTGGCTTGTGTTTTTATCTTGTCAGCGTCTGGTTGATTAGCTTTCATGTCACTTTTGCGCACATATCAGGTCTACAAGTGCGTTTGCTAGAAGTAACTATGACAGAGGCAGGTACTCCTGCCTTGGTTACACTGCAACTGAACAGTGAGAGTCGTCAACCAAGACGGCAGTTATTGTTTGAATTTGAGCAATCAGCTGACCAAAAGGGTAAAAGTAGTACGAATGGGTACAGCGCCATGCTCATCACGAAGTTACAAGGTGAGCAGATTATCCGACTCCCTGTCCAGACCTACAACCGTGGTCAATTTGAATTACCAAGGCTAAAAATTAAAACGGTTTATCCTTTAGGAATCATGCGTGCTTGGTCTTATGTCTATTTTGCGCGTAAGGCTTGGGTATATCCGAAACCTGAAGTATTTGACTGGCAAGTACAGTATTCAGTTGCAAGCTTGGAGGATCTACCAACAGGTGGGCAGTATCGACAAGGACAGGATGACTTTGAGCGGCTAGATAATTATATCGAAGGTGAGTCACTTGCGCGTGTCTCTTGGGGGCATGTGGCACGAGGTCAGGGTATGTTTACCAAGCACTTTGCGGATCCTGTGGGTCATGAGCAAACGTTAGATTATGCGGATATGCCAGCAGCACATCATGAGCAAAAACTCGCACAACTGACGTATGGGGTGATGAAATTAGGTGAACTGGGCGTGACATTTCATATGCGCTTACCAAATGACACGCATTTAGCTGCACCAATGGGTGAAGGCGATAGTTTTGCACAAGCGTGCTTGTTAAGGTTGGCGAAAGCACAATGACTAATAGGAGCAACTCTAAAAAATTCCCTACAAAGGAAGCTGAAAACACATTTATAGGTTTCCCTGAAACAAGTCCCACAAGCTTTGAGCAGTTGGCACTGGGTCAAAACGTCACTGATCGTTCTCTACAGGATAGCGCTGCCAAATGGTATCGTAAGCTATTCGCCTTGCCTGCTTATTATTGGGTACTAATTGCTCAAGTTGTCATTATCTTACCTCATGCTGCGCATTTGCCGTTTTGGTTGATAGGTTTTGCGGTGGTCAGCATCGCCGCACAGCTGCCGCCTATAAAAGCTAAGTTTAAAAAAATAGCGCATTTAAAACGTGTCTATCAAGGCATGCAAATGCTCGGCTTTTTATTGGGTTTGGCAGGTCTATGGCTGACTTACAATACGGCGTTTGGACTGGATATGGGCGTGGCATTTTTAGTGCTCTGTCTCATCAGCAAGCTGTGGGAGATGTATAAGCGGCGTGATGCTTATGTGGTCTTAAATTTATCACTGTTTGTCCTTGCCGCGCTGTTTTTGATGGATCAAGGTCTGGTTACGACTTTAGAAGTGATTGTGGGTGCGGTTATCATATTATTGGCATTTATTGCGCTCAATGATGATGGCAACACTCGCGGTGATGGTCGCTTGCGTACTTTAGGTGTGCTGGCTATTGGGGCATTACCATTATTAGTCGTGCTATTTTTGTTCTTCCCGCGTTTGCCACCATTATGGTCAGTGCAGCTATCAGGTCAGCAAGCAACCACTGGCGTTTCCGACAGTATGTCGCCCGGTGATTTTGCCAATTTGGGACAATCGACTGAGCTGGCGTTTCGGGTAGAGTTTACAGAGAATCGCCCGCCGCAACAGCAGTTGTATTGGCGCGGTTTGGTTTTTAGCGACTTTGATGGAATTACTTGGCGTCCTAGCCCTCAGCAACAACAATGGCGGCCTGCACCGCAAATGCCATCTTGGATTGAGAATGCCTTTGCAACTGTCCCTGATGAAGTAAAAGTTGCCCCTACCAGCTATGAGATTATCCTAGAGCCAACGCAGCAAAACTGGCTATTTGGACTTGATTATCCTTTTGCCCAGCGCCAAGATGTCAGTATTACTTCAAACTTTACCTTATTAAAAGATCAGCCCGTCACTCAGCAGTTACGCTATGAAGTATTTCAATTTGCACCGATGCGTATTGACCCTGTTCTTTCAGATGAGTTGCGGCGTCTGAATCTTGCCTTGCCAGATGACGGAAATCCGCAAGCACGAGCACTGGCACAGCAGTTATTTGCGCAATCAGGATCAGATCCTGTACGCTATATGGCGGCTATTGAACGCTGGATTAACCAAACAGAATTTCGTTATACACTATCACCGCCACGGCTGAATAATAACCGTATTGACGAGTTTTTATTTGAGACTAAAGCGGGGTTTTGTGAGCATTATTCTTCCAGTTTTACCTTTATGCTGCGCGCTGCGGGCATACCCGCACGCGTCGTCGCAGGCTATCAAGGTGGTGAGCTGAGCCGCGGTGGCAATGTGTGGGAAGTGCGGCAAAAGGATGCGCACGCTTGGACGGAGGTTTGGCTTGAGGGTCAAGGCTGGGTACGTGTCGATCCGACTGCTTTTGTTGCACCTGAGCGTGTCGAGCAAGGGATGGATGCGCTGACGCAGGCACGAGGAGCGGCAATGTTCGGTGATGGCACTAGCGCACAAATCAGCTATCAGCAGTATCAAATGCTACAAACCTTACGCCGCCTCTCAGATCAAGCCAGTTATTATTGGCAAAAAGACGTCGTCGGTTACGATCAGGACAAACAAGCTGACTCGCTGCTCAAATGGTTTAACATCCGCTCAGTAATGCAGCAAATTATTTGGTTGACAGCAAGTGCTATTACCGTCATGACTATTTTAGTCTTTGTCATTTGGCAACGCCGCCGCAAGCGCTGGCATCCAGCAGACCTGCCGCTTGCACAGCTATCAAAACGTATTGGTAAAGCGGATAAATCACTTGCTCGTGATGAAAGTGAAGGACAGTTGGCTTGGCTTGAGCGCTTGGCTAGGGCTGTTAATGATCGAGCCAATGATATCAATAGTGATGCAAATAGCGATGTAAATGTTTCACGTAGCACTGATAGCAGTAAAGCTTGTAAGCTAACAGATAGTGGCCATTCAGATATTGTCCAAGCAAAAATCATGCAGATGAGGCAGGACTATCGTCAACTGCGTTATGGACGTCTAAGCACACTTGAAATCAGCAATAGCGAATATCAAACTGTACTCAAACAGCTAAAGAAAGATGCGAGTGAATTATTTTGATGGCTATTTTGTGAAAGCGTTGTTTAGCACATGGTAAGAGATTAAAGATAATAAAGGAGGCCGCTCTATGGCGATATACGTAGATTTTATGCAGATAGAATTTAAAGGCTATAAATGGTGCCATATGCTGGCTGATACATTGCAAGAGCTGCATGATTTTGCCGCACTGATTGAAGTGGATAAGCGCTTATTTCACCGTAATGCCAGTTATCCGCACTATGACGTCACGGTACAAATGCGAGAAACGGCGATTGAATATGGCGCTATACCTGCTGGTCGAAAAAAGATTATCGAGTGTGCGAAGAAGTTAAAAATAGAGCTACATGATCAAAACAGAGTTATATGAGCAAGTAGCATTTTCTGAGGATTGTTAATAAGTTAATCTTTTAAGGATATAAAAAAGGTGGATTATGCTTTTGCTATTCACCTTTTTGTTTATTCAGGTTTGCACCTAAAGATTATTTCGCAACTGCTGCTTTACTAACGCCATTAAGGGCTTTTGCGATATTATCTATCTCAGTATCGCAACCTTTTATATTATGACGCTCTTTTAGATATTCAGGATTGTTGTAAGACAACCAGACCTTTTTATCGGCGTCTTCACTGATGAGGATTTTTTGTGGTAAGTCGATGGCGACGCTTTGCTCGCAATTCATCACGATTTAACGGATCACTAAGCCAAGCACTCTGCTAGATAATCTACCAGCAATCTAATCTTTGGCGATAAATGACGATTGTGCGGATATATGGCCCAGATACTTTCTTCAGGCTCTCTGTAGTTATCTAATAAGCTAACCAGCGCACCTGATGCTAAGTATTTTTGCACATAATAATCAGGTAGCTGCACAATACCTAAACCTTTTAGAGCGGCATCAACTAGGCTGTGACCGCTGTTATATTGCACAGTGCCAGACACGCGCATGTTTTTTTCTTTATCAGCATCTTTTTTAGAATCTATAAAATGCCAATAATCACGCGTACCAAGTAAGCAGTTATGTTGACTCAACTCGCTCAAAGAATGGGGTGTGCCATGTTTTTTGAGATAAGCAGGCGCGGCACAGACGAAATTGGTACGATGGCTAAGTTTTTTTGCCATCATGGTTGAGTCGCTTAATTTACCAATACGAATCGCTAAATCATAGCCGCCATCAACCAAATCAATTTTTTGATTGCTCAAAAAAGCCGTCACTTCGATATCACTATATTGCACCATGAAGTCATTGACCAGCGGCAATAATTGCTGCTCGCCATAGGTGACAGGAGCGGTCAGTTTGATTCTACCTTGGGGTTTTGATTGTAAGTTACTTACTGCTTGTTCAGCCGCATCCAAGCCATCGAGCACACCGCGGCAGTGCTGATAAAACACGCGACCTTCTTCAGTCAGTGATACCTTACGAGTCGTGCGATACAGCAGTTTAATATTGAGTCGCTTCTCTAAGGCGCTTATCTGCCGACTGACTTGCGCGGTTGAGATGCCCAACTCTTTTGCCGCACGTGTGAAGCTCTCGTACTCTGCCACATAAACAAACTCGCTAATACCATCCCAGCGCATGATTATTACCACTGTGTAAAAGATATTTGCAAATATAGCACATTGTTATCATTTCAGAAATGACTATAATGGTAAGCATCAAACCTTTTATAGATTGCGACAACGGTGGCTTGCCTCTACTCAGTAAGCACTATAAGCTAAATTGGTCTGCGTTTAATCAATGATAAAACTAATTAAAAGAGAGAGAGTGTTATGTCAGATAAATTTATTAAATCGAAAGCTGCCATCGCTTGGGGGCCAAACCAGCCACTATCTATCGAAGAAGTGGATGTGATGCTGCCACGTAAAGGCGAAGTATTGGTAAAAATCGTGGCAAGCGGCGTTTGCCATACCGATGCATTTACCTTGTCTGGTGAAGATCCAGAAGGCGTGTTCCCAGCGATTCTAGGTCATGAAGGCGGTGGTATCGTTGAGCAAGTCGGCGAAGGCGTGACCAGTGTGCAAGTCGGCGATCACGTCATTCCGTTATACACGGCAGAGTGCGGCGTTTGCAAAATGTGTACTTCAGGTAAAACCAATCTTTGCTCAGCAGTACGCGAGACGCAAGGTAAAGGTTTGATGCCAGATGGCACGACACGTTTTTATAAAGACGGCGAGCCAATTTATCATTATATGGGTTGCTCAACTTTTTCTGAATATACCGTTTTACCAGAGATTTCATTGGCTAAGGTCAATAAAGACGCGCCATTAGAAGAAGTTTGCTTACTTGGTTGTGGTGTCACGACTGGTATGGGCGCGGTCATGAATACCGCCAAGGTTGAAGAGGGCGCAACGGTCGCTATCTTTGGTCTAGGCGGCATTGGACTGTCAGCGGTCATCGGTGCTGCGATGGCAAAAGCTAGCCGTATCATTGCAATTGATATCAATGAAAGTAAGTTTGAACTGGCTAAAAAACTGGGTGCAACGGATTGTATCAATCCGAAAGACTACGACAAACCCATTCAAGAAGTCATTGTTGAGCTAACCGATGGCGGCGTTGATTATTCATTTGAATGTATCGGTAATGTTGATGTCATGCGTTCAGCGCTTGAATGTTGCCATAAAGGGTGGGGTGAGTCAGTTATCATCGGTGTCGCAGGTGCTGGACAAGAAATCTCTACCCGCCCATTCCAGTTAGTGACTGGTCGCGTCTGGCGCGGTTCAGCATTTGGCGGCGTAAAAGGTCGCAGCGAATTGCCGGGCTACGTTGAGCGTTACCTAGCGGGTGACATTCCATTACAAGATTTCATTACCCATACCATGCCATTAGAAGACATCAACGAAGCATTTGACTTGATGCATAAAGGTGAAAGTATTCGTACGGTGATTCATTTTTAAAAATTAGTCGTAACAAAATTGGTTATAAATTTAGCGCTATCAAATAACAATGCTATAAAACAAAGATGCCGTCCTTATATAGGGCGGCATTTTTTTGGCATTGGCAATTATTTTTGAGCGGAAAAAATTATCTGTTCGGCAAGCGTGGTTAGGTCTGCTGCTACAAAGTCCGGCGCTGGAACGTTTGGCGCTGATAATAAAGTATTGTGCGGTCGTGTGAGAAACGCCCCTCGGCAGCCAGCTGCTTGAGCGCCAATCGTATCCCAAAGATGACAAGCGACTAAGCACAAATCTGACAGTTCAACAGACAGCTCCTTAGCGACCATTTGATAAGTCTCAGGCGCAGGCTTGAATTTACTGACAGTTTCAACACTAAAATGCTGTTCAAAGAAATGGCTGATGCCTGCCTTTTCAAGCGAGGTCGGGGAAGCGCTACTTGCTGAGTTGGTCAGCGTTACCAGTCGAAACCCTGCCTCA
This sequence comes from Psychrobacter aquimaris, assembly GCF_016107525.1. Classification (GTDB taxonomy): domain Bacteria; phylum Pseudomonadota; class Gammaproteobacteria; order Pseudomonadales; family Moraxellaceae; genus Psychrobacter; species Psychrobacter aquimaris. The sequence goes on along the minus strand of NZ_JABASR010000003.1, from coordinate 195,019 downwards.
CGCAGCTTGGTTAATGCTGGTACTACATCAGGGTGGGCAGGCATTTCGCTCATGCGTTCCTTTAACTCATCGATATCGCTATCTATCAGCCTGACGTTATAAATATCAGCGGTCATCTGTAAGGCACTGACGCCAAGCTCACCAAAAGGTGTGTACAGTCCTGACAACGTCATGGTTTGCGAATATAGCACCAATTGCGCAAACCATTCTCTTAGTAGCATTTTATTGCCAAATAGGCGAGCGAATAATGGTTCAAGAGTGGTAATGTCGAGTAGCGTCTCATTGACATCAAACACGATAATAGGGACAGATGTATCAGAAGACATAAGAGATCCTTTTATGAATAGCTAACGAAACCTTGTCAGAAAGTCTAGTCTGGCATGTCAGCCAACTGCTGCAAGATATTCTTAAAATTCTCCACGCCTTGCGCACCACTAACCAGATGACGCTTATTAAAAATTACCGCTGGCACGCTTTGAATGCCTTGTTGTTGCCAATGTTGCTCTTCTGCGCGCACTTCTTTAGCGAACCTTTGGTCTGCTAACACGGCTAGCGCCTCATCACGATCTAGTCCAATCTCTGCTGCAATATCGGCAAGCACGGCATTGTCGGAAATATTGCGACCATTGGTAAAATGAGCGACGAATAACGCCTGCTTTAATTCATGCATGCGACCTTGCTGATCTGCCCAGTGCAGCAGTTGATGCAAGTTGAACGTGTTGTGCATACGCGTGTCATCGTTAAAGTTAAAGGTAAAACCAACCTCATTACCGGCTTCCATTAATCGAGCACGGCTAGCATCAGATTCTTGCTTGCTGGAACCATACTTCTCCATGATATGTTCACGCATATTTTGTCCTTCGCTTGGCATATTTGGATTAAGCTCAAACGGATGCCAGTGAATCTCATGTTCGGTGTTGGTTTGTTTAAGGGCTTCAGCAAGCTGGCGGTAACCGATGACGCACCAAGGACAAACAACGTCTGAGACGATATCTATGCGTAGTGGTTGCTTTGAGGGTAACTGCTCTGAGGGTAACTGTTTTGAATGTTCCATATTTATCTGCCTAGTTCATGATTTGTTTTTTATATAAGCTGTCTGTGGTCGACCGCCTTATAAATCAATGCTAAGAGAATAAGGGAACGATTACAATATCGTCTAAGTGACTGTTTAATAAGTGCCTTATTAACAAAATAGGTGATTACTTAACCAATCTGTAACGGTCATAAAACTGGTTTTTGCTTAAGGTTACGATATAAAAATCTTGGAGTAGTAAATGAAAAATATCACTGAAGCCATGAACTGGCGTTATAGCACCAAAGAGTTTGATGCCAATAAAAAAATATCAGCAGCAGACTTTCAAAGCTTAAAGGATATCCTACGATTGAGTCCATCAAGCACCAATATACAGCCTTGGCACTTTGTGATCGCTGATGATGAGGCTGGCAAGGCACGTATCGCAAAAGGTACGGAGGGGATGTTTGAGTTCAATACAGCAAAGGTGAAAGATGCCTCCCACGTCATCATTTTCTGTAGCCGTATCTATGCTGATGATGAATTTTTGCATGAAGTATTGGATAAAGAAGAGGCGGATGGTCGCTTCGCAGAACCAAAACTCAAAGAGCAAATGCATCAAGTGCGCAAGATGTTTTTGGACATTCGCCGTTATGAGCAAAAAGACGAGCCGCATTGGCTGGTCGAGCAAGTGTATCTAAATATGGGTGCATTATTGCTGGGTGCTGCTACTTTAGGGATTGATGCCGTACCGATGGAAGGCGCTGATCTAAAGGCACTCGATGAAGAGTTTGACCTACGTAGCAAAGGCTACACAGCCGTTGCCGTCATTGCGCTTGGTTATCGTAGTGAAGATGACTTTAATGCAAATTTACCAAAGTCTCGATTGAGTGAAGCGAGCATTATTACTAAAGCCTAACGTGTTACGTATATCCGATCCGTTTAGCCAGGCATAGATGTCGAATAGCCCTGTAAACATTGAGTTTATGGGGTTTTTTACACTAAAAAACGGCCGTATCAAGTGTGGTTTATTGAACCAGTCCCACATAAAGTAGATTGACTGTTAAAAGTCTCATAGATTAAAAACTACACTGCAATAACTACAAAGTAAAAACAAAACAACGTTTTTGATAAGCCATAATAAATCGATTGGCGCTACTTTTAAGAGGCGTTTACCACCATTCTTTTATGTTTATTTGCCAGCGGGAAGCCAGCATGTCTACTTTGACCTTAACCATCAATAAGCAAAATTATCAGCTCGATAATCTTGATCTGCGTACGACGTTGCTAGATGTCTGTCGTCAACACCTCAAAATTACAGGTCCCAAAAAAGGCTGTGACCATGGTCAGTGCGGTGCTTGTACCATACTTATCAATGGGCGACGGGTTAACGCTTGTTTGACCCTAGCGATCATGCACGATGGCGATGACATTACCACGATTGAAGGTATTGGCATGCCCGAATCATTATCAGCATTGCAACAGGCTTTTGAGGACAATGACGCGTTTCAATGTGGATATTGTACGCCTGGGCAAATTTGTTCAGCGACCGCGCTCATCGATGAAATTAAACAAAACTGGCCCAGTCATGTCACTACAGATTTGCAAAATCCGGATGGGTTGTTGGTACAAGAAATCGCTGAGCGTATGAGTGGTAATATTTGCCGCTGTTCTGCTTATCCCAACATTATCAAAGCCATTTCACAAGTTTTAGAAAATGAAATGAATGATTTATCTAAAACTGACGCAGTACAAAAATCAGAGGTGACGGGTATTTGGTCGCCACCACCTAGTGAAGCGCAGCTAAGTAGCCAAACGACGAACCATAATAATACGTCAGGAGGTCGCTCATGAAACGCTTTGAATACAGCCGTGCTACCGCGCCAGAGCAAGCCGCCACTTCTGCCAGCTCTATAGATGCCTCATTTATCGCAGGGGGTACCAACCTTTTAGACTTAATGAAACTAGAGATTGAGACGCCAATCAAGCTGGTAGATATCACTCGCTTAGAATTAGCACAAATCGAGAAGACTACAGATGGTGGCCTACGCATCGGTACGCTAGTGACCAATAGTGATTTGGCCGCGCATCCGCAAGTGATTGCTCACTATCCTGTACTCTCACGGGCGATTTTGGCAGGTGCGACGGGACAATTGCGCAATAGAGCGACGACGGGCGGTAATCTATTACAACGTACTCGTTGCTACTATTTTTACCAGACGGATAGTGCCTGCAATAAACGCAACTCAGGTTCTGGTTGCCCAGCTATAAATGGTGAAAATCGTACGTTGGCAATTTTAGGTACTAGCGATGCCTGTATTGCTCAGCACCCCTCCGATATGGCTGTAGCGATGCGTTTGCTCGATGCTACTGTTGAGACACTAAAAGCAGATGGTTCAACGCGTAAAATCGCGATTAAAGACTTTTATTGTTTGCCCAAAGACACGCCACATATCGAAAACATTTTAGAATCTGGTGAGCTTATCACTCATGTTGTGTTGCCAGCACCTGTCAACGGTATGCACACTTATGACAAAGTGCGTGATCGCGCGTCCTATGCTTTTGCTTTAGTCTCCTGTGCAGCGGTAATAGACGTGACTGATAATGGTCGTTTGGACACAGTGCGCCTAGCATTCGGCGGTATTGGTACTGAGCCATGGCGCAACGAAGCCGTTGAGGCATTGCTGACGGGTACTGATGGCAACGAAAATGTCATTAAACAAGCAGCGGATTTATTGCTAAAGGATGCTAAAGGTAGCGGTCAAAATGATTTTAAAATACCACTGACCCGCCGTCTACTCAAACAAGTTATTCAACGCGCATTAGTGGGCAAGGGAGCATAATTATGTCGTTATTGGATTCAATATTGCCAGCAGAACCGACCAAAAAAATGATGATGAATGGGCCGGTTGAGTCGCTTTTTGATAAAACAGCGAGCAAATTGGTGGGTAAGCCAATCAACCGTGTTGAGGGATCACTGAAGGTTAGTGGTCAAGCACCTTATACGGCAGAGATTCATTTAGACAATCAAGCATATGGTGTTTTGGTGAGCGCAACGATTGCCAAAGGGTGGGTCAAGCAAATCGATAGCCGCTCTTTGGATGGTATGCCTGACATTATTAAAGTGGTGACCGATCCTGAGCACTTTTTACGTAATGCCCAACAGGGCGGCGCAAAAAAAGCTCCTGTGCAAGGCGTTAGTGAGATTTTTTATCATGGTCAGCCGATAGCGGTTGTCATCGCTGAGACGTTTGAGGCGGCGACCGAAGGTGCAAAAGCTCTCAAAGTGACTTATGAAGATGAGACCGCTCAGGCGTCATTGAACTTTGCGACAGAGCTATCCTATGCTCATGACGTCAATGAAAAAAAGGGCTCAGATAAAAATTCAGAACAAGGACATCCAGAACAAAGTCTTGCTGATGCTGCGGTAACCCTTGACCGCTTTTATCATACGCCAAGTCAAAACAGCGCGGCGATGGAGCCACATGCAACGCTTGCCCATTGGGAGGGCGATAAGCTGATTATGTATTCCTCTAATCAGATGCTTGCCTCGTGCAAAAAACAAATTGTTGATGCTTTAGATTTGGACGAAGACAAGGTGCAATTGATCGCTCGCTATGTCGGTGGTGGTTTTGGTAGCAAGCTTGGTATTTCACCAGAATCAATAGCCGCCGCACTCGCCGCAAAGGATTTGGGTCGTCCAGTGTTAATCACTATGACACGTCCGCAAGTAATGGAGGCGACGATTAGACGCTCAAACACGCGTCAACGCATCGCAATTGGCTGTAGTGAAGACGGTATTATCGATACCATGATCCATGAGACGGTTTCTAGCAACTTGCCAGGAGAAGCCTTCTTTGAGCCAGCAGCGCTTTCTACTCATTATTTGTATCGCGGTGACAATCGCCGAGTCGATTACAAACAAGTAGATATAAACCAAGTATTGTCAGGCTCAATGCGTGCCCCTGGCGAAGCAGTCGGACAGATTGCCCTTGAATGTGCGATGGATGAATTGGCCGAGCAACTCAACCTAGATCCTGTCGAGCTGCGCCGTCGTAATGAGCCTGAACAAGATCCCAGTAAAGACATCCCGTTTTCCACGCGCCAGCTTATCGCTTGTATCGATCAAGCGGCTGAACAGTTTGGCTGGAATCAACGTCATGCCAAACCTGCCAGCCGCTTAGAAGGCGATTGGTGGGTGGGCATGGGTATGGCAGCGGCAGCTCGCGGCAACAGCTTAGCACCATCAGAAGCACGGGCGACCCTGCAAGTAGATGGCTCAAAAACGCTGGGCGTAAAGGCGGTAATCGAGACGGATATGACCGATATCGGTACAGGTTCTTATACTGTATTTACTCAGGTTGCCGCTGATTTATTAGGGCTTCCCATAGATCATATTGAAATGAGGCTTGGCGATACCAGCTTGCCGCCTGCGGTTGGCTCAGGGGGCAGCATGGGCGCTGCCAGCTCAGGCAGTAGTATTTATCTTGCTTGTCAGCAGCTACGTGAAACCATCGCAGAAAAGGTCGGGCTATATGCCGATACCATTCAGCTGGATAATGGTCAAATTAAGCAGGTAGGTGAGCATGGTGCTAACTTTGTAGAAACCGCTATAGACGCAGGAAAAGAAAAAGTAGCAGGTTTGAGCGCTAATATCGCAGATAAAGTGGCTGGTTTAACAGATAAAGCGACCAATAAAGTAGCAGGCACGATTGGCAATTCACAGCCTCAATCAGAAAAATATGATTTTAGTAATTTTCAGACATATGCCTTAGCCGATCTCATTGCTCAATACGACGATCAAAAACTCAGTGCAAAAGGTCAAATTGCACCAGGTAAAAATGCCAAAAGCCATCGTCAAGCGTCGTTTGGTGCTAATTTTGCAGAAGTTGCGGTGCACAGAGTCACAGGTGAAATACGCGTCAAACGTATGACAGGGGCATTTGCAGCAGGGCGTATCCTCAATCATAAAACCGCGACCTCGCAGTGTTATGGCGGTATGATATTTGGTATTGGTTCTGCATTGATGGAGCAGGTGATTCACGATAAGCGTGACGGTCGGCTATGTAATCATAACCTTGCAGAATACCATGTCCCAGTCAATGCTGACGTTCCTCAGCTCGATGTTATCTTGGTAGAAGAAGACGATCCGTATACCAATCCAATGCACATAAAAGGTATTGGTGAAACGGCAATTGCAGGTGCTGCTGCTGCTATTGCTAATGCCGTTTACAATGCCGTGGGTGTACGAGTTTATAATTTTCCAATCACCCTTGATAAGCTGCTTTATGAGCTACCAGAGTAGGTTTTTATTCAAATAAATAGACAATATGAACCCGCTAATTGTAGTCGTTAGCGGGTTTTATAAGTTGGCCATGATGGATATAGACCGTATATAGACATCAATGATAGATAGTATATAAGAGATATTATGAATCAAATTGCTGATATTCTTAAGCTGGCACGCGAGGCTCAGCAACAACAGGTTGACGCGGTATTGGCAACCGTTGTAAATACCCAAGGGTCAGCCTATCGCCGCGCAGGCGCGATGATGCTCATCTGTGAGGATGGTCGTTCGGTTGGGATGATTAGCGGCGGTTGCTTGGAGCCACATATTATTAAACGTGCTTTTTGGCTCACTCGTAACGGTGCGAACGTGCAAGTTTACCAGACGGGTGATGACATTGAATATGCTGAAAATGGTAATGTGCGAGCGAGTGTATCAGTAGATAATCCTGACTTTGATAGAGGCAGTGATAATAAAGACACGGATCATAAATATGATGAACAAGATGTTGATTTGGACGAGTTAAATTTTGGATTAGGCTGTAATGGGCGAGTACACGTGTTGTTTGAACGGTTGGCGACGGCAATGCCTTTACTAAATGTTATCAGTCAAGTTCGACAGTCTCAGCAGCCTTTAACAATTGCAACACTCATTCGCTCTACCACTCATTTTGATAAGCGCAATCATTCAAACTCTCAACTTCAAATCGGTATGCGGCTTAGCCTAGATGCTGATGCCAGCACCGCAAATATCGCTGCTATGGGCGCGAATAATGTAAACGAAATAGTGTCTAAGGCTTCAAGCACACTTATTAATATAGTTAAAAATTTGTCAGAAAATAAGTTGCTCCATAAAAATTCTGAGTACGTCGTCGTAAAAGATGACCATGATGATCTAGCCACAGAATGGCTAATCCAGCGTCTACAACCACAAATCCGCTTGCTGATTTGCGGTGCTGGCAATGATGTGATGCCGTTGGTTACGATGGCAAAACTGCAAGATTGGCATGTAACAGTGGTAGACAGTCGAGCGCAATATGCCAAGCGACGGCGTTTCCCTCAAGCAGATAGGGTGATGGTATTGGCATTAGATGATAGCGCCACTTTACTAAAGCTTAGCGAAAATGCTGCTGTTGCTTTGATGTCGCATAGTCTCAGCCAAGACCGTGCTCGCCTTGGCGTATTATTAAAGCACGCTAATCACTATAAATATCTTGGACAATTAGGACCACGCTACCGTACCGAGCGTTTAATCGAAGAAATTAGTACAAGGCTTACAAATCCTGCCATCTTAAACCTAGGTATTAATAAACTGCATTATCCGATTGGCTATAAGCTTGGCGGAGATGGCCCTGAAGCCTTAGCACTTGGTATCATGGCACAAGTCAATGCGGTCGTGCATAATCAGAAGTCGCCAGCAGAGTTTTCAGACACGCCTCTTTCAAATACTAACTTTGCAACGCTATTTTCTACTCATATTGACTCTACAGAGACGACTGCTACAAGTGCTCGTGCAGCGATAAGTTTGTTATGACCTGCGATCCTTCTAACTTAGCATCTACGCAACTAAAGCCGACGAGTCCATTAAGGCGATCAAATCATGCGGTCATTATTTTAGCCAGTGGGCTGAGCCGGCGCTTAGGTCAAGCAAAGCAGTTACTGTGCAAAGCTGGAGAACCGTTAATTTGCTTCATGACCAAACTCGCACTTTCTACAAAGCCGCAAGCAATTATTATCGTTATTCCTGATAATCAACCATTGATAGCCAGTGCGATGAATAAATTGGCTTTTCAGTACTCTATTATTCAAATGGTGGTCAATCCTACGCCTAAAACAGGTATGGCGTATAGTTTGACCTTGGCCATCGAGGCAGTCACTCAGTTGACAAGCGCATCAATCGAGCGTGTCGTCATTATGGGTGTTGATCAAGTTTTACTCGATGAGCAGCATTTAGCAAAATTGCTAGCAGATAAGCGGTCTGTAGTGGCAAGTAATTATAGTAGCTGGCAGCATTCAAATAATAAGAATTTAAATGAAACGACTGCTGCCAATGCATCGACGCAAAATATTATCGGTTTACCTTTAACGATTGATTATGGTTTGCTCAAACGATGGCAGGCAGTGCTATCAGGAGATAGCGGCCTACGATATTTCATTAGAGAGTTGCCACCCAGTCAGGTAAGTACAGTCAGTAATAAGCAATTGAGCTATGATATTGACACGCCTGAGCAACTGATACATGCTAAGCAACAAGGCTGGCTTGATGAGCAGTATTAGCCCTATTGGTACTATCGATTCATAAGTGATAAAAATGAAAAAAGTGATAGAAACAGAACGTCTTTACCTTAGGCAGTGGCAAGCAAGTGACTTTGCTGTTTTTGCTGAAATAAATGCTGATCCTGAAGTAATGAAGTATTTCCCCAAGTTATTGTCCACAGCAGTGAGTAATGCCATTGCCCATAAGTGCCAGCAGCTTATCATCGATAAAGGCTGGGGGCTTTGGGCCGTCAGTTTAAAAGACCGATCAAAAGAGAAGGGGGCTTTTATTGGGTTTGTCGGCTTGAATGATACTCATGCGGATATGTCTTTTGCCCCTGCTGTCGAGATTGCATGGCGACTACATAAAGATTGCTGGGGACAGGGTTATGCTACCGAGGCGGCAAGTGCGGCGTTGAATTTTGCTTTTAATGAGCTGTCGCTCGATAAAGTTGTGTCATTTACGGCGGTTATCAATAAGCGCTCGCAGCGAGTGATGGAGCGCATTGGCATGATTAATACCCGAGCCAACTTCTATCATCCCGCTCTTGACGTTAACCATCAGTTGGCTGAGCATGTGCTCTATAACATTACGCAGCAGCAGTGGAACAATCAATTATCAGGCTTGTGACGATAAATCAACGCCCACACCCTGTTATTAACAGTACTACTCGAATATATTACTACCGTCATACAACGTAAAGTAAGGTTTGCGATATAATTTATTTTCTACTAAATGTAAAATAAGGTCATCTTATGAATCGTACATTATGGTTAATAATTGGCATCATCAGTATTGTTGGCGGTATCTTTGCATTTTTTAATCCTCTTAGCGCCACTTTGGCCGCTGAGCAGTTAGCAGGTTTTATCTTTCTTTTAGTGGGTGTCTTACAGTTTATTGCCTTATTTCGAGCACATAGTACCACTGGAAAAGTGTTGGCTGCCATCGGCGGTGTGCTGGGTGTATTGATTGGTATTGAGTTACTACAAGATCCGTTACAAGGCATACTAACGTTGACCATGGTGATTGCTATTTTATTTATGGCAACGGGTATAGTCAGAGTCGTTGTTGCTTTCGGTCTACGTCGGACAGTGGCTTTTGTCCCAATATTATTATCAGGGCTGCTCGCGATTATATTGGCTATCATGATATTTACCAGCTATCCGCAGTCAGCGACATATATTCTTGGGATACTGTTAGCCGTCGAGTTGATATCTAATGGCATATCATTAATCATGTATTCACGTATACAACCATTTTCAGTTGGACGGATATAAATTACCTTAGAAAAATAAAAAAGACGCTGCAAAAGGGCGTCTTTTTTATTTTATGATTCATTGGAATATCACAGCCTGACAATACGAAAAGCCTACGTACAATTTATAACGTCTCACGCGAAAACGTCAAAATATGCCCTTTAAAGGGTAACTCAAGATAGGTGGTGTCTTCAGGTTTGATATGTTTGCTGCTAAAACCAAACTCAAGCATTTTATGGGTCAGCTTGTTTTTGCGTCCGCGACCAGGGTCAACCACGATGACCTCACATGTTGGCAAGGCATGGCGTCCTATAAAATCCGCCAAGATATCGATATGCTGATCTTCATAAAGCAAATCACTACCGATAATGATATCGAATTTGCCAAGATGACTATTGTCTTCCGCCCAATCTAAGCGCTCAAAGTTAATCTCTTTATTATTATTTAGCGTGGTGTTTCTATCCAAAAAATACTCAACGGTCGGATGATAATCGGTCGCCGTGATGTCTGCATGCCGGTGATTTAATAGTAAGCTTGATAATGCCATGCCGCAGCCAACCTCTAAGATACGCTTACCAGCAATGTCGTAGTTAAGCATATGATTGGCCAGTACCAAGCTTGATGGCCAGATCACCCCAAACATGGGCCAAGAAGCAGAGCAGATACCCAGATTTAATGCCTCATTGTTAGGGTCGCTGAATTGTTGGTTGTCACGCAAGGTACAGATGTGAATGTCGGTGTTGCCAATTTCAATCGTTTGATAACGCACGCGCACAGTGGTCAGCGAAGTCATAAACTTTCCTAAAAAATAAGCAAGAATGCAAGGTCTGGCAGAGGTTGCCACTTTCAATAGGAGACGTTATTAAAGGAGTGATTTAAATTTTGGAGAGGGGGTAAAAAGGTTAATAGAAGGAAAAATCCTTCATTGATTGCAGGTAGTATGACCTAACATTTGACAAGTTATTGTTACTTATTATGATTTTCTTATTACTGCATAAAATTAGCCAGTACAGTCAATCCTATCCAAATTGGATGCTGCATTAGGCGCGCTTAGTTTGCTATTTGTAGTGCTTTTTCTTTTATCCAAATCGTATTAAATCGATCATAGCAGAAGATGAAACCAAGCAAGGTATTGAAAAGAAAGGTATTGAAAAGAGAACGGACGTGGGTGGGAGAGTAAAGTGCGCTTGGTTTGATATAAGCGCACTGGTCAGTAAGGTAGCGTATAGTATTGATGGTTAACGATATATCGATCGGTTTGGTTAAATTAGCTAAGAAATCTTAAGCCAGACGTTTTCAATGCCCATACCATCTCAACAAAGGCGCGGCTATTAGTCAGAGGCTCACCATCGATGATGAGGGCGTAACCTGAACCATCAATCCATAAGAATACAAAGCTGGTCTCAGGAATCAGTAAGTCGACTTGTTGAAAAAACGAGATGGCTTGGCTTTCGACCGCCCAGCCGCGTTGTTTTTGGCGTATCATAAAACCTGAAAAGTCAGCAGCTGCGACACTGAGCATGTCCGCTTCTTCTTGGCTGTAACCGATTCGTGCTAGGCAAAACCCTTCATCAGAACCAATGGCGGCACGGCGTTTGCCTGATAAGCTGGCAACCACATACGGTAAAAACTGATCCAACGGTAGATTGGGTGCAGGTAACAACAAAGACAGCTTTTCAATCCAGCCGTGTTCTATAAAGCTCTGTAGCCATTCGTCAGAATGGCGCTTAAGCCAATCAGCGGCAAGCAATGTCTGCTCATAGGATAGTAAATCCTGTAATGACAGCTGTTCATCAGTGGGCTCACTTTGTGAAAATGCCTCAAAAATACCGGCTGGAGTGAGGGTTAGATACGTTTTATCAGCATTTAAGTAAGAGGACATAGCGGCTACCATTGTGATGAAAGTGTTAAATCGGCGATAAATTAGGTCTTAATGGTCTGATCAAGGTGTTGCTGACAGTTGTTCCAGCGCTCATCGAACTGCCAGTCGCTTTTACCCAAGCGAAACCATACTAACGAGAAGGCAAGTCGATCATTGCGAGCGATACAGTGAGCAAAGAACTCGTTTTCGATTTGCTCAATCGTGCCCCAATCCTTATCCTCACGCGCCTGCATGAGCTCAGCGGTGATGTCTTTAGCAATTTCTTTGGCATCGTCGCTACTGATTAGCAATCGCTGTTTTTGCTCATTGAGAGATGGTGATATAAGAACACTCCAGCGGGTCGCCAGCATACTATTGCGTTGAATATATCTTTTCTTACTAATACAATCGCGAAACCCTTGCTGGACATGGGGATACAAGCGATCTTTAATACGCGTAAACAGGTTATTTACATCGTAAGGAATATCATACCAGCAGCCATAAAAAAAGTCTGCGACAGCACCTTGTAGCGGCTCTTTTTCAGTTAAAAGTAATGCGGCATTGATACGTTGTTCATGAAAATGACGGTTATTGGGTGCCAAAAAAACTTTACGCGAGTATAAACGAAATACTCGGCGCGCCTCCATCTCATTTTCTTTGATAAGGTCTAAATCAGACATAATAGTGTCCTTTAAGTCATAGTGTCTATTGTATGACTAATAGCGTATGGTCAAAATGATACAGCCACTATGGCGTGACAATAGGCTATGACCTCACTAAGCAAAACGATGCAACGTGCCAATTAATCACTAATCAAGCAAGGTCTGCATCAAATCTATCATAAACTCAGCATCTTCTTCATCCATGGCTTCAAATCCTTGAGGCATGCCAAGTTCAGCCAATGCTTCTTTACCATCGTCATCATTATGCAAATTTAGAATCGCATTCATGAATATTTCTGTATCAGGAAAGTCATCTTTAATCAGTAATACATGGCTGATATCCGCCAAATCACTTTCGATCAGCACCGACAGCTGAGTTTTGGTCAGACGTGAAAAGCTATGAAAAATCTCTGCCAAGAAGAAAGCCGCTTGAGCATCACCTTTGATGACTTTACGGGCGGCTGCCTGATAAGTCTCAGTGATATCCCAGTTGAGATCAGACTCTTCTATATCCACAGCTTCTAGTAAGCGTAAACCAATCAGCTTAACATCACGGTTGTCCGCCATTGCTATGGTCGCACCTGCTTTAATGTCTTCTAAGTGCTTGATTTCACTGTTTGCCGCAGCAGCAATGACCATCTCATCTGATTTGCCAATAGGACGGGCAACGGCACGGTAGCCTTGCTCACGGATCAAAGTGGCTGCATCAAAAGGATTGGCGTAAATGACCTGAATGTCACCTGCCTCAATAATCTGCTCTTGCTCAGCATGTGAGGCAGGTATGTTTAGGTGCATGTTTAGGTTGGCACGTTTTTGGATCAAAGTATTAAACATGTGCCAGCCTGCAAAACGCTCAGGCGAAAAATCAGGGGCGATTAACATATTGTGTGTCGTCATGATTTAGCCTTCCTCATTTTGATTCATTTGGGCATACTGAGCCGTCGCAGCTTCGATTTTGCTGCGTGATGGCTTACGGCGTACCGAGGTATAACCTACTGTTTCGCCGTGACGAATGTTCGGCACAACGGTCGCATAGACCCAATAGTGACTACCATCTTTGCATAAGTTCTTAACGTAGCCATGCCATTTTTGCCCAGCTTCTGCGGTATCCCACAAATCTTTATAAGCGGCTTTTGGCATATCAGGGTGGCGCAAAATCGATTGTGGCTGACCAATAAGCTCATCAACGCTGTAGCCACTGATTTCGACAAAAGCATCGTTGACGTGAGTCAGGACACCGTTCAAATCGGTGCGCGATACAATCAGTTTGCCATCAGGATAAGGGCGTTCAATACCAGTATCATAGACAGTGCGCGATGTACCATCATAGTAAGTCAGAGTAATCTGCTCAGCGGGCATATCAGGCTTGTGTGCATCAGGGATTGGAGAACCCATCGTAATCTCCTTCATTTATCGTTATATTCATAATGATTAAAAAGCCAATCTGGTGTGGTACTTGTCGATAACATCATATTGCGTTTTAGCTCAGTAGTAGCCCCAATATTTATTAGGCAATTATCCCATACAAATAATGTGCGCCCTTTTAAATATTTTTTATGAGACAGTCACTCAATTTTGATTTAAAGTGATTTTTATCAGTCACGTTATGTGTTATATGACGTTAAATAATAAAACAATATGCTATCGACAAAAATCCAAAGTCACCAATTAGATAAGTTTTGCAAGGGCTTCTGAAGCACGTTTGATATCTAAGAATATCAAACCAAGTTTCGCATTCGGTTTTGCCATAATGGTAAGTACTGCTTCATCTCCAGATGAGGTCATAATCACGTAGCCTTTTTCACCTTGAATCATAATACGATCGATACCACCACGTGCCAATTCACGACCTGCGCGGTCACCCAATGACAATAAAGCCGCTGACATAGCGCCAACACGGTCTTCATCAACGCCCGTTGGTAGTGCTGATGCAATCATAAGACCATCGTTAGAAATGAGGGCAGATGCTTCAACATCGGCTGATGAGCTGTTTAGGTCTTCCAAAATCTTCTGGAATGAATCTGTACGCATATCGCTTTCTCTGTGACAGGTTATTCAATGGATAAAATAACGGTTAGTAATGATGGGAAATAAATGTCGACTAAGTCAATCATTATAAACCCTTGCTATTAATATTGATATACATGGACTTAAGTGAAAAGCTAAGTTTTTGGGTTTTTATACCGTTTAATGCTCATTATTGACCTTTCGTCTCTGAAACGGAGAGCAATATATAAATATCTATTGATATTGGATGTACTCAGGCATTAGGAAAAAAAGATGCTTTAGTAATACATGGCTATTTTTAGCACAATTAAGTGTATCTTTAGGCTACTCAGTCGATGCCTCAAGGTTCTATAAAAAGGCACACTTTAGACTGGGCCAATAAAAATCGCTTATAACTTTCCATGATGGTGATATTCACTAGACTTATACGCCTCAAAAATGATATATATTATGAGATAAAAAATGTTCTTGTCTCTGAATTTGGCCTCTAAGCATAAATTCAGTCAGCTTTTTTAATCCCATTTGTCTCTACACAAGTCAGCGTGTAGGGGCAATTTCAGTTTTACATCAGTGTCCACAATCCCCTCGTTTGTTATCAATACAATACGACGTGACGTCGGTGTAAATAATCACGATCACCATTTTTACCTTAAGGAAAAGATATGAGTATCAGTCAGGCCATCGAAAAAGTTGAAGCACGTTATGCCCATCAACCTGAATTCGTTCAAGCGGTAAAAGAAGTTGCAATCACGATTGCCCCGCTATACGACGCCCATCCAGAGTATGATGCTTTTAAAATATTTGAGCGCCTCGTTGAGCCTGACCGTATTATTGCTTTTCGTATTAATTGGGAAAATGACCAAGGTGAAGTTCAGGTTAACCGCGGCTGGCGCGTCCAGTTCAGCAATGCCTTGGGTCCTTATAAAGGGGGTGTGAGATTTCATCCGACTGTCAACCAATCTGTTTTGAAGTTCTTAGGCTTTGAGCAAATATTCAAAAATGCTTTGACTGGACTGCCGATGGGTGGCGGTAAAGGCGGCTCTGATTTTGATCCCAAAGGCAAAACAGACAGTGAAATCCGTCGTTTTTGCTATGCCTTTATGCGTGAGCTACATCACTATGTGAATAAAGACATCGATGTGCCAGCTGGTGACATTGGTGTGGGTGGGCGTGAAGTCAGCTATATGTTTGCTATGTATAAGAATTTAACGCACGAACACGGCGGCGTTTTGACTGGTAAAGGCGTTGGCTTCGGTGGTAGTTTGATGCGTACTGAGGCGACAGGTTACGGCGCTGTATATTTCTTAGAGAACATGCTTACCGCGCAAAATGACGATATTAAAGGTAAAAGAGTGCTGGTTTCGGGTGCTGGTAATGTCTCATTACATGCTGCTGAAAAAGCCCATATGCTGGGCGGCATTGTCGTCACTGTGTCAGACTCACAAGGGACTTTGTATGATGAAGCGGGTCTGAATCAAGAAAAAATTGATTGGCTTAAAGCGCAAAAAGCAAAAAGCGAACCGCTGGCTGAGTACGTTGAGGTTTATGGCGGTGAATGGTTTGCGAAGCAAAAACCATGGCAGTTTAAAGGTGACATCGCGATTCCATCAGCGACGCAAAATGAAGTCAGTGAAGAAGATGCCAAGCTCATGGTTGAAAATGGCATTACATACGTTGTCGAAGGTGCCAACATGCCATTGACTGCCGAAGCCATCGATTATATTCGTTTGCACCGTGTGCATTATGCCCCAGGTAAGGCGGCCAATGCAGGCGGTGTGGCCGTTTCTGCGCTTGAGATGTCACAAAACTCAGTACGTCAGTATAAGAGCTTTGAGCAAATAGACTTGCGCCTCAAAAACATCATGAGAAACATTCATGACAGTGCAGCCGATGCCTCAGAACAGTATGGTCAAACGGATAATGGCTATATCAATTATATGGCGGGTGCAAATATCGTTGGTTTTAAACGGGTTGCCGATGCATTGGTTGCTTATGGCATTTTAAACTAAGCACTTTTATCATAGTCGCCTACTAACGAATAGTTGTCTCTAAATCATTATCTACTATAAGTATTTATTAAACTTACTTGATACTACTATTTGCCAGCACCAAAGAATAACGCGTCTATTTTAACGATAGGCGCGTTTTTTATAGATCAACGATGACATGGAATGTCAAAGCATTCTCTATGAAGTGATACGATTGTCCTATTGATAATATGCATTTTTTGAAAGATAATTAATTTAGAACAGTCAATAAAAATAATTTTGTGGAGACCGTTATGAGCAAGATTTTTAAGTCATTTTCGCTAACGACCTTAGGTACTCGTGCTGCAGTAGTAGTGGGTGCGGCTATGTTAAGTACAACAATCTATGCCTCTGCAAGTCCGCCATTAGCAAGTGAAGTGCAAGCCGCTAAAGCCAGTAAAATAAGCTTACAACAAGCCATTAATATTGCTGCCAAAAAGTCATCCGGTCTATTGATGAGTGCCAGCTTTGACCACGATGATGATAAAGCGCAAGGTGGTTTGTATGAGATGGAATTTATAACCAGTAGCCGAAACTATGAAATCAAAGTCGATGCCACAACTGGTAAAGTAATCAGTACGGATGTGGATCGATTAGACAGTGATGATATGGCAGATTATAAGGCGCTTAAACAAGCGAAGATTGATATTAAACAGGCAGTGAAAATTGCTGAAAAACAAACCGGCGGCCGTGTTATAGAGATTGAGTTTAAAAACGACCGAGATTATAGTGATCATGCGTCCTATTATGAGGCTGATATCCTCAAAGGTAATAGTATCGTCTGGTTGAATGTCGATGCCAATACCGGCAGCGTATTTAAAAATAAGTTTAAGAAATAACGAATTTAGATAGATATCGCTAATAGTTGTTTTTTTGCTACTCAATTTTTTGAAAATGGGATAGCAAAGCCGCGCGTTTATTATTAAAAAAGCCCCAGTTATTAAATGACTGGGGCTTTTTTTATTATGATAAATAAAGGTGTATTAACTATGCTGTCTCGCGCCATTGTCCTCGAACCATAATGCCTTGGATAGGGTTCAGCCCCATCTGATAGGCCAAGTCAGCAGGGCGGGCAATATCCCATAGCGCTAAATCAGCATCACAACCCACTTCTATTTTGCCTTTACTCGCTAATCCCAAAGCCTGCGCTGCATAAACCGTTGATCCTGCCAGTACTTCTTCAGGCGTGAGGTAAAAAAGTGTGCAGCCCATATTCATCGTTAATAACAGCGACGTTAACGGTGAGGTGCCAGGGTTACAGTCGGTTGAAATCGCCATTGGAACGCGATGCTTACGCAGTGCCTCAATCGGTGGCAGCTTGGTTTCCCGTAAGGTATAGAACGCTCCGGGTAATATCACCGCAATCGTATTGCTAGCAGCCATCTTCGCTATGTCAGTTTCTGATAAGTGTTCTAAATGGTCGCTAGATAACCCTTTATATTCAGCAACTAAAGCGCTACCGCCTATGTCAGATAGTTGCTCAGAGTGTAGTTTGACTGGCAGGTCTAATGAGCGAGCGACCTCAAAAACGCGTCTGATTTGATCGCTGCTAAACGCAATTTTTTCACAAAAGCCATCGACGGCATCGACTAAGCCTTCGGAGTGTAAAATGGGTAGCCACTCGCAGACTTGCTCAATATAGTCGTCCGCACGGTCCTGCATGTGAGACTTGTATTCAGGTGGTAAGGCGTGCGCTGCTAGATAAGTAGTGCTCACATGAATGCCGTGCTTTTCACCAAGCTGGCGAGCGACGGTAAGCATTTTGCGTTCAGTGTCTAAGTCCAAACCATAACCGGACTTGATTTCGATGCTGGTGACGCCTTCTTTTATGAGCGCGATTAAACGTTTCTCACTTTGCGTAAATAGCGATTCAATACTGGCCGCGCGAGTTGCACTGACGGTTGCGACGATACCGCCGCCTTGTGCAGCAATGTCTTGGTAACTGGCACCTTGCAAACGCGCTTCGAACTCATTGCTGCGGTTGCCGCCATAAACGATATGGGTATGACAATCGATAAGCCCTGGAGTTATCCATTTACCATCGACGTCTGTGACTTGATTCTCTTGATAATGAGGCAGATGCGTCGTGATTTGCTCATGTGCACCAATCCAAGCAATCTTGCCGTTTTTAATACCGATAGCCGCATTATGTAGCTGACCATATGGGATGCTATCAGCATCTTCATAAATATTAAAACCATAGTGCGCTGAAAACGTCGCAATATTGGCATTGATAATGAGGTGGTCAAACGCTGTCATAGTAGATTCGTCGAGCGTCTGCTCGTTAAAATTTTCTGATTCATTCATAGTATGCTCCTAATAATTGGGAGGCGAGTGACCTGTGTTGGTAAGACCTTGTTGTGTGAGATCTAAGTGACAAGTAAGTGCTGTTCTACAATCGTTGCCAGCAGTCGAGCAGCGACCTTGCAGCTACGACTATCCACATCAAAGGTCGGGTTGATCTCAGCAATGTCTGCCATTTTTACTTTACCTGATGCCATAATCAGCTTCACCATACGCTCAACAAAACCCAGCTCAATACCAAAGGCAGCAGGTGCACTGACACCTGGGACGACACTAGAGGGGAGGCAGTCCATATCAATGGTGAGATAAATAATATCAACCTGATCTATGAAGCTTTTGACCTGCTCGGCAAGTGTGTCCCAAGGCTGATAATGACAGTCTTCATCGCTAATGACCTGTACGCCCAGTTGCTCAGCACGATCAAAGAGCGCGGCGGTATTAGAAAAGCGACTGACGCCTATACAGCAATAATGAAAGGGCTGATCGTGTGCGTCAAGATACTCAGCAATTTGACGAAACGGTGTCCCAGAAGTCGCCACATCAGACTGACGAATATCCAAATGAGCGTCACAATTAATAATGCCAATAGTAGGCGCTGTGTGTGTGCTGACAGTCTTATCATTTGTGTCTTTCAACGCCTTCCACAATCCCAAAAAGCTACCGTAAGCGATGGCATGACCACCACCAAGCCCGATGGGTAGGCCACCTTGCTTAATGATAGTGCTAACTGCATCGGCGTATTTGATCTGAGCTTGCTCAAGGGTACGCTCGGCAAAGCCGTCGTTGTCATGACAGTGAATGTCACCTGCATCACCGAGTAAGGATGGTAGTTGATCATTAAAGCGTTGTTGCAACTCGGCAATGACTGGCAATGCAGCGAACGCACGACGAATCAAAGGTGGTGCTGCTCTTGCGCCTACGCGCCCTTGATTGCGTCTAACCCCTTGATCGCACGCAAAACCAACCAGCCCAATATTTTGATTCTCATAAGGCTGGGCGAGCTGATACCAATAGCGGGCGCGCGCAGTCTCAAACGGCTCAGCACGGCCTGTCCACTGAGCCATATCAGCAGGTGTATGGCTAATGGGTGTGGTTGCTACTGTCATCATTGCTCTCCTTGTACCAATTAACCGTTACTTAGACTCGTACCAGTCGCGACGTAGTTCTTGCCAATGTTGAGCAAGTGTACCGTCTAGTACTAGCTGCTTGGCTGCCTCGATATCAGGGGCTAGGTAGCGGTCTTTATCATAAAAAGTCACTTTCTCGCGTAGTTTCTGATGCGCCACTGTCAACGGCTCTGATGTCTCTAGTCCGCGATGGAAGTCGATACCTTGACCAGCAGTTAATAGCTCAATACCGATGATGGTGGCGGTGTTGTGAGCCATCTCATATAGGCGGCGCGCGCAATAGGTTGCCATGGATACATGGTCTTCTTGGTTGGCAGAAGTCGGGATACTATCGACGCTGCCAGGATGGGCGATAGATTTGTTTTCTGAAGCTAGCGCTGCTGCGGTCACATGCGCAATCATAAAACCTGAGTTGACACCAGCGTTATCAACTAGGAATGGCGGCAGACCACCTGACAAAGTCGCATCAATTAGCAAGGCCACACGGCGCTCAGACATCGAGCCAATCTCAGCGATTGCCAAGGCTAAAATATCTGCGGCAAAAGCGACTGGCTCAGCATGGAAGTTACCACCTGAAATAGCGACAGGGCCATCTTCGTTATTAAAAATAAGTGGATTGTCTGTCACGGCATTTGATTCGATGAGTAGCGTTTTTCCTGCTTGGTTAATGATATCAAGACAGGCACCCATAACCTGCGGCTGACAGCGTAAGCAATAAGGGTCTTGTACGCGATCATCTTGCTCGCCATCGTGCGAGGCACGAATGGCACTGCCTTTGATCAATTGACGGTGTGCTTTCGCGATTTCAATTTGACCATGATGACCACGTACTTCATGAATACGGGCATCAAATGGTGAATCTGAGCCTTTGGCCGCATCAATCGACAGTGAGCCGACAATGGTTGCTGTCTCAAGCAAATCACGCGCTAAGAAATAACCACGTAATGCTAGCGCCGTTGATACTTGCGTACCGTTGATGAGCGCAAGGCCTTCTTTGGCTGCCAATGTGATTGGCTTAAGTCCGTGCTGCGCTAATGCATCAGCGGCAAGGACTTTTTTGCCATCGACATAGACGTGACCTTCACCCATCATGGCTAGTGTCATATGTGATAAAGGCGCTAAATCACCAGAGGCACCGACTGAACCTTTGGCTGGGATGTTTGGCGTGATTTGATTGTTGATTAAACCAAGTAAGCTATTCACTACCTCGCGACGTACGCCAGAAACGCCTTGTGCTAGGCTAGCAACTTTCATCACCATAATCAGTCGTACCACGCCATCTGGTAATGCTTCCCCAGTACCAACCGAGTGAGAAACGATCAGGTTGCGCTGAAGCAGCTCAAGCTGGTCATCACTGATACGCGTCTTGGCCAGTAAGCCAAAACCAGTATTGATGCCATAAGCGCTTTTGTCACGGGCAATGATGGTACGCACGTCTTCGTGCGAGGCATCAATCGCCTCGTAAGCACTTTCAGGCAGTGTCAATACAACGGGCTGATCGTAGATAGCACGTAGCATCTCAAAGCTAAGCTGGCGTGGGTGTAGGGTTAATTTTTTTATATTAGTCATGGCTGTAATCCTAATTTTATGAGCTACATTAATGGTATTGTTTGTTGTATATATGCTGTCGTTTATAAATCGTTGACAGTTATGTTATCGAAACTTTCTTAACCAATTCAGATTTTTTAAGTAATCCAGTTCATATACAGCGCCAATTGTCCAAACGCTGCGGCTAGCAAAATACTAAGAACCACGCGCTCAAACCAAATGATGACCATTTTACCAACAGAGACTGGAATTTCAGTCGCCAGTACACAAGGTATCATGGCTGAGAAGAACAGTACGCTGCTAATAGAGATGACCCCTGCCACATAGCGCGTCAGTATATCTGCGTCACTTAGCAACAGGGCTGGCAAGAACATTTCAGCCAATCCTGCTGACATTCCTTTGGCAGCGACCAGAGGCTCTGGTAGGCCGCCAAGCCATGTAAATGGATAAAGAAGCAAGCCCAACGCATCGAACACGGGCATATATTTTGCTAATAGTAATCCGGTTAAGCCAACAGCGATGATAGAAGGCACAATAGCAGCTGCCATCGTCAGACCATCACGAAAATTAGACCATAAAATTTGTTTGAGGTCAGTTGCTTGACGAGAAGTAGACAAACCCAAATCAAATGCTGCCGCTAGTCGTTTACCTCTTGCGTGATCAAGAATTGGACGGTCAACCTTATCATCAAAAAGACTGATAGGCGGAATTCGAGCGGTGATCGCAGTGACAATAAAGGTAATCACTAGCGTAGACCAAAAAAACATATTCCAAAATTCCATGATCCCAAGCGTTTTGGCGACAATCACCATAAACGCTGCTGATACCGTCGAAAATCCAGTCGCGATGATAATGGCTTCACGCGCTGAATATTGCTTTTGCAAATACACACGATTGGTAATGAGTAGACCGATAGAGTAGCTACCGACAAAGGAAGCGACGGCATCAATCGCCGATGATCCGGGCGTTTTCCAGATAGGCTTCATAATCGGCTGCATGAGCACACCAACCATCTCGAGCAAACCAAAGCCAACCAAAAATGCCAATATCAATGCCCCGATTGGTACAATCATACCGACTGGTAATGCCAGTTTTTCAAACAAAAACGGCAGCATGTCTGCTTCCATCATGAAGGCAGGCGCAGCGCTAGCAACATACATCACCGCCAATATCAGACCGATCACTTTAAAAGCAGTCATAATCATATGAGTGATATTTTTATTCCACGAGCCGTCGATAAACGGT
Source organism: Psychrobacter aquimaris (assembly GCF_016107525.1). Classification (GTDB taxonomy): domain Bacteria; phylum Pseudomonadota; class Gammaproteobacteria; order Pseudomonadales; family Moraxellaceae; genus Psychrobacter; species Psychrobacter aquimaris. The sequence goes on along the minus strand of NZ_JABASR010000003.1, from coordinate 172,427 downwards.
TTACTCACGCCATAGAGCATAAGTAAAAACAGTAACGTCACCGACAGAGTATGCTGCTGAGTAACCAAATAGGTCGCGCCATGATCGAACAAAATCGTGCTTTTTTCACCAATGGTAAACGGCACAAAAAACATCACCAGACCGATAGCACTAAAGACAATGAGCTGTATCAGTGCCACAGGGGTCGATAGCAGTTTTTTTGACGATGTCGTTGCATTTTCATCGTGCAGATCAGATGTTGTGTTTTGCTCAATCATATTATCCTCCTTGATAAGATGGTTTGGGTATGCTACTTAATCATTGGCAGGTTTAGACCGTAATCTTTTGCTGTTTTAATCGCTAACTCATAACCTGCATCGGCATGACGCATAACGCCTGAACCGCAATCATTGACGAGCACTCGTGACAAGCGTTTGGCTGCGGCATCTGTACCGTCTGCGACAATGACCATACCTGAATGCTGCGAGTAGCCCATGCCGACACCGCCGCCATGATGCAGTGATACCCACGTTGCGCCGCCTGCCACGTTCAGCATGCCGTTTAAGAGTGCCCAATCAGATACCGCGTCTGAGCCGTCTTTCATGCTCTCTGTTTCGCGGTTTGGACTAGCGACAGAGCCCGTATCCAAATGATCACGACCAATAACGATCGGGCCTTTTAGCTCACCGTTTTTGACCATTTCATTAAATGCCAAGCCTGCTTTGTCACGTTCGCCAAGACCTAACCAGCAGATACGCGCAGGCAAGCCTTGGAACTGAATACGCTCTTTTGCCATATCGAGCCAGCGATGGATATGCTGATTTTCAGGGAATAGCTCTTTGATTTTTTGATCGGTTTTGTAAATGTCTTCTGGATCGCCTGAGAGCGCGACCCAGCGGAATGGGCCTTTGCCTTGGCAAAATAGTGGACGAATATAGGCGGGGACAAAACCTGGGAAATTAAAGGCATCTTTGACGCCTTCATCGAACGCCACTTGACGGATATTATTACCGTAATCAGTCGCTGGAATATCCATCGCTTGCAGATCCAAAATCGCTTGGACGTGTACCGCACAAGATTCAGCAGCGGCTTTGGTCAGCGCTGCATGTTGCTCTGGATCTTCTTGGGCAGCTTTCCATTCTTCAACGGTCCAGCCGCTTGGTAGATAGCCATTGATCAAATCATGCGCTGAGGTTTGATCGGTGACCAAATCTGGCTTCATACCGCCAGCATTAGCACGCTTGACCATCTCAGGCAAAATATCTGCGGCATTACCAAGGAGGGCGATTGAAACCGCTTCACCTGCGTCGGTATGCTGTTTGATCAACTCATAAGCGTGGTCAAGATCGTCTGCTTGCTTATCGACATAACCAGTACGCAAGCGGAAATCGATACTAGACTGCTGACATTCGATGTTCAGTGAAGTTGCGCCTGAAAAAGTCGCGGCTAGTGGCTGCGCGCCGCCCATACCACCAAGACCAGCGGTTAAAATCCAGCGACCTGCCCAGCTACCATCATAATGCTGACGACCTGCTTCGACAAAGGTCTCGTAAGTCCCTTGCACGATGCCTTGCGTACCGATATAAATCCAGCTACCCGCCGTCATCTGACCGTACATAAACAAGTCTTTACGATCGAGCTCATTGAAGTGCTCCCATGTTGCCCAGCGCGGTACGAGATTTGAGTTAGCAATCAAGACACGCGGTGCGTTTTCATGCGTCTGAAATACGCCTACTGGTTTACCAGACTGTACTAGCAACGTCTCATCATCTTCTAACTCTTTCAGCGACTCTAAGATTTGATCATAGCTTTCCCAATTACGGGCGGCGCGGCCAATACCACCGTATACCACAAGGCTTTTTGGATTTTCCGCCACATCAGGATGTAGGTTGTTTTGCAGCATGCGATAAGGTGCTTCGGTCAGCCAGCTTTTGCAATGAAGGGTGCTGCCAGTTGGTGCAGCGATATTACGGCTCTCATCACGGCGAGTCAATTTGGTGTTGTTGGTTCCATGGTCAGTAGTCATGAACATATCCTTGTAATAGCTAGTAGGGCGATAAAGTAATCAAAGTCAGTGTTTTACAGTCAGTCTATACATTCAGCGAAATATAGATTAAACGAAGCAGATTTTTTAGTACCGCTGTAAAGTTGTATATACAAATTATCAAAGTTTATTTTTTCATGCAAGCAATTTTTTTATAAATGACTTAATTATTTTTGTGAGGGTTTTGGTGGATAGACAGAAGTCAGGGTGTTTTGCCAAGGCTCATGACGTTATCTCGTGATATTATGGCGCTACTCTTATTGGTGAAATTAACGGTTAAAAACGGACATGACAAAGACAATTCCGGCATATCAGCGGATTAAAAATGCCATATTAGACAATATTCACTCTGGTAAATGGCAAGCGGGCAATGCAATTTCTACAGAAATGGCGTTGGCAAAAGAATTTGGCGTATCTCGCATGACGGTCAATCGCGCCTTGAAAGAACTAAGCGAAGAGCGAGTGCTAGAGCGCCGGCAAGGATCGGGAACGTTTGTCGCGCAGCAGCAGTTCAATCATACCTTTGTAGAAGTGCGTAATATCGCGCAGGATCTAAAATCTGCCAATCGTGATTATCAGGCACAAGTGGTGAGTAAGCGTGTACTTACTGCTGCGATGTTGAACGATGAATTACGGCGTAAATTTGATATTGATGAAGTAGCTGTGTCTTCTAATACAAGCTCTAACACAAACGCTCATACAACCATAATGGATGACAGTACGGGCGCAGATAGTAGCAGCGATACTCCTGTTTTATACGAGGTAAAAATCATTCATTTTGCGGATGGTCAGCCCATACAGTATGAAGAGCGCTGGGTGGATGCGAAGAAGGTGCCAGAATTTATTGAGCAGGATTTCAGTGTGGTCAATACCAGTGATTACCTCATTGCCAAAAGTCCACTGGAGCGCGGTCGCTATACCATTCGTGCACTAGCAGCACCAGATGAGATTGCCGCGCTACTGCAAATCGCACCGCAGTCGCCGACATTGGTATTGCGTCGTCAGACTTATTCAGCAGGTCGAGTATTGACCTTTGTGACGATGTGGCATGCCGGTGATCGCTATCAATTCTCAGGTGAATTATAATAGTCTTACGCATGCTCACTGTTTTTGTACGTTTATTCTTTCTGAAGTGCGCTAGTATATGAATGAATGGCTATTTAATCGGCAATAATAATATTAAGACCTGCCTAAAAAATGTCTAAAAATTCAAAGATAATATAAAAACAGTATTGAAAAATATGCTGAGCATCCTCAAATCGAGCAGCCAAAGCTAAATAATGCGGCGCAAATACTTTATTATAGTATTTGCCTGTGCTGGTCTTATCCTTATTTGTTGCTATGGTCTTATTGGCACGACACCTTTTTTGCATTATTCATTCACTCTTATAAGGACGTCTTATGAAACGTCGTACTCTTTTAGCCCTTGCCGCCAGTACTATGCTACTTGCCGCTTGTGGTCAGTCTACTACCAATGAAGCAGAAACCAATGCGACGGACAGTGCCGCGACGGGTGGCTCTGATTTGCTGCAACGTATCAATAATGGTGGCACCATCAACGTCGGTACAGAGGGTACTTATCCACCATTCACCTATCATGATGAGAGTGGCAAGCTGACGGGCTATGATGTCGAAGTGACACGTGCGGTTGCGGATAAACTAGGCGTAGACGTCGAATTTAAAGAGACCCAGTGGGATGCTATGCTGGCTGGTTTGGACTCAAAACGCTTCGATATGGTGGCCAATCAAGTAAGCTTGACCACGCCTGAACGTTTGGCAAAGTATGACAAAGCCATGCCGTATAGCTGGTCAGGTGCTGTTGTTTTAGCACCGACTGATGACAATCGTTATAGCTCGTGGGAAGGTTTAAAAGGTCTGCGTACTGCGCAATCATTGAGCAGTAACTATGGTGAGCTTGCAGAACGCTACGGCGCAGAAATCGTCCCTGTCGATGGTATGGCGCAAGCGATTCAACTGGTTAAGCAAGATCGAGCTGACTTCACGATGAATGACAATCTGGCAGTATTGGATTATCTAAAAAAATTCCCAGATGCAGCACTTGAGATCAAACTGACAGCGCCTGCTAGTGAGCAGACTGGGTCAGGTCTAGTACTCATAAAAGGTGATGATGAAGTCGTGGCAAAACTGAATGAAGCAATGGCCGCATTAGCAGCTGATGGGACACTGACCAAGCTTAGCGAAGAGTTCTTTGGTGCTGATATAAGTCAACAAAAATAATGCTAGCGTCTATTACGTCAATGTTCACTGATTTATTGGCATTATTGCCATTTATGGATCCTGCGCGGGCGCAAATTGTCATTGATTCGTTTTGGCCGATGCTCAAAGGCGGTATCTATTATTCGATACCGCTGGCATTGATCTCATTTGCGATTGGGATGATGATTGCATTGACAGTGGCATTGATTCGTATCGTTCCGCGTGCCAGTTGGTTTCATGAGGTTATTTACAGACTTGCCCGTATTTATGTGTCCGCCATTCGCGGTACGCCAATGCTTGTTCAGTTATTTATTATTTTCTACGGCTTGCCGAGTATCGGGGTAAAGCTTGATCCCTTTCCTTCAGCAATTATAGCCTTTTCGCTCAATATTGGCGCTTATGCATCGGAGACGGTGCGTGCTTCGATTTTGTCCATTCCGAAAGGACAGTGGGAAGCAGGCTCAACCGTTGGCTTGACGTATCTACAAACCTTTCGCCACGTGATTTTGCCGCAAGCACTTCGGGTGTCAGTACCCCCGTTATCCAATACCTTTATCAGCCTAGTAAAAGACACGTCTTTGGCATCATTGGTATTGGTAACCGAGCTATTTAAGCAGGCACAAATCATCACGGCACGTAACTATGAGTTTATGTTGGTTTATACCGAAGCGGCCATTATTTATTGGGGTATTTGTCTGTTCTTGACCTTTATTCAAGGTAAGCTTGAAACCAGACTCGATCGTTATGTGGCGAAATAAACCCTTGATAATTGGGGCAGTATAGGATGGTAATACCGCGTCGATAAGCGTGTGTTATTAGCAAATAGATATCAGTACAACAGGAAGCTTTATGATTCAAGTCACTAATATTCACAAAGCTTTTGGTGGCAATCAAGTGCTTAAAGGCATCGACTTGACCATCGAAAAAGGCAAGGTAGTGGTGATATTAGGGCCGTCAGGGTCTGGTAAAACCACTTTTTTACGCTGCTTGAATGCGCTGGAAATTCCTGATCAAGGCATCATTGCTTTTGATGATGGCAGCTTAACGGTTGATTTTGCTACCAAGCCTAAGAAGAAAACGTTGCTGGCGTTGCAGCGTAAATCAGGCATGGTATTTCAATCTTATAACCTGTTTCCACACAAGACCGCGATTGAAAACCTAATGCTTGGGCCGACGGTGGTACAAGGGCAAACTAAGGCGCAAGCCCGCGAACAGGCACTGGCATTACTTGATAAAGTAGGGTTATCAGATAAGGCAGATCTGTATCCGTTCCAATTGTCTGGTGGTCAGCAGCAGCGTATCGGCATTGCTCGTGCACTGGCTATCGAACCGTCACTATTGCTGTTTGATGAGCCGACTTCTGCGCTCGATCCTGAATTGGTACAAGATGTGCTGGGAACGATGAAGCAACTGGCATCTGAAGGTTGGACGATGGTCGTTGTCACTCATGAGATTAAATTTGCTCGTGATGTGGCAGATCATGTGGTGCTCATTGAGGATGGCCACGTGGTCGAAGAAGGCAGTCCTAAGCAGATGTTCGAATTGTCTACGCATCCACGTACGCAGGCCTTTTTGCAGCGTATTGAACAGTAATGAGGTAAAAAATTACCGTCTTCATTGAGTTTCTATCGTCGTAAATCCTTTACTTTAATCAATTTTAAAGCACTTGGTTAAGTTTTTAAACATTTCGAAAGATACTCAACAAAAAGCCTCAACGATGACATTATCGTTGGGGCTTTTTTCGTTTGATAACAATGGCAACAGGGCTATTCAAAACCTTTGAAGAGTGCAGACTAAATTCTTTGTCGTCTTTTTAGCCAGCGTGGTACGCGAGTGGCGGTACCGTTTAATATTGCATTAAACAAAGCTGCCAGTAAGATTAACACCACGCCCACATATTGAATCCAAGATAAGGATTGATGCAGTAATAATATCGCAAGGGCAATGGCGGTCAATGGTTCAAAAATCGTAAATACCGATGCACGAGTGGCAGGTAATTTCTCTAACGCTTTCATATAAAGCGCAAAAGGGACGACGGTTCCAATCAAAGACAATCCCAAAGCATAGCCCCAAGTATGTAAAGGTAAGCTCAATAACTGCCCATAGGTTTGATAAGTTTCAGGTAATAATAGCAGTACACCGGCACTGATGATAATAGAGGTAAAAAACACCAAAGGCGCAGGGTGTGCATCGTGCATCGCACGCTTGCCGAGCACCCCGTATAAGGAATAACACACGCCTGCTAGCAGTCCCAGTAAAATACCCCAGTTGACTTGCGCCTGCTCGCCTAGCATCGTCAAGCCGACACCAAATACTGCCATGAGCGCCAATAATGCCGACTTTCGAGTAATGGATTCATCAAGCAAGAATGCTGAAAACAATAAGCTAAAAACAGGCGCAGTATAAAGCAAGGCAACCGCAGGCCCAGCACCGACATAAATCACAGCAAAAAAGTAGCATACCGACATACCAAGTACGCCAATCAAAGACTGCAATGCCAGTCCAAGCCACTGCTTTCGACGAAGCTTGATAAGACGCGGCCATAATTTCGGTAGCATAACAAGAATAAGAAAAGCAGCGGTCACGATACGTAAGATCGTAATCTGCCAACCACTAAAGCCAATTTGATTGAGGTAGGTTGAAAATATCCCTAACGTACCCCAGCAGACCGCCGCCGTGATGATTTGAATGGTGCCTATCCATGACTGCCGCGCTGACATTATGCCATCGGTATTTGCCATATCGCTCTCTATTTTTATGTGATATCAAAACCCATGCCCAAACTCAAAACCTCAAACTGTCCAAGCCTTTTAGCTAATGGCATCATACAATACTGACATAAGAAAAAGACAACCCGAGTAAGGGCTGTCTTTTGTTTGTTTTTTTAGTCTATCATTAAAGCGTTAATTAAGTACTAACACAAGTCAGTTAGGCATAAAATTCAATTTATTTGAGTTAGAAGTACGCTGCTCTTTAGCTTATTATCCTTTGATGTCATATTCCCCAAACTTAAGCATCATGACTTACAACTGTAGCAAAAAATTCGTCAGCAAGCGTTTGGCACCTTCAGTTGCAAATGACTCTGGATGAAACTGTACGCCTTGAATGGGATAGTCTTTATGCTGTAGCCCCATAATTTCATCACCTGCTAGCGCAGATTCGGTTAGGTTTAACTCAGCATGAGCATCATTGGCGACGACGGCTGTGACAGCCAAGCAATCTGGTAGGCTGTCTGCTTTTACCATCAATGAGTGGTAGCGCATGATTTCTATCTCTTGTGGCAAGCCTTGATAGACACCCGCGCCATCATGGCGAATCGATGAGACCTTACCATGCATCGGTACACCAGCACGTATCACGTCACCGCCAAATACATGGGCGATGCCTTGCATACCTAAGCAAACACCCAGTAGCGGTGTCGTCTTACCCATGACCTCAATTACTTCGGCACAAATACCGAAGTAGGAAGGGTCGTCAGGAGCGCCAGGGCCGGGTGAGATGATAATGCGGTCAAGATTCATTGCCTGCACATCAGCTAACGTTATCTCATTATTACGTTTAACCATGACGTTTGTGGCTTTATCATTGTCCATCGTCTGTAAGATCTCACCGATATATTGGTAAAGATTAAAGGTAAACGAGTCGTAGTTATCTATAATTAAAACATTCATTGGTTATCAACTCTTTGGCAAAATATAAGCAATTTACGGGTTCATAAAACTGTCTAATACCACTTTCATGGCAGACAATTTACGCTGAATTTCTAGATATTCATCAGCAGGATTGGAGTCATAAACATTACCACCGCAGGTTTGCGCATAGGCAGACTCACCGTTGATGAATAGGCTACGAATAGGAATGGCAAAAATACAATCACCATTGAAATTAAACGATCCAAGCGCACCACCATAAGCACCGCGTCCATCTGGTTCTAGCTCGTTGATGACTTTAATCGCTTCAACTTTTGGTGCGCCTGACAAAGTACCTGCGGGAAAGTTACTGGCAAGGGCGCTAAACATATCTTCATTAGGATGCAAAATCCCGACGATCTCAGACGAGATATGTTGCACGTGTGAGAAGCGTTTGATATCCATAAGGCTACGTACTTTTACAGTACCAAATTGTGCCACACGGCCAATGTCATTGCGGTGCAGGTCGACCAACATATTGTGCTCGGCAATCTCTTTAGCATCATTTAATAAGGCGCGAGCAAGCTGTCGGTCCTCAACGACATCGACGCCGCGCTTGGCTGTGCCTGCCAGTGGATAAGTTTCCATCTCACCTTGACGCAAGCGAAATAGCAGCTCTGGTGACGCTCCAATGATGCATTGCTGAGCAAATTTCATAAAATACATGTGCGGCGACGGATTGACCGAACGCAATTTTTCATAAATGGGCATTTTATCACCGGCGATGCGATACTTAGATTTAAAACCGACCTCACATTGAAAGATACGCCCTGAGATGATGTCTTCTTTGACTTGCATAACGACTTTGGCATGCTCTTCTTGACTCATGCCATCACCCAAAAACTCAACCGTAGGCGGCTCATAGCTTGGAATTGACTCATCAAGTAGGGCTTTGATTTGCTCGATGCGATTGTCTTGCTGCGCGGTAGGATAATAAAAATAGAAAATCTCACCGGTCATCTTATCGAGCGTTAGACCATCCAAATATACGCCAAATTTAAACGGTTCAAAGTCGTCGCTGGCTTTAGCATTGAGACTGGGTTCAAAGAAATTGACACTGTCGTAACCCAAATAACCGACGAGACCACCGCTTTGGTCGCGAGCAATGACGTGCTGCGGCGTAATTTTACGCAGTAGTTCGTAAGGATTATCAGTCTGATAGTGGCTAGTCTCAGCGGTTTTATTATCAGTAATCGCGAGGGTTGTACGATCAATGGCAGCAATAGTCATCACGGGGTCGAAACCAATGGCGTGATGACGTGCCATATGTCCATCTTCGCCCAGTGATTCGAGTAAATAACAAGTCTCAAAAGCGTGCTCAATACGTTTAAACAACGCAAAGAAATCAATATCCTGCGTGAGTTTAATGCGCTGTGGTTTACTAGGAATATCAATATCAGCAGGTTGGCTAGGTTTTGAGTTAGGAGAGGTCATAACAATATCCAAATTGGTTCAATGATTGATCAAATAAGAAGAGAGTATATTAATATCATATTTTTCAATAAGTTAAGCATCTTGTATAGGTGTGCTTTCTCTATGAGTCGTTAATAAGGCACTCACATCGTGAACTTGCATGGCTTTAGCGCCGCGCGAGACGGTAGCAATACCGACACCTAGCTGTTCAGATATCTCGCGCTGGGTGACACCGTGCTCAAGTAAGTCAAAAATGCGGATACGATTGGCAATTTCCTGCTGCTCTTTTTCTGTCAATAGCGCACTGAATAGCAGGTCGATAGCGGCGCTGTCATGACAACTGGCTAAATGGCTTAATAAGCTTTGATAAGGGTCTGTGCTCATAACATTCATCTTAATAGAAAAGAAAAAGGATGCTTACTTCGTTTCAGTATTCTAGTACGATAGTACATAAAAGGCAAGTAGCCTAGGTAGATGTTTTGCTGTCGCTGCTAAATGTTTACTGTTTTCTAGAGGATGATTATTTATATAGGATTGACCCTACATTCACAATAAAGCCAGCTAATCTTTATTAACTGGCTTTATGAATGGTTAATAGCTCGTTTGCAGATCCTAATTAAACGGCAGATTGCTCACTGGCAAGCTCAATTTGCACCTGCCAATCATCTATCTCCAGCTCATAACAGTTTTTGCCTTCGCCATTGATACGATCTATCACCAAAAAATCAGAGTCACAACCGAGGGCAAGTAGCGGATGATGCCAGACATTAGCATCGTATTGCACACCTTGATGAGATTTGACATAAAACACGGTCAAATCATCCGCAGACTGTGGCGGCGCACCAGCAGGCGCAACGATGACGATATAATCCTGACCATTCATTGAGAAAAACGCTTGCGTACCAAATGGATGATATTCCATGACCGACAACGCAATAGGAAATTCACGCTTTTTGGCGCGAAAGATACTCATGCCGACATCGCCGCCGTCAAGTTTGGCTTCAGCGATGGCGTGATGGCGACAGGCATAGCCTTTATTGATATGGTAGCTATTTTCAGGCGTCTGTGCTTCCTTGTCATAGGGCTCAATTACGGTGCCGTAGGGCGCAAACTCAGCTTTGGTTAAAGGTCTTGCAACGATCGTAGTCTTCATAAGAGTACTCATGACTTTGCCTTACTTTTGGTGATCACTGTTTATAATTGCTATGAGCCACTTTGCCATAAACCCGTACGCGACTTAAACCACCATCTGGGAATAAATGACATATTCGAATTAATGATTATGCCTCTAGATTGCTCATCGTTCTGAATGCTTTGTTGTTCTGATTGTTATTGTGATTGCGCATGGCTTATCGTGCTGGACGAATAAACGGCATATGACGGTTCACATCTTTATAGAGCAAGTATCTAAATGGACCAGGACCACCGGCGTAACAAGATTGTGGGCAGAATGCGCGTAACCACATAAAATCACCTGCCTCCACTTCTACCCATTCACCATTTAAGTGATAGACGGCTTTACCTTCTAGGACATACAAACCATGTTCCATAACATGAGTTTCATCAAATGGAATCACGCCACCTGGCTGGAAAGTAACGATATTCACATGCATGTCGTGACGCATATCAGACTGCTCGGTAAATCTGGTGGTTTTCCAAACGCCATCAGTACCCGGCATCTCAATTGCTTCAACATCATGATCGCTTGTTACAAAGGCTTCGGGCGCATCAATACCCTCTACAAATTGATAAGCTTTGCGAATCCAATGAAATTTAACGTGCTTGTCGCTATTGTTTTTTAGCGTCCATTTGCATTCCGGCGGTAAGAAAGCATAGCCACCCGCTTCAAGATGATGCGCTTCGCCTTCAATAGTAATATCCATTTCACCTTCAACAACAAACAATACGGCTTCTGCTTTACTATCCAGCTCAGGCTTTTGAGAGCCGCCATTTGGTGCCACTTCAACGATGTATTGTGAGAAGGTTTCTGAAAAACCAGTCAAAGGACGTGCAATCACCCACATCCGCATACCTGTCCAAAAAGGCAGGTAGCTAATAACAATGTCGGTTAGTACACGTTTGGGAATGATCGCATAAGCTTCGGTGAAGATAGCGCGATCAGATAGTAGCTGTGTTTGTGGAGGCAATCCGCCAGTTGGTGCGTAATAAGTACTCTTTGTTGACATTATTGATGTTCCTTAGTGGTGTTGAGCCTCGATAAATTTGTGTCTAAACTTATGGTTACATCCAGTTTGCAGTGTTATCGGCTGTGGCTGGATGGTTTTTATACCAGTGTTTGGCAATGTCATCACGGCGGCATACCCACACATCGGGCTTGCTAGCGATATATTGCAAAAACTTTTTGAGGGCAATGATGCGGCCTGCGCGACCAATGATGCGGCAGTGCAGACCGATGGTCAGCATCTTGGGTGTGTGTGCGCCTTCCTCGTATAAGGTGTCGAAGCTGTCTTTTAGGTATTGATAAAAAGGCTCGGCGTTGGTAAAACCGGGGCTTGAGGTAAAGCGCATGTCATTGGTTTCTAAGGTATAGGGAATGACCAAATGCGGCTTACGAGCGATTTTGTTACCGTCTTCTACTTTGACATTGAGCCAGTAAGGCAGTTCATCCGCATAAGAGTCGGAGTCATAAATATAGCCACCTTGTTCGGCGACCAACTCACGAGTATTCGGGCTATCTCGCCCCGTGTACCAACCAAGGGGTTGACCACCGATCATACGCTCGAATATTTCAGTGGCACGGCGCACATGCTCGCGCTCGGTTTCGCGGTACATATCTTGATACGTAATCCAGCGTAGACCGTGGCTGGCGATTTCGTGACCATCTTCTAATACTCGTTCGATAATGTGCGGCGTCTTTTCAGCAGCAGCGGCGCAAGTGAAGGTTGTAATCGGCAAACCGTATTCTTTAAAAGTGTCCAGTACTCGCCAAACACCCACACGGCTACCATACTCAAAGGCTGACTCAATCGACTGATGACGATTGTTAAATTCTGGCGTACCCAAGACATCCGATAAAAACCGCTCTGACTGAGCATCGCCATGGATGACGCTATTTTCTGCGCCTTCTTCGATATTGAGGACGAACTGCACAGCGATTTTAGCACCGCCTGGCCAGTTGGCTTTTGGTGGCTTATCAGCATAGCCTTTTAAGTCGCGAGGGTAGGTATCTTGATTAAAATCGCTGATTATTTTTTTACTCATTTTCAATATATCCTAGATAAACTAAAGCAAAATAGGGGTTAGCAAGAGGGGCTGTTTTTTACACCTAGCAGTGAAGATGAATAAAGTGCCCGATTGCATTGCTGGCTTTTATACAAAAAATCATCGTCATTAAGGGATAGCGGTTGAATCATACGACTGCTATCTATAATCCCGACGTATAGGCAACGAGCTGTTGGCGCTCTTTATCAGTCAACTGTGTGAGATTACCCAGTGGCATATAGCCCGTTTGTACGGCAGTGACGATTTTTGCTTTATGTATTTTCATGTCAGTTGGTGTCTGCAAGATGATACCAGCTGGCGGCGCGGCGAATCCTTGCTGGGTTGGCTGCGCGGCATGGCAAGTGCTACAGCGCGTGTGTACGACACCCATAATGGCATCGTCCGCGGAGGCACTCACTGGTAAAGCATCGGTAGTAAGATTTGCATTTGAGGCAGCGTCAGTGCTTATAGTAGAACCGTCGACTGCACTATCAGTATTTGTTGGTGGCACACTATTTGGTGTCGCCGTTTCAGCAGCGACTGCAGCAGCGACAACAGGTAATGGCTCAATTGGTTCTGGGCGCATCCAAATAATTAATAATACGGTTAAGACAGCAGGGATGACCAAATAACGCGGCTTATGATTGTCTAAATGTTTTTGGTTAAAATAGTGACGTACAATGGCCGTGATGATACCCACAAATACCAATACCAACCAACCGTGAGCATGAGAGTACATCATCGGATAATGATTGCTAATCATGGTAAAGATCAGCGGTAAGGTAAAATAGTTGTTCATCAGCGAGCGATTTTTTGCTTGTAGTGCCAAGTCCGCCACTTCTTTGCCGGGTTTTTCGCCACGCCTCACGCATTCTACCAGCGCTCGTTGAGCGGGCATGATGCCAAAAAACACATTACCTGCCATCACAGTACCTAAGATAGCACCGATATGAATGAACGAAGCACGGTCACTAAATAGCTGATAAGAACCCCAGCAGGCGATGATTAATAGGATAAAAATAATGGTGCTAAAAATAAAGGAGTTTTTGCCTAAATGGCTGCGGACAATCACCTCATAAATAAAATAGCTGCCGAATAAAAATAATAAACTGGTCGAGATGGCACCGACACTACTACCAAAAGCGACTTTGCTTGGATCAATCAAGTAGGCAGTTGCATTGGCATAATAGACGATAGAGAGCATCGCCATACCCGTCAGCCAAGTAGTATAAGCTTCCCATTTAAACCAATGCAGGGTCTTTGGCATCTCTTCGGGTTCGAGCTTGTATTTGGCAATTTCATAAAAGCCGCCACCATGTACCGCCCATAAGTCGCCTGAAATGCCTTTGTCGGCTTTCCACTGTGGCGGTTTACGTAAACTAAGATCTAGCCAAACAAAGTAAAAAGACGCACCAATCCATGCCACGCCAGCGATGACGTGGAACCAGCGAAAAAATAAATTAAACCAATCGAGATAATAAGCGCCCATGTTGCAAATGTCCTTTTTACAATTTTCTTTTGTTCAGCTTTTTTCAGTCTTTCAATGTGCTTTGCTACGGCGATGTTCTTTTATATAGTGATGTTAAAAACTACGAGCCGCGATACGTGCTGTAGCCATGTGCGCTAAGCAGTAGCGGTACATGATAGTGACCGTTATCACTTATCATAAAGTCGATGACTACTTGCGGATAAAAAGCCGTGAGATTTTGTGCATCGAAATAAGACTGCGTATCAAATGTTAAGGTATAACGACCAACATCTAAGTGATACTCAGCAATATCAATCGTTGGGTCAAACGACCAGCTATCTGGTGTCACGCGTCCATCCGCGTTGGTGACGCCATTGGCTAATAGTGACGCCTCGCCACTTGTGCTCACGCGGTGTAGCGTCACGGCAATACCAGCGGCTGGTTTGCCCAGATGGGTATCTAAGATATGTGATGAGAGAGTACCTGACATAATAATTCCTTTTATATAGATGAGTCAGATGAGGCTGAATGCGTTAAGCGTCACTCAGCAGTTTCTGTAAACGTAAGCGGGTGATTTTATTTTGCTCAGCCGCCGCATTGACCAGCTCCGTAGCGCGATCATTGGGCAAGCGTGCTAACAATAAATCGAGCATTTGCTGCGCGCTCTTACCAGTGGCAAACACGATAAAGATAAAGCCAAATTTATCAAGGTAGTCTTGATTGCCTTGTGCCAAAGCTTCAATCACCTCGTCATTGGCATCATTGGCACCTGACTGCTCATGGGCAGCACTGTCTTGAGTGTTGCGGTATTTTTCTTTTAATGAGTCAACGTTGCCGATTTGTGGATGACCATCAAAAGCCTCTAGTAACTGGGCTTCTTCTGTCTGTGCTTGTTGCCAAGCGTGGTCACTATGGGCAAGTAGTATGGGTATATCGGCAAAAGGACGTTTTTTTTCTAAAGCCTGCGCCCAATGGGTGCTGGTACAGCAGGTCAATAGATGTGAAATTGCCTCAGCTGTTGAGAGCTCATTAAATTGCTGTAAAGATAATTTCACAATGACATCCTTTTCTTTTCTGACAAAAGCGGTGGAGTAACATTTCTCGATAACATCTCATGCTAAAGTAGTATTTATCGAATAATAATTGGTTTACTATGAGCTATTCTGCTTAAACCTGACCATTTGGTCAACTACTTTATGCAAATATTTTATTGAGGCTGGTGATATTTCATAAAAATTAGCATATGAATCCAGTTATTGGCTGGTATATGACTCTCTATTCATCACAATAATGACAGGTAACATTCATCATGGCTCAACATAACGATATAGAACCACAAGCAGCGTCTGACGCGCCTGTACAGCGAAATCAGCAAGATATCCGCGCCCACAATCAAACCGTCATTTTGGCGGCAGCAGAAGAAGAGTTTGTCCTACAAGGTTTTCGTGGGGCGACCATGCAAGGTATCGCCGATAGAGCCGAGCTACCAAAAGCCAATGTTCATTACTACTTTAAGAATAAAAAAAACCTGTACCAAGCTGTGCTGCACTCTATTATTCAAGAATGGAACGATGGCTTAGTCACCATGACAGTCGATAGCGATCCTAAAATCGTCATCGAAAAGTTCGTCCGTACCAAATTGCATCAAGCGTTTGCTCATCCCAATCGCCATAAGTTGTTTGCCCTTGAAGTCATCGGCGGTGCCCCGCATCTGCATGACTTTATGTCGGCGACCATGAAAGAGTGGGCGCTAGACAAGGCGCAAGTGATGAAAACTTGGCATGAGCAAGGCAAAATTGGCATCGCTGACCCTTTACAGCTATTGATTTTGATTTGGGCAACGACGCAGCGATATGCGGAATTTGAGACAGAAATCGTTGGTTTGATGGAAAAGAGTGAGTACGATCAGCAGGATGAAGCGCGGGCGGCAGACTTTTTGGTGCCGTTCATTTTGCGTGGCTGTGGTCTTGAGTAATGCTTATTTATTATCATTTTACGTCTATAGAACTCCCTTAATACGAAATTATTCTGAATGCTTTCGTATTAAGGAGAGCTAAAAGAGACAATGTGCAGAACCAGAACCAGAACCAGAACCAGAACCAGAACCAGAACCAAAGGCAGTAATGCTTATTGGTAAAGAATTAGACATGCCCTAACGTACGTTTAAGAAGCCTTTTGTCTAAGAGGCTTTAGGCCATCATCCAGATGTTGCTCTGCCGTATCAAATTCGACACCGTAGTTTTTGGGTAAAATCATATCAAGAGTAATGGCCACAATACCTGACATAGTAACTGCCGAACCAAAGATATTACGGAAAAGCTGCGGCGCCTGTGCGAACACGTCAGGAACAAAAGCCACGCCCATGGACAGACCTAGCGAAGTGGCAATGATTAAGATGTTGCGATGGGTAAAGTTGACGGTTGATAGGATACGAATACCAGCGGTTGCTACCGTTGCAAACATCAATAACGTCACACCACCAACCACTGGTTTTGGCAACTGGGTAAAGATAGCACCCAAAATAGGGAACAGTCCCATGATGAACAGTATGGCCCCAACATAAAAGCCCACATAGCGACTGGCAATACCGGTCATCTGAATCACGCCGTTGTTTTGGCTAAATGTCGTCACTGGGAAAGTATTAAACACCGCCGCAATCAACGAGTTGACACCATCTCCTAATACGCCACCTTTAATACGTTTCTCGTATAGAGGCCCTTTGATAGGTTCGCCTGATATCATCGAAGTCGCCGTCAAATCGCCAGATGTTTCAATACTGGTAATGACATACATAAAGGCAATGGGAATAAAAGCTTGCCAATCAAACCCAAAACCAAACTTGAATGGTACAGGTAGCGTAAAAATAGAAGCTTGAGAGACCAACGAGAAATCAATACGTCCCATGAGAATCGCTGCGATCAGACCAAGCATCAAACCTATAAAAATGGCACTGGAGCGAATGACTTTATTATTAACAATACTAATCAGCACCACACTGACCAAGACTCCGCCACCGAGCATCAGATTCTGCATACTCCCGAAATCTTCAGCACCGACGCCACCTGCCAAATCTGTCAGACCAACCTTGGTTAATGACAGACCGATAGTTACAATTACACAACCAGTGACGATTGGACTCATCAGAGATTTGAGTTTGGTGATAAATTGACTTAAGAAAATCTCAACAAAAGCACCAAGAAATGAGACGCCAAAGATAACAGAGAGAATTTCCTCCGGACTCCCGCCTTTGTTTTTTACTACAAAACCTGCGGCCAATACCGCGGCTAAGAAGCCAAAACTGGTTCCTTGTAACGCCATTAGACCTGAACCTACGGGTCCAACTTTGTGTGTCTGAATAAAGGTAGCGACCCCTGACACCATCAATGACATGCTGATGAGATAAGGGATATGCTCCCCCAAACCTAAGACGCCGCCTATGATTAATGAGGGGGTGATGATACCGACAAAGCTGGCAAGTACGTGTTGTACTGCGCCTAAAAAGGCTTTTGTAGGGGTGGGGCGATCATGCAATCCGTATAGTAAATCGGGGTTCCCTTGAGTGTGTTCACTCATCTTGGCTTCCTCCTAAAGTGACTTTTAGTCCAAGCTCTGTGGAGAGAGCTAAGCAGTGTGATGAGTTTAGAGGTGGATGTCGACACACCGTTTATATTCATATTGCTTAGTTTTCTCACAAAGAGTCGCACTTATCCTTGTGCTAATAAATATCAGCAGCTAGCTATTATTTATCAATATGACTAATAGTCGTAGGTTTAAACCTGACTAATTGGTCAACTATCTAAGGGTATAGTGAAAGGGTTGGTTATTGCAATGTTTTTTTTCATGTTGATGGCTTTATCTTTCAAATAATAACGGTCTATTAGAAGAACATAGCGCAGCAGATTTGGTTTGATAGCTATTTCTATTTATCTAAAAACAGCAAGTAATAAAACAGAATAAGCCAGCTAGATTTAGAGCTATTTTTCAATATTAAGCTTCTCGCATTAATTATTGCCAAATTGTTAATACTTCGTTATTATGCCCCTCGTTATTTAAATGCTAACAATTATCATTAGTATTGTTATTCGTATAAAATTTTAGGCTTTGTCAAGACTCTAATCGTCTAAAAAATGGTTTTCAATAATAAGCTGTTATCAAAAGCAAATAGCTCTTAAAAATTCTAATTTTTGATAGTCAATAAAGTGAGTGTGTTATGCGTGAAGTAAAGTTATCAAAACTATCTGGTCAAATGACGGTATTGTCCATGGGCGTGGCAGCGGTATTATGGTCACAAGCGGCTAGTGCTGCGCCTGCAGAAGACATGCCAAGCACCACGTTGCAGACTATTACGGTGACAGCCAATGGCTCAATACGTGATAAGGTGCAAACAGATTCTGTTTACATAGATGACTATACACCTGCCGCACAAGCAAGCCACTTAAGCGATTTTTTAGACGTCATACCAGGGGTTAGTGTCGGTGGCACATCCTCTGTCAATCAGCGTGTACGAGTACGTGGACTAGATGATACCAACCTAAAAGTCACGATTGATGGGGCGCGTCAAGAAGGCGCTTTGTTTTATCACATGGGCGACGTTACGATCGACCCAGATTTGTTAAAACAAGTCGAGGTTGCGGTTGGTAATAATTCGGTGACGCTGGGTAACGACGCAATCGGCGGCGCAGTTGCTTTTGAAACCGTTGATGCAGCAGATTTGCTCAAACCAGGTCAAAAAATCGGTGCCAAACTGCATGCAGGTTATGGCAGCAACAATGATGAATTATTAACCTCAGCCACGGTTTATGGCGCACCGACAGAAAACGTTGATTTACTAGCGTATTATGGCAAGCGTGATGCGAATGCGGGCGAAGATGGTAAGGGTCGTGAGATTCAAACCCAAGATAGCAAAGGCGAAAATATCTTATTAAAAGCGAGCGCTTATATTACTGACGACCATCATGTAGGCGCTAGCTTTAGCCGTACTGAAAACAAAGGCAAGTTCCCACTACGTCCAGACTTTCCAGCAACCCCAGGTCCTGATAGCTGGAACCCAATCATTCCACAGGAAGTAAAACGCGATACTTATGTGCTTGATTATACTTATAACCCAAGTAACCGCTTAATCGATGTTGATAGCAACGTTTATCAATCCGAAACACAAATCTTACGTAACTCTGATGGCGAGCCTGGCTTTGAGTTTGATGCACAGGTGAAAACTACGGGTGCTAAAGTTCAAAATACCAGCGTGATTGATAGCAGCATCGTCGAGGGCATTACAGGCACGCATAAGCTTATCGCTGGCGTTGAGCATTACAAAAAAGAGTCCGAGATGTCACGAGACTTCGCCAAAGCGAGTAGGGATGAGGCGACCAATACATCAGTATATCTAGAAGACCAATGGCAAATGGGTAAGTTGACCCTAACGCCAGGCGTTCGCTATGACCGTTATGAATCGCCAGAGTTCGTTTCTGCTGGAAAAACGTATGATAACGTCGTTGGTGCATTGGCTGCCAGCTATGAAATTGCACCACGTACGCAAGTATTTGCCAGTTATACGCAGTTGTTCAATGGCCCAGATCTAAGCCAAGCCATCTTTAATGCTGACGGCAAAGACACTTTTGTGAATAGCAATCTAAAAGCAGAAGAAGGTGACAATGCCGAAGTCGGTATCACTACGACTTTACGCGATCTGACGACCAGCAATGATGCGCTACAACTGAGTGCCAAATACTTCGAAACCAATATCGAAAACTATATTGAGTTTGTACGCGCAGGTGGTAGTAGAGTTGGTTTAGATTGTGCCACAGGAGAGTTGGGCGGCAGCTGTCAGGGTGTGATTAACAAAGACGAAGATTATAAAATCAAAGGCGTCGAGCTAGCAGCGGATTATAAAGCAGATAACTTTAGCATGGGTTTAAGCTATGCACGCGCCCGCAGTAAAGGCGAAGAAACCGGCTATAACATTTCTTCAGTGAGCGGTAGTAGCTCTGAGTCAGGTGATAAGTACATGGTCAACCTTGGTTATGCCCCAACAGAGACTACCGAGCTTGGCTGGCGCAGTACTTATGTTGCTTCAGTCATGCCTAACACTGGTGGCGATGACGTTAAAAAACCAAACTACGACGTTCATGATATCTATATGAGCTATACACCGACTCAAGTTGAAGGCTTAAAAGCCACACTTGGAGTATATAACCTATTTGATGAAACCTATGCCAGTCATGCCTCACGTAACAATGCTTTAGATGACAATTACACGGATTTTGAAATGGGACGTAACATCAAAACGTCTTTAACTTACCAGTTCTAATCTTATTGTCACCTGATGATAGATGAAAGGGCCAGCTGTCTGTATAGGATAGCTGGCTTTTTTATGGTCAGTAAATAGTGAAGTATGTGCTAGCAATCATAATTTTTTTAAATACCAATAACCAATGAATAAACAATCAAGACTAATGACTTCATTTCCCCTTACGTTGCGTCAGAGCTGTTTATGGATTCATCGTTATACTGGGCTTGCGATGGCCGCCTTTTTGATCATTGCTGGTATCACGGGCACACTATTGGCGTTTCATGATGAGCTGGATGATGTGTTCAATCATAGGTTGGCAAGTATTGAGGCGCAACATAAGCCGCCACTACCGATCGCCACACTTCATGATGCTGTTATCAGCGCCTATCCACAGTATCAATTTTCTAGTATGCCAACGTCAGTAGAGCCTAACAAGTCAGCAGTTTTTTCGGTAGATAGAACGCGAGGTCAGGCAGCAGATAATTCTCCTAACGCCCCGTTCCAAGAGGTGTATGTCGATCCCTTTACTAGTGAAATCATCGGTACACGTGATAAAGAGGAGTGGGCATGGCGCAATACGATGTACAAGGTATTCTGGTTGCACCGAGATTTATTGCTGGGTGATATCGGTAAATTAATACTGGGTATTGTGTCCTTAATTTGGACGATTAACTGTTTTATCGGATTTTATTTAACATTTCCAAGAGCGGTTATTACCAATAAATCTCAGCAAGCAGCATTGAGAAAACCATCTGGTAAACCCCGCGCTTCATTTTTTAAGCGCTGGCTACCTGCTTGGAAAATCCGTCGTAAAACCAATGCTTTTAAACTCAATTATGACTTGCATCATGCATTTGGCTTATGGCTGTGGTTGATGCTGTTTGTCATTGCGTGGTCGAGTGTCGGTTTTAATTTAAAATCGGTATATCAGCCTGTGATGCAAGCAATGGTGGGTCTTGAAGGTAGAGAAAGTAAAGGAGATAAACAAAAGAAGCCTGCGATGAATACGGAATCTATTAATGATGAAGCGACTACTATTGGCACTAATATGAACAGTACTAATAAGGTAGACAAGGCTAATAGTATTGCTTATTTAAGCAGGGAGGCAGAGATAGCCGCGCAAAAAAATGGCGTCAACGTACAGCAGCTATTGGGCATACGCTGGGTAGAAGAGGATAATCAATGGCAAATGCGCTTTAAAACCAATCAAGATATCGGCAAAAAAGGCGGTGCTTCCTCTATCACGGTTGATGCCCAAAGTGGTCGTGTTGCGCGTGTCAACTTTGGTTATCAAAGCTCATTTGGTAATCAAGCTGACCAATGGATGGCAACGCTACACATGGGACATATCGGCCATGGCATAGGTCATTTGTTGTATCAGATGTTTTTAGCATTGACTGGGTTAGCCGTGGTGGTCTTGTCTGGCACAGGTGTGTATTTATGGGTTAAAGGACGTCAAAGTCGATTAAAAGCCGCACAAAAATTGAAGTGATGTGGATGGCAGTCTAGTGCAGGTAAAGAGTGACGGTATAAAACGACCGTCACTTTAAAAGCAGATATGTGAAAGAGAGGTATTTAGAGGACGGTTATTTAAAAAACGGTTGCTAAAAAACGGCCTTTAAACCGTATCGATAATCACTGGGCGACCTTGATGACTGAGCACGGTAACATCGACGTTATACAGATCTTTCATAGTTTCTTGGGTGATGACCTCTGCAGGTTGGCCGACAGCCGTCACCTGACCTTCTTTCATGGTGACCACTGTATCGGCAAATTGTGCGGCTTGATTGATATCGTGCAGCACGATGACCACGGTTTTTTGCTGAGTATGGCTTAACTCGCGCAGCTCACGCATTAGGCGACCAGCATGGTACATATCCAAATTATTCAGCGGCTCATCGAGCAATAAATACGGCGTATCTTGGCAAACAATCATCGCAATTAACACCCGCTGACGCTGACCACCTGATAGTGTCGATAAAAAACGCTCGGCTAATGGTGCAAGCTCAAAGCGTTCGATAATTTCTTGAACTTTTTGCTGATCGTCGGCAGTTGGTTGCCCTTGATGATAAGGGTAGCGCCCAAACATCAGCAGCTCATGCACGCGCAGTCGGCCTTGCACTTGATTGTCTTGTCCAAGCATCGCAACAGTTTTGGACAAGGTTCGCGCATGACAGCTAACAATATCATGCTCGCCGAAACTGACCTGTCCCGACTGTAGCGGTTGCAAGCGTGCCATGACCGAAAATAAGGTAGATTTACCCGCGCCATTGGGACCAATCAAGGCAATCACTTGTGCGCTTGGTAATGACAATGTAATGTCATGAAGAATTTGCTGTTTGCCAATATGGTGCGAGATATTATTGAGTTTAATCATAATGGTTCTTATTTTTACAAAGGATCTAATTTTTTACTACTATATCAATGGTTTTTAGATGATTGGCTACTAGATCAATGACTATTAAATAAGTGCGGTATTAACGACGCTGAGTCATAAAAATCAATATTAAGAATACCAAGCCACCAGCCAATTCAATCACCACCGATAGTACCCCTGCCATGCCCAATAGTTGCTCAAATATCGTCTGACCGAGTACCAAGCAAATCATCGCCACCAAACTGACCAATATCAGGCGCTCGCTGTGATACATATGGCGAGCGATACGATTGGTTAGCGCACAAACTAATAAGCCAAAGAAGGTCACTGGACCGACCAAGGCAGTTGCCGTGGCGACCAATACCGCAATGACGGTTAATAACCCAAATGCCAGACGTTGATAGTTGATGCCAAGGTTAATGGCTTGTGATTTGCCAAGCATCAATACGTCACATTGATAACGCCAGCGCCAGATAAATAGTGCGCTAATGGCACAGATAAAAATGCTGATACCAAGTAGCTGTGGATTGACCGTATTGAATTGCGCGTAACTGGCAGATTGCACGACGACGAAATCATCAGGATTGATCAATCTGGCAATCAGGGCTGATAAGCTACGAAACAATACCCCAAAGATAACGCCCACCAATATCAGTCGCGTCAAATCCTGACTGCTTTTTGAAAACAGTAGTCGAAATAATAGTAAAGAGGCGCCGAACATTAAAACAATTTCAAGGGTGAATTTGGCAAGAGGATTGATACTGGTAAAACTTATTGCGCCCAAAAAGAAGACCAACAGGCTTTGTAATAAAACATATAGCGAGTCAAAACCCAACAGTGATGGCGTCAGGATAGGGTTGTGCGTCAAAGTCTGAAACAATAAAGTCGATACACCAATCGCATAACCGACGACCATTAACGCCAGTAACTTCTTACCTCGCAGCGGTAGCGCAAAGTCCCAATGTCCGTTGACGTTGACTGTCAAAAATAGGATTGTCGAGATCAGCAATATAATCGCTGCCATCGATTTTGGATGACGGGCTATCAATGCCCAAAATTTTGCTAGCTGACTCTGAATAGCAGAGGTGGAATATGGACTATCTATCGCTGTGCTAGTTTTCGTAGCACCAGTCTTTGTGGAAGTAAGCTTAGACGGTGAAAGCATGCGTAAATCCTATAGTGCTAGGCTTATCTAATCAGAAAAAAAACAATAAAAGAAAGAGAAGCGGCAAAGAGGCTTATTGAGTCTTCATTAATACACAGTTTTATGGCGAGCTGTTTTATTGCTCAGCAGGCGCACGTAATAGCAGCCATAAAAACAGTACCGTACCGACCACCCCAAAAACTGTCGCAACAGGGATTTCAAATGGATAGCGTATCGAGCGGCCAATAATATCGCACAATAGCACCGCTGAAGCGCCCAATAATGCGACCGCTGGTAAGCTACGGCGCAATTTATCCCCCATCAATCGGCTAACAATATTAGGCACGACCAAACCAACAAAAGGAATCATCCCAACGGTGACAACGACAACCGCACTCATCATCGCCACCATGCCAACGCCAATCCACGTCACTTGTCGTTTGCTGATGCCTAAATTGAGCGCGATATTGTCACCCAAACCGACGATGGTCAGCTTATCAGCAATGATATACGCCAGCACGCACAGTCCACCTGTCAGCCACAACAGCTCATAACGACCTGCTAATACAGCGGAGAAATCACCAAACTGCCAAACGCTGAGCATCTGTAAGGTCTCAGTTTGATAGGCGATAAACGTCGTCACCGCCTCAATGATACCGCCGAAGACGATACCAATCAGTGGGATCATCAAAAAATCCGTCGGCGGAATGCGGTGAATCAGTAGCATAAAGAGCATCATGCCAAATACCGCTGCGATGGTAGCCACACCCATTTTTACTATGAGCGCACTGGCTGGAAATAGCAGGCTAACCACCAATAATCCCAGTGCGGCGCTTTGAGTTGCACCGACCATTGATGGTTCAACGAAGCGGTTTTTGAGCACCACTTGAATAATCATCCCAGCGACTGCCATGGCGATACCCGTCAAGATAATAGCGACAGTACGTGGTAGGCGACTGACCAGTAGCAGTGAGCTATCGGAGTTGGCACTATGGTTGATAAGGCTATGAAAGATACCTGACCACGAAAAATCAGCGACACCAATTGATAAGCTTAATAACACCAAAAGCCCCATAACAATAAGACTTCCCGTGTTAATGACCCACGGCGCTATAGGTGCACGGCTATTTTTAGCGCTCAGATCATGGCTTGCGCTTTTTTGCCAGCTTGTTGATGCGGCTGGTAAAGTAGGACGGGCTTTGACGCTGGTCTGCGCACGAGAGGAAAATAACGACATAGCAGCTACTGACTTAAAGTGAGGGTTGGCAACTGACAGTCATGACAGTTGCCTAAAAATGAATGATGCTTGTTTAGCATATTACTTATTTAACGCATTATTTATTTAGCGTTAGCAAAAGCCTCTTTAATGGTCGTTAAATCCTGCATCCACTGATAATAACCGCCAAAAGCAAGATATGAGTCTGGGCTAAGGTAAACCACTTGGTTCTTACTCCAAGCGTTGGTTTGTGCGACCAATGGATTGTCCAATACGGCTTTGGCACCAGCACCATCTGCACCAATGGCTGCACTGCGATCGATGACGAATAGCCAGTCTGGATTGGTTTTTTGTAGGTATTCAAATGAGATTGGCTGACCGTGGCTCGAGTCGGCGATTTGGTCATCTGCCATTGGAATATCAAGCACGGTATGGATAAAACCGAAGCGTGATTGGTCGCCGTAGGCAGACAGCTTATTGCCATTGACCATGACCATTAAGCCCTTACCTTTATCCTTGGTTAATGTTTTAGTCTCATCAATGAGCCCGTCGATATTGCCTTGCAGTTTTGCTGCCTGAGCACTTTTACCGAACAATGCACCCAAATCATGCAAACGCTGCTTACTAGATTCATAGATATTTGCAGTATCAATCGACATATCAAGCGTTGGCGCAATACTGGACAGCGCATCATATTTTTCTGCCATGCGTCCACCGATCAAGATAGCTTGCGGCTGCATCGCGTTCAACGCTTCAAGATCTGGCTCAAATATGGTGCCGACTGTTTTTGGTTCAGGCTGTGTCTTAGACTGTAAATTTTCTAATTTTAGACTACCTGGCATGCCATCGATAGCAACATCAAGCGCGGCCAAATCCTGCATCAAAGTCATATCATAGACCACCAACGGCGATGGATTCATTGCCAAATCGACATTGCCTTTTACTGTGTCGACCGTGACTTTCTCAACAGAGACAGCATCGTTATTGGCGACATTCGAGGCATTATCTGCCGTTTTATTTTCAGTTTTAGCATCCGCAGGCTCAGAGTCGTTAGACTCAGGTGAGCTGCAACCTGTCACACTGATAGTAGCAACCAGTGCGGTCATCATGGCAGTCAGTAAAGAGCGTTTGAAAAAAGGAGCAGGGCGGTTAGGCAATAAAGTAATAGACATAAATAACTCTGTATATCAGTTGGTTGGGCAAAGTATGTATAAAATAATTGACCATATAAAAATAAAAAGAGCTTGCATGGTGTGATGCTTCACACCATGCAATGCTCGACGTGATTACTTTTAACGTTAAGGTTCTTTTATTGGTTGTTTTTACGCTTAGGTATTAAGACGTTTAACACGCCCTAATATCTTGTAACCTTATAAGATGAATAATCGATCAGGGGCTATGATAGATTAATTGAGACTCATTATCAATACAAATGATAATGATTTTTATTACGACACTGTTTTCACAAGTTGTTACCGCCTTAACTCAATAAGTCTGAGCGATATTCGAGAAAGGCTGATTGAATGGCTAAGTAGGTTTTGCTTTTTAAATAACGGTAAATGATTGACTTATCATTTGCCTGCTAAGCAAAATTATTATAAATTTATTATTGATAATAATTATCGTTTGCATTATTATCTACGCCATTCTACCTCGGTTAATTAATATTAGGGTGTTATGAGTTCAACGGATTTAGACGCGCCATCACGCAAACTGATACTCACGGCTATTATGATAGTTGTGGGCTTGCACATGCTGACGGCAGTCGCATTGGTGGCGATCAAGACGCCTGAGATAAAAGTTGAACCAAAAAAAGACACGCCACCTATCGAGATAGAGTTTATATCATTACCAGCAGAAACTGCGGCACCTATAGCAGAAGTAAAAACAGTCGCTAAAGAGGAACCGAGACCTCCAGTTGAAGAGCAACAATTACCGAAACCTAAAGCCGTAGTACAGCCTAAGCCAAAAACGCCCACAAAGCCAGTAGTGGCAGAAGCGAAAATTCAGCCTAAAGCAGCACCTAAAGTACCAGTGAAAAAACAAGAGACCGAAGATAAACCAAAAGAGACACTGGTCGATCCTAAAATTGCTGAAACTGTCGCAAATGAGCAACGTGAACTCATTGCGGCAAGAGCTGAAAGAGCTGCTCAAAAAACTCAGGCGCAAGCTGCTCGCGACGCACAAGCGACTCGTGATGCACAGGCGCAAGCTGCCCGTGATGCTCAAGCTGCACGTGAAGCCAAAGCTGCTAAAGTTGCCGCAGAGGAAAAAGCTGCAAAAGAAGCTGCTGCTCGTGCACAGGCGGATGCTGAGGCAAAAGAAGCCGCTGCTCTTGCAAAAGCACAGGCCGCCGTCAGTAATGCTCCTGTGAATTTCACAGTCACTAATGCCAATTGGGCGTCACGACCGAATTTTAGTTTTCCGGCTAGTGCTGCACGCAGAGCTAGGTCAGGTGATAAGTTGACTGTTGTTTTAGTGTTCCGAGTAAATAAGCAGGGCGGAATTGATAACGTACGTGTTGCTCAATCTTCTGGTAATAAATTATTAGACGAAGCTGCGAAAAAACAAGCTAGCTCTGGTAAGTTTAAGCCCTTTACCGAAGCTGGTGTGCCAGTGGTAGGCAATGCGACCTTGCCGATCGAATATATGGTTCCTTAAACATAAATATTCTGACTCAACATGTATATATAAATATTAATATCCTCGCTGTCATATGCATAGATTTATTAGCCGCAGCGATACTAGATAATGAAACAATACTCTAAGGAGTCTGACATGGACTTTATGCAATACTGGCAAATCAGCGACATGGTGACAAAAACTTTGTTCTTTTTGTTGCTTGCTTTATCTATACTTTCTTGGGTGACTGGCATTATTCGTGTGCTACAAAGCCGCAAATTGGCCGCCAATGTTGCAGATGATTTGAGTCAACAGATTCAAGTAAAACAGGGTGAGATGATAGCAGCAGATGCCTCTACTCGCCGTTTGGTTACTGAGCAGATTTTGCTCAAGCATATTGGTCGTTACCGTTTTGCCAGCGAGCGCGGTTTACCTATTCTTGGGACGACAGCAGCAATTGCGCCATTTATTGGTTTGTTTGGGACGGTATGGGGTATTTTCCATGCGCTGCATAATATTGGTGTGAGTGGTCAAGCGGGTTTGGGACAAGTGGCAGGGCCAGTCGGTGAGGCACTTATCATGACAGGGCTGGGTATTGCCGTGGCGATTCCAGCCGTGGTGTTTTATAACCTTGCAGTGCGTATCAATCGCCGTGTGATGTATCACGCCAACGATAGAGCGCATGACCTATTGGCACGTTCTGCCGAGATGGTCGTTACCCAGCAGCCGTTAACAGACAGCAAAGCAACCGTTGCCCAAGATCCGTTAGCAAAGGGTATGCACTCAAACACAGCAGATGCTCAGAAAGCGACTCATTATCATAGTTCAGCAGCATCGTCGCAGCCTTAACGATTATCCACTGATGAGACAGTCCGTTGGCGATAGCCAAGCGAGCTGTATTGCGAATAACCAAATGTATTGAGAGTGATTATGGCATTTCAATTGGGTGATGATGATAGTCAAAGCATGAGTGAGATGAACCTGATTCCGCTTATCGACATCATGCTGGTATTAATGATTATATTTTTGTTGACGGCGACCGTACTGAATCCGACAGTGCCATTGGAATTGCCGAAGACCAGCGCTGCGTTGAATGAGGCGCCACCAGAGGCTATTCAAATTAGCATCGATAAAGATGCAGGGATATTTTGGGACAGCGACGCGATTAGTATGGAGGAGCTAGAGGCACGGTTACAACAGCAAAGTGCGGGAGGTAAAGACCCTTCTGTACAATTGCGTGCTGACAAAGACAGTAAGTACGACACTGTCGCTCAAGTACTAGCGGCTGCCAGTCAAGCAGGACTTACGAAGATAGCTTTTGTTAATGAGTAGCTTTTACTAATGAGAGCACGCCCTAATTAACAGCTGTCTTTAATGACAGTCCTATCCTCTATAGCAGTAAGTCTGCCAGCAAAACCAATAAGCTTATTAAGAGAAAAATTGCTAAGATAATAAGAAGAACAATTAAAATAATAAACTTTTTCTCCTGCCTCGCTTGGGTATCCTTGCGAGGTTTCCTTTATTGTAAATCGTGTCTTTATTTCCAAGCAATTTTTTGTTCTAAAGCTCTGTTATTCTAAAGTGCGGCTATTGTAAAGTACTGTTAGCTTGTAGCAAGTTCAACATCTACCAGCCATAGCCAAAGGGGGGATAGCCGTAACCGAAGCGCCCAGGCCCATAGCCAAACGGATAAGGCGAACGTAGATAATCGAGATCACGTTGGCGGATATAGTAGTAACGTCCTTGGGAGTAAGCTTCTTCTAGCTTTTCGATGCCTTCGAGCGGACAAACAGGCTGCCAGTCATAGCCTTCACGACCAAGTTTATAAGCATTGAGCTCGGTGCAGTAGCTTTTGAGACCTTGCTGTCGCCCTTGCTCCCATTGTATGCGGTTGGGCATGGGACCACCTACCTTTGCGCAGCTATCAGCATAATGACCAAAATAAGCACCTGAACGCCCTTGCAAGCCATCAGCATAGCCGACTTCTTGCCAATTGCTTTCCTGACATTGCTGCGGGGTGAGACTTTGCGTCGTTGCACAGCCTGATAAGGTCAATAAGGCAGCGCCTACTAGCGAGAGGGTAATCCCAGTTTTACTCATGAGTTTATGGACGCATTTACTCGCTGGTGAAGCGGTCGATGAGTTTCGCTTAAGAAGATAATTCATAATAAACCTGCGCGCGTTTAAAATTATGGTTTATCATAGCACTTTTTGACGCTGACAACTTTTTGTATCTTGTTATTATGCTGGTTTTTATTCGAGCTAAGTGTTTGATCTGTTAGCACATATAGCTGAATCATCAAGATTCGAAAGCGTGAGTGGTTAATGGTTGTCAACTTAGCATGCTTGATTTTTAATGGTTCGTGCTCATTATAAGCATCTATATAGTAGCCAGTATTCAGACAATCATTTGTTAAACAGTCGCTTGTCAGGATGCTACTGGTTAGAAAATTACTGGTTAAAAGTTACGGTTCAAACAATCAACGATTACTTTTTTATAGTTAACTAGGCAATCGCTATCTTTATTGTAGCGTGTTGTATAAATAGTGGCAGTTTTATTTTTTAGTCGCATTTTCATTTATCCAAAAGGCCGGACCATCATGGGAACATTCGTTGGCGTTATCATTGTACTATTTGTATTAGGGAGTATGATGGCGCTCAAACCTAACGGTATCGATCAGCGTTTGGATAAGCTGCGCATGACCGCGCGTCGTTTGCAATTGAATCCAAAGCTGGTGAGTTGTCCTGATTGGATCAAAGGTAAAGACAACGAATATGGGCGTGGAATGTTAGGTCAATACTGTTTAGTGTTAGATGATGTGCAGCTGCCGCACACGCGCTATCAAGTGATTGATGGGCAATGGCGACCAGATAGTAGTTTTGTCGATACCACCAGAGATGATGTTAAGCTCACGATTCCAAGCGCCATTCGTGCTAATAACAGCACTAATAATACGATTATCAAGAAGACCAATTTTAGCTTGGATAAAGCACCGCTAGATTTGCCAGTCAGTATTGAGCCATTTGTCAAAGGTTTGCTGACTAAGGCCAATAGTATCGTGATTTATTGGGAAGATATCGCTTATGTGCGTCCTTCATCCAATCCCGCCTATCAGCAAAAATTGATTGAAGCAGATTTGTTGGTGCTCAAAAAACAGCTTGAACAATGGGCGTCAGAGATGCAAAAGCGCCTATAAAAATAGCTACAAGGTAGAAAATAATTTTTTAATCTCCATTAATAAGCAATATGCAAGAACTTTTGGCAAACTCTCAGTCATTTACAGTTGACAGTGTAACGCTTAGCAGTGTAACGTCTTTATAACTGACTCTTTATCTTATGGTTATTGTTTGTTTTATAAACGTTTTTTTAAGCAGCTATTACTATAATGATTCACCGCGCTACTATAACTCACAATTATAAATTGCCATGCTGCTGTATTTATTCTTACTTTTAATTTACTCATATAATAATGGTGTCGTCACATATGGCAAAAACCGCAACCAAAAAAAGTCCAGCACCGACTGCTGGCAATCCCGAAGGCAGTCCAAAGGGCAAGTCTTTGGTGATTGTAGAATCACCTGCCAAGGCAAAAACAATCAATAAATACCTTGGCGATGACTTTATCGTACGCTCCAGTATTGGTCATGTCCGTGATCTACCGGTTGGCGCAAGCAAAAGTGCAAAAAAACCAACAACGACTAAAAAAGATGACAGTCTAAGCAAAGAAGAAAAAACCCAGCAAGCATTGGTACGGCGCATGGGCATCGATCCAGAACATGACTGGGCAGCAGTTTATGAAGTATTGCCAAATAAAACCAAAGTGATTAAAGAGCTGAAAGCTTTAGCCAAAGACGCTGACAAAATCTATCTGGCAACGGATATGGATAGAGAAGGGGAAGCGATTGCGTGGCATCTTAAAGAAGTCATCGGTGGCGCAGACAGTAAATATGAGCGTGTGGTTTTTAACGAGATTACCAAATCGGCTATTCAAAATGCCTTTAAGCAGCCCTCCAAACTTGATATCGATCGTGTCAATGCCCAACAAGCGCGGCGCTTTTTAGACCGTGTCGTTGGCTTTATGGTATCGCCGCTGCTGTGGCAAAAAGTCGCTCGCGGTCTGTCTGCAGGTCGCGTCCAGTCCGTTGCTATGCGTTTGGTCGTAGAAAGAGAACATGAAATTCGCGCCTTTATCCCAGAAGAGTATTGGCAGATTCATGCTGATACTCACGTTGCCAGTAGCAAAAAGGACGCTGAGCAAATTGCGATTCGCTTAGAAGCGACCAAGCAAGGCGGCAAGACGCTTAAGCTGGTAAATAAAGAACAGACAGATAAAGTTTTAGAAGTTCTTAACTCAAGTGACTTTATCGTCAAAGAGCGTGAAGAGAAGCCAACGCAATCGCGTCCGAGTGCGCCATTTATCACCTCGACATTGCAGCAAGCAGCCAGCACGCGACTGGGCTTTTCAGTTAAAAAGACCATGATTTTGGCACAGCGCTTATACGAAGCGGGTCACATTACTTATATGCGTACCGACTCGACTTTCTTATCTGGTGATGCACTTGCTGCCGTACGTGGCTATATCGAAGACAGCTATGGCGCAAAATACGTGCCAGAAAAGCCTAACTTCTATGGTAATAAACAAGGTGCACAAGAAGCGCATGAGGCGATTCGTCCTTCTAACGTCAATATGAAATCAACGCAGCTTAAAGGGGTTGAGCGTGATGCAATCCGCCTGTACGAGCTGATTTGGCGTCAGTTTGTCGCTTGTCAGATGCTGCCAGCAAAATATCTGTCAGTGAATCTATTCGTAGGTGCTAATGATGTTGAGCTAAAAGCCCGCGGTCGTACGTTAGTATTTGATGGTTATACTAAGGTTATGCCGCCGGCAAAAACTGACGATACCTTGTTACCGGATGTGAAAAAAGGCGATCAATTAATACTAGATAAGCTCGATCCGAGTCAGCATTTCACCAAGCCGCCTCCGCGCTATACCGAGGCAAGTTTGGTTAAAGAGCTTGAGAAAAAAGGCATCGGTCGTCCATCGACTTACGCTTCTATCATCTCGACCATTCAAGATCGTGGCTATGTGAAGCTTGAGAACAAGCGCCTGTTTGCTGAAAAAATGGGTGATATTGTCACCGACAGACTGACTGCAAGCTTTCCTGATTTGATGGATTATACCTTTACCGCCGCGCTAGAAGACAAGCTTGACCATGTGGCAGAAGGCGATACAGATTGGAAAGATGTCCTCGATAATTTCTATGGCGACTTCAAAACGACGCTTGATCGTGCCAAAGAAAAAGATGGTATGCGCCCAAATGATCCAACTGACGTGCCCGACGTGCATTGCGATCTTTGCGATCGTCCAATGCAACTGCGTACTGGCTCAACAGGCGTATTCTTAGGTTGTACTGGCTATAATTTGCCGCCAAAAGAGCGCTGCAAAGGTACTAAGAACTTAATGCCAGTTGAGGCTTTTGCCAATCTTGATGAAAGCGATGCCGCCGATGAAGCGGCAGAAGTTAAAGATTTGATGGAGAAAAAGCGTTGTCCGAAATGCAGCACTGCCATGAACGGTTATATCGTCGATGGTGGTCTCAAGCTACATATTTGTGGTAATAATCCCGATTGTGACGGCTATATCTTAGAAGAAGGGAAGTTTGAAGTACCGGGTTCAGATGCCCCAACCATCGACTGTAATAAATGCGATGGGCAAATGGAGCTAAAGACGGGGCGTTTTGGTCCTTACTTCGCTTGTCAGCAATGTGATAACACGCGTAAAGTGTTAAAAACGGGTGAAGCAGCACCGCCGCGCATGGATCCTATTCATCTGCCAGAGCTGAAATCAACCAAGCACGATGATTACTTTATCTTGCGTGAAGGGGCGGCTGGGATGTTCTTGGCGGCGTCTAAATTCCCGAAAGTACGCGAGACACGTGCACCAAAGCTGGCTGAGCTCCGCGAAATCAAAGATAAAATGGAAGATAAATTCCAGTATCTGTTTGAAGGTCCAGATGAAGATCCAGATGGCAATCCAACCATTCTACGCTGGTCACGTAAGAAGAAAGAGCAGTATATTGGCTCTGAGAAAAATGGTAAGGCCACGCGTTGGGGTGTATATTGGCGTAACGGCGAGTGGGTAGAGGAGTAAGTCTCCTTTGCTTTTTATATTGGTGATTGATTGTTAATATATGAACTTCTGTATCACCAATATTGTTTTAAGCTATAAATTTTTAAACAATAAAAAACCTCTTAGAATCTAAGAGGTTTTTTTGTGCTATCAAGAATAGCTAAATTCAGATGATATTAGTTCTTTTCGATGATACCGCAGGCAACTCGATCGCCTGCATTACCAGCTGGTTGGCTAGTATAGTCGTCAACACCGCCATGCACGATAAAGGCGAGACGATTAACACTATATTTACCTGCATCAGCGACAGAGATTTTCTTATTCACATAGTTAATAGTAGCCACGCCATCTGCATTGGCGGTCAGGTTCGGCAAATCGCCAGCATGACCGTTCATATCATCAGGATTAGAGTGAGGCTTATTGTCTGGATTAAAGTGACCACCTGCTGCTTTACCCATATCAGCACAGCTGCCTGTTTCATGGATATGGAGTGATACCGTCTTGCCCGGTTGCAAATTCATTAGCTTACCGTAAACTTGCACACCGCCATCGACTGGACGTAAAAATATTTGTCCTACTTCCATCTTTTTACCATCGACCGAATGGATAGTGGATTTTAGGGCGGGTTGGCTAAGAGGATTACCAGTTTGCATTTGACCTTCTACTGTCTGACAGCCTGTCATCGCTAACGCTGAACCACATAGTAAAGTGCCTGCAAGTATCATCTTATTCATTATTATCTCCATTTATATTTGAAATTTATCGAGTTTTCTCAATCTCGTCATTAGTATAACTAAGCCGTATCAGCAGATATTCATCAAATGCGCAACAATCGGTTAATAAATGTAAGTATCGTATGGGTTTAAAAAGTAAAGTAACTTAGTCACGACTTATAATTACAGAGCTAGCATGGTGAAAGGTTTATTAGAAATAGGAGGGATAATTTGAAAAAATGAATAAGCCTTATACAAAAACGCCGCCCATCATTACGATGAGCGGCTCTTTAATCTATAGGAATGGCTTAATCAATGTTCAATTAATTATGCAATGCTTTGCTTGAGGTTTTATCGACCGTTACTTTTGCAGGTTTAAGCGGCGTTGGCATACTGACCAAAGCAACTTTTAATATCTCATCAATCGTCGCAACTGGCTGAATGGTTAAGCCTGCTTTAACGTTATCAGGGATATCGGCCAAATCACGCTCGTTGGTCGCTGGGATCAAGACGTGCTTGATACCGCCACGATGAGCCGCAAGTAGCTTCTCTTTAAGACCACCGATACGCAGGATTTTACCGCGTAAGGTAATCTCACCTGTCATGGCGATATCTGGACGAATCGCGATACCAGTCAATGCAGATACAAGCGCTGTGGTCAATGCACCACCAGCAGATGGACCATCTTTCGGGGTCGCGCCTTCTGGCATGTGTACATGGACGTCCGTGGTTTTAAAGGTTTCGTAATCGATACCTAAGCTATCACCGCGAGCACGTACCACACTCATCGCCGCACGAATCGACTCTTTCATCACATCGCCGAGTGAACCTGTAAAGCTAAGCTCACCTTTACCTTTCATCGCCACCGCTTCGATGGTCAATAACTCACCACCGACCTGTGTCCATGCAAGACCAGTAATACGACCAATCTCAGGCTCTTCTTCCGCCAGACCGTAGTCATACTGATGTACACCTAGATAGTCATCGATGTTTTTGTCATCGACCACGATTAGCTGACGCTCTGCTTTTTTCGGAGCACGCGCGCCATGTGTTTCAACCGAACCGCGAACCACTTTACGGCAGATTTTATTGACTTCACGCTCAAGGTTACGCACACCAGCTTCCCGTGTATAACTACGCACGATACTATGTAGCGCCGCTTCGACAATCTCAATTTCACCTTCTTTGAGACCGTTATTTTTAATGGCTTTTGGTACTAAGTATTTCTGCGCGATGTTGACCTTTTCTTCTTCGGTATAACCCGGTAGACGAATGACTTCCATACGGTCAAGCAGCGCAGGTGGAATATCCATGCTGTTAGCAGTACAGATAAACATCACTTGCGACAGATCTAAGTCCATGTCTAAATAATGGTCGTTAAAGGTATCGTTCTGTGATGGATCCAGTACTTCAAGCAATGCTGATGCTGGATCACCGCGGAAGTCTTGCGCCATCTTATCGACTTCATCCAATAAGAATAGCGGGTTTTTAACTTCAACTTTGGCCAGTGATTGGACAATTTTACCCGGCATCGCACCGATATAAGTACGGCGATGACCACGAATCTCTGCTTCATCACGCACGCCGCCAAGTGCCATACGCACAAACTTACGACCCGTTGCACGCGCAATCGATTCACCTAATGAAGTTTTACCAACACCCGGAGGACCGACTAAACAAAGAATCGGACCACGGAGTTTTTTCACTCGTGATTGTACGGCGAGATACTCTAAGATGCGGTCTTTTACATCTTGTAAGCCATAATGATCTTCGTCTAACACCGTTTTAGCTTTGTCTAAATTGATCGAGACTTTGGTCGTCGCATTCCACGGCGTGTCCAAAATCCATTCAATATAGTTGCGCACGACTGAAGATTCACTTGAGGCTGGCGGCATCATTTTGAGCTTTTTCAGCTCTTGATCCGCTTTTTTGCGCACATCTTCAGGCAAGTCAGCATCTTCTAAACGCTGCTCTAGCTCAGCCACATCATCTTCGCCATCAAATGCGCCGTCATTCATATCTGACAGCTCATTTTTAATGGCTTTCATCTTCTCATTTAAGAAGTATTCGCGCTGATTGTCTTCCATTTGCTGACGGACAGCTTCTTGGATATCTTGCTCGATGTTTTGTTCAGCGCTCTGCTTCACCAAATATTCGGTTAAGGTATTGATATGGGTTTTGAGGTCGTCATTTTCTAAGAATGATTGCTTAATATCTAAATCCATCGACACACGGGTCGAGATGAAATAAACTAGTTCAAGCAAATCATCAATGCGCTTCGCCACACGAGTCAGCTCACGAGCATTACGCAGACGCGCATCCGCATAGCTTTCAAACAATGTGGTTAATGCTTGAATCGTGTTTTTCTGTTGGCTCTCATCCATACTGACATCGAGATCAGCACGCTCAAATCTCGCCATCAATAAGTCATCATGATTTTCTATGTTATCGACACGCGCACGATATTGACCTTCGATCAATACTTTGATGCAGTTTTCATCACTATCATGCGGCATGGTGCTGACAATGCGGCACACGGTGCCATATTGATACAAGTTATCTTGATCGATATCTTCGGTCAGCGAGTCTTTTTGTGCCACGACCAATACTTTATTGCCGTACTCAGCCTGTGCCAATTCAACGGCTTTTACCGATGGCTCACGACCGACGAACAAAGCAATCTGCATGTGCGGATAAACGACAACATCGCGCAATGCTAGTAGTGGTAAATAGTTTTCTGTACCGTCACCTTTTATACTATCGTCTTTCGCGTCATCGTCTTCAACAGTGCTGTCCTTGTCATCACCATCTTCAACGCGATCAGCTGTTACAGCTACATCATCTGTCGTATTGTCAAGCGTGCTGTCTCGCTCTTGATCATCAGCAACAGTAGATGAAACGTCGACATCGATGTCGATATTGTCTTGGGCAATTTTATGTTCACTCATATATTCTTCCTCGTTCACCAGACTTGTAAAGTCAAGTTCGTGGTTCATGTTTAGATAAATGGTGCTCACCGATAAAATTGCAAGGCTTTTT
This sequence comes from Psychrobacter aquimaris, assembly GCF_016107525.1. GTDB lineage: Bacteria > Pseudomonadota > Gammaproteobacteria > Pseudomonadales > Moraxellaceae > Psychrobacter > Psychrobacter aquimaris. Next base: position 134,864 of record NZ_JABASR010000003.1, on the reverse strand, counting down.
GGCAAAGTCACACGCTTATCTGTGCAAAATAGTTATATCTATCCAAAGACCACGAGTCATGTGGTTATCCGTAATTTGACATAATACGTGATATTCAATGTATACAGAGCATAGGTAAAGAGTGCGTAGCTAATACCTATTGGGTTCTGTACGTAGGATTTATGTGCAAAATAAGGTAAACTGACGCGCGTCTTAAACGGTGGTTTAAGCATCAAGCGGTTTAGAGGCAAGGGTAATATCCGTCGTTCATAAGATATTAATAAGTCTTAATCAGGCTATAGCAGACAGAATAAGAGGCAATATATGACCATCAATGCGGTACTGCTGGCAGTCGTCATCATGCTAGGGCTGTCTTTGGCGCGTGTACACGTGGTACTCAGCTTGTTAATCGGGGCGCTGGCAGGCGGACTCATCGCTGGTTTGGGTATGACTGATACTTTGAACGCCTTTCAAGAAGGTATCCGTAATGGCGCACAAATTGCGCTGTCATATGCGCTGCTTGGGGCTTTTGCGGTGGCGATTGCGCATTCAGGATTGCCACAGTCACTGGCAGGGGCGGTGATCAAACGCATTGATGCGGGTGGTACGAGTGGAATGATTAAATACATGCTGTTTGCAGGCTTAATCACCATGAGCTGCTTTAGCCAAAACTTAATCCCTATTCATATTGCTTTTATTCCATTGCTAGTACCGCCATTATTGCTCGCTTTCAATCGCATGCACATCGATAGACGTTTAATTGCTTGTCTACTGACTTTTGGTCTTGTGACCACTTACATGTTTATTCCGTATGGCTTTGGCGATATTTATCTCAATCAAATCATGCTGAAAAACGTCGGTGAAGCAGGCATTGATATCAGTAACATCTCAGTCACCAAAGCCATGGCAATTCCGGCTTTGGGTATGTTTGTAGGCTTGCTCGTCGCCGTATTTATCAGTTACCGTAAACCGCGCCAGTATCAGCAGCTAGCAATTGATAAAGCTGCGCATGATGAAGTATTAGAGGGTGATGCGTTAAGCAAAACCGCGGCTAGTGCGCAAACACAAAGCAAGATGAAAACATTGGTGGCGCTTGCCGCGATTGTGACGGCATTTGTGGTGCAGATGTATACCGATTCACTTTTGCTTGGCTCGATGTTTGGCTTTGGCGTCTTTATGGCAACGGGTGTCGTTAAATGGAGTGAAGCTGATACGGTCTTTAATGACGGTATCAAGCTGATGGCGATGATTGGCTTTATTATGATTACGGCGCAGGGTTTTGCCGAAGTCATGAAAGCGACAGAGCAGATTCAGCCCTTGGTTGATGGTGCCGCATCATTATTCGCAGGTAATAAAGCGATAGCCGCATTTATTATGCTATTAATTGGTTTAATTGTGACGATGGGTATTGGCTCGTCTTTCTCGACCATTCCTATTTTGGCCGCGATTTATGTACCGTTATGTATCTCTTTAGGGTTTTCGCCATTGGCAACCGTTGCCATCATCGGTACGGCTGGCGCGCTTGGCGATGCGGGTTCGCCTGCGTCAGACTCGACGTTGGGGCCAACGTCTGGTCTAAACATTGATGGACAGCATGACCATATCAAAGATAGCGTGGTGCCGACCTTCTTGCATTACAACATTCCACTACTGGTCTTTGGTTGGATAGCGGCGATGGTGCTTTAGTTAATGTTATAAATGGTTAAGTTTGATATAAAAGGCGGGTATAGCAACTATCATAAATAGTAACTATGCTCGCCTTTTTAATTTTTATTCATTGCTCAAACTGTCTATATTTTGAATACTATTCATCAAAATCTTTAATCTCACCATTTAAACTACTCAAAAATGCATCACTTTGCGCGAGCAACTCATTTAAGCGTTTTTCATTGATTAACTTTGTCATTTCCTCAGCGCTAAAGGGCTGTTCTTGACTGTAGTAACGTAACTCTCTAGCGTCCTCGTTACCTAACGTTTGCAAATACTCTTCCACATTGTCAGCGCTAGATTCTTTTTTATCAGATTTTTTATCATTATCTCTCATCAAAACCACCTTATGCCACTTGGCGTAATCAAGCCATCTAATGGCACATCCCACGGCTGACGCTCTAGTTGCTCGACCACTTGGAAATCATAGCACCAGCCTATCTTTAATGGCTTTTTCGCCCCTGACTGATAGCTTTTGCCAAGTGTCGTATCATAAAATCCACCACCCATGCCCATACGGTTGCCGTGTTTATCCACCGCCACTAGTGGACAGATAATGACGTCCAGTTCGCGCGCCCAAAGCAATCTACGATGGTGATTTTGTTTCATGCCCAGACTGTGAATCCGCGTCGGTATATTGAGCAGCTTTGATTGATAAACGGGCACAAAGCGCAGGCGTTTATCATCATTTCCCAATGAACCAACCACAGGCAAATACGGAAAATAGCCTAAGCGTTGACACCAAGTTAGCAGTGGCTGGGTAGGTAATTCACCAAAGCCATCGTAGTACAGTCCAATACGTGCGTTTTTTGGTAGCCGCTGCTGTAGCTTAGATAGGTGCAGGCTTGCGGACTGAGCATATTGCCTGCGTGTGCCATCACTTAATTGGCGGCGCTGGCGGGTAAATAGCCGTCTGGGCGGATTACTCACTGTAGATATCTGAGACTCAGAATTTTTTAACTCAGGATGCATAGATATACTATCCAATAATGTATTAAATTGATGATGGCTGTTGTTTTTAGAGAGCAGCAATGGCGATTTGTGAATATTCAACACGCCTTAGTCATGCTATCATAACGCCACTTTACAGCGTATTTTCCTTTATGTGCAGCGTGTGTTGCACTTTTTTCGAAGCAGCTATACAACAAACCATCAAAGAGGGTAGTTATGTCGACACAGAATCAGGCAACTCGTACCGAAAAAGATACTATGGGCAACGTGGAAGTCCCAGCTGACGCTTATTGGGGTGCGCAAACTCAGCGTAGCCGTGAGAACTTCAAAATCGGTGGTGAGACTTTGCCTCGTCCAATGATTGAAGCAATGGCACTGGTCAAAAAAGCCGCTGCAATCACCAATGCAAGCCTAGAGCGTATCGAAGGTGACAAGCGCGACTTAATCGTTCAAGCCGCTGACGAAATCATCAATGGTGGTCTAACGGATCAGTTCCCATTGGTCGTATGGCAGACGGGTTCTGGTACGCAGTCAAACATGAACATGAACGAAGTGCTTGCCAACCGTGCTAACGAAATCGCTGGTTCTGAGCGCGGCAGCTACACGCCAATTCACCCAAATGACCATGTGAACCATGCTCAATCTACCAACGACAGCTTCCCAACGGCGATTCGTGTTGCCGCTGCTCGTGAGATCAATGGTTTATTGATTCCAGCCGTAAAAGCACTACGCGATACGTTAGCTGCAAAAGCGAAAGAGTTCGATAGTATCGTAAAAATCGGTCGTACGCATTTACAAGACGCCACACCTTTGACTTTGGGTCAAGAGTTTAGCGGCTATGTTAGCCAACTTGACCATTCATTGACTCGTATCGACAACGCGCTACAAGGTCTATATGAATTGCCACTAGGCGGCACCGCGGTTGGTACTGGTCTAAACGCCCATCCTGACTACGCAGTAAAATCAGCTGAGCAGCTGTCAACCTTGACTGGCTTGCCGTTTGTTACGTCACCAAACAAATTTGAAGCACTAGCGGCTCGTGATGCAGAAGTATTTGCGTCAGGCGCCCTAAAAACGCTAGCCGCTAGCTTAAACAAAATCGCGAACGACGTCCGTTGGTTGGCTTCAGGTCCTCGTTGTGGTCTTGGCGAGTTGACGATTCCTGAAAATGAGCCAGGCTCTTCTATCATGCCGGGCAAAGTAAACCCAACTCAGTCAGAAGCAATGACCATGGTTGTGGCGCAAGTCATGGGTAACGACACAACTATCAGTATGGCTGGTGCATCAGGTAACTTTGAGCTAAACGTATATAAGCCAGTTATCGCGTTTAACTTATTGCAGTCTATCAAACTGCTTGGCGATGCTTGCAACAGCTTCAACGAAAACTGTGCGGTTGGTATCGAGCCAGTAAAAGACAAAATCGATGACTTCTTGCACAACTCATTGATGCTAGTGACGTCATTGAACCGTCATGTTGGCTATGAAAATGCCGCAAAAATCGCTAAGACGGCTTATAAAGAAAACAAAACCTTGAAGCAAGTGGCGGTTGAGTTAGAATTGTTAACTGAAGAGCAGTTCGATGAGTGGGTCATTCCTGCTGATATGGTTCATCCTAAGTAAGCGATCTAATGCTTTCTTCGAATAGTAAAAAGACCTTGCCGAATGGTAAGGTCTTTTTTTTGCTGTAGCTTAAGTTAAATAGTTATGATGTACAAAAATTATGGATTATATAATCTCTATTATATTGAATCCAATTAGATTAATTAAATATATATATATTGCATCAAAATAGAATCTAATGTATATTTTAGTTACTTTCAGTAAGAGACAAATTATTATGTCAGACATAAAGAGCATGATTCGCGCTTCGAAAAAAGCGAAAAGTGATTTAGTGGCAACCACAGTGAGAATTCCAAAAGAACTCCAACTAGTGATTGAAGATCTTGCAGAATATTTATCAGTTTCAAAGCAAGAAGTCATGCTTAAACTAATTGAAGAAGGAGTCAGGGTTGCGGAGGAAGCGATTACAGAAGGTGAAATTACCGATGAAACTCCAACAGACTTCTATGTTTTAAATACTAATAAAAAACATGATTTGAACGATCATAGAGAGATGTTGAGTGAAGGTGTAGCAGCAGCTTTTTACGATCCATGGAAGTTTAATATTAATAAAATAAAGAAAAATGATACAGTGTTTTTATATGAAAATGGCGTAGGCATCGTAGCCTATGGAAAAGGCTCAGGCGAAACTCTTAAGAAAGACCATTACGGCGATAAAGATGCATGTCATTATCAGAATTTAGTAGACTTCGTTGTACTAGAAACACCATTACCAGCATCTAAAATTAAAAACATGCTAGATCGTAACATTGTTTTTCTTCGTACAATGTCTGGCATGTCTGATGGTCAAAAAATCTTAGATGAAATAGCTGTCTAAGATACTTATTGAGTGTGTCATTAATCAACATGAAACTATTGGTGACCTAGTATTTTAATTGCTTATAGTCAGCCTATAGGTTGTGGGTCATAAGCTCCACACAACCTACGGATTATTAACTTCAGATTTTTAACCAAAAACCAAGGATGAATTATGTTTGTAGATGAAGATCATAGAATACACGATGTGTACCAAATTACCAGAGAGCAGAAAGACAATATAAAAGCTTTCTTGCAAGGCGGAGTTTATTGTTGGTGTAAGAATAGAAAAGATGAATGGTTTTCGTTAAGAGATTTGATGGGTGGTGATAACTTTCATTGGCAAGGAACGCCTTTGATTGAGCTATATGAAAAGCATAAAAATAAAGAAGATTCTGTAAAATCAGCGGGTAAAGATGCTGGCTGGTTGTTAAAAGCTGTTATTTCTGAAGACGAAAGAAGGTTTGAAACGAAAACAGAGTCGCTTATAAGAAAGTATCGTTGGATTGATGGCAATATCTAAGAGTAGGAAAAGTAATCATATACGACAAGTTATTAAGTTAAGATTGAATTATTATCTAGCGTGTTTAATACTTTTGATATGAAAAAGACCTTACCGCGTGATGTGGTAAGGTCTTTTTCATATCAAAAATCTAAGCTCAATTAAAACTTATAAAGCAAACCAAGCGTCGAGGTTGACTCAGTACGTGAATCGACCATTGGGCTATCGTATTGCTCATTTGGTACATAACTCACGCTTTGATTGGCAAACAATGCCCAGCGCTCATTGAAATCATAGTTGGCACTGATATTGACATACGGGTTCAAGCTCGAATTGGATTTATAAGCGGCAACGCCTGTCTCCGCCGACTCTTTTTCACTGACGCCATAATAGTATTCATTATAGTCAGCATCGTTGTATTCGAAGCCAATGCTTGGATAGACCGTTAGCTTATCCTTAGTAATTCTAGCAAGATACGTCAAGCGAGCTGTGTTACCACCGCTACGGTCAAGCACGTCAGTACCTATCTGAGCGCGAAAGCCGCCGATAGGGGTGCGGCGTTGATAGCTCAAACCAGCTTCTGCTGATGGCTTACGTTCATCAAGACCTTGAAGTGCGCCATTGGCATCATCAGGATCAAACTCGCTGCCTGCAAGCTTGGCATAGGCAGACAACTGATTGACCCCATCATTGATCGCGTAGACACCCGCTTGAGCGCCGCGCACATAGACTCTATTGTTGTCATAAAACGCGCCTGGCAACACACGTACATCGAGGCTGTCTTCCATATCGTAGGCTGAGTTGACGGCTATGACGTTGACACCCACGCTTAATACGGCGTCTTGGTCAGTAGGTAAATTGTCCTTAAAAAGTGCAGCATTGGACATACTGGTGACGCTAAATAGCGCAGTAGCCGTTAATGCGCTAAGCATGGCGCGCGTAGGAATATGAGGTAGCGCTACAGGTTTAAACATAATAGTGTCTCGTGAATGGATGAAATAGTTGGGGCAATCGTATCGCAAGAAGCGAGTAGGGAAAACCAAGCCAATAAGTTGTTATCATGAACTGTTTAGCAATGATAAATAACTATGAAGGTTTACTCAATGGTTTTTAATACTTGTAGTATTTGATCATGAATATCTTGCCACCACCAGACAAAGCCAATACTAATCAGCAGCATCACTAGCCATGGTAGTAATTGCCAAATAAGGATAGATTTAGTCGGTGTTTTTTGTTCACTAAGGTGGCTGTGATTAGCATGAGTATTTACGTGTGAGTTTACAGCAGAGTCGGGGTGGAAACTGCTGTTATTGTCAAAACCGACATCATTATTAAAGTGCTCATTATTAGCAGAAGAATCAGTATCGCTGCTTGCTGGAAAATTGATATAAGTCGTCTGATAGCGGTCTTTATAAGTAGCTGGGTTAGGCGTATTTTGTAGCGCTATTTTCATACGCTGACGGTAGGCGACTGCGAACGCCAGTGCAATCACTAAGCCAGTCACCGCGCCGCCGATATGCCCCGCATTATCGATACCCGGTACGGCGAAACCATAAACAAGATTGATGCCCATGATAAATATCAAGCTTTTAAGATTGAGTACCATCCCATTGACCGATATTTTAAACAGCGCTGCTATTAATAATGCCGCGCCGATACCCATGATGCCACCTGACGCCCCAGCCGATAGACCCGGTTGACCAGTTCCTTCTAAAATACTGTGCCACGTGACATAGTTATTCAGTAAGTTGCCCCCGATCGCCGCCAGTAAAAACAATGCCAAAAACTTGGCTGAGCCAAACATCGGCTCGGCAATCTGCCCAAAGAAATACATGGCAAATCCATTAAACAATAAATGCATCAAGCCAATGTGTAAAAAGGCACTGCTGACCAAGCGCCACGGCTCATCACCCATGGTAAACGGCAATGCATTGGCACCCCATTTTAAGAGTGCCTCAGTCGATGGGTTATTGGCATCGACGCCTGTCAGTACCTGCATGATGAATAACCCAATAAAGCTGATTAATAGCAAAGTAGTGACAGGGGCTGTTTTTAATAATTGTTGAATGGTCATAAAGGTGAGATATCATTAGAATATTATAAATAGAGTATAAAGGGTATGGTCAAATAATGTCATACATCTGCATGACATTATGATTTAAGGAGTAGTGCTCTTAATAGTGGATAGTTTTAACGACATCTTTAACGATTGGCAACTTTGAGGTTTTCGTAAGTCCCTTTTACCAAAATATCAGTGGTAACGTTATTGATATCGGTATGACCACAAAAGGCCATGGATATGTCACATTCTTTATGGATGATTTCTAGCGCACGGCGTACGCCATCTTCGCCATAAGCGCCCAATCCATACAGAAAGGAGCGACCAATCATCGTGCCTTTCGCGCCAAGCGCAATGGCTTTTAGCACATCCTGACCGGAGCGAATGCCGCTGTCTAACCACACCTCGATATCACTATTTTCAGCATGCACTGCTTGTACGATGTCGGATAGCGCCGAGATGGAAGAGAGGGCACCATCTAATTGACGACCACCGTGGTTTGAGACGACCAGCGCATCGGCACCGCTACGAGCAGCCATAATGGCGTCTTCAGGTTCCATGATACCTTTAATAATTAATTTGCCGCCCCACATATCTTTGATACGTGCCACGTCATCCCAGCTCAAGCGTGGATCAAATTGCTCTTCCGTCCAAGCGGTCAGTGAGGACAAGTCCTCGACCCCTTTTGCATGACCGACGATATTACCAAACGTGCGTCTCTTGGTGCCGAGCATATTTAGGCACCATTGGGGTTTGGTCATCAAGTTGACGATATTGGCAAGTGTAGGTCTAGGCGGTGCAGACAAGCCGTTTTTGATGTCCTTATGGCGCTGTCCCAGCACTTGTAAATCCGCGGTAAGGATCAATGCCGAACAATTGGCCTCTTTCGCCCGCTGAATCAAATTGGCCACATAGTCATGATCGCGCATCACATATAGCTGAAACCAAAAGGGCTTGCTGGTATGGGTGGCGATATCTTCGATAGAGCAGATACTCATGGTTGATAACGAAAACGGCACGCCGAATTTTTCTGCTGCCCGCGCAGCATGAATCTCGCCGTCCGCCCACATCATGCCGGTAAAGCCAGTGGGCGCGATGGCGACGGGCATTTTTACCTCTTCACCAATCATCTGGGTTGCTAGACTGCGATTGTCCATATCTACCAATACGCGCTGGCGTAATTTGATACGGTCAAAGTCGGTTTCATTGCTACGATAAGTTGTCTCAGTCCATGAGCCTGAATCGACATAATCATAAAACATACGCGGTACTTTACGTTCGGCGACGCGGCGCAGGTCTTCAATTTCAGTAATTTTGCTCAAATTTTTCATGAGGTCTTCCCTGATGCTTATTTGGTAACCGTTCATTAATTATGATGTTGTTGTCATCAATGTTCTGTCGTTGGTTATTGAAGGATACTATCTTAACCGTGAAATAAAATTGACGCTATCACAATTAAGATAATAGCGTCAATTTGAGTCATTATTGTGGATTCATAGGGCTAAACTAGTTCACTAGTATAGCTAGCTCATGCTAAGTAACGGCTTTTTTACTCGTTATTGCCATAATTCCAAAAAATGCGATTGGCCAAATAATAGCCAAAATCCACCACCACATATGACCGAAAATAATACCCATACCGATTAGCCCTGCCTGAATAACATAGTATGTCATTGCTACTAAGGTTTTGCGAATAACATAGCCTTCTTTATCCATCAGACCAACCACCGCGCAAGCAGCAACGACGTTATGCACCGCAATCATATTACCAGCTGCACCGCCGACCGCTTGTAGTGCTACTACTTGTGCAGCAAGGTTGGTATCAAAGCCAATTTGACTGGCGGTTGACCACTGAAAGTAAGAGAACATCATATTACTGACGGTATTTGAGCCTGCAATGAACGCTCCCATCGCGCCAATCCAAGGAGACACGAGTGGCCATGCGTTTTGAAAGGCCTCTGCGGCACTTTCAGCCAGTAAGATGGGCATAGCAGGTAGCGAATTCGCGACTTCAGCAGCTGACCCAGAGTTGATGAACACTTGTACCATAGGTACCGAAAACAGTAGGGCTGGGGCAGCGGCTACCATGGTTGTTGCAGAACTACTCCAACTACGTTTGACAGCTTGTCCATTCATTTTGAACAACAAGATACAGGTTAAGGAAGCAATAATTAGAATAGTACCTGGAGAGTAGGCAAGTTGTACTTTACTTGAAATAGTTGTACCAAAAAGATTGGTAAATTCTATAGTGGTCAAATCTCCAGTCAAGAATGCTTTAAGCGGTGCAATGACTCGAGTGATGATTAATAGGCCAATAACGATGAGATAAGGAGAAAATGCCCGAACTAGAGAAAATCTTGGTGCAATGGAATCATCAAACTTTTCTTCAGGTAATGAGCCAAGCCAGTCTTTATCCCATTTAGCACGTGGTGCAAAATCGAAAATCTCTTTAGGCATTAAAAAGCCGCGCTTTGCTGCAGGAAGCACAATCATGAGACCAATAAAACCGCCAACCAAGGATGGGAATTCAGGACCTAGATATTTAGCGACTAAAAAATAAGGAACGGTAAAGCTGAGACCGGCAAATATCGCAAAAGGCCATACTTTTAGCCCTTCAACGAAGGAACGATTTTTCCCGAAGAATCGGGTCAAAAACCCACTCAAAAGTAACGGAATTAAAAAACCCACCAGCGCATGTATCAGACCGATGTTACCTGCAATTTGTAATAGATAGTTTTCAGTTGAGAGCGGCGCAATCGCTTGCGTTATGTCTTCCTTATCATTGATGCCGGTCCAAACGCCCAGTAATACTGGGGTACCAACGGCACCAAATGATACGGGCGTCGACTGAATAATTAACACAGCCATGACCGAGGCCATCGCTGGGAAACCTAAAGCGAGCAACAACGGCGCACCGATAGCAGAAGGCGTACCAAATCCTGATGAGCCTTCTACCATCGAGCAGAATAACCAGGCCACAATGATGACTTGAATGCGTCTATCGGGTGATATATCCATAAAGCCTTTACGGATAGCGACAATAGCACCGCCTTCCTTTAAAGTATTGAGCAATAAAATAGCCGCAAATACAATAAATAAAAGCGTGAGTGCGACGATGATACCGTTTACGGTAGCGGCTGCGACTTGGGCGCCACTGGCTTGCCAAACGAACAATGCTAATAGCGCAGTTACTAAATATGCAACGCCCATAGAAATCTTGGCAGGAAGCCGCAACATTACAAGCAAAACTAGGACTACTAGAATAGGCGCTAAGGCCAAAAAAGTGTACATAATGAACCATCCTTGGTATATGTAGTTGAAGTCATCTTTGAAATATCATTAAAGGATACTTCTCTTTTCTTTATCAGTATTAAGCCAAAAGAAGCCCGTAGTTTTCTTGGTAATGCGGGCGTCATCCAAATGGCGGTAAAGAACCTATTTTAGAAATTAGCTGATGCCTTGTATCTTTTGTTAAAGTAGCTAAGAGTTGATTATGATTGTCATTTATAATCGAATAAACTCATCATAGTTGGTTTTATTGTGGATCTAACAATTCGATCCAGTGCTTGACTGGAACGGACGCATGACTGCCTAGATGTAATTGGCATCCGACGTTGGCCGTCACAATCTGATCTGGGTTATCGATGGTCAGGTCGATAATTTTATTTGTGAGTAGTTGCTGGCTCAGCTGAGGTTGAAGGAGCGAGTAAGTGCCAGCGGAACCGCAGCATAAATGTCCGTTTTGGGTTTTAGAGAGCTCAACCCCAGCGCGTTGTAATATTTGCTCAACGTAACCGCCTAACTGTTGAGCATGTTGTAGCGAGCATGGGCAGTGGACAGCGGTCTTGCGACTCGTCTGTTTTACTACCAAATTCTCCAAATCCTCTTTGATTAAAATCTCGCTTAGGTCTCGGGTCAGCGCACTGATGCTCTTGGCTTTAGCCGCATAAGCATCGTCATGTTTGAGTTTTTCGCCGTACTCTTTAACCATCGAGCCGCAGCCTGAGGCACTGATGACAATGGCTTCAGCCCCAGCGTCGATATATGGCCACCACGCATCGATATTGCGCCGCATGAACGCAAGCCCTTCTTCATGAGATGGTAGGTGATAGCTCACAGCGCCGCAACATCCAGCATCTGGCGCAGCGATTAAACTGATGCCTAGTTTATCAAGTACTCGGGCGGCGGCATTGTTGGTGTTGGGGGTGGCATAAGGTTGGGCGCAGCCCTCTAGCACCAGCATTTGACGCGAGTGTTGCTGTGAGGGTCGCGGACGGGTGAGTTGCTTAACAGGAACTTGGGCTTTTAAGTCGTGTGGCAAAAAGGAGCGAAACAGTTGCCCGAGTCGTAAAAGAAACCCAAATCGGTACGGATAGGGTAGTATCTTTCTGATAAGCCAACGTTTGAGTCTTTGATCGGCAGGTCGCGATATCTGTTCTTCCATAATATCGCGGCCGATTTCAGCCAAGCGGCCATATTTAACCCCAGAAGGGCAAGTGGTCTCGCAGCTACGACAAGTCAAACAGCGGTCTAAATGAAGTTGGGATTTTTCGCTGACATCACCAGTTTCAAGCATTTGTTTTAATAAGTAAATACGACCGCGAGGGCCGTCACGCTCATCGCCAAGCTCTTGATACGTGGGACATGTGGCATTACAGAATCCACAGTGAACGCAAGTGCGCAAAATATCGTCGGCTTCTTGAATATCTGGATGATCCAAATATTTTACATTGATTTGAGTTCGCATTATGACTTCCTTGTCATCGAGCCAATTTACATCCAGCTATATAAACGATTGGGATTGAAAACCCCATTTGGATCAAAGGCGTGTTTGAGGCGCTGATGGAGCTTTTGGAGCGCCTCAGACTGAGTATGAAAGACTTCCTGACTCCTGTCACCACCGCGATAAAGGCTAACCTGACCGCCTGCGGCCTCAGCGAGTGCTTCTAATTTGTCCGCGGTAAAGTCGCCACGAAGCCAGCGCTGTGCGCCGCCCCAGTCAATCAGCCAGTCCCCATCTGGTAGCATGTGCGCGGCGCTACTTTTTACCGAAAACCGCCACAATGAGGACGCGTCTAAGAAATAATCCAATTGCTGCTCACGAAGCGTGGACCAAAACGCATCTGCATCTTCTAATGCCGCGCCTTGCCACTGTTTGACGGTACTATCTACAGCACTTCGTGCGCCTGCCAAGCGCAAATACAAATGATTGTCAAACCAACAAGCCCCCGTCAAAGGTTTGGATTGTCCTGAGAGACGGTTCATAGTCTCAATTGCCGTTGCAGCATCCATCTCTTGCTTGATAGTAACAGTGGCGGCAGGTTTAGGCATGACTTTTAGACTGACTTCAGTAATAATACCCAAAGTGCCCATAGCACCTGCTTGCATCCGTGAGACATCATAACCAGCGACGTTTTTCATCACCTGACCGCCAAAGCGCAGCTCTTCTGCGAGGCCATTAATGAGACGAATGCCTAAAATATGGTCTCTTATTGAGCCGCTCCAAGGTCTTGCTGGGCCTGATAAATGGCACGCCATTGTGCCGCCCAAGGTTGCTTGCCCATTAAATGTCGGTGGCTCAAATGCTAAGCACTGATTGTGTTCGGCCAAGGCGTTGTTAATTTCATTAATTGGGGTTCCAGCACGGGCAGTCAGCACCAATTCGATCGGCTCATAACTGAGAATGCCTCTGTGTTCACTAAGACTAATGGGTTCGCCTATTGGCTCACGTCCCATAAACTGCTTGCTGCCCCCGCCCATGATCTGTAGTGCTGTGCCGTCATGGCTGGCTTGTCTTACCCGCGCAATCAGCTCTTGACTGATGTCTGTCATGCCAGATCTCCTTGCTGTGGTTGAGAATCATGGCTGTGTTGCGGTCTGTCAAGGGTACGGTACTCTTGACAGCGCTTGAGCACGGGAATACCTTTACCCGGATTTAACGTACCAATTGGGTCAAAGGCGTGCTTGATTGCATGAAATTGTGTCAGCTCTTGATCATTAAACTGAATCGTCATTTGGCGGATTTTTTCGATCCCAACCCCATGCTCACCAGTTATGCAGCCGCCCACTTTGACGCAAAGCTCTAAAATACGGCTGCCAAACTCTTCAGTGCGCTCAAGCTCTCCTGGGACATTGGCATCGAATAAGATAAGCGGGTGCAAATTGCCGTCCCCAGCATGAAATACGTTGGCAACGCGCAGACCATATTGATCTGAAAGTTTTTGCATTTCTGTTAGGACGTGGGCAAGTTGGCTACGCGGAATGGTGCCATCCATGCAGTAGTAGTCAGGGGATATTCGTCCGACAGCGGGGAACGCCGATTTTCGACCTTTCCACAATAAGGCGCGCTCCACCTCACTTTGCGAGACACGTGTTGTGGTTGCGCCAAGCTCGATAAACAGCTGCTCAACCTCTGCAATCTGTTCTTGAACTTCCGCCTCACTACCATCTAACTCACACAGCAGCAAAGCTTGGGCGTCAATTGGGTAGCCTGCATGAGCAAACGCTTCGGCGGCTATAATGGCGGGGCTGTCCATCATCTCAAGTCCGGCTGGAATAATACCTTTGGCAATCACGCCACCAACCGCGTCCCCTGCGGTCTGAACGTTATCAAAAGCGGCCATAATGACCTGAGCCTTTTCAGGGTTAGGTAGCAGCTTGACCGTCACTTCAGTAATCACCCCAAGTAGACCCTCAGAGCCGGTAATCAGAGCCATCAAATCAAAGCCATTGCTATCAAGACCTTCACTACCAATAGTAATGAGATCTCCTTCGACTGTGACCATTTCAACTTTTAATAAGTTATGAGTAGTAAGACCATATTTGAGACAATGGACGCCGCCTGAGTTTTCGGCGACGTTGCCACCGATGGAGCACGCAATCTGTGAAGAAGGGTCTGGACCATAGTACAAGCCGTATTGACTTGCCGCTTCACTAATAGCAAGGTTGCGGACACCTGGCTGCAAACGCGCGCTACGGGCAAGCGGATCAATATCAAGGATATGTTTAAATCGCGACAACACTAATAAGATGCCATCAGGATTGGGCATCGCGCCTGCACACAAACCCGTACCGGCACCACGTGCCACTACAGGGATTTGATAGCGATAACAGATTCGCATCACCTCGCAAACCTGCTCAACGGTTTTTGGGAGCACCGTAATGAATGGCATATCGCAATACACCGATAAGCCATCACACTCAAAAGGCTTTTGAGTCTCCTCATCATTGATCACATATTGAGGCTCAATAAAATCGCGAAACAACTCTACTAGAGTAGCTTTGTCAGGTCTTAAGCTCTGATTCATGGTGGCATTCCTTTGCTCACTAAATTGTCGACACTCACTGCATTATTATACAGACGACCTTAAGCTTATAATAAAAAGGGAAAGATTAGCTATCAATATATTGGCTAAAACCGAATAAAGTGATGGGTAATGTTTTGAATTAGAAGGAATAAAGCTTGTTCACGGCTGTGTTGAATAAGCGAGCAGCGTTGGCAGGGTTACAATAAACGCTGTAAATCCATGACTGAAAATGGATAGTTTAATCGTTTTGATGGTGTCAAAATCACAGGAATAGTGGTGGCAAATTCCATCATCAGTGCTTCGTCGAAATTAGCGATATCGACCTGTTTATAAGCAATCGGCTGTACGGCTTGAAACTGAGTCAGCAATTGCGCTGCGATGTCACATAAATGACAGCCAGACGTCCCAAGTAGCCACCATTTATCGCTATTTTCAGCATCCCCTAGATTGGGATTTGCGGCAACCATACGTTCCCGTAACACTTTTATATTATCATCATCGTACATATTTATTCTCTTGTCTTAATACGTGTCGCAAAGTGATGGTTTTTAAGGCTTCGACTAGCAGTATGAATACTGCCTGACCTTTTTCACTTAAACTCTATGACATGATAAAGAAGTAGGGTAAATAATGACAGCGATTGTGAGATTAGGTAAGATGACATGCTGTTTTTAATTACTGACTCTTCACCTCATCTTATCTTATTACCTTTTCACTCACTTGGATATCGCGCATGACAAGTTTTGGCAAATTTTTCAAACGTCTATTGATGGCAATCATGCTGTTGGTCGTCGCATTTCATGTGTTAGTCGCTGGGCTACTATTAATTTGGAAAACGCAGCCGATTAATAACAGCATGTTTATGCTGACTCATCGTTTGACCGGCGGTACTGTCACCCAGACTTGGGCTGAATATGATGCCATCGCAAAATCTGCCAAACAAGCCGCGATAGTGAGTGAGGATTCGACGTTTAGTCAGCACAATGGATTTGATATTAAAGGTATCAAAGCGGCACAAAAGAAAAATGAAGAGACGGGTAAGATGTCAGCTGGTGGCTCGACGATTACCCAGCAGCTAGCAAAAAACTTATTTTTGACCTCGCATCGCTCGTATGTTCGTAAAATTGAGGAAGCGATTATCACTGTCATGATTGAAACATTATGGGACAAGCAACGTATCTTGACCGCTTACCTCAATGTGGCAGAGTTTGGCAATGGTATTTATGGCATCGAAGCGGCAGCTCAACACTATTTTGATAAGTCTGCGGCCAAGCTGAATCGTGATGAATCAGCCTTACTTATTGCTATGTTGACCAATCCAAAATATTACGAAGACAATCAGGGTGATAGACGCTTACGCAATAAGCAACGTATTATCAAAAAGCGCATGAACAATGCGGTGTTGCCACAGTCGGCTTAATGGATTGCACCTACCAATTTGTAAAAAATAGAGCCATGTTTTTGAGTGGTAGTGTCAAGTGATAGTTTCGAATAGTAGTAATGGGTGAAGAAAGAAGCGTGATACATTTTTTAGTGGACAAGCGACTATAAAAGACAATTGGTATTGAAGATGATGGCGTATCGATAAGGCAAAGGAGTAGTGACGTGACGGATGTGAATAATAAGCAGGACACTGATATCAATAATACGGTGATAGCAGTTGATAATAAAAGCCATACAGAGAGTAGCAATGACAATTTAACTCAGGTTGCATGGCAACGTTCAGAAGACGGCAGCTATTCACCCAGCAGTTATATCAATCGCGACTTGTCTTTATTGCAGTTTCATTTGCGTGTCTTAGCGCAGGCGGCAAGCCCTCGTCATCCGCTACTTGAGCGCTTATTTTTCTTGATTATCTTTTCATCAAATATCGATGAATTTTTTGAGATCCGTGTCGCAGGCATTATGCAAAAGCTCAATATTGGTGATGTCTCGACCAGTGCTCATGGTATGCGTCCCAGTGAAGTGCTCAATGAGATATCTACAATAACGCACGATGCCATCGCTGAGCAGTATCGTATTCTCAATGAAGATATCTTGCCAGCACTGGCGCTTGAGGATATCCGTTATCTAAAACGCGATGAGCTAAATGCTGAGCAGTCGGCATGGATGAAGCGCTACTTCACTGAGCAAGTATCGCCAGTGTTGACACCGATTAGCATCGATCCGGCGCATCCGTTTCCGCGTTTGGTCAATAAGAGCTTAAACTTTATCGCTACTTTAGAAGGTAAAGATGCCTTTGGTCGTGATATCAATTTAGCGATTGTGCCCGCACCGCGCAGTTTGCCGCGCGTGATTCGTCTGCCTGATGAGCTAACAGGTGGCAAAGAACATCACGTCATGCTCTCAGCTATTATTCATGAGCATATCGGTGAGCTATTCCCTGGGATGAATGTGACAGGCTGCCATCAGTTTAGACTGACGCGCAATGCGGATTTAGATTTGGCTGATGATGTTGAGGATATTGCCAAGGCTCTGGAGGGCGAGCTAGAAAACCGCCGCTTCGGTGATAAGGTGCGTCTTGAAGTCACCACCGACTGTCCAACGCCTATCAGTGACTATTTGCTCAATGAGTTTGAGCTGCACGACAATCAGTTGTACCGCGTCAATGGTCCTGTCAACTTAACGCGTTTATTATTCGATTTTAATATTCCAGCACTGCGTTATCAGCCTTTTACCCATGTGGTGCCAAAAGAGTTCCGCCGCGAGATGGATAAGCTGGACAAAGCGACCAGTATGTTTGCCGCCATGCGTAAAAGTGATGTGCTGGTGCACCATCCTTTTCATGCATTTTCACCAATTATCAATCTGCTTTGGCAAGCGGCGAGCGATCCAAAAGTGTTAGCGATTAAGCAGACATTGTACCGCTCAGGCACCAATTCGGAAATCGTTAAAGCATTGGCTGCTGCTGCTCGTAATGGTAAAGAAGTCACGGCCGTTATCGAGCTGCGTGCGCGTTTCGATGAAGCCTCTAATATCGCCGTCGCCAATTATTTGCAAGAAGCGGGTGCGGTCGTTGTTTACGGGATTGTTGGCTATAAAACCCACGCCAAGCTGATGCTCATTGTGCGCCGTGAGGATGATAGAATCCGCCGCTATGTGCATTTAGGTACGGGTAACTATCATGCTGCCAATGCCAAAGTTTATACTGACTATGGTTTATTTAGCGCAGATCCTGATATCTCAGAGGATGTACATAATATATTTCAAGAGCTGACGGGGATGGGTAAGCCTGCCAATCTCAAAAAGCTACTGCATGCACCTTTTACCTTGCATGAGAAGTTGATGCGCTTTATCGATGATGAGATTGCTCATGCAAAAGCAGGCAAGCGCGCCCACATTATCGTTAAGGTTAATGCCTTAACCGAACGTCGATTGATTGGCAAGTTATACGATGCCTCGCAAGCAGGCGTCAAAATAGAACTCATTTTACGCTCTATGTGTTGTTTGCGTCCGCAAGTAAAAGGTCTGTCAGAAAACATTACCGTACGCTCTGTTATCGGGCGTTTTTTAGAGCATACGCGCGTTTATTATTTCTATAATAATGGCGACGAACGCTTGTATTGTGGTAGTGCAGACTGGATGGATCGTAATTTATTCCATCGTGTCGAAGTGGCATTTCCAATCGAAGATAAAAAACTGTTTGAACAGGTATATCAAGACGGTTTACTTAATTACCTGAAAGACAATACCCAAGCGTGGAAACTTAATGGTGATGGTGTTTGGCAACAGCTACAACCAGCTGCAGGTGAAACGCCGCATATCGCCCAAGAGTATTTATTAAAAGTGATTAACGGCGTTGGAGCATCAGTCTAGCTCAATATTTTAACGACGTTTTTATAGCGGTAAAGGCGTCTGCATGATCCATAAAACCCAAGCGTAGATGACTCTCTACGCTTGGGTTTTTATTTGGGCAAACGTTCTGCATAAGTTACAAACTGTCTTGTAACCTCACATTTATTCACATATTGATACGGCAGCACACTGGTGCAGCCCTTTATCTCATCCCTATAATCAAGGTCAGCCCCAATGCTATTGGCCAACTGATTTGATCGTTTAATAAAAAGACAGCATTCTAGTAATTTAAGCACAATTGATAGCTTTACTATAAAGAGTAGAAACTGTCTAAATCAACGAATTATAAAAATAGGAAGCAATCATGAGCAATACCAATAATGACACATCAGATATCAAAAAAGCTGCTGAACACGCAGATAGTCAAAAAATTGCGCAAAACCTTCAAGATAATAAAGCAGTCGATGCGCCTGAAGTATTAAGTAAAGACGAGCAGACCTCTTTTATTGAAAATGATTTGCGTACAGATAAATAGCATGCCACATAAATGCTTGAATGAACATATTTTACATACTGACGTGAGGGATGCGCTATGACTGCCACCAACGAATTGAATAATGAACAAAAATTACAGGTCAATGATAAGCCAGCATTACATCCAGATAATACAAAAGACAGTTACGAAGGGCGTAAGCACGAACCTAATATCGATGGTCCACAACAAGAGTCGCAAGAAACTGACGAGATATATGTCGATCCTCGTAAAGAAGAGAATCTACCAGCTGGTGGCAAGAACGTTGCAGATTTGAATGTCTATGATTTGAGCCAAGAAGACAATGAATAGCATTAAATTGATTGATGCCTAGGTTGGATATTCAGTCAGATTAATAATCTGCTAAACCGCTATCAAAAAACCAAGCAGTTGCTAAAACATGAATAATAAGGATATAGCCATGCAAACCAATGATCCAGCACTCACCAAGACACAAATTAGTGAAACTGAAAACCTTCTTAATAGCCGCGATTCGGATGATAATTTTCCCAGTAATGCTACCTCTCATGAGCATAGTGAGGTTGATAGTGGTATTGAAAAGAAGATCACTGAAAACAAAGGAACAGATACCTTTGAAGAAGGCATCGTCAATTCAGAGCATGTGAACGATAATGATAATCCAGCACGTCAGCCTGATCGTCGAGACCAAGAAGGTAACGCCTTTGATGATGGCGTAAATGAGCATACGATGGTTAGCGAGACGTCCAAAAGCGAAGGTATTACCAATATGAATCGTTATGCAAACATCGATAATGCCCAAACACGGGTGTTAA
Source organism: Psychrobacter aquimaris (assembly GCF_016107525.1). Classification (GTDB taxonomy): domain Bacteria; phylum Pseudomonadota; class Gammaproteobacteria; order Pseudomonadales; family Moraxellaceae; genus Psychrobacter; species Psychrobacter aquimaris. The sequence goes on along the minus strand of NZ_JABASR010000003.1, from coordinate 114,823 downwards.
ATCCTGACGAAAAAGACTAATAACTTTATATACAGAATTCATTATATACAGAATTCATTAAATACAAATTTTACTCTATTCATAGAATGACTACTTTAATAAGGAATGATGATGAGTACGCCAGATGACAAGGTCGTCAGCCAAAGCCATAAGTTAAGAGATGCGAACGACAATAATGGTATCGTACCCGCTGATGCGTTACAAAAAGTCAATCCAGCAGCGGCAGAAAGGGCAACCGATGATCACGATCCTCATCATGTCGCTAAAGATAATAAACAATACGACAGCCCATTAATGAAAGATGATAAATAACCATTTATTTTGAGATAACAAAATTTAAATAGAAGAGCAAAAAGTAAAGTAACGGATTGGAGCATGGAACTCGGTCAGTTACTTCACTTTTTTACTGTATAAAACGATGTCTAATCGCGTGGATTTAAGCAGGGGTGCCGCTATGAAAACGTAGCTCATGATCTGGGCTAGAGATCAATTCGGCTTCTACTTCTTTGAAAAACGCGACGCGCTCATCAATGCTGTCCTCAGATAGTGATTGAGCCAAGGCTAAATAATCCTCAAAGTGACGACTCTCTGACTTCAGTAAGTAGCGATAATACTTTGCCAAACGCTCGTCGTCGATGACTTCAGCAAGCGCGGCAAAACGTTCACAAGAGCGCGCTTCGATAAATGCGCCGATTATCAATACATCAACCATCGCTGCTGGCTCATAAGTATGTTTGTGTTTTAACATACCTTTGGCATAACGTCCGGCACTCAGATATTTCCATGCCTGACCACGGTCATTCATGATACCTAAGACCTGCTCATAATGAAGCATTTCCTCACGTATCAATTGCGCCAATTTACGCTGCAAATCATAAGAAAACTCATAGCGGAATATGAGATTCATGGCGGTGCCAGCGGCCTTTTTTTCGCAATTGGCATGATCTTGAATGATCAGCGGTACATTCGCAATAGCCGCATTAACCCAAGCTTGCGTCGTGCGCGCACCCAAAAAATTATAAACAGCAGATAGGTCAACCTTGATCGGGGTGCGTAGCTTTGCGATATCGACATCGTCCTCTTCGATATCGTCTTTCACTATAAGATGTTCTTCTATACTGCTGTCGTTCATGACCTTGTCATTACTGTTCTTGATTGTCATATCTTCTTTATTCATAGTCTTTGCCATAATCGAACGCTTAAAATGTCTTTTTCAAATATTAAATAGATAACGGTTAAGCATAAATCTGTGAGGTAATGATTACTGATAGTTTATCTGTACTGGATGAGGTACTAATCAATAAGTGCTAATAAAACCTCTTAGCGCTTATGTCATATAGGTTATCATTCTTATACAACCCCAGTATTTATTTAATGAATGATGTTTTCTTGTTTATTTCTTTGTTTGATAGTAGGATGATATTTTGCTTAAGCGCTATTTTGTCTTACTATTGATGTGTAGCCATATTGTATTGTTGCAGTGGTGATGATTGCCAATATTATGCAGTTGAACCGTTTAAAGTGGGTACAAGGCAACCGAGCTCAAATTGTACACTAAGTACATTAAGCGAGGTTGACACCATAATCAAATGCTTTGACTATGCTAATGGCTAATGCGGCAAAAAACATAGGTTAATAGCATAGCATAAATAGTTGAGTCACTATTCACGACAAGCTTGTATGATATATCAGTAGGTTTACTTAGTATTTCATCTAAATTTGGAATAGATGCCTAAGGCCGACAATGTGTAATCATTGCGGTAGCAACTTCGTATTTACACCCCTCACGAACAGATAAGGATAACAACATGAGCCAGTCTTCTAACGCCAATCGTATTCAAAAAGGCATTCTTGCCATCGACCAGCAATTGTATGACTTTATTGAAAACGAAGTGCTGCCGAAAGTCGGTGTTGATTCAGACAGTTATTGGTCAGGTTTTGAAAAGGTCATTAAAGAGTTTACGCCGCGCAATAAAGCATTGCTTGCAACTCGTGACAAGATTCAAGCGCAGATTGACCAATGGCACCTGCAGCATCCTGCCAAAGACGGCAACATTGATTATCCTGCTTACAAAGCATTCTTACAAGAGATTGGCTATCTGTTGCCAGAAGGCGATGATTTTAAAGTTAGCACAGAAAATGTCGATGATGAGATTGCTCATATTGCAGGCCCGCAGCTGGTCGTACCAGTACGTAATGCGCGCTACGCATTGAACGCAACCAACGCTCGTTGGGGCAGCTTGTATGATGCTTTATATGGTACTGACGTTATCAGTGACGAAAATGGTCAAGAAGCAAAAGGTGGTTACAATCCAACTCGTGGCGCTGCTGTCGTTGCTTATGCCAAACAATTCTTAGATGAAAACTTTGCATTGGCGTCAGGTTCATATAACGACGCGACCGGCTTTAAAGTGGTCGATGGTAAGCTTGAAATTGTCCAAGGTGATAGCAGTACTGAGCTAAAAGATTCAGAAAAATTCGTTGGTTTCGTCGGTGATGCAGAAAATCCAACGGGTATTTTATTAAAAAACAACGGCTTGCATGCAGAAATTCAAATAGATGCCAATCATCCAGTCGGTAAAGACGATCCTGCTCATATCAAAGATGTGCTACTAGAGTCAGCCATTACGGCGATCCAAGATTGTGAAGACTCAATCGCTGCTGTTGATGCAGAAGAAAAAGTGGAAGTGTATCGCAATTGGCTTGGTCTCATGAATGGTGACTTGCAAGAAACCTTTGAAAAAGGTGGCAAAACCCGCACACGTCAGCAAAATCCAGATCGTGAATACACCACTCCAGACGGTGGCAAGCTTATCCTGCCAGGTCGTTCATTATTGCTGATTCGTAACGTCGGTCACCTCATGCAAAACCCTGCAATATTGGTCGACTTGGGTGATGGTCAAGAACAAATATTCGAAGGCTTGATGGATGGTCTGATTACACCACTATTAACGCTCAATGACCTTAAAGGTAAAAATGAGCTATCGAATTCACGTAAAGGTTCAATGTATATCGTGAAGCCAAAAATGCATGGCCCTGAAGAAGTCAAAATGGCCAACGATTTATTCAATGCAGTAGAAGATTTATTAGGCTTAGAGCGTAATACCATCAAAATCGGTATCATGGATGAAGAGCGCCGTATGACGGTCAACTTAAAAGAAGCCATCCGCCAAGCGAAAGAGCGTGTTATTTTCATTAACACGGGTTTCTTAGATCGTACTGGTGATGAGATGCATACCAGCATGAATGCAGGCCCATTTGTACCTAAGGGTGAGATGAAGTCACAAGCATGGCAGCCAGCCTACGAGCAGTGGAACGTTGATATCGGTTTAGAGACTGGTCTACAGGGTGTTGCTCAGATTGGTAAAGGCATGTGGGCGAAGCCTGATGAGATGAAAGAGATGATGGACACCAAAGCTGCCCATCCTAAGTCTGGTGCTAGTACTGCATGGGTACCATCACCGACAGGAGCAACCTTGCACAGTATGCACTATCATCAAGTAAGTGTTGCTGATGTTCAAGACAGCCTAAAATCACGTGAACGTGCCAGTTTAGACGACATTTTGACCATCCCCTTAGCAAAAAACACCAATTGGACAGACGAAGAGAAGCAGCAAGAGCTAGACAACAATGCTCAGGGCATCTTAGGGTACGTTGTACGTTGGGTAAATCAAGGCGTTGGTTGTTCTAAAGTACCGGATATCAATGATGTTGGTCTAATGGAGGATCGTGCTACCTTGCGTATCTCTAGCCAACATATTGCCAACTGGTTGCACCATGGCGTGGTTAGCGAGCAGCAAGTAATGGATACCATGAAACGTATGGCAAAAGTCGTTGATGAGCAAAATGCAGAGGATAGCGACTATCAGACGATGGCAGATAGCTTTGACCATTCTTATGCGTTCAAAGCGGCTTGTGATTTGGTCTTTAAAGGTCGTGAGCAGCCAAGTGGCTATACTGAGCCATTACTGCATCAGGCACGCCTTGATCTAAAAGCAGGCTGCTAATATTACGCAGGTTAATAGTAAAAGCAGGTTAATATTAAGATAAGGCATGATGAATTTTGCCTTAGGATTCTTAAATGACTGACAGCGGCTGCTTTTTGGCTCATGTGCTTAATAAGAAATCGGTAATGGGTGTTTACTTTAGTTACTATCAGCAAATATTTTTGACACAATAGCCGTGAGAACCGCTTTTTCTCTGCTTTTGTATCAATTTATCGATGCCAATTGTGACTGTCAACATGCCATAAATGACATTTATTATTTTTTATTAGCCCTACTTATTAATGAATAAGTAGGGCTTTATTTCTGTGAATTAAAAAGTATTCATTACGATAATTTCAAGTTCTTGGTAATTATATTAATCAATAATATCTTTATCTATTTGAGCAGGTAGGGATTTTTTCTGCGCAGACCTACATTCTATAGTAGATATAGTGTTCAACAAATACTGAGTTTAAAAATTGAAAAAATATGTTGCAAATTATGTCAAAGTTGTTATGCTTGTATTCGAAGTATGAGTTTGGTAACGGATGTTACGCAACGGAGCGATAAAGACCTAAGTTTACATGGCAGTTACTTTTTAATCCCAGTTATGTAAGTCATGGTTTTTTTCATCTTACTGTAATAGAACTTCGCCACACTTGTTTCTGACTAATCTCGGTAGCCAGTTACACATTATATCTTTGAGGATTTGTGACGATACCATTATGAGCACCAGCTAATAATAGCTAGCTTATTACTAAAATTGTAAAGTGGAGATACCCCATGAAAAAACTACTTTTAGCTACAGCAGTTGCTGCCCTATCTGTATCTGCAGCCAATGCAGCGCCGACTGTCTATGGTAAAGCATTCTTAGCTCTTGACTATGTCAATGCAGATTTCAATGCAACTGCGGCTGGTGAAGATTTCGATGAAAACACAGTAGAAATCAACTCTCATTCTTCACGTTTAGGCTTTAAAGGCTCTGAAGCCATGACTGCTAACACTGATGTTATCTATCAGTTAGAGTATGGCACAAGCATCGACGGTGATAATGATACTTTCTCTAACCGTGATACTTATCTTGGTGTTAACAACAAGCAATTCGGTGAGTTCCGTGTTGGTAAAAACCAATCTAGCCTAGACAAAATTAACAACGTTGTTGTTAACGAAGGTTATTGGGATAACATGGGTACTAACGACATGGAAGACGACGTTGTTGAAGCCTTAAACATGGCTGACAGTCGTCGTATCAATAGCTCAGCTATTTGGACTGCACCAAAATACAATAATCTACCATTAGAATTGTATGCTATGTATAGCTCTGATGATGATAACTTCAACAATGATGCTGGTTTTGGCGTTGCAATGATGTTTGACCAAGGTACAGGCTTCACTGCTGGTGTGGCTTATGACAAAGATCAGAACATTCAAGGTGATATCATCCGTGGTACTGCAACTGTAGACTTAGGTAAATACATCGCCGCTCCTGTAACACTTGGTGCGCTATATCAAGTAGCTGATTTTGATTATGCTCGTGATACTAAGAAAGAAAAAGGTTTAGTGGTTAGTGCTCAAATGGGTCTAAGTAACTTTGCTCGTCCAGCATCTGTATACGCACAATACAACAAAACTGATAACCTTAATGGTTGGAATGATGCTAATTCAGACCAAATCGTTGTTGGTGGCAAATACTTCTTTAAAGACAACATCATCATGCATGCCTATGCTGGTATGAACAATGCTGATGATCTTAAGAGTCTTGATGTAGATGGTGAGACTTTAGTTACTAGAGGCGATGCTGAAGTATTCGTAGTTGGTAGTGGTCTAGAATACAAATTCTAATCTAAGCATTAGAATCTGATTATAAAAACTCATCCTTCGGGGTGAGTTTTTTTGTTATGTCCTATTTGAGTGGGTAGTACGTTATAATAGCTAGGTACTAAAAACTGAATGTTTCAAAGAGTTTGTGCTTTTGCCCTATATTTTTTGACGTATTTTTAGTAAAATCCTTCTTTACCAATTACCGACAGAGTACTATGACCAAGTTTATATTTGTGACCGGTGGGGTAGTGTCCTCACTAGGAAAAGGTATCACCGCAGCCTCTCTTGCAGCGGTCTTAGAAGCCCGTGGCGTGACCGTCACGATGACCAAGATGGATCCGTACATCAACGTCGATCCAGGTACGATGAGCCCATTCCAGCATGGCGAAGTATTCGTCACCGAAGATGGCGCAGAGACCGATTTAGATTTGGGTTACTATGAGCGCTTCTTACGCCATTCAAAAATGAGTAAGAGCAATAACTTCACTAGTGGTCGTATCTATCAAAACGTTCTAAATAAAGAGCGCCGTGGTGAATATCTTGGTGGTACAGTACAGGTTATTCCACACATCACTGATGAAATTAAGAGTAAGATCTTAGCCAGTGGTGAAGGGTATGATATCGCTATTATTGAGATTGGCGGTACCGTTGGTGACATTGAATCGCTACCATTTATGGAAGCCGTACGCCAAATGCAAGTAGAGCTTGGCCGCAATAGAGCCATGCTGATGCATTTGACGCTAGTTCCCTACATTGCTAGTGCAGGCGAAACCAAAACCAAGCCAACGCAGCACTCAGTAAAAGAGCTGCGTTCTATCGGATTGCAGCCTGATATATTGATTTGCCGCTCTGATCACCACATCTCACCAGACAACCGTCGCAAAATAGCGCTGTTCACTAATGTGGAAGAGCGTGCGGTTATTATGTGTGAGGACGCCCAAAGTATTTATCAAATACCACGCACGCTTCATGAACAGGATCTTGATGATTTGATCTGTGAGCGTTTTGGTTTAGATGTACCAGAAGCAGATTTAAGTGATTGGGATAAAGTGGTTGAAGCTCAACTTAATCCTGAAATGACTCTCACGGTGGCGATGGTTGGTAAATACGTCGAGTTACCTGATGCTTATAAGTCGATCAACGAAGCACTGCTGCATGCTGGTATCACTCATAAAGCCGATGTCAAGATTGACTATGTTGATGCTGAGCGTCTAGAAGATGATGACAGCTTATTGGCGCAGTTACACAATGCTGATGCCATCCTAGTACCAGGTGGTTTTGGTGAGCGCGGTACGATGGGTAAAATAAAAGCCATCACTTATGCTCGTGAAAACAACGTTCCATATTTAGGTATTTGCCTTGGTATGCAGCTAGCAGTGATTGAATACGCGCGTAATGTACTCAAAATTGATGCCAACTCTTCTGAGTTTGATCGCAAAACGGCAGAGCCTATCATTGGTCTTATCACTGAGTGGTTAGATGAGCGCGGCGAATTACAGATTCGTAGTGATGACTCCGACCTTGGCGGTACCATGCGTTTGGGCGCGCAGCAAGCCGAATTGGTTGCTGGTAGTAAGCTGAGCCAAATCTATGGCGCCAAAAATATCACTGAGCGTCATCGCCATCGTTATGAGATGAACAATCGCTATATCGAGCCATTAGAGCAAGCAGGCATGACCATATCTGGTTATTCTGCCAAGCAGCACCTAGTAGAATCGGTCGAGATTGCTGATCATCCTTGGTTTGTTGCCGTACAGTTCCACCCTGAATTTACCAGCTCGCCACGCGGTGGTCATCCACTGTTCAACAGCTTTGTAAAAGCGGCTAAGAACTATAACGAAAACAAATAATCGTTAACGTATGAAAATTTGCATGTATAAAAAAGACTGATCTTCGGATTGGTCTTTTTTTTGAGTTTAATTTGATTACTTTGGTCACGAATGAGGTTGTTTTTCAGCAATACGCATGACAATTTTTCTAATGGTTGGTAAGCAATTACGCTTAACCCCTTTTTTTACTGAGTCTATCGGTTACAATATGGGATAGAAATATTGATAACAATAAAGAGGGCAACGACTTCATGGAACATTTATCAACGGCGCAATCACATATCAAACTTACTACGCCAAATGGCAATACTATTAATATCGGTAACGATCAGCCGTTTGTGTTGTTCGGTGGTATGAATGTTTTAGAATCAAAGGAATTAGCATTCGAGATTGCGGAGCAATATGTCGAAATATGTCAGCGTTTGGGTATTGGCTATGTCTTCAAAGCCAGTTTTGATAAAGCCAACCGTTCAAGCCTGCACTCGTATCGAGGTCCTGGGTTAGAGCAGGGTATCGATTGGCTAGGTCAAATCAAAGAAAAGTTCCAAGTGCCGATCATTACTGATGTGCATGAGCCGTATCAAGCTGCACCCGTCGCTGAAGTGGCAGATATCATTCAACTACCTGCATTCTTATCGCGTCAGACAGATTTGGTACATGCGATGGCGAAGACAGATGCGATTATCAACATCAAAAAAGCGCAGTTTTTAGCGCCGCATGAGATGCGTCACATCGTTAATAAATGCCTCGAAGGGGGTAACGATAAATTGATTCTTTGTGAGCGTGGTAGTGCCTTTGGTTATAATAATCTGGTCGTTGATATGCTAGGTTTTGATACCATGAAGCAGATGAATATACCGGTGTTCTTTGATGTGACGCATAGCTTACAGCAGCCGGGTGCACGTAGCGATAGTGCGGGCGGTCGCCGTGAACAAATCACAACATTGGCACGAGCAGGGATAGCGACAGGACTGGCGGGGTTATTTTTAGAGGCGCATCCAAGCCCAGAAACCGCAAAATGCGATGGTCCGTGTGCTCTACGTATGAGCCAGTTAGAGCCGTTTTTGCATCAGCTTAAGCAAATTGATGACTTGGTCAAAGGCTTTGAGGTGTTAGATACTCATTAATTTATTCGCAGATAATAAGAGACTGAGATCATGGCGATTCAAACAGCAAAAGTCAGTATCGAAAATATCGATGATGATGAAGGGTTAAAGAGTGTGATGACAGCATTGAAAAATATCGCAGGGGTGACGGCCATCGAGCTTGATCCTGATAATAATGTTGCCACCATACGTTATAAAGACACAGACACCAGTATCCATGCCTTTACCGCAGCAATTAGTACTGTCGATTATGTGACCCAGCCGTTTCCTCTTGATGCACCGCAAAACCCACATCATGATGATTAGCTTTTATTAAGAGCTCTGATTCTAAAATAAGACAGATGACCTGTCGCTTAGGCTTAAATGTACGGTTCTATTAATAAAGTGACAACTAAAGAGACTTGTTGTTAACCGTGATAGAGCTTATGCTAGTTGAATACTGTTTTTATAAAGCTTTGAAGTACAATGATAAAAGCAGCTTGTGTCAATATATAACTACTCACTGATAAAAATTCAGTTACAAGAATAAGGAGCCTTTCATGGCAAACCAAACACGTATTATTAAAATTGATGGCATGACTTGCGGTGGCTGTGTGGCAAGTGTGCATAATGCTACTGCCGATATCGATGGATTAGACGATATCAGTATTGAGCTTGCAGACAATCAAGCGACGGTTACTTTTGATGACAGCAAAACCAGTGTCGAGACAATTGCTGCTGCTATCGAAGATGCTGGCTTTGATGCTACTGTTGCCAATGCTTAAGCTCATTCGTTCGTATTAAAAAACCAGCTATCATGGCTGGTTTTTTAATGATTAAAAGTTATTGATAGTATTGTCGAAATACAGTGTTTTCTTTTTCAGTATCGCTAAAGAAGCTGAAAGGGTTGAAAGATTTGAATTACTATTAATCATGACCATTTAATGTTTAATACCTGTATTTAGCCTTAGTGCAATTATTTATTGAGAGTCGCCTACTAATTATTCAGTTCGACCATACCAATATTAAATTTTAAAGTGTGATATTTGTTTGACTTAGATGTCCCATCCACTGAGTTGCTGTCCTAACTCAGACGATTTTATAACGCCATAACGCCATACCGAGTTTTATTTATGAATGATTCTACCCAAACTGATACTCATCATGCCTACGATGTAAAAACTGATATTCAATCCAATACGCCGCACACGCCGCAGCGTGCACACTTGCAGTTGGCGATTGAGGGGATGACATGTCAAGCCTGTGCCTCACGAATTGAGAAGGTGCTCAATAAAAAGCCGTCGGTATACGAGGTGAGTGTAAACTTCGCTGGTGAGACTGCTAATGTCGATTATGATCCGACCCAGACAACGCCTGAACAGGTGACAGAGTGGGTAAATAAAACAGGCTTCGTTGCTAATTTGCAGGCGGCCGATAGTTTATTTGCAAAAACAGACGAAGATACCGCGACTCAGTACCCGTGGCGCTTGATAGGGTTATGGATTTGCTTGGTGCCGTTTTTAGTTGGTATGGCAGGTATGCTCGTTGGACAGGGTATGGCGTGGATGCCACCGGTTTGGCTTCAGTTTATATTAGCGACCATTGTACAGTTTGGGCTGGCATTACCGTTTTATAAAAGTGCTTGGGCGTCTATCAAAGGTGGTCTTGCCAATATGGACGTATTGGTAGTCATCGGTACGGTAACCATTTGGGCGTATTCAACGTATCTGTGGCTGACACATGGCGATGGTACTTTAACTAGTCTGCTGCAAAGTGGTCATGCTGGTGGTCACGGTGCGGATGGCAGTCCTGCGGTGTATTTTGAAGCAGGCGTCATGGTCATTGCTTTTGTGCGTACGGGTAAATATCTAGAAGAGCGCACCAAAAAACACAGCCTCAATAGTATCGATTTATTATTGTCCTTAACCCCCGATGAAGTCGAACAGCAGCAGCCGAATGGCGATTTTCACAATGTTGCTCTTAAAGACGTGCAAGTTGGTGATATTTTGCGTGCTAAACAAGGCAGCCGTGTCGCAACGGATGGGGTAGTCATTGATGGCAGTGGCTGGTGTGTGGAGAGTCACTTAACGGGTGAGTCGGTACCGCTTAAAAAAGAAGTGGGAGATAAGCTGTTGGCAGGGGCCTTGGTCGAAAATGGCAGCTTGTTATACCGCGTCAGTGCTAAAGGTAGTGATACAAAGCTTGGTGATATGGTACAAGCCCTCAGCGATGCCCAAGGCTCAAAAGCCAATTTAGCCCGTCTTGCCGATAGAGTGACGGCAGTATTCGTACCAGTCGTCGTTGCCATTGCGCTTATCACCTTTGGGGTGACGTGGTGGCTGACTGGCATGATGGATACTGCCTTAATGCATGCCGTATCGGTGTTGGTCATTGCTTGTCCTTGTGCCCTAGGTTTGGCAACGCCAGCCGCTATTATGGCTGGTATGGGTGTTGCTGCTCGTCATGGTGTCTGGTTCAAAGATGCACAAAGCCTTGAAGCGGCAGGCAACATTGATACAGTAGTGCTCGATAAAACAGGTACTTTGACCATTGGTAAGCCGACTATCGTAGATCATGTGATGGTGGATAAATCGCTTGCAGTCGATGATGTTCTACAAATTGCAGCAAGCGTTGAGGCGCATGCCAGTCATCCGCTAGCAACAGCATTGATTAACGCGGCTACTGAGCGAAACTTGCCCTTGATGAATGTGACTGATATTAGTGTCATTAAAGGCGCTGGTATACAAGCAAATATTGAAGGTCTGGGTGTGGTAAAAGTCGGTACCGCAGAGTTTGCTAACTTAACGCTGCCTAAGTTGATGCCAAAGGTATGGCAAATTGCCAGTACCGTCGCCGTCAGTATTAATGATGAAGCTTTAGGTGCTTTTGCCCTAGCCGATGACTTAAAAGTAGATACTCCGAAAGCTATTACTGCGCTACAAGATGCAGGTATCAATGTCATTTTGATGAGTGGTGATAAGCAGTCTGTCGTCGATCATGTGGCAGGGCAGCTGGGTATTGAACAGGCTTATGGTAAAATGAGCCCACGTGATAAGGCCAGTCAAATTGCCTTGTTGCAAACGGCTGGTCATAAGGTTGCAATGGCAGGCGATGGTGTCAACGATGCGCCAGCGATGGCAACTGCCGATGCAAGCTTTGCCATGTTTGAAGGCACAGATGTCGCCCAGCATAGTGCGTCTGCCCGCTTGATGGGCGAGTCGCTCATGCATATTGACGCCGCGCAAAAAATCGCTAATGCAACAGTGCGCAACATCAAGCAAAATTTATTTTTTGCCTTCATTTATAACTGTCTGGGTATTCCGCTTGCTGCTTTTGGCTTTTTAAATCCTATGATTGCCGCTGCTGCGATGGCGCTTAGTTCTATTTCTGTATTAATGAATGCGTTACGTTTGACTCAATTTAAAACAGAGGTTGAGCTGGATAACACAGTATCTGGCTCCGAGACTAAAGCAAAGCGTCTAACGAAAGCATAAGAGTCATATTACTTTTGATATTATGGGTGTTGAGACAAATCCATAATTGGTAATTTGTTCATCTAGGTGTGATTTTATGAGCGCCAGTCGGTGTAAGATAAGGGAAGTTTGGCAAAATTTATGCTATGATGCCAAGCACTATAGCTGACGGTTAAAGTATTAAAACTACCTTTAATCTTGCTCAAAACTTGCTGATTATAGAGGTAAGCAAAGCTGGTTTGGGCATAGCACTATACGAGATTTTGCTTTATCTTTTTTGTATTCTAGTTGCCGTTATTTATCCCACAAACTTGGCATGACCAAAGGAATTAACAGACATTATGTACGCTGAAGAAACCACCAACGTCACCGCAATTAAAGACATTCGCGCCCGTGAGATTTTAGACTCGCGTGGTAACCCAACCATCGAAGCCGATGTAATCTTAGCTGATGGCACTATCGGCCGTGCTGCTGCGCCAAGTGGTGCATCAACTGGTTCACGCGAAGCGCTTGAGCTACGTGATGGTGACCAAAGTCGCTATATGGGTAAAGGCGTCAAAAAAGCCGTTGCTAACGTCAATAGCCAGATTCGCAGCGCGTTGATGGACAAAGACGTCACCGAGCAGCAAGGCATTGATGATGCAATGATTGCGCTAGATGGCACAGAAAACAAAGACAGTCTTGGTGCTAATGCCATGCTAGCGGTGTCTCTTGCTACTGCAAAAGCCGCTGCCAAGTCACAAAGCTTGCCATTACATCAATACATTGCAAACTTGCGCAATCAGACGTCGCTGACGATGCCTGTACCGATGATGAATATCTTAAACGGTGGTGAGCACGCGGACAACACGGTTGATATCCAAGAATTTATGATTGAGCCTGTTGGTTTTACCAGCTTCTCAGAAGCGCTGCGTGCTGGTACAGAAATTTTCCACAGCTTGAAATCTGTGTTGAAATCACAAGGCCTAAATACTGCAGTTGGTGATGAAGGTGGTTTTGCGCCAAACTTACGTAGCAACGAAGAAGCTATCACGGTCATCATGCAAGCGATTGAGCAAGTAGGCTATAAAGCGGGCGAAGACATTCATTTGGCGCTAGATTGTGCGGCTAGTGAGTTTTATAAAGATGGTCAATATATCTTGGCAGGCGAGGGCAATAAAGCCTTTGATAGCCAAGGATTCTCAGATTATCTAGTCGGTTTGGCACGTCAATATCCTATTATCTCTATCGAAGATGGGCTTGATGAGTCTGATTGGGATGGTTGGAAATATTTGACTGAGCAGATTGGTGATAAAGTTCAGTTGGTTGGTGATGATTTATTTGTGACCAATCCTGCTATCTTGCAAGAAGGTATCGATAAGCATATTGCTAATGCGATTTTGATTAAATTTAACCAAATTGGTACCTTATCCGAAACGTTAGATGCGATCTATCTAGCGAAGAAAAATGGCTATGCAACCATTATCTCACATCGTTCAGGTGAAACTGAAGACAGCACCATTGCAGATTTAGCCGTTGGTACTGCTGCTGGTCAGATTAAAACTGGCTCACTATGCCGTTCAGACCGTGTCGCAAAATACAATCAGCTGTTACGTATTGAGCAACAAGTCCGTGCAAGCTATCGTGGTCGTGAAGAGTTCATCGGTCTACGTGGTTAACAAGCCAGATTTCTTGCTACAGCTAGGCGATATGTCATCATTAATAGGGTCGTATATCGCTTAGTAAGCTTAGCTGGTTTTTTATTTTAATTATTGTCTCTATATTGTTTGGCGTTATTATCTTATGAAATACTTTAGCCAATTTATGCTACTTGCTCTAGCCGTTGCCGTCCTTTTAGGACTGCAATATCAGTATTGGCTGGGTGAAAATGGTCGCTTTGAGCATAATAAATTGCTGACTCAAATCGAAGATCAACAACGCCTAAACGAAAACCAAGTGGCGGCAAATAACTTATTGCGTACTGATGTGCATGACTTGAAAAATGGTCTTGAGGCAGTAGAAGAGCACGCACGTTTAGATTTGGGCTTGATTAAGCCGAACGAGACCTTTGTACAGGTATCTACGGCGCCCACGACACATAGCCGTTATTAATTGCCCTTAACTGTCTAAAATTATGATCTTCTATTGTCTATAATAGAAACCTTATTTATCTGAAATTTATTACCTCTCTTATTCTTCATTTCTCCCTAGCCATACTGTCATGGGTTCTAACCATGAATACTACTTTATGAACATTGCCTTATGAATACCAAACCTAATGTACATGCCATGATTGTCGCTGCGGGTCGCGGTAGTCGTTTTGGATCCTCTATCGCCAAACAATATACGATGTTGCAGGGGCAGACCTTGCTACAACATAGTGTGGCACGGCTTGCTGGTAGCGCTTATATTGATAAATGCTTATTGGTCGTCGCAGCAGATGACAGTACGGTACAAACATTGAATTTTTCGCTACCTATACATTATGCCATGGGCGGCGCTGAGCGCTGGCAGTCTGTACAGGCAGGGGTAAAGGCGATTGTTGATGCGGGAGCGGACGACTCAGACTTGGTCGTTATTCATGATGCTGCACGTCCTGCGGTTCCCAATCATGATATTGAACAAGTCATCGAAGCGGCGATGCTAGAGCCTTATGGTGCTATCTTAGCGACACCGGTGGCTGACACCTTAAAGGAGTCTTATCTCCAGTCTACCGCTCAATCTGAGCTTGTAGAGGAGACTCCTGTAGTTAAACCTACAATTAGTAGCAGCATACATCCTTATGCTAAACGCACTATCAATCGCCGTCATATGTGGCAAGCACAAACGCCGCAAGTGTTTCGCTTAGGTCAGCTGCAGAAAGTATTACATTATGTCACTGAACACGAGCTGACCATTACTGATGAAGCCAGTGCATTTGAATACTTGGCATTGCCCATTCGCCTCGTGACTGGTAGTCGCCAGAACATAAAGCTCACGTATCCTGATGATGCCATTTTGCTTGCAGCAATTATTAATGCCCAGTCCTAGGGTATGTCCTCAATTCGAACGATAGTCATCTGAATCGGCTAAAAATGGCTAAAGGTATGCCAAACAGCGTCAAATATCTGGTTAATATGTACATATTATCTGTACTGTCTTCCTTTTTTTCCTAACATTTATCTCATTTTTATCGCTATTCTAAAATTGAGGACACGGCCTCGTTATTCTGATAAATATCAAAAAATGCTCTACTCTTTATTTGCTTACGCTTACTACTAGTTATCTAGGATAGTACCTAGAGTGTTTCTATATATTGATAAGTTTGGATAATGCAGTAATTGATATTGCAATAGGCACCAGTCTGTATCAATCATTACTAATGAGCCGATGGCTTTATCACTCACTCTTTAAGATTTTCTGTCATCAATTTCGCACCATATTACCTACTTATTCTATCGCTGCCAAAAAACCACACTTCAAATTCTCAGCATAAATAGTTCTAAAATATTGTTTGGTTTTATCAATTAATGATATAAGGTAAACATATATTGCTTTGATGACTAAATTAGCCTATGATGTAACGAACTTAATACAATTAATATAAACATTTATAAAATCAATAATATACCAAGCCGATTTGATATTTTCAAAGATCTTGTCTCTATGTTTTTTCTAAAGTTAGTATGGTTGTCTTAGCTACATTTACCTGAAAATAGGGAGAAGCTGATTGTCAACAATCAATGATTCTACAAGTCCAGTAACGACAGATCTCTGTCAGCTTATATATATAAGCCAAATTACTTCGACTGGTCTTTCAAGCCCCAGCACGCTTAACGACATCTCAGAGGTCGCGATTGAGCGTAACCAAGCCGATAACATTACGGGTATTCTTTGCTATGGCAATGGCTACTTTTTTCAATGTGTAGAAGGGTCCGAACAGGATTTAACCAATCTAAAGAATCGCTTGTTGGTAGATGATCGACATAAAGAATTAAAAATATTAGACTTTTCAGAAATTACCGAACGCCGTTTTTCGAACTGGTCTCTACGTTCTATTACGCTTGAACGTTGGATGACTAAAGAGCCTGAGCTGAAAAAACTCATGCCGTTTAAGCCCTATGACTGGGGCTCTAATGAATGGCGAACATTCTTAGATATCTTACAAGAGTATTATGAGGAACAAGCAAGAACTGGCAATATTGACACGCCGCCTATCAAGTACAGCACATTAGGTGTGACGTTAAGTAAGGTCGTCGGTCAGCATCAAGCGTTCTTTTTGATTCAAACGGTACTAGGCATCATGATTGTTATGACATTGTTATGGCTAATGCTATCAGATAAGATTTGGTAGTTCTTATAAATACAGACTATTTGATCTAAAAATCCAGTATTAAATGCTGGATTTTTTTTGCTTAAATTTATGATAAAAACTTCAATTAATAAACAAAGTAGCAAGTTAAGCATCGAAACTATGGATAGCTATGCTTAGTTTCGATGCTTTATAACGCTAATAGGCATATTACAGTGGATTCAAAATAATTTAGAATCAAAGGAGGCGGGGCAAGTGGACGCCCTATCACTAATATCTTGAGCGAACTTAATACCGAATTTTATCTATAAAATTAACTATGCTTCATTTATCAAGTAAATTGGCGATCACGGGCTAAGTTTTGAGATATTAAGAGCGTCATGATATAAAAAACAGGCATAAAAAAAGCCCAATCACAATATTATGTGATTGGGCTTTTCGGTGGTACGCTTATTAGTCTTATCAGATGCTTTGCAGCAAAATTGCTAATAAGTGACGCCAAATAGTGGCGTCCCCAGGGGGATTCGAACCCCCGTTACCGCCGTGAAAGGGCGGTGTCCTAGGCCTCTAGACGATGGGGACTAGTAACACAACACCTCAGCTGCTTTCACCTTTATGCTGAAGTGGTGCGTATTCTAATAGCGTCTGCGCTTGCTGTCAAGCCTTTTTCTTCTTCTTTTTAAAATTAAATATCTTTTTTTGATTGCACGGCGAGGATGTAAGTCATTACGCTTTAAATGATAGCGAATCCATAGAGAAGTACAAGCACTGATAGTCAATGCGAGTAGCATATAACCGAGGATGGTTCCCCATAACTTAAGCTGTGGATCCATAATAGTGTCCCTCCTATTACGCCTCGATAGCATGAATCATACTGGCTATCGAGACAATGCGGGCAACTTAAACCATCTATAGGATATAAAGAGACGTTCTAACGTGAGGGTTTACAATAACTTGTCTAGTTTTGAATTATTGTACACAATATAGTGTTCAATGGTTAGACAAGTCGCTGATTTATTGTGCTATCAATCATATCCCTATCGATTGTAAGATCAAGATGTTAAAGTCATCAAGTATTACAAATAGCACTATTATGGGTAGTTGGCAATATAGGATATGTGATAAATGGATTATTTATTACCGCTATCCGTCAAATCCGCTTTATTGTCTTCAGTATGCATCGCATTAGCCAGCATAGGGTAATGGTTTAGGATATGACAAAACAGCTCAGCGGTCTTTTGCGTATCATATAGTGCAGAATGAGCATCATTGCCATCAAAATCAAGGCCTGCTGCCTTACAAGCACGTGCTAACACTGTCTGACCAAATGCCAGCGCGGATAAGGTCACTGTGTCAAAAACTGAAAAGTTATGAAATGGGTTGTGACTTTTGTTATTGCTACGCAGCACGGCCGCATTCAAAAACGCCAAGTCAAAATGGGCGTTGTGTCCAATTAAGACGCACTGGCGGCAGTCTTCAGTACGGCGTACTTCTTTTAACCCTTTAAAGATACGGCGTAGTGCTGTTTTCTCATCTTCGGCAATGGCTTTACGCATCGGATTGTTGGGATCAATCCCAGTGAAGGCAAGGGCACTCGGTTCGAGATTCGCGCCTTCAAAGGGTTCGATATGAGCATTGAATGCTTCCCCAGGATAAAACACACCCTGCTCATTCAGTAGCACAGGAATACAGGCAATTTCCAGCAAAGCATCGGTTTGCGCATTAAAGCCGGCAGTTTCCACATCAACGACGACAGGCAGAAACTTACGAAATCGGTCTTTTAGACGCATTGGTGCTAGCTCGTCTGCTGCGGTATCTTCTGTGTGACTATTTGACGTGATCTTAAGGCTGTTATCTACAACGTTTGATGGGTTTTCGTCAGGTAAGGTGACATCGTTTGGAGTGGTCATATCTGGTTAAATCGCTTTTATCAGTCGTACTGTTATATTGAATTAAGACATTAAATGAAAAACAAACACCCTATGATACAAATCACACCGCTGGTTAGTAGGTGTCATGCTTATCATAGGGTTAAAATTCTAAAGTTAAAATAGACTAAAGACGGTTTCACTTAGTGAGTTTTATGCTTTGATAGACCAAGGTAGCGTCTCACCCGCCATTAATGGCGTTAATGATGAGCCATCAAAGTAAGGATAGGCTACTGGCACTTGCATAGTCGTATTGACAAGCGTAATAGTGCTTTCATTGACTGGTAATCCATAGAACTGAGCACCAAAACGGCTGGCAAAGCCCTCTAACTTGTCTATTTTACCTACGCTATCAAAAGCGGTGGCATACAATGCTAGCGCCGTTGCAGCGCTATAGCAGCCAGCACAGCCACAAGCGGCTTCTTTTTTATCCGTTGCATGTGGGGCTGAGTCCGTGCCTAAAAAGAACTTGGGATTGCCACTGGTAGCCACATCTAATAATACTCTTTGATGGCTTTCACGCTTGAGGATAGGCAAGCAATAAAAATGCGGTTTGATACCGCCAACCAACAGATGATTGCGGTTAAACATCAGATGCTGCGGGGTAATAGTGGCGGCAATGTGATTGCCTTGTGCTAAGACAAAATCAGCGGCATCACTGGTGGTAATATGCTCGACGACAATCTTTAATGTGGGGAATTTGACGATAATTTGCGCCAATACTTCGTCTAAAAAGCGTTTCTCACGGTCAAAGATATCCACATGATCTTGCGTCACTTCGCCATGTATCAGTAATGGTAGGTTGTACTTTTCTAATGCTTCAAAAACATCGACGCAGGCGTTAATATTGGTGACGCCATCAGCCGAATTGGTAGTCGCGCCAGCAGGATAAAGCTTGACCGCTTGGACGATACCTGATTGTGCTGCCATCTCGATATCTTGGGCAGTGGTTTTGTCAGTGAGATATAAAGTCATACGTGGATCGAATGCAGTTTTGCGCTCAGCATCCAGCTCACTGGCTGCTAAGTGCGCCATGATGCGGTCGCGATAGGCACGCGCATCGTCAGTGTTCTTAACAGGAGGCACTAAGTTTGGCATACATATGACACGGTTAAAACTGTTTGCTGCATGCGATACAGTAGTGCTCAATGCTTTGCCATCACGTAAATGAATATGCCAATCGTCTGGCTGAAGGATGGTCAATTCTCTAATCGAATCAGTCATAATGTCGTCGCGCTCTATATCGTCATATACGGAAATAAAAGGAAGGGATACTGTACCGCTATCATAACAGATTTGCCTACTTGACTAAATATGCGGCTAAATATCTGTACATAATAGATTGGTTGTTTTTTTATTTGCGGCAATCAACTGTCACCTACATGTGAACAATTGAAATCTATCGACCCAAAATTTAAATCAAAAGCTTGTGCCATGGGGCAGTTGCACTTTTGCCTATAGTAAATATGATGTACACTGAGCAAGTAATTTATCTTTTGATTGAATCTTAGTGCTTTTCCTAAAACTAAATGCTCACAACAGGAGTTTTTCATGGCTCAACTTGATCCAAAAAATATTAATAAAATCGTCTTGGCCTATTCAGGTGGTCTTGATACCTCCATCATCGCTAAATGGTTGCAAGAAACCTATGATGCAGAAGTTATTACCTTTACCGCTGATATCGGTCAAGGCGAAGAAGTTGAGCCAGCACGTGCCAAAGCGGAAGCCATGGGCATCAAACATATTCATATTGAAGACTTACGTGAAGAGTTCGCCCGTGATTATGTATTCCCGATGTTCCGTGCCAATGCCATCTATGAAGGTGAGTATCTGCTCGGTACTTCTATCGCACGTCCATTAATCGCTAAGCGTTTGGTTGAGATTGCTAAAGAACATAACGCCGATGCCATCAGTCATGGTGCGACTGGTAAAGGGAATGACCAAGTACGTTTTGAGCTTGGTGCGGTTGCTTTATCGCCTGACGTGGTTACCATTGCACCATGGCGTGAGTGGGATTTGTCGAGCCGAGAGAGCTTGATGGAATATGCCAAAGAGCATGACATTGCCATTGATTATGCGGGCAATAAGAAGAAATCTCCGTACTCAATGGATGCCAACTTATTACACATCTCTTATGAAGGCGGTATCTTAGAAGACCCATACGCCGAAGCAGAAGATGATATGTGGCGCTGGTCAGTGAGTCCAGAAGAAGCACCTGATGAAGCACAATATCTAGAATTAGAATACAAAAAAGGCGACATCGTTGCTATCGATGGTGAAGCGCTTAAGCCTTATGAAGTCATGATTAAGCTTAATGAGATTGGTGGTCAGCATGGTATTGGCCGTTTGGATATCGTCGAAAACCGTTATGTCGGTATGAAATCACGCGGTTGCTATGAGACGCCAGCGGGTACCATTATGCTAAAAGCGCATCGCGGTATTGAGTCATTGACGCTCGATCGTGAAGCCGCACATTTGAAAGATGAGCTGATGCCACGCTACGCTAAAACGATTTATAACGGCTATTGGTTCAGCCCTGAGCGTATGATGTTGCAAGCGTTGATTGACAAATCACAAGAATACGTTAACGGCACAGTACGCGTAAAACTATACAAAGGTGCTGTGAGTGTTGTTGGTCGTAAGTCAGATGATTCGTTATTCGACGAAAAAATCGCGACTTTCGAAGATGATGCTGGTGCTTACGATCAAAAAGATGCGGAAGGTTTCATTCGCTTAAATGGCCTACGTTTGGCGATTGAAGCCAGCCGTGGTCGCGATTTATCAAAGTAAGTATACTTTGCTAGATAAAGCATGAATAAGATACATGAATCAAAAGGCGCTATGTTAATAGCGCCTTTTTTTGTGGATTTTTTAAAGGTTTGTTCGATCATTTTTTACTACTTAATAAATTATGTATTAATTGCTGCTGTTTATCATTGAGACGCTTTTGTTTCTTTGGCATCAGGCTCATCATCATCCATCCTGACAATGGCCACATCTTGCTGTTGACGTTCCTCGATAAGGTCTTGTTCTATGACCTCTTCTGTCGCCAGTAACACACCGTCAGATTTTTGGCTTTGATACTTGAGAGCTGCAAGCCCGCCAAGCACACCGATAACAGCAATAATAATCAAGATAACCGGATTTTTCCACAGCGGTATGGATGCCTCGTACTCAATGGGCTTTTCACTAGTTGTGGTTGGCGTATTGTCGTTATTACCACCGATTAAGCCCAGACTAACCAGAGGCGGTTTTGGTGCGCTGGCAGGTTCGGAAGTAATACGTAGGCGATTACGTTGTAAGTATATTTCTGAAATCTTAGCCAATTGCAGTAGCCAGCGTTGGTGCGGTAAGCTGATGGCGGTCATTTCTGCAAAGATCAACAAGTCATTATGTTTGCCTTGTTGGGCATTTGCAGATGAGCGTCCGATGACTTTTAAATAATTACCCGTCGCCAGTTGCATATCTTGCACAGGCTCATGACGTTCAGGTTTGAAAGTCGTTAACTCATGCCAGTAATGATTGAAAGCTGGCGGGGTGCCAGCGAGCTGCTCTGTGCTCAATAAGGCACGTTCTGTGTTGGAGTTATGTTCGGATTTGGCTGCTGATTTTATCTTTACTGCCGAGTCTAAAACGACCTCCGATGCTGCAATTAGACCTTTATCGTCATTACCTTCATTTAATTCGACAGAGATAGACGTTGGCTCATTGGCGGCAAAGCGAGCAGCTGATAAAAACTGCGGTTGTAAAGCGAACCATTTATCCATCTCGTTGTTATCAAGTTGGCTATATTCGGCCAAAATAGCCAGTTCACGTAAGACAATCACGCATAGAGATGTGAGGAGTATCTGTACTTGCTGCGTTGTTGCGTCAATCTGCTGAGCAATATAATCACTGGCTTTAATCACACGAGCATTATCATAAAATATCGCATCCGCCGCATCATGGCGATGATATAACGTCGCATTAATGGTCGAAAAGTTCATCGAATTATACTGGCGTAGCTCTTTGACAGCGCCGCGACTAAACAGCTTTTTGCTCACGGCTTGACCATCATTGTGCTGCTGGTAAGCGAGCAAGGCACTGACAATGGCCTGCAAACTAGCATCCATTGCCAATCGCGCTTGCGGTAATGAAAGCTTGGCGGCATCTGCCAATAATGACACCATTGGCTTGGTATCTTGATAGAGAAAATCATACATCGACACACGTGTCGGTGAAATAGTCGTCATAATCTGCTAGCATCAAAAAGTGTGCCCCTATATTACGGTGCCAAAAGCCTTGATACAATCCTTTAATAATAGAAAAAACCAGTCAACTTACTCATCACGCGATCAATAATGCCCTCAACCTCATTAGTGACAGTTGGAAGCCCTTTATGAAAAACAACGAAAACTCTGATATACATTTAGTGATTAATATTGCTCAGCAAACATTGATTCTCTACCAGCACAATAAAAAAATGGCTCAATATGCGGTGTCTACCGCGAAAAATGGTATTGGCAGTCAGCAAGATAGTGGCTGCACACCTCTTGGCAAGCACTTTATTGCAAAAAAAATCGGTGCAAGCGAACCCATAAATACGGTTTTTATTGGACGTGTCCCTACCGGCGAGATATATGAAGCAAAGCTGGGTATGCTACATCCTGAGCGCGACTGGATCTTAAGCCGTATTCTTTGGTTAGGGGGTGTGGAAGAAGGGTTGAATAAAGGCAGTAATAGTGAAGGTGGCTGTGATACTTATCAGCGTTATATTTACATTCATGGTACGCCAGATAGTGAGCCGATGGGCGAGCCACTCTCGCACGGCTGTATACGTATGCGTAATGAGGATATTATTAAGTTGTTCGACCAAGTTGAAGCGGGTACATCGGTAGTGATTATCGCTCATTAACCACTATTTATTAAATGCTGCTGAGTGAATTATTTTTGCCGAAGAGCTTAAGTAAAACAGAATAACTGCATAGATTAATTGATAAAATAAACTTTATGGAGTATAGATATTATTTAGCATAATGATATAATAAATCCCTTGTTAAAAATCAACGTGTCATCCCAAACATGGCTCGTTTAACCTATATTTTATTATAATTACAAGGATAATATTGATGTCTAAAGAAAGCCTAGTCACTTTACAACAAGCCTTTGATGAACGCCGTTCGATCTATGCCTTGGGCAACGAGCTACCAGTAGAGCCACAAACGATTGTAAATATGGCAGAGCGGGTTTTATTACATACCCCTTCTTCTTTTAATTCGCAATCTTCGCGATTGGTCGTACTGTTTGGTGCAGAGCACCAGAAGTTGTGGGATATCGCTGAAAACAAACTGCGTGAAGCAGTCGGTGATGGCGATTTTTCTGGCACTAAGCAAAAGCTAGATAGCTTCCGTGCCGCTGCTGGTACCGTGCTATTTTATGAAGATAACAAGGTGATTAAATCATTGCAAGAGCAGTTTGCGCTATACGCAGACAAATTCCCAGTTTGGGCACAGCAAACCTCAGCCATGCATCAGTATGCCATGTGGACAGAACTACGCACGCTGAATATTGGTGCAAATTTACAGCACTACAATCCGCTTGTGGATGAAGACGCAGCTAAGGCTTTTGCTATCCCAGATAGTTGGGAGTTGGTGGCACAAATGCCATTTGGTAACATTGTTGAGCCTGCTGGCGAAAAAATGTATCAGCCAGTCAGTGAGCGTATGAAAGTTCTGGGTTTATAAAATGCTCAAGCTTATAAAAGCGCTAGGCTTAGCAAATAAATGCTAATTTTTGATGTATCATTGACTGAGTCGAGTTGTTAAGTTTCAACATAGCTGAGTTTAATCATCCAATCAAAAAAAGCGCTCAAAAAAAGACAGCCCACATAAAGTGAGCTGTCTTTTTTCTTCTAGATTTTGTTTATTCTAAGCGTTGTTCCTGTTGCTAAGAGTATTTTTAGCGAAATATTGAGCTGTCTGTTACTTTAGCCAAGCATTTTTCAGTAGGTTTATGGTCTATCGCTTGCATGGCTGCAAACCAACCAGCTCCATATAGTGCATTCCTCTCTGTCTCTGATTTTAACTGATAGTGCTGTTGATACACCATATGATTGCGATATTGATTCAAAGATTTTTGCGCTTTTGCTAAATATTTTAGCCAGCGTTTGTTTGTCTTTTTCGTTTTTTTCTTTTTTGACTTTTTCTTATCTAATAATGGCGCAGCAAACTCACTGATATAAAGTAAGGTCGTTAACTGTTGATGTAGTTCATGCATGGCTTGCGTTTCATTAAAGCTCTCTACATCAATGTTTTCTGTATTGTCACTTTCTACATCAAGACTTTGTGTATTGACGCTTTCTGAGTCAATACCTTCTAAGTCCACACTTTGTAAATCGTCATTTTTTAAATCACCACTTTCTATATTCATGCTAGCAGAGTCAGCACCGTTTTTACTCTGAAGCTTTTGCACTGCTTTGCCAAGCTTTGCCTGCTGTTTGGATAGTGTTTTTGCCAGTTTATCGATGGCGAGTTGGTCAGATTGCGGTTCAAGGCTTGGGTTACTCATGGTAAAGGCGATCAGCTCAAGTAAGATCAACTGAAAATCATTGGCGCTGACAGCATCCTTCGGAGTAATCTTCAGCGCGTCGATATCTGTTGTCCAATCGACTGTAGGTGAGCCTTGCTGTTGTAAATTAGGCTCTATATATGAGGCAAGATGGACAAGCTCTCGATAATCATTAATTAAAGCTGTTGTTTGTTTTAGTATCGGCAGCCAGTCTGGATTGATTTCGTCAGAGTAGCTGGTAAATGCTTGTAGGGCAGCTTGCAAGCGGGTAATACCGATATACAGTTGTAATATATGGTCATCTTCTTCGCTGCCAGCGACGATAGCACTACTATTGGGCAGTATTTGCAACAGACAGTTATGCACGGCTGCGCGCACAAAGGCCGGCATGCTGATTTTTTTATCGATATTTAGCTGGCTAAGGTCCGTATGAACGGCTGAGCTATGCTGCTGCCCAGTAATGAGTAAGCCACCGCGTTCAGCTTTGGTCACCGTAGACAGACAAAGCTTATAGCGTTTACACCAAGTTTTAGCGGTTACAAATAAAAAATCGATATCTCCTGATACCAGCTCAAACTCAATTTCTTGAATAGCAGCGCGCTGAGTATCATCATTGCCGTGAATGATTTCTCCATAATCGTACGCCATCTCGATATGGTTAATTGCTTCATCGTCACCCTCATCTACCAGCAATCGTGCGATGCGCTCTACATCGGTAACATATAGCCGTGTGAGATTTTTAGCCAGTTTTTTTAGCTTAAATTTAGCCAGAGCAGGGGCGACAGAGGTATTTTTATAAATGGTTAAATCAGGCATGAGCGCATTATTATCGAGCATCGCCTCTACCTGCTCACTATCCAGTACCGCATTATGCTCTAAACGTGCCGCAATGCCGTCGCCGCCCGCTTTGATGGTCTGTACCCAAGCGTCGCCTTCTTTACGAATGCGTAAGCCAATGCCTGCCTCTGCAAGCTGTTGGTCAGGGGTATCGTAATAATGGGCAGCCAGTGGCGTCACCTCAGAAGATTTGACTCTTGCTTGGCGCATTAAACCTTTTAGTCGCGACTCTGGTACCAAAAACTTTAGCTCTATCTCTTGCATGATGGCTCCCGATTATTTTAATAAATTTGAATCACTACCATCGTATGAAAGCTATCGGCGAATAACAAGCGAAATCTTTTCTATAAATAATCTAAGCGAATATTAGAGATATACTTTTAGTAAGTAATCATTATAATTAAGGATAATTATTGAACAAAAGTAGAATAAAAATGATTAGCTTTATAATGAAAGCTAAAATATTTTTATCTAATATATCTCATAAAATGCCGGATTATAAAATAATGACGCAATGCAATCAAAAGAAGTATGACACTCAGCAATCTC
Source organism: Psychrobacter aquimaris (assembly GCF_016107525.1). GTDB lineage: Bacteria > Pseudomonadota > Gammaproteobacteria > Pseudomonadales > Moraxellaceae > Psychrobacter > Psychrobacter aquimaris. The sequence goes on along the minus strand of NZ_JABASR010000003.1, from coordinate 88,499 downwards.
ATTCAATATTAATGCCTAACGTCTTGTTTTCATCAGCTTTCTTTTTACCAATAATGCTCGGGTCTGTTTTATTGATAGGCGGCTGCGACAGCTCTTCTGAATATGCAGAAAGTAGCGCAGATCTGACAGAAGTGGCAACTGAAGAAGTTGCAGAGGCTACAGCAGGTGAGATGGTCAGCATCATGTCAGATGCGGCAGTCGATAACGCATCCAATGGCTTAGAGGTTGCAAATCTATCAAACCCTAGTGAACAAACACTTGGTAGTCAGACAACAGACATTAAAATTGCTGGTAAAGCGTTATTGATAACTGCCAGTGCTGATTTTAAAGTTGAAGATGTCGTCAAAACTAGTGATGCTATTGAGAGTTTGACAAGGCAACAGGCTGGTTATGTGGCACTTAGTAATATTAGTAATCATCCACGTGATAGTCGCACCTTTGTACAAGGCAATAAAAACATCACGATCACAACCTATACTCGTAAAGCTAACATGACAGTCCGTATCCCTCGCGCCAATGTCAGCAAGTTCCTAGCGCAATTACAACAGCAAGTCGCATTTTTAAATGAGCAGCAGTTTAGTGCTCAAGATGTAACATTAGATATTTATCGTGAACAGCTAGCGAGCCAGCTAAATAGTGATATGGCAAGCGAGCTTAGCCAAGAACGTCTCAATAGTAAAAATGATAAAGACCAAGGCAGCAATGTTGATGCCATTACCGCGACTTATGCTGCGCGTCGTCAACAAGAGCTTGCCAAGCTTGAGCAACTGGCTATCGCTGATAAAGTTCAATATAGCACCATTAACCTGACCTTTATGCAGCCAGATATCAGTTATAAAGAAACCACACAAAATCTAGATGTGCTATTGGATGCTGAGCAGCCAAGCTTTAGTACCCAAGTTAACCAAGCATTTAAAGATGGCTGGGAGATACTCAGGTCAGTAGCGCTTGGATTGATACAACTGTGGTGGCTGCTTGTACTTGGTGGTGTTTTTTATCTAATTTACAGGATGATAAAATCAATCTATCGTAAATTTTTTAAAAATGACCTCCGTATAAAAAATATAAAGCGTGAGCTGATGGGTGAAAACCCAGAAACTTACGATTCAGTCAGTATACAGAGCAGTCAGGTAGATGATAATAGCAATAATATGAAAGAGATTGATAGTAAGGATAATAAGCACTCAAATTGAAATTTAACAAGCTCACAGTGATAGAGTGCAAATAAGCAGACATAAAAAAGCCACCCTACAATGTAGGGCGGCTTTCTTTATAACTGGCACTTACGAAATGTACTTATAAGTGGTCGGTGATTAAAACTGGTTCATGGTGTTTTTGCCGCCGCCAGCTTTAAGGGCATTTTCACCTGAGAAGATCTCTTTGTGATCATCACCAAGGTCAGAACCCGCCATTGCTTGGTGCTTAACACAAGCGATGCCTTCACGGATTTCTTTACGTTGCACGCCGGCTGCATAAGCAAGCATACCATCTTCACCGAAGTAGCCTTTAGCAAGCTCATGCACGCTAAGTGCAGTGGTGTGATAAGTAGGTAGCGTGATTAAGTGATGGAATACACCTGCTTCACGTGATGCATCACGTTGGAAGTTTCTAGCCGCTTCGTCAGCTGCTGTATCAAGCTCAGTACCGTCGTAATCAGCGCTCATCAAGTCATCTTTATTGTAGGCAGAGATGTCTTTGCCTTCGTCTTCCCACTGAGCGATAATTTGCTTACGGAAGTTAAGCGTCCAGTTGAATGATGGGCTGTTGTTGTATACAAGCTTGGCTTTAGGCTGCTGCTCTTTAATACGGTCAACCATCATTTTGATGTGTTCTACATCTGGAGTCGGTGTTTCGATCCATAGTAGATCAGCGCCGTTTTCTAGAGCGGTTACACAGTCAAGTACCACACGGTCGATGTTCGTTTCTTCACGGAATTGATATAGACCGTTAGGTAGGCGAACTGGACGTACTAGTTTGCCGTTATGCTTAAGCAAGCTGTCGTTTTCTTTCGCATCTTCAAGCGTGACTTCTTCCATCTCGATAAAATCGATGTACTGAGAAGCAAGATCGCCTGGCTCATTTGATACTGGGATTTTTTGCGTCAGTGATGCGCCTTCAGAGTCAGTACGAGCAACGATAACGCCGTCTTCAACACCAAGCTCTAAGAATGCATAACGAATAGCGTTGATTTTTGCGATATAGTCTTCATGCGGTACAGTAACTTTACCCGCTTGGTGACCACATTGCTTCGCATCAGATACTTGGTTCTCAACTTGAATAGCACAAGCACCAGCTTCGATCATTTGCTTGGTTAGCAAGTAAGTTGCTTCTTCGTTACCGAAACCTGCATCGATATCAGCAATGATTGGCACCACGTGTGAATCAAAGTTTTCGATTTTTTCTAGGATAGCTGAGGTATCTTGCCCCGCTTCTTCAGCAGCGTTTAGCTCACGGAAGTAATCGTTCAATACTTTAGCATCAGCTTGACGCAAGAAGGTATAGATTTCTTCGATTAGCTTAGGTACAGACGTTTTTTCGTGCATAGACTGGTCAGGTAGAGGACCAAACTCAGAACGAAGGGCAGCAACCATCCAACCTGATAGGTAGATGTAAGTTTTAGCTGTTGTACCAAAGTATTTTTTCTTAGCATACATCGTTTGTTGAGCAACAAAACCATGCCATGCACCTAAAGACTGCGTGTACTGAGACGTATCATTGTCATAGTCTTCCATGTCTTGACGCATGATTTTTGCAGTATATTTGGCGATATCTAAGCCCGTTTTAAAACGGTTTTGTGACATCATACGTGCCGCATCGGTTTCGCTAATATTCTGCCAGTTACCGTGCTTTTGCTTTAATTCACGTACTAAATCGATCGCTGATTTATATGCAGTTGACATCTATGTCTCCTTGGGGTGGTGAAAATTAGTAAACTAAAAGTAGTGAGATAATTTTGATATATAGAAAGATGCTGGCAGAAGTAAAAATTTAAAATATAGGCCTTGTGCCTTAGCAATCTCTACTAAACTATAAGAAAATTAGCATAAAAGCAAACAAAACCTGTCTAATTGGTCAGCTTTTATTATTTGGTCTTTTATTTCAGGATGAATGCGCTTTTTTATAAGCCTTTTTCGACTGTTAAAGTGCTTATTGCCCTAAAAGTGCAAAGTACTCATTCAAGCTTAAAAACAAATGAGAGCAAAAAATTAAGTTTGCGTAATAAATGTTATGTCCGTATTTCCGTATGAAAATGCGATAAAATACAGGTTGTAGTCAATCCATTGAAACGCATGGCGACTGCCTAATATTAAATAATGACTAACTAAGCGCTTGCTAGCCACTATAGCTAGGTTACCTTGATTTATCTAGTTTATGATTATTATCTTGGGTATTTAATTTGATGATAGTATATATAAAACAACAGCTTAAGATAGATAATTTCAGTTATAATAAGCGTATATCAGAAAAATTAATATAAAGTTATGCTTATTTCATTCTGTTATAGATGATTTATACTAAATAACAGGGCAAAAAACGCCGCGTTTGGAGTGGTATTTATTCTAAGGTAAAGAGACATATATGAATTTGCAGCGGGTAGATTTAAATTTATTGGTACATTTAGATGTGTTGCTACGAGAAAAAAACGTCACTCGTGCAGCTGAGCAGCTTGGCATTACCCAACCTGCGATGAGTAATATTTTGCGCCGTCTGCGTAAGCTATTTAATGATCCATTACTGGTACGCTCATCCGAAGGTATGACGCCGACTGAACGCGCTTTGGAGTTGCAGCCTCGTATCCGTGAAATACTTGCGGATTTGACTCAAGTACTGGAGCCGCGTACAGAATTTCGTCCTTATAGTACCTCGCGCGTTTTTCGTATTATGACCTCAGATTATGCTGAAGCGACGTTGGTACCAAAACTGGTCAAAGCCCTGAGGTCAGAGGCGCCCAATGTTATTTTGGATTTCTTGACGCCGTCAGATGTCTCTTATCGTGATATGGAGCAAGGTCGCGTCGATTTGGCGATCAACCGTTTTAATGAGATACCCCAAAGTTTTCACCAAGTTCTGGTATGGCGTGATACTTTTAGTTGTTTATTGTCGTCAGAAAGCCCTTATGCCAACCGCTTCAATCTTAAAAATTATCTAAAAGCGCAGCACGTTTGGGTCTCTAAAACGGGAATGGGTGTGGGGTTTGGGGTCAATCCAGAAAAATCTGGCGGACTTGGCTCTATTGATCAAGCTCTACAGCGCTTAGGTCAAAAACGTCAAATCAGCGTTTTTACCCGTCATTATCAAATGCCAGCTATGCTCGCAGCAAACAAAGATTTGATTGCTACTTTGCCCACACGTGTGGCAAAAATGCAGGCCAATAACGACAGCATAAAGATGGAAGAGCCACCGTTTTTTATCCCCGAATTTGAGCTAACCATGGCGTGGTCACCTTTGTTGCAGCATCATCCCGCGCATCGTTGGTTGCGTCAGCTTATCATGCATGTAGCACGTCAAATCGTTGACGAAGAAGAGAATCCACCACAAGAAATCCCTGTGATGAATCATTTGTTTTAAGTCATTTATTTTTATTTATCAATCACTTATTCACTAAACCAGCCAAAGCGCTGGTTTTTTATTGGTCTGATTTTGCTGAAAAGTCTCATCCAAGATCTCAGCATAATCAATCAGCCAGTCACATTCTTAACATCTTACGCACACTTCTTCATAACTTGTAAAACTACTCGTCGAACATTTTGCTATGATGAATCCACATTAAGAAAAAAGACAAATACATAACCTATTGTTAAGTTATACGACATTGTCGGGTTCAATAAAATCGTTGATGAAGTCGTTGAATTTGACCATATGCATTTATAAAAATGACGATTCTCGGCTTATGTGTCTTTTAAAATTTCAAATGTTGAAGCGATAAATTTTTAAACCAATAAAATAGTTTAATAAATAAGGATAATAATCATGGCAGATATTACTACTATAAACCCAGCAACGGGTGAAGCTATCAAAGAATACGATTACATGAGTAATGATGAGGTCAACAAGATTGTTGAATCCTCGCACCAAGCATTTCTGGAGTGGCGCAAAACTAGCCATGAAGCGCGTGCAAAAGTCATCAATTCTATCGGTAAGACCTTGCTCAAGTACAAAGAAGAGTTGTCTAAGCTCATGACGGAGGAGCGTGGTAAGCTCTATAGCCAGAGTTTACAAGAAATAGATTTGTGTAAGGCAATTTGTGACTATACCGCAGAAAAAGGGGTGGCTGCACTTGCTGATGATGAGCGTGATATCGAAGGCTTGAAAAAAGGCATTGTGACTTACCAGCCTATCGGTGTCATCTATGGCATGCAGCCATGGAACTTTCCTGCTTATCAAGTGTTCCGTTATACCATCGCGAATCTGATGGCGGGTAATAGTATCTTACTCAAGCACGCATCAAACGTGACTGGTTCTGGCTTATTAATTGAAAAAATATTCCATGAATCTGATTTACCAAACGATTTGTTCCGTACGATCTTAATCGATCACGATCAATCAGAAGCGTTAATCGGTCATGACAAAGTGCGTGGTGTTACACTCACAGGTAGTGATGGCGCTGGTAGTATCGTTGGTCAGCAAGCAGCGAAAGCTATCAAAAAAGTAGTATTGGAATTAGGTTCTAACGATGCATTTATTGTTTTAGAAGATGCGGATTTAGAATTAGCAGTAGAAACCTGTACCCAAGCACGTCTCATTAATAATGGTGAAACTTGTGTCGCCGCTAAGCGCTTTATCGTCGTTGATAGCTTATACGATGATTTCCGTAAACGCATTGTCGAAAAATTTGCAGATGCTAAATCTGGCGATCCGATGGATGATAGCTCTGATCTTGGTCCATTAGCCCGCAAAGATTTACAAGAAAAGTTGCATGAGCAAGTAGAAGACAGTGTGGCAAAAGGCGCAACGATTGCTGTTGGTGGTCAATTGCCAGAAGGAAAAGGCAGTTTTTATCCAGCAACTATCTTGGAGAATGTCGAAAAAGGCCAACCTGCCTATGACGACGAATTATTTGGCCCTGTCGCCTCATTAATACGAGCCAAAGACCAAGATGATGCATTACGCATTGCCAATGACAGTCGCTACGGTCTGGGCGGTGCTATCTTCTCTAAAGACGAAGATAAAGCCATTCGCCTAGCGCGCGAAGAGTTTGATACTGGAATGGTCTACATCAATGGTTATGGCCTTGCAAATCCAGCGTTGCCGTTTGGTGGCGTAAAAAACTCAGGTCATGGCCGCGAGCATGGCGGTTTTGGTATTAAAGAATTTGTAAATATTAAAGGGTTACACGTCCATAAGAGTCAATAATATCTGAAGTCTTCAGGATTTAGATGGACTTTAGAGACTTTTAAAGGCCGCTATTAGAAAGCCCAGTCATTCATTGAGTGACTGGGCTTTTTTATGCTAAGAGTTAAGTTTGATAGTTTATGCCTGATAATTTGTGACTATCGTTATTTACTCAGTCGTTCAAATATAGTTTTAAAGGTAAGGCTGGCAAAAAGATGTTTTTCTGATGTGATGATGAATTATCTTTCAGCGATAGTGCACCTTTAGCCAACAATAAAATCGTCCAAGGGAGCAATTGATGCTCAAGCTTTTGCACGCGTGCTTGTAGACTATCGGCAGTGTCTTTCTGATTTATCTCTAACATCGCTTGCGTCAAAACAGTACCCGCGTCGAGCTCGGCAGTGACGACATGAATACTACAGCCATGATGGCGCTCACCGGCTTGTATCGCACGCTGATGGGTATCAAGGCCTTTATAGACTGGCAATAAAGAGGGATGTAGATTAATCATCGGCGCTGGCGCGTTATCGATAAAATCTGCACTCAATACGCGCATAAATCCAGCTAATACAATGAGATCTGGTTGCCATGACGCTAGTTGGCTGCTGGCATGGGTTTCAAACGTCTTGATACCCATACGTTTGCCACTAGCAACATGTGACAGCACCGCAACTGGTATCTCAGCGTCTTTAGCACGTGTCAATGCATAAGCGTCTTCACGGTTACTAATGACACCAACGATTTCAATCGGTAGCGCGCCTGCTTGCATTGCATTGATTAATACTTGCAGGTTGCTACCACTTCCTGATACTAGAACAGCAATACGCAACGGTTTGATGAGCTGGCTTGCATTATCAATTGACATTAACGGTACACCACTGCATCCGCTTCACGTTTAACCATCTCACCCAATTGCCAAGCTGTCTCACCAGCATCTGTTAATGTCTGGATAGCAGCTTCTGCTTTGTCTTTAGGTACGACAATGACAAAACCAACGCCGCAGTTAAAGGTGCGGTACATCTCACTTTGCTCGATATTACCTTGGGTTTGTAGCCAAGTGAATAGCTCTGAAAACTGCCAGCTAGCCGTATCAATGCTAGCAGCTAAGTTATCCGGCAGTACACGTGGTAAGTTATCGGTTAAGCCGCCACCAGTAATATGTGACATCGCATGTAGAGCTGCGCTACCCAGGGTGTCTTGCAACGCTTTAATCGCTTTAACATAGATGCGAGTAGGGGCCATCAGTGCATCTTGGATAGGCTGACCGTCTAGTTGCTCATCGCTGCTAGTCACGTCAACGCCGCTGACTTCGATGACTTTACGCACTAATGAATAACCGTTTGAGTGTGCACCACTTGAGGCAAGGGCAATCAATACATCGCCTTCGGCGACATTTTCGCCAGTGATGACTTCCGCTTCTTCGACCACACCGACACAGAATCCAGCTAAGTCATAATCGTCGTCTTGGTACATGCCTGGCATCTCAGCCGTTTCGCCACCGATCAGGGCGCAGTTTGATAACTTACAGCCTTCGCCAATACCAGTAACCACAGTTGCTGCTACATCAATATCAAGCTTGCCAGTCGCATAGTAATCTAAGAAGAACAATGGCTCTGCACCGCAAACCAATAAATCGTTGACGCACATGGCGACCAAATCAATGCCGATAGTGTCATGACGATTCAGCTGTAATGCCAGCTTGAGCTTGGTGCCGACGCCGTCAGTGCCCGAGACTAGTAGAGGAGAGGTATAACCAGTTGGAATGCGACAAAGCGCTCCAAAGCCGCCAAGTCCGCCCACAACCTCAGGACGAGAGGTGGCTTTTGCCACTGACTTAATACGTTGAACCAACGCATCGCCAGCATCAATATCAACACCAGCATCTTTGTAGCTTAAAGAAGGCTTGTTACTCATGGTCATCTCACAAATTTTATAGGGAATGAAGGTCTGTCAGTAGAAAATCGAGTTGGTCGTGTTAATTCTGAATATAGTGGGCGCATTATACCCAAAAATGACCCTCACTCGCAAAGCAACTTGTGGATATTTGGCGGATATTTCACGAAGACTGACTTTAAGTGGTAAATAAAAAGTTAAGAAACAAAAAATGACGGATTTTTTGCTGTACTCTGCGATAATGGAACGCTAAATTTATTGTCGATAACAGTTCGCTATTACGGCATTATTGTACGATAAGACGTATCATTTCTTTCAGTTACACGCCCATTTTAAATCAGCCCAATCGTAGGATTCCTTGCCATGATGAACCAACCAATAGATCCCTTCTTTCGGCGCTTATTTATTGTCGTTGCTATGGTGGTGGGTGTCTTATTACTGTATTTGATGATGCCAGTTATTATACCGTTTATCTTTGCTTTCGTACTGGCTTACTTATTCAATCCGCTGGTCAAACGCTTGTCGAAATATATCAAACGCTGGGTGGCGATTATTATTGTCTACTCCACCATCACTTTAGGAATGGTGCTGCTGCTTTGGTGGTTGATACCGACTTTGTGGCATCAGTTGCAAGCGGCGTGGGATTATCTGCCAAAGATTTTAACTTGGTATAATGAAGTGGTACGTGCATGGTTCGCTGACAATAGCCGCATCCGGCTACCAGAGCTAGAAGCGAAAGGCTTTTCTGATACGTTAGTCGATTATATGCAAACCAATTATAAGTTTGAAGATGCCAGTACCATGATGAACCAAATATTGGTTTCAAGCATGAACTTTATCAATAATGCGGGACTCATTGTGCTAGTACCAATTTTAACCTTTTATTTTTTGTTCAATTGGGATCAGCGTTTACAGACATGGAAGCTGGCAATTCCTAATGCCTATAGCAAAAAAGTTATTCAAATTGCCCAAGAGTGTGACCGTGCATTGATGGCATTTATCAAGGGTCAGCTATTGGTAATGGTATTATTGGGGGCTATTTATGCTGTGCAATTACAGCTTATTGGGCTTGAGCTAGGGCTTATTATTGGTATGGTTGCTGGTATTGCCAGCTTTGTTCCTTATCTGGGTTTTGGTATTGGTTTTGTCGCTGCCATTATCGCTTGCCTATTCCAGTTTGGCTTAAATTGGACGTATCTGTCGCTGATTGTTGGTGCTTTTTTGGTTGGGCAAGCTGCTGAAGGTTATATTCTGCAGCCATTACTATTGGGTGATAAGATTGGTCTATCGCCGCTGTGGGTGATTTTTGCCGTATTGGCAGGCGCAAGCCTATTGGGTTTCGTTGGTATGCTAATTGCTCTGCCTGTCTCTGCCGTGCTGAATGTACTGTTCCGCCATTTATACGCCTACTATCGTACGACTGATTTTTATAAAGGTCGTAAGCAGTTGGCTCTGTTTGAAAAAAGATAAGTACCTTATTATTAAATTAATAGAGTCATTGCTAATTAGTAGATGGTGTGAGAGATAAAACAGCGATTGATAAGGCTTAATAGGTAAAAGACTTGTCAGTCATTTTGCAAATATGTTATATATAGGCGCAGTATTGACAGTATCAGCCGTTATCTAGTTAGTCGTTAACAAGATGCCTTTTGATTAAGTAATCTACGAATATACTCCTAATTAAAACGATGAGATGCTAACGCAGCAAGTTTATATCAGGTAGTATAAGAGCACCTCAAAGACAATTATTAATAATTTATCCTTTTATTTATTGCATTACGCAAAACGAGTTGATGATTCATGGCAGAAGCACAGCTAAGTCTCAATCTGGACATTAAGCATGATGCAAGTCTAAGTGACTTCGGCGGTCCTGGTTGGATGTCGATTATTGATGCAGTGCGGCAGTTACATGTCGGCCTGATAGGTCAGCTGTACCTATTTGGAAGTCCTGCTACAGGCAAGTCGCACTTATTATCTGCTATTTGTGAGTCATTTATTGAGATGGACAAGTCAGCGATTTGTTTGTCGCTCAATGAGTTGATTCATACCGATGTGCACGTCCTCTCATCTCTAGAAAATTTTGATCTAATTGCGATCGATGATTTAGAGGTGCTGGAGCAAAGCAGTCAATGGCAAGAAGCGTTATTTCATTTGATCAACCGCAGTCGTGAAGGTCAGCGTCAATTGTTATTTGCAGCCAATAAGCCTGCTGGTGACTTGCCCTTTCAACTAAGGGATTTGCTGACTCGTTTGGCACAAGCACCTACGTTCAAAGTGCCTAATGGTCATGATCTAGCCGACCGTCAGGCGTTATTACAGTCTATCTTGCGTCGACGTGGTTGGCAGTTTGATGATCGAATTATTGATCACTTGCTTACTGAAGGGCCTCATCGTATCGGTGCAATGATGGAAGTGCTCAATTATATTCAGCCGATGTTTTCTAACCTTGGGCGTAGCAATATATCCAAAGCGGTCATCACTGATGCATTGCGTACTATCGATGAACAGACACTAGCAGCAGAGCTTGCTGATATTGCGCAAGAGACACAAGTAGATAACGATTCAGCGGAACAAGATCAACATACGATGCCACTCGATTTTTAGCATTAAAAACTAACGTCTTTTTATCCAAAGCGCTTTTACTATTGCCAAAACGTTTTTACTATTAATGGAATCACTTATGAAACCCAATGCTTCTTTGCTAAAAAAACTGACCATCAGCACGTTGCTTATTAGTGCGGGCTCTGTCTCTATGCTGTCGCATGCCGAAGTGACACTACTGGTTGATGACCATATTAAAGTCACTGCTATCAATGGGCAAGAAGTGCAGCAGAGCGCTTTTCAACCATTGACAAAAAAGTTCACGCTTCAGCCGGGTCAACATGCGATTACTGCAAAATACGATCGTTTATATGACTTGCGCCGTGATGAGCATGACTATTTGCGTTCGGGTAACGTTAGTGTGACGGCAGAGTTGGCGGACAATCAAACCTATCGTCTGACCATGCCAAATCAGCCAGAAGAGTATACAGCAGCTAAAGAATATGCCAAACGTCCAACACTGGCGATAGAGAAAAACAATACCGTGGTTGCAAGTCAGCAAGGTCTCGCTGGTAATCAAAGTGGATTGCTATCAGGTTTGGGTAAAGCATTCGGCGGTGTATTTGGTGGGGCAGATGATGCTGAGCTACAGAATCAGCGTGCGATTGCATCATTAGATCAACCAAATGTTAATACAAGTACGGTAGCTGCTATTCAGCAAACCACTAGCGTTAATTTATCTGCAAATACCTTGGATCAGTTTATGCAAATTTGGTTACAAGCGACACCTGCTGAGCGTGAAAAAATGCGTCAGTGGATGCAAAAATAAGGTGTGATTAGCAAAAGTAAACACAAAAAAAGCACCTACTTTAGGTGCTTTTTTATGATCTACATTTTAGCGACTCATTTTTTCTTTAGCAATGATCAACCCAAAAAGGCGTTATACATCCAGATAAGCTTCTCTTGCTCTTGTACATACGCATCTACGAGGTCAGCTGTCCCTTGATCTTCACTATCTGCTGCTAGAGCAGATACTTTACGCTGCTCTGTAATCAAGGCTTGTAAACCAGTTACCACACCCTTCACACAAGCATTGCCATCTTTTACGTTTTTATCTTCTTCAATACTAGTGTGTTGAACAAAGTCGCTATAAGCATGCAGTGGCGTACCGCCTAAGGTTAAGATACGTTCAGCAATTTCATCAATTTGTAGTTGTAGCGAAGTATACAGTTCTTCAAACTTTGGATGCAAGGTGAAGAAATGCTCACCTTTTACATTCCAGTGATAGCCACGGACGTTTAAATAAAAGACGTGATACGTTGATAATAAATTGTTTAGTTGTGCAATGACTTCGCTCATATCAGCTTTTTCTAAACCGATTTGATTAGTAGCGTTGTTACTCATAATATTATCCTTATAATTTGAGTGTTGATATAAAACATTAAATGAAGAAGGTGAGAAGTGTAGCAACTCGTGTGCTGCATTACTATGCTCGTTAATATATTAACGCTTTTCCGCCTTAAAAAGTAACAATCTTAGAAGATAAAACTACCATCTAAAATAGCATCAACTTAAGCTAAAATCATAACCATACATTAATATAATTTAGAGCAACTATCACCTTTCTTCTGATAACCATTATAATAGCAAAGCACCATTGATAAGTTAATTTTAATAAATTTATGATTATGATTGGTTTTGTAAAAAATATTTTTTATTGCTCATTTCTTTATCACTTATATAGTAAGCGATAAAGAAATCTTCTGCTATTTATGCTGGCGGCTGTAAGTTTTCAGGGTTTAAGCCTTTAACGGGGATAACCTCTTGCAAATGCTGACGTACCGTATCGATCGGAAACTTCTGTGATTCTAAGCGTTTTGGCACAATTTGGCTGCCTTGCTGACCTTTCATCTCAAACATCATAAAGATATAGTCGTCCGTCTCATCCCAGCTTTTGACAGCGGACCATGGAATGACGGCTTGCTGGGTCGTGCCTGCTCGCATTTGCATGCCGCGCATTTGGTTGTTATTAAATGTGTCAGGCTGGTTCACTGGCATCGCCATGACTAATCCATGCTTTTGCACGCCCAATTTCATTTGGCGCATCTCGTCTGGCATTTCTTGGTCAGCCACTTGCTTTTCAAACTCTCTTTTGACATACCATTTAAATCCAAGGGTACGAACCAGTAAATAAATCACTACTGACACTAGCATCAGCCAAAAAATGATGGTTGAGTAGCCGGTGACAAAGACCAACCCTGCAATCGCTAGTACCACGGCTACCGCCATAATGATCCATTCTTTCATTTTGATGCTTTTTAAACCGAAAGAAGGGCTAGCACTGGCAAATAGCTCGTATTGTGCTTGGTGAAATTCTGCCTCGGTTAGGTTTAAGGCGACAGGTTGTAGCGTATAGGGGTACAAGGCCATAAAGGTTTCTCAGATACTTTTGTTAAAAGTGTTGGGTTTAAATCGCCAAAGCCAAGTCATGATGCTGTACTTGGCTGAAGGTAAATAAAGGTATGCGCTTATCTTACCGAAAACTATCCCTAAATGAAACATATAAGCAGGTCTGTTCACTGATAGAGGCGATATTAATAGCTTTAAGAAAGATGGGCGAGGCTTATTGAGGTGAGCTGAACTTTAAGACATGCCTTTCAGCCAAATGTAACTAGCTACGGACAATGAAAGTAATAGATCAAAACTTATTCAAAATCGGTCAAAACATGGTCAAATCTGCTGCGTCTTGGTATTATAGCGTCTACAATATATGTTGATGAAAACATAGCAGCACAGCCAGTTGTCACAAAGATGGTGATAACGATGCGCTGGGTAATGATTATATTAATAATATTTTTAACCCTTTTACTCACCTTTAGTGTTACAGGCAACTATTATGATTGATCCGAAACTCTTACGCGGCGATTTAAGCGATTTACAACAGCAACTGGCTACTCGTGGCTATGTGCTTGATATGGATTTTTGGCAAACCGTTGAGTCTGAGCGTAAATCTCTACAAGTCAAAACAGAAGAGTTGCAATCGCGCCGTAACGCTGGTGCTAAGCAAGTAGGGGCGCTGAAAAAATCAGGCGAAGATGCTAGTGAGCTATTGGCTGAGATGCAGAATGTCAGCGGTGAAATTAAAACAGCCGAAGATGAATTGCGCACTCTACAAGAGCGTATCAACAAAGCTGCTATGCAAATCCCTAATATTCCAGCAGCTGATGTGCCAGTGGGTATGTCAGAAGACGATAACGTAGAAGTGCGTAAGTGGGGCACGCCACGTGAGTTTGATTTTGAGATTCAAGACCATACGCATATCGGTGAGACGCTTGGCATGCTCGACTTTGAAGCAGCGACCAAATTGACTGGTAGCCGCTTTAACGTGCTCAAAGGAAAGCTCGCGCAACTGCATCGCGCTCTGATTCAATTTATGCTCAATACCCATACTATGAAGTATGGCTATCTTGAGACCTATGTACCTTATATTGTGAATTCAGACAGTCTCAAAGGTACGGGTCAGCTGCCTAAGTTTGAAGATGATTTGTTTAAGCTCAAAAATCACACAAACAATGAAGACATGGACTTTTATCTCATTCCTACTGCCGAAGTGCCAATGACAAACTTGGTACGTGGCGAGCGTTTGGATATCAAAGAGCTGCCACTGAAATTCACGGCGCATACGCCTTGTTTCCGTAGTGAAGCGGGTTCACACGGTCGTGACACTCGTGGTCTGATCCGTCAGCATCAGTTTGAAAAAGTTGAGATGGTTAATATTGCCACGGCTGAGCAATCTGATGAGTTGCTAGAAGCAATGACAGGGCAGGCTGAATATATCTTGCAGCAGTTGAACCTGCCATACCGCACTGTGCAGTTATGTACAGGTGATATGGGTTTTGCCGCACAAAAAACCTATGACATCGAAGTATGGTTACCGAGCCAAGATACGTATCGTGAAATCTCAAGCTGCTCTAACTGTGGTGACTTCCAAGCGCGCCGTATGGGCACTCGTGTTAAAGATGGCAAACAAACCAGCTTAGCCCATACTTTGAACGGTTCAGGTTTGGCAGTTGGTCGTACGTTGCTAGCCGTCATGGAAAATCATCAAAATGCTGACGGTAGTATCACCATTCCAGAAGTATTGCGTCCGTTTATGGGCGGTGCTGAACGTATTGAAATTTGATGGTAGTCACGTCATGAAGAGCTTGTCCATAGTTGATGAATTGAATTACTCACAATATCTCATCTATGGTCAAAGCAGCGGCGACAATTTGTTAGGATTTGAAATAGATGCCAATATGTTTTTCTGTTGTAAGGAAAACAATGTTGGCTGCGATTTTCTTGATCAAGAACGCCATGATGATGCAAATTGTATGCTTACGTTGCGCTGCAAATTTGCAAATAATATAAGCTATCAGCAAATGGCAGTTTATCTAGAGGAGAGATGGCTTCAGTATGTTTGTTATCGAGAATTTGAGAAACATTATATTGAAGTCGTTAACGATCAATTGATTTTTTATTATGTGACCCGATCAAGTTGTGGACTAGGAGTAACAGGGAAAATTGTTGCTACTTAGTTTATAATGAGCCACCTATTTAGATATCTAAGCAAATTCAGTTCAATAACCTTTTTCATTCAAATAAACTTTCCTTCAATCTTAGGACACGCTATGCCCACCCCAATTAACGAACGTAAACTAGCCAATGCCATCCGTGTACTGTCGTTTGACGCGGTTCAAAAAGCCAACTCTGGACATCCGGGTGCGCCAATGGGTATGGCTGATATTGCCGAAGTTTTGTGGCGCAAATTTTTGAAGCACAACCCAGCTGATCCTAAGTGGCACAACCGTGATCGCTTTGTACTATCAAACGGTCATGGCTCAATGCTTATTTATTCATTGCTACATTTATCTGGCTATGATGTCAGCGTTGACGATCTGAAAGGTTTCCGTCAATTGCATTCAAAAACTCCAGGCCATCCTGAACTTGGTTATACACCAGGTGTTGAAACCACGACTGGTCCACTAGGACAAGGTATTGCTAATGCAGTTGGTTTTGCAATTGCAGAAAAAACCCTAGCCGCGCAGTTCAACCGTGACGGTCATAACATCGTCGATCACCATACTTATGCATTCTTAGGCGATGGCTGCTTGATGGAAGGCATCAGTCATGAAGTTTGTTCATTAGCTGGTACGTTGGCGCTTGGCAAGCTGGTATTCTTCTATGATGACAATGGCATCTCAATCGATGGTAATGTCGAAGGTTGGTTCACTGATGATACGCAAGCGCGCTTTGAGTCATACGGCTGGCAAGTCATCAAGGTCGATGGCCATGATACCGACGCGATCACGCAAGCAACTGAGCAAGCGATTGCAGAGACTACCAAACCAAGCCTAATCATTTGCAAAACCACCATCGGTGCTGGTAGCCCGAACAAACAAGGTCTAGCGGCAAGCCATGGTGCACCATTGGGTGATGACGAAATCGCCTTGACTCGTGATGCGTTGTCTTGGAAACATGCTCCATTTGAATTAGATGACGAAATCTATGAAGCATGGGATGCCAAAGCCAAAGGTGACGTACAGCAAAAGAACTGGGATGCAGACTTTGAAGCGTACAAAAAAGCCTATCCAGAACTAGCCTCTGAACTACTACGCCGTCTAAATGGCGAGTTGCCTGCTGACTTTGCTAGCCAAGCACAAGCCTATATTCAGCAAACGCAAGAAGCGGGCGGCGATGTTGCCAGCCGTAAAGCCAGTCAAAATGCTATCAATACCTTACAGCCATTATTACCAGAATTGCTAGGCGGTTCAGCGGATCTCGCTGGTTCAAACCTAACGCTATTCAAAGGCGCTAAAGGCATCGAAAAAGACGCTGACGGCAACTATATCTATTATGGTGTACGTGAGTTCGGTATGACGGCGATTGCCAATGGTATTGCATTGCATGGCGGCTTTATCCCTTACGTAGCGACGTTCCTGATGTTTATGGAATATGCACGTAACGCGGTACGTATGGGTGCACTGATGAAGCAGCGCGTCATCCATGTCTATACGCATGACTCTATCGGTCTGGGTGAAGACGGCCCAACGCATCAGCCAGTTGAGCAGTTGACTAGCCTACGTACCACGCCAAATCTACGCACATGGCGTCCATGTGATGCGACTGAATCTGCCACTGCTTGGGTAGAGGCGATCAAGTCAGCACACAACCCATCTGCATTGATCTTCAGCCGTCAAAGCTTGCCACATCAATCACGTGATAGCGAGCAAGTAGCGAACATCACCAAAGGTGGTTATGTACTGGCAAAAGAACAAGGCGAGCTACAAGCCATCATTATCGCGACTGGTTCAGAAGTTGGCCTAGCGATGGAAGCTTACGAAACGTTGAGCGCAAATGGTGTTGGCGTACGTGTGGTCTCTATGCCATGTGCAGAGATTTTCGTCGAGCAAGATGCTAGCTATCGTGAAGCCGTATTGCCTGCCAATATCCGTGCTCGCGTCGCAGTAGAAGCCGCGCATGTAGATTACTGGTACAAGTTCGTTGGTCTAGATGGCAAAGTCATCGGTATGACCACTTATGGCGAGTCTGCTCCTGCTAGCGACTTGTATAAAGAGTTTGGTATCACGACTGATGCTGTGGTCGAAGCGGTAAATAGTTTGGTGTAATCCGTTAAAAAAGTTATAAATAAAAAAGCTGCTAGAGAAATCTGGTGGCTTTTTTTATTGACTAAATAATCAGTGTATTCATAGTGGTATTTAGTCCATAATTAAAAAAAACAGAGTACGGAATAATTATGAACTGGGATTTGTTGAGTATTTTTATCACGGTCGGCTTGGCGCATTTTCTTGCACTATTGAGTCCTGGACCGGATTTTGTATTGATCGTAAAAAGTGCGATTAAGAACGACAGTAAAGACGCAATAGGGGTTGCGCTCGGTATCACCTTTGCTAATGCAGTGTACATTGGTCTATGTCTAATTGGTGTTGGCTCAATTTTAGCCGCCTCTGCACCTATTATGATTACGCTAAAAATCATTGGTGGGTTGTTTTTAATGTACCTTGGGATACAGGCGTTACGCGCACGAAAAGATGCGTATGACCAGTTTCAGGTAGCCCAATTAGCCCATTCAAATATACCTAAGACAACTTTTTTAAAGGAATTTACTGCAGGGTTTTTGTCTGGAATATTTAACCCTAAAAATCTACTCTTTTATCTCAGTTTATTCACTGTAGTGTTGACACCAGAAATAAGTTTTGTGTTCAAATTGGGCTTAGGTATTTGGATGACTGTTGTGGTATTCGCATGGGACACTGCCGTCATATTTCTATTGTCGACTCGCAAAGTACGCGCTAAATTCACCCAAGTCGCTTATTATATTGATAAAATTACAGGGGCATTGCTTGGCGTCATTGGTTTAACTATCGTCAGAACAGCAATTGTAGATCGGTAATTTTAACCAAAAGTAATTATTATATTAATATTGAACGTTATTTATTTTTTCATAACTACTTTCAAGAAAAACAACCATGTCCCTAAAATCCACTTTTAAAGGCTTTCTCGGCGAGACCGTCATTAACGTCGCCATGTGGCTAAAACTTGAAAAAGACGTCTATCACCGATTAAACGGTATTACCTTACCACGAGCCAATGGCGGCAGTACCCAAATAGATCATGTCATCGTCTCTGTGTACGGCATCTTTGTGATTGAGACCAAAAACTACAAAGGCTGGATATACGGTAGCGAGACGCAAAGACAATGGACGCAAGCCTTTCCAAATGGCAGTAAATTCAAATTCCAAAATCCATTGCGTCAAAACTACTTGCACATAAAGACGCTCGCTGATTTATTAGATTTGGAGCTGAGCTACTTTCATTCGATGATTGCCTTCATCGGTGAGTGTGAGCTAAAGACCCGTGATGAGTTGCCCGATCACGTATTAACGGGTGGTATGGTATCTTATGTGAAGAAAAAGCAAGATAAAATACTGACCGAAGACGAGGTTGCATCTATCGTTGAGCAGATTAATAGCAATAGGTTTAGCAAATCGTGGCGCACCAATCGGCAACATAAAGCCTATCTAAAAGACAAGCATAGCCCATCAAATAAAAAGCCTAGCAGTAACGCTAATGATAAACCAGTTGCTAAAATGAATAATAAGCTGACACCTGAGCCAGTAGTAAAAGAAACCGCAAACAGAGCCACGCTGAAAAGTAGAGAAGTGCTGCGATGGTCTGGTCAAACTGAGATTGAATCTCGCGAGTTACCAATTGATAGTCTGAATACTCAGCAGACGATCACACCGCCTACCAGTATGTCACATGATATGACCAATAAAGTGTTTATGACGCCATTTGAGATTATAGAATCTGAACCACAGGTTGAAGCACCTGCGAAAATTGAGGTGGCAGGCTATGCTGCTAATATCAACCAAGCGCCAACTTGCCCAAGATGCAACGGTGAGATGGTTGAACGCACTGCGAAAAAAGGCGCACGCCAAGGACAATCCTTTTATGGGTGCGCGCAGTTTCCTAAGTGTCGAGGTGTGGTTAATATTGCTTAGTCGTTAGTCCTCTTAACCGTAGATTTCTTCTAAACGTAAACAAGCAACTAGTCGACCATCCCATTCGCGCAGTTTTGGCTCTACTTCGCTACATTGCGAGGTGGCATATGGGCAGCGTTTATGCAGAGCGCACCCACTTGGTGGATTAAGCGGACTTGGTAGCTCACCTTGTAACGTCAAGTCATTCTTATGGCCATTTACCGTGGGTGCAGCCGCCAATAAAGCGATGGTATAAGGATGTTTTGGTGCATTATAAATCGCTTCTTTAGGGCCGTGCTCAACGGCCTGACCCAAATACATGACCATCACGTCGTCAGCGACATGACGTACGACCGATAAGTTATGCGAGATAAAGACGTAGGCAGTACGATATTCATCCTGCAAATCCATAAATAGATTTAAGACTTGCGCTTGAATCGATACATCGAGTGCAGAAGTTGGCTCATCAGCGACGACGATTTTAGGATTGAGCATCATGGCGCGGGCGAGGGCAATCCGCTGGCGCTGACCTCCTGAAAACATATGTGGAAAACGCCCAGCATGTTCAGGACGTAGGCCGACATTTCTCATCATCTCGTTGATTTTGTCACGCTTTTCTTCTTTAGACAGTTTGGTATGAATATCTAATGGTTCTGTCAGTTGATAGGCGATAGTATGACGCGGGTTTAAGCTACCATAAGGGTTTTGGAAGACCATTTGAATTTCGGTACGTAGCTCTTTGAGCGCCTTTCTGCTATAGCCAGTGGTGCCTTCATCATTGATAAACAGCTCGCCTTGCGTAGGCGCTTCGATCAGCGTCAACTGGCGGGCAAGTGTGGATTTGCCGCAGCCTGACTCACCAACGACTGCCAGTGTCTTACCTGCTTCAAGCTCGAATGAGATACCGTTCAGGGCTTTGACATACGCTTTTGGTTTACCCAATCCTTGCGATACTGGGTAATGCTTGTGTAGATTGTCTGCTTTTAAAACCACTTTATTACTCATACTTGTGACTCCAAAATAGCAGCGTGAGAGATAGGGGTGCGAGAAGAGGGATCAGCATGAATACAGCGCACCTTGCCATTTGGCGTATCTAAAATGGGCGGTGGCACGTCACAAGTTGGCTCTTTATAAGGGCAACGAGGAGACAATAAACAACCGCTTGGGCGATCATATTGGCTTGGTACAACACCGGATAAGCTGTTCAATCGATCTTGACCGATGGCCAGTTCAGGAATGGCTTGTAGCAAGGCTTCGGTATAAGGGTGTGCAGGGTTTTGGAAAATCTCTGGCACGGTACTGGTTTCAACCACTTGTCCAGCATACATGACCGCAACATCACGTGAGTTTTGTGCGACAAGGCCTAGATCATGGGTGATCAGTACCATCGCCATTTGTTTTTCGCGTTGTAGACGACCGAGCAAATCCATAATCTGCGCTTGTACGGTGACATCAAGTGCGGTGGTCGGTTCATCGGCGATGAGCAGTTTTGGCTCACAAGCAAGCGCCATTGCAATCATAACGCGCTGGCTCATACCGCCTGAGAGTTGATGCGGATAGACTTTGAGTCGGTTTTTGGCGTCAGGCATTTCGACCAGTTCTAGCAGCTCTAATATACGTGCCTGTACTGCTGCACCGCGCAAACCAAGATGCTTGCGCAGAACTTCACCCAACTGCATCTCAATGGTAAAGCTTGGATTGAGGCAAGACATTGCGTTTTGAAAGATCATAGAGATGTCTTTGCCAATGATGCCGCGTTTTTCTTTGGCAGGCATACTGAGCATGTCTTTATTATCAAACATCACCCGCTTGGCACGGACGCTCGCAGACGGCGGTAATAGTCCCATTAGCGCCATCATCGTGACCGACTTACCTGAGCCGGATTCACCCACGACGGCGATGACTTCACCTTGTGTGATTTTTAGCGACACATCATCGACGGCACGAAAGGCACGCCTTCCTTGACCAAAAGTGACCGACAGATTTTCGATGTCCAATAACAATGGTGATTCTTTTGTTGATGCGCCATTCATAGAAGTGTGAGTGGTAGGCGTTTTAATTAAAGTATCAGTCATCTTAGGTCACCTGCTTTAATTTGGGATCGAGCGCGTCACGCAGGCCATCACCCGTCAAGTTAATCGACAATGCAGCTAAGAAAATAGCGACACCTGGCCAAATAGCGAGCCAAACATTACTTTGAATATACTGACGTGCCGTACCGAGCATCGCGCCCCATTCAGCATCAGGTGGCTGTACACCAAACCCTAAGAAACCAATCGCACCCGCTTCTAAAATAGCAGAAGAGAAAATCATCGTCGCCTGCACGATGAGCGGTGCCATACAGTTGGGTAAAATGGTGATAAACAATAGGCGAAGTACGCCAGCACCCATCACTTGCGAGGCGATAAAGTACTCACGTTGCAACTCTACCATCGCGGTGGCGCGAGTCAGACGAATAAAGGGCGGCGTACAGACCAGTGCAATCGTAATAATCGTATTGGTCATAGATGGCCCTAAGATAGCGGCAATGATGATCGCTAGTAGTAAGCTAGGGTATGACATCAAAATATCATTGACTAGCATGACCGCTTTGCCCCAAACCTTAGGCCAAAATGCGGCACTAAGTCCTAATGAAATACCGACTAGCATCGCAAGGGTCGTCGCGCTCAGACCAATGAATAAAGAATAACGCGCGCCATACATCACCCGAGACAAGGTATCTCGTCCAGCATCATCAGTGCCCAACCAAAACATCGCATCGCCGCCACTCAAGAAGGCTGGCGGCAATTGCTCTTGGCCAGTAAACAATTCATAAGGGTCATGGGGTGCAATAGTGGGCGCGAGTATGGCAATGATGACCATCAATGCCAATACAATAAAACCAAGTACCGCACCTTTATTGCGACAAAACGTCGATAAAAATAGCTGCCAAGACGATGGCGGTGTGGCGGCCATGAGATTGACATCAGAGGGGAGAACAGAAGGCTTCATGAGCAGTTCCTATAGTGGCTAGCGCAGTGACATTTTTTAGAATCTCATTCCCAAAAAAGTACTAAGCATTGCTAAAACATCACTTCAGCGCCAATCATCACTATTTATAATATAAGTATTTATCAATGTGAAATTAAGAAGTATGTCGAATACGCGGATTGATCAGACCATACAAAATATCAATAAATAAACTGACCAAAATCAAGGCAGTGGCGACCAATAAAATACCGTTTTGCACAATGGGGTAATCACGAGTGAAAAAGCCATCGAGGAGCCAATTACCAACTCCCGGCCAGCTAAAGATAGTCTCAGTGATAATCGCGCCTGCAAGCAACGTCGCCATCTGCAAGCCAACAACAGTGACCACGGTAATCAATGCATTACGCATCACGTGTATCATTATCACGCGGCGCGGTGATAAGCCTTTGGCTCGAGCAGTACGGACATAGTCTTCATCCAACACCTCTAACATCGCAGAGCGTGTCATCCGCGCGATCATGGCGAGTGGGATAGTCGACAAGGCAATTGAAGGCAAGATAAAGTGTTTGACCACATTCCAGAATGCGCCAGGTTCTCCTGACGTGAGAGAGCCAAGTAACCATGAACCGTACAGTGGTTGGACATCCAAGAACTGTGCGACAGAAATTACCCCAGCAACGGGTAAAAGGCCGAGATAATGAGCAAATATACCAGTCAGAATAGGTCCCAATAGATAGATCGGCATCGAGTATCCTGCCAGTGCTCCTGACATCAGGGTATAGTCAATCCAAGTACCACGGCGTAAGGCGGCAAAGATGCCTAAGCTCACACCAATAACACTAGCAATGACAATCGCACACAATGCCAGCTCTAAGGTTGGTACGAAGTGAGCAAAAAAGTCTTGTAATACGGGAGAACGAGTACGGAAAGACTGACCAAAGTCACCGGTCAATATACCCGTCAAATAGTCCCAATATTGGACAACGAGTGGTTTATCTAATCCAAGTCTTTCTAAGGCGCGGGCATGTAGCTCTGGATCGACCATCCGCTCGCCCATCATGATCTCGACAGCATCGCCCGGTACGAGACGAATCAACGTAAAGGTCGATAGCGTTAAACCAAGATAGACAGGAATGAGAATGGCAATACGGCGCAGAATATAAAGTAGCATGGGCTGCTCAATAGTTGTGATTCAATGAGTGGAGTGATAGCAATTAATGAAGTCGTCCGTAACCATGCATTTAAGTCATAAAGCACTTAAGTGAAAGGTACTTAAATGACAAGCACTTAAATGAAAAGTATTTAACGCATATAAATACGGCTGGAACAGAGATTCTGAGCCAGCCGAATACAAATTAAATAATAGTGCATGTCGTACCGGACTTAATTAGCTAAGGCTATTCAACCTTCACGCCATCGAAGCGTACGGCACCAAGCGGACTAATTTTGAAATCCACAACGTTTGGTGCAGTGAATACGGTTACTACCGAATGCGCCATTGTTGTCCAAGGAAGTTGCTCTTTGAATATTTGCTGAGCTTGTACATAGTCATCCACACGTTCATCTTGATTGGTCACCTGACGCGCTTTCATGACTAAATTATCAAAGTCTTTATTACACCAGCGTGAGTAGTTATTACCACCGACGGCATCACAAGACAGTAACGAGCCTAGCCAGTTGTCTGGATCACCATTGTCGCCAGTCCAACCTGCCAAGATCACATCAGGCTCACCTTTAGCAGCGCGTTTTAGGTATTCGCCCCACTCATAGGTTACCAGCTTGGTATCGACACCAATCTTCGCCCAATCTGCTTGCAGCATTTCAGCCATTAGCTTGGCATTGGGGTTGTACGGACGTTGGACTGGCATGTACCACAAGTTGATGCTCATATTATCAGCACCTGCTTCTTTGATCAGCGCTTTTGCTTTTTCAACATCATAAGGTGCATCTTTAAGCGATTTGTCGTAACCCCACTGCGTTGGTGGCATCGGGTTGGTTGCTTTAAGGCCTTCGCTTTGATAGACCGCATTGATAATCGCGTCTTTATTAATCGCCATATCTAATGCTTGACGAACTTTAAGATCACTAAGCTTCGGTTTTTCGACGTTGTAGCCCACATAGCCGACGTTGAAGCCTGGTTGATCAAGAACTGTGACCTTGCCGGATTTTTTGACCGATTCAATTTCGGCAGGCTTTGGATATGCCGATACATGACATTCGCCCGCTTGAACTTTTTGCGCACGAACCGCTGAATCTTTGGTGATAACAAACACGAGGTTATCGATGTAGATGTTATCTTTGTCCCAATAGTCTGGGTTTTTGGTATAACGAATTTGCGCGTCTTTTTGATAAGAAGTAAAGACGAAAGGTCCAGTACCAACAGGTTTGGTATTAAGATCAGCGGCATTACCAGAAGCCATCAACTTGTCTGCATATTCAGCAGAATTGATATAGGCAAACGGCATCGCTAAGTTCTGTAAAAATGGCGCGTTAGTCTCGCTTAATGTGACTTTTACCGTGTAATCGTCAACTTTTTCAATGTTAGCAATAATATCAGGTAGTCCCATGCCAACCGAATACGGGAACTCAGCAGGGTAGGCTTTGTTGAATTCAAAGTCTGGGTCGGTGAGACGTTCTAGCGTAAAAATAAGGTCGTCTGCGTTAAAATCGCGGGTTGGTGTGAAATAATCCGTTTTACCGAACTTGACGCCTTTACGTAGATTAAAGGTGTAAGTTTTGCCATCTTCGCTAATATCCCAGCTTTCAGCCAATCCTGGCTGAATCTCAGTACCATCTCTTTTGAATTGCACCAAACCGTTGTAGATAGGGTAGGCGCTTGCATCAAAATCTGTACCTGCGGTGTACTGTGCTGGATCGAAACCAGCAGGGCTACCTTCTGAACAGTAAAGCAAGGTTTTGGCTGCTTTAGCATCTGAGCTGGCAGCAGATTCATCAGTGGTTTTGTTGTCGCCGCTACAAGCACTTACACCCAAGATAAGCGTGGCCAACATCGTAAGTTTAAAAAATGATTTTTGCATTATTACGTTCCATGTAATGATAGGTAATCGCTCATGTATTTACCTAGTTCGTATTCGACCATGAATACAATTTGCAAGAAATACAATGAGCAAGCACTAAACTGACTTTGAGTATTTATTCTAACGATATATTTTTTACAAAAAAATACATAAATTAAGTTGATATAACTTTAATTGATGCATTTAAAAACATAAAGATATGAATAGTTGTTCGAATATACTCTCATAAATAGCCGTAATGCAAGAAATATTTGAACTAATTTTTATAAAAAACATGGGTTTATGCTCATTTTGATATTATTTTGACCAATATTATCAATCATTGTTTCTTTCTATCCCTATAATACCAACAGGAATGAGACGCAATAATGTATTGCTCCTTAATTATAATTTTACTCAATAAAAACAATCAGAAATAAATTGGTTACATTTTATGTATGCCAATTTATGAGGTGTTGAAGCAATTCTGATCTACCTAGTGACTAATTCAACATCAATATGTTTTGCCTTAATAAGGTCTGCTATTTTTTCAGCAATCATAATGGTTGGCGCATTGGTATTGGCACTAATGAGTGTCGGCATGACTGAAGCATCAATAACCCGTAGTCCATTTACGCCACGTACTTTCAGCTCTAAATCAACCACGGACTTGCCATCTGAACCCATACGGCAAGTGCCCACAGGATGATAAATGGTATCTGATTTATTACGCATATAACCGAGCATGCCGTCTTTTTCGATATAAGGGGCAGGGTAGTCTTCAGTAATATATTTGGCGATGGGTGGTTCTTGCATGATGGCGCGCGTACGCTCCGCGCCTGCAATCATATATTCTACATCTTTTGGGTGCGAGAGATAGTTTGGATCAATCAATACGGCGTCAGATGGATCAGCTGAGCCTAATCTCACGGTGCCGCGGCTTTCGGGGCGTAGGTAGCAACTGTGACAAGAAATGGCATAGCCACGTCTCAAATCGCGACCATGCTCAATCACGCGCGAGATAACAAAGTGTAATTGGGTATTTGGCCACTCTTTTGGCGCATCACCCACACTAAAGAAGGCACCTGCTTCTGCATAATTGGTAGATAGTATCCCTGTACCGTCTTTTCTCCACTGCCGAATGCTCTTAGGCAATGTCGCCATTGCTGCCATACCGATGCCGATGACGTCAGTGGTATTGACCTCGTAATCAAAGACGACGTCTAAGTGATCTTGTAGATTACTACCAACATCGGGCGCATCTACCACTACATCGATGCCGTGCGATTGTAGATGCTCAGCAGGGCCAATACCCGACAACATCAGGACTTTGGGTGAGCCAAAAGTGCCGCCTGATAATATGACTTCATGACGCGCCATGACCGTGTGCTCGACGCCATCTTTTTCATAAGCGACGCCAACGGCTTGTTTGTCTTCAAAGATCACTCGGTTGGCTTGGGCATGGGTGATGACGGTTAGATTTGGTCGGCTTTGTACCGGATGTAGATAAGCGGCAGCAGCAGAGCAGCGCTGACCTTGTTTTTCGCCATGGAAATGAGTGACTTGATATAAGCCCGCACCATCTTGTTTTTTACTATTAAAGTCTTGGTTATGATCTAAACCATTGGTGATGGCCGCTTCTACGAATGCTTTGGAGATATCACGTGGGCTTAGTAAGTCGCTGACATGCAGCGGACCACTATCGCCATGCAGCTCATCGCTGCCGTGAATATTATTTTCGGCTTTGATAAAGTAGGGCAGCACATCGTCAAATCCCCAGCCAGTGCAGCCTTGTTCCACCCAGCGCTCATAATCGAGCGCACTACCGCGCGTATAAATCATTGCATTGATTGCGGATGAGCCGCCCAAGCACTGTCCACGTGGCTGGAAACCACGTCGGTTATTGAGATGAGTCTGAGGCGTAGTGTGAAAGCACCAATTATTCAATTTTAGCGGCTTACCAGGGACTAACAGAATCAATCCAGCAGGGACACGCACCGCAAGATCTTTGCCATCACCGCCATATTCTAATAGGCAAACGCTGATATTTGGGGTTTCTGTGAGACGGCTGGCAAGTACGCAGCCTGCAGAGCCACCACCCACGATGACGTAATCAAACTTTTTATCAAATTCCATGTCATATTCCTTATAGCGTCCATGCTAATCAAAATAGTTTAAGCTTTACAATATCTATTATTTTGTAGAAATAATAAAATATAAATGACTCCATGGTATCTATTTATATAAGTACAAAAAAACAAACTGGCAGTATGACTTTCAGCTTATTAATTGGAATTGAGTTCATCTAATTTTTTACCATGCAACCTTATACCGAACACACTTCTGAGCGTACGATAAAGCGCTTACCTTCAGGTATCTCAAGCGAAAAACTGGCCCCGCGTCCATCGACCACATCTATCGTCAGATCGGTATGTTGCCAGAGCTTGTGCTGTGCCTTACCCATATAAAAGGGGCAGCCTACTAACTCGCCGACGAGTACATCTTGTCCGCCTACTTTAAATTCGCCCAATGGATAACACATGGGAGAGCTGCCATCGCAGCAGCCGCCTGATTGATGAAACATCAGCTCACCGTGCTTAGATTTTAGTAAGTCGATTAATGCTTTGCAGGATGGGGTCGCTGTCACTTTCATAATGATTTCCTTATCGTTAAACCCGAATGGATGTCTTTCATAATCATACTGAGTAAAATATAAAGGGTCGCATCATATTCACTCACATCATTTATCATATGTGGTTGAAAACGATACGACCCATTAATTACTGATGATTAATCTAGCCAGTCATTGAGACAGTGTTACGAATCTCAAAATATCATAAGGCCTATGGCTACAGACTATAGTCAATGACAATGCGACCTTCGATTTTGCCATCACGCATACGATCAAAGATATCATTGATATTTTCTAATGGCTCAGCGGTAACGGTGGCTTTTACTTTGCCTGCTGCTGCCATATCTAGCGACTCTTGCAAGTCGAGACGTGTACCAACGATTGAGCCACGAATGGTAATACCGTTTAAAACAGTATCAAAAATGGATACTGGGAATTCACCCGTTGGTAGACCATTACATACCAAAGTACCACCGCGTCGTAACATGCCTAATGCTTGATCAAAAGCTTTGGACGATACCGCTGTCACAAGCGCACCATGAGCACCGCCGATTTCTGTTTGTAGATATTCAGCAGGGTCGGTCTTTTTCGCATTAACAGTGACTTTTGCACCCAGTTTTTTGGCGAATGTAAGCTTGTCATCATCAATATCGACAGCAGCAACGTTCAATCCCATCGCAATGGCATACTGAACCGCCATGTGTCCCAGACCGCCAATACCTGAAATGACGACCCAATCACCTGGTTTGGTATCGGTCATTTTTAGCCCTTTGTATACAGTAACTCCGGCACACAAAACGGGGGCAATCTCAATAGAGTCAACACCTTCAGGAATAATACCAACATAGTTGGCATCCGCTAGGACATATTCAGCAAAACTGCCGTTGACTGAGTAGCCAGAGTTCTCTTGACTTAGGCATAAGGTTTCCCAACCACCTAAGCAATGGGTACAATGCCCACAAGCAGAGTAAAGCCAAGGTACACCAACTCTATCACCTTCTTTGACGTGATGGACATTATCACCAACCGCAGTGATAAGACCAACGCCTTCGTGGCCTGGGATAAACGGCGGGCTAGGCTTGACTGGCCAATCGCCTTCAACGGCGTGCAAATCGGTATGACAGACACCTGATGCCTGCATTTTTACGACGATTTGACCTACACCTGGAGTCGGAATATCTACTTCTTCAATCTGTAAGGGTTGTCCGAATTCATGCAGTACGGCCGCTTTCATTTTATTACTCACGTTGTAACTCCTTGTCATCGCTCTTTACATTAAGATGCTCGGCGAGCATCGAGGTCGCACTTTACCGGTTTTGCCATAAAGTGCTTTTAAAGACAGGCTTAAAAGAAGCCCATCGCTTTAGGACTGTACGATACCAGCATGTTTTTGGTTTGTTGATAATGATCGAGCATCATTAGATGGTTTTCACGACCAATACCAGACTGCTTATAACCACCAAACGCGGAATGCGCAGGATAGAGGTGATAGCAATTTGTCCAAACGCGACCAGCTTTAATGCCACGACCGAAACGATAAGCGCGAGTGCCATTACGCGTCCATACCCCAGCACCAAGGCCGTACAAGGTATCATTGGCGAGAGCCATTGCTTCTTCATCGTCTTTAAAAGTGGTTACAGCGAGTACGGGGCCAAAGATTTCTTCTTGGAACACACGCATATCATTCGTGCCTTCAAAGATGGTGGGCTGCACATAATAACCGTTTGCCATGTCGCCATCATGTTTAGCGACTTCACCACCGACAAGCACTTTTGCCCCTTCTTTTTTACCGATATCGAGATAAGATAGGATTTTTTCTAGCTGATCTGAGCTGGCTTGGGCTCCAATCATGGTATCAGTATCGAGCGGGTTGCCCATTTTGATGGCTTTAACGCGGGCGATACAGCGTTTCATAAATTCATCATAGATGCTTTCGTGGATGAGGGCGCGTGATGGGCAAGTACAGACTTCGCCTTGGTTCAGCGCAAACATCACCAAGCCCTCAACTGCCTTATCTAAGAAGTCATCGTCTTCATCCATGATGTCGGCAAAGAAGATATTTGGACTTTTGCCGCCCAGCTCTAGCGTGACCGGAATGATATTTTCACTGGCATATTGCATAATTAAGCGACCAGTGGTGGTCTCACCAGTAAAGGACACTTTATCGATACGCGGGTTGGAAGCGATTGGCTTACCGGCTTCAACGCCGAAGCCATTAACAACGTTTAATACGCCTTTAGGTAAAATGTCCGCCGCGCCTATTAAGTCAAGCATGTACAAAATAGAAGCAGGGGTTTGCTCGGCAGGCTTGAGGACGATACAGTTACCAGCTGCAAGTGCTGGGGCAATTTTCCAAATCGCCATTAGGATAGGGAAGTTCCAAGGAATGATTTGACCGACGACGCCTAGAGGCTCATGGAAATGATAGGCGACTGTGTCTTCATCAATTTGGCTAATGCCGCCTTCTTGTGCGCGAATAACGCCAGCGAAGTAACGCAAATGGTCGATGGCGATTGGAATATCAGCGGCGAGGGTTTCACGTACGGGTTTACCGTTTTCATAGCTTTCGGCGATAGCGATTGCCTCTAAATTGGCTTCGATACCGTCGGCAAGTTTGAGCAACATATTAGAGCGATCAGTGACACTCGTTTTGCCCCAAGCATCTTTTGCCGCATGAGC
Organism: Psychrobacter aquimaris; assembly: GCF_016107525.1. Classification (GTDB taxonomy): domain Bacteria; phylum Pseudomonadota; class Gammaproteobacteria; order Pseudomonadales; family Moraxellaceae; genus Psychrobacter; species Psychrobacter aquimaris. The sequence continues at coordinate 57,891 of NZ_JABASR010000003.1, read as the reverse complement.
GGCATCTAGTGCAGCTTCAACATCGGCTTCTTTTGAACGCGCGATCTGACAGAAGGTTTTACCATCGATTGGACTTGAGTTGTCAAAGTATTCACCATCGATTGGTGCGACCCACTCACCATTGATGAAATTGTCATATTTTTTGCGGAATTGGACAGGACTGTCTTCAGTATTGGGATAAGCGTATAACATTAACCACTCCTTGTTGTGTATTATGACTATTTAAGAACAAACGACTTAAGCATAAATATTTGGCCATCCTGACCAAGCTATGACTCTATCGTACTGAGCTTTAGCGATGAGCGATAATGACTTTTTATAATGATATATTCCGTATCGTATAACTTTAAGTTATGTGGCTTATCAGGGTTAAAGTCGTCCGCAAAACGGATGTAGCTGCTATAATTGTTGGCAGCTTTCTCTCTCATAACTTGCTCTTATTCTATTTTTCTTATTACTATTAACTTAATTGGTTTGGATATATGCGTCAATCTTCTGCTCTTGATATCTTAAAAACGGGTCAAAATGTCTTTTTGACTGGCTCAGCAGGTTCAGGTAAGACTTATACTCTCAATCAATATATCGACTATTTACGCGCACGCCGTGTGCCTGTCGCCGTCACCGCGAGTACTGGTATTGCTGCTACGCACATGAACGGCACGACGATTCATAGCTGGTCAGGCATCGGTATCAAAGATGAGCTGTCTGATCGTGATTTGAGTAATTTATCACGCAAGCAATTCCTAGCAGACCGACTAAAAGACACCGCGGTATTGGTCATTGATGAGATATCGATGTTGCATGCCAAGCAGCTCAATTTGGTCAGCCAAGTACTCAAGCATATCCGCAAAAATGACAAAGCATTTGGTGGTATTCAGGTCGTCGTCGCAGGGGACTTTTTCCAGTTACCGCCCATTGGTAGTAAGGGTGAAAGCAATCGTGAAAAATTTGCCTTTATGTCAGAAGCTTGGCTTGATGCCAAGTTCCATATTTGCTATTTATCTGAGCAACATAGGCAAGTCAGTGACGCGGAAAATGGCGGGCTTGATTTGGACGATATTCTCAACCAAATCCGTCGTCAGGAAGTCACTTTTGAATCGATTGCTGCGCTGGAGGCGACCTTTGATCAAAATGTCGATATCAAACGTACCCGTCTTTATACCCACAATCTCAACGTTAATAGCATCAATGATAAAGAGCTTGCCGCGTTAGAGGGCGAGATGATGCGCTTTACCGCTACGTCTACGGGCGACAGTAAATTGGTTGAGACGCTTAAAAAAACGGTACGTACCCAAGATGATTTGGTATTAAAAGTCGGTGCCAAGGTGATGTTTATCAAAAATAATACCGAACTTGGCGTGTCCAACGGTACGATGGGTGAGCTGATTGGTTTTGCCGCAGTAAAAATTAATGATGATAGCAAAGACAGTAGTGATGATTTAATCGAAGACGATGATGACAGTGCTGAAAGTGAGACTGATAAGAATGTAAAAGGCAAAATTAAAAAAGCCATAAAAGAGAAAGACAGTGATAAAAAGCAGGCAAAATCTAAAAAGCCAACGACGCAAAAAATGCCCGTGGTTCGGCTCAATTCAGGGCGTGAAGTTGTCGCTGAGCCTGAAGAATGGATCATCGAAGATGAGACGGGCGATGTGCTGGCAAGCTATGAGCAAGTACCGCTGTGTCTCGCGTGGGCGATTACCATTCATAAATCACAAGGCATGACGCTTGATGCTGCTGAGATTGATTTATCACGTACTTTTGAGCTTGGGCAGGGCTATGTGGCATTGTCACGGCTAAAGTCGCTGGCAGGTTTGCAGTTGCTGGGTATGAACGACATGAGTTTGCAACTCGATCCGTTGGCACGCGGTGCAGACAAACGGTTTTTGGTACTGTCAGAAGAAGCCGATGCCAATTATGCGATGCTTGATGAAGAGAGCATGACGCAGGCACATGAGAAGTTTATTTTAAAATCGGGCGGTACGCTCAGTAAGTCAGTCATTGATGCTTATGCCACTCTGCAAAAAAAGCGCCGTGAGCAGCAGCAAGCGCAAATAGACAAAAAACAAAAACTGGGCAATCAAGTTTCTGATAAGTCCGAAAGCACTTTATTAGCGACACGGGTGCTATTAGAAGAGAGCTTGTCGATTGCAGAAATCTCACAAGCACGTCAGTTGTCACAATCGACCATTATGCGTCATATTGGCGAATTAAAATCTCAAGATCCTAGCCTTGCTTGTGACCATTTGCGCCCAGCCGATGAGGTGATGACGGCAGTGGGCAACGCCTATGTCGCGATTAAAGTCGCCAATAATCCAAATGATTTCAATGATGATGGTAGTATCAAACTGCGTCCAATATTCGATCATCTTAAGCAAAGTATTGATTACAATGCCATTCGATTAGCACTTATTTTTATCACGCCTTAATCCTGAATGGCGCCTTGATACTGAGTATGACAATTCAGGACTCAAGTATTCACCAAATCCATTTAGCTTTTATATAACAATCCTTAGAGCCGATTAACAACTTGTTGGTTTTGTTTCATGGTAGCGCTGACTTTGCAGTGCTCAATTTTTTTATCCCTTTATAGCGATATCTTTTTATGCCTGATTTTTCGAGCGCCACTTATCAATTAACGTCTGACCCGGTAGCAGCAGCGGCGTTTCATGCATCTAGTGAGCACACACAGCCACTGAGGATTGCTATCAATGGTTTTGGACGTATAGGGCGCAATGTATTACGGGCATTGCTAGAGCGCTTTGAGGTATTAGGCCGTGCGATCCATGTGGTGGCAATTAATGATTTAGCCCCTGCTGATATTCTGTTGCATTTATTAAAATTCGATAGTACACATGGCCGCCTAAGTCGCCTTGGGGTCAGTGCTGATATTGTGGCGAGTAGCAATGATGATGCTAGCGGTGACGTTAACAGCGCTACGCAGCTTTGTCTGACAAAAAACAATTATACCTACTGTATCAACTTATTCTCAGAACCTAACCCTGCGCAGTTGCCTTGGCAGGCGATGGGTGTCGATGTGGTGCTAGAGTGTACCGGACATTTCCGCTCTTACGAGCAAGCACAACTGCACATTGAGGCAGGCGCGCAGCAAGTGATTATCGGTGCGGCACCATTCGATGATGTCGATGCTTGTATCGTTATGGGCGTTAATACCGATGAGCTAACGCGTGAGCTGCCGATTATATCGAGCGTTTCTTGTACCACGCAGGCATTGGTTCCCTTGATTGCGACGCTTGATACAGCCTTTGGGGTAAAGTCGGCGATGATGACGGAGATTCATGCTGTCACCGCTGATCAGACCGTGCTCGATCAAGCACACCGTGACCCGAGGCGCGCGCGAGCTTCTGGCTACAACATTATTCCGACGACGTCCAGTAGCATCGCTGCGACAGAGCGTGTACTGCCAGCGATGATCGGCAAAATCAATGGTCATTCAATCAGAGTGCCCACCATTGATGTTGCCGCCATTGACGTGACTTTTATGTTTGATATGCCAGATGTCAGTGTCGAGGCGATTCGCGAGGTGCTTAAAGTCGCTAGCATGGGTTGTTTGCTCGATATCATGGCTTATACGGATGAACCACTGGTCTCAAGCGATTTTATTCATCAGACAGAGTCGCTGATCATTGATGGTCAGCAGCTCATGCAAGTGGGTAGCCAGTACAAGGTTTTTGCATGGTATGACAACGAATGGGGTTATGCCAATAGACTACTAGATATGTGTCTACATCTGGCATCTTATAAAAAGCCTAGCATCAAAATAATTTAAATTTGTGCAATTAATTGCTTGCATTCTCATGTTATATCGCTATAATAACGCACAAATGGAGACGTGGCAGAGTGGTTGAATGCACCGGTCTTGAAAACCGACAAGGGTTTGTAGCCCTTCGAGAGTTCGAATCTCTCCGTCTCCTCCAAATTCGAAAGCCGCAATCATTAATAATGATTGCGGCTTTTTTTGTTGCATTTTTATTTTATATCGTTATAATGATGCACAAATGGAGACGTGGCAGAGTGGTTGAATGCACCGGTCTTGAAAACCGACAAGGGTTTGTAGCCCTTCGAGAGTTCGAATCTCTCCGTCTCCTCCAAATTCGAAAAAATCCCCAATCATCACTGATTGGGGATTTTTTTATGCTGGATATTTATCCTATAGTCTTATAAATGCTCACAAGCGCTTTTTTATTTCATTAGCGACTCATCAAACTCAATTTCCTGCCCATTCTCCAATATTAATGTACCTTTACTGATCATGATGTTCATGTCTTTGGTGTTTTTAATGGCACGCATAACGTTGATGTCTTCAATACTGCTCTCGATGATGATCTTACCAGACTGCTCGGGCCTAATAGGCGGATCAAACTGTGTTAGTGGTACGTTAAAGCTTTTGCCCTGCGCCAAGTTAGCGTCTTGCATGGTCAGTGTGCCCTGAAAGCTTTGAATGGCGACCTTGCCATGGTTGGATAGCATAAACTGTAGTTTTACTTGATTTAAGCTGTCACTGTCGCTGGTTTTGACTGGTAGGAGGGCGACAGGGTAGTTCTGTGCATTGGCACTATAAGCTGGCTGACTGCTGACAATGGGGCTTTTTTTACCCGTCGGATTGTTTGGATGTAGTCGTTCGTATTCACGCTGTTGCACAAGGGCTTGCTTGATAGTGGTACGCGGCATTGCACCTGACTCATAGGCGTCGCTCAGTTTCATTCGCAACATGTAGCGGCTGAGCAACTGTTGCTCAGACTCAGGCAATTGCTCAAAAGTGGTGCCGAGTTTTTTCTGCCACTGGTCCGAGTTAGTCGGTATGGTTTTTTTGCTTGGATCAGCTGTCGGCTGTGAGCAACCAGAAACGATTGGTAGCATCGCTAAGGCAATCGTCAATAACAAAGCTTTATGTAAGCGTTGATGTAAACCCGCCATCGTACACCTCCTTGGAAATCTTTATGGATAATAAAGAATGACAAATAATGACCGTTTTCTTAATATACCTCGTTTAATGATGGGTTGTGTTTAATTATCGCTAAATGCTGTATCGCAAGCAAAATCGACCTATTTTAGTTATATGACAGCAGAAAGGGGTAGAAGGTATATTTTTTACAATAAGGTTTGAGAAGTAATCGTAACCGATGTGTTTATTATGCCCACAAAAAAAGACTGAGTGCGATTAGGCAGACTCAGTCTTTTTTTATTAAAATCAGTAACACTTAACGACTATTTAATTAACGACTAACTAATAGTATAGTCGTTTTGAATTGCTGTTTTTACTCAGCACATGGCTTTTAACGCAGATAGTTAGTCATGAGCTTGGTCATTTTCTTGAAGCTCAGATAGTGAGTGAGTAATATTGTTATTATGGGTCACGACAATAGCCTCATCAATAATATGCTGACTAACACCGCGTTTGCGCAGACTTTCGATGAACACCTCATCATGGGCTAGGGTATAGTCCTGATGATCGCGGTCAAGTCCTTGGCGGATATATAAACGAATAAGCCCTTGGATGCGTTTAAACCCCAATTCCTTTGAAGTGGCTTCTAATAACGAAATCATCTCTTCAGACAAACGAATACTGATCGGGCGCATGATTTTTTGCGGATGATCAGAAAACTTATTTTTTACACGTACAGGTATCATAATAAACCATTATTTTTAGTGAGTAGGAGTAAAGCACTCAGACAAAAATTAACCCAATCAAAACTATCCTTACCATACAACAAAAACGCCTAAAAGAACACCGTAGCCATGCCAATCGTACTAGGGCATGTCCTCAATTCAATCGATTAACCTCTAAATAGGCAAAAAATGACTAAATTTTGCCAAACATCGTCAAATAGCTTATCAATATCTCGATATTATTTGTGCTAGTTTCCTTGTTTGACGGTAATTTATCTCATTTTTATCACCATTTTTAAAATGAGGACACGCCCTAATATTGTGGTTATCTTTTTAATTGAAAACGGCAGCCATAAAAAAACCTTCATCAAATAATGATGAAGGTTTTTAGTATATGGCTCTCCAACCTGGGCTCGAACCAGGGACACACGGATTAACAGTCCGTTGCTCTACCAACTGAGCTATTGGAGAATAAGTTGGTATAACGACAAGTTAGGTAAGCGCTATCGCTTGTCTTGTTTGCGTTATGTGGGGCACATTTTAGCCAAGTTGTTATAGGCTGTCAACCTTATTATGCCATTATTTATAAATATTATTGTCATCTGTCAAAAATAACCATTAATCCCTTATAAAACGGAGTGTTGTGGCAAATTTGACCTCTAATATTTTCATTCATTGACTAGGCCATCTCCTCAATTCAATCTAATATCTTTTAAATGAGCTAAAAATGGTAAAACCCTTATTTATGCAGGGTAGATTATAAAATCTACCTGTAATTTGATTAGACAAGTCGCCTATCTTTTTGAATAGTAAAGCAATCTCTGTGTCCCTTGAAACAAAAAAGTCGTAAACAGCCCTTCACATTGCTAGAATATGTCTATAGAATACCGACCGTATGGTTTCTTTAATATGTATTTAAAAATATGTATTTAAACCATTTATGCCTACTAACTGATGCGTAATCGAGAAAATATGCTTGATTTGAAACAGGTAACCTAACTATGAGTCCTACCACTATTGCTTACGGTTATCTAGCCATCGCCATCATTTGCGAAGTGGTTGGCACGACTTTTTTAGTCAAGTCAGAGCAGTTCACGCGTTTGGTGCCGACCCTGATTATGGGTGTGCTTTATGCCATCTCGTTTTACTTGTTGACACAAACCATCAAAACCATACCGCTTGGTATTGCTTATGCACTGTGGGGCGGATTGGGGGTTGTATTGACATCGCTCGTTGGCTTGGTGTTTTTTAAGCAAAGTCTTGATGCAGCAGCTGTGGTTGGTATCGCTATGATTGTGGGCGGTGTCGTGGTGATGAACTTATTCTCTAATTCTGTGGTGCACTGATATGGAAATGGAAAACGCTTACAAACGTAAAAAACAACCAGAAGTTGTCCGTCGTGCGCTGTTAGATCAGGCAGCGCGAATTACGTTAGAGCAGGGCTTATCAAAAGTGACCTTTCAAGCGGTCGCTGATGCGGTCGGGGTGACCAAAGGCGGGGTGATGCATCACTTCACTACTAAAAATGCACTCATTCTTGAAGTGTTTCATGATGCGATGGCGAGGTTTGAGGCAGAAGTCGATCAAGCCATGGTTAAAGACCCTGTGCGTTATGGCTCTTTTACCCGCGCCTATATCAATGCCACGATTAGCTTAGGCGAAAAAGGGCAGGAAGAATATGACAATCAAGCAACTTTATATGTATTGATGCTAGGCGATAATGAGTTACGTGAGTTGTGGGCTCAGTGGGCAAATGCACAATTAAAGAAACATCAAGCAACCGACAATACCGAAACATTATGTATGGTGCGTCTGGTGGCTGATGGTATTTGGCTCTCTGATTTTTCAGGCATTAATATTCCAGATAAAACATCTATACATAAGCGTTTGATAAAAATGACGCAACCTGAGAATGAATAAAATGCTGTTCTCAAATGATTGATCAAAGAAGCATTTTTTATCAAAAAATCATTGAAAGACAGGCTTGTAGCAATAGGCTATATAAATTTATTTTAAACATTTAACCCCTGACGACATTATTTGGCATCAGTTTGTTTATAAGGCTTTTGCCAGTCGTTAATAGGAGCACTGCATGACAGATTTAAAAACAGACCTAAGCAACTTAACAGACATCATGGATTTAGAGAAGGTTCAAACCGCTTATATTAATGGCTTTTATTTGGCTGTCGATGACTCATTAACCACCTTCGAAGATATCAATCCAGCCACGGGTGAAGTGCTGGCTACCGTTCAGCAAACGACCAGTGAACAGATTAACGAAGCCGTAAAAGCAGCACAAAAAGGGCAGAAAGTTTGGGCAGCGATGACAGCAGTTGAGCGCAGTCGTATTTTATTAAAGGCGGTTGCAATATTGCGCGAGCGCAATGATGTACTCGCGTTGCTTGAAACCAAAGATACGGGTAAAGCGCTCTCTGAGACCAAATATGTGGATATCGTCACTGGTGCCGATGTCGTTGAGTATTATGCCGGTCTTGCGCCGATGATTGAAGGTCGTCAAATTCCGCTGCGTGATAGCAGCTTTGTTTATACCCGTCGCGAGCCACTTGGCGTCGTCGCTGGCATTGGTGCGTGGAACTATCCTATTCAAATAGCTATGTGGAAGGCAGCTCCAGCCTTAGCCGCTGGTAATGCGATGATTTTCAAGCCATCAGAAGTCACGCCATTGACTGCCTTAAAATTAGCAGAAATCTTGACAGAAGCTGGACTACCAGATGGTGTCTTTAACGTCGTACAAGGGGACTATAAAGTAGGCGAAGCGTTGACCCAGCACCCTGATATTGCCAAAGTCTCGTTCACTGGTGGTGTACCGACTGGCAAAAAAGTCATGTCGAGCGCTGCAAGTTCATCTCTGAAGGATGTGACCTTAGAGCTTGGCGGCAAATCACCTTTGATCATATTTGATGATGCCGATATCGATACCGCTGCTGACATCGCTATGATGGCCAACTTTTACAGTACCGGTCAGGTATGTACTAATGGCACGCGGGTCTTTATCCCTAAAGCCTTACAAGCCAAGTTTGAAGAAGCTATTTTAACGCGTGTCTCGCGTATTAAGCTTGGCGATCCGATGGATGAGAGCGTAAATATGGGCCCATTGGTCAGTTTTCCGCATATGGACAGAGTGCTGGGCTATATCGAGCAAGGCAAAGAAGGTGGTGCTCGCTTATTAACTGGCGGTGAACGAGTCATGACAGGCGAGCTTGCCAATGGCGCATTTGTCGCACCAACTGTATTTACTGATTGTAGCGATGATATGGCTATCGTGCGTGAGGAAATCTTTGGCCCAGTAATGTCGATATTGACTTATGAGAGCGAAGAAGAAGTGATTCGCCGTGCCAATGATACCGATTATGGTTTGGCAGCTGGGGTCGTGACTGCTGATTTGACTAGAGCGCATCGCGTGATTGCACAGATTGAAGCCGGTATCTGCTGGTTAAATACGTGGGGTGAATCAGCGGCGCAAATGCCAGTTGGTGGTTATAAGCACTCAGGTATTGGCCGCGAAAACGGCATTGAAGCCCTTGAGCATTATACGCAGACCAAATCTATCCAAGTAGAGCTAGGTAAGTTCGAATCGGTATTTTAACCAGTTGTATGGTAAAAATTTTTAAAACAGTAAGGTTGGCATATTAGGAATAATTTGTCCTTTTGGCACTACCTTACTGATATGAAATGATGGATTTTTTAATATTATGGAGCGTTTTATGACATCAACCACACCTGAATATGACTACATCATCGTCGGCGCAGGCTCAGCAGGCAATGTGCTGGCCACCCGTTTGACCGAGGATGCCAACATTAAGGTGTTGCTGTTAGAAGCGGGTCGTCCAGACCATCGCTTAGACTTTCGCACGCAGATGCCAGCAGCGCTCGCCATGCCATTGCAAGGCACCACTTATAACTGGGGCTATAAAACCGATCCTGAGCCGTATATGAATAACCGCGTCATGGATTGTGGTCGTGGTAAAGGGTTAGGTGGCTCGTCTTTGATTAATGGGATGTGCTATATCCGTGGTAATGCGCTAGATTTTGATGATTGGTCTGAGATCAAAGGCTTAGAGGATTGGACGTATTTGGACTGCCTGCCTTATTTTAAAAAGCTAGAGAATCGCGACGCTGGCGAAAACGATTATCATGGCGTCGGTGGTCCCGTTGAGATGACCACTTCCAAGCCAGGAGTCAATCCGCTGTTCCAAGCGATGATCGAAGCGGGTGTGCAAGCAGGCTATCCGCGCACTGAAGACCTAAACGGCTATCAGCAAGAAGGCTTTGGTCCGATGGATCGTTTTGTCACGCCTAATGGTCGCCGCGCCTCGACTGCTCGTGGTTATCTCGACCGTGCCAAACCGCGTAGCAATATCACGATTTTGACGGGTGCATTGACTGATGTGATTTTGTTCGATGGCAAACGTGCTGTCGGTGTGAAAGTAGAACATCAAGGTCAAACCAAAAACTTCCATGCGTCTCGTGAAGTGATTGTTTCATCGGGTGCGATAGCCTCGCCGCAACTGTTGCAGCGTTCAGGTATTGGCCCTGGTAAATGGCTCAAAGATTTGGGCGTCAATGAGATTTTAGATTTACCGGGTGTTGGTAATAATCTACAAGACCATTTAGAGCTGTATATGCAGTATGAATGCAAGCTGCCAGTGTCGATTGCCCCTGCCAACAAATGGTGGAATAAGCCTGCAATCGGTGCTGAATGGCTGTTCAATGGCACAGGGCTTGGTGCGTCAAATCAGTTTGAAGGGGGCGGTTTTATCCGTACCGATGAGAAGTTTACTCACCCCAATATCCAGTATCACTTCTTACCATTAGCGGTGCGCTACGATGGTCGCAGTGCGGTGAAATCGCATAGTTTCCAAGCGCATGTAGGTTCATTGCGCTCGCCAAGTCGTGGTCGCGTCAAGCTGACCTCGAAAGACCCAAGTGCGCATCCGAGCATCTTGTTTAACTATATGTCTCATGATCAAGACTGGCAGGAGTTCCGCGCTGCCATGCGTATCACTCGTGAGATTATGCATCAGCCAGCGCTCGACCCTTATCGTGGTCGCGCCATTGCACCAACCGATGATTTGGTGACCGATGCACAGCTAGACGAATATGTTCGTAATCATAGCGAGACGGCTTATCATCCGTCTTGTACCTGTGCGATGGGCGAAGGCAATGATTCGGTCGTCAATGGAGAGGGGCTAGTACATGGTATCGATGGCTTGCGCGTCGTTGATGCGTCAATTATGCCAAATATCATCAGTGGCAACCTGAACGCAACCACCATTATGCTGGCAGAAAAAATCGTCGATAAGATGCGCGGCATACAGCTGCCACGCTCGACGGTAGACTACTTTACTGCAAATGGCGCACCGCTTAGAGCTGAGCCAATGCGTGCTTACCGCTCTACTGTCTAACTTTCAATAGCTAAGTCGCCATACAAGATGTGGGACAAAAAACGATATAAGACAATTTCAATAAGAAGACCTTTCGCAGTAAAGGTCTTTTTTATCAGTGCTCACATTTATAAAGATGAAAACCGTTGTGGTTAAATCTGCTTATCATTTGCTTTGCTATTTTTTAATAGTTTACATCGCAATTTTTATTTATTGGTACTGCTTTGTGCGTCATGCAGTTATTTGTATGTCATGCGATTATAAGTCATAAGATTATGACGGACAAAGCAATATCAGATCCTGTTTAATTTACCTATTGAGGTCTTTTATGTACAGCTCGCCATCAAAAGATGCGACGAAACCCCTGACTCTAAACAAGACAGTTTTTTTAGGTTCAGCTATTATTTCTATTTTATTAATCATCTGGACGATTGCGTTTCCAGATTATAGTGAGACATTATTAAGCGCTAGCATGGCATGGGTATCAGAGAGTTTTGGCTGGTATTACATGCTGGTGGTTGCCGCTTATAGTATATTTGCATTATTTGTTGGTTTTTCTAAATACGGCGACATCAAGCTTGGGCAAGACCACGAAAAAGCACAGTTCCCGTTTTTAGCATGGGCCGCGATGTTGTTCTCTGCGGGTATTGGTATTGATTTACTATTTTTTGGTGCCTCTGAGCCGTTAATGCATTATTTAACGCCGCATACGGGACTGGAGCCTGCCAGCGCAGAAGCTATGCGTCAAGCTCTGTCGCAGACTTTTTTACATTGGGGTCTACATGGTTGGGGTATTTATGCACTAATTGGTATGGCATTGGCGTACTTTGCTTATCGTAAAAACATGCCATTAGCCTTACGTTCACCGTTGACGCCTATCTTTGGCGAGCGTTTAATCAAAGGTTGGCTTGGCGATAGTATTGATACCTTTGGCGTCGTTTGTACCTTGATGGGTATTGCGACCAGCTTAGGCATCGGGGTATTGCAGGCCAATGCTGGCTTGACCCATGTTTTTGGTATTGAATCTAGCAAAACAGTGCAGACGCTTATCATTGTGGGTGTAGTTGCAGCTGCTGCTATTTCTGCGATGACAGGTGTGGAAAAGGGCGTACGCCGCTTATCTGAATTTAATATGCTATCGTCGATATTACTATTAATCGCCATATTGGTGATGGGTAATACGGTGTATTTGCTAAATACTTTTACCCAAAATATTGGTCAATACTTTCAAACCATTCTCTTTAAAACTTTTGATGTGTATGCCTATGATGGTAAGGCTGGCGCCGACTGGAAATCAGGTTGGACAATATTTTTCTGGGCATGGTGGGTCGCTTGGGCACCGTTCGTTGGTCTATTCATCGCGCGTATTAGCCGTGGTCGTACCTTGCGTGAGTTTGTCTTTGGCGTGATGTTTATTCCGCTTGGTTTCATTTTTGCATGGTTCTCTATCTTTGGTAATTCGGCGATCGACTTGGTTGCTAATGGGGCAACTGAACTTGGTGAAATCGCTGTCAATGATGCTGCCATGGGTATGTTTGCCTTGTTCGAGTATTTTCCTTACAGTGATGTTTTATCGTTCGCTGGTGTGGTTATTGGTTTGGTCTTCTTTGTGACCTCAGCTGACTCAGGCGCTTTAGTATTAGCAAACTTGAGCTCAAGAGGCATGACCAATGATACTGATGCACCTGTTTGGCTGCGTTTGTTTTGGGCAGCGGCAACGGGTTTTATTACTTTAGGATTATTATTTGCAGGTGGTTTTGCCTCATTACAGTCAGTATCTGTGATTGCTGGCTTACCGTTTTCGCTTATTTTGGTGCTTTATATGATGGCTATGTGGAAGTCGTTAAAAGAGGAAGGTAATAAGCGCAAAGCCAGTACGATTGGTACGGCTAATGTGCTTGATAGCGGTAAGAGCTGGAAAGCACGCTTGCAACGTATCGTCAGTTTCCCTAGACATGCACAAGTTGAACGGTTTTTACAAAGTGTAGTAAGACCTGCCATGACGGAAGTTGAAAAAGAGTTTGCCGCAGGCGGTCTAAAAACCTCTTTGGATATCCGTAACCCTGAACATATCGGACAAGATATAGATGAAGGCATGGATGAGAGTAGCGGTCAAATAGATGGTCTAAAATTACGGGTTGGACACGGTGATGAAGATGACTTTATTTATGAAGTTAATTTGATCAAAGCGGAGCGTCCTAACTTTACATTGAGCACATCAACTAAACACGCCGAATACTATTATCGTGCTGAAGTGTTCTTAAGCGAAGGCTCGCAAGAGTATGACTTGGTTGGCTACTCCAAAGAGCAAGTGTTGGTCGATATTTTAAATCAGTACGAGCGCCATTTGCAGTATCTCCATTTAGAGCGTTAATTCACTCATTAATATACTCTAAATAGTTCAGTAAAAATATCGTGAGAAACAACCCCATAAGTTGAATACAGCTTATGGGGTTTATTTATGCTAATCGTCAGTCCAATATAAAGCGGATATGGTGTCAGGTTCCTCAGTCTACTCTCTGTAGTACTTTTGCGCGCCTTCTTTGGTTCCAAAACATCTTGAACTGGTTATGGGTAAATAGGAGATATAGGGTAAAATATATAAAGACAAGTTTTAACAGATCAGCAAAGGATAAATTTGTGACCACATTAAAGTACATCGCTCATTATTCTGAGCAAATTCAAACCCAAGCGGCACAGCTGATTAGTGATGGCAGATTAGGAGAATATCTAGAAAACAAGTATCCCAATCAGCACCAAATAAAAAGTGATAAGGCTCTTTATCAATACATCAATGAGATAAAAAACCAATCTATGCGTAAAATTGGCCAGTTATCCAATGTCAGTTATAGTAGCAAGTTAACTGTCCTTAAGCATGCGCTGGGCATTCATACCACCCAGTCGCGTGTACAGGGTAGTAAGCTAAAATCCCATAACAGCATCACCGTGGCCAGCTTATTTCAGGAAGCACCGCCTGAGTTTTTGCACATGATTGTTGTGCATGAATTGGCGCATTTTAAAGAGCATGAGCATAACAAAGCTTTTTATCAGTTATGCTGCCATATGGAGCCAGAGTATCATCAGTTTGAGTTAGATACGCGCCTATGGCTGCACTGGCGAGAGTTGTGATTTGGCTCATTCAGTCAGTCCTTTAGAAAACAGACACGCTGTCAGTCCCGTTTAGTCTACTCTGTGTCGTACGCTCACTCGACTTCCTTGTATTCAAATTAGTTTGAAACGACTATCGCTATGCTTGAACCATCCTTTTTACTAGACACCTTAATTAAAAAATCAATACGAATAGACAAGCGTGATAAGCTTGTCCAAATTAAATGTTTACTGCTCATTAAATGAATAACATTACCTAACCAACAATAGAGAACACAATGATTAATACCAAAATTTATAAAGCAATTTATACCTTAGCTGAAGAGTTATTAGAGGCTGACCGTATAGGCAATCAAGCAGCGTTTGATGGGTTTTATGCCGAATTAGAAGCCATTTGTAACGATAATGAAAATACCGATAAAGACCATCCAGAACAGTGGGAAACATTGGCTGACTTTACCGAAGATTTAGACGAAGCTTTAATTATTTATGACAAAGCATTAGCAAAAGCAACGGCGATTAATTCGAAAGATCACATGTCATCGATCGCCTTTTCTATGGCGGTCTTGCAGATTGAAATGGGTGAAAAAGATGCGGCTATCCTCAATCTACAGAATGCCAAAGTCACGGCTAATAAGATTGAGGATAAAGAGTTTAAGGTTGAGATAGACGAGCTGCTTACCAAGTTGTTGGCTGAATAATCTCAATGCTGAATAGCTTCAACTAAGCAGGAATGATTTGTTATGCAAGACCTACCTATTGCAATTATCGGTGGTGGTTTGAGTGGCTTATATGCGGCGTTTTTATTAGAGCAACGAGGTATCGATTATATATTGCTTGAGGCGCGTGATAGATTGGGCGGGCGCATCGCTGTTGCTCCATCATTAATAAAAAAAGCCTCAATAGATAAGGCATCAACAGAGATGTCTGATAAAAGCTCAAGTTCTGATAATGAGCAGTTGGGTGATGGCTTCGATTTAGGGCCATCGTGGTTTTGGCCTGATTATCAGCTGCAGTTAAGTCGCCTTATTGAAACGTTGCATCTACTGCGTTTTGCGCAGTTCGAAGACGGTGACATGATGGTTGAACGTGCCGCCAATGAGTTACCTATCCGTACTCAAGGCTATCAAAGCTCGCCACCGTCTATGCGTCTTGTAGGCGGTATGACCTCATTGATTGATGCTTTATATAATCGCCTAGATGCCAATCGTATCGTGACGGGTCAAGTTGTTCGGCGTTTAACCAAGACTGATCGAGGTATCAAAATTGAGAGCAGCTCTGTACATATGACAGCTGGTCAAATAAACACTTATCACACACAGCATGTGTTACTTGCGCTACCGCCTCGTTTGGCGGCGAGTACTTTAGTGTTTGAGCCAGCTTTACCGCAGGATTTGGCAAAAGAATGGCAAGAAACCGCGACATGGATGGCGCCACATGCCAAATATGTCGCGGTTTATGATTCGCCGTTTTGGCGGAATCAAGGGTTATCAGGATCAGCACGAAGTGCAGTAGGGCCACTTACAGAGATTCACGATGCGTCCTTGGCAGCGGGAGAAGGTGCCTTGTTTGGTTTCTTTGGAGTGCCTGCTCATATCCGAAAAAGCGTCTCAGAAATGGAGCTAAAAGCCCATTGCCGTGCGCAACTGGTACGTTTATTTGGCGCACAAGCAGAGATGCCAACGGCTGAATATCTGAAAGATTGGGCGCAAGATTCATTGACCGCGACGCTTGCTGATGCCAGTGGCGCAGGTCAACATGCCGTAGCACCTACCGCTAAGCCAAACACAGGTGTATGGCAAGACTGCCTAACGGGTAGCGCAAGTGAATGGTCAGAAGCGTTCTCTGGTTATGTTGCTGGTGCTATCGACGCGGCACATAAGGCGGTACAAGGTTTAGATTTAGGTTTGTCTGATGCGCTATCGTCATCAGCGTCGCCACCCAATAGGATAGTGGATGAGTGAGTCTTTAAAGCAGCAAGCCTCTCGCAAGAAGAGTACATGGCTCATCCCTTTTGCTTGCTTGTTAGGCGGAGGAGGCCTGATTGGTCTTTCTACCAATTTGGCAAAATATGCTGGTGAGATAGGTATGACACCATTGGTATTTCTCTTTTGGTCCATCACGGGCGCTGCTGCGATTTTATTGTTCGTTGCATTCATACGGCACGAATTACCTCCCTTAAATGCGCGTAGCTTTGAGTACTATTTTGTGGCTGCCCTTATTAGTGTTGCAGGCTCTAATTTGCTACTGTTTTCGGCTATTCCACATGTGGGTGCAGGTTTTGTCGCGCTCATTATCTCGCTTCCACCATTGCTAACTTATCTTGGCGCACTGGCACTGCGGATGGAGCGATTTAATATCGTCCGCGCTTTAGGGGTGGCCGCTGCGCTTCTTGGCGCAGGCGTATTGGCAGCGCGTAAGTTTTCAGCGCCAGACGCCAGTACTTTTTGGATTTTGATGGCGCTTTGTGGGCCAGTGCTACTGGCTATCGGTAATATATATCGTACTTTACGCTGGCCTGATAAGGCGTCTCCTAGTGCACTCGCTCCAGGCATGCTAATCGCGGCGTCGCTGTTGCTGCTGGCATTTAGTGTATTGCCTAATTTTTCAGTCAATATGCGGCTAGACTGGTTGTCGCTAGGTTTGATTGCTATACAAGCAGGCGTATTTGCGGGTCAGTTTTTGCTATTGTTTCTCTTGCAAAAAACGGGTGGCCCCGTGTTATTGAGTTTATTAGGCTCGGTAGGTGCCGTCGTTGGTGTGCCGGTTGCTATTTTTTTACAAGGGGAAGCGCCACCCGCAGGGCTGTTTTTGGGTGCTTCATTGATTGCGCTGGGCGTTGGTTTGGTGACATGGGGCGGGGTAAAAATGGCGAACACATCGACAGAAAATATGTAAAGATGACCATCAGGATAGCGCACTCATAAATGCCGCCAACCTATAGACTAATGAACATACTAGGGTGTATGTTGGCAGTACAACTCTATAAAAACGCGACAAGGTAGAAATGTCATCATGCAACTCGCACATTGACTATTTTGTGTCTAATCCAGCCTTATAAAACCTAGTTAAGGCTTGAGTATTAATGGCCCCGCCAATTTATACTTTCTCTACAACCATTTTAGCAATCAGCATAGCTATATATAAATGTTCAACACGGTCTCATAATTGGTTACGATTATCTAAAATCAGTTTTTGTGAATAACACAAAAAAGGAGTATAAATATCGTGGTTATTCCTATCATGGGTTAGGGCTATGCATGCAGCCAAGCGTTATCGATTGTTAAATAATTTCACGATTGTTATTAGTATTATCGGAGTAGCCGTTGCTTTATTAGACAGTGGTTTCACGTTGCCGATGTGGCTACAACATGTTTTTCATATTTTTTATTTGGCGATTATTTTTTTAGGCTTTGTTGTAACATCGGGGCGTTATATCTATAGCAAAAAGCCGCTGACTTTAAATAAAGTCGCGGTTTTTGACTTGCTGACCAGTATTGCGATTGTTATCTTATTGGTAGCACATTTCACGGATTTGATCCGCTTTGGGATGTCAGTTGCTGTTGATGGCTTCGTTGCCATAAAAATCGCTGTCTTTGTGACCTTTATTCGTGAAATCTCTGACCACGATTTTAATCTTAATCGTACCTTTCTAAACCCTGCGCAGTTTTTTATTTTGAGCTTTTTGGCAGTGGTGCTGATTGGTGCCTTGCTGTTGATGATGCCCAATGCGACGACGCAGCCATTATCCTTTGTTGATGCGCTCTTTACCGCGACCAGTGCTGTCTGTGTAACTGGTCTTATCGTGGTAGATACGGCGACGTATTTCACAACGTTTGGGCAAGTCATTATCATGGGGCTGATACAGATCGGCGGCTTAGGGATTTTGACGTTTGTGACGTATTTTAGTTATTTCTTCAAGGGCGGTGTCAGTTACGAGACGCAGGCGAGCATCAGTGAGATGTCTTATATGCGCGGCATGGGCAATGTGGTATCGACCCTCAAATCTATTTTATATGTGACGTTTGCCGTAGAGGCAGTGGCTGCCGCTCTCATTTATATTAGCATTTATGACTTGCCAGACATGGATTGGTCTGAGCAGTTGTTTTTCTCTGTTTTTCATGCGATTTCTGCGTTCTGTAATGCAGGGTTTTCTACATTCAGTGCTGGCATGTATGATGATTCCCTGCGTTTTAATTATCCCCTACAACTGATCATTGCCACTACTTTTATCTTTGGTGGTATGGGCTTTGTCATTGTGGTCAATGTGCTGCGGTATTTGCGCGATCTTGCCGAGCGGCTAATATATCGCCATGATCAGCGTTATATTTATCGACCGTGGTTGCTCAATATTAATAGTCGCATTACCTTGATTACGACGGGCGCTTTATTGCTGGTAGGTCTCATCGGTGTGATGATATTTGAATACAACAACGTACTTGCAGACCATACCAGTTTTTTTGGCAAGCTTGTCACAGGGCTGTTCACTGCTGCCACGCCGCGAACCGCGGGATTCAATGTGATTGATATGGGTGAGCTGACCTTTCCAACAGTCATGCTGACGATATTTTTGATGTGGATTGGTGCCTCTCCAAACTCGACGGGCGGCGGTATCAAAACCAGTACTTTTGCGATTGCACTATTAAACACCTTGAGTTTGGCACGTGGTCAGACCAATGTTGAGGTCTTCAAGCGCCAGATTGCTGATATCTCGATTCGCCGCGCATTTTCTATTATGTGGTTGTCTTTATTGGTCATCGCTATGGGTGTGACGCTCATCAGCTATGATCAACCAGAGCTTGACTTAATCAAAGTGGTTTTTGAATGTTTTTCAGCTTACAGCACGGTGGGATTAAGTCTGAATTTGACGGCAGATTTATCAGATTTTAGCAAAATAGTGGTGTCTGTCATTATGTTTGTTGGGCGTGTCAGCATGTTGACCATCTTTATTGCCCTACTTAAAAATAGACGCCAGCGCAATTATCGCTACCCAACTGAAGAAATCACAATCAATTAAATTGCCGCAAACAAGTTGTTTTATCATTAAAAAATACTGAAAAAGGGTCATCAAGGTTATGAAATATATCATCGTAGGGTTAGGGAACTTTGGCTCATCGCTAGGTATGGCATTGACCCGTCAGGGGCATGAAGTGATTGCCATTGATAGCCGCATACAAAAGGTTGAGGCGTATAAGGAAGTTATCTCTCATACCATCTGTATGGATGCCACAGATGAATCTACCGTCAGTGGTTTACCGATTATCGACACCGATATCGTGATTGTCGCAATCGGTGAAGATCAAGGCGCAAACGTCATGGCGACCGCTTTATTTAAAACTCTCAAAGCAAAACGTTTGATCAGTCGCAGTATCAATCCATTGCACGAAAAAGTGTTGCAAGCTATCGGTGTGGACGATATTATTCACCCTGAAAAAGAGGCGGCCAATCGCTGGGCCAAACGGCTGTCACTACGTTACTTCGTAGACTCGTTTGAGCTGAGTGATCACTTCAGTATGGTAGAGATTAGCATTCCCAAGGCGTTGATTGGTCACTCCGTTGAGGACTTGCAGTTGGAGCAAAAGTTCAATATTCGATTGCTTAGTACCCTGCGCTATGAGTATTATGAGGACAGCTTTGGTCGTACGCAAAGTAAGCCTACTATTAAAGGCTTGGCCGCGCCTGAGCAAGTATTGCAAGATAAAGACGTATTGGTCATCTACGGTGCTAATAAGCATATCAACGAGTTTCTGCGTAGTGTCGGTGTAAAAATTAAATAAATATTTGCAGCAGCCGTGACATGAAAAGGCAAAGGAGAAACTTATGAATAAGCGCACTATATCCGTCTTGTTGCTTGCGACGATAACGCTGTTGTCAGGTTGTGATCAGTCAACGCAAGACCCGAATGTGTTGTACTCAGAAAAACATCAAGACCCCATTCAGGAGCTTGAGATGACGACAGCCGTTGATCGTAGCCAGTTTGCCTATAAACAAACCTTTTATGTGCCCATTTACTCTGACATCTATACCGATAGAGACAATCGCAAAGTGCTACTGTCAGCAACGCTGAGTGTGCGTAATACCACGCTCAAAAAATCACTTTATATCAATAAAATTGACTACTACGGCACTGATGGAACCTTTATAAAGTCTTATTTAAATAAATCGATTGAGCTTCCAGCAATGGCTACGCTCAATTATATCGTTGAAAAAGAAGAGGATAAAGGCGGATCGGGTGCCAACTTCATCATCGAAGTTGAAGGCGTCGATGAGACGGTCAAGCCCGTCATTGAGGCGGTGATGATTGGTAATTTTAGCAATAAAGGTTTTGCATTCAGTACAGAAGGCACGCCAGTGGTGCATTGATCAAGGATAAAAAAATCCAAGGAAGGGATATGTCTGCAACCAAAGAAGAAATCAGTGCCTTTATGGCGTTAGAGTTTCCGCAAACCAAATGCGTCGTTGAGGCAGTCGGTGATAATGGTGCGACCTTATCACACGAAATTGGCATAGATGAGCTACGTCCCGGTGGCACAGTGTCGGGACCTGTCATGATGGCCGTTGCCGATGTCGCCATCTATGTTGCGATACTCGGAAAAATCGGTATCGTACCATTAACGGTGACGACGAGTCTGACCATCAATTTTTTGCGTAAACCGTCAGCGGATGCACGTATCATCGCTGAATGCACCTTACTAAAAGTAGGGCGAGCCTTGATAGTGGGCGAGGTCTCTCTGTATTCAGAAGGCTCAGATGATGCCGTGGCTCATGTAGTGGGCACCTATTCTGTACCGCCTAAGCGTATCTAAAAGGCTATGTAAGCGTTTGGATACCTTATAAAAAAGCAACTGGCTTACCAGTTTACTCTTATCGTAAAAACGAACCTGCTTTATAAAATAGCGAGTGTCATCTATTCACTCGGGTCTGAACCGGGTGGAAAATCATGGCGTAGCTGTGCAACATTAGTAGTGGTAACCGTATCTGTGAAATTATTTAGGTCACTATGCACGTATTGTGTGACGGCTGCTATTTGCTCGTCGTTCATCATGCTATGGAACGATGGCATCCCGCGCAGACCATTGATTAACACACTGATAATATAGTATTTCGACTGCATCTTGCTATTATTAGCCAGCGGTGGATAGTAGCCAGCACCTTGTGCGCCTTCACCTTTTTGCATATGACAACCAGCACAGGAGTCGTCATAGAGTTTCTTACCATTAGTGGTAAAAAACCCCTTTTTGCCTTGCGTGCTGCCTTCAAACTTGGCGAGCCATTTCTGCATGCTAGCATCATTGCTCATTCTCGGTATTGAGCGCACATCGACAATATTGGTAGTGGGTTCAGCCAATTCTGCTTTGGACATATATACGCCGCCCCATGCACCTTGATTGCGACTGGCCTGATTGTCGAATACCATTGGTGCTGTCTGCTGGCTGGCGATAGTGGCTGCGTTTTTTGCCTTATACTGACTACAGCCTGATAATAATATTGTTCCACCAACTATGACCGTCATTATTGCTTTGCTTGAGCTGCGCGTGCCAAAGGGTTTGATCGGGTTTATTGTCACCATATTCATGATTATTCCTAATGTGCCTAGTCTCATTGTTATCATCCTTGCTTCAACGCCAGACTGATTATCCAAAAGCTTATTATCTAGAGGTTTATTACCACAGCCTTGTTATTCAAAGTTTGGCTATTGAAAGACGTACTACCCAAGCTTTTTAGCCTTTTGATGCAGGCGTTTAGCAGCATCCATACCAGATAGTATGGCCCCTTCTTGCCACGCAGGAATATGTGAGCAATGCTCACCTGCTAGTACGATACGGTGGTCAATCTCGCAGAGTGTGTCGTAATACTGCTCACGACTGGACTCGCTCCAGATACCATAACAGCCAAGCGACCAAGGAATACGATGCCATGCGACAGATGTACCTGAGCGGAACTCCTTGGTATATTGCGGATGAATCTGTTTGCCATAGGCGAGAGCCGCATTGATACGTTCTTTGGGTGTCAATGAGTTAAACTTATACGAGGCTTCCCCGAAGCCATACGCACCAAGTAACACACCAGAGCCTGTACTAAACATATCTTGTGACGGATAGGAGATTTGAGTGATCGGCAGATCAGTATAGGTGATACCGCCATAAATCCATTCATCCTCTTCCCAAAACCGCCGTTTGAACTCCAAACCCACTTTATACGAGCTATCATAAGGGACGGCTGCCATCGCTTTTTTCATCGGAGCGGAGACGTTGACATCAATCTGAGTCAATATGGATAAGGGAATATTACAAATGCACCAATCCGCGCGCACGGTTTTGGTGGCACCGTCAGGGCTATTGCTATCGACATAGTCAACGGTGACGCCCGTCTCGTCTTGATTGATTTTGGTGACTTTGGCATTAAAGGTAATCATATCTCGGCACTCACGCGTGAACGCATCACCGATTTTTCCCATACCGCCGACAGGCTGAAACATCGTTGGTTGATGCACATGCACGGTATAGTTGCTATAAATGTCTGACCACATGCCTGAGTCCAATAGCTTGTCCATCGGTATAGGTGCTGACGGCTTGGCATCAGGCATCAATCCACCACCCGGATACACACTATAGCCCCGATGTTTACCCGTTTCATCGCTTTTGACATAGCGATAGTTATTATCAAGGACGCCCCAACCCTTTAGCCCTTCGAGTAGTTTTTCTTTGTCCTCTTTATCAACCGTACTATCGAGGCTGCCTTTATTCACGGCTTTGGATAATAACTCTGACACATAACCACGAATATCATTCTGCACTTCACCCAAGCGCTGCGGCGCGCCATTGAAGTGATTGGTACGATGTAGATAAGCGCGATCATTGGTTTGGATAAATGGCTGTAGTGCCACACCAAACTTTTTGCAGTAATGAAAGACTGCGTAGTGATGGATGGGTAATCGCCATGGACCGCCATTAAAGTAATTGCCTTTTTTGAAGTCGCAAGTGACCTCAGCACCGCCCAGCTCTGTATATTTATCACCACTGTTGAGTGTCCAACTACGTCCACCGCCCCGATTTTGGTACTCCAGCACGGTCACTTTGTAGCCCGCTTTGCGGAGCTCGTAGGCCGCAGTAAGCCCGCCCAATCCTGCACCCAAAATCACGATACTGGCACCAGCAGGGGCACCTTTTAGATTCATTTCTTCTTTAAAGCTCGACTCGGATGCAAACCCCAACGTGGTCATCGCTTGATACATCGCGGTCGCACCTGCTGTCTTGCCGATCATGGAGAGCAGTTGCCGCCGCGTGGGAGATTGGAGCAGGTCATTCATAGGATTATCCTTATCGTGCTGGTCTCTGCCATATGATAAAAGGCGAAGATTAGAGCGCATTTTTTATAGTTAGTTTTAGGGCTAGCTTTTTTCTTTTATCACGCGTGTGACATCCGCCGCGCTGACATCGCTGTTTGGTAAACCACCAAAGGTGACTCGTACATAGTTGGTAATGCTAGCGATTTGTGCAGGGCTTAAATCTTTTGAGAAGCCAGGCATTTTTGGTGCTGTATTGAAGGCACCTTTCGCGCCAAAGGCAATCACGCCAACGAGCGCATCAGGTTTTACGCGGCGAATGCTACTGAGGCCAACGATAGATGCATAGCGCGCATCGGGCTGAGCGTAACCATCGACGCCATGACAGCTGGCGCAATTTGCTAGATATAAGTCTTTTGGCGAGTTGATGTTCAGACCGCTATTGTTGGCACTGGTGACAGCATTCGTTTTGGCCTGCGCCAGATAGTCTTTTTGCTCAAGTAAATTATAAGTAATGGAGTTGCTGACTGGCTGCGGCAGGCGAGAGATATTGACCGGTATAAGATAATCATCTGTCTTAATGGCTGGGACGACTTTTAAATAAGACGCCATCGCGATCAGGTCTTCGTCGGTAAGATAGCGCGTACTATGCGCCACGGCTTCTGCCATTGGCCCGCCCGCATAAGCGTGCTTATCAAGCGTTCCTGTACGCAGGTAAGTCACGATGTCCATTTCGCTCCAGCGACCAATCCCTGTGTCGTTGTCAGGGGTGATATTTGGGGCAAACCATTTACCGAGCGGTGCACCAGATAAGTATCGGTCTTTATCGAGGCCTTGGGTTAGGTTACGCGGCGTATGACAGGTGCCACAGTGTTCTAAGTTATTGACCAGATATTCACCGCGTTGCTGAGTTTGGGTGAGTCCTGAGCGATTTTCGGTAGAGGGTACGTTGATCACATTCCATGCCAGCATTAAGCTACGGATATTTAATGGAAAAGGGAGGTGTGTGGTCTTTTCAGGTGGTTTGTCTACGATAGGTACGGTCTGGAAATAAGCGAATAAGGCACTGACATCATCATCCGTTAGGCCATGATAGGACGGGTAAGGCATAGCAGGATAAATCTGATGACCGGGTGCACGACCTTTACGTAAGGCTTTTTTGAGATCGGCTTCGGTATAGTTGCCGATACCGTATTTCTTAGAGGGTGTGATATTGGTCGAGTAGATATTGCCAATCGGCGTCTCAATCGGCACGCCGCCACTATAGTCTTCACGGTGGCAGGCCATACAGTCAGCGGTACGGGCGACGTAAGCACCTCGATTAGCAAGTGCACTATTGGCTGGACTGACATTTGGTAGGCTTATTCGACTGTGCAAAGTATCTATTGGCAAACTGACACCTTCTGCCATCACGACGGTAGACACTAAACTAAGTCCCAATGCCAATGAAAACGACAATGCTGGCATGACGGCAGAAAGTGGCTTCATAACGTCCTTATAGTGCTGATAAATCATCCTTAACCCCTTCTTATGAAATGCCTGCAAGTCATCAATAGTGTCTACCAAAATAAAGCAAAGTGATAAAAATTCATATTTCAAAAAGCAGTGTCGTAAAGTTAAAACTGACTGCTATTGTCTGGCGGCTTCGACTTTGATATTTAAGTTAAGATTTTTGGTCAATCCAAACCAGACAAATTTGTTTATATTCCATTTTGTGCGATCAATCGTCGCAGTGAAGTCACCACCGCAAACATCCTTTTTGAGACTGGGGCTCAAATAACAATCAAAATTCGTGGCTGTCAGGCTAATAGGATGTGTCTCACCATGTAGCGTCAGCTTGCCATCTACTTTTGTTACCTGCGGGCTTTTCTTATTTTGATCAAAATACCACTTCGTCGACTTAAATCGCGCCGAGGGAAACTTTTTCGCATCAAAAAAATCCGGTCCCGTTAGGCTACTATTAAAAGAGGGGTTGCCCGTATTGAGGGAGTCTATCGGTATGATTAATGAAATGTCGCCTGTTTGTCGACTTGGGTCGTATTGTAGTTGACCTTTGATATCATAAAAGCCACCAGTAGTGGCAGAGGTCTTGAAGCGTTCAATGGCAAATATTATGTGTGTACTGGCAGGGTTGATGGAGTAACTGGCGGCATGGCTGCTAGGTGCGGCGCTTATTATCAATAATGGCAGTGTCAATAAAGGGTAGGTGTGTGATATTTTTAGAGTAAGGGATAGGATGCTCATAGCTACATTCCTTTGCGGGCTATTGATAAATAAAGAACGTCGACGACGAGCGCAATCCATGCTGTTACTTAATAACAAGTAGGTCAGCACTAACTATTTATACATTATTTTTCAAATACTTAGTAGGTTTATTTTCGTAAGAACATCATTATCAATTTGGCTATTGTTCAACCGTTAAAATTAGGTTTTTGATGATTCTTGAAAGCCTGTCTCATCAGATTTTTTAGTATTAGCCTTGATGCTTTTGGCTTTCTTCATGATTGAGTCTTTAAAAAACAGAGTGGCAAGCGCACATGCTATCGTCAGTGATAGCAGCATCGAGACCAAAGTATGACTAAAAAAATGATCGCCAAACAGCATTTTATACAGCCCCATCGTCCATCCTAGGACCGTTACTGTTGCCAATATATGATAGCGGTATTTTTTTAGGGTCGGCAAAAAGGCCAGTCCATATAAGGAAAACCCTGCACTAGCATGAGCAGCGGGGAAGCATCTGGCTGGCGTGGCTGCTACGATGTTTTGCCAAAGGTTAAGGTAGGGTAGATCACCGTTAAAAATAACCAAGTCATTTGGGCAGCTCACATGGGTGACGCCTTTGAGCGTGGCAATGGTAGCCGGTACAATCGCTATTATAATCAGTAGGTAGCCAATCTCTCGAATTGGTAACGGAAGCAGAAATCTATCGAATTTATGGCGATGCTGCGAGGCAAGGTCGGGCAAAGGCTGTCGATACTTTATAATTAACACTGCTATGAGATAGACCGCCAGTAGAATTAATAGAGCTTTGGGCAAATCATAAAAGATAAACGCATAAGGCTGCGCGCCCTTTTCTAGTAGCCAGTGACCATTGCTATAAAACAGCTCACTGATGCGTATGTCCAACTGGCTATGCTCAAAAATAAATGTGGCAATGATGGTCACGCACAGTAATTTTAGCCAGCCCCAAGCCATTGAGTGGTTTTCTAAAGTCATGGATACACCTGATAACGTATATTAAATGGTGATAGCTTCCAGCATGATCGTTCATTGGTGTCTTATCTGAAACTGGACTAGCGATTGGTAATACTTAAATATGAGTATTCACCGCGCTCTACTATAAAAAGATAGACAGCGCCATTAACCATAAGACGGTTAAGAGAAATAACGACAAAAATTGCGCAGCAGAGCCGACATCTTTTGCTATCTTTGCGAGTGGGTGCTTGGCTGTTGAGGTATGGTCAACGCAAGCTTCGATACCGGTGTTGAGCAGCTCCACAATCAAAGATAAAAAAGATGCGAGCACTAGCATCATTTTTATATTCAGTGCAAAAGGCATAAAAGCGATGGCTACAAACAGTGCAAAGTTGAGCCACACGACTTGTCTAAAGGCCGCCTCAAATTTGTATGCTGCTTTAAAGCCATCCATAGAATAGCCAGCAGCTTTTATAATTCGGTAAAAGCCCGTTTTACCTTTTGCGTTCTCTGCAAAGCTATCAGGCGTAAGCGCACTATGATGTGCTGGCTGCTTGATAGAGCTGTGACTGGCTGGCTTGTTTTCAAGATTAATAGGAGTAATTTTATTCATATAGAATTCTTAATAGTCTATTAATATCAAGGTATGCGCTCGGCTTTGCATGACCAAAAAACCAGTCAAGCAAAGTCAATATAGCTTGAGTATAAGATAATAGAGGTTAAGAAAGTGTTAAGAGATTATAAAGCGGCAGCAATAAACGGTTGTGAATATTTGGGTGCATCGCTTAGCAACACTAACTGGCGGCTGATAAATGGAGGTTTTTGGGTAGCGTTATATTGATCAAGGTTATTTGTAATAAATACTAAAGGTGCTGCCACCTGAGTGGTTGGCTTGATGGGTCAGCTGCCAGCCCATATGAGACATGATACGTTGTACGATACTCAGCCCCAAACCTGAGCCTTCAACCTTGTGATTGATATCATGCTCTGGTGACAATGCGGTGCCTGTACCCTCGTCTTGATAGTCATGAGTTAATCGCTCAAATCGTTCATATAGTAAGGGCATCATCACCTCAGGAATACCAAGACCAGTATCGGTTACCGTGATTTTTTCGTCATCGATAGTGACGATCACTTCGCCATCATCGGTGTACTGAAACGCATTTTTTATCAAATTGCCCAATGCCATCTTTAGTAGCTCAGGTCGTACATAGGCACTGTATTCTTGCTCAGCGACTACCTGACATGTGACGGTCTTATAGCGCATCAAATACTTCAGTCGCTGCACCTCAGCTAAGGCAATGCTATTGATCGACGTTTGCGGTGTATCCAGCTTTTCAGGCGCGCGCGATAGTAGCAGCAAAGCGGTGATAATCTCGGAGGTTTCTTTGGCCGTATTACTGATACGATTGGTAAACTCGTTCAGGTGGCTGTCTGCTTCTAACTGTGAGGCCAACACCTCAGAGGCACCCATGATGATGGTCAAAGGCGTGCGCAGCTCATGGCTGACGTCACCGGTAAACAGTTGCTCGCGCTTGAGATATTGCTCTAGTTTATGGTTTTTTTCATCAATAGCTCGAGCCAACACGCCAACCTCAGATGGCATATGTGTTAATTCGGTTAGGTTTTTATGATCAGTTTCGACGGCTTGTTTTAAATCGAGTAGCGGCTTTATGATTTGTTTAGAGGACAAATGGGAGAAGATAGCAGCGATAAGTAAACTTAAAATCACCGCTACTTTTAGTGTATCCGCAAATATATCTTCTAAGTTTTCGAAGATTTCCAAAACAGGGTAGTGCTTCATTACCATCTCTACCCCTTCTAAGTAGGTCAAAATATAAGCTTGACCGTCTTGTTGATAGGCAAAGAAATGAAGGTTAGCGCGCGTTTTGCCAGACTCATCATTTATAGTGATAGAGGTTTCTTGAACGGTTTCATTCGCCATTGTTTGCAGACTGGCAGGAGCATTATCGTAGCGGTAAATTTTGATACCTGGATCGGCAGTGTAAATAGGCTGATCGCCATACTCTTTTTGACTGAGCTCTAGCTGCTGTAACAGACGAGCCTTGACCAACTCCTGCTCTATTCTGCTTTCCGCGTACAAAAAAATACTGACAAAAGCGGCACATAGCAATAATGCAAATATGAAGTAGGACAAGCGAAACTTATTGGCTATCGAGTCTATATTGAACATAGTATGGAGGTGCTTAATCGAATGAGGCGGTAGTTATAGTGAGCGATGGCAAACCTTATGAGGTGCTATTCTCTCAGTTATACTACAACGTTTTCTGATTTATTAGGATCAATAACTTGGTAACCAACACCAGGTACTGTCACTATCATAGTTTTGGTAAAGGGCTTGTCGACCTGCGCCCGCACGCTATGCATATGGGTGCGTAGCGCATCACTGCTCGGGATATCCAGACCCCAAACCTTTTCTTCAAGTTCAGTTTTGCTGACGACGCGAGGTGCTGCATTCATTAGGATATGTAGTATTTTAAATCCGGTTGGTGTCAGCTTAATGGATTTGCCTTCGCGCATAATAGTATGCTCACTATTGTTCAACGATAGCGCACCTACAGCGATACTGTGTACAAAATGCTCGTCTTCATGGCGACGTATGAGTG
The DNA here is from genome assembly GCF_016107525.1 of Psychrobacter aquimaris. Classification (GTDB taxonomy): domain Bacteria; phylum Pseudomonadota; class Gammaproteobacteria; order Pseudomonadales; family Moraxellaceae; genus Psychrobacter; species Psychrobacter aquimaris. The sequence goes on along the minus strand of NZ_JABASR010000003.1, from coordinate 28,639 downwards.
CTTTGATACGGCATTCCAGTTCAATCAACGAAAAAGGCTTGACCAAATAATCATCAGCACCGCTATCAAATCCTGCAACTTTATCCAAAATCGTATCGCGAGCGGTGAGCATTAATACAGGCGTTTTGTCGTGTAATTCTTCTCTGAGTTTTTTACACAGCTTAGTGCCATCCATACCTGGTAGCATCACATCGAGCAGTATCACGTCATAATGATTGTTTGAGGCGAGCGTTAGCCCACTGTAGCCATTATGTGCATTGTCCAGCTCAAAGCCTTTTGGCTCAAAAAAAGCATAAATATTGGCCACGATATCGGGGTTGTCTTCAATAACGAGTATTTTGTACATGATGCTTATTACCTAAAAGATGATGATGGCCTAAAGGATGGAGCAATATAAAAACAGATTTAGTGATTCACTTTAAAAAAGGTTGGTGCATCTTTGACTTCATCAGTCGTGATGCCAAAAAAGCTAAGCAATGTTGGCGTAATAAAATCGTGTGATACGGGCTGACTGCTCATACTAGAGAGACTATCCGCATCGATGTTATTACTGTCTGGTGACCAGATCACCGCGGGGACGTGTTTTTGGGTATCTGGAGCAAATTTATATGGCAGACCATGCAGGTAAATATTATTTTCCCCCAAACTCTCGCCATGATCGCTCATATATACCATGACTACATCATAATCTTGTTCGTAAGATTTTAAGGTATCGATCACGTTATTCAAAAAGTAGTCGGTATAAAGAATCGCATTATCATAGCCATTGATCACAGACTGGGTATCACATTTTGACAGCTCATTGGTCATACAGACAGGTTTAAATTCTTCAAATTCTTTAGTGTAGCGCTGGTAATAGGCGGGGCCATGATTGCCCATTTGGTGTAACAAAATAAGCGTGTCTTTAGGTGCCTCTTTCTCTAAGCTGCCTGACTTAACCAGTTTATCAAAACCATCAAGCATGCCAATATCTCGGCATTCAACATCGCAGTTAGGATTGGTATCAGCCGTTTTGTAGTCCTCAAAAGTGACACGATCAGCCACACCTTTAGAGCTAGAGTTGTTGTCTCGCCAAATGACATTGACCCCTTGCTTGCTTAGCGTATCGAGTACGTTTTCATTGTACTTGGCGGTATCGATATCATAATTTTCCCGATTTGCATAACTGAACATACACGGCACTGAGTAGGCAGTCGAAGTACCGCAGGAGACGGCATCTTTAAAACTATAAAGATCTGATTGTTTTGAGAGTAGAGGCGTGGTATTGCGTGTATAGCCATTTAAACCAAAATGATCTGCTCGAGCGGTTTCACCAACCACAAACACCATCAGTTTGGGTTTGGCGCTGTTATTAACACTATTGGCAGAGGCTACGCGCTTTGCATCTGTCGCATGTAGCGTCAAGGTATCAGGACGGCGCAGCTCATCGATATAGTTTTCCCCAAGTTTGATCATAGAGTAAATAGGCGTGATCGGGTTGGCATAAGAGCGAACTTGTTTATGCTGACGAAAGAAGCTGGCGTATTGGTCACCAAAGGGTAAAAGACACGCCGCGATCAGTGCTATAGACAATATCAACGTGGCTGTCTTTTGTAAAATGTTGCGTTGCCAAGTAAAGCGTTTTAGACGAATTTTGCTAATAATAAATGCCGGTAACACGCCTAATATGAGCAGTCGAATGACCATGCTAGGGGCAAACAATCCCATGGCCTCTGCTTGATCGGTCTCCATACTATTTATCAGCATGTTCGTATCAAATATCGTCCCGTAAGCATCGGTAAAATAACCGCAGATGGCGGCAGTAATCAGTAGCGCAATCAATACTGGTTTGGCAATAGGGCGATAGCAAAGCAGCTGCAATACCAACCACATCAGTCCAAACAACAAGCCGGTAATAGACAGTATAAAGCCGACGTTTTTGCTAAATGGATAGACGTTTAGCACCTGTTCAAAAAAGCCAATATTGGCAGTCGCCACCAAATATAAGGCAACAATGATAATAAGATAACTGAGGTTTACCTCACGATCGTAGAGCTTACTCAGATAGCTATTTTTTTTATTGGCTTTGGGCGTGTCGATTTTGGCGGCTTGAGATATTGACATATAAATACTTCTCAACAGAATGGTGGGAAACGTCATTCCTTACCATAACAAGTGGGCTGTTAAGAAGATGTTAAGGTATTTTAATTTAATAATATATGAGGAAACCTTAATAATTTAAACGATGACAGACAGGTCCTAGTCAATATCCTAATATTATCTGCACTATTGTGCTTGTTTGGCTGTAATTTATCTCATTTGTATCACTATTTTTAAAATGATGTACGGCCTAATCAACCGCGAGATAACCTGCGTCAGAAAAATACTGTTGTGCAGTAGGCGAGCGCAGATAGTCAGAAAAATCTGTCGCGGTAATAGTGTCACTAAGTACCAAACCGTCTTGCAAAATAGCGGGGTAAGACTTTGGCGCTAACGTATAGAACTGCTCAGGCGTGGCCTTAATCGCCGTCAGTTGCGACTGGGCGACAAAGCCATAATCGACATTACCAGTGTGCGCATATTGAAACGCCTGCCCGATATTTTCAGCTTGAATAATGCGACTTTGCTCAGTGAGAGTATCAAAAATTTTTTGCGTTTGTAGATAGGCTTGTGCTGACTTGCCATAAGGGGCAAGTTCTGGATTGGCAATGGTGATTTTACTATCAGACTCAGTCATCAATAATGCATTTAAGGTAGTAGGATTGAGGCCTTTAAGGGATTTGTTAACGCTATAAAGTGCCAGTTGACCTTGGGTATAAGTAAAAGGCTGATGGGTCGTTTTGTCACTAGGCTTAATTTTATTTAATTTTATTTTGGCAAGCTTGGCAGGAAATGCTTGATTAGCAGATAAGAATATATCGTAAGGTGCGCCAGAGGTGATCTGCGCATATAACTTACCTGAGGAAGCATAAGTCACGTCAATCTCTTGCGCAGGCAGGTTTTTATCCCTTTTATAAGCAGCAATGATCTCAGGTAATACATCAGATAAGTTGGCAGCAGAAGCGATGCGCAGTGTTTGACTCTGCTCAGTGGCGTTGTCGGCGTCCGATTGGACAAGCGCAGCGGTTTGCTCTTTGCTACAAGCGCTTAGTGTTAATGCTAAGCAAGCTGATGATACTGTTATTATTTTAATCATTATTATGAAGCCTTGCCATTATTGCTCACTATTGGCTATCGCTCTGAGCAGTCATTTAAATCGCATTTTTAACCGTTATTGCTAAGCCATTTAGAAGAGTCATCTTGGTAATATTCTTGCTTCCAAATGGGAATATCGGCTTTAATAGTATCCAATATCCAGCGACAAGCATCAAACGCAGGATAGCGATGGGCAGAAACCACGCCAACCCAAACAGCGACATCACCAATCTCTAACGCGCCGACACGATGGATGGCAATGGCATGGGTAATCTCAAAGCGCTTTTTGGCTTCTTCGATAATGGCGCGACCTTGATTGATGGCAAGCTCTTCGTAGCCATAATAAGTCAAACGATTGACGCTACTGGCATTATTATGATTGCGTACCCGCCCTTCAAAGCAGACAAATGCGCCGCAACTGTCATTATCAAGGGTGCTTTTAAGACGATTTTCATCAATATCGGTATCTAAAAGTGCAAAACCATCACGTTCAGCGAGGAGATACGCTTCATCGATGCTACGCTTGATGCTCATCGACTGCCCATGTACGTTGTCTGTCATTTCTTTTTGCCTATTATTCGAGCGAGATTTTTAATCTTTTAAGCATAGCGAAAAGTAACGCTGCTTATAAAGAAGTGGTTTGATAAAGGAATAGGTTAATAAAAAGCTATTTTAAATTAGCCGCCAGCAACTGGGGTAATAAAAACCACACTATCGCCGTCATGAATCTCATCTGTCCATTTGGCAAAATAGTCATTGACCGCCACGCGTAACTCCGACTGCGGGCGACTAAAGCGATGTTTTTGGCGCAACTGTTCATACAATTCAGTCAATGATGTTGACTGTGGCACTTTGATTGTTTCTTCATGGCAGTTGGCTTCATCGGCTAAGCTGGCAAAGTATAAAACGTTAATATTCATCGTGGCATCTATCTCTGAATTTGTATTGCTTTCTACTAAAGTGCTCATAGAAATCTCCATTATTTATTCATTACTAAGCTTTTTGTAGATGATATTCATAAAGCCAATTTATGCATGTTGATAGTCGGATTTTCCGCCCGTTTTTTTCATGAGATGAATATTATCAATCACAATGTCATGCGAGATGGCTTTGGTCATATCATAAATGGTTAAGCAGGCGACACTGACAGCGGTTAATGCTTCCATTTCTACCCCAGTTTTATGGGTGACTTTAACGGTGGCGGTCACGGTAATGCTATGGTTTGCATCATCGTATTCAAAGCTTAAGCTGATTTTATCTAAGGGCAGAGGATGACAAAGTGGAATCAAATCATGGGTGCGTTTGGCTGCCATGATACCAGCGATATGAGCAGTTTGAGTAATGCTGCCTTTTTTGGTCATGCCGTCAGCGGCTTTTATTTGCTCATAAATGACCGCAGGAAAAACCACTTGTCCAAATGCACTAGCTTCTCTGGTGCTAGCCGTTTTGCCACTCACATCGACCATGGTAATATCACCAGCACTGTTTAGATGGGATAACCCAGATTGGTTGCTCGGTTGCTTGCTGCTCGGTTGAGGACTGTTTTTTTGACGGTCGCTATTCATTTCTCATTTCTCTCAAATGGCTGGTTCTTCTTAAAGTTAGTTTTTCTCAATAAACCTTTTTATGAATCATTTAAAGCTAAACAGGCATGATCAAAATCTTCAGGCGTATTAAAATTGGTTAAATACTGCCATTCTTTTGCAAAAGGGACGGGCTGCACAAGCGGCTTAATAAATCTCATGACTTGTCGCTGTCCACCGTCAATATAATGCTTTAAATCAGGCTCAATGCTTAAACGATATAGACCTAATAATGGATATAAATGATGATCATCGGCGAGGCAAATGACAGCTTTATCAGGATTTTGCGTTATATAAGGTTGCAGTTTTTGCCATAAATCATTAATAGGAATTAAGCTGTCACAGCTAATGACTAGCAGCCAAGATTGATGACAGCTTACATTTTTCGTTAATTGGTTTGAACTTACCAAAGATTGCAGCGCCGATTCAATCGCTACCAATGCGCCGCCTGTTTCAATCGGTTTATCGCTGTCACTAAATAGATCGTCATTAGTTACATAGTCAGCAATATGAAATATTGGCGATTGCAAATGCTTAATCAAATCTGGATTGATGGTAAAACCACGCCCATTATCCGCAATCATAATAGGTAAGTTTCTCGCCAATGCTGTGCTTAATTCAAGCGCTTGCCTGATATGATAGTCAAGCAAGCGCTCGCCTGTCGGCAATATAAGCTCAGCTTTTGGCGTTCCCATACGTTTGGACGCGCCGCCCGCCAAAATCACGATACCTGCTAAGCGATTTAATTTACCTGCTTCAATTAAGCTATCTGAAACTTCGAGCATGAATCAATCATGACCTGGATTGGTGCGCATAAAGTGTGGGACAAAATTGCATGGGCGTGTACGGCTATCGAGCTGCTCTTGTAAGATGCCTTCCCACGCAGTGCGGCAAGCGCCTGATGAACCAGGTAAGCAAAAAATGCCCGTGCTATTTGCCATGCCAGCTAGGGCGCGAGATTGAATGGTAGACATACCGATATCGTCTTTTGAGATTAAGCGGAACATCTCACCAAAACCATCGACTGATTTATCAAATAATACGCCAGCCGCTTCTGGCATGCTGTCGCGGATATAAAAGCCAGTACCGCCAGTGGTGATAATAGCGTGCACATTTGGGTCAGCAATCCAGCCACTGATGACGGCTCTGATTTTATAAATATCGTCGGTAATCAGCTGCCGATCGGCAAGTTGATGACCTGCTGTGGTCAGTTGGTCGACCAAATACTGCCCTGAGGTATCTTCTGCAAGAGTGCGACTGTCCGAAACCGTTAAGATGGCGATATTAAGCGGGGTAAAAGGGGCTTGCAGCTTACTCATGGATGTTCCTTAATAAATACGCTTGTTGTAAAAAATGAAAAATATTGCTGATAAATTCATTAACCGCCAATCATCGACAAGTTGTTCATCATGCCACTATTGGACTCATGAAGATGATGATGCTCTGGTTTAATCGGCATAAAGCTGTGTAAGGTATCAACGAGACCTGCCACATCATCTTGCGCTAGATGCTGACGAATATCATAATTACCTTGGTCAAACAGGCATAAATGCACCTTGCCTTGACTACTGACCCGCAGGCGATTGCAGCTGTCACAAAAATGAGCAGCGTAAGGGGCAATCATACCGATGCGCCCCTGATAATCGGGATGGCTGTATTCTATCGCTGGACCATCGTTGCTGCCACGTATGTGAGTTTGCCAGCCATTTTTTAATAAGTAATTGGTAATAATATCGGACTGTGCATGCTGCGCAAAAAATAAATCGCTATTATCACTGGTCTGCATAAATTCAATAAAGCGATAAGTGACCGCTCTGTCCTTGATGTATTCGATGGCATTCATCAAATTTTCAAAGGCAGTTTCAGCCATTAAAATACTGTTTATTTTTAGCTTAATATTTGTGGTCGCAAGCAAAGTATCCATATCAGCCAAGAGCTGCGGCAACATATCAAAGCCAGTCATCTTATGGAAGGTTGCAGCATCAAAGCTGTCCATACTGATATTAAGCTGATTCAGTCCAGCCGCTTGCCAGTCGGCTAAGTGCTTACCAAGCTTATAACCATTGCTGGTCATGGCAACGGTTTCTATACCTTCGGTATTTTTGATGGTTTTAATAATGTCTACTACATCACGGCGTATAGAGGGTTCACCGCCAGTAATTCTGACTTTTTTGGTGCCAACTTGGGCAAAGCCGCGGATTAAAGTGGCAATTTCAGTGACACTGAGCTCGTTTTGTGGTGGTTTGCCTTGATAGCCATTGGGCAGGCAATACTCACAGCGAAAATTACAGAAATCGGTAATCGATAGACGCAAATAGGTGAGACGTCGTGCGAAACCATCGGTTAATGGTTGAGAGAGCGTGGCCGGAGAATACGTTGATGTGATAGCTGCTATCGATGATGAGTCACCATCAAAAACAGCGGGTGCAGCGGCAGGCGAATGCCATTGCACATTGCCTGCATTGGGGGCAAGATGGTTCATAGATGATTACCATTAACATTAAGTATAGTGTGTACTTTTAGGCGTTGCCTCGGGTTGTGAGTGGAAAATTCTATTTAGGTATGATTATGACAGCTTGTACGCAAATAACCATTCACCGTAAGTGACCTAAAAACTACCACCAAAGTAGTAGATGCTACTTTATATCATGAATCAGTTTCTCATGACTAATGCTATAAAGAATTATTAACTGTGTAACCATTAACTAGCGATGCGACCAAGGAAAAGGCTGCACGTTTACGGTTTCGCCAGCGGTTATATTGCCAGAATCTTGTGCCAATACAATAAAGCAATTGGCGAGGCTCAGTTGTTTAATACGGTGCGATTGTTGCTTGGTGAAGCTTTCAACTTGGAAATCGCCAGATTCGTTTTGGGATAAGATGCCTCTTTGAAAATCCATCCGCCCCGCTGATTTTTTGATATCGTTTTTAAGCGTTGCAGTGAGACTTAACTGTATAGGTCGCTCTTGTGTCGCAGCGCCTGCCATTTGCCACAAGGCTGGAATCACAAATTGCAAGCTGCCAACGATGGTCGATAGCGGATTGCCGGGTAAGCCAAAATATAGTACGGGCTTGGTAAGGTCTTTAGTCAGCTCGCCAAAGACAAACGGCTTACCGGGTTTCATCGCGACTTTATAGTGATTAATCTGTCCAAGTTGCTCAATGACTGTCGTTAAGAAATCATAGTCGCCAACCGATACTCCTGCCGTAGAGATTAGTACGTCACACTCTTGCATTGCTTGGGTTACGGCAGTGGTGGTCTTGTCTAAATCATCAGGAATGATGCCATAATCACGAATAGTGACGGGCAAATCAGAGAGTAGGCTTTTTAGAGTAGGGGTGTTCGAGTTATAGATTTGCGCCAAACTTGTCAGCTCACTGCCAATCGCAACCAGCTCGTCACCTGTTGCGAGCACACCAACGACTAAAGGCTGATATACCGTCACTTTATCAAAGCCTAAATTAGCCAGTAGGCTGATATCAGCAGAATTTAGGCGTTTACCCTTTAATAAAACCGCTTCGCCAGCCTCAATTTCTTCGCCTTGTTTACGGATATTATCATCATGCTTAGCGTCTTGACTGAGAGTGATGGCATAGGGTTGTGATTTATCAATGCTATCCTTTATCGCGGCAAAGTTGGTGTTTTCTTGCATGATGACCGTATCACAGCTGTCAGGAACAACCGCACCGGTAAAGATACGCACCCCTTGTCCTGCTGAGATTTCACCATCATAAGGACTGCCAGCTTGTGATTCACCGACGATATCGATAGTGCTGTCTGCTGAGAGTACGCTGTTTTTAGCAATAGCATAACCATCCATCGCGGACAGGTTTTGCCTTGGTATCGCAAAAGGCGAGATGATATCTTCTGCCAATATATGATGAGGGCTGTCTAATAAATCGTAGCTCTTGACTGTTCTTTGATGTAGCGGATAGTCGTTAGTATTATACGTTTCTATGCGCTGCTGTATTTCAGAGATGAGCTCTGCAACCGTAATCATAAATGTCTACTTATTTTATTAATATTGAACTGTGTTATTGATATTGAACGACACATAGCATAAGAGGTGAGTTATATTATAAGAACCTTTATACCTTAACAGCTACTTTATAACATAAGAATGAAGTGACTGACAGCGGATTGCGTAACCGCAAAATATATCCTATTGCTCAAGCATTATCTCAATACCTTTAATATCAGCTTCATTCGCTAAGGTAAACAAATAATTGAGCACCTCAACGAGGTGAAAATGATAGCGGCTTTCGATGGGGCTTGGGGCACGTTCTTTATCAGGCTTAAATAATGTGCCTTCAAGTTCTAGTACGGTTTATCTTTTGATAAACACACCCAATTCACCGCCTAGCTATTTTGAAGGACAAGCCGAATGCGGGCGTGCTAATTGGATAAATTCTGCATTATTTAAGCAGGAGGATTCGCTGTCAGTCAGCAGCCCCATAATCTTGGCTACGTAATACATATAAATTATGCAGTATGGTTATGTTATGCGGTAAGGTTTTCTATGAAGCTCTCTGTAAGGCTTTCGATTTTTTCCATAAAAACATCATATTTATCAGCAAAAAAATAAGGCCACGAATGGCCTTATTATATTAAGAGTTTTGATAGTAAGGATAATCATTATAGCCAATTTCGGTGCCACCATACATCGTGGCAGGATCTGCCTCATTGAGTGGCCAATGATTGGCGATGCGCTCAGGTAAATCGGGATTAGCAATAAAAGGACGCCCAAAAGCAAATAAATCACCATAACCTTTAGCTAACATATGAACCGATTTTTCCGTTGTGTATTTACCCGCATAGATAATGCGTCCTGAAAACTCAGCTCTGACGGCCTGATAAAAAGTCTCTGGTAAATCAGGGGCATTGTCCCAGTCAGCTTCTGCAATAGATAAATAAGCGATACCCGCTTGTTCAAGTACTTTAATCGCTTCCATGTACGTATGATGTGGATCTGATTCCACTAGACCTAAATACACGCGAGTCTCATCTGTGCTAGCAAACAGTGGCGCGAAACGTACGCCTAAACGATCAGCACCAACCACTGCACTGACGGCAGCAACGATTTCTTTTAAGAAACGCAAGCGATTGGTCAACGAACCGCCATATTGGTCATCACGTGTGTTGCTATGCTCAGAGATGAACTGATTCACCAAATAGCCATTAGCACAATGCAGCTCGACGCCATCAAAACCTGCTTCCAATGCATTGCGCGCGGCTTGAGCATACATAGCGACCAGTTCACTAACTTCATCAGTACTGAGTGCGCGTGGCTCACTAGGATCGGCTAACGCGCCTGCACCTGGTGCTGTTTCGATAAATACTTTTACATTGTCAGCACTGATAGCTGATGGTGCGACTGGCTGAGCGCCTTGTGGTTGTAAGCTGGTATGAGACACGCGACCAACATGCCAAAGCTGAGCGAAAATAATACCACCTGCCGCGTGTACCGCTTGAGTGACTTTTTTCCAGCCTTCGATTTGGGCGTGCGAATGTATGCCTGGCGTCCACGCATAACCTTGACCCCTTGGCTCAATTTGTGTGCCTTCAGTGACCATAAAACCTGCAGAGGCGCGCTGTGTATAGTAGCTTGCCATTAAGTCATTAGGAATATTGTCCGGTTGCGTGCTGCGAGAGCGTGTCAATGGTGGCATGACAATACGGTTTTTTAACGTATATGGTCCAAGTGTTACAGATGAAAACAATGGGCTAGTATCGATATTAGATGGTTCCATAAAACTCTCTTTTAAAACAAATAGACGGGGTTATTGTTTAAACCACTGAGCTTGTTTTGATGCTTTATTACTGCGTAAGTAAGGTTGGCAAGCATAGAGTTTTATGGATACAATCGGAAACAGGATTTTCTTGTTTAAGATACAATTATGAATGGTACAGATTATGAATGGTATTAACCGACTCGATATCAAGCAGCTGAGAGTGCTACATGCGCTACTTGATCTAAAAAATCTCTCACAAGTCGCGCGCAAAATGGGGCTGACGCAACAGGCAATCAGCGAACAGTTACGTAAGCTGCGTGATTTGTTTGATGATCGTTTGTTTATTCGTCAAGGCAATAGCATGGTGGCAACCCCCAAAGCGCTATCGATGCAGCAACCCATTAGTCGCATATTAGAGCAATTAGAAGCACTGTTAGAACCGGATGTGTTTTCGCCGCAGACTTATAAAGGGGTGTTTACGATTAGCGCGACCGACTATGCGACGCAGGCATTATTACCGCAGTTGTTTCATATAACGCGTCGCGATGCGCCTGATTTGAAGTTAATCGTGCGTGATTTTGCCTCAGACAATGTCAATCAGCTTATTACGGCAGGCGAGCTTGATCTGCTGATTACTTTCCCAGAATTTATCCCTGATAACTTGGCTTATGTGACGTTGCTTGAAGAACAACATTTCTGCATTACTGGTTGTAATAATAATATTACAACTGAGCCGCTGTCACTGGCGCAAATTGCTGCGCACTCGCAGCTGGTGGTGTCACCTTCACGCGCTAACTTGCGTGGCTCTCATGACCAGTGGTTTGCAGAAAAAGGTCTTAAACGAAATATTGTTATGTCCGTTCCTAGCTTTTCTGCGGTGCCAGATATCCTCTATACAACCGATATGATTGCATTTTATCCCTCGCGTTTATTGCCAAACAGTCGGGTTAAAGAGCTTAAAGTGGCAGCCTTGCCACCCACATTTAAGGTGATAGCAGCATGGCACCCACGTACCAGTCACAGTGGTATACACCGTTGGCTGATTGAGCAGTTACAGCAGTTATCCAAGTCTGACTAGGGCATGACCTCATTTCCATCTTCGTTTTTAAAATGAGGACACGCCCTAGAACGTTATCGCTTTTATTTTTCGTTCTTACTTTTACCAAAACTACTTTTATTAAAACTACAACTACTTATGCCAAAGTCCTTTGATCGCCTCCCATTGCTGAGAAAATATTGAGTCATTGCCGTTGGTGGATTGATTGGCTTTTGGCAATATGTGCTCGTAATAGGTACCTTTAAGGAGCTTATTTAATAGACCTTCACCGATGAAGCCTTTGCCATCGTTGAGGGTGTTCGCGGCTTTTAGTAATTGACGGATATCATATTGTAATGGGTTTATATCGGGAACTTGTTTTTGCACATTCAGTAGCTCATAAACTGCGACACGGGCAGTACGCACAGAGCTCTCCATGGTAAAGACCACATCATTACGTGTCTCAACGAACTGCCCGACCAACCCCATATTGACACAACCGTCAGGGACGACTTCGGGGCGATCGCCTTTAGCTCGTGGCATAAACATCGAGGTAATGTAAGGCATATAAGCGGTCCTGACGATGGTATTGGCCATGACATTGTCTAAATTATCGATGATACCAAGGTGATGGCAAAGTTCCGTCAAAATTTCTGTACCCGTACATTCTGGCATGGTTTTTTTGACATAATTGCCTTCTTTGTCCATCAATAAGGCATACACCCATATCACTAGCGTGTCTTTTGGCTGATCAGGGAAGTGCGGTTGACGGTTACAAGTAAAGCTCATCAACCAGTTTGAGTCAGTAATGGTAATAATACCGCCGGTCACTGTTTTACCAGTATATGGATCGTTGACGGACAGCGTTTTGAGCTTATCAATAAAGGCAGAGGGTTGGCAGGTCAAAGTGGCAGACATCCAAGAAGATTTGTCCACATGCTGATTAAATTTATTTGGATGACCAAAGACAGCAGACTGCTTGGCTAGGTTATTCCATACTTTCCAACCAGACGATTGCCCCATATTATCCTGAGTGAAGTCTAGGGTAGGTGCGGTATTATCATCCCCATAGCGGGTATCTTCAGTCATGGAGCCTGTCGTCACGATGACAAAGTCATTAGCGCCCATGGGGACAGTGGTTTCTTCACCCGCTTTCTCCATCACAATGGCATTGACCTTTTTAGCGCCTGTTACCTTATCTTCGTTCTCAAACTCAATGTCTAAATCAGTGACTAGCGTGTCGTACTGAAATTGTACGCCTTTGTCTTTTAGATAGTTCTTTAGTGGTACCACAAAGCTATCAAACTGGTTGTATCTTGGGAATACCAAGGCAGACATGTCGTTTAGACCATCTAATGCATGTAAAAATCGATGCGCATAAAGCTTAAGTTCAAGTAAACTGTGCCAGTTTTCAAAAGCAAACATGGTACGCCAAAACGTCCAAAAATTACTGCTTAAGAAGCTGTCGTCAAAATACTCTTCAATCGTGATATCGTCCAATTCTTCTTTGCGCTTTAACAGCAAACGAATTAATGCGAGCTGATTGGTTTTACTCAATCCCAGTTGACTGAAGTCTTTTATCTCACCTTGTTTGTGTATCAGTCGCGCAATGGAGTAGTTTGGGTCGGTATCGTTTGCAATTCGATACTCATCCAAGGTGCTATAAGGTGCAGGCATTTTAAGTGCAGGAATATCTTGGAATAAATCCCAAAAATTTTCGTAGGTGAAGTCCATTTCACGACCACCACGAATCATATAGCCAGTCTCGGGATTACCGCTACCATCTAAGGAGCCACCTGCAACGTCCAGGTACTCTAAGATAATAATATTTTCAGCGGATACCTTGCCATCTCGGATACAGTAATAAGCACTGGCTAGACCTGCAACGCCGCCACCCACGATATAAACCTTACTGTCTTGATAAGCGTCATTGGGCGTCCCTATATTGCGCTGATAATTACCAATTTGGTCCGGAAAGGGTAAGCTCTTGCCTGGTATATTTTCTACACGGGTTTTACTGGCATCGGGCTGGCGAATAAATGTGTCATGGTCTACCGGATTACCTGTTTGAGTCTTTATGGTTTTCATAAGTTCATCCTTATTTAGTAAGACTGATATAAAGGTTATTTGACTTAAATGAATGATTTATAGACAGATTATAGATTGTCTTCATTAAACAATAGTGACATCGGTTGAAAAGAATATAAGTATTTATTTGCCAGATTATGCGTTATTCATTTGCTAATGGTTTACTGTTTATTATGGTTGCTAACCATAAGGACTGCTATGTAATTACGTAGGCGCTGTTTCAAACGCTCCAGCAACCGCGCAACCTTGATAGCTTTTATTATCATAAGTTAACGTCGCGGTAAATTCATTCTGATAGCCATTATCATCGGTACAAGTCTGGCCGTGTATATTCATGATAATAGGTTTGCCGCTAACGGTGCTCACGTATTCAACACCTTCAGCGTCGGTCGAACGAGAGACAACGATGGTTGTTGGTTTCAAAAAATCTGCTTCAATACTAAGTTGGTTACCATTAACCACTGTGCGCCAACTTTTCTCTTTATTACCAAAAGCAGTGAATGCCGATAACGGCTCTTTGGTACTGGACGGCTCCACGTTTGGCTGTTTATCAGCGTTCTCTTTTGTCGTGTTTGTAATGATCTCTGTTGATTTGCTTGCTGTGTTTGGTTGATGAGTATTACAAGCCACTAGCGAAAGGCTGCTTGCTAAGCACAAAGTACTGAAAAACAAAGAACGCATCGGTCTTCCTTTAATTCTGAAAAGAGAAAGACTTTGTAAGCGCCTTTCTTTAGGTTTATTTGAATAACTGTATGAGCGAGTTATATCAATCTCTGAGTGTACAGCAGACAGATATTACAATCAGTGATAAGTGACGGTAATCGACTCTATTATATAAAATACAAACAGAACATCTATATTAGTATTATTAATATAACATATGTATAAAATTTCACAGTATAGAACAAGATAAACTTGGTAGACTCTGTGATTATAAAGGTGTTGATGATATCAATAGAAAAAACTAGCGACTGTTTTGCTGATCGTGTTTCCTGTGCTAATGTGTTGAATCCTTACTAATTATGAGTAAGACAGCGCCTGATTTGAATATGAAGAAGCCACTTAAAAATAAGTGGCTTTTTTTGTGTCTTGTAATGGCTGATAGTGTAGCTATGTGCTCAATAAGCTGTATGTTGTGATTGATGAGAAAAAGGCAGCAGCGCTAAATGATGACAAGGTTGTATCTAGCAACCGCAAGCTAATTGTTGTTAATTAAAAGATACTGGTCAACAGATAATAAAACAAAACTTTTGTCATCATGTTGTCATGACTGCATCGTATCCTTGAGCCCACTATAAATGGTGGTTGCGTATCACTGATGTCTTTATTCATTCAGTGATTCATTGATGATGGTAGACGCATCAATATAAGGTTTATCTATGAGTGTTGCTGGTCGGCTTGGTAGTATTTCCACACGTATGCTGATTATTTTAGCGTTAGCTTTTTTACTGATTATTTTGATGGTTTACTGGGTCATCGAGACCCAAGCTAAGCCGCGCATACTGGAGATGACCTCAGAGATAGTCGTTGAAACGGGTAACGAAGCCATTAACAGCATTATGGCGAGTATCAATCATGTCGACGGACTGGCAAAAGCCACCAGTGCGATGGCGGGCGGCTTGCCAAAAGAAGACGTTCTTTATAAAGAAACCTTTGGCAATCTCATGCAACAAACCGATCAAAGGATTGTGGGCGGCGGCGTGTGGTTTGATCCCAATATGTACGCGCAAGACCGAGAGCGCCAGTCGTTTGTGTGGGCGCGTGATGACTCAGGCAACATGCAGCCATTAGAGCGTTATAATCGAGTGCGCCAAACGCCTAATCCTTATTATCGAGAGTGGTGGTACATTCCTGCGATGTACGCACGTCATGACCACTGTGTCTGGAGTCGTGCGTATGTCGATCCGCAAAGCAATCAGCCGATGATGACTTGCGCCAAGGCATTGTATGACAGTCGCAATCAGGCTTTTGATGGAGTAGTGAGTTTTAACCTGCTATTAGATAACCTCGATGACGCCATGAAAAAGTGGCAAGATAAGCTGGGTGGTTATGTCTTTTTGGTAGATTTGGACAATAGATTTTTGACCTTTCCTGATCAATCTATGGTCACGCAAGCGACTAAAGATAACCCCCAAGGCGAGATGGTAACCGCGCATCAATTGGCCGAGAAACATCCTACCTTTGCACCTATTGCGGACAGCCTAGATCATATTAACCAAACACTCATCGATGAGGCAGTTGCCAAAGATGAAGGTCGTTATACGCTCGCCGCACGTAGTATTTTGAGTACGACCAATCTTGATAAAATCAGCGAACAAGAATCCAAGTTGCTGTCAGCATTACTGCTGTTAAATATTGATCAAACATTTAATTTGGTAGACAGTCACTTAGTTGAGACCATCGCTGTGCCCAATGATTTTGTGTTGCAGCAGCCTGCCACCGCCTTTGTGTTTCGTATGCCATTTACCTATTGGAAAATGGTTATCGTCAAGCCCAATAATGACATGATGAGCGTGGCAAATGCATTGTCGAACCAGCTAATTCAAACCATGCTACTGGGTTTTATTCCTATCTTGTTGTTGACTGCATGGGTGTTCCGTCGCTACTTTACTCGACCATTAAAGTACATGGCACTAGCAGTGGCTGATATGGGTGCATTGATTGAACAAAAAAAATATCAACAATTAAGCGCACTTAAACTGCCACACTCAAATGTCAGCGAAATTCAAATCATCAGTGAGCAGACCAATCAATTAATCGACCGCGTCGTCGAAAATGAAGGTGCGCTTGCTGAAATAAATGTCCATCTAGAAAAACAAGTCGCCGCCCGCACGCAAGACTTGCAGCAAGCCATGGATGAGTTAAAAGCCTCACAAGTGCATCTGGTGCGCTCCGAAAAAATGGCGACATTAGGCCAAATGGTGGCTGGCGTGGCACATGAGGTCAATACTCCATTGGGCTATGTGCGTAGTAATATGGAGCTGGTCGGCGATAATCTCATGCGTTTTGATGAGCTGCTACAGCATACCGATCAATTATTGCAGGCGTTAAAAGCGCCAACTATCAATCAAGAACAAGTCAAGCAGCTAATAGAGCAAACCTTAAAATGCTGCGAGGCAATCAAAGAAGATGAAGTCAATGAAGATTTGGCAGATTTGATTAAAGACGGACTGTATGGCGTGGATCAAATTGCTGAACTGGTCGTCAGCTTGCGCGACTTTTCTCGACTTGACGAATCCAAAGTAAAAGATGTCGATATCAATGAATGTATCAATACCTCATTGACTATGGCTCGCAATAATTTAAAAACCTTAGACGTCAATACCAACCTAGCCGAGCTGCCGCTTATTCAGTGTAATCCTTCGCAAATTAACCAAGTATTATTAAACCTATTTAATAATGCCGCGCAAGCCATACCGAGTGATCATAAAGGGACATTGCAAGTCACGTCGTCTGTCGATGAGGCGCAGAAATATATCGTGGTACGCATTATAGATAATGGTGTCGGTATCGCAGAGCATATTTTAACGCATATCTTTGAGCCGTTTTTTACCACCAAAAAAGCAGGCGATGGCACAGGGTTGGGATTGGCCATTACAGTACAAATCATCGAACAACATGGTGGACGCATTGAGGTTAGCTCAATGGTTGGCACGGGCACGACGTTTACCCTTATGCTCCCGATACAGTCTATCGTTCATGAAAAGAAACCTGCACAAGCCTTATTTGAAAGTTGAGATACTTGCAACCACTTATTTAAAGAGAGCGTCATGCAAAAACCAAAAATCGCTTTTATCGATGATGAGCCGCGTATCTTGCGCAGCTTAAAGATGCATTTTCGCCAGTCACATGATGTATTTATTACTACCGATGCCACTGAGCTAATGGAATATGTCAGCCAAAATGAGGTACAAGTGGTCATCAGCGACCAACGCATGCCAGATAAGCAAGGTACGGAAGTATTGAGTGACATCAAAGCAGCTTCACCAAATACTATTCGTATCTTGTTAACCGGTTATGCGGATCTGAATGCCGTGATGGATTCTGTGAATGAAGGCGAAATTTATCGCTATATCACTAAGCCATGGCAAAATGATGAGCTTAAAAAAATCGTTAATAAAGCCACAGAAATTGCTCAGAAAACGCAAGAAATCATGGAAAATGATGCGACTCAACACCGTGTTGATAGTGGCACTGTTAGTAATCGCAATATATTGGTATTAGATGATGATGAGAGCATCTATCAACAAATAAAAAGTCATTTTAAGAGTGCTTATAACGTGAGCTGGGCCAGCAATCTTGAACAGGCAGCAACGTTATTACAAAAAAAACGCTTTGGCGTTACTATTACGGATTCGACGCTCAATCAAGAGAATATTACACCCATCGTTTATGCCTTAAAAAATATCCAGCCAGATCTCATGGTGCTGATGTTGACTGAATTCAAAGATGCCCATATGGTCATTGATTTAATCAATAAGGGTCAGGTGTATCGCTGTCTACCACGTCCGACCAACTTCTCTATCATGAGTATCAGTCTTGATCGCGCTTTTGATCATCACGAAAGATTGGTGCAGCAGCCGATACTGGCGGCTCGTCATCATGTCGAAGAAGTGCCGGAGTCAGAGGCTTTTAACTTTTCTGAAAGGCTGAAGGGTTTCTTTGCCAAATTCAGAAGTTGGCGCATTAGTAGATAAAAAAATAGGGCACGCTAAAAATGCCCTATCCATGGTTTAAACGTATCATTGCCTCCTATTTGCATGAGAGACGTTTTTTATTGCTCATGGTTCATTTGCTCAGCCTGTTATTTGTCATACTATCATTTGCTGTATCTATATCCAGCTTGTGCTGAGACGACCATATGACTAGAGTAGCTAGACTATAACCAAGCAAATAGGAGGGACTGAATAAAAAAACAGCGGAAAATATAAGCATAAGATTGATGTAATGTGGAGTGCCTTTTCTTGTTTTACGCGACCAGTGTTGATGGTGGTAGCGCCTTAAAAATAGCGAAATTTTTCGATAAAAAAAAGGACAACTTAACAACTATTGCCCTCTATATTGTTTTTCTCGATAATATCGATTTTCCTCTCTAGCTCTATAATTTGCAACTTACAGCTCTTATAGTGACCTTCTTGGTGGCTCTCTGTTTTCTTAAGGGTTTTTTGATAGATACGGTTGTACAGTGATGTCAGGCCTTTTTTAATTGCTTTGAGTTCTTTCGAAGATAAATCCATGTGCTTATCAAAATCAGGAGCCTTTATTTTTGCACATAGCTCAAAAAGTGTAAGATTAAAATCTTGATAGTGTTGCTGCACTGAATTTTCTTTTGATTGCTCGCTATATTGGATATTTTTTTTCATTAGAATGAGCAACGCACTATCAATCAAATTCTTTTCATAATCTGTCAAACATAAGTAATGGCTCATTACATCTACTCTCAGTTATTTCAAAAATTCTGTTCAGAAGGCCATCAATTGGCTACTTTAAAAAAATCCACATGCCAACGACCGTTACAAAATACTTATTCAGCCTACTTGATTTGGTCTTCACTCTTTAGAAATCTTCATTGATATGCGACATATCGTTAATGGCTTTGAATAATCACCGCATTCTATAGGGTGGAAATGAAAGTATCGTGACAAAGTCTAGGCTTTATAAAAAATACGGCAAAGTCAGTTATCCTAAGTTATATATAAGATGTTTTTTTTATTAACTATTACTTGCCCGTCTACAAAAGCGCCAATATAACGCTTATAGCGTACCATTGAAGCAACCTTTCCTTATTAAGGTTACCTTTCTTCAATTTTCATGAATCTACTTAACCTTAGAATCGTTTATCATTTTCGTTGTCGATAGAGCAGACTTTTATCACGATGCTTTTTATCACGTTAATGTTTTGCTTGATATTGAGTAAGACACTTTCACTCATAATTCATATGAATTGACACGAGAAAATACAATGAAAAAAATAATGATAAGCTCAATTCTAGCTTTGACGGCTTGCCTTACTATGGTTGGTCAAGCGAATGCAGCTCCTCATGTTGCTAAGCATCATGCCACTCAAATACAACATCAAAAGGTCAATGCAAAGTTCGATAATAAACATAAGCAGGTAAAGAAAAGAGTAATAGCGTCAAAGTATCAATCAAAAAAACCAGTGGCTCATATAAAAGCAAAAAACAAATATCAAGCTAAGCATACTCATGGATACCGTTCTTAATCGTGCAGCTTTTTGATATAAAAATAGCGCCCATGTTAGGCGCTATTTTTTTCGTTGTTATGTGACAAAAGCTAAGTAACCAAGTTAATCACTATTGACTGGTCAAGGTGATTTTCTTAGTGCCACCATTACTACTCGGCTGACTCAATGTCACCTTACTTGCTAAGATATCGCCTTTGGCATTGATCTTGTAGCATTCTGATGAAGTGCCTGCTGGATCATAGCTAAGTAATAGATTGCCTGAGGTTTCTATACAGAACCATGCAGTGTTATTCGTATCTCGCGACAGAGACCAGTCTTGGTTGTAGGTTCCTATCTTGTTGCGCATGCTGCTATCAGCATAGACATTTTCTGTAATTAGCTTACTAGAAGCGCCTACCGTCGCCATCTTAGGAATAGTGGTTGTCTGGTTAGATAGTGAGTATCTGCCTGTGCTATCGGTAAAACCATGGAATATCAGTGGATTCAAAGTAAAGTAATTGATAGCGACTGATTGATTGGTGATTTGATTATTCATCTTATTGATGGTATTTATTTCTGTACCTTGTACAGACTTATTATTAAATACCATACTGCCTTTAGGCGTAACTTGAATCTCTGCTGACACGCTTTGATTGCCGACAACGGCAACTAACTTATCACTGCGTTGTTTGGTGTAGATGTTGAGCATAGCAGCCTCAACAGGGTATTGAGTGACGACGCCATTGACATTGTTATTTTGACCCGTGTTGCCTGTCATTCCACCAGCACAAGCGCTTAAGCCCAGTCCTGCTGCGATACATAATCCTAGTGTTTTCATGGTTTTATCCTCAATTTTTAAATGTATGATTTGATATCTACTATAATCGAATTTTTAAACAATGACATCTGCTAACTATTTAATTATGCCACTACAGTGTTTATTGCTTTCAATTACCGCTCTTTAACTGAGCTGCCAACGAAGAGGCGTGCCATAAATCTCAGCAAAATAATCAATCAACGTTCTTACATTTAGAGAAACATGACGGGTATGAGGATAAATAGCCGCGACATGCTGAGGTGTGGTCTTAACGGCGGCATCATAATCAGGTAATAGCTTGATTAGCTCGCCGCTCTTTAAATACTCACCGATAAGCCAATCTGGAAAAAGTACGATTCCCATACCTTTGAGTGCAGATACCAATAAAGATTCTGCATTATTAGACATCAACAAAGCGGGCGCTAAGAATGGCGTCCACTCTTCATTTCCTGTCTTAAAAAGCCAACGATTGGGTCCTGTTGAGCCTTTATATACTAGGCATTTATGCTGCGTCAGATCTGCTGGCGCTTGTAGTTTGCCGTGTGTGCTTATATACGCCGGAGAGGCGGCAAGATGATAGGTTTGCTCGCCAAAAATACGCGCATGAAAGGCGGAGTCATTTAAGGTGCCAATTCTAAAAATAACGTCGGTTGCATAATGATGAGGATCAATAAAGTCATCTGTTAAAGTCAAATCTATCTGTAATTTAGGATACAGAGCACTAAGTTGTGGCAGCCAAGGTGCGATATGGCGTTGGCCGAAAAATACTGGCGCGTTGATTCTTAATAAACCACCCGGCTCTAATGTCCGGTCTTGAAGCGCTTGCTGTGCCGCACTCATGCTCTCAGTCATGGAGTGTGCATAGCGCATAAACACGCGTCCCGCTTCAGTCGGAATGACGGCACGTGTATTACGATAAAAAAGCTGCTGCCCCAGTGAGTCTTCTAACTGCTTGATGATGCGTGACACTTTAGACGCTGAGACGCCTTCTTTTCGAGCCACTACCGAAAAGCTCTGAGCATGAAAAACATCTATAAAAAACAGTAAGGTTTTTATATTGATGGTATCTAAAGTATTCATTTGTGCAACTTATGCAAAGGTCATTTCCATATTATAGCGTTTTTTAATGGGTATAGGCTGCGGTACACTACGCCACATTGCTCATTAAGGATTTTTTCATGCAAATTTTATTAATACTCATTGTTGTTTTAGGCGGCATGGGGTTGTCCGTTGAGGCAGGGCTGCTGGGGCCTTTGGGAAGTGAAGTGGGGGAGCTGTGGGCGACATTGAGTATTTTTGGTGTTGGTGCTGCTCTGACGTTTTTTTTGATGTTGTTTTTTAGTCCGCGAGACAGTCCTTCATTTTTCTCACAGCCGCCTTTACTGCTGGTTGGCGGTATTTTGGGGCCTATTTATGTGGTGGTATTAACCGTTGTGACGCCTGTCATTGGGATTGCGTTGACGATGATTGGAATACTGGCTGGGCAAGTATTTCAGAGTGTACTCATAGACCATTATGGTTTGTTCGAAACCATGGAGCGAAAAATAGACGTTAAACGAATTATTGCTTTGTTTTTCATTATTGTTGCACTTATCTTTATGGCACAGGGGTAAAATAAATGATGCTTATTTTAATGATTGTATTGGCAATAATTGGCGGCGCGGCATTAAGCATACAGGCAGCCTTAAATGGTCGCCTTGGTAGCAATGTTGGTGTATTTAAAAGTGCTTTTTTAACCTTTTCTGTGGGTGCAGTGGTCACAGCCTTGCTGATTTTCTTTTTTGAACCCAAGCATGCGGTTACTTTATTGGATGTCCCTAAATGGCAGCTACTTGGTGCTTTATGCGGTGTTCCTTATATTGTCATTATGGTGGTGGCAGTCCAGCGTATTGGTACGGCTGTGGCCACGGTTGCGGTTATTTTTGGTCAGTTGAGTATGAGTGTGTTGATTGATAACTTTGGTTGGTTCGGTAATGAGGCGATTAGTCTTTCAGTCAGTCGCATGGGTGCTTTGGTTTGTTTGGCAATTGCCCTTTATTTTATTTATGCGAGTAGCAAGTCTGAGCCCAAAGAAGCTTAGTCATATATATTGATTGTTTTTAATAGCATGACATGCCTTTTTCTAGTGACTTAGGAAAAAGGCATGTCATGCTAAACACAGAAGCTATTATAGCGCCTAGCGAAAATCAAAAAACTCATAATGAATATTCTTGGCAGGAATGCCATTTTCTTTCATTAATCCTCGCACCCTGTCTAAAAGCCCTTTTGGACCGCAAAAACTAATCTGAATCTGCTTTGGATCAACCTCACTGGCGATTTTGCGCATGGTTTCAGCCATGGCATTACTGCCACTTGGGTTGGCTACGAAACCTACGCCAGACTGGTCTGTCATCTCCTGCATGCGCTCAACACTTGGGAAAACACGCGCAGGATCGAAGCAATATACCAAAGTGGCACGTTCAAAATGACCAATGGTTTTATCCTCTTGCCAAGAAATAAAGGGCGAAATGCCGACTCCGGCACCAATCCATATTTCACGCTCTGCATTCGCTATACGTTTAAAATTACCATGAGGCGCATAAATATCAGCCAACATACCCACTTTGGCTTGTTCATTTAGCTTTTTTGTATAATCACCCAATGCTCGGATCACAAAATGGATGCGTCCATTATCAGAAGGTGCGTTAGCTATGGTAAAAGGATGCGGCTCGCGTAAACCTGCTTCTTTAAGAGAAATAAAGGCAAATTGCCCAGCTTTGAATGGAAACCTTTTATCTACTGGCTCAAATTCCAAGTGTACCGCCGCTTTGCCATGGGAGATAGCGACTA
Source organism: Psychrobacter aquimaris (assembly GCF_016107525.1). Classification (GTDB taxonomy): domain Bacteria; phylum Pseudomonadota; class Gammaproteobacteria; order Pseudomonadales; family Moraxellaceae; genus Psychrobacter; species Psychrobacter aquimaris. Next base: position 5,195 of record NZ_JABASR010000003.1, on the reverse strand, counting down.
ACTTATATTCTCCAGCTTTGGCAATGAAGGGGTAAAACACCATTTTGTACAGTGCTGCAATCACGCCGACAGAACAAAGTAGTGCTAACCAAATACCTGCTGGACTAGTCAGTGTGATGGGAGACTCAAAGCTCAGCCAATGTAGTATAACGATTAGAAAAAGTGGACCTGAGAACTTATGCAACCAACGCCAGTTGCCATAGGGAATTTTCCGATTCAGTGCCAGTAGTATAATCAGACCTAGCGCGACAAGGCTAAGTTGACGCACCATCCGCGTCCAATATTTGGATAATTCTAAAATTGGTGCAAGCTCCCAAGAGTCTAGCTTGGCTTTGAATAAAAAATGATAGACAGCGAAGACAAGTGCCCATATAGCAATCCACTTATGCGCTTCATAAACTCTGTCCAGACCGCCAAAGATCCGTTCAACACCGTGCCAACGGCTAGCGAGTATGCATGAGCTTGCCATGCAGGCTAAAGCCGATGCACCCATAATCAAGCTGACTGTTGCTGACGTTATCCACGTTTCAGAGGGAATTTGCATGAGTACAGTGATTGATGTGATCAGTACGATACTACTGATTACTTGCCATGACTTTACAGCCATAAGAATCTCCCTAAAAATTATTTTATTCACGTTAAGAAGGCTTGATTTACTAAGTATACATTTATTGAAAAAGCATGGCTGATCATACAGCCTGATTCTTAAATAATTCTTAAGTGGTGTCTATGGCACGACGTATGCAACTGATCCGCTGCACAATTATTTACCTGTTTTAACGTCCTAGGGCGTGTTCTCAATTCAAGCGATAGTCCTCTAAATGGGCTAAAAATGGCTAAATTTTGCTAAACATCGTCAACTTGCTGGGCAATACCTCGGTATTATCTGCGCCATTTTCCTTGTTTAACGGCAATTTATCTCATTTTTATCGCCATTTTTTAAATGAGTACACGCCCTAAGCTCACCTTAAGATTTGTTTGTTGTAATAGCGATGAGGCAGATGATGCGATATCTCGTCTGCTTACGATATCTTGCTGATTTTCAGTGTTTAGCAGCTGATATTGTCAATAAACAAACAAATGATTAAGAGAGTGACAACCATGAGCCAAAAAGACACCATGAATTGGGACGACGACTCTTCCGCGCCTTTATCGAATACGCCTAAAGCGAGGCAAGTAAAAGTTTGGGACATATTAGTAAGAGTTACCCACTGGACAGTCGCAGCTGGTATTATTGCCAATCTATTCTTTACCGAAGATGGTGGTGAGTGGCATGAGTATGTAGGCTATACCGTTTTGGGACTGGTCGTCGTACGTTTACTTTGGGGTCTGGTTGGAACGCGCTATGCACGCTTTACTAGTTTCTTTCCTACACCAACACGACTCAAACATCATGTATCAGATTTAAGTGTTCGACGCGTTGATGAGCAGCATCTTGGTCATAACCCCTTGGCAGCCCTGATGATGTTATCGTTATGGGCCGTGATTATAGGGTTAGGACTAACCGGTTATCTGATGGAATCAGGGCTGTTTGGTGATAAAGAGGTGCTTGAAGAGATTCATGAGTTATTAGCAAACAGCTTATATCTGCTGGTTCCTCTACATATCATCGCAGCGATTGCCATGAGTTACTGGCAACGCCAAAACCTCATCAAATCAATGATAACGGGCAAAAAAACGGTGACAGACAAGCCGACTACTATGAAATAAGTCAAGCGATGGAGCACATATGGCACGCATATTATTGATAGAAGACGACAGCACCATCGCTGATGGTATTGTCCTTGGCTTAAAAAGTCATGGCATGATGGTGGATTGGTTTAGTGATGCCAAGCAAGGTGAGATTGCGCTGCAAGATGGCATGTTTGATGCGGTATTGCTGGATTTGACCTTGCCAAAAGGGGACGGCATGACCGTCCTAAAAAACTGGCGGGAAAAACACATAGATACGCCTGTATTGATTATCACCGCTCGCGATGCGATTGCCAATCGTGTGGCAGGACTCAATGCAGGCGCTGATGACTATTTGGTGAAGCCGTTTGCATTAGATGAGGTGATTGCCCGTTTACAAGCATTGATGAGACGCAGCCAAGGTCGGAGTCAACCTGAAGTCCGTTATGGCGAAGTGGCCTATCAGCCTCATAATCAGCAAGTCTCTTATAAAGGAAAAATTGTAGAATTAACCATCAAGGAAGTGGCAATCTTAGAGCAAATGCTGACTCACCCTAAGCAAATTCACAGCCGCGCAAGCTTAGAAGATAAGCTATATGGGTGGCAACAAGATATCGAAAGTAATGCCATTGAAGTGCACATTCATCATTTACGCAAAAAACTGGGTAATGATTTCGTCTTGACCAAACGTGGTATTGGCTACTATCTCAATCCAGCCCATAACCACCATTAACCACCGTTAGGCATTCACCTGCCTGTTTTTGGCGTTCCCACTTTGTCTGCTATTATGTGAGCCTATGAAAAGTATTCAGCAACGGCTATTAACATCGCTACTGATTGGTCTACCTCTGCTATGGGTACTCACCTCGAGCTTTATTGCGTGGAAGCTTTGGCATGAAATCAATGAGATGAATGACACCCAAATCACTCAAGTTGCCCGTTACTTAATAGGGGTCGCCCCCAAAGAAGATGATGATAAAGACAATCATGGACAAGAGGACAGTAAAAAAAAGCATAAACCCAAAATCTATAATTTAAAAAGTAAGCAGCTATCAGGTGATCTTGGTGAGGCTGAAGATGACTATATGGGCTTTGCCATCTGGGATAAAAAAGGACGCCTATTAATGGCTGATGAAAATGGTCAATCATTTGCTTTTTTGCCAGATCAGTATGGATTTTTAGAAGAGCATGATTCTGCCTATCAGCGCCTCAACCCTTTTAGTAAGCGCTGGCGTTTATTTTATGTGCACGATGACCATGACCACGAAGGTCGGGTCATTGCCGTCGGACAGAACCTGAAATCTCGCCGAGAGATGATTGTTGATGCCATGTCCGTGCAAGTGCTGCCGATGTTGATTGGGCTATTTGCCTTTATGGGTTTAGTGGTTTGGTTGATTCGACGGGGGTTTATGCCGTTAACTCAGATTAGTGGTGCGCTTGAACAGCGTCAACCGCAAGACGATAGCCCCATCACAGCAGACGTGCCCAAAGAGATCCAACCGTTAGTGAGCGCCTTAAATGTCTTGTTTGTAAAAGTCGCGGATACCCTAGCACGTGAGCAACGCTTTACGGCCGATGCCTCACATGAGCTAAGAAGCCCGCTTGCGGCGTTAAAGCTACAAGCTGATTTGTTACAGCAGCAGATATTGCAGTTATCTGGCGTAGAAGACGATAATCAGCTGTTTTATCATACCCAAAACATCAGCAATGGCATTGAGCGGGCTACTCATTTGGTCGAGCAACTGTTGATTTTAGCCAAAATAGAACCGCAACAACAATTACCTCCTGAGCAATTAGAAAGTCCGGAATGGCTAATGCTCACGGATATTGTACTTAGTGATGTCAATCGGCTGGCTCGTGAAAAGCGCATTCAATTAAAACGCACTGTGAACTGTGACAATCCTGCTGATATTCTACCCATCCTTATCAATCCAATTTTATTCAAACTGCTCATCCGCAACCTGTTGGACAATGCCATTCGCTATTGTCCCGAGGGCGCTTCGATTGAACTTCAGCTCGACACCAATGCTATTAGAGTGGTCGATAATGGCAGTGGCGTCGAGCCAGAACAACTGACGCGGTTAAGCGAGCGCTTTTATCGCCCAGCAGGTCAAAGCCAATTAGGTAGCGGTCTTGGGCTATCCATTGCCAATCGAATAGCAGAGCTGCACGGTCTGACGTTAGAGTTTGCTAACCGCTCTCAACCAGAAACTGGCTTTATCGTCACGATAAGACATAAAAAAGCGATATCAAGCACCTGATAAAACGATAAAAATTAATCGGCGTGGGCTTAAGGTTGAGTTAATATTTACCCCGTATGCTAGTTGTATTCCCTAATAATATAGACGGAGTACATCCTATGAGCCTACCTCTATTAAAACCCTTATTATTGACTGTTGGTGCCACCTCATTAGTGTTTTTTGGTGGCGTTATTGCCTTATCTGTCCAATCGCCCAGTGCTGATGACGCACTATCAGCTGCGGATGTCATGAGTCAAAATACTGACATTACCTCTGTATCCTCTGATTTATCGTCCTTTAAAGCCGTGGCAAACCCTCTCACGCAACCCCCATCTGCCAATCCATCACCTCTTGCGGCACTCACAGCCACGCAAGCAACTGCGCTTGCGCAGCAAGACGCGCCCAATTCAGTATTGCAGGGGTCACCCGAGCTCGTCAATTATAACGGTACCGTCGCTTATGAGGTGCTATTAGACAGCGGCGCTACTTATATTGATGCCAGTGTCGGCACTGTACTGAATCCGGTTGCGACCAATGACTATCGTGCTGAGAGATTTGACGATGACGATTATGAGGACGATGGTTATGAAGATAAGCATCACGATGATGACGACCATAAAGAGGATAAACACCGCAAAGCACACGATAAAAAATACTATAAAGAGAATGATCGCCTAATCGCCATGAGCTATCAGCAACATGAGGAGGAGGAATACGATGACTAATACCAAATCACATTCGACACCAGCCGTCAAAAAAACGGCTAAAAAAGCAGATCCTTTTGCCGCTCTTAAAAGCAGCATTATGATGGTCTCGATTGTAGGTACTATGGCAGGATGGTTGGTACTACTCAATCAAGAAAAACAAACTGCCCCTGTGAGCACGGCCATTATAAGCACTGCTGTTGCTGAGTCTGATGAAAGTGCTGTCACGCCAACGCCCATCGCTGATATCAATCAATTGCGACAGGTCAATGCAGTCGCACCTGTTGAGGTAATAAGGGTTGTCGCTCGTACGCGTTCTTCTCAATAAATAAGAAAAACCACAGATTATTTAGTTTGAATGTTTAGTCAAGGGAGGGCTTTGAATGCACACAAATACGTCCAATCAAACAACACCGCAACTGGCAACGATTAAACTGTTTGCCATGGGTTGTCACATTCAAATCAGCTTAGATACCACAAGACTGAGCGTGCAACCTTCACAAATGAGAATAGACCAACAAGTCGCTTTTTTAACAAACGATATTCAGCAGCGCTTAGCTGACTGGGAACATATATTCAG
>NZ_JABASR010000039.1 GCF_016107525.1 Psychrobacter aquimaris | reverse complement strand
TACGCCAAAGGTCAAACCACTACTGAGATTGTCGAAACCATCAAGGACATCTACGACGTCGACATCTCAAGCAGCTTGGTTTCCAGAGTCACTGACAACATCTTGGATGACATCACCGCTTGGCAGAACCGGCCACTGAGCAGCGTCTATCCTATCGTCTACTTAGACTGCATTGTCGTCAAAGTTTGTCAGGACAAGCAGATCATCAACAAAGCTATCTATCTGGCCTTAGGCGTTGCTCTAGATGGTAAAAAAGAGCTGCTTGGCATGTGGCTATCAGAGAACGAGGGCGCTAAATTCTGGCTTGGTGTTCTCACTGAGCTACAAAACCGCGGGGTTCAAGATATTCTTATTGCCTGTGTAGACGGCCTAAAAGGCTTCCCTGATGCCATTAATACGGTCTACCCTAACGCTCAGGTTCAGCTGTGTATCGTGCATATGGTGCGCTATTCGATGAAGTTCGTACCTTGGACGGACAAGAAGGCCGTAGCAGCTGATTTAAAGGCCATCTACGGTGCTGATACGCTTGAGATGGCAGAGACCAACCTTGAGCACTTTGATGAAGTATGGGGCAAAGAGTACCCGCATGTCATCAAGTCTTGGCGCAATAACTGGGAGGGCTTAACGGTGTTCTTTG
>NZ_JABASR010000038.1 GCF_016107525.1 Psychrobacter aquimaris | reverse complement strand
ATCTCCAGACTGTGTCAGCTTATCGGCGGCATCAGTCTTATCATCATCGTCCTCACCACCATGCTAGACGTCGTCGCCCGTTATATTTTTAAGCTTACTGGTGGTGAGTTTGGCTTTACCGTCAAAGGCAGTGTAGAGATCGTCTCCTACTTTATGCTCTTTGCACTACTGGCTGCCTTTGCCGCTTTTGTTGAACGCTCGCAAATCATCGTCGACGTCTTTACCCAGAAGATGCCCCAGTCTATCAAAGGCTACATGATGGGCGTCTTTATGCTTGGCTTCTTTGCCATCGGCATCGTCTTTGCATGGGGACTCTATGAGAGCGCCATCGACGCCATGGAGTTTGGCAAAGTCACCCAAGATCTTCGTATCTCTATGATGCCAATCTACCTCATCAGTGCTTTGTTAAGCGCCTTACTGGCCATCCGCTCACTGATCGAATCCATTAACATCTTTAAAACAGGCGAATTCTTTGACGCCGAGGAGACAGGCGCATGAGTCCAGAAATTATTGGAGCTATCGGCTTAATCGTCATGATTCTGCTTGTTGTCCTGCGAGTTCCAGTGGCGCTTGCCATGTTGGGTGTTGGATTGGTTGGTTTTGGTGCAGTGACTGCACCCAGTGGCGCACTGCAAATGCTCAAAGATATTCCGGTAGATGTGCTAGCCAAATATGACTTTAGTGCCATTCCCTT
>NZ_JABASR010000037.1 GCF_016107525.1 Psychrobacter aquimaris | reverse complement strand
TAGACCTCTTGCAAAAGTAGTTTCAAGACTCAAAGACTATAACTGAACCCTAAATATTTAAAAGATATGCCAAATATAGCCAAACTACTTGAACAGAGCGATGCAGGTTTTAAACGTTATACTGGCATCCACAAAGCCACTTTTGAGAAAATGCTAGAAGCCATGCAAGAGCATGAAGCTTCCAAGAGCAAATCAGGTCGTCCAAGTGAACTTAGCTTAGAGGCGCAGATTTTACTCGCACTGACCTATTGGCGTGAATACCGAACCCTTTATCATATTGGTGTGGACTTCAACGTTCATGAGTCCTCTGCCAGTCGCATTGTCAGAAGAGTAGAAGACATCCTTATCCACTCAGGCAGATTTGATTTGCCACGAAAACTACCACACGGTAAGCCTGAGGATATCAATTGGTCAGCAGTCATCATTGATGCCACCGAAACGCCCATTGAACGGCCAAAAAAAACCAAAAACAGTACTACAGTGGAAAAAAGAAACAACATACCTTAAAAGCGCAAGTCATCGTACATTGGCAAACAGGACTGATATTGGATGTGCAAACCTGCAACGGTTCAGTACATGACTTTAGTCTTTATAAACAAACTTGTCCTGATTGGCTGCCTAAAAACACCAGCTATCTAGCAGACAGCGGTTATCAAGGTATAGCCAAGCTACACGATCAGACCTTTATCCCCTTTAAGAAACCAAAAGGCGGTGAGTTGCTAGCGCTTTGCAAACAGGCCAATCAATATTTGGCAAAATGTCGTATTCTGGTTGAGCATAAAATAGGGCTGATTAAGCTATTCAAAATTGTGGCTGAACGCTACCGTAATCGACGTCAACGTTATGATTTAAGAATGAAGCTGTTCGCAGGACTGGTAAATCTTGAGCTTAATATCTGACTTTTGCAAGAGGTCTAATAT
>NZ_JABASR010000036.1 GCF_016107525.1 Psychrobacter aquimaris | reverse complement strand
TACCCCACTCTCAACTTGAAATAAGCAAATCAAACTGAAGAGGCGGGTTACCAAGTTTTTTATTGAGTACAAAGCACAGATTGTGTGACAGAATCTTACGAATCAATCGATGAGACAAATGCCATAAATCTCTTGCTCGTACCCTTTGTATACTAAATCGTTCTGATAGCTGACCGATTACTGTTTCAATGATACGGCGGGCTTTCATTAGCCGTCTTACCACAGGTTTGGGTCTATCTTCTTTCATATTAGCTCTGAGTGGCGTTTGTAAATCTACTCCTTGAGCGTCGTAGTACGATGTCAGACTCGGGCTGATATACCCTTTATCAGCGCCAAGTAGCCCATGAATATGAGTGGTGATTTCTGGGGCAACCGCTCTTTCATCAATATTGGCAGGAGCAAAGGTAAAGCCTTTAATCATGCCCGATAAGTTAACAAGCAAATGTCCCTCAAAGCCATAGTATCTCTCTTGCTTAGCCGCACAGTAGCTAAAAGCCGCTAAGTCTTGATAGTTTTTATGCCGATAAGCGCGTCCATAATGACAGACGGGTATCGGAAAACCATCCATAAAATGGATGTTGTCACGGCCTTCAATTTGACTGACGTTATCTTGTATCTGCTGTTTGACTTGCCACAGATTGGCGCAGTGCTTTGCGAAGTTAGGGTATGAGCCGATGGCTGGAAACCAGTCTTGCCAATGCTGGGTAAAGTATTGCCAAATCTGTTTGTCTTGATCAAGGTTTAAAAATTCACCGACCATCTCCATGCAAATGATCTCAGGATCACTCAGCTTTGGCGCGTAACCTGCACTTCGCAAGGGTTTGGTGACGACTATTTTGTAATATTGCTCTACCATTAAATAGATATTGATGATAAATTCGTCTATGGGCATCTCACAACTCCATTGTATTCTTGGTCGAAAACAATAGATTAGTGAGGTGCTCTTCTTTTTTCAATCACTTTCGAAGTTGAGAGTGGGGTTATA
>NZ_JABASR010000035.1 GCF_016107525.1 Psychrobacter aquimaris | reverse complement strand
CTTTTTTAACAAACGATATTCAGCAGCGCTTAGCTGACTGGGAACATATATTCAGTCGTTTTGATGACAGTAGTGAGCTTATGAGACTGAATAACCGTGGCGACCAATGGTCTGAGGTGAGTTCAGAATTATTCGAGGTGTTGCAGCGTGCCATTCACTTTGTCTCAAAGACTCAAGGCTTAGTGACACCAACGTTATTGCACCCTCTATGGGCCGCAGGCTATAAGCATTCATTTGAGACCTTGCCCAAAATGTCTGTGCCATCATTACCTGTTACTGGCGTAAGCACCCCTACAAATGTGCAAGACACGACAAGTGCTAACCATGCCAATCAGCAGATAGAAGGTATTCAGCTTCGCCAGTTAGCTGACGGACAACATCAAGTATATCTGCCAGCTGGCATGGCACTGGATTTGAATGGATATGTCAAAGGGTGGTGCGCCATGCAGTTGGCGGAAAATATTAGCCGAGTTCATGACTGGCATATTCCCTGCTTAGTCGATATGGGTGGGGATATCGCGATTGGTGTTCCAAAAAACCCAACAGATAAACCAGTGTCTTGGGGAGTGGCTGTTGCCAAGCCGTATTTTGCCAATAGTGAGCACGTTCACAATGATGAAGATGTGGCGATCCTCAAGCTCAGCTCTGGGGCTGTCGCCACATCTGGGCAAGATTATCGTCGCTGGTGGCACGACGGCCGCTGGCAACACCATTTGATCCACCCGCATGACTTGCGTCCAGTAACCAGTGACGTTCTAACTGCAACGGTACTGGCGAAAGATACGATGACGGCGGAGGTGTACGCCAAATACTGCGTGCTTCTTGGTATTAAAGCAGCCGTGGCGTGGCTCAACAAACACCATATTGCAGCGTTGTTAATAGATAGGGATAACAAAGTGATGGCGACCTCTGCCATGCACCCAAACCTGCTTGCTAGTTAATTTATCACGCGACATGTGCTAGATATCAATACATTAAGTAAAGCCACTCATAGGAGCATAGTCATGCATACAGACCATCCTACCAGCAGTCATACTGCTTCCTCCAATACTAATGTTCTCACTCAGGCTCTATGGGTTGGCTTAATGTTAAGCATTGCTATCGGAGTTGGTGGTTATGCGTCGTTAACTTGGGGAGAGACGGTATCTCAGCTACTGACCAGCACAGATAAACACTTTTGGTATTTATCA
>NZ_JABASR010000034.1 GCF_016107525.1 Psychrobacter aquimaris | reverse complement strand
CCAAAAAAAGAGGAAATACCCATGGCAAAGGCCAAGTTTGAACGCGTAAAGCCACACGTCAACGTCGGTACAATCGGACACGTTGACCACGGTAAAACAACCCTAACAGCTGCAATCGCAACCGTTGCTGCAATCACCTCAGGTGGCGAAGCCAAAGACTACGCGTCTATTGACTCAGCTCCAGAAGAAAAAGCACGTGGCATCACCATCAACACCTCACACGTAGAATATGACACTCCAACACGTCACTACGCCCACGTTGATTGCCCAGGTCACGCCGATTATGTTAAAAACATGATCACCGGTGCAGCCCAGATGGACGGCGCAATCCTAGTAGTATCAGCCACTGACGGCCCAATGCCACAAACCCGTGAGCACATCCTGCTTTCACGTCAGGTTGGCGTACCGTACATCGTCGTATTCATGAACAAATGTGATGCTGTTGATGACGAAGAATTGCTTGAGCTAGTAGAAATGGAAGTTCGCGAATTATTGAACGACTATGACTTCCCAGGCGATGACACCCCAATCATCAAAGGTTCTGCTACTGAAGCCCTAAAAGGCTCACAAGAAAAATACGGCCAACCAGCTGTTGTAGAACTACTAAACGTTCTTGACACCTACATCCCAGAGCCAGAGCGTGACATCGACAAAGCATTCCTAATGCCAATCGAAGACGTATTCTCAATCTCAGGTCGTGGTACTGTTGTAACAGGTCGTGTTGAGTCTGGTATCGTTAAAGTTGGTGACGAAATCGAAATCGTTGGTATCCGTGACACTCAAAAAACCACCTGTACTGGTGTAGAGATGTTCCGTAAACTGCTTGACGAAGGTCGTGCAGGCGAAAACTGTGGCGTACTACTACGTGGTACTAAGCGTGAAGACGTACAACGTGGCCAAGTACTAGCTAAGCCAGGTTCAATCACGCCTCACACCAAGTTTGACGCAGAAGTATACGTACTGTCAAAAGAAGAGGGTGGTCGTCACACACCATTCCTAAACGGCTATCGTCCACAGTTCTACTTCCGTACCACTGACGTAACTGGCGCAATTCAATTACAAGACGGTACTGAAATGGTCATGCCTGGTGATAACGTTGAGATGGGCGTAGAGCTTATCCACCCAATCGCTATGGACAAAGGTCTTCGCTTTGCAATTCGTGAAGGCGGCCGTACTGTAGGCGCTGGTGTTGTTGCTAACGTATTGAACTAATCCATAAGTCTCAGTAATGAG
>NZ_JABASR010000033.1 GCF_016107525.1 Psychrobacter aquimaris | reverse complement strand
TGTAGTGGTCAACTAATTTAGGACACCTAATAAGAGGTTTTTATTAAAGTAACGTTTCTCTTTTTCTAGCGGTGTTAAATAATTGTTGAAAGTATGCGGTCTCACGGTTTGATAATAGCCCCAGATATAATCAATAATGGCACTTTTAGCCTCAGCGATATTCTCATAGCCATTCTTTGGCATCCACTCTGTTTTAAAGCTTCTGAAGAAGCGCTCAGTTGGGGCATTATCCCAACAGTTTCCGCGACGGCTCATACTTTGCGTCATGCCATTACAACTAGCAACGGATTCAGCAAATGTCTTACTGGTGTAATGGGTTCCCTGATCAGAGTGAAACAGCACATTACTTGGTTTTAGGCGCGTCTCATACGCCATCTGCAGCGCTTTGGTTGTCAGTATGCTGTCAGGCGAATCTGACACCGCAAAGCCCACTACACGCCGAGCATATAAATCTAACACCACAGCAAGATAACACCAGCCGCCTTTGATGCGAATATAGGTCACATCGCCCGTCCAGACTTGATTGGGTGCTGTTGGGCTAAAGTTACGGTTCAATAGGTTTCCATGGATTTTATGCGTGTTATCAGCGTGCTTATATTTATGCGTCTTCAATTGACAGCTTTTAAGCCCCATCTGCGCCATAAGTTTACCTACCATATAACGGGTCAGCTTGATGCCGTGTTCATTCATCATGATGGCGGCAATACTACGAGCGCCTGCTGAGTGCTTTGAATCGTTGAATATTTGGCGTATTAAGGCTTTGATTTTGACGGCTTCAAGGCTAATTGGCTTGGGCTTTAGTCCATAGTAGTAACTGCTTTTCATCACGCCAAACAACTTGCACAGAAGGCTTTTATTGACCTGTTTGTCTTGCTCTGCAAGCTGACTAATTAGCGATAGCCGTTCAGGCTGTCCAATGCCAGCAGAGCGGAAGCCTTTTTTAGAATATCGCGCTCCATAGTCAGTCGCTTAACCTGCTTACGCAGCTCTTGAAGCTCGCGCTGTTCATCCGTTAAAGCATTGCCGACTTTAGGTGCTTGGCCGGTCATTTCTTGACGGTACTGACTCAGCCATTTCTGCAGAGTGGATTTACCTATTCCTAAAGAATCGGCCACGTCAGGTATGGTGCGGTTGTGGTCAACAACTAAGCTGATGGCTTCTAATTTGAATTCTCGGGTATATTGGTTGCGTTTGTTGGTCATACTATTTTCCTTCTTTGGGTTAGTATAACCTCTTAGCAGCTGTCCAATTTTATTATGCCACTACA
>NZ_JABASR010000032.1 GCF_016107525.1 Psychrobacter aquimaris | reverse complement strand
TGAACCGCCCCGGGATTGTCGGAGACTCAACATTCTGAGAGAATACGACAATGAAACGACAAACCTACACTCCTGAGATTAAAGAACGCGCCGTTCGCATGCTGATTGAAGCGTCGAGCGACTATCCTTCTACATGGTCAGCCATTCAAGCCATAGCGTCAAAGATTGGCTGTACGCCTGAGACACTGCGATCCTGGCATAAAAAGCACATAGACCAAACCATTCCCGCCTCAGTGCAGGCTCAAAGTGACAAAGAGCGTATCAAAGAGCTTGAACGCGAGAACAAAGAGCTCAAGCAAGCCAATGAGATTATACGTAAGGCTGCTGCTTTTTTCGCCCAGGCGGAGCTCGACCGTCCACCCAGATAATGGTTCAGTTTATTGATGACTATAGAGGTAGTTATGGGATCGAGCTGATTTGTAGAGTACTACCGATTGCCCCGTCAACCTATCACCGTACTAAAGACCTAGAGTGCTGCCCTGAAAGGCGTTCACTGCGCAGTCAGCATGACGACTACTATCTCAGCGAGATTAAACGCATCTGGCAGGACAGCAAATGCCGCTATGGTGCTCGCAAAGTCTGGCGGCAGATGAAGGCAGATGGCATTTATATCGCACGCTGCACCGTAGAGCGCTTAATGAGACAGCACGGCTTACAAGGTGTCTGGCGCGGTAAGGGTAAGATTACCACCAACAGCCGTGACGACCAAAAACGTGCTGACGACTTGGTCAATCGTAACTTTAATGCCCATCGTCCTAATCAGCTGTGGGTTGCAGATTTTACTTATATCAAGACATTGAGCGGCTGGGTTTATACCGCTTTTATCATCGATGTATTTGCTCGCGCTATTGTCGGCTGGAAAGTATCGAATCGTATGAACACTGATATGGTAATGGCGGCATTAAATCAAGCGATAACAGATAGAAACAATCCCAAAGATGTGATTCATCACAGTGATCGAGGGGTTCAGTACTTATCCATTCGCTATACCGATAAGATGACGGACTCTGGCGTGATTGCTTCTGTTGGTACAACAGGCGATTCATACGACAATGCATTGGCTGAAACGGTCAATGGGCTTTACAAGTCTGAGGTGATTCATTATTTAAAGCAGAACTGGACTGGTGTGAACGATGTTGAACTGGCAACCCTTGAGTGGGTGGATTGGTTTAATAAAACCCGTTTACATGGCACGATTGGATATGTGTCACCCTTTGAGTTTGAAAAGCGGTATTATGATAATTTAATCCTGTCAGGCATTGCTGCCTGACTCAAGTAGATCAGCCTCCGATATAGTCGGGGCGGTTCA
>NZ_JABASR010000031.1 GCF_016107525.1 Psychrobacter aquimaris | reverse complement strand
CAATGGTAGTGTGGATTCGTCCATGTGAGAGTAGGTCATCGTCAGCTCTCTATTCTAAAGTTAAACCCCCTTCTGCTTATGCAGAAGGGGGTTTTCTTTGCGCTGGGGTTTGGTTGGGTTTGACGTAACTGTTATCTATATCAAATAAATGCCAAGTTGCTACGGTGTCTCTCTCGCTAGATCTACTATTTATATAATCTACGCTCGATAGTATTGTATCGATTATAGTTTTCTCCAACTGTAGAATAGCTCACCTATAGCTGGTCAAAATTAAATTCTCTAAAAATATTATGTCACTCTTCTTTCGAGGACATGACCTCAATTTAATCAATTTCGATCTACATAAATTTGTGTACATTTATTGAATATATTACTGGCTTACTCATCCAAAATGATTTGACTTATATCATTATAGCTGCTAATTTTAAATAGTATGTTTATTACAGGTTTATAAAAATAATGTTTTAACTTTGTAGATAACTCATTATTTTTTAATTTAAAGTACGAAATATCAGCTTTACTCCTACTCTTATAATTATCAAAAGGAATTGATAATGAAGCTAGCTCCTCTTTTTTCAATTGGTGCCCTAGCGGCTGTCAGTCTTTTAGGCTGTTCTAACCAATCCGCTGACACGACTGATGGCTCATCAGCCAACTCTCAAGAAACGACTGTTTTACGCTTCTCTCACTTTTGGCCAGCAACTTCATCTATTAGCACAGAGGTCTTTGAACCTTGGGCGAAACAAATAGAAGCAGATTCTAATGGTCGCCTAAAAGTAGAATTGTATCCATCCGCAGGTCTTGCCAAAGCAGATGTTACCTACGAATCTGCTGCTAAAGGTACGATAGATATTGGTTCACAAGCACATGGTTATACCAGTGGTCGTTTTCCTTTAACTCAAATCACTGAACTTCCTGGTTTATCAAACTCAGCGACTCAGATGGGTTGTATGCTACAGACTCTTTATGAGGATGGTACACTTGCTAGTGAGTATGAAGACTCACATCTACTATTCATGTATGGCGCTGGGCCTGGCTCATTGCATACTACGGATAAATTGATTCGGACTCCTGAAGACATGAAGGGTATGCGCATCCGCCGCCCTTCTGCGGTCGCAGGTGACATTATCGAAAGTGCTGGCGCTTCACCAGTAGGTCTACCCGCAAATGATATGTATACCTCTCTACAGCGCGGGGTTGTTGATGGATTAAGTTTCCCTTGGGAAGCCGTAACAGCATTTAAAATTGACGAAATCACCAAATATCATACCAATATTCCTTTTTATAGCTCCGCGCTTATGGTCACTATGAATAAGGATAAATATGACAATTTACCTGATGACTTAAAGCAAGTCTTAGATAAAAACTCGGGAATGGCATTGGCGAATAAAGTTGGTGAAGTATTTGATAAGCATGACCAAATGGCCATACAAGCGGCTAAAGATAAAGGCGATGAAATTGTTGAAATCCCTGATCCACTTAATGATCCAGATTGGAAAGGTCCACTCGAAAAGGGCACTAAAAAATATTTAAATGACGTTAATGCTTTGGGTTTAGATGCTGATGGTGTCTATGCAAAAGCCAAAGCTGCCAGTGCCGCCTGTAAAGTGGTATAACCCATTGGAGGTGTCACATGGCATTTTTAGTCAAAATTAGTACCTTTATCTCCAGACTGTGTCAGCTTATCGGCGGCATCAGTCTTATCATCATCGTCCTCA
>NZ_JABASR010000030.1 GCF_016107525.1 Psychrobacter aquimaris | reverse complement strand
AAAACCATCTAAATGAATGAGAGTACTTTTATGACCATCCCGATTCAGCCAGAACCAACCAATGAACAGCGCCGCATTATTTATCAAGCACGCCGTGGCTTAAAAGAGTTAGACTTTTATATTGACCTTTATGTCAAAGAGCTTTACTTAACTGCAGAGCCTGCTGAACAAGAGACATTTGCAGAAATGCTGACGCATGAAGACCCTGATTTGTTAGATTATTTTACCAATCAAAATCGTCCAGAAAATGAGGAAATATGGGCGTTGGTGAATAAAATTAAGACATGGCGTCATACTAAAAATTTAACTTGATTATGGCTTTAGGTATAAACAATGGTTGTCCAGAGTTGGTATAGGTAGGTCTGAGCAACATAGTGGTCTGACGTTTTCTTTGGTAATAAAATATGACCTTGGCAAATTCGTTACGTATTGATACGGCTATTCAGCCTGCCAGCTATTTGCGCTTGCTGCTTTATAGTGGTTTGACCGCCGTCATGGTTGTGTTGGCATGGCTCGCTTCTTTATTGTTATGGCAATATGTGCTTATTTTAATCGTGACCGCCGCAGTGACTATTTATTTAATATTATCACGACCCATACTGCTGCACCTTAGCCAACCACCACTTAGCCAGCGTATTGACCAACATTGGCAGCTACTGCTGCGCACTGGTCGCGGTGATGAGCTCTGGCTGGCACAATTAATCGCTGTCTCTAGATATCGATGGGCGATAAGCTTTGAGTTCAATGTTATAGAGCCTCGTCAGCGCTCTTTATCAGTGACCATCTTTCGAGATCAAGTGAGCTCTGAGCAATGGCGAGAGTTAAATATTTTGACTAGGGTGTATTGAATATTGGCAAATAACCCTTGTCAGCGCCACGGTCGAATATCCAACAGATCTAATATAAGTGCCGAAAATATGCGTTAAGGCAAAGGTATCATTTTTTAATAGCGCCCAATGGTAGCTCTTTTTCATAAACTTACGAACGCCTACATGTCCTAACAAAACACCTATCTGGATAGCGAAATAGATTTGTTATATTGCAAGATAATTGTAAATAATATAAAGCGCATGGTGCTGTTAGCTAGCTAATATATTAGATTAGCAGCGAATTTTTTAGCGCCGTATAGTGGCTTATAGATAATAAATAATATGACAAAAAGGAATAGAAAATGAGCTTATTAGGGAGTTTGGTTAGTCAGGTGGCCCGTCGTGCGATGAATCCTGAAGATGCACAGCGTAATCCTGTGAACCAACGCATTGACCCACGTCGTACAGGTGGTCTCGGGGATATATTGGGTAGTGTGCTAGGCAGCGGTAGTCAAACTGGTGGCTACAATCCACAACAGTATGAGCGTCAGCCTGATAATGGTTTTGGCTTAGATGATATCATTGGTGGTATGACTGGTGGCAATCAACGTGGCGGCATCAATTCGGGTGCTGGTGGTCTGGGCGATGTGTTAGGCAGCGTATTGGGTGGTCAGCGTAATAAAGACGGATTCGGTGGTCAGGGCATGCTAATCGCTGCGCTTATGCCAATGGTACTAAGCTGGATCAAACGTAATGGTGGCTTGAGTGGTGCATTATCAAAAATCACAAGCATGGGTTATGAAAACCAAGCGCGTTCTTGGATGAGTAACCAACAAGACAATGACAACCTTGATCCAAATGATATCAGTCAGTTATTCGATGAAAATGAGATTCAGCAAGTTGCAGCACATACAGGTGCTAATGACATAGAAGTCCGTCAAGGTCTTGCTGAATTGCTGCCAGAGGTCATGAATCAGCTAACACCAAATGGCAACTTGGATAATGAACCTGAAGCCAATGAAGAGATCGACCAAATCATCGACCAGCTATCTAACCGACTAGGCGCGTTAAAGTAAATTTAATTTTTTAAGAAAATCGCAACCGCTAATGTCATAAAGTTAATGCCATAAAAAAGAGTACGTTATCCCACGTGCTCTTTTTTATGGTTGTTAGTTTAACCCTGCCATTGTTACTTTCTTACTAGGTATTTACGCTTTGTTCTAAATATATATGTTAAAAATGGTGAATAATAGAAAAATGATTCTATAAATCTTATAAGATAGTCATATGATTTATTTAGTTTTCTGTCGCAGTGGCTACTTTGATGTTCTTTGAGATAGCATGACTGCGTGATTGCATAAGCATTTATAAGGATACTTAATCATGCCATTTAAGCCTATTCAAGCAGCGGTCGCCATCTTAGTTGGCTTGATCATTTGGTTCGTGATACCAGTGCCTACTGGCGTCACGCCTGAAGCATGGCATATGCTGGCTTTGTTCATCGCCACTATTGTCGCCATCATCGGTAAAGTATTGCCCATTGGTGCCATTGCTATCATTGCCGTCACCCTAGTCGCACTCACAGGTGTGACTAGTGATAGCCCAGCACAAGCCATTAGCGACGCACTATCAAGCTACTCAAGCCCGTTGATTTGGCTAATTGGTATTGCAGTCATGATATCGCGTGGCTTGATAAAAACG
>NZ_JABASR010000002.1 GCF_016107525.1 Psychrobacter aquimaris | reverse complement strand
AGGCATTGCTGCCTGACTCAAGTAGATCAGCCTCCGATATAGTCGGGGCGGTTCACTAGGGATATTGAAATTATAAAGTTTTACTATGGCTTAAATGAATCGCCTTGGCCTACATTAGAGGAAACAGCAAGTCGATTTAGTATTGGTACTAGAGAAAGAATTAGACAGTTACTTAATTCCAAGTTCAGAGAAAATGTCAGCAAACAATCTATTCCTTCTCTAAACAACTTTGTTAAATTATTACAGTCTAGAGAATTTTGGCTGCTTTCCGAGCTTGAAGAGGAAGTTTATAACTCTGGGCTAATCGAGACGGAAAGTCATTTAAAGGGAATATTTAATCTAATTACTGATATAAAGCTTGATTGTGGTTTCGAATTTTACACTCCAGCACTAAAGCTAGCAACAAGAAATTCTATTGTAACTAGCAAAAATATATTCTTGATTAGAAGCTCTAATGTCAAGAGTATCGGAAAGATGCTTAAAAAAGCACAAGATCTACCGGGTCGATGTGGTATTGCGAACTTAAATTATTTAAAGAAAGAACTTGGTCAATATTACTCACTCATTTCATTGCTAATTGAAAGCGCGCCTACGTCTTGGGTTCGCTTGATTGGCGATGATTACTGGTATATTTTTGAGAACAGAGATAATACCATTATCAACTATAGCGAGAAGGTTTTTAGTGTTATTGAATATTGTAACTCTACTAGATTGGCAGCAGCATATAGAAATGCATTAGAAGGAAGGAGCTACAAGTATGCTTACCCCCCTATAAAAATTATTCATGACTACTTAAGAAGTTCTGTCTATATGATTAACACTAATGATGGGCTAAAGTTCATAGGAGAAACTACAAAGCTTAATAAAATAGAGGAAGATTTAATATCTTTTTTTAACTATAGTCAAAACGCATCATTTTCTGATCTTGATAAACACTTAAATCAAAAAGGTTATGGAAGGCCACATATAATAAAAGCAATAAACTGTTCACCATTAATATATGTAGATAAGACTAAAGGTCGGAAACATTATGTATACACCCTAGTTGGCCATATGACTCCAGAACAGAATGATATTTCATATATAGATACGTATGAATTCTATCTTCGTAGACTAAGAGCTATTCTTGATACTGGAACGGATGAGACAAAAGAGCAGATAGTAAGAAAAGAACAACGCATACTACAAGAGTGGCTATTTAAAGATAAAACGCATGAAAACTGCGCTATTTGCGGACAACAGTTTAGCGTAAAAACCTTAGTTACTGCCCATAAAAAGCCTCGGTCAGATTGTAATGATGCAGAACGATTAGATCCATATATTGTAATGCCACTGTGTTTGATGGGGTGTGACTATCTTTATGAAAATATGTATATCTATATTGAAGGTGTTGAAATAAAGCGAGGTCTATCTTTACTGAACGCAAAGACTGAGTCCAAGTTTATTGAAAACCTTGTAGGTCGAACAGTTGATTCAAAATGGCTTTTAGGTAACCAGTCTTATTTCCGTTTGCCTAGAATGCTAGGATTAGTATAACTCCAGCTATCAGGTAAGTCCCATCACTTGCCATGACAATTAAGCAAAAAAAGCAGACATCATCGATATCTGCTTTTTTTGTTTACAAGTTACTCTTTAAATAACTATTAGCCCTGAGGCGTGATTAAGTACTTTTCACCAGTCGCTTGTTTGCCATAAGCTTTTATAGACGCTAATTGCAAGGCTTCTTCTAGCGTAACTTCGTGCGTATAGTGACTGGCAAATGTGGTGGTGATTTCCTCTGCAACACGCTTACGCATTGACTGAACCGTTTCAGCACCCAGCTTGCCAAGTGCATTGAACAGCAAGAAGCCATTCACACCCCAAGCAAAGCCAAAGTTACGATTGATGGTGATAGGGCCACGGTCTAAGGCACCATAAATATAGGCTTGTTTGAACGTGTCTGAGCCATAGACGCTGTACTCTTCTACATCACGGGTGATAGCCGCTTCCATGCAGTTTAGGATATCGCTGGTTAATTGACCGCCGCCGATGGGATCAAATGAAATGGTAGCACCTGTTTCGACAATCGCTGCAGTTAAGTCAGCAATAAACGTATCACTGCTTGAGTTGACCACATATTTTGCGCCCATGTCACGCAATAGCTTTTCTTGCTCTTCTTTACGCACGATATTGATTAAATCAATCCCATCGGCCATACAGATGCGGTTGAGCATTTGCCCAAGGCTGGACGCTGCTGCGGCATGAATGATGGCTTTGTGACCTTCAGCGCGCATGGTTTCGACCATCGCAAGTGAGGTGAGTGGGTTCACAAAAGATGACGCCGCCTCGGTGGCTGTCGTGCCGTCTTGCATCTCTATACAGCTTCTCACATTGACACAGTGATACTGACGATACGTGCCGCCACCAATCACAGCAACCATTTTGCCCATGAGTGCTTGCGCGGCTTCTGATGAGCCTGCGGCGATGACTGTACCAGCGCCTTCATTACCGACAGGCGTGTCTTTATTTACTCGCGTTTTGAGCGCTGGCATGACTTTCGCAGGCACATCAGCAGTAATGATTGGGCTATCATCTGTGCCTGACTGTACGGCGGTTGACATGTCAGCAGCACTGAACATTACGCCAAAGTCAGACGGGTTCAATGGCATGGCTTCCATGCGAACGACAACTTCGTCAGCACCGGGCTGCGGTATCTCGATGTCTTTTAAAGACAAGGTTAATTTGTTGTCATCACTGATGGTCGAAACCAGTTGTTTGTTTTTATCGGTCATGATTTTTTCTCCTATGAATGATGTTTGGCATCACTCACTATTGTTATCGTATGGGTGTTATTTTATTCTAAAAGCCATTATTTAGACTGGGCTGCCTGTATGTAAGCTTTTATGTGTGTCATAAATTCAGGCAGATTGGCGACGCGATCGGCCTCTATTTTTTGTGCAATGTCAGATTGACTCATGGTCTCGTTCCATTCTTTCATACCGGGTATCTCTGCCAGCACGTCCCAGTCAAGCTGGGTTGAGGCGCAGGCTTTGACGACGACGTTTACATAGTGCATATAGATGTCAGCCATCGTGAGCTCTTTACCAGCAATCCAAGGTGAAAACTGGCACAACTGGTTTAAGGCAGGAATCCCGCGGGCGAGCACTTGACGTACTTCTTGTTTGACAGCGTCAGGAGCTTCGGTGCCTGAAAACACATAAGGAATGAGGCGGCGGCTTGGCAATTCAAAATATAGCTCTGCTATTTTCATAATTTGACGAACGATCGCACGCTCAGTTGCTGACTCAGGATATAACGGTGTGTCAGGGTAGGTCTCTTCGATAAAGTCGCAAATGACACTCGACTCTGAAAGCGTCACGCCTTCATCTGTTGTGATAGCGGGCACTTTACCCACAGGACTGACAGTCAGTAACTTGTCGTTGTCAGTGAAGATAAGATGTTCTTTAAAGGGTATTTCTTTGTATAACAGCGCATGTTTGATGATGTTGTAATAGTTGCTTGCGGGAAAACCATGCAAAGTAATCATAAGTTATTGTTCCATTATGGATGTGAGTATTATTTTTAGTTGTCATGCTTAAGCTAAACATATTATTACTGTTTTTAATAAGGTGATATATAGGGTAAATCGCGAATCAATATTGCTTTTAAGACAATAATAAAGTCAAAATACTTAGCAATTGATACAGATATGTTGGAAAATTGACTATTTAGTGAATGGAGATAGGTTTTGGATCAGCTACGGGCGATACGATATTTTAGTAAAGTGGTCGAGACAGGTAGTTTTAGCAAAGCGGCGAAGGTATTTGGTGTGCCACCATCCTCATTATCAAGACGAGTTTCTGATTTAGAAAAGAGTTTGGGCGCGACATTGTTAAAACGTTCGACTCGAATCGTCAAACTGACAGAAGTAGGGCAGGTCTACTACAACGATGTGCAACACATATTGAATCAGCTTGAGCAAAGCGAAGAGACGGTACGTAGCTACCAAACAACGCCTATGGGGCGACTACGCATCAGCTCGATGGTGGGTTTTGGTGAGAAGATATTGCTGCCTTTATTGGACGAATTTAGTGCGTTGTATCCCCAAATTGTTCTAGATGTCAGTTTAAGTGATGAGCTATCCACCCTTGGCCGCGATGATGTCGATATTGCCATTCGCGGTGGCTATGCGCCAAATGAGCGTGTGCTTGCCATACGGCTGATGGATAATGGCTTTATCCCTGTCGCGTCACCGAGCTATCTGGCAACCCATGGCACACCGAACCATGTGTCAGAGTTAAGAGAGCACATGGGGCTATATTTTAAGACACCAACAGGAATCACGCCTTGGCTGTGTCATATCGATGGTCAATGGCAGGATGTCTCAGGCTCAGCGGTCGCCATCTCAAACAATGGGTCGTGGCTGGCAAAAAAAGCCTGCGCGGGTGAAGGTATATTGATGTCCACGCGGTGGGCATTGGCAGGATATCTTGCGTCAGGCGCGTTGCAAGAGCTGACGTTTGAGCATAGATTAGCGATAACGCAACACGCAGATATGGCGGTGTATCTGTTATATCAAAAACAGCGTTATTCAGTACCCAAAATAAAAGCGGCCGTAGACTTTTTGGTAGAGAGAATAAAAGTGATTAGCCATTAATAAGCGCTGACGAATAAAGTCGAAAATCATTTATAAGCTTCTATAAGCTTCTATAAGCTTCATTTAATATATGCGTACCTAGGTAGGGCTAGGTTCAAGAATTAATAGAGATGAGCAATTTCCGGTACACTTCTTCATGTGACATGTTACGTAGATAAGAATTTGATCACCAATAAAGCAACAGACTTCATTAGTAATTCACACTAATAGTAACTATGTCAGAGTAGGTATCAGGCTTGAAGTCAGCGCTAGGAACAGTAGCGTAGACGCTTTTGTTTTGAGCGGTACCAATTCCAGTACCCGTTACTCCATTTCCCAAGTTTGTAGAGGTAGCAGTGTTTCCCCATGGCGTTCCACTAAGATCAGGGGTAGAACGCAGTTGATAACGAACCAGATCTGAGTTACCACCACTTCCTTTCATAACACCCGCCCCATCTTTATTACCATTGGAAGGCGCCAAGCCAATATTGTATACCGTACCATTTGTACAAGTTAGATTAATAGGGTTAGTACCTTTGCTCTCAATATTATTAGCACTGGATGGCGTATTACCAAAATCTATATTACTTTTGGAATTAATCAAGCATTTGGTAGGAGCATTGGCTTGAACATAGAATGTATTCATACGTTGATTGGGTGTAACTCCAGGACCTGATCCTGATGATGAGGCGCAATTACCATTTATACCTGCTACAGACGTCACAAGTGTATCGTTAATATTAAAGTTGAGTTTATAATATCCAGCGCTCTTTCCGCTCTGGTTTGGAGGAATAGCCGCATAAATTGTTAGCGTATCTGCCTGTGTAGCACCACCTACTACTGTAACGTTGATGCTAGCTGGTACTGGAGTTGATCCGTTTGCCATAGACCCCCAAATATTACTATATCCGCTATCTTTATAAAGCTGGAAAGGCAGATTTGTAGAGTCACCTGGCGATATATTCGGTAGCAGTGGCATCGCCCTCGGATTGATTCCTGCACTACCAATGTTTAAGCAGAGTGTCAGGGACTGTGGGGCATCTCCTGTATTTTTGCAGGAGTAACTTACTGTACCTGTCGTTGTGAAAGTATTACTAGTGAGGAGGTCAATAGAACCAAATTCGATATTGCTTATGGATGCTGAGCATGTGACGATTGGCGCTGCCTGCACTGTTCCCATCATTAACCACAATGCAATCAACATAAAAAGTAAACTGTAACGCCATTGGAACGTCTTTATTTGCAATCGTTGCATTAGTTTTGTACCTTCTGGCAGTTGAGGGGGCCGAGTAATGGAATCTCATCACCCTTCTTATAATAGTCAAAACTGACAGTGCAGATGTCACCAGAGGGATTAATTATCTCTAGCACATTATGCTCATCCAGCGTATCCAGATATACCTCACCATCAAAACCAATGATAGTCGGTGGCACAGCCATGTTGGTGAGCTGTCGTACTTGACTGCCTAATGGCAGAGGCTGATTACTACTATCTATAAGAATAATGGAAGCAGAGCGTACTGGTGTAATAGCAAAGTTTACCAAGGTACCAGCGCGGTCAGTTGGTGTGGCTTCAATATTCACTTTGTCAATCCGCAAGTCAGCAGGCAAATCCATAGGATTAATACCGATTTTATTGCTTTGGTAAGCATTCAGTGGCGACACCAGTAACAAGCCACGGCTATTTGTAGTACCGATTGGACTGTTTTGTAGGAGTACGGGCACATTAGCGATACCGTCAGTAGAGACTACGGCAAAACCACTGTTGATTTGGCGGGTTGGAAATAACCCTCCACCCATCATGACGAGTGAGCCTGTGCCACTGGCATATGTAGCGTAACTGTCATCGTTGACGCTGACACCCGCTTGTACTCGGCCATAGCGACCAAGGTAACTTAATTCTGCCAATCCATCGTTACTGTCACTTCTACTGGAATTACTATCTAAGCTATTGTCTATAATGTGTCTTGCTTGCGCGCGCCAGTTTATGCCGCCTGAATTTGGTGCTGAATGTGAAATATCAGCCACAAATACATCACGCTCGTCTGTGTGCTGAATACTGCTATTCATTGAAACATTACGATCTAAAGAGAATGAAGCGCCTATAGAAGCACTGCTATTAGCAGAGTCATCGAGGTCTTGATTAAGATTAGCGCTCAAGCTTAGACGTTGGCCAAAGGACCTACTCCAATATGCACTGGCGAACTGTGTAGTTTCCTGATCAGTAAGTGAGACTTGGTTATAGCTCATGCCAAAACTACCTAAAGATTGAGTACTATAACCTGACGATATCTGCTCACTGCGGCGAACGGGTACAGATCCGTACTGACTGCCTACATCACGGTAAGTCCCTTTCGTGCCTGTGGCACTGGCGCCGATATTAAAGCGACTGTTATTCCATGTGTAGCTTGTGCTGTATTGGGCGCCATTTTGCCCTTGACTCTCACTGCCCGCTAACGAGGCAAATAAAACACCGCCTGCGCGGCCTAATAACCAAGTACCGCCGATTCCTGCATTACTCAGACCATTGGTTACTTCGGCATGGGTTTCTGCAGTAAAGCGTTTACTCACCCCATAACGCCAAGTGCCGCTGGCAGCAATATTATTACCGTAATCAAAGGACTTACTACCATATTTTTCGCGAACGGCACCCAGCTCTACCGACCAGTCGGAAAGCCCAGGCTGTAGCAAACGATGGGCGTCATATAAAGAGAACTCAAGCGTAGTGCTTTGCCCTAATGCATCGGTAACTACCAACTGAGCATCGCCTGCGCCACTAAAGCTAGGAGCCGTCTGTAACTCAAACGGTCCAATGGGTACGTCACCGCTATATTGCTTAAGGCCATTCACATACAGCTCTACTGCTGAGGGCAAAGTGGCAGAACCAAAAAATGAAGGCAATGGAGTGGTTGTCATATAAGGCTGTAAATCAAAATTAGTACCAAGCTGTAGACCACCTAAGCGCGTAGAGCGTGTCCATGACAGTGCGCCTGTGAGGATGTCACCAGCACGAACCGTAAGCAGCTTATCAGGGAATGATTTACTCCAATTGGTATCCAAACGCACAGTGCGGCCATCCCAATCTTTGTCATTATTACTGTTACTATTGCCAGTAGAGTAAGTAGCTGTGGTCAATGCCGTAGAACTTAGTACACCAAGAGCACTAAACGCACGCAGCTCTGTAAAAGCACTTAGGTTTTTAGCATTATTTTGGGTTTGGCTACCATAGATATTATAATTCAATAACATGCCTGGCGATGCAGTGGGTTGTGGGCGCTGATTACTGCGTGTGTTACGTACAGTGGTATCTAGATTGAGCAAACTTAGCGGTGCGATAAGGCTCAGCGTTTGCCGCCGTGCATCATAATCAACCTTGAGGTCAGGCAGGCTATTTAACGGTATAGGTTCGATGTTATCAGACGGTACAATAAAGCCAAGCTGTTGCAACACATTAGCGTTGGCCCAAAGTTGGTCTTCACGGTAAATAAAATGTACCAAACCAGAACTGGTTTGATTAAGAGTGACATCTAAATACAGATCGAGAACAGATTCATTATCTTCAGTGTTATAACTGTCTAAGCTGAGCTGAGCCTGCCTAATATTATCAATGATTGTAGAGGAAATATCTTTGGAGGCAAGCTTATTTGGTTCAACAGCATGGCTGAGAGAGGTAGTCATACTTTGTAATAAAACTGCTTCAGCGAATACTATTGTCCAGTATAACGTCCTGCATCGTCTGATTACCATTGATCGTTACCTTGAACTTACCGGCTATCGCACCCTTTTTTAGAGCGGATGGCGGTATTTTCAGTGTCCAGTTCATAGTGGTATCTGGTAAAACATAACCCAGTAAACCTTGATGTATATTAACGCTATTGCCCGCAGCATCTATAATGCTCAGGTCAATCAATTTGGCATGGCCATTTCCGCTATTGCTGACTCGTAATGTTATTTGCTTGCCATCTGGTTGCAAGCTATAACGCCATTGCAATTGTGAATCAGTTTTGACAATGTCAACTGGCTGCACAAATACAGGTAAAGAGTAGCTTAGCGCAAATTGCAAGCCTGTCTTTTGAGTAGCAGATTTAATAGGTAACTCATTAACCAAAATTCGATAGCTATCTTCCACTGCCCCAGCGCCTTGTGGCGGTGCCTTGGCACGGATAACTCGAACCAGTTGTTTGTCACCAGGGTTGAGCTTAATCATTGGCGGACTGGCCAATAATCCTCGTGAGGGCGTGAGCTGATCGCCTGTTTCATCCTGTGACCACTGATAAATGCGCACTTGCGCACTTATCGCTTCGTCACTTGAGTTACTAAGGGTCAGGCCACTGGCGTTTTCTCTAGCTTGTAAGCTTAAGGAGGTGGGAGAGACCTGTAGGCCACTCGCCATTGCTCCACTACCAAATAATAAGCTAGAGACAACAGTAGATCTCGCAACACGGTGTAACCAGAGACTTAACATGGAAATTAATAGGCTACAGAAATATTGATAGTATCTGTATAAGAACCAGGGGTAACGTCGGCTGCGTCAGTTACTGTGAGAAATATAGGAGTAGAGATGGCGGTAGCATAATTTTCGAATTCTGCGGTCTTAACTGGAGTAGTAGTACCCCAAGCGTCACCAAGAGCTGAAACAGAAGTCAATTTATATGCAACCAATTCACCTGCTTCACTTTTTAAGTTTCCAGTACCGTCGAGGCTAGTGGTTGATGCAGGTGTCAAACCGATAGTAGCAACAGAACCTTTAGAGCAGTTTAGTATAAGCGCGGTTTCTGCTGTTACATCTGTAGTCGCTGTACCTGCTTCAGTCGCTGCAAGTATAATATCTGTAGGGGCTGCATCTACAGTACATATTGATTCAACTTCCATACTAACGCCAAAACTACTTGAGGTAGGACTCTCAGCATTCGCAGACAGAGCAGTGAATCCACCAATAGTAATTAATGTAGCGGTCATTAAAGATTTTTTAAATTGCATGGTAAAGCTCCAAGGGTTAGATTTATTAGTGTTTCGATCATGTGAAGTCCAACACGCAGATGAACACTGAACTTCATCATGCTATAAAGCTAAAATCACATCTTCTGGCAACTTAGAACTCACTGGCATAGTGTATCCACTTAAGGATAATAATTTATACATAGCCTATAACAAACTATATACAATCTGAAACTATATACCAAAATATGTATGTATATTGTAACACATTTTGAGTACATATGCTCACTGAACTTCCAATTAGACTCAATAATAGACTAATAAACCACTCAAAATAGACCGGTATAATGGGACTATTTATATAAAACCAGTTTGGACACCAATACGACAAGTGGTAATCAAAGGTTTTATTTGATTATTTAAATTCAAGAAATGAAAAAAACTACGGTTCATTGTGGTTTTAGAGCTGGTATTTGATTTTTATCAAACATTAGAACAATCAGAGTATTTACTACTATTTAGAAAACTCCTTTTTCATCCAATTGATTTAAAATCATCACTTCGATTTTATCTTTAATTGCGATCAAATCGAGCCTGAAAGCATCTACTTGCTCGTTTAGTTTTTCTTCATATTCTTCGGGTACACGATAGGCTCTAACCTCTTCTATCGTTATCAATCGTTCTCTCAGAGAGTTTTTGATTACCCCAAGCTCATAAACTGATAATTCCTTATCATTACTCATTGCTTACTTCTTTTTTGAAGGATTAAAGGGGAGGGAGAGGCATTACAGAACTATGATACTTACTACATTGAAATAAGGTGAATGGTCAGTGTTTAATTTTAGGTCGGCAATATAATAGAAGTATGATGGGTAAGTCAATTTTTATATTGCAATATATAGCGTTATAACCCTTTTTTATTTAAATACAAGGAAAGTTAGCGGATAATAATGGCAATGTTTCAGCGACTGCAAGGCAGCTAGGCAAGCTTATCGGCACTAAGCAATATAATATTCGCCAAATACAGTTGATGAAGCATGTTTTTATCAAGGATAATCAGAAAACATTTAGAATCACTGCATGTGTTACGTATTAAATGTTAATTTATCAAGCTATTACAACTGGATAAATCGTGGTATCAGTGATCAGCAGATTCATCGCAATTAGTGTGAGCTGCTAGTTCGCGTGGCTCATGATGAAACTAAACAGCACTATGGCTGTGAGCGATTGCATGCTCATCTTGCAGAGCAAGGCCATCATATCAGTCAATACATGGTCAGAAGTATCAAAGATACAGTACGGTATTACTTGCCGTCGTCACAAGCGCTTTAAAATCACTACTAACTTTAATAATGAAGCGTGGGTCAGCGACATCACCTATATCTGGACAAATGAGAGCTGGTTGTACTTAGCAGGGGTTAAAAACTTATACACCAAAGAGCTAGTTTACCAAGCTACCAACAGTCGAATGATAAGGAATTTGGTTGTTAGGCGATGATGAGACTACTAATGACTTTATGAACAGGTAATACGCATTATAATTAGACAATTATTAACCAAGCTTAATAAGGATTGACCATATAATTATAATCTTATGAAGTTAATGTCAGGCAGCTCTAGTTTAACGGGCACCTACCTAGAGCTAGGTTCACGAATTATTAGAGATCATTAGCTATAAAAAAATGCTCTATCGTAAGGAGTAAAATAAATGATTCATGAGCCTTTCAAAAATCATAGCTTTTCAGACGTTATGACAAATGATTTGAGCACAAAAAAGCCACCTGGCATCTTCCCAAAAATAGTATAACTACTTATCTCGCCGAATTATTTAATTTATAAATTAAACCCGTACGATTATTAACTTGTTTTTTCTCATACATATTTCTCAAATGTTTCTTTACAGTATTAACAGTAATAAATAACTGATTTGCAATTTCTATATTCGAGTATCCTTTTACAATCAACCGATAAATTTCCAACTCTCTGTTAGAAAGTATGGTTTTAGGTTCCGCGTCCGAATTAACTAGCACATTAACAGTGGCAATTTCTTTGATGCGCATCGAATTTATAACTAAGTGCTGCATATGTGTAGATAGTGTCTGTAGAACTGCTTTATCATTTCTCGTAAAAACCCTTTCTCCTTTAAATCTGACAAATCCTATTCCTGCATAAATAGCAGTTGCAGTAGAAAGATACATAACCATCTGATCAATTATTTCATGACGCTCGATAAACTTATGATAAGAGGAGCTTAACAGCTGTTTTGGCGTTGCCATCTCTCCTATTAGATATACAGACTCTTTGCTACCTCCTAAATTGGACAAATGCTTTTTAGGATGCATCACATCATTCATGTTGTGAGTCTCTTTATAGTCAAGAATCAGTTGTTCGCTGAAATTATAGAACTTCAAGCTATGCATATCACACTTTTCGTCTGCATGCCAAAGTAACGAATGATGGAATTGAAAAAACTCAGAAAATAACGGTTGAATCTGCTTGTGATCGGAGAGAGAGCCATTAATAAAATGTATGATGTTCCGATAATCTGCTTTCTTTAAATTCATAATTCATCCTCACATCTTGTTCTAAGGATACAAGTTTGCTCGTTAATATCGATGCTTCCAGTGCAAAAGAGCTAAAAAACTATCTTTTAAAATTATCCTTTTAGGTAATATACAGTAGCTTGATAATTTGGAATGATAGGTTTCAACATTCATGCTACAGAGCTTAAGACAAGGAAGTCAAATGAAGACAACAGGTTTTATTTACGATGAAAGCTATTTCTGGCACGATAACGGCTCAGGTGCATTGCATTTAGCGTCAGGTGGTTACGTACAAAGTCACGTATACGGAGAAGATCCTGAAACGAAAAGACGTTTTAAAAACTTGATGGATATTTGTGGTTTGACTCCTCAGTTGGAGTCGATAGCTCCGGAACGCGCTACAAGAGAAGATATTGAACTATTTCACCTGCCAAGCTATATTGATAAAGTGAAAGAATTGAGTGACGCAAACGGTGGTGATGCAGGACAAATTGCTATTGTGGGTAGAGGCTCTTATGAAATTGCTCTCCTATCTGCAGGTGGAGCAATGACTGCTGTGGATTTTGTCATGGATGGAAATGTGCAAAACGTTTACGCATTAACAAGACCACCAGGCCATCATGCTGAAGCACAAGAAGGCATGGGATTTTGCTTATTTAATAATGTAGCAATCGCAGCAAAGCATGCTAAACGAAAATATAATTTAGAGCGTATTCTTGTACTTGATTGGGATGTCCACCATGGTAATGGTACAGAACAGGCATTTTACGAGGATGACAGCACATTATTCATCTCACTACATCAAGATCGCTTATTCCCTGCCGAGCGCGGTTATGTTGAGCATACCGGTGAAGGCAAAGGTGAAGGCTATAATGTCAATATCCCATTGCCAGCTGGTACTGGGAACGCTGGATATATGAATGCATTTGAGAAGATTGTTGGTCCAATTGTTGATCAGTTTAAACCTGAGCTTATCATAATATCCGCAGGACAAGATCCAAACTTCTTCGATCCATTAGCGCGAATGATGGTGACAGCAGACGGTTTCGGACGCTTTGCAAATTTTATGAAAAATCTTGCTGAAAAACATTGTGATGGCCGTCTAGTATTGTGTCATGAAGGAGGATACAGCGCTGCATACGTTCCTTTCTGCTCATTGGCTATTGTAGAAGCAATAAGCGGAATAAAAACAGATGTAGAAGATCCATTCATGGAAGGCTTCGGTTGTCCAGTTGAGACGTTATTTCCTCATGAAGAAGATGCAGTTCAAGCAGTAATTAAAGAGCAATCAAAATACTGGAAATTTGGATAATGCAATATCTTCTTATGTTCACTTGGTCCTAAAATATATATGTTATTAGTGCGTATATAGATTGCTCTATAATGAAGAAGTCGTTGTAAAAATTGGTAAGTATTCGATTTATTTTATTTATTAGAGGCCTTATAGTTAGTATGATTATCGAGTTATTAACTGTAAAAACTATAATTTTCCTTTAATATATTAATTTTATTTTTTTAAAATATTTATTTATATAAATAGATGATGCTTTCTAATTCACTTCGGAAAGCAACTTATTTGGTGCTTAGCGATATTTTAATGCTGCAAATGGAATTCAGCAATATAGTCAAACAAAAACAACCAAGGAGAGGGATTTTATGACTACTCAAAAATTAGACAATGAGTTGTCCGCAAGCCAACAAGTCACTAATTGGCTGCAAGATTTTGATCAAGCTTTGAAGACGAAAAATATAGACAAAGCAGTTGAGTGTTTTGAAACAGAAGGTTACTGGCGTGATTTAGTCTCATTTACTTGGAATATAAAAACGTTAGAGGGGCAAGATGACATTAAAGATATGCTTTCACATACCTTGGAAACTACTGAGCCGTATGAATGGCAGCTTGATGGAGAAGCAGTAGAAAGTGATGGTGTAGTAGAGGCTTGGATTAGCTTCAACACTAAAGTAGCTAGAGGATACGGCCACTTGCGCTTGCGTGATGGTAAAGCTTGGACGTTATTAACCACTATGACTGAGCTTAAAGATTTCCCAGAAAAGCGTAAGAAATTACGCTCAAAAGGTGCTGAGCATGGTGTTAATCCTGATCGTTTAACATGGCAGGAAAAACGTGAGCTTGAAGAAAAAAATCTTGGCTACAGCGATCAACCTTATTGCTTGGTTATTGGTGGCGGACAGGGTGGTATAGGTCTAGGAGCGCGCTTACGACAACTTGAGGTTCCTACAATTATCATTGATAAACAACCGAGGCCTGGTGATACGTGGCGTAACCGTTATAAATCGTTATGTTTACATGATCCTGTATGGTACGACCACATGCCATATATTCCTTTTCCTGAAAACTGGCCAGTATTCACGCCAAAAGACAAGGTTGGTGATTGGCTAGAAATGTACACTAAGATTATGGAGTTAAACTACTGGGGGTCAACTGAGTGTATCAGTGCTGCTTTCGATGAAGAATTACAGCAGTGGAATGTAGAGGTTAATAGAGCAGGTGAACGTTTAGTCTTACATCCTAAACAGTTAGTTTTAGCTACTGGTATGTCAGGATTACCAAACGTCCCTGAAATTCCTGGTATGGAAGATTTTGCTGGAGAGCAACAGCACTCTAGCCAACACCCAGGCGGTGAAGCTTATCGAGATAAAAAATGTGTTGTGTTAGGTGCCAATAACTCGGCGCATGATATTTGTGCCGCCCTTTGGGAAAACGGTGCAGATGTCACTATGATACAAAGATCATCGACTCATATTATTAAATCAAATACGTTGATGGATGAAGTGTTAGGGGGTTTGTACTCAGAAGAAGCCGTTGAAAACGGAATAACCACCTATAAAGCAGATCTGACTTTTGGTTCTATTCCTTTTAAAATTATGCCGCAATTTCATGAGCCTGTTTATCGTAAAGTCGCCGATTTAGATGCTGATTTTTATAAAAGACTAACCGATGCAGGCTTCATGCTCGACTTTGGGGAAGATCATACTGGTCTTTTTATGAAATACTTACGCCGAGGCTCTGGTTACTATATCGATGTAGGTGCTTCTGAACTTGTCGCAGAAGGTAAGATAAAGCTTAAACCCAAAGTAGGTATTGATCATATTAAATCTCATTCAGTGGTACTAACTGATGGCACAGAACTAGAAGCTGATCTAATTGTATATGCCACTGGATATGGCTCCATGAATGGTTGGGCAGCCAAAATAATTTCACAAGAAGTGGCCGATAAAGTCGGTAAGTGTTGGGGCATGGGCTCAGATACAGCTAAAGACCCAGGCCCTTGGGAAGGTGAATTAAGAAATATGTGGAAACCAACGCAACAACAGGCATTATGGTTCCATGGTGGTAACTTACATCAGTCTCGACATTATTCTCAATACTTGTCGCTGCAGCTTAAAGCCAGAATGGAGGGTATAGAGACCCCAGTTTATGGTTTGCAAGAAGTTCATCACTTAGAATAAGTTTAATATTACTGCTGTGAGTAGCTTATAAAAAATTATAAATTTGATGGCCATACTGGTTTTGCTCAGTATGGCCATTTTTGTATTAGGCCGTGTCATCAATTAGTATGGCTTATTCTGATATAAGCCATACTAATTATATGTATAGCAAACAGATTCAGTTAATGTTTACCATAGTGAAGATTGTAATGATTACTTGGACATGAAATGTACATTACATTTGAGCGGCTATTAACTAAACTGACTAGTTATTTATGATATAAACATAATCCCATGAACTTAATACTACATAGACTTCATTGGATTTATGTTTATCTAAAGCTTTATTCATATAAAAAATGTAAACATAAACCCTTGTTAAATATAATATCTATTTTTTTAGAAATTAAAAAAATTCGATTCATGAACTATTCGAAAATCGCAGTTTTTTGGCATTAATCCACGATTTTGATCACTCCACTTCATAAACCTAAACTTAGTATTTCATAACTTAGCGAATAGGCGATGATATCCATTATGTAAGTTTTGGACAAATAACTGTGCATATCGCCAAGTTGCAATCAAACCTGCTGATACTTTTAGTTCTAAGAGGCTCTTTACTTTATATTTCTCATTTATCGGCATAGATAATAAGTCTGATAAGCTGATATCTAGCTCAGATATTTTTGAATACAATATGGACAGTTAATTTAGTATTTTATGTTCGAATGAATTCAGTCTATTTTGATTAGTTCCCTTATGGCGGTCTGTTTTAAGTAGTCTATTAATAGGTTTGAAGGGAGAAATTACTGGTTCCCTTAGGGTATACCTAAATGGAACCAGTGAAAACTGATTTGTGACATCCAACGTCATAAACTCTGTTGTGAGAACATGATCGGTGCACTATACAGGCAACGAACTGCTAGTGTTAGATATGGACACAATGACTATAAAGTTAATAGTATAGATCATCGTGATCGAGCTGTCTGACTCCTCCCAAGTTTAGTTATACGGTTTCTTCAGCATACATCAGATGAAGACTTGAGGGTTTTTTAGACATAAAGATAAAGTGGTATTTGGGCTTAAGGTTAGCTTTTTGTCGGTAAGTTTAGATCTAGATATTACTTCGCAAATAGCTGGTCTATATTTTTAAAAGCCTTAAACTCCAGCGCATTCCCACAAGGGTCTAAAAAGAACATGGTCGCTTGCTCACCCGTTTCTCCTTTAAAACGAATATAAGGATCTATAACAAACTTAGTACTCAAATCTTTTAGTCTATTGGCTAACGCTTCCCACTGCTGCCAAGGCAATACTACTCCGAAATGAGGCGCGGGTACATCATGACCATCTACCACATTGGTGTGTGCGTGCTCTTGTGACTGAGTTTTAGGATGTTCATGGATGACCACCTGATGGCCATAAAAATTGAAATCAACCCATTGCTCACTAGAGCGGCCTTCTTCCAAATTCAGCACGTCTCTATAAAAAGTACGAGCAGTATTTATGTCGTAGACAGGAATGGCGAGATGAAAAGGTGATAAGCTCATAAGATCCTCTGAAGGTTATTAAATAAAGTAAAATCATCGTAACCGAGGATACTGAGTAAGAAAAACGTAAATATTTCATTCTCAGCTCAAATATTTCTTATACTTAATAAGTTACCATAAAAATAAGGTTTATCTATTAAGATAAAAGGCAAAAAAAACGGATTTCAAATCAAAGTGCTAACACCTGTTTTAAGGCATTTATTTTTGGCTGCTGACGATCGGTATAACGATAGGCAAGTACAATCTCTCTAACCAAATCATTATCGTCTAGATGATGAATTTGTATCGATACTGGGCTTCTAATCCATAGTCCAGCATAAGGAATCAACGCTACTCCTAAACCAGACTCAACCATCATAACGATGGCATCAAGGTCATCAAGCTCCATGATAGTATTTACCTTAATGTCTTGTTGTTTAAGGTATTTGCTTAATTGTACACCGGCTGATGACTTAAGACTATAATGAATAAAAGGATGCTGCTCAAGCATTTGCCGCAGACTGCAAAAAGTCCACTGCTTTGGACTAATAACGACATAAGGCTCGGTCATAATAGATTGAATGACAATATCTTTTGTTAAAACGAAAGGCGGATGTACGATTACAGCGGCATCGATAACAGCTGTTTCTAGTTTTTCGATCAACTCTATGGAGCGGCCAGGAATAATTTCTGTCTGCATTAACGGCGCTAATACGTTAATAGCCTTTAGAGCTTGCGGTAGCATACCGACTTGTACGGAGCTTATCGCACCAATCTTTAGCTGACCATAGTAGCTAGCAATGTCGGTGTCTGAAGGGAGTTGCATCGTCGCATAGAGAGCTAGAATTTCTTTGGCTATAGGTAAAATACGGCTGCCCTGTGGATTGAGCGTAATAGCTCGAGCGGAGCGGGTAAATAACGGCTGCCCTAAAGCATCCTCCAATGCTCTAATTTGCGCACTAACCGCAGACTGGGTCAGGTTTATTTGACGAGCAGCAGCGGTGAAACTGTCTAATTCACAAACCGCTACGAAAGTTTTAAGTTCTTTTATCATTCATGTCACCACAGTAGTTATTAGCATCTAGGCAAAATAGCTACTGCCGCTCGGCCTATTCCCTCTAAAGCTTTTTGGCTCAAACCATCACGAGCTTGAATAGACATGCCTTCCAATAACGTATTAAACGTATACGCCAATATATTCACATCAGTCCCTGCAGGCAGCTGCCCTGATTGCAAGCCTTGTTCTAATCGCGCTAAAAAGCAATCACGCCCTTCTTGACGCAATTTTTTGACTTCATTAAGCACCTCTTGTGAGTCAGCAGATACATTGATTGCTGCCAACACGACCATACAACCACAGGGCACTTCAGGTGTCGTCAATATCTTAGAAGCCTGTAAAAAGAAATCATTAATAGCTTTGGTTAAGTCGGGTTCTTGTACCATCTCTTCCCAAATATGATCCCAGTATTTGGCTTCATAATAGCGCATGGACTCCAAAAATAACTGCGCCTTGTTGCCAAATGCTGCATAAAGACTGGGAGGATTGATTTCCATAGCCGTACATAAATCATTAATAGACGCAGGCTCATAACCTTGTAGCCAAAATACATCTAGGGCACGAGTTAACGCCAGTTCCCTATCAAACTTACGCGGACGACCGCGGCCTGCTTTGACAGACTTTTCTATCTTCTCAGACATCATTCTTTACCTATTGCTAAAAAAAGAGTTGACAATATATGTAGTGGTTACTATACAATATACCTTAATTGTAGTGATCACTACATAATTAAAACTCATTGAATCAAGTTGAGCAGTACTATGACAAATATTATCACTGATAGCGATCTTTTTAATCCCGTGCAAATGGGCGCTCTACAAATGAGCAATCGCGTTTTTATGGCACCGGTCACGCGTAGTCGCTATGCTGAAGATGGTGTACCTAATGCCATGCACGCACTTTATTATGCACAGCGTGCGAGCGCAGGACTTATCGTTGCTGAAGCGACCAATATATCACCGCAAGGCCGTGGCTATGCCATGACACCTGGTATATGGAGCGACGAGCAGGTCGCTGGTTGGAAACAGGTGACCGACGCTGTTCACGCCGCTGGCGGCAAAATTGTTAGCCAGCTTTGGCATGTGGGCCGTTTTTCGAGCGTTGAACTACAACCCAATGGCGAATTGCCAGTGGCGCCCTCTGCGATTAAAGCGGAAGGCAAGACCTATACCGAAAAAGGGTTTGTGGATGTCTCTACGCCGCGTGCTTTATCAACGGATGAGATACCAGGCATTATCGAGCAATATAAGATTGCTGCCCGTAATGCTAAGCGAGCAGGTTTTGATGGGGTCGAAGTGCATTCTGCCAACAGCTATCTGTTGGATCAGTTTTTACGAGATTCAACCAATCAGCGTAGCGATCAGTATGGCGGCTCAATAGAAAACCGTACGCGCTTAACGCTAGAGGTGACTAAAGCTATTGTAGATATCTGGGGTGCTGATCGAGTTGGTATTCGTTTATCACCGGCATCACCAGATGCGGGTAATACTCCGCTAGACAGCAATGTCATGGCCACTTACGGCTATCTTATTAAAGCACTTAACCAATTTAATTTGGCATATTTACACTTTGTGGAAGGTGCGACAGGGGGCTCACGTACCGTTCCTGATGATATTGATTTAGATGTTTTGCGAGCGCTGTTTTCTGGACCTTATATTGGCAATAACAATTATGACTTAGATTTAGCGCTACAAAGACGCGATGAGGGCAAAATTGACGCCGTTGCTTTTGGCCGATTGTTTATCTCTAACCCTGATTTAGTGGCCAGATTTCAACATGGCGTTGAGCTGACGATTGCACCACAGGAGTCTTATTATGGTGGCGGTGCTGAAGGTTATACCGACTGGCCAAATGGTGATTATTAAGCAGCAACTATTAAAATATTTTATTTACGAAGCACTATAACCTTATCAGTACTTTAGATAAGTGAAAACGAGTAGAAACGAGCCTATTGCTCAATATAATAACGCTACATAAAAGTCAGTCTGAAGCTAGGCTTAGGTGCTTTAATCAAACCAAGGAGAACACCATGAGTAAACCTACTTACGTAGAAGAATATAACGCTATCGTTGCAGTATTAGATTTATACAATAATGGAGGTAAGCAAGCAGACAGCAGTATTATGCAACCTGCTTTTGCTAATCAAGCTACTATTTTTGGGTTAGATGCAAACGGTAATCTTGATGGCGGCCCCATCCAAAACCTCTTTGATACTATCGATAGCGATATTTTTTACTCTTCTCCTGAAGCCAAAAGCGCTATTGTTAGCTTAGACATCGTCGGTAATGCCGCTTCAGCTCGTATTGATACCAATGATATCTCAGGTTTTTGCTTCACTGACTTCTTTAATTTATTGAAAGTAGATAGTAATTGGACCGTGATTAACAAAATCTATCACACCCATGTTGCGCCTTAATAATAGCTTTGAGCCATTAGTTCAGACGGTTATCACTGGCTAAAGAGCTATGTTACAAACACAGATCATATGAGCATTAGTACTTTGCTAGTGACTTAAAAATTATTTATAGAATGATAAGGAAAACCTTATGTCTAAAGTATTTATTGTTGGTGGATCAGGCAAGGTAGGCCGCCATTTAGCCAAACAACTGGTCTCTCGTGGTCACGAAGCGTGGTCAATGTACCGTAACCCTGATCAAGCTGAGGCGCTAAAAAATCTGGGCGCAAGGTCTGTGTTAGGTGATTTGCTGAAACTTGATACCCAAGCGTTAGCTGAACTGATGGGTGAGTGTGACACCGTCGTATTTTCAGCGGGTGCTGGCGGTAAAGGTGGCAAAGAGATGACCGATGCTATCGATGGTAAAGGTCTGGAGTTGGCCGTAGCGGCCGCACAGCAAGCAGGTATTCAGCGTTTTTTATTGGTGTCAGCATTTCCTGAAGCCGCTAGAGGTAAAGAAGTGTCTGAGACCTTTGAAAATTATATGGCTGTCAAAAAACAAGCCGATGTACATCTAAGCGCTACTGATCTTGACTGGGTTATCGTGCGCCCAGGTCTGCTGCTTGATGATGCAGGCACTCAACACGTACATACCGGTTTAGCGATTCCTTATGGAGAGGTAGCACGCGAAGATGTGGCTTCTACATTACTCGAAATTATCGAGCATCCAGCCGTCAATAGAGTCATTATTGAGCTAACTCAAGGCGAGCAGCCGGTTGCTGAAGCGGTCGCAAAATTTGCTAAATAGCTTGATGGATTGGTCAGCATTTTTAGCTTGTAGACTAATAATAGAC
Source organism: Psychrobacter aquimaris (assembly GCF_016107525.1). Lineage (GTDB taxonomy): Bacteria > Pseudomonadota > Gammaproteobacteria > Pseudomonadales > Moraxellaceae > Psychrobacter > Psychrobacter aquimaris. Next base: position 279,719 of record NZ_JABASR010000002.1, on the reverse strand, counting down.
CACTTGAAGTGGTCTATTAGTTGATTGAGAGGTCTGTTTTGATGGTTCCCTAGTGATATACCCTCCTAAACTGTACTCTCTAGTCTTATGTAATCCGTATTACCAATGGCTTCTATAAACTTTTCGTCATGAGAAACTAAAATGAGAGCACCTGTGTAATCGTGTAATGCTTGCTGAAGCAAATTTTTTGATTCTATGTCTAAGTGATTGTCTGGCTCATCTAATAGTAATAATGCTGGCGCAGTAGCACCACAAAATAAGCACGCCAAAGCGACTTTGAGTTGCTCACCACCACTTAGGGTATGAACTGGTTTTATTGCAGCGTCACCCTTGATTCTAAGCTGTGCTAATCGGGTTCGATATAAGTCTTCTGTCCAGCCAGATGATTGCTGACGAAAATTATCTAGTGCTGATAACTCCTTATCAAGAAAAGAGAAATGCTGATCCATTAAACGATAGGACCCAGTCACTGCTATTTCACCTTGCTCTGCCTCAAGCTGACCTGATATTACTTTTAGTAGTGTAGATTTTCCGCTGCCGTTTTTACCAGTGATAGCAATACGTTCACCTTTATTCACAATTAGGCTAATAGGCGCTGTCGCACCAAACGGTAGAACGATGTTAGATAAATGCAAAAGAGGATTGCTCGCAGCTTCAGGTGGCGCGGTGACACTTGCTAGCGGCTCTATGATTTCTAGCTGAGCCTTAGCACTGGCTGCTTGATCAGCTGCATTTTGTGTTCGATCATCATGAAGCTTGGCTTTGCGTGATTGTGTAGCTTCAGAACGTCCTAATTCACGGTCTAAAATAATTTTGCTTTGGTTACTATCTTTGCGCTGATTTTTGCCACGACTTTGGCGCTGTTCTGTCTTTTCTTGAGCCATTTGCTGATCACGTTTAGCTTGCTGTAATTCTTTTTTCGTTTGAGCTGCATCTCTTTGAGCGCCCAAAAGTAATTGCTCCTGACTTTGTAGCCAATCATTCCAACCGCCATGACTAACTGATAGCCCTGTAGGAGTTAGCTCATAAACGATCTGTACTTGCTTTAGCAAGATGGTGTCATGCGTTACCAGTAAAACCCCACCGCTAAAGTTTTTTATCCATTATGCAAGCCACATACGCCCATCACGATCTAAATGATTGCTTGGCTCATCGAGTATTAAAAAGTCACAACCTTGCTTTTTGAGTGCCAGTAGCTTTAAGCGCGTCTGTTCGCCACCGCTTAGCGTCTTAAATGAACGATCAAGTATATCTAGTGTTAGCTCCCCTTCTGCTAAAAGCGCTTCTGTTTCAACCTCCCAATTCCATTTATCATCCATAAAGTTAAAGTCTTCAGGTGTACCTTCGCCATCTAGGACTCGGATGCTGATTTTCTGTATCTGACTTGTACCTAAAATATCACCTGCTGTTCCTGCTAATACTGTCTCACCTTGAGCCAAATAACCTATATTGCAAAAGCGATGTACGCTTCCTTCACTAGATTTTAATTTATCTGCTAGTATTGCTGCTAAATAGGATTTTCCTACCCCATTCCTACCAATCAGTGCTTGTAATTCATCAGTCAAGAATAGATCAATTCCTGAAAATAAGTGTAAAGGCGAATCAGGGAAAGTTAAGCTTATCTGTTTTGCTTCAATCAAATTTTGCATGTTTACTCTATTTCTTAGAATTATGGGATTTATGACTGACAATATACCTAGCATAATCAATGCCTAACATGCTTTTTAACAACTAACTACTGTCCAAGAGCACCACATTAGCGTTAAAGCCTAACAGCTGAGCGCTACAAGCTATTGATGGGATACAATGATCTGACAAACAAATAAGCCTCGCTTAACAGACGTTATGATAAATAAAAAGTAACTTGAAATACCGTCGAAAATCCCACTGCATGTACACACCGAAGTACACTTTAATTATCTAAATATCTCAAACCATTGTCATCATTAACCTACAGCCGAGTGTTCAAGTCCTCACTAGGGAACCAAACTTATTTAATCAGTTTAGCAATTATCAACTCATTAAATTGGGTCGGTGCGTTATATAGGCATCGATGTGGTAGATGGATGAGACACCTAGGAATTTCCATACTCTCTAAGATTGTTGAACCTCAAACAATCCCAGCGTGGTTCAGCAGACGCATCAAAGAAAGACTTTTTATGGTATTTATCTGCCCAATATGATATTGATAATGTCGCAAACCTAGAGAGCATAAAAATATTACTGCAAACCCCAGTATAAACCATAAAATATGCGGCATCTTTTTAGTGAAAAAACGGTACAGCCTTAAAAACGCAGTAAACCGTAACAGTGGAATGATTAGATAATTAAAATACTAAAAGAGTATCATGTGGGGATTATTTGCATAACGGATGGTAAAAAAAGGGGGGGGAGGGAGGTAATACCCGCTTTTTTATGAATGTTTTTTATTAGGAAAGGTCATGTTTCTTCGTTTTATTGCGCGTCATAGCACATTAATTATGCCAGTTTGCGCCATTGTGGGTTTTGTTTTTCCAAACTTATCCAATGCGGTATTGGTATATTTACCCCAAATACTGTTCTTCTTGATGTTTTTTACTTTACTGGGCATCGATCAGTATGCGCTGTTAAAGCGTATAGCGACAAGCTATGTGTGGGTTTTTGCCTTGCTACAAAGCGGGGGTATGAGTCTGGTTTTAATATTAATTGCCTATGCACTCGGTGTACGTGGCGATTGGCTACTGGCTATTGCAGGTCTTGGTGCCACCGCTCCATTGTTTGGTAGTGGTGCGTTGGTCAATGCGGTGGGGTTTGATGCACAACTGGCGACGGCAAAAACTATAGCTGCTACGCTCGTTATGCCATGTACATTATTAGGCGTACTGTGGCTATTAGGCGATGGAAACGCGCATTTAGACGTTGGTCTTTATATCAAACGCTTGTTGGTTTACATTGTTATGCCAATGGTGCTGGCTGTGGGGGTACGTCGGTTCGTTTCACCTGCTATTTTGACACGTTATTATCCCAAAATTGGACAGTTTAATATTTTACTACTGATGTTGTTTCCACTGGGACTGATGGCAGGGTTTCGTACTACCTTTGACCATAATCCGTGGCAAGCGTTATTATTACTAGTGCTAAGCTCTGTATTGGCCTTGGTGTTTTATTTTACCGCTTATATCATCTATCGGCGTTTTGGCTATGAGAACGCTATTGTCGCGGCGCTGGTGTGTGGTGGGCGCAATGTATTACTTGCTTACACCATAACTGTGCCCTTTATGGGTGCGGTATTTCTACCGTTACTGGGTGCTTTTCAATTACCAGCATTTTGCTTGCCCTTACTGGGTAAATATATGGCAAAACGCCATACAACATAAAACTCGATCTATGGATTTAAAATCAGGTTTCTGAGCTATGCTGAAGAAACCGTACAACTAAACTTGGTAAACTAAGCGTATTAACCGAAGTTTACCATGACCAAGAAAGTAAGAACTTATAGCGCCCAATTTAAAGCCGAAGCCGTCAAGAAGCTAGCAGATAATAACGGCAATATTTTAGCCACTGCAAAGCAGCTTGGCATCACCTTATCTAACTAGCATAACAAAGCTAATCAATGCAAGCTTGCAAGCTTGCAAGGACTGAGCAGTATGATCCTGAACTAATATAAGCGATAGTGTATTCCGTTCTTACGTACTTGATATACAAGGATCTCAGCCTTTATTATGAAGTTAATACCACATAGACTTTATTTAACATAATATACATTATGCGAAAACAAACCAATAGCTTTGGAGAGTAGACTAATAATATTTATACAGCTTCATTTGGAAACTTTCATGGTTATCTCTATGACTTTTATTAAAAATTTATAACCTTTTTATATCATATGTAGATATCAATAAAAATAACACTCATCACTGGCTAGCGACAGGTTTCTAGTAAATGCTTTCGTAAGGACTTGCTATCCTCATTTAAAATCACATCCGCCACTCGGCAACTAGCATCGTCATCGATGCCACTACATGACAACTCATAATAAACATTGCTGCCATGTGCCAAACTTACTTGTACCAATCCTTGGTTAGTCATCGAAAACTGTTTGTCTTGTGCATAATCAGGATCTTGCGAATCCCACAATACGTCATAACCAACATGACAAGATATTTGCTCTCTATCAAAATAATCCTGCTCAATTTGCATCGCTGCTTGTAAATCTGGGTCGGCATACTGTTGCAATACGATTGGATTATCCATGCCTTGATTGCTGACGTCTTGCTGATACATGTCGCTAATGGTCGCTATTTTTATGGCTGCATAGGTTTGAGTCGACTCTACTATATTCGCTATAGCAGAATTGGTTGCTATCAGTCCTATGATTAGCAGCGTCAATGAGTAATGTGTTGGCATAGCATTCTCTACGAGCTTCAATGATATAAGTGTTATAAACCATTACATCATAACCATATTATGACTCTGCTGTATTATCGTATCATTCCGGTTTATCTACTAGAAATAATCTATTACATAATAATTTTTACATAGTAACTTTGTAAAACTTGCTCATTAAGGATGCTTTATGACCATATTATCTACTTTTAAAGACCGCTCGTCTAAATTAACCGTTGGCGGCGCATTGGCTTTGGTGCTAACAGCAACGGGCTGTCAATCTTCTGCTGAATCCAATACAGCCATTACCAATCAATCTAATAGCCACTCATCAACGCCTACAGTCTCCGACATCAGTCAGCAAACCCTTAAGCAGCAAGCCGTACGTATTCAGCGCGCACTTGCGAATCAAGACTTTGCTCGCATCATCAATGATATTCATCCAACCCGTGGTATTAGTTTTTCGATGTATGCCTATGTGCGTCCTGAGACTGATAAAGTCTTTAGCCGTGAACAATTCGCGCAATATCTACAACAGTCCAAAGTGCGCTTTACTTGGGGTGAAAAAGACGGTACTGGCGATCTACTAGTCACGCCACTACCTGTATATTTAGACACATGGATTGATGCTAGAAAATTTAACAATGCCAGTATCAGTATTAATGAATTCCAACACAGCGGTAATATGATTAATAACCTAAAGAAGATTTATCCCAATTCAGAGGTTGTCGAGTTTTATCATAAAGGCTCAGAGGAATACGCTGGTATGGATTGGCGCATCATGCGCTTAGTGTTTGAAGGATATCAAGGCAAACGCTATTTGGTCGCTATTGTGAATGAGCAATGGACAGTTTAAATAATTTTTATCTATAAAAACATGTATTTAAATAAAGAATGAGTAATAAAAAAGGCAGTGTCACCGAAGCCATACACTGCCCTTTTTATTATTTTTCCGCCTGTATATTCAGTATTCAACATAAATGTTAAATACTAATGATCTTATTAAAGTGGCGTTTGGCGAAAAAACTTCACCATAATCTCATAGATATCTGGATAAGCATCTACCAATTTTTGCGGTGTTTCAAAAAACACTTCGCTCAGAACCGCAAAAAACTCCGCAGGATTGGTAGCGCCATAACGATCTAGTCCTGCCTTACGATGAGTCTGAAAGTCTTCAAAGTCATGTGTCATAATCTCAGTCCAGCGCGCAGGATCCATATCGGGTTGCAGTGGTGGAAAGCCATTGGCACGGCCATTTAACATATCAAGTTTATGCACAAATTCGTGGATGACAACGTTATGACCATCGCGCTCGCCTGAGTGTTTCGCATCTTTCCATGACAGAATAACGGGGCCGCGCAGCCACGCCTCACCGCTACGGTGCTGACTGCCCTCATGGACGATGCCCAGTTCATCGACAGTGGTTGTTTCGCTCTTGTAGGAACCAGGATAAATGATAATGGCTGACCAGCCAGCATACCATTCAAGGCTGAGATTTAAGATCGGCAGGCAAGCTTGCAGTGCAATCGATTGCCTGACAGCATCAGTAATCTCAAAACCTTGTGCACCTGTTATGGATTTATCTGCCAAAAACAACGTCGCCAGTTCAAACAAACGGTTTAGCTCGTCCTCGTTTAGCCGATCAAGTATCACGATCCGCTTGGCCGCTTGCATCCAGTCAGCATGAGTAAATTCGCTATTGTCCAGTATACGCTGCTCGCGCCAGTCTTTTATCAGGCTAAACATGGTTGTTATCCTTGGGTTTTGTGGTTAGACACTGACGATAAAACAGTTTATCAGGCCTCTAACGACAACATATTCATAATTAATTTAATCAGAGTGTCTTTTTGATTGGGGTTAGATTCAGCGACCAGTAGCGTTAATGCCGCAAGCCCTGTGTTATTGATGACCATATCACCTTTATCATTCAGCAGTCGATTATTCCGATGCAAAAAATCCACGAACAAAAAAGCGCCGCTGCGTTTATTGCCATCGGTAAAAGGATGGTTTTTCACCATAAAGTACAGCAGGTGCGCCGCCTTACTTTCGATAGTCGGGTATGCAGGCTCACCAAACACGGTTTGCTCTAAGTTACCAAGTACACTACCCAAACCGTCACCACGAGGCTTAGCAAATAACTCAGTCGCCTCGCCTCTTTCTATCAGCTGCGATTTTAAATTATTGAGTGCTGCCATCGCCTCAGCCGGGCTGGGTAATACACCGCCTTCCTGCCCTGATGGGTCATCTAACAACCCTTCATCATAGCGTTGTAGCCATAAAAACGTCTGTGTATAACGACTGATTATCTCAATTAAACCGCGACCTTGATCGGTATTGAGCTCAGGACTTTGTGCTGTTTTTTTGATTAAATTTAACGCTTGTTGTAACTCAGCAGAGTTTTTATCAAGGCGCTGTTGGTTAAGCGTATATCCTTGTACCAAGTATTCACGTAAACGCTGGGTTGCCCAACGTCTAAACTGAACACCTTGAGGTGATTTGATCCGATAGCCCACCGAAATAACCACATCTAAGTCATAAAAGGTCACAGGCCGATCGGAATTTGCAATATGCATTTTTTGCATATTGCTTTTTTCGGACACTTCTTCATCGCTTATGGCATTAGCAATATGACGTGAAATCACTGATTGATCGCGACCAAATAGCTCAGTCATTTGTGCTTGTGACAGCCAAACGGTCTCTTGCTCAAAACGTACGTCTACTTGCGCCTTTCCATCAGCACTTTCATAGATCTCAATGGTCGAGTTGTTATTATTTTGAGTAGCTTTCATTTACGTGGCTTCTACTTATAGATAGATTATATTGATCAATAACTACTAATAACATCACTTATTCAGCAATGGGCGCTCAATTATGACCATGGGTAGTTTTACTAACAAATCATGACGATGCGCAAAATCTACTTACAGATGAATTTTACCGCCTTTCTCATCTCTACTCTTCTTCTATTGGTCACGCCAACCCAGTTGAATATATTGAATCTGGGTTAAAGCTGTTCAATACCTATTATTTAACGCTTCTTGTATATTGTTTAGTATACGTTGTATAGTTTATATAAGACATGGACTACCTGTTGATCGTAATACAAGTGCTAGCCTGCTGAGTATAGACAGTGTATTTGTCATAAAGTATAACTTTAACAAGGATACGTGAGGTATTTATGAATCAAAAGTCATCTCAGCGCCAGAGTCAATATATAAGCAAGAACCAGAAACAAACAACTACGCACCTAGAAAAGCCTCAAAGCTTTGATGAACTACAAAGCGGTAAAGGGAACTACCGACCGGCTGCTAGATCTGTCGGTGACTGGCTCGACAATACCAGTATCGACGCGTTAAATCATCTTAATGAGCAAGCCGCTGATATATTCTATCGAAAAGGCGTAACTTTTACGGTATACAGCGATGCCAAGAACATCGAGCGAATGATACCGTTTGATATTATCCCCCGTATTATTGCTGCCAGTGAATGGCAACAGATAGAGGCTGGCTGTAAACAACGAATCACAGCTCTCAATGCCTTCTTGCATGATATTTATCACGACCAAGCCATTATGAGAGCAGGTATTGTCCCTGCCAGCTACGTTTATGCCAGCGGCTGCTATGAGCCATGGATGATGGGTATTGAACTTGATAAGCCCATTTATTCACACATCAGTGGTATTGACCTCATTCGAGATGAGGCTGGTCGGTTTTGTGTATTAGAGGACAATCTACGTACGCCATCAGGGGTCTCCTACATGTTAGAGAGCCGAAAAATATCAGAGATTCTTCTGTCTGACCAGTTTTCCCATACGTCTATATTGGGTGTTAGTGACTATCCAAAGCGCCTCAAATCCTGTCTTGCCAGCTCAACCAGTAAATATGATCCGCAGATAGCTATCTTAACGCCAGGACGTTTTAACAGCGCCTACTATGAGCACGCTTTTTTGGCCCATGAGATGAATGTTCCATTGGTTCATGGCTACGACTTAATCGTCGAAGATAGCAAGGTCTATATGCAAGGTATCCGTGGCAAAGTACAGGTCGATATTATCTATCGCCGTATTGATGACCCTTATATTGACCCGTTGGCATTTCGCTCCGACTCTATTTTGGGGGTGTCAGGCCTTATGAGCGCCTACCGTGCTGGCAATGTCGTCATTGTTAATGCTCCAGGAACTGGCGTGGCTGATGACAAGAGCTTGTATCCCTTCGTGCCTGACATGATTGAGTTTTATTTGGGTGAAAAACCCCTTTTGCCCAATATCGAAACCTATCAGTGCCGTAAGCCTGATGAGCTTAAATACGTACTGGACAATCTAGATAAATTGGTCGTAAAAGAAACACAAGGCTCTGGTGGCTATGGCATGCTCATCGGACCTACATCTACTAAGCAAGAAATCAGTGACTATCGCAAGCGCCTTTTGGCAAATCCAGCAGGCTTTATCGCTCAGCCTACCATATCACTCTCCACTAACCCCACGGCAGTCAGTGACGGTATTGCACCGCGCCATATCGACTTGCGACCATTTATATTAAGTCATGGCGATGGCTCAGTGGATATTGTACCCGGTGGTCTAACACGAGTGGCCATGGTCGAAGGCTCGTTGGTCGTCAACTCCTCACAAGGCGGTGGCATCAAAGACACTTGGGTCATCGATGACAGTAACTTGACCTCATCAACCAAACCGTCAGTGGCCAAAAAGCAAGATAACCAAATTGATAAGCAGCAGTCATCAGAGGCAATCACCGCAAATCACTCGCATTATCATGATCCCGTGCAGCCACTTGAAGCTGGCTATGAAAATCCTGACAACGCGCCCATGATATTACTGCTGTCTACCGCCAATCATTTGGTTTGGCTCGGTCGCTATAGCGAACGCTTATACTATTATGACAACATCATCAAACAACTGGTAAAAGGCAATATCAAAAAAGCACAGTTGCATCACCTGATTAATCACCTAGGTTTTAACGTTGATCCAAACCAGCCTTTAAAAACCATGAAAGCTCAAATGTTGCATGATTTGGAGCAAGAAAAAATATCCAATATTGTTCAGTCCATTGAAACCAATGTACAAGAAGCTAAAGGCGTCATCGGTAAAGACACCGCTGAGCTATACAACCTAATCAAACGGCTATCTAGCGCGGGAACATATCGGGCCGCGACGTTACAGCTACATGCTTGTAATGCCGCGATGGCACAAGAGCATCCTATCGTGACTTGCTTTTGGCAATTGGGACGACACTTTGAACAACTGGAGCGTACCGTATTCTTAAATGAAGACTCCGTCGCCATTAGTCTTGAATTTAAACATTGGATCAACAAGCTGCCAGAGAACACGCGTTGGCGCGAGCTGATTCGCCTAACCAACCAAATGATTAAATCTCAACAACTTAGCGATTTTCAGTTACTGAGTAAAGAGTGCAGCACGATATTGCAACAAGGGGTCTAGCGCGGCAGCATTTAATGATTAAAACACCGAGTGCTAAACAATCAGAGCAATAAGAATAGGAAGATGCTATGAAACTTCAAATCAGTCACCAAACTAACTATTATTACGATGAGCTGGCGCACCGAAGTGTGCAATATATCCGCATGACGCCCATGCAGCTACCACATCAGATCATTCATCAGTGGAATGTCATGTTGCCCAAAGTGGCTACCATTCAAAAAGATGGCTTTGGTAACGAGTGGCTCACGCTGAGTCGTAATGAGGCGCATAACAACCTGCAAATGCAGGCATCAGGTATTGTCGAAATCAACACGAGCACAGAGCGTCTAGAGGATATGAACAATGTCCCTTATTTGCTGTTTACCGTACAAAGCCCCTTAACTGAGTGCTCTGAAGCCATGCGTAAATTTGCAGAGCCTTATCTAACAACGGCTACTCATGACAGTCTAAAAGCACTGGCAGCTGAGCTGCTTATGAAAATACCCTATGTCAAAAACACAACCCATGTCGGCACGACGGCTGCCGAAGCTTTTGAGCTTGGGGCTGGCGTGTGCCAAGACCATACCCATGTATTTTTAGGCTGCCTGCGAGATCAGCAGATTCCAGCGCGCTATGTATCTGGCTATCTATATGATGATACAGAAAACCATATGGCAAGTCATGCGTGGGCAGAAGCATGGCTAGATGGCTACTGGTACACGTTTGATATCTCAAACCAGCTGTTTCAGCCAAGCTCTCATGTGTATGTTGCCATTGGTCGAGATTATCTAGACGCAGCTCCCTTACGCGGCGTACGGATGGGCGGCGGTTATGAAAACCTTTACAGTCAAGTGCTGGTTTCGAGATTATCATAAGGTGCTTTTTAAGTGTGGGTTCACCAAAGGGTCGCTAATGATAACTATAGCGGTACTTTCACCAGCTCATGCTTACTAGGTGGTCAAATCAAAGGACAGCCACCTGAGCTATATATGATCTATCCTGAGGGCAATTGTATTAAAGCCACACAAGACACGCCGTTTTTTCAGTTTGGTGAAAGCAAATACGGCAAACCAATCCTCGATCACTCAGTAAAATATGATACCGATGTCAATCATGCTGCCCAAGCGCTGATGCTCTCATTTGACTCTACCATTCATTCCAACTTATCCGTCGGTATGCCCATTGATTTTGTCATTTATGAAAACGATAGTCTCACGCTACCAAAAGGACGCCGTATCGAAGAAGATGATGAGTATTTTAAGACCATTAGTCGACAGTGGTCAGAAGCACTACGTAATACTTTGATTGAACTGCCAGAATGTCCCAATGATTATTGGGAATAACCTTTTCTAACTATCAAACCCAATCTAAAGACCCGTTCTTACACCAATAAAAATGGCGCGGTTCGGCTTGTTTTTGATTGGGCAACGTCATGTGGCGTACCTTGAGCGACAATCAGCCCACCCTCCTCTCCAGCCCCTGGCCCAACATCAATAATCCAGTCGCTATTGCTAGCCACTTGCATATCATGCTCAACCATAATGACGGTGTTACCAGCATCGACGAGACCATTTAATTGCGCCATTAGCATGGACACATCAGCAGGATGTAGACCTGTGGTTGGCTCATCTAATATGTAAAGTGTGTCGCCTCGTTGTGTGCGCTGTAACTCAGTGGCAAGCTTAATACGTTGTGCTTCACCGCCCGACAGTTCAGTGGCAGGCTGACCCAAGCGTAAGTAACCAAGTCCAACTTGTAGCAACGCGTCTAATGCACGCAAAATAGGCGCTTCATCGACAAAAAACTCATGAGCTGCTTCAACCGTTAAGTTCAAGACCTCCGCAATGTTTTTATCTCGATAAGTGATTGCCAACGTTTCCTCGTCATAGCGTTGCCCATGACAAACCTGACAAGGCGCATAAACGCTTGGAAGGAACAAGAGCTCAACACTAACGAACCCTAAGCCTTCACAATTTGGGCAACGTCCTTTTGTGGTATTAAATGAGAAACGACCAGCATCATAACCAGATGCTTTTGCTTGCTTGGTTGCAGCAAACAGCTTACGCACGTCATCGAATAATCCAGTATACGTTGCCAGATTCGATCGCGGCGTACGTCCAATCGCTTTTTGATTGATATTAATAAGACGACGGATGTGCGCCATGCCAGTGACGATTTCACCACCTGTGTCTGCTTCAAGCTCTTGTTCAAGTAAATCCGCTTCACCTACGGGTGCTTCCGCGACTGTTTTTTGACCCAATGCTTCATTGATGAGCTCTACCAACGCTTGGCTGACGAGGCTCGATTTTCCTGAGCCCGAAACACCGGTGACACTTGTCATCACCCCAAGCGGAAACGCAACGTCTAACCCTGCTATATTGTTGCGCTCGATGTTTGCAAGCTTGAGCCATGCTGTCGGCTGTCTTGTGTTAGATTTTGACTGAGCATTAGCCGTATCGTTGGCAAAGAGATATTGACCAGTATGCGACTGCGCAACGTCACGCAGTCCATCTACAGGTCCACTATAGACAATCTCGCCACCATGCGTGCCTGCCTTTGGCCCGACATCGACTACCCAGTCTGCATGCCTAATGACACTGACATCATGCTCAACGACAAACACGGAGTTGCCAGACGCGATTAGCTCATCCAGCGCTCCTAACAGCGCTTGAGTATCGGCAGGATGCAGCCCTGCCGATGGCTCATCAAGGACATAGACCACACCAAAAAGCTGTGAGCGAATCTGGGTTGCCAGTCGTAGTCGCTGCAACTCACCAGGAGATAGTGTTGGTGTGGTGCGCTCAAGCGAAAGATAGCCCAAACCAAGCCTTGTCAGTGCCTCAACACGAGAGAGAATATCACTGGCAATACGCTGGGCAACAATCGCTTTTTCACGGCTTGGTGTATCATTGGCTACCTTGGTGTGAGCTGTTTTTTCTAGTTTTAGCACCATTTCTGTTAGTGTTAGCTGTGACAGCTCACCTATATCCAATCCTGCAAACTTGACTGATAGCGACTCTTTTTTTAGTTTTTTGCCATGGCATTCTGGACACTCAGATATCTGCATAAACTGCGAGACGCGTTTTTTGGTACGCGGGCTTTGAGTGGTAGCAAAAGAGTGCAAAATAAAGTTTTTGGCACTGGTAAAAGTACCCATGTAGTTTGGCTTTTCACCACTCTCAATTGCCTCGCGCGTTTGCTCAATATTATATTCAGGATAGACAGGCACCGTTGGCGTTTCATTCGTAAATAAAATCCAGTCGCGGGTTTTTTTCGGGAGTGTGTGCCAAGGCTTATCGATATCATAACCCAGTGTGGTTAAGATGCGACTGAGATTTTGACCTTGCCACGCTGGTGGCCATGCCGCAATCGCACGATCACGTATGCTCTTGGTGCTATCTGGTACTAGCAGTTCTTCAGTGACTTCAAACACGCGACCGATACCTGAACAAGTCGGACAAGCACCGTCTGGTGTATTCGGAGAGAACGCATCGGCATATAGCATTTCTTGATTTTCTGGATACTCTCCTGCTCGTGAGTACAGCATACGCAGACCATTAGATATCGTAGTCACACTACCGACGGAAGAGCGTACTGAGGGCGTACCGCGCTGCTGCTGTAAGGCGACTGCTGGTGGCAATCTTTCTATGGTATCGACATCTGGCTCATCAACTTGATCAATCAGTCGTCTCGCATAAGGCGATACTGAATCAAGATAGCGGCGCTGTGACTCGGCAAACAATGTACCGAATGCCAAAGAAGACTTCCCTGATCCAGATATACCAGTAAAGACCACTAGCGCATTACGAGGTAAATCAATATCAACGTTTTTTAGATTGTGAACGCGCGCACCTCTGACCTGAATATTTTCTTGGTCGGAGTTATAGAGAGGATTCTTCACTGGGCTTGTCTTATTCACTTTTTCTTCTAATTTTTTTCGGTTCGCCATAATGCTATTTTTCCTATTGAGTCGTCGTTTCTTTCCAACGAGTCTGGGGGTATTTATACAATTGGGAGAAATGTTAACACGTACTTATGCAAGGCCATGGCGAGGCTTACGTATCAATATCATAGACAGACAAAACAATAACTTAAGTCACCCAATAATCAATAATAAAAAAACCCACATCAATGCGGGTTTTTTTAGCAATAAAGTATTGTTAGGATAATGGTGACTTAGAGATTAAGACACCACTAAGCGCATCAATTGGGTACTGATATAACCGCCAAATGTCCCTACTGCATAACCTAAAATACCCAAAAATACCCCAACAGGTGCAAGTGATGGATGAAAGGCCGTCGCGACAATCGGAGCTGATGACGCGCCACCAGTATTGGCATTGGAACCCACTGCCAAAAAGAAAAACGGCGCACGAATCATCCTAGCCACAGCAAAAATAATGACGACGTGAATGCTCATCCATAAAAAGCCGATGAGCAATAGCCGCCACTGAGAGACGATACCCGCCAAATTGATCTGCATACCAATCGCTGCGATTAATACAAAGATAAATACCGTACCAGTTTTGGATGCGCCCACATGATCAAGACGACGAATTTTGGTAAAAGAAAAGATAACACCTATCAAAGTAATAATCACCACCATCCAAAAGAACGAGCTGGCAAAACTATATTGTACTGCCCATTTGTACGGGGCAAAAAAGTCAGCAATTTGCCCACCAACAAAGTGTGCGACTCCTACCATGGCAAAGCACAAACCAAACATCACCATCAAGTCATTTAAAGTCGCTGGACGAGCATTATCACGCTCATAATTCTCAACTGCTTTAATCACTTTATCAATACTACTAGTATCCGCCCTCAATAGCCGATCTATCTTATCGCTATGCTTAGCCAATACCAAGATAGCCAATAACCATAATGAAGCGTTGGTGGTGTCGACCAAAATCATCATACCAAATAAATCATCACTGACGCCAAACAGCTCCTTCATCGCTGCTTGGTTAGCCGCGCCTCCGATCCAACTGCCCGCTACGGCAGAAAATCCTCGCCACAATGTATCATCGACAAACATTTCAGGCGATATCCACTTAGCGATACCTAAGCTAATGGGGCCACTGATGATGATAGCTATACTGGCAGCGAAAAACATTGCAATCGCCTTCCAACCTAAACCGAGTATCTTTGGTACGTCCATAGACAAGGTCATCAACAGCAAACTTGCTGGCAATAAATAAGTGGCGGTAAAGCCATAAATCTGTGAGCCAATACCGTCAGCGAAGATGCCTAAGCTATTCAGCGTCGCAGGTATAAAGCAACACAGTACAATACCGGGCAATACCGCATAAAAGCGCCGCCAGAATTTACCCGGTAATCCTTGGGTATAAAAAACCAAACCGATAATAGCCATAATGATGCCAAAGGCTAATGGCAAACTATCAATAGTTAAATGGGAAATGTTGGGCATCAACTGACTCCGCAGCACACGATGAATAAAAGCTTGTTAGTATAGACAAGGCAAAAAAGACACGCAAGCAACTCCCTATTATCCCCTACTCGATTTTAAGTATTTGTGTAGGTGCAAAGCAATCAATCATAAATACGAGACTGAGCATATCACGCAAGGTTTCAGTGAGGTTCAAGTCATAACTATTTGCAGATACTTTGACTGTCTTCGTCATTTTATATCGTTATTAATCTCAAACCTGTAAACACAAAAAAGCCAGATAACAAGTATCTGGCTTTTTTAGTGCTATCTTTAGACGATTAATGAATCAATAATTTTAATCGCCAAATATAACTGTATTACGAGTTGTTACCACGGTTGCCGCCGTTTGGACGACCTTGGCCACGGCTGTCAGAACGACCAGCTGGACGGCCTTGGCTGCCACTTGGACGACCACGACCAGTTGCAGCACGCTCACCACGTGGAACGCCAGTGCTGTCGCCACGACTTGGACCGCCAGTGCGCTTACCTTGATAAGGCTTGCCACCTGAACGCTCATTTGGTTTGCCTGACGTGTCACGTGGCTTACCTTGATAACCGCTGTCATTGCTAGCACGTTGACCAGTTGCAGCGCTGCTGTCACTTGAGCGACCACGAGCATTAGCAGGATTGCCTTGATAGCCACCGCTTGAGCGACCACGGCCTTGACCATTACCACCGCCGTTAGAGCGACCACGACCACGGCCACGACCATTACCTTTGTTTTCGCTAGGTACGTAAGTCTTCTTAGGTTCCATACCTTCGATGATGCATACTTCCATTTTGCGATCTAGATAACGGTTGATGGCGTTTAGCTGTGGACGATCATCCATGCTACATAGGCTGATAGCCACACCAGTACGACCAGCACGACCACAACGACCGATACGATGGACGTAATCTTCAGTTTGACGCGGAAGATCATAGTTAATAACGTGCGAGATAGCTGGAATGTCTAGACCACGAGCAGCAACGTCAGTCGCTACTAGGATTTTTACTTTGCCATTACGCAAGTCTTGAACGATACGGTTACGCTTGCTTTGTGGCAAGTCGCCATGTAGGAAGCTGGCTTTATGACCGGCTTCTTGTAGCTGTTTGGCCAGTTTTTCAGTGCTACGTTTGGTAGCAGCAAAGATAATGATCTGTTCCATATCTTGCTGGCAAACGATTTTGTCAAGTAAACGGTTCTTATGTTCGAAATCATCACAGTAGTACACTTTTTCTTCGATGTGTGCAGATTCTACTTTGATAGATACGCGCTCAGGGTTCTTAGTGAAGCTGGCAGCAATTTTACCTACTGGGCCATCCCAAGTTGCTGAACACATGATGGTTTGACGATCAGTAGGAGCAGCACGCAAGATGTCACTGATGTCATCAGCAAAACCCATGTCTAGCATGCGGTCAGCTTCGTCAAGTACCAATACTTCTAGGTTTGACAAGTCAACGCGGCCTGCATTGATATGGTCAAGTAGACGACCAGGGGTCGCAACGATAACTTGAACGCCTTTTTTCAGAGCAGTGATCTGACCATTGTATGGTGCGCCGCCAACTAGTGGCACACAGAACAAACCGCGCATGTCTTTAGAGTATGTACGTACGCTATCATGTACTTGCTGAGCAAGCTCACGCGTTGGCGTTAGGATAAGTGCTTTGGTTAGTTTGTCAAAGCTAGTAGCACGGCTCAAACGGTCAAGTACTGGGATAACGAATGCGGCTGTTTTACCACTACCCGTTTGCGCTGACAACAAAAGGTCACGACCTGCTAGAGCAAAAGGAATCGCTTGTGCTTGGATAGGCGTTGGGTTGGTATAACCACTGCGATCAAGTGCAGTTAGAATAGGCTTAGCGATGCCAAGATCAGTAAAAGTAACTTGGTTTTCGTCAACAGCGTCAGTAGTAGCCGCTTGATTATTAGTATCAGTATTTGGAGTGTCAGTGTTTTCGATGATGCCGTTTTCAGCGGCGATTGCAGATAAAATATCAGTCATGAGAATCCTTGGTAAGTATAAGTTGCTGTAAATTCAGCAAGCTTGATGCATACCACTGATAACCGTTCACCACGCTGCCTTTATTAAAGAATTATCGGACCACATGTAAGTGTCGATAATCAGAAGCCAAGCCAATAAAGCTTAGAGCCTCTACAATAAATGCGTTCGTGCTGTCTGACGTATTTTGGTGGTAGTGCCGAGTGTCTCATCCTTGTTTGATATAAGCGTATTATTGATGCTTTGTCCAAAGCAGATAATCGCGAATAACAACCAATTTAAACCATATTTATGGTTTGGTAGATAAGATATGAGTCAAAAATAACTGATATTTTCATTACAGGTTATTTAAGTACACAAAATCATCGGCAACAATTACTTATGGTCATCCTAGACCCAAAATCGCAGGCGATGTTATCAATCTCATAATTCACGAAAGCCTAAGCTAACGTGGCGACGCAGTATAGCACAATAAAATATTATATGTAGCGATTTATTCAAATTATAGGTAAATAAAGCAAATTTGCTTATAAATATGCGCATTCAATAAGCTTGGCAATGCGGCTAACGCACCATATTAACTTCAGTGACATACGTTGGCAGCTGCCAAGCACCGCCCGCTTCAATCATGCGACAAAGCCCTGTAGTGCTTTCATGACTTTTCTCAAACGCTTTGCCTGTCCATATCCAATCCGTCTTGCTTAAGCAGTCACCGATGCCGCGACCTCTTTGTATGGAAGTGATTTTGCCCTTATCGTAGCCAGTGGCGTTGGTGGTTACCAAGATCGGCTTATAAGGCTTACTGTCATTAATGACCCACATGCCTGCACCTGCATTATACGCACCCGTCCAGCAATCGTGTTGTGCTAATAATTGTGAGCCATTTAGTCGACTCACACGCCATGGTGATTTATCTGATAGATTGGGACAGTCACTATCTGCATCTTTCATGGTGCCTTTCATCAGCGCCGCTAGCTGCGACGATTTCATGACAAACTTTTTATTGTCGCTAGAGATGGCTTTCGGATTAGGCGTTACGAAGCGCAGTTTTGGTGCGGACTTGGGTGGCAATACAGTGCTATTTGGCTTAGCGGCACCATCAGTATTGATAAAGGCAGATGATGTCCCTACTCGACCTTGGGCTTCGTCTGCTTTTAGCATGACAGCACTAGCACCTTTATCAGAGAGCTGCCAGCGCGAGTTACGTAGCACCAGCTCAATTTTGCTTGATTTAGTCAGTGCCTCTAGTAGCGCTGTCACTTGTGTTGGGGTCAGCTCGGCATTTCCTGCTGCGGCTGAAAAAGGCTTGGTCTCACCATAGTCTCTACCATTGATAAACAATGATATACGGTGACGATTGCCAAGTTGCATCAAGGCTTTAGACGAGCTTTCTTTAGCACCGCCAAGCTTTACTTTGCCATCCACACCCGCATTTGCGCCTGCGCGGCGTATGAGCAATACCGATATAGGGAATTCGCTATTATTTTCTGCTTGATAGCCAGCCAGCCGGCATGTACGGGTATTATCACAGACTACTTGCCAGTCTTGATTGGTAAATTCAACGCCATTGCTGGCCATAGTCACTGTGCTAAATAAAGCTGCGCTGATAGCAGCAAACATAGGTAATCGTATTTTATTTTTTATCATTAACAAGAGTATCTTTTTTATTTTTTTAGGATGCGTGGTTAAGTCGGGTTTGTCTTGCAATATTGAATGTTGATCAGCGTCTATCTGTTGACAGTTCTGAATGGCGCTGAGTGTCGTATTGGCAACTTTTAAACCGTTAGTCATTGCCTGTAGTGAGAAGTTGATCCGTTTACGGTTATCATTCTTCATAATCGTTATCCATCAATATAGTCAACCACATCTCAATTCAATCGGATACGCTGGCAGACTCACTCAGCCTACTTTGGGTAGCACTATCACTCGCCTTACTGGTATCCAAACGATGTTAAATCGATTAAAGCAGCAGTGTAAATCCCTGCTTCTTAAGGTAATATCTGCTATCTTAACGCACTGATGTTTCTATCTGTTGTACTAATGTACCATTATGTAAACAGGTGAGTGTATATCTATTTAAATATAACTATATATGAATACAGAATAGCAAGATGGCTAAAAAAATCAAGGCTGATAAGCACATCGCCTATCAGCCTGGTTATTTTTATAGAGGTATCTGCTATCGGTTGCTTTAGTCAATAGGCTTCAATGATAAGTCTACAGCACGCTTAACAGCTGGACGTTCAGCAATTGCCTGTGCCCAGCGTTTCAGATGCTTGTAGTCATCAACTTGCAGGAACTCTGCGGCATCATAGAGCTTACCAAGCACCAATTGTCCATACCACGCCCAAATAATCATATCCGCAATATTATAATCAGCTTCGTTGTTGCCACACATATAAGTGCTGGCTTTTAGATGGGTATCTAATACATCAAGCTGGCGTTTGGTTTCCATTGTATAGCGGTTGATTGGGTACTCCAGTGGTTCAGGCGCATAAGCATAAAAATGTCCGAAGCCTCCACCTAAGAAAGGCGCACTGCCCATCTGCCACATGACCCAAGACAAACAATCTGCCCGTGCTTTACCAAGTGATAAAGGCATAAATTGGCCGAATTTCTCTGCAAGATACATCAAGATAGCGCCAGACTCAAAAAGTGCAATTGGCTCCTCGCTGCTAGAGTGATCAACCAAGGCTGGAATTTTTGAGTTAGGGTTTATTGCCACAAAGCCAGAACCAAACTGATCTCCCTGAGAGATATCAATCTTATAGGCATTATATTCCGCACCTTTAATACCAAGCTCGGCAAGCTCTTCTAACAGTATATTGACCTTGACACCATTTGGTGTATTCAATGAATACAGCTGTAAGGGCGCATCACCTACCGGCAGCGCTTTATCATGGCGCGCACCCGCTGTTGGACGATTGATGCTGGCAAACTTACCACCGTTATCTTTGTCCTGCGTCCAAACTTTGGGCGGTACATATTTATCACTTTGCCCATCGGTATCATTGCAAGCTTTGTTGTTTTCCTGACTCATAATATATCCTCAGTTTATCTTTATCTTTATCGTGTTGTTGCTACTTCTGTTTATGTTGGCTTCAGTCGTTAGCGAGGGTTTACTATAACGATAACTAGCCTTGGTATTAAAGTCTTCTCTTGTAAGCAATGTTAATACTATTGTCTCTAAACGCAGTATTCCATAACCTCAACGGCAAGCCGTTACTTTGATTCTCTTTTATTATGATTGAGTCTTTCTTATACTACTCGACTTATATAGCGAATTAGTCATCAATAGACTATTTTGCTCGTTTTATGATGGGATATCTAATGAGATTTACATGGTAACGCTAACCCCGACACAAGATAAATACTTGCCCTATGTGCTAGCGGTGGCGCTATTTATGCAAATTTTGGACGCCACTATATTAAATACGTCATTGCCGCAGATGGCACAGGCGTTGGGTGAGTCTCCTTTAAAGATGCAGTGGGCAGTGATTAGTTATGCGCTAACTTTGGCCATATTTATTCCTATCAGTGGTTTTTTGGCCGATAAATATGGCACGCGCCGAGTATTTTTGGCAGCGATTATTATTTTTTGTATTGGTTCGATGCTATGTGCCGCGTCGCCTACGTTAGATTTTTTGATTGGCTCACGGGTCATCCAAGGTATTGGCGGGGCGATGATGACGCCTGTGGCTCGCTTAATATTGGTCAAATCCTATCCACGCAATAAACTGTTGACCGTCATGAATTTTGCGGTGATTCCTGCCTTGGTAGCACCGCTAGTAGGCCCTGTCTTAGGCGGCTATATCGTACAATACACCAGCTGGCACTGGATATTTTTGATCAATATACCAATGGGTATTGCAGGTTTTATCTTGGGCAAAAAATTGGTGCCCGCATTATTTGAGGATACTAAGCGTCTTGATTGGACAGGGTTTTTGTTATTTGCGGCAGCGGCTTGTGGGTTTACCCTTGCCGTAGAATTCGGCTCACAGGCTGGTCGAGGGTTTTATGGTTTGTTACTTAGTTTGCTTGCCAGTTTATTAATAGGGGCCTACGTCTGGCACGCCAAGCGTCGTCAAGCACCATTATTCCCCTTGAGTTTGTTTGACATTCGCACCTTTCGTATTGGCATCACTGGCAACTTATTCACGCGCTTAGGCATCAGTGCGGTGCCATTCTTGTTACCGCTGTTGCTGCAAGTGGTGTTTGAATACTCACCGTCGCAGGCAGGTTGGCTACTTGCACCCATCGCGGTCGGTGCCATCGGTATCAAGCCGTGGGTAAGTAAGATTATTCAGCGTTATACCTATCGTAAGGTTCTGGTCTACAATACTTTGTTTATGGGCTCACTTATCATTGTATTGGCACAATTTAACGACGCCTCCCAGTGGCTGTGGTTTATCCCTATTTTGACCATAATGGGTGCTTGTAACTCAATGCAATTCAGTGCGATGAATACGATTACCATTGGCGACTTACAAGGGACACAAACCAGTAGTGGCAATAGCTTGATGGCGGTTAATCAGCAATTGGCCATTAGTTTCGGTATTGCCTTTGGGGCAGCGGTACTGACGCTGTTACGTGAACGCCTACAAATGGATACACTGACAGCGTTTCAAACCACCTATTGGATACTTGGGGTGTTAACTATCCTCTCAGGGCTGTACTTTTTGCGACTTAAGCCTGAAGATGGGCGCGGCTTATACTGAGACGCTTATATAGCAAGCATTGTCAAATATTAGACATAAAAATGCCAGCGTGTGGTGTGGTTTATAATCACTCACATGCTGGCATTTTTAGAGCATACTACGATTCATTGCAACAATAATAACGCATTAAGGCGCATCATCATCCATTTGTGATTGGATATAGCGCTCAGCCCCAATACTCTCTATTAGATCTTCCTGCGTTTCTAACCAGTCTTGATACTCTTCATTACCATCTTTTAGCGTCACTAATAGCTGGCGCGACACATAGTCAGACTTAGTTTCACATAGGGCTATTGCATCGGTAATGATATCGAATTTTTGTTTTTCTAAGCGCAAATTGCACTCAATAATCTCTGGCACATCTTCACCGATGAACATCTTGCCGTAATCTTGCAAATTTGGTAAGCCACCTAGCAATAAAATCCGTGCAATCAGCTCATCAGACCATTTCATCTCAGCGATGGATTGCTTATAAAAACTTTCATTAAGGGCTTCTAACCCCCAATGACGCGCAATGCGAGCATGTAAAAAGTACTGATTAATGGCAATCAATGACTGTCCGAGCACTTTGTTTAAAGCGCGAATGACCTCTTTATCCCCTTTCATTATGTCTCTCTCCCTACTATATGTGTATAAGCTAAATATTATGACCGTTCATATCTGTCGTGGCATTAGACAAGATTGGGAGTGACTTCAGCCATTTGGCTTTGTAGATAATTGGGCAGACCGATCATATCAATTAAGCGCAATTTTTGCTCAAGCCAATGCGCATGGTCTTCTTCAGTGTCTTTTAGTTGCTCTACCAACATCTCACGCGTGACATAATCACGCTCTGCTTCACAGAGAGCAATACCGTCTTTTAAGTGCTGCTGTACTTGATACTCTAGCTCAAGGTCCAGTTGCAGCATTTCAGGAACAGTGGCACCGATATTGATGGCATTGACCGTCATTTTTGGCGTACCGCTCAGCATTAGAATACGGCGAATGATAGCTTGGGCGTGTAGTGTCTCATCTTCCATCTCATGATGGATACGATCGTACAGTTTGCCATAATGCCACTCAGCATACATTTCTGAGTGAATAAAATACTGGTCACGCGCTGCCAGCTCACCGCCTAACAAAAAATTCAAATAATCAATGACTTTTGGGCTACCTATCATAACCTATACTCCCCTATTTATATTTTACAGACCACCATAAATTCATAATTATCCATATAAGGATAGTACTATTGGTAAACTGCTCAGTAAAGATCAAAATCAAAAAAAACGTCTTACAACGTGAGACAGATATAGTAGCATATAGGCGCTATACAGCTTGTAATGTTATGAACTAAGAATAAGATGCTAATTGAGAATCATAATTAGCTAGCTTTAGTTGGCGCTGGTTACCGTAATAATGGCTGCTAATGATGCTCATTATCATTTAAGTAGGTGTATGAGTAAAGTTATACGGACGCTAGCAACTTACCCTTTATATCTAATGAACAAAGGATAAGTGCGAAATAGAATGTATGTGGTGTCGAGGTGCATTAGTGATATTAGCGTGAGGAATATATGGATAGTAAAGCTCTAAATCGATAACCCTTAAACGGCGTAAGCCAAGACATCAAGTTTAGCGTGATGCTCATCTAGGTAATCGTTAACCATCGGCTCACAGCAGCCACAGCAAGTCGCAACATCGAGGGTATCTTTTAGACCGTCAAGGGTATCAATACCTGAAGCAATGGCTGCTTTGACTTGCTTTTCTTTTACGTCATTACAGATGCATACGTACATGGACTGGCTCCTCTGAATACCGCTATTCGGTAACTACTTTTATTGCTCATAAGTTCAATGCGTGGATGATAAAAATGATGAATAGAGTGTTTGTTTCGATATTCACGGTCATTTTTATTGACTGATATATAATAACGATAACTATTATCATTTGCAATAGTATTTGACATATTATTGAAGATAAAATCACCGTTATAAAAATACGCTTATATTACACGCGATTAATTGATGTAAGTGGATATAAGCGTGCGTGTAACCGAATATTATGAAAGGTAGTAAATTAACGACGAACTGTAATTTAGCTCATTTTTTAATCGATTTTGTAGATAACTACTGTTATATTGAACCCCTATTAACAAAGCTCAATTGGAATTGTTCTATGTCTGATAATAATTTTACGATACGACCTATCGAGTTATTTAAAGTCTTATCTGACCCGACGCGATTAAAAATATTTCAAATTCTATTTAATAAAGAATCACGCTGTGTGGGTGAGCTAGTAGAAATACTGGATCAACCGCAGCCGACGATATCGCGTCATTTGAACCATTTAAAGAAACTCGGTATCTTAAGCTGTGTTCGCGATGGTACTTGGATGTGGTATGAAGTCGCTGATGACTTGCCAGAATGGTGCCAAGAGATTTTGGATATTACTTATAAGCAAATATCTAGCAAAGATAGCGATATATCCAAGCCTGCTGAAGTATAATGACGATCTAGCATTATTGCTATCAACATTTGATCTCAATAATGCTAGATCGCCAAATGAAATTAAGGCATGCTTTAACCCATAAAAAAAGACCTACAATAAATAGGTCTTTTTTTATGGGTTATGATAGACGAACTGAAGCAAATTCCACTATGCCAAATCTAAAAAATCGCTGATAAATGCATTGGCAGGCTGGTGTATCAGTTCCTCTGATGTGCCTACCTGCTCTACCCGCCCTTGGTTCATGACCACAATCTCATCTGAGACGGCGCGAGCTTCTTCTTGATCGTGAGTGACCATGATACTGGTAATACCAAGCTCATGGTGAATGTTCTTTAACCAAGTGCGTAACTCTTTACGTACCTTGGCATCGAGGGCGCCAAAAGGCTCATCTAATAGCAATAACTTTGGTTTCACTGCTAAGGCTCGTGCCAGCGCAATTCGCTGACGCTGACCGCCTGATAATTGATGCGGATAAGCATTGGCCACTTGTGGTAACTGCACCAAGTCCAATAGCTCGGCAACGCGCTTATTGATATCTGCTTTACTCGGTCGCTCATTTTTTGGTAATAGCGTCAGCCCAAACGCAACGTTATCAGCAATGTTTTTATGGCGGAACAATGCGTAATGCTGAAACATAAAACCAATATGGCGTTTTTGCACCGGTGTATTGGTTACGTCCATCTCATCAAACAATATCTGGCCTGAGTCAGCATACTCTAAGCCGGCGATAATGCGTAACAACGTCGTTTTGCCACAGCCTGACGGTCCCAGCAAAGTGGTTAGCTTGCCAGTCGGTACCGTGATATTGATATTATCTAAGGCGGTAAACTGACCGAATTTTTTATTAACGTTGCGAATCTCGATGCTCATAATGGGTTCTCTTATTATATCTTTGGTATCGTGGCAGATTTTTGGTGGTTACCGCATTTATATTATTAAATTAAATGCCAGCCCTTGTTCAGACCAAGTTGAGATAATGTTGCTTATTACTTATTCAAATTTTCAACGGTCGTTGCATCAGTAGCATTGGCGCTTACCAGTAACTCAGGCGCACTAGCCAGCCGTTCGGACTTAGCAAATTTACGCTCTTGTAGCTTGGTCATGACTTGTTGAATAAGCAGCGTCACGAGCGCCAATGCAGCAAGTAAGCTTGATAAGGCAAAAGCGGCGGTAAAGTTATAATCATTATAAGCAATCTCGACCAGCAGTGGCATGGTATTGGTCTCACCGCGAATATGACCAGATACCACACTCACCGCCCCAAACTCCCCCATTGCCCGCGCATTGGTCAAAATCAAACCATAGAGTAGTGCCCATTTGATATTGGGTAGTGTGACATGCCAAAACGTCTGCCAGCCTGTCGCGCCTAAGGTCAATGCCGCTTGCTCCTCAGAGTCGCCTTGCGTCTGCATCAGTGGTATTAGCTCACGTGCAACGAAAGGAAAAGTAACAAACAGCGTCGCTAATACAATACCTGGAACCGCATAAATGACTTGGAATCCCATGCTTTCAAGCCAGCCACCAACGGTAGAATTGAGCCCGAATAGTAAAACAAACATCAAACCCGCAACGACCGGCGACACAGAAAATGGCAGATCAAGCAGGGTGGTCACCAGCTGCTTACCTTTAAACTGATAGCGCGTCACCAACCATGCAATTGCGATACCCATCACCATATTGATGGGCAAGACGATGGCGGCGGTAATTAATGTCAGTTTAATGGCTTGTAAGGCTTCTGGGTCGACTAGCGAGGCAATATACAGCTGCCAGCCACCTTTAAAGGCTTCATAGAACACAGCCAGCAACGGTATGACCAACATGATGACCATAAATAGCACTGCGATGACGATAAAGGTGCGGCGTATCCATGGCGTGTCTTTAGTCGCTGCGTTGCTTTGGTAGTCGTAGCTATTAGATATTTGCATTAGCGAGCTCCTACACGGCGCGACAGTTTCCACTGCATGATGTTAATGGTCAATAAAATCACAAATGAGATCAGTAGCATAAACAGTGCAACCGCAGAAGCACCTTGAACATCAAACTGCTCTAATTTACTAATGATAATGAGCGGTAAAATCTCTGATTGCATAGGGATATTACCAGCGATAAAAATCACCGAGCCATACTCACCAGTGGCACGAGCAAACATCATGCCAGCACCCATGAGTAAAGCGGGCAACAGCTCTGGCAAAATTACTTTGCGAAACGTCGTCAAGCGATTGGCACCTAATACCGCGGCTGCCTCTTCAAATTCAACCGATAGCTCAGCGAGTACAGGCTGTACCGCACGGACAATAAAAGGAAAGCTGACCACGACCAATGCCAGCCAAATACCTATGGGTGTAAAGGCGACCTGAATGCCAAATTTATCAAACCACTGTCCAATCAAACCATTAGGCGCATAAAGGGTCGCAAGCGAGATGCCCGTGACCGCCGTTGGTAATGCGAACGGCAAATCAACCAAGGCATTAATCAGTGACTTACCCCAAAACTCGTAGCGGACAAGCACCCAAGCGACCAATGTACCAAACACCATATTAGTGAGCATCGCTAAAAACGACATCCATAAGCTTAGCTTGATAGCAGCGGTGACTTGCGGTTGACTAATCGTCTCCCAAAAGCCTGTCCAACCCATCTGTGTGGTGGTATAGGCCATCATGGCAAACGGTAATACCACCAATAATGACAAGCTAAAGACAGTGATACCCATGCTCAGGCCGAACCCTGGCAGCACATTGCGTTGGCGCAACCGTGTTAGCCACCCTTTTTTTGCAAGGGCTTTGCTGGCAGGAGATGTTTTTGCACTCATAATGATGTCCTATTGCCTAACCAATCATACTTAGCGATGATTACTATTTATTGTTATTGCTTAACGTGGGTTTTCAATATTGATACTTAAAGAGAGTACTTAACAGAAAGCACTTAACGATGATGCTGTCCATACAACCATGCTGTCATGTAGTTATTAGTTTGCTTACGGTATAAAGGACATAGCGTATATGACCATGTCCTTTATGGGGTTCTGCATGACTAACGCTATGACTGACTGCACTTGCTAGCGCAGTAGCTACTCTTATGTGCTTGGCAATTGATTACTGAGGGACGTTAATGGCTAGCTGATCAAATACGCCGCCATCACTGAAATAAGTACCCATAATTTCATCCCACGTGCCAAAGGTATCATTTGGACGGAATGTTTCGATTGGTGGTAATTTATCACCATTTTTATCAAGGACGCTTTTGACGCTAGGACGTAGATATAGATTGGCTGCCAATTGCTGGGCAGGCTCGCTCCATAAGTAGTCAAGATAAGCTTTTGCGGCATCCGTTGTGCCTTTTTTATCTGTTACTGACTTTACAATCGCAACAGGACTTTCTGATTTAATAGAGTACTTAGGATAAACGATGTCTACTTTACCAGCACCGAAATCAGTCGCTGCCAAATTGGCTTCATTTTCAAAAGTTACTAAGACATCACCAATACCGCGCTGAACGAAAGTGGTTGTCGCGGCACGTCCACCATTCTCATAAACTTTGACATTTTTGAGCATGTCTTTTACATAGTTTTTGGCGTTGGTTTCGTTGTTATCAAAAGCGTGCAAGCCATAACCATAAGCGCCCAAGAACGCATAACGACCATTACCCGTCACTTTTGGATTGGCCATGACAATCTCAACGCCTTCTTTGGTCAAGTCTTCCCAGTCATTGATGCCTTTTGGGTTGTCTTTACGGACTAAGAAAACGATGGTGCTGGTAAAAGGAACGGCATTGTCTGGGAATTTGCTTTCCCAATCTGACTCAACCAAACCTTTTTTCTCAAGCAGCTCAATATCTGAGCCTTGGTTCATGGTAGCGACATCTGCTTGCAGACCATTAGCCACAGACAGTGCTTGTTTACTTGAGCCACCATGTGACTGCTTGATTAGGATATTGCTGTTTGGATTTTCCGCTTTATAGTGCTCAACGAATAATGGGTTGTAGTCTTTATAAAAGTCACGTGCCACATCATAAGAGACGTTCAGCAGCTCAATATTTTGACCCTCTGCGGCTGCTGTGCCATCTGCATTAGCAGTCGTCTCTGTCTCGCTATTGCTACAGCCAGCCAGCCCCAAGGTTAATGCAACGCCTGCAATGCTCAAGACGTTACGTTTTTTACTTTTTTGTTGATAGCGCAAAGCGTATGTCATAAATCCCTCAAAGGTATCTGTTAGGTAATGCAAGTATGCTAACAGCGCCATCTTATTATGTTTAATGATGAATATGCGTATGTTATTGCCAAAATGGAATAACAAGAATATAAATATAAGGTTATCAATCACTTAAATATCATCGTCAATGCATAATGCTGACACGCTATCAACTGACTGCTCTACTCGTACAAACTTACTGCTTTGAGCATGTATCAATCCATCTACTTCACTCTTGCTAGCTGATCGAAACGCCCGCCATCGACAAAGAAAGTGTCCATAATCTGCTCCCAAGAACCAAATACTGCTACCGGCTCAAAAGTCTCAATATCAGGTAAGGTTCCTTTGTGAGCTGCCAGCACTTGTGGATTACTTGGACGCATATACATCTGTGCCATAAGTTCTTGTGCTGGGGTGTCCCATAAGCCTTTTAGATAAGCATTCGCCGCTTCCGTCTTGCCACCTTTGTCAGTCACTACCGTTACAACCGCTACTGGGTTAGCAATCACAATAGAGTAGCTTGGGTAAACAATGTCAACTTTACCCTTTGCAAATTGCTGGGCGGCTAAATGTGCTTCATTTTCAGTCGTAATAAGTACATCCCCTAGCCCGCGCTGAGTAAAGCTGGTCGTTGCTGCACGCGCACCATTGTCATAAGTGACCACATTTGCCAGCAGTTTTTTGATAAAATCATTTGTTTTGGCAGGACTTTGCACCGTTTCTTTAAATTGATGTAATCCGTAACCGTAGGCACCCAAAAACGCATAACGCGCGGTGCCACTGGTTTTTGGGTTTGGTATCACGACATCGATATCATTACGCGCCAAGTCAGACCAGTCTTTGATATTTTTTGGGTTACCATCGCGCACCAATAGCACCATCGTACTGGTGT
The DNA here is from genome assembly GCF_016107525.1 of Psychrobacter aquimaris. Lineage (GTDB taxonomy): Bacteria > Pseudomonadota > Gammaproteobacteria > Pseudomonadales > Moraxellaceae > Psychrobacter > Psychrobacter aquimaris. The sequence continues at coordinate 250,202 of NZ_JABASR010000002.1, read as the reverse complement.
AAGGAACGGCATTGTTCGGGAATGCTTGCTGCCAATCAGAAGCAACCAAGCCTTTTTCGACTAACAGATTCATATCACTTTCTTGGTTTAAGGTGACCACATCTGCCTGCAAACCATTGGCGACCGACAGCGCTTGTTTGCTTGAGCCACCATGTGATTGATTGATATTGACCTGACTGTCTGAATGCTTTTGCTGATAATCTGCGCTAAATAAAGCGTTATAGTCTTTATAAAAATCGCGCGATACATCATAAGAGACATTCAACAGACTGATATTTTTCTCATCACTCGCTACTTTTGTTCCGTCTTGTTGAGTGACTTCGGTAGGATTACAGCCTGTCATTAGCATGGCAAACGCCAGTACGCTACCCACTTTAACACTGACATTGGTTAGCTGTGTCGGCGTATTTTTATTTTCAATAAATGTATGTATGTTCGCAAAACGAAGCTTTTGAGATATTTGCTGAATACTTTTGTTATGTGGTTGCATGAGTGCTCTCTATAATGTTGTTAGAACAGTTTTCCATAGTATTAATAACCTTATTAATACTTATAATCCTTTGGATTTAGTTCTATAGATAATGAGAAATATGCTAACAGCATGTGAGCCAAACGCTTAGTGACAAATCCGCTTATCGAGTGATTAACTTGGCATAAGTAATGTTATTAGTTATTCTGCAATGCTTATTTTCTCCAAGTATTTTTGCGGTATAGTGATAAGCAGACACTTTTGAGTAAGTTATGGTATTGCTTACTATATAGACGAGCCTTTATGTAAACGATACTATCTCTGACAACCTGACAACCATGCTTGTCAGGCGTTGCGTTTAGATAGATAACGACCATTCCTATTAACCACTCCTTTATCAAAGGTATTTAAATGATCATGTCTCCACCTTGTTACGCTCGTCACTCACGCTTTTTTGCGGTACTTTTCACAACATCTGCTGCTTTGTTTGCCCTAAGTGGCTGTAATAACGTGACGCCCAGCCTGAAGCACCAAACCATAAAACAGCCGATAGCTGACGTTACGCCAGCTGTGCAAGCAGTTGTTGGAGACTATGCTGATGAAGATTATGAAAAGCGCGCGCAAGGCTATGATTGGGTTGGGGTGATCATACGAGCAGATGGGAATGATAAAATTAATATTAAAGTACGAGCGCGTAGCGATGTGAAAAAACCGACGTGTCAGTTTGATGGACAAGCAACCTTGATGGGTCAAGACGATGCGCACGGTATTATTTTCCAAAGCAAAGTCAATGACAGCATGGCATTCTTTCAGTTTAAGGATGATAAACTGACTATTGATAGTCAAGATAAATACGCGCTGAACTATTTTTGCTCAGGTGGTGGTTCGTTCGTTGGAGAGTATCAAAAGCTAGCAGGTAACCTAGAATTGAATTAAATATTTAAGTATTGAAAAGAAATTTAGATATACTCCGGAAGATAAAAAAAGGGATCAGATTTATTGTCTGACCCCTTTTTTTTATGGGTATTTTTTAATTTTGCGCATCAACTAAAAAGCATCAACTGAAAAATAATATTTACACTGCAGAGGCACCGACTAATTTCACTTCAGCACGCTCCTCTCTTGCGATACCCGCATAATAATCACGCAAAATCTGTAAGACTTCTGGACGGCTAAAGTTATCTGGTACCTCTTCGTCTTCTGACAGCGCTTTGCGCAGCTTGGTACCTGATACTTTAACGTGTTCAGAGGCATCATGCGGGCAAGTCTTGTCAGATGCCATGGCGTTACAAGCATTACACCAGAACGTCCAGCCAATTTTTAGCGGCTGAGTGATCAGATCGTCCTTGCCAACCTGTTCAAAAATGGTTTGCGCATCAAATGCACCATAGTAATCGCCCACACCAGCATGATCACGACCAACAATAAGGTGGCTACAGCCATAGTTTTGACGGAATAGTGCATGTAGTAGCGCCTCACGTGGACCTGCATAGCGCATGTCTAACGGATAACCCGCTTGAATAACCGTATCTTGTCTAAAATAGTTATCAATGAGCGTTTTAATAGCTTCTTGACGTACTTCGGCTGGAATGTCGCCTGGCTTTAATGCACCTAATAAGGAATGAATCAACACACCATCACAGATCTCAATCGCAATTTTGGCAAGGTATTCATGTGAGCGGTGCATTGGATTACGCGTTTGGAACGCAGCAACTGTTTTCCAGCCCTTAGCATCTAATATTTCACGCGTTTCTGCTGGGGTTTTGTAGATTTCTGGATATAACGTTGGGAACTCGCCTTCGCTCAATACCTCCACGCTACCGGCAATATTGACTTCTTCTTGATTCAATACTTGCTGTACACCCGGATGTTCTGGGTCCGTGGTCGTAAATACTTGCTGACACTCGTGTTCTTTATCAATGGTATAGGTCTCTTCTACCGTCAAGATACCCATGACTTCGCCATCTTGAGCGACCAATGCTACTTTGTCGCCTTGACTCAGACTATCCGCCGTCGCTTTTGGCGCAGACAAGGTGATAGGAATGGGCCAAAACAAACCCGCATTATCACCGCTTTGCAAGCGCATGTTATCAACCACACCTTGCCAATTGGCTTGATTCATAAAACCATTTAATGGGGTAAAGCCACCGATACCGAACATGATTAAATCACCACGCTCACGTGAGCTGAGGGTAATAGATGGTAATGTGCTGGCAATTTTTAATGCTTGAGCACGTGCTTCATCATTTAACAATAACGGCTTAAGCTCTGCACTACCATGTGGAGGAACGAGTTTTGACTGGGTTTGGATTTGGGTCTGAGACATATAGTTATTAAAACCTCTTAAAAAAGAATGGTCGAAGAAAATCAGAAACAAAGCAAAAAGCTACTAAGCGTAAAAAACTAGTAAGGAAGCCCTCGATAGACGATAAATACAGCACTACAGTCAGGCATTAAATTTGATAAGCATAGGCTACCTAACTTTCGTTATGAAAATTTATGCTGTGTTTGGATATGGATATGTCTGAAAGGAATTTATGTTTCTAAGTACAAGCTTATATGATGTATAGCTGAATTGTTTATATTGCGATTTGTGATAAAGTTTATCGCACACGAGCACACAGATGAGATTGCTTACATCGCTGCTTTTAAGACTAAAAACAAAACTGAGATTACGTCATGTATCAATATAATTACGCTGACCAGACGTTGGTAGAGGAACGAGTTGCTCAATTTCGCGACCAAACCGAGCGATTTCTAGCGGGTGAGCTGCCAGAAGAGCAGTTTTTGCCACTACGGCTGCAAAACGGTCTGTATATTCAGCGTTATGCGCCGATGTTGCGTATCGCCATTCCTTACGGTCTACTTGCCAGCTATCAGTTGCGCAAATTGGCAGAGATTACCCGCAAGTATGATAAAGGTTATGGGCACATGACTACCCGTACCAATATTCAGCTGAACTGGCCAAAACTAGAAGAGGTGCCAGATATTTTGGCAGAATTGGCAACGGTACAGATGCATGCCATCCAAACCTCAGGCAACTGTATCCGTAATACTACAACGGATCCTTACGCTGGTATCCATAAAGAAGAAATCGCTGATCCACGTCCCTACTGTGAAATCATTCGTCAGTGGTCAACCTTCCACCCTGAGTTTGCTTTTTTACCGCGCAAATTCAAAATTGCGGTGATCGGTACCGAAGCGGATCGCGCTGCAACGCAAGTACACGATGTGGGTCTGCACGTCATTACCAATGACGCAGGCGAGCTTGGCTTTGAAGTGATCGTTGGTGGTGGCTTAGGACGCACCCCCGTTATTGGCAAAACCATTCGCAAGTTTTTACCTCGTGAGCATTTGCTCAGCTATCTCGATGCCATTTTGCGCGTTTATAACTTACACGGTCGCCGTGACAATAAGTATAAAGCCCGTATTAAAATTTTGGTCGATAGCTTAGGCGGTAGTCAGTTTGCCAAATTGGTGGATGCTGAGTGGGAAGCACACACTAAAGGTGGCCCGCTTACTTTGACTGAAGATAATTTTGACACCGCTACCAGCTACTTTAGTATGCCTGATTATCAGTCATTTGATGCGCTGCAAGTACAGTCTGAGCTACAACAACAACTAAACACTGATAAAGACTTTGCCAACTGGTACAACCAGAATACCGTCGCACATAAGGTGGACGGTTACCGTGCGGTAGTGATCTCTTTAAAAGCTGGTCTGGTCGACGGTAGTTACGTGCCTTCAGGGGACTTGACCGACTCACAAATGGACGCTCTTGCTGATCTGTCTGATCGTTATAGCTTTGGTGAGTTGCGCGGTACGTATCAGCAAAATCTGGTATTCGCTGATGTGCAAACCAACGACCTTTATGAATTGTGGCAGCAATTGTCAGATCTGCATTTAGCACGCGCCAACATCAATACCTTGACCGACATGATTGTCTGCCCAGGTTGGGACTACTGCTCACTGGCCAATGCGACCACGTACAATATCGCGGAACAAATCGAAAAGCAGTTTGATGATTTGGACTATTTATATGACTTAGGCGATATTCGCTTAAACATGTCAGGCTGTATGAATGCCTGCGCCCATCATCACACAGGTGACATTGGTATCTTGGGTGTGGACAAAAAAGGTGAGCATTGGTATCAGATCAGCCTTGGCGGCAACTCTAGTGACGATGCCAAACTGGGCAAAATCTTAGGAAAAGCGGTGCCAGCTGATGATGTGGCTAGCACTTTACAAACCATTTTAGATGTTTATCTGGATATACGCGGTACTAACGAACAGGATGTTGAGGGTTTTGGTGACGTGATTGACCGCGTTGGTATCGCCCCCTTTAAGGAGAAGGTCTATGGCTAATCATCATGTGCTCGATAGCCATGGCGCAGACATCAGTGGCGAAGATACTTGGCAAGCGCTAGCGACGGAGCAGCTGCCTGATGGTATCGCGTTATCAAACCTTACCTTGCTTGAGCTATTGCACAAACAAGAAAAAGTTGATGTACTCGTACCATTAGCAGATTTATTAAATGCTGATGGCCAACTGGCAAACGGTTTGCTAGAGCAAGTATTTGATATCCTCAAGCAGCACAGTAGCCGTCTAGGTGTTTGGATTACCTCTAACACCGATGCTGACGCCTTAGCTGAGGTTAAAGACTTTTTATTGACGCAAGATTTGATCGTGATTCATGTCCCAAGCTTTGTGGATGGTCGCGGTTTTAGCTTTGCACAAACATTGCGTCAGCTGGGCTATGAGGGCGAGATTCGTATGGCTGGTAATTTTGGTCGCGATCAAATTGCTTATCTACTGCGGGCAGGTGCCACCAGCTTTGTGCTGAATGAGCATGACTTGCAGTCCATCTCTGATATCAGTCAAGCCTTTACTGCTCTAGCCAGCAGCTATGACGGTAGAAATGCTGCAGCATTACCGATGTTTGCTAAACAGTCAGAACCCTCAGTCGCACAGCTTTAGCACTGACCATAATTTTTTAATCGAAATTTTATACTAACAACCATTAAGGAACGTATCATGAGCCAATTACATCCAAACCTAGATCTTGACCAAGCCAACCAAGACTTGCAAGGCAAATCGCCTGAGCAAATCGTTGAATGGGCGTTAACTCAAGCAAAAAACCCAATCATTACGACCAACTTTCGACCATACGAATCAGCCATTCTGCATTTAGTCGCTAAACAGCGTCCTGACATCACGGTACTTTGGGTAGATTCAGGCTATAATACCGACGCGACCTATCAGTTCGCTAATAAAGTCATCCGTGACTTAAACTTAAACGTCATCACTTATATTCCTAAGCAAACGGCAGCTTATCGCGATGCAACGATGAATGGTATTCCTGGCATTGACAATCCACAACATGATGAGTTCACTGACCAAGTAAAACTTGAGCCATTCCGCCGTGCGTTAGATGAGCTAAAGCCAGATGTTTGGTTCAATGCCATTCGTAAAGATCAAACCGAGTTCCGTCAAGGGTTGGATGTATTGAGTCTATCAAAAGACGGCGTGTTAAAAGTAGCGCCATTATTTGAGAAAACTGATGCGGATTTAGATGTATATCTTGAAGAGCATAATCTACCAAATGAGTTTGATTACTTTGATCCGACTAAAGTAGAAGAAAGCCGTGAGTGTGGTTTGCACACGCAGCTATAATTACTTAGCCAGTAATGGCGCACTGAGTGATTAAACGTATTAAAAAAAGAAGCGATAACTTTAATAGTATCGCTTCTTTTTTGTGCTTATTATGCCAGCTGATACGTACTAGAGACGTTGTTATAACGGTTTCAATTGAATAAATAACGTTGTTATAACGTCTTATTGTCTAACATTAAGGTATTCTATGGCTTATCTTTGAAGACAGCAGGCCATTAAACTGAATCTTTAAAACTAATTATGGACGAATTTGCCTGTTCTTGCGGCTATTTTTGCTCATTTGTACACTTAAGCTTGGTAGTGGTTTTGCCATCATCCTCAATATGGATATTTGTTATGCCCTTTATAAAAAAAATAGACTCACTCTATGAAAAACTGCACGATAAGCTGCCATCTGTAGGCAAAGCAGCGTCTTTCTTGACCGGTACTAGCGTCCTCACTGCCAATAGTGCGATGGTTGGTCTGCCCATTTGGACGCTGGGAGCGGTAAAAGTACTGACAGGAGCGAAAGCTGCGGATGATGCGCTGATTGCGATTACCAAATACTGGATTAATAGTAATAACGCCGTCATTGATCATGCGCTACCCCATAAAGACTGGCGCATTAACCTGCCTGACGATCTGAGCGAAGACAAGCAGTATCTATTGGTAAGCAACCATCAATCGTGGGTTGATACCAGTATTGTGCAATATATCAGCCAAGACAGACTGCCTCTGACACGGTTTTTCACGAAGTTTAATCTGATTTATATCCCCGTTATTGGTCAAGCTTTTTATTTTTTAGACTTTCCGATGATGAAGCGCTTTTCTGCCAAAGCGATGGCCAAGAATCCAGAACTTAAAAAACAAAATTTGCTGGAGGCTAAGCGCGCCTGTCGTCAATTAAAAAACAAACCCTTTGCCCTATTGAATTACTTAGAAGGGACGCGTTTTACCCCAGAAAAACACGAACAGCAAAAATCCCCTTATCAGCATTTATTAAAGCCACGCGCTGGCGGTTTGTCATTAGCACTTAATGCGTTAGGCGATGAATTAGATTCTATTTTAGACGTCACCATCGTCTACCCAGACGGTGCGCCTGATTATGATGATTTATGGAAAGGCAATATTCGTCGTTTGGGTGTCGATGTGACTCGCTTAAAGATACCCGACGAATTATTCGCTGCCATCATGGACGGTGGCTATGACCGTGATGAATCCACCAAAAAAATGATGTTTGATTGGTTAGAGGATATCTGGCAACAAAAAGATGCCCGTATGACTAAGATGCTGAGTGAGTTTGAATAGGTTCTTGTACGTGGTCAAATCTCGTTATTGCTAATAGCCAATGCAAAAATCTAATCTAAATGACAGCCACAAGCTTTGACGTAAGCCTGTGGCTTTTTTAATCCCGTATTTCATCTCTCCTCACCTATTCCACACCCCACTAAAAACCCTCACCAACATGACAAAAACGAATATGCTAATGCCAATTCACTACGTGAGCCTGCCCGCCTGATAACTCATAATAGCTTTATATATTCCATTGAATGATTGGTCATGCTATGAACACCTTCCCATTATTTTTTAAATTAGAAGACCGAAAAGTGCTGATCGTTGGCGGCGGTGATGTGGCGCTACGTAAAGCTGACTTGCTCAGTCGTGCGGGTGCTGTTATCACTATCCTTGCGCCAAGTATCAGTGTTGAGCTACAAGCCTTGCTCAGTGATAGCAAGCACCAACTGATTTATGAAAATTATGATAAAACTTATATGCCAGGTGCGCGCGTTATCACTGCCGCGACCGATGACGAAATGCTTAATCATCAAATTCACGCAGATGCTACTGAGCTAAATATTCCGGTCAATGTGGTCGATACGCCGCATTTATGCGACTTTATCTTCCCTGCGATTGTTGATCGCAATCCAATTGTGATTGGTATTTCATCTAATGGCAAAGCACCAGTGCTGGCACGTCTATTGCGCGCTCGCCTTGAAACCTTGATTCCACAAGGCTACGGAAAATTGGCCAAATTAGCAGGTGACTTCCGTAGCGAAGTGAAAACTAAAATACCAACGCTTACTGGACGCAGGCAGTTTTGGGAAAAGGCATTTGAAGGTTCAGTCAGTCAGCTGATGTTTGCTGGTAATGAAGATGAAGCGGCGGCACAATTACAAGCCGATTTAGATAAAACAGCTGCTGCTATCAGTGAAAAAAGTGCAGTAAAAGATAAACCCACAGAACTCCAAACTATGCAAAATGCAATAGGCGAAGTTTATATCGTTGGTGCAGGCCCAGGTGACCCAGAGCTGCTCACATTTAAAGCGCTGCGTCTCATGCAGCAGGCTGACATTGTTTACTATGATGCGCTAGTCTCGCCGCAAGTCTTGGACTTATGCCGCCGCGATGCTGATAAGGTATTTGTTGGCAAAAAACGTAGCAACCATGCGGTAGCGCAACTTGGTATCAATGAGTTGTTGGTCAATAGCGCTAAAGAAGGTCGCCGTGTGGTGCGTCTAAAAGGCGGTGATCCTTTCATATTTGGGCGTGGCGGCGAAGAAATTGAGAGCTTGCGTGCGCATGGCGTCCCGTATCAAGTGGTGCCTGGTATTACCGCTGCCAATGCTGCCGCTAGCTATGCTGGCATTCCGCTGACCCATCGTGACCATTCGCAGTCAGTACGTTTTGTCACTGGATTTTTAAAAGCGGGTGCGCCCAACAGTAACTTCAAAAACTTTTTGAATACTGATGAAACAGTAGTATTTTATATGGGACTGCATTCACTGGCACGTTTGACTGAAGGCTTGATTAATGCTGGTCGTAGTAGCGATACTCCGATTGCTATTGTATCTAATGCTAGCATGCCCAATCAGCAAGTATTAACGGGAACGCTTGCTGACATCGTTGAGTTGCAAGAAAAAAACCAGCTACCCACGCCAGCCTTGCTCATTATGGGAGACGTGGTCGCGCTTCATCATGATTTGGCTTGGTATAATTTGCAAAATCAGCAGAAAAATAAAAATAGTGACACTACAGCTAATAACTGGTTACGTGGTGGTACAGCGGCTACCCCAAAAACTGACCATACTAGTCAGCAAGCCCATGCCTTATCTATGGTAGCCAACTTAGCAACGGCTGATGATGGGTTGGAGCAGTTAGTAATTGGTTAAATCAAGGCTTTTAACTCGCACAAAAAAACCTACCCTTAATTGCTGGTAGGTTTTTGTATTTAACGCTATTGATCTTTTATGAGCTGTTCGTTTTTAATAATTAAGATTTGGTCTTTTGTTTCTCAATGACTTTTATTAGCGTGCTATGAATTGATGATGCGTCAGCAGGCGAATTGCTAATAGGTGTATTTTTAATGAGCAAAATGTATTCATAATTAGGTTCAAAATCAAAACCTTCTATACCGCTATATCGATACTCCCAGTCTGCGCTGGCTTGTTCAGCAGGCTTAGTTAGTAAGCATGATTGCGGCGCAACACCGACACAGTCTACTTGATGGTCAGCGATGATGATTTTACGTAAAACATAAGGCATTGCATGGACAGTAATTTGGTGCTTACTAACTAAGCCTGATTGTGATGTCGATTGCTCTCCCATCACTTCAACATAATCACCTATAGTTAATTTCTGCATTTGATGGGCATTTTTCTGAGCAAAATTAGCTTTATCTGATAAACGACATAACATACCCTTGTTGATAATCTATATATTACTGATGAATGCCTTGTTAATACATTTGCATACTAAGTAATGCTGTGTGATTTTCGTACTAGTCATTTCTGCTATAAGCAATATAAGTCATTAAAAAAAATTATCATGCTTTAAGTTATTCTTATTTAAATTATGGCTAAATGTCACTACTCATTCTTATCTACTTTGCTTTACTAGTAAGTTTATAGCAAAGCAAAACCCACCAATTCTTGCTAGAATAATCGCTGTCTTTTATTCATTATGAAGTTCAATTATGCCTGTATCCGTTACCAAACCTCTCACTATCCTCCATACCTCCGACTGGCATTTGGGACGCAGGCTTTATGGACGCATGCGTTATGATGAATTTGAAGCATTTTTAGGTTGGTTGCAAGATGCCATTAGCTTGCAGAAAGTGGATATATTAATCGTTGCTGGTGATATCTTTGACACCATGACCCCAAGCAATAGAGCTCAAGCGCTATATTATGAATTTTTAGGAAAAGTTTCAAAATCATGCTGTCAACATATCGTTATCGTCGCTGGCAACCACGATTCCCCGACATTTTTAGATGCACCAAGCAAGGTGCTGAAGTTTCTCAATGTCCATGTTATTGGTACGGCTTGTGAAGACTTGAATGATGAAGTTTTGGTATTAGATGATACAGACGGCACACCACATTGCATTATTGCGGCTGTCCCCTATTTGCGTGATCGTGACGTACGTGGCAGTCAGGCTGGCGAGTCAGCTCAAAGCAAAGACGCTAATGTCATCGCTGGTATCTGCGCACACTACGATGACGTTGCAGATATTGCAAAAGCCAAACAAACTGAATTAATCGAAACGTATCAACGGCATATTCCTATCATTGCTACAGGGCATCTATTTGCGGCTGGCGGCACTACCACGGATGATGATGGTGTTCGCGAGCTTTATGTCGGCTCACTCGGCAAAATCTCTGCTGACATGTTCGATGAAAGTTTTGACTATGTCGCACTTGGGCATTTGCACGTGCCGCAGCGTGTCGGTGGGCGTGAAACCATTCGCTATTCAGGCTCGCCTATCGCGATGGGTTTTGGCGAGGCTAAGCAACAAAAGCAAGTTTTGCTGGTGCAGTTTGGTGAAATAGAAAATGATGTTAGCAATCAAGAATTGGCATCAAATAGTACAGCTGAAAGCACTATGCAGCAGCTTGCCAATACGGTTACCACGATTGAAAAATCAGTAGAAAAAGCTACTAAAAAAGTAGCCTGTCAAGCGACTGAATTTATGGATGACTTGTTTGGCTTTGACGAGCCATTAGAAAATGATGAAGTGACAAAAACTGCTGCTATAGAAAACATCCCTGATCAGCAAGATCAAAACAACCAATCAATGCCTAACAATCTCGATACTCCCAACAAAATACTGCATCGCGATAATTTGACGCAGATGCAGGTAATCTCCCTCCCTATTCCAAAATTTCAAAAGTTAGCACAAGTTTCAGGTGATTTGGAGTGCATTAATCAGGCTATAGATAAAGTCATTCAATCTCTTGACGCAACAGAGTCTGTGTGGCTAGAAATTATTTATACGGGTGAGGAGATTATCAGCGAGTTACGTGAGCATATCCAAGCGATGGTAGATAATTTGCCGTGCGAGGTGTTAAAAATTAAAAACACCCGTACCTATAATAAAGTCCTAAATCAACAACAAAGTTCCGAGACGCTACAAGATTTAAATGAGGAAGAAGTATTCGATCGTTGCTTGATCGCTCATGATATTCCTGATGAGCAAAAATCATCTTTACGTGACGCCTATGATCAAATCGTTTATAACTTACGTCATGAAGACACTCAGGCTGAATAGTATTATTTAATCATAAACGCTTTTGATCGAAGCTAACTAGAATAAAGGTTTCATTTCTCATTATTGCCTTTATTGCCTTTTTTATTACTACCTATAAAAATAAGACCTGCGCATGCGACTGATTGAACTACGACTTAAAAATTTGAATTCTTTAAAAGGCGAATGGCACATTGATTTTAGTGATCCTGCTTTTCTTAATGAAGGCATCTTTGCCATTACTGGGCAAACGGGTGCTGGCAAGACGACCATATTGGATGCGATTTGCTTAGCACTCTATAGCCAGACGCCAAGACTGGGCGATATCACTGGTTCAACGAACGAGATAATGACCCAAGGTACGGGCGAATGCTCTGCAGAAGTCATTATAGAGATTGATTCCAAGCGTTATCAATGCTACTGGTACCAACATCGCGCCCACAAAAAAGCCAAGGGCAATTTATTACCGATTAAGCATGAGATTAGCGAGGTGAAGACCGGCAAGATTTTAGAAGAGAAAAAGTCCAAAACTTCCGCCTATATTCAAGACCTCATAGGCATGGATTTTAATCAATTTACCCGCTCCATCATGCTTGCTCAAGGCAGTTTTGCGGCATTTTTAAAGTCTGATATTGGCGATAGAGCCGCGATTCTAGAGAAAATAACGGGTACTGCTATTTATGCCAAGATATCGTTAAACGTTCATGAAAAGAAACGCTTTGAGGAAGACATACTTGGCAAGCTACAGGTAGGCGTGAATAGCTTATCGTTATTAAGTATTGAAGACGAAAAGCTACTGAAAGCTGATTTAGAGAGCCTTAACCAGCAGCAGAGCACACAGCGCCAAACATTCAAAACCCTAAGTGAACAGCTACAGTGGCTGGATAGTGTTCAGCAGCTACAGCAAAATCTCTCAACCTATCAGACCGATTTTACAGCGGCGCAGCAGGCACAGCAAACCTTTATTCCAGAAGCGCAGCGCTTAGCAGTGGCTAATAAAGCCTTAGAGATTGACAGCCAATTTCGAGAGCTTAGCTATAGCCGAGACACGGTCAAGAGATTGAATCTCGATCAGCAAGATTTGCTTAATAAGATTCCAGCTCAGCAAGAAGTACTGGCACAAGCTTCAACCCATTTAGGGAATATCAATACCATTGCAAAGCAAGCCACGGACAACCTCCAGACCACCTTGCCTGTCATTGCAAAGACGCGTGCATTGGATGCTGATATAAAGCAGCAATCTTATTCTTTACTCAATGATAATCAACGTAAAGACGCATTAGTCAATAATACGCAAAGATTACGCCAAGAAATAGCCAGCCATGGACAAATAGAGCAGAAGACTAAGGCTCAGCTTAGCAGTATAGAAAAGCACTTCCACGATTACCAAGAGCTAAATGATCTTGATAAAGATATGGAGAACTTTGATAACAGCTGTCGCCAATTAATGGCGCTGTTGGAAGATAATGCCAACCTAACAGCGGACAAACTTACCTATAGCAATCAAGCTCGCCAGCTACAAGCTGATTTTGATAAATTATCTAAGCAGCAAGACGCTGATACGTTATTAATAACACAACAGCGTGAGCAACTTGCCAACGTACAACAGCAACAAGCAATACTCATTCAAAACCAGCCCATTGCTAATATGCGTAGCGAACAAGAGCAAATCGATCAAATCAGCACTGAGATTGCGCAAGCCAATATTAAGCTAGAACAGCTGTCTGAGCGTACCAATCAAATCCAACACATCAACGCAACGTTACCCAAACTGAATCAAGAGCTTAAGACTCTAGAAGGTTTGATTGCCAGTCGCAAGATAAATATTCAAGACGCTAAGATCAAAAAACAAGATAGGCAAGAGCATTTACATCTACTACAAAAGGTCGCTAAGCTTGAAGATTATATAGTAGAGCTAGAGGATGGGTCGCCCTGCCCGCTTTGCGGCGCACATGAGCATCCTTATGGTAAACATCATCCACTATTAGACAATAGTAATTCCAAAGGCAATGCCGAGCAAAACCAGTCGTCTACAATAAAACAGACTAAGGCGCAATTAACTCAGCAGCACATAGCTGAATTAGACACTATTATTGATAATCTTGAGCAGACTTTATCTAAACATCATATCGACCATGCCACCAAAAAAGAAGCCATCAATAATCAACAGCAGCAGTTAGCGACCTTGCAGCAGCAATCTAAAATCTTAAACGCTGATATTCAGTCTAACCTTTCCTCGCTATTTAACACTGAAAATAGTTATTCGGAATCGACTGTGGCAATTATCAATCCACTTGCGCAGACTAAGAACGATACTGATATTAATATTGATCACGGCTTGTCCTTATTAGACACGATCAAACATAAACTAACTGAGCATAAACAGTCTCTTAAAACGATAGTAGTCAAATATGACAACCTAGCTGAAAGTACTGCAACGCTCAGTATTGCCATCGAAGTCGATGAAAAGCAGCAACAGGTACTTAGTCGCGACATTAATAATCTAACCACTGATATCAAGCTAAATGCTCAAAAAATTGAAAGTGTCGAAGATAAGATTGCCACTAATTTTTCTGAGCTAATACCCATGATGACCAATATTTCATCTTTGGTGAGTAAGTACCCAACAGATAAATACGAGAATCATTTAACTATAGCGCTCAAAGCGACTGACGTTCAAGGCGTACTGAAGCTACTCATTGAAAGTATTCATAAGCAAGCAGTATTAGCAAGCGCAGATTATGATGAGCATATTGACCAATTGCGGGCACAACGTAATGCTTTGAAGCAGTTAAAGCAATATCACCATGAGCAAAGTAGCCGCCAACAGCAACTCACAAATACTCTGAGCAGCCTGACTGCGAATATTGAGAGTAAGCAAGCACAGCTCGCCAATGATGAGACAGCACTCAAAGGATTAGAGAAATTAATTGATAACAAAACAGATGATATCGAACAATTAAAGAAAGCCAGAAAAGAGCTATTCGCAGATAAAGATACAGACCATGAAGAAAACCAGTTACGCAGCGCTGCTGATGAAGCTAAAGCCAAACAAATCATAGCGCAAAGACAGCTAGATTCTATACAGCAATTTTTAGAGCAATTAAACATTAGAGAGCAACAGCTAGCCACAGAGCGACAGTCGGCGACTACTACCCTGAATACACAGGACAGCATTTTTATTAACTTACTCGCAGAGTCAAAGTTTATCGATGAAGCAGATTTTTTGAGTGCGCGTCTGCCTAAAGAAAAGCGTGAAGCATTACATGTACGTAAATTGACGATTGATAGTTCCCTACAACAGGCTAAGTTGCAGTTAGACAATACCCAGCAAGCGTTAGAGCAAAAACTTGCCACACCTATGACAGATGAAGAACGAGAAACACTTGCTGGCAAGCATCATCAAATACAGACGGATATCGATGAGTTAAGTCAAAAAATTGGTGCGATTGACCAAAAGCTCAAGGATAACGACAGCCAAAAAGGGCAACAAGCTACACAGCTGATTGCAATCGATGAACAAAAACAAAAACTACAAGTTTGGCAACAGCTACATACGTTAATTGGTTCTGCTGATGGCAAAAAATATCGTACCTTTGCTCAAGGCTTAACGTTTGAGGTCATGATTAGCCATGCTAATACGCAATTGCAAAAAATGAGTGACCGCTATTTGCTCATTCATGATGACAGCAATCCACTTGAGCTTAATGTGATTGATAACTATCAAGGCGGTGATATTCGCAGTACTAAGAATCTATCGGGCGGCGAAGGATTCATTATCAGCTTGGCGCTCGCACTTGGGTTATCGCAGATGGCGAGTCACAACATTCGCGTGGATTCACTATTTTTGGATGAAGGGTTTGGTACGCTTGATGAGGAGTCGCTTGATATTGCGCTCGACACTTTAACGAGCTTACAACAAGAAGGTAAGCTTATTGGCATTATCTCTCACGTACAGGCGTTAAAAGATCGCATCTTGACTCAAATCAAGGTTGAAAAAATATCGGGTGGTTTTAGCCAAATCAGTGGTCAAGGATGTCGCCGAGTGGTCAATATTGCTAATGAAAAAGCCTCGTAAGTTAAAGTGGTCATCAAGAGTCGAACTTTCACGCTTAGCCAGACAATAAAAAACCACCGTTAACTAATAACGGTGGTTTTTTTTGAAAAGACGTTTATCTTGTTTTTCACTCAATGAATAGTTACTTAGTCACTAAACCGCTTAGCTCACTCATTAGTACTGAGAGCGTAGACAGACTGATTTTACTGTCTGCATCATTAGCATAAAGCTGATCTAACTTGCTCATCTCTGTGGTGACTGACTCCAAATGATCTAAGTGACGTGAACGCCATTCACCAAATGCTTGCTTCGCATCTGGTTTAGATAATATGGCATCCATCAGTAGACGTAGACTACGTGACAGCTCATTCATCAACGCATGGCGCGCGCGGCGATCCCAGTAGTCTTGCTGTGGTAAAGTGGCGATATTGTCCATCATCCAATCTAACTGCAAGACGTGATAGGCATCAAAGTACAACGTTGCAATCTCATCAACAGGACGCTCATATTGCTCAGCGAGCAGTGCGGCATCAAGTGCATCGACATGATAAGGCAGCATCGCAAACAATGCGGCATCACTATTAGACAAATCATTTTGCATCAGGCTAGTTGTGTCTTCTTGCAAGTATTCTGCAAATTGTTGCTCAATAAAGCCACCTGATTTGGTTAATTTCTCAACACTATCGCTAAAGCGACTGATCATGTCAGCGACTTGCAAGTCTTGACCAAAGGCATTGATAAACCAAACCACACCATGCTCAAGCGCGTCACGTAGACGTAGTTCAAGATTTAGCAGTAATTTGGCATCGACTTGATTGTCCAGCGCTTCAAGTGTTTTCCAAGCTTTTGATACATTGAAGACATCACGGCTAATCGCATAACCACGCACGATGGTCGCCAGCGATTGGTCTGTTTCCTCATAAAGACGGAACAGTGCTTCAATGCCTAAACGATTGACCACGCTATTGGTCAAATACGTGCTGATAATTTCGCGATGTAAGCGGTGTTCTGTCATCTCATCAAAGAACCGCGTAGCCAGCTCATCAGGGAAGTACTTGCGCAGCTCATTGATAAAGTACGCATCATCTGGCAAGTCTGATGATAATAAGTTGTCATACACCCACATTTTGCCATAAGCCATGACAACTGCCAGCTCAGGGTTGGTCAAGCCAGTATCTGATTTTTGACGTTTGGCAATTTCTTCATCTGATGGCAGATATTCAATCGCCCGATCAAGACGTCCTTCACCTTCTAACATCTGAATGAAGCGCTGATGATCACTTAAGTTAGCCGCTGCACGAATGTGGCTAAGCTCAATGGCTTGTGGTTGCAGATAGTTTTGGCGCAATACCAGCTCTGCCACATTATCGGTCATACTCTCAAGCAACTCATTACGCTGCTTTAAGGTCATATCGCCTTGCTCGACTACTTTGCCAAGTAAGATTTTGATATTCACTTCATGATCTGAGCAATTTACGCCGCCTGAGTTATCGATAGCATCGGTATAAATGCGACCACCCGTTTGTGCATATTCGATACGCCCTTGCTGGGTAAAGCCTAAGTTACCACCTTCACCAACGATAGCCGTACGTAGCTCATTACCGTTGACCCGTACTGCGTCATTGGCACGGTCACCGACGTCAGCATGACTCTCATTCACGCTTTTCACGTAAGTACCAATACCACCATTCCAAATAAGATCAACAGGCGATTTTAACAGCGCACTGATTAACTCATTAGGTGCAAGGCTATCTTCAGCGATATCAAAACGCTGTTTCATCTCGGCACTGAGCGTGATGCTCTTATCTTGGCGGGAGAATACCCCACCTCCTTGGCTGATGAGCGATTTTTCATAGTCATCCCACGTCGAACATGGCATATCAAATAAGCGGGCACGTTCAGCGTATGAAGTGGCAGCATCCGGATTAGGATCGATAAAGATATGTAGATGGTTAAATGCGGCAACCAGCTGGGTATGGGTTGAGAGTAGCATCCCATTGCCGAATACGTCACCACTCATATCACCAATACCAACCACGGTAAAGTTATCATGGTTCTGAATGTCCATGCCACGCATACGGAAGTGGCGTTTGACCGACTCCCAACCACCGCGTGCGGTGATACCCATGGCTTTGTGGTCGTAACCAACCGAGCCGCCTGAAGCAAAGGCATCGTCGAGCCAAAAATCATATTCAGTAGACAATGCATTAGCAATATCCGAGAAGCTGGCGGTTCCTTTATCAGCTGCGACCACTAAGTACGGATCATCTTCATCATGGCGCACGGTGTTGGCTGGCGGGACAATTTTTCCATCGACGATATTATCAGTCACATCGAGCATACCGCGTAGGAATGCTTGATAACAAGCAATGCCTTCGGCTTGGAATTCGTCACGACCATCTGCCATGGTTTTGGTTTTGACGATAAAGCCGCCTTTTGAACCAACCGGGACGATCACAGCATTTTTGACCATCTGTGCTTTGACTAAACCAAGTACTTCGGTACGGAAATCTTCCATACGATCTGACCAACGCAGACCACCTCGGGCAACTTTACCACCACGCAAATGCACCGCTTCAACACGTGGCGAATACACGAATATCTCAAACATCGGTTTTGGTTTTGGCAGATTAGGAATATCTGCTGCCAAAAATTTAAAGGATAAGCGATCTTTACGCTGACCATTGCTATCGGTTTGATAGAAGTTGGTGCGTACCATTGCATTAATTAAATCTAAGTACCAACGCAAGATACGGTCTTCATCTAGGCTATCCACATCTGTCAACGCAGCAGTGATCTGCTGTTGAATCTGCGCGGTTTTTTCTGTGCGCTCATCTACACTGTACTTAGGATTCATACGGGCATCAAACAGACAGCCTAGCGCCACGCTAATATCGCTGTTTTTTACCACAGTTTGCTGAATATACGTACTAGAGAATGGGGCTTTTGCTTGCATCATATAGCGTGATAAGGCTCGTAGCACCACCACATCATAAGTATCTAGATTGGTCGTCAATACCAACTCGTTAAATGAATCACTCTCAACATGTCCTGCCCAAATCTGTTTGAGACTGTCTTCAAACTGACCACGCACCACTTGCATGTTAACAGTATCAACGTGTTCTAACGTTAGCTCATACTCTTGCATCCAAATGGGCTGCTCAGGCAGATCAAACTCATAGGTTTGTGCTGAAATGACAGACACACCAAAGTTTTCAAGGATTGGCAGGACTTTGGATAAGATTACAGGCTGTTCACGACCATAAAGCTTCAGGTGGAGTTGGTTGCTGGCATCGCCCGTTGACTGGTATAAATGCCAAATCATCGGCTGCTCTGCTGTTAATACAGCCAAACGCTTGGTATCTTCAACCGCAGTACGGGCATCAAAACGCTCTTGATAAGCGGCAGGGATATAATTCAAAAAGCGACGGTTTAAAGCATTGGCTTGCTGCTCACCCACATTATCCAATAGCATTTTTTGATAGCTGTCGCTCCATGATTGCATTAACGCAGCCAACTTGGCTTCAAGCTCAGCAGTGTTAACATCTTTTACCTGACCTGGCACCGTACGCACGTGGACATGAACACGTGCATGAGCAGATTCATTAAATTCGGTGGTAAAACCTGATGATGTGCCACCGTAGGCTTCTTTTAGGACATTTTGTACTTTGATACGTAGCTCAGTGTTGAACTTGTCACGCGGGATATAGACCAAGCAGGAGACAAAACGCTGATAATGATCAATACGACTGAATAGGCGTAGACTCTTCTTGTCTTGTAACTGGCTAATACCAGAAACGATAGGATATAGCTCTTCTACGCTGGCTTGAAAGAGGTCGTCACGCGGTAACGTATTAATCACATGCATCATTTTATGGTGCGCATGACCGTCACGTGGCAATTCCGCCATGGCCATAATCTTGTTGGCTTTTTCACGTAATAGCGGGATTTGTTGCACAGTCAGTTGATACGCTTGTGAGGTCAATAGACCAATAAATCGATATTCACCAACCAGCTTACCATTGTCATCAAATTTATGAATACCTAAAAAGTCCATATATACTGGACGATGCACAGGCGATACACGGCTTGATTTGGACAACATCAATACTCGCGGTTCAGTCAATAGTTGCTTTAATACTTTTGGCAATTGGCTAAAACTTTCTGAGAGTTTGTCTTCTTCAGCGCCGCGTAATAGACCAAGACCGCTATTACCAATGGCGAACAAATCTAAATCAGCAGGTTCAGAATTCACTTCGACAGCCTGCCCGCCTTCTAAACGGTATTCACGGTAACCCAAGAATATAAAATGATCGTCTAATATCCAATCTAAAAACGCTTGTATCTCTTGCTGCGAGTAAAAGACTTCTGGTAATGGTTTCTTTGATAGCTCAGCTTTGATATCCGTCAGCTGTGCACGCATCTGCTTCCAATCACCAACGACTGTATCTAGCGTATCAATTTTTGCCAATAACATTTGCTGTAGCGCAGCCAGATCCTCATCATTTTGATAAGCAATTTCACAATGAATCAAAGACAGATGAGAGGTAGCGCTTTCATGTGCACCTTCAATATGGGTAATATGACCATTATCATCACGCTCAACACTGACAATGATGTTATAAGTACGATGAACATCGATACCTTCAGCCTCAAGACTCATCAAAATCGTATCGACTAAAAACGGTCTGTCATAGGCGACAATTTGAATAACCGTATGTGAGCTGTGAAAATGCTGCTCTTCTGCTTTGGGGTTCAGCACCTTCAGTTGTGGCTTGCTACCATCATAGGCTTGGAGCAACGTAAAATGATGTAGTGCCATGCCCGCTAGGTCAGCATTACTGATGGTCTCAGCTGCTTCTGCGTGCAATGGCTGATAATAGCTATGAATAAAATGATCAAATAATGATTTGTCTTTTTGTACATAACTGGTAGCAATATCGCTTATCTGGCTGATGCGCTCTTTTGCGATACTGAGGGAGTTTGGCATGTCCTTCATCCTTTTTTATAGATTTGATTTATCATTTATTTAAGTTTATTAATTCGTACTAACTAATGGCACCGCATAAATATATGGAACATTATTGGTGCTGCGGAGCAGTATATCCATTTACGCAATTTATTCTGTTTTTTTCTTGATATTTTAAGTTTCTCTCCTTTTTTCACCCTTATTTTTAGGAATATGTCGCAATCGGGATCTAATACCATTAATTTAGTGAAGTGTAACGTACATAGCGTGCCAGCTAAAGCGTACAACATCATTTCATGAATCAGCAACATGTCGATAACATTTACTCATGAGACAGGTTTTACTCTTTCTTGACGATTAATTGCTGGCGAGTGGATACTCATGGCAATCGGTACGACTTTTTTGTTAGAATATGCCAGTATATTTGAGAGTGTGTGGCTAACTCATAATTAACTTTAATGCTAAGGGCAAGACGTATGATGAATATTTTGGTGATTGGTTCAGGTGGTCGCGAACACGCGTTAGCATGGCAGTGTGCAAAAGACGATAAAGTCAATAATGTCTACGTCGCGCCTGGTAATGCTGGTACAGCGCTTGAACCTAAATGCCAAAACGTCGTCTTAGAATCTGCAGACGAGAATGCTAGTGAACATAGTGCAATCATCGCGTTTTGCCAAGACAATGCCATTGATATGGTCATCGTCGGGCCAGAAGCGCCTTTGGTCACTGGTATCGTTGATGCCTGCCGTGATGCTGGTATTAAAGCGTGGGGACCAACAGCATACTGTGCGCAGTTAGAAGGCTCCAAAACCTTCGCCAAAGAATTTATGGAGCAAAACAATATCCCTACAGCAGCCTATAAAGGTTTTACTGAAGCTGTGGCTGCCAAAGCTTATATCGATGAACATGGCGCACCAATCGTTATCAAAGCCGATGGCCTTGCCGCTGGTAAAGGAGTCATCGTTGCGGAAACTATCGAACAAGCACATGAGGCCATCGATGATATGCTTGCCGACAATAAATTCGGTGATGCAGGCAGCCGCGTGGTGATTGAGCAGTTTTTGCAAGGCGAAGAAGCCAGTTTTATTTGTATGATTGATGGTAAAAATATCTTACCGATGGCAACAAGCCAAGACCATAAACGTGCTTTTGAAGGCGATACAGGCCCGAACACAGGCGGTATGGGCGCTTACTCTCCTGCCCCAGTTGTCACTCAAGATGTCCATGAAAAAGTCATGACCCAAGTCATCCAGCCAGTGGTTGATGCAATGAATAATGCGGGTCACCCTTATACGGGATTTTTATATGCAGGTCTTATGATTGATGCTGCCGGAGACCCCTATGTTATCGAATTTAACTGCCGTTTTGGTGATCCAGAAACTCAGCCTATTTTAATGCGTTTACAATCATCAATGGTAGATTTGGTTGCACAAGGTCTAGCAGGACAGTTGCCTAGTGATGCGCAATGGGACAGCCGCCCTGCCCTCGGTATTGTCATTGCTTCCAAAGGCTATCCTGAAACATCATCCAAAGGTGATGTGATTGCTGGCTTGCCAGAGCTAGATGCCAATAATGACAACGCTGTCAAAGTCTTCCATGCTGGCACAGCCTTTTCTGACAGCGATGCTATAGACAGCGAAAAAGAAGTGGTGACGAATGGCGGACGTGTCTTATGCGTGACGGCTCTTGCAGATAGCATCTCAGACGCTCAGCAAGCCGCACTTGCAGTAACGGGTGCTATTAGTTTTGATGGTGCACAGTATCGCCGTGATATTGGTCATCATGCCATTGCTCGTGAAAACAGTTAGAAACCAATAGAAATCAGGCTAGAGCTGTTCCCAGCCTTAGTCTAATACACCAAATGATTCTTAGCTTATATGATTCGACCTAGCATCACGCTAGGTCTTATTTTTTGATATCCATTTTACAAAGATTATAATCTGAAAATATATACTGCGTCTTACAAAGTAACTGCTATTGGCAAGCTTAGGCTCATCAACCAAATGTGCTTTATATGATACAATTTTGTACCCGTACATCGCATCTCCCTTGTATTGTAGGTTTTGAACCCACAAATCAATACCAACTGGATGAATGATTATATTTATGGCAAATGATACGTCTAAACCTTCTAGCAATAAGCAATCAATCGATAACTTAAAAACCTCAGGGTTCGATCGTCGAATGTCGATTGCCAAAACCTCCTTAAATATTGGTCGCCGTTGGGCGGGTAATAGTGTGTCTGGTATGTTCTTAAATAAAGAAGCACGTACAGCACGTAACCAAGTGTTTATGGAGGCCCAAGCAAACTACCTCGCAGAAGAGCTAGGTAAGCTAAAAGGTTCGGTCGTTAAAATCGGTCAAATGTTAGCAATTTATGGCGAACATATTTTACCACCAGAAATCACACGTGCCTTGCAAACGCTAAATGATGATACCGCTACATTATCATGGTCAACCATGCAACAAACCCTGCAGCAATTACTGGGTGAAAAATTAAGTGAATTGGATGTCGATACGGTTCCTATAGGTACTGCGTCTCTCGCCCAAGTTCATCGCGCCACAGTGATTGCGACTGGCGAGCAAGTTGTACTAAAAATTCAATATCCAGGTGTTGCTGATGCAATCAACTCGGACCTTGCTTTATTTAAGCAATTATTAAAAGTTAGTAATATCGTTCCGCAGACCCGTTCGCTAGATGCTTGGTTTGAAGAAATACGTGACCTACTCCACCATGAGGTGGACTACGAAGCTGAAGCCGCGACGACAGAACGCTTTTATGAACGCTTGAGTAAAGATCCGCGTTATGTGGTTCCCAAGATTAATCGTACTTATTCCAAAAAGCGCCTACTCTGTATGTCTTATGAGCCAGGTATTACCGTAGTTTCTGAGGCATTACAATTATTACCTCATGAGCGTCGTAACGCTATTGGTCAGGCGGCCATCGAAATCATGATGCAAGAGATTTTTGTGTGGGGTGAAATGCAGACAGATCCCAACTTCGGTAATTATCTGGTTCGTGTCAGTGAAAATGAAGATGATATCGACAAATTGGTATTACTAGATTTTGGTGCTATTCGTCAATTTGATAATAACCTTTTAACCATTGCGCATGGCTTACTAAAAGCTGGCTACCGCCATGACCATCAGGCGATGATGCTTGCGATGACGGGTTATGATTTCTTTGATAGTATGAGCGATAAAGTACGCTCTGATATGGCGGCGCTATTTTTATTGGCAACTGAACCTTTTAGCGATCCGGCGACTAACCCTGACATTCCTGCCGACTGTCTAGATAAGGATGACCGTTATATTTGGGCTAATAGTAAACTTCACTCTCGCCTTTCAACACAAGCTACAAAAGCAATGCAGTCTTTTGAGTTCAATTTACCACCAAAAGAGTTTATGTTTATTAGTCGAAAATTTATTGGTGCTTATACTTTTCTAACGGTGCTTGATGCTTATACTGATTCGGATACCTTAGTAAAACCTTATTTATAGTCTTAATTGAAGCAAATATTCTTTAATAGTAAGTAATTTTTGAACCGCCTTTTTGTGGCGGTTTTATTTTTTATTATTTTATTTGCTTAGGCTATTTAACTTGATTCACAGTCTCGGCCTGCCATTCGTCAAATCTGGTTTTATAACCTTCTGGCTTACGCATATTAAGCTCCCAGCATACTTCTCCACGAGCTAAATACTTTATTTCAAAATGCGTGCGCTGACTGTCATCAGCGACTTGATAGCGCTCATTAGGTAACGACCATGTCTCAGTTGCTTGCTGTTCTGCATTATTCATATAGGTTTCTATGTTGGTTACTAGTACCACCTCTCCACCTACGTGCAAGCGTGACAATAGAAACTCGAAGAAAGGCATGTTTAGCCATTGCTGGTTGGGGTTGTGCTGTTCAGGATTGGGGTACAGAATGAAAATCTTACTGACACTATTGGGTTTAATGGCATGCACAATCCATGCAATCGCATCAGCATGAATGGCATTTAAATTAGGTGAATCTTGTAGCACTGCCAGTTTGGCAAAAGCGTCGAATTTATTACGTGTACGTTCAATTGCAATCAAATGCTTATCGGTATTTTTTTCGGCAAAACCAAGCGCATGCTTGCCCTTCCCTGCACCAATTTCTAATATCAAAGGGATACTACTTTTATTGTCGTGAATGATGTTTGGCACAATAAAATCACGTGGTGCCGAAAGCTTTTCTGGTTGAAATGCACGCTGTTGCTGATGCGTAAACTCAATATTATCCGTCATCTACTATCCTTAAAGTATTTGTCTTTTGCCATTATTCGGGCGCATGCTATTATATAGCCAATCCACTTCAATAGTAATATAGCGACAGCGAGTAATACGCTATCGTAGTCTATCAAGCGCATACGAGACGAGAATAGATACAATGACCGACTGCCGCTCGCTAATGATGTTAATCATACAAATAAATCGAGGATACTCTCACCCTTATCATGACTGAATCTACCCCCAACACTTCTCCTAAAACCTATCCTTGCCCACGTTGTGGTACTAAAACAGCATGGCAAGACAATAAATACAAACCGTTTTGTAGCAGTCAATGCAAACTTATTGACTTAGGTGCATGGGCAAATGAAGACTATACCTTGCCTGCTGAAACCACGCCTTTTTCTGACGAGCTATAATAAACACCCTCTCTTTTAACTAACTTATCATCTTAAGGATGTTTTATATGTCTGCTACTTATCTGATGCCCACTTATAACCGTCAACCCATCAGCTTTACACGCGGTTCAGGCAGTTGGCTATACACCAAAGATGAGACGCCTTATTTAGATGCACTGACTGGTATTGCTGTATGCGGCTTAGGGCATTGCCACCCGCAAGTGACTGATGCCATTCAACAGCAAGCAGCGACTTTAATACATACCAGTAATTTATTCGGTATCGACTGGCAAGAGCGTGCGGGTGAAGTGCTATGTACAGCTGCCCAAATGGACAGTGTGTTCTTTGCTAATAGTGGTGCTGAAGCGAACGAAGCGGCGCTCAAACTTGCACGGTTGTATGCACATCAGCAAGGTTTTAAACGCCCAAAAGTCATCGTTATGGAGCAGTCATTCCATGGTCGTACGTTACTGTCACTGTCAGCCACTGCCAATCCAAAAGCCCGTGAAGGGTTTTATACATTAGATGAGGATTTTATCCGTGTACCCTTTGGCGATATTGCCGCGATTCAGCAAGCCGCGCAAGATCATGATGAAATTTGCGCCATCTTTGTAGAGCCTATTCAAGGTGAAGGTGGTTTAAATACTGCTGCCAACGGATTTACGTATCTTGAAGAACTACAGGCAGAGTGTGAAGCCCATAACTGGCTATTTATGTTGGATGAAGTACAGACAGGTAATGGCCGTACGGGTAAATACTTCGCTTATCAACATAGTAATGCGCGTCCTGATGTATTGACGACAGCTAAGGGCTTGGGTAACGGTTTTCCAGTAGGTGCATGCATGGTACGTGGGCGTGCTAATGGCCTGTTTGGTGCAGGTAGTCATGGCTCTACTTATGGCGGTACGCCGCTGGCCAGTCGTGTGGTACATAGCGTATATGACGTATTGGCTAACAGTGATATCATGACTAATGCCGTTACCGAAGGGCTGTTTATTCGAGAAATGCTAGTCGATACACTAGGACAATACGGCGTCAGCAGTCGTGGTGCAGGTATGATGATTGGTATCGCTTTGCCTGAAAACATGGACTGTAGTCAGCTAGTTGATCGTGCGCGTGATGAGCAAAAGCTAATTATTAATGTCACTGGTGGACATGTTGTGCGCTTACTACCACCGCTTAATATGAGTCGTGATGAAAGCACACAAGTGGCTGAGCGTTTGATTGACTTACTAAAGCCATCATTTTAAATGATTGTTTAAATCAAACGCTAACACGCAAAAAGCCTATAGATAATATGTCTATAGGCTTTTTTGCTTTCGGAGGCTTTAACCTAATTTTTATAGCGCGTTATGTAAATTTCATCTCAAACGTATTATCAATCACGCCACCCCGCGCAAGCAACCAAATGAAATGCCTTGAACAAATGACGAGCTAACTTGTCATAACGAGTAGCAATCGTACGGTACTGCTTAATCTTTGCAAAGAAGTTCTCGATTAAATGCTGTTCTTTATAGCGTGCTTTATTAAAGTCTCTTCTCTGCAGTCGGTGACGCTTCGATGGTATGACGGATTGCATTTCTTTTACTGCTTCAATCATCTCAATGACACGGGCCTCAGCATCGTAAGCCTTATGAAATGGACAAGCTAAGTTTGGCTAATACTGACATCGTATGGTTCAGATGAATCACACGATGTCATGAGCTACACGACACATCAGATAAAAGCTAGGAGATTTTCCTAATGTATCTACACAAGGAGGTATTTTAGTTGGCAGCCCAACTTTACTATAACCGATGGCTTGCTCCCTTTTTTTATAACAGTGCTAATTGGTATTAAGCCCAATAATACCTAAAAGGTATAGTTTATTATTGAATAGGTGTTGGACACGTATAACTAAAATGTTTACCTTGGGTTAAATTGTATGAACTAAGTTTATATGTGTAGAGTTATAGAAATATCGTGTAACTTTTATTTCTCTTCTATCAATTGAATACATTTTAACTCTGAAGTGGTTTAACTATTTAAATTCTAAATAATAGTGACTAAACAGCCAGCTTTGAGGGACATCCTGGAGACAGGAATACTTCTTGTTCACTCCTACCTCATTATTTCATAGCAAATTTTCAACATACCCTAATGAAAGTAACTCAAGAATGTAAGGATGGATCATGAATCGTATTAACGTTAAAACGGTTTTATCAACTATAGTATTGGCGTCTTTATTAACAGCCTGTAGTTCTATTGAACCCAAAGTTACTAAGCTAGCAACCAATTTAGATTATCTACATAAACCTAGTACGCATCCAGCTAGACTAGCTCCTTCACCTAATGAAATACGCGTCACGTTACTTGGTACTGGAAGTCCTGTTCCAAGTACAAGCCGTTACGGCATGTCAACGCTTGTGCAAGCCAACGGTTATAACTTTGTATTTGATGCTGGTCGCGGCAATGTAGTCCGATTAACGCAAGCAGGTGTGCCACTTGGTAAGATTGATGGCGTATTTCTCACCCATTATCACTCAGATCATGTAAATAGCTTAAGTGATTTATGGATGACAGGTTATATACCAGCTTTTGGCGGTAGAGAGGGAAGTTTTAACGTGTATGGACCTAAAGGCATACATTCATTAGTCGATGGTTTAAAACTGGCTCATGCAGATGACATCAGAGTACGTGTCGCTGATGGCGAACTTAAAGAAGCAACTACTAACATGGTGGCTCATGAGTTTGACACCAATAGCGTTGTATTTGATAACAACGGTGTGCGCATAACTGCTTTTGATGTTCAGCATGATCACAGCGGAGCCATACAGCCAGCTGTGGGATTCCGTATTGACTATGCGGGCCGTTCTGTTTTATTAAGTGGAGATACTATCCCAACTCCCAATGTACTTAAATATGGTAAAGACGTTGATTTATTGGTTCATGAAGTAGCAGAGTTTGAAGATATCAATGCGTTGCCACAGGTATATGCACACCATACCAATCCACGCCAAGCTGGAGAAATCTTCACTAAAACAAAACCGAAAATGGCAGTATACAGTCATATTGTGAATGGTACGTCACCAAAATATATTGGGATTCCAAATGAGCAACTTATTGAACGAACTAGAGAGAATTACAAGGGGCCATTAGTTGTAGGAGAAGATTTGATGAGCTTTTCTATTACAGCCAAAGGCATAGATATTTATCGTTATTAAAGAGCAAATGCGTTGCCGTCTTTAAAAGCTGAGCAAAAAGCAAACTTGCAAAGATTGGCGATGCTTTCAGATGATGATCTTAATTTATCTAATACTGTTGAAGTGATTGGACTGTTCAAGCTTGAATCGTAGCAGCATAGGAAATTATCTTGAATTCTGTGTAACTGCCATTGAGATTAAGTACCTGATGAAACCATCATTAAAAACTGTCATAAAGCGATTCAGAGCAGACATCCAGTTACGGATTAGCATCGAGCAGGTTTTGAAAGCCTGCTAGGTTGCTAAGTACACTACTTTAAACGCAGCTTGATCAGACGGAAACATCTTACGCTTGTTCACCATAGTACGGATAACGTTACTTAAAGGCTCAATAGTATTAGTGATATAAATGACTTTTGTCATACCTTTAGGATAACCATAGAGCAGCATTAAGCCTTCCCAGTTACTATGCCAATATATGTACGATAAATAGCTGAACCTTAGCATTAGGGTAAACAGTGCACTTATTTGATTTGTCGGCTTTCTCATATTTGGATTAGCCTAGATGGTCTTCTATCTAAGCTCCATCGTGGTAGCAAATCATCCCACTATCAGTGTAAATATCGTGCGCACTAGCATCACTGCGAGATTCCAAAATAAAGCTAGAAAGACCGACGGTAACCATCAAGATATAATGAACGATGCGTCAGAAGACTATTTGTTAGATTATTAGTCAATAAGATCATAATATCTAAAATGCCCATAATCGTTTTTTCTTCTCAACCGTTTTGACGATTGAGAAGAAAAAAAGGGAACAAGCTATCGATCGCAGTAAAGATGGGCCGACAACTAACATATCTCCTCGTACAGATGCATTAGGCAATTCATCTGATTTCTTGCATGGGCGGGCTTAATTGATGATAAGCCCTAATTGGCATGAAAGTACTTTTTTAGCACCTCTAAACAGCGAGTGATTTTAGCTGGCTGTTGATCACGATTTAAGGTAACCGCATATAGTACAAAACTTGGCAATTGATAACCAGTCAACACTTCGACCAAATCACCATTTTCAAGCTCTTTTTTAATGTCCATTTCCATCACTCTAACCAAGCCATGACCTTCTTTTGCCAAGGTGGTCGCCATAAAGACATTATTGGTATAAATGCGTGAATTCATTTTCGTGCGCGTTTTTTTACCTGTTTCTGTCTGAATGAGATCAATTTGATTTGCATCTTTCATGATTTCAATACAAATCAGCTGATGATCAGCCAAATCTTTAGGTGTTTGCAGTTTGGTATGCTGGCGTAGGTACTGCGGTGAAGCAACCAGCATTTGGCGCACATCAGTCAAGGGATGACTGCTTAGGCTCGAGTCATTAATCGATGGACTCATACGAATCGCAATATCGATCCGCTCATCAATCATGTCAATATAGTGGTTGTCTGCCAGATAGGTAATGCTAAGATCATCATGTGCCGCCATCCACGTAGAGAGTGCAGGCAAAATATGATTAACGCCAAGCTCTGGTGTTGTCGCCACTCGTAAGCTTCCTGCCAACTCATCACGCAACTGATTGACCTTAATCCGGCCTTGTTCAGCAGCACTTACCACATCCTTTGCGGCTTCATAAAAGCTTTCGCCAGCTTCTGTTAAGCTCAGCTTACGAGTTGAGCGGTGTAATAGCACGACGCCCAGCTCATTTTCTAATGAGCGGATTTGCTGACTGACTGCACTGGTTGTAATGCCAAGCTCACGAGCAGAACCACTAAAAGAGCCATGTCCAACCACACTGGCGAACACAGCCATACCGCGTAAATTATCCAACATATTCTCACCTAAACTTCATTTCAGTTTTTAATATAACTTAACCATTATAACGAATCTTGATTCATCTTATCGTTATTAAATATTTCTCTCGTGTTTGAGAAAGCCCATTTAATCTGCAATAAAAACAAAAATATCAAGGCGATAGTACAACATCGCCTTGATATCTTATATAAAATTTGCGTTTAACAACTATATAGACTTTTAAATAATTTTAACAACAGTTTTTCTGACTGTTTAATACAACTGAACCTTACCCATTTTTCCTTCACCGCGCTCATTCAAATACTGCATCACAGGCGTAGCAAGCAGTCTTGCTTCTGCAACCGTTTTCGCTTGCACCAAGCGCTTTTGTTGGCGACGCTCAGGCGTTTTATCCTCTGCTTGCATGACGCTACCATCGATTTGTAAGTCAATTTCTGCTTGGGTGAACTGCTGTTGCAGTTTAGCCGCCAATTGCTGAAACGTAGTTTGTAAATGCCGACTATCTACACTGGTTATAAATATTGCCTTGCCATCACATAAGCCCGTCATCATGCCTTGACGCGCAAGTGCCAATTCGTCTTGAGCCAAGATCTCCGCTTCGCGAGCCGTTTGTAGCCAGTAGTCCCATTTTTCTGGTGTCCACTCACCTAGCAGTTCTTGCGGTGGGCAACGCAGTAAAGTACGTGGATCATCAAGTTGCGTTGTTAACTGAGAATTATTTGCATCAGGCTCAACAACGGGTTCAGGCTCAACAACGGGTTCAGGCTCAACAACGGGTTCAGGCTCAACAACGGGTTCAGGCTCAACAACGGGTTCAGGCTCAACAACGGGTTCAGGCTCAACAACGGGTTCAGGGTTAGTAACTAAGACATCATGATTTTTCTCATCATTTTGAGCCAAACTTGATTCAATATTGTTATAGCTCTCGACTTGCAAATGATCATTATCTCGTGCTTGATAATCAACATCATAAGACTGTAATGGTGGTGCGGAAGCCGAGTGGCTAGTTGATGACTGTGTAGAACGTGTAGCGGTCACATCTTCTATAGCTGGCATTTCAGATGATACAGAGCCAGCATAAGTATGATTTAATATCTCATCGACTGGCAACGGACGAAATGCCAGCAGGCGTAAAATGCACATTTCCAGCGCCTGCATCGGTGTGCTGGCAAGCTTAACACCTTCACGTGCTTGCACGACAATTTCATAATACAGTTGCAGGACGTCTGGGCTCATATGCTGCGCAAGCGTGTTAATATCTTGTGCCTGTGCCTCATTCACATTTAATGCCACTTCAGGAAGCAGCTGGGTCAATGCCAATTGATGCAGTAACTCAGTAAGACCATCAAACATACTCGTCGCATCAACCATTTGCGCGCGCATCTGCTCTATATGAGCCGCGACAGCAGGCTTATCATGATTATAGATATCAGTAATTAAACTGACCAAATCAGCCGCATCAATCAAGCCAAGCATGGCGTTTACAGTGACATCATCGAGCGCACCTTGACCAAAAGCAATGGCCTGATCTGTCAGTGACAACGCATCACGTACTGAACCTTTCGCAGCACTAGCCAACTGCCAGAGTGCAGGCTGCGTATAGCCTACTTTCTCTTGGGTCAGGATATTTGCTAGATGCTCGCTGAGTAGCGTTTGCGGCAATGGACGTAGTACGAACTGTAAACAGCGCGAAATAATGGTAATCGGCAATTTTTGTGGATCAGTCGTGGCAAGTAAGAATTTTACATGCTCAGGTGGTTCTTCCAAAGTTTTAAGAAGCGCATTAAAACTGTGTGTGGACAACATATGTACTTCATCAATCAGGTACACTTTATAACGACCTTGGCTTGGCGCATAAGGCACATTATCCAGCAACTCGCGGGTGTCTTCTACTTTGGTACGGGATGCCGCATCAATCTCGATAAGATCGATGAATCGCCCTTGATCGATGGCCACGCAGTTATCACACACACCACAAGGCGTACTAGTGATACCTGTATCGCAGTTCAAACATTTAGATAAGATACGCGCAATCGTCGTCTTACCCACACCGCGTGTGCCCGTAAAGAGGTAAGCGTGATGCAGACGGTTATAATCAATCGCATTAATCAATGCTTGAGAAACATGCGTTTGCCCAATCAACTCATGAAAGTTTTTGGGGCGGTATTTGCGAGCTAAAACTTGATATTGCTGCGACATAGCTATCCATTGTGCCAAGTAGTTAGAGTGCTTATTTTGAATACTATTTTTCGATATTTATTATAGCAAAAAGCCAGCGCATTCGTCTGGCTTCTTACTGATTCGATAAGCGACTTTGATTAAGTACTAATGAGTCATTAGTCAACTTTACGGCGCATATGCGGGAATAAAATCACATCACGGATACTAGCCGAATCGGTAAACAACATCACTAAACGGTCAATACCGATACCTTCACCTGCGGTTGGTGGTAAGCCGTAAGACAAGGCTTCGATATACTCTTCATCAAAATGCATGGCTTCATCATCACCAGCGTCTTTTTCAGCGACTTGCCCACGGAAGCGTTCTGCCTGATCAGCGGGATCATTAAGCTCACTAAAACCGTTGGCCAGTTCACGACCACCGATGAACAGCTCAAAACGATCGGTAATTTCAGGATTGTCATCACTACGGCGTGCCAGTGGTGAAGTTTCAGCTGGATATTCAGTGATAAAAGTTGGCTGACGCAATTGGTGCTCAGCAGTTTCTTCAAAGATAATGGTCTGTAGTTTACCCACCCCAAACACATCTTTCACTTGCTGTTTAAGCGTCGTCGAGGCGTACTCTGCCAGATACTCACGGTCATTGATACGTGTCATATCGAAATTTTCGGCATATTTTGCAATCGCATCAGACATAGATAAACGTATGAATGGCGCTTTCAAACTGATGGCTTCTTCTTGATAAGTAATCTCAGTCGTGCCTAAAATATCCATCGCCAATTCATTAAATAAGCGTTCGGTCAAATCCATCAAGTCATGATAATCAGCATACGCTTGATAAAACTCAATCATGGTAAATTCAGGATTATGGCGAGTTGATACGCCTTCATTACGGAAGCTGCGGTTAATCTCAAACACTCTTTCAAAACCACCAACGACTAAGCGCTTCAAGTAAAGCTCAGGCGCGATACGCAAATATAAAGGCATATCTAGAGCGTTATGATGGGTCACAAATGGACGCGCCACCGCACCACCTGGGATAGGATGCATCATCGGTGTCTCAACTTCCATGAAGCGCTCATTTAACATAAACTTGCGAATACCACTAATGACTTGACTGCGAATCATAAAGGTATCACGAGTCGTCTCATTGGTCATCAAATCAAGATGACGATTACGATAGCGCGCTTCCACATCGGCTAAGCCATGAAACTTGTTTGGCATTGGACGTAGCGCTTTAGTCAACAACTGAAACTCTTCGATATGCACATATAAATCGCCTTTGCCTGAGCGACCGATATAGCCTGATACGCCAACAATATCACCCAAATCTAGTGATTTAATGGTCGCCAACGTCTCTGGGTCCAACTCTTTGCGTGCAACATATAACTGAATGCGACCCGTCATGTCTTGAATAACAATAAAGGCACCACGGTTCAGCATGACGCGACCTGCCACGTTGACCTGTGTTTTTTCACCATTCGCCGCTTTTTCTTCAATTTCTTGTTTTGAGACGCCGTCAAAGGCTGTTTGCAAATCTTGCGCATAATCAGTACGTTTAAACGTATTTGGATACGGCTGTTTGCCTGAAGCACTGATATCGTCTAGCTTGGCTTGTAACTGCGCAATCAGCTCGTTAGCGTCTTCTACAACTGGGGTTTGGTCTGGGTTCTGATTATTGTGCTTTGACATAACACTCTCAATATTATTAGGTAATTAAAAGAATAAACGAAAACTGCAAAATTAAATCTATACTTATTATCATAGTCGATAGCCGTAAAAAAACAGCTATAAACAAACAGACACTGTCATATAGACAGTGTCACGCTTTTATGAATTAATGATTCACGACCAGTTATTGAGCCTCTAGTCATTAATATACTGATGGTTACTAATCACCACCGCCAATACTGGCCATCAAATCAGCTTGATGCTCACGTAACAGTGCATCAAGAATCTCATCCAAGTCGCCTTCCATAATGGCATCAAGCTTGTATAACGTCAGGTTGATACGGTGATCGGTCATACGACCTTGTGGGAAATTATAAGTGCGAATGCGTTCTGAACGATCGCCACTACCCACCAAGTCTCTACGGATAGTATCTGCTGCATCAACTTGAGCCTGTACTTTGACTTGCTGAATCTTTGAAATCAGCATTTTCATCGCTTGCGCACGGTTTTTGTGCTGGCTACGCTCTTGTTGACACTCTACCACGGTACCCGTTGGAATGTGTGTCAAACGTACTGCTGAGTCAGTAGTGTTAACGTGCTGACCACCGGCACCACTTGAACGAAAGGTATCAAAGCGGATATCAGCTGGATTTAGATCCACTGTATCATCAATCTCAACCTCAGGCATGACCGCAACGGTACAAGCTGACGTATGCACGCGACCTTGGCTTTCGGTTTCAGGCACGCGCTGCACACGGTGTACGCCTGATTCAAACTTTAAGCGACCATACACGCTGTTGCCTGATACGCGAGTGATGATTTCTTTATAACCGCCATGCTCGCCTTCACTTGCCGACAGCACTTCCACTGTCCAGCCTTGTGTCTGCGCGTACTTTTGGTACATTCGGAACAAGTCACCAGAGAAAATTGCGGCTTCATCGCCACCTGTACCCGCTCGAATTTCCAAGAAAGCAGGCACTTTATCATTCGGATCTTTTGGTAGCATCATGACGTTGAGCGCCTCTTCCATCTCTACGATGGTCTCGCGGGCGTTATCAATCTCTTCTTGCATCATCTCTTTCATGTCAGGATCTGAGGCTTCTTTTAACATCGCCTCGGCATCAGCCTGATCCGTCTCTGCACGCACATAGTTCTGCCATAAAGTAGTGATATCCATCAAGTCGCTGTGCTCGACAGACAGTTCACGGAATTTATTATTATCGCTGATGACACTAGGATCTGATAATAAGGCGGTGACCTCTTCATAACGGTCTACCATCTGGTCTAAACGCAGGCGTAAGGATTCTTTCATAAAAGGACTTTTAATTGGATGAGAGGAATAAGACCGTGATTATAGCAAATTTTTCGGGGTAAATTAAAACCTCTAAGCATTCTTGTCGATATTCTAAGCATTCTGCCCGTTATATTCTCAAATAGCGCTTCATTCTTGAATAATATATTGCTCAAATAATGCGATTGAGTGTTCATAACAAAAATAACAGACAAAAAAATAGCTAAGATTGCTCTTAGCTATTTTTTATTAGGGCGTGTCCTCATTTTAAAAATGGTGATAAAAATGAGATAAATAGCAGTCAAACAAGGAAAATAGCGCAGATAATATCGAGATATTACCTAGTTATTTGACAACGTTTGGCAAAATTTAGCCATTTTTAGCCCATTTAGACAATAATCGATTGAATTGAGGACACGACCTAGTAACAGATTTTACTTTAGAAATTAAACCTTACGTACCAATACTGAACCGATAGAGTAACCAGCGCCAAATGAACAAATAACACCCAAATCACCTGATGCTAGCTCATCTTTATAGCGATGGAAAACAATCATCGGACTGGCTGAACTGGTGTTAGCAAATTCAGCAATGACACTTGGCACGATGGCTTTATCGGCGTCTTTACCAATGACAGTACGTAGGATTAAATCCAACATATTGGCGTTGGCTTGGTGCAACCACATCATCTTAACGTCAGATGTTGGGATATCGTTTTCTTGTAAATGCTCGCTGATGACTTCTGAAACCTTTGGACAGACTTCACGGAACACTTTTCGACCATTTTGTAAGAAGAGCTTGTCGGTGACTGGCTCTTTGATGTCTGGATACATCTCAGTCTGTGCCGCTAAGAATTCTGAGCGATCCATAAAGCCGTATTCGTTTTTGATATTGGTCGAAAACTGGGTAAATAGCTTAGAGTTAAGAATCTCATAACCTTTTGGCGTGTCTAGCTCTTCGACGATAGATGCTGTTGCGACATCACCAAAGATAAAGTGGCTGTCACGGTTACGCCAGTTCAGATGCGCTGAAGTAATCTCAACGTTGACCACAGCGATGCGCTTAGCCAGACCAGAAACGATAGAACCGTGTGCTTGCGACAGACCAAAAGTCGCGGCACTACAAGCGACGTTCATATCATAAGCAAAACCGCCAATCATACCGATTGCATTTTGAATCTCGATAGCGACCGCAGGATAAGTACGCTGAAAGTTTGAACAGGCAAGGATAATACCATCTAGGTCATTGGCTTCAAGTCCCGCATCTGCTAGCGCGTCTTTCAAAGCTGCAGTACCCATTTCTGCCATAATAGACAGCTCTTCACCTAAATGACGATAAGGAATCACTGGTGCCATGATTTCAGGATCTAAAATACCATCCTTTTCCATCACATAACGTGATTTGATACCAGATACTTTTTCGATAAAGGCTGCTGAAGAAGGCTCTAGGGCAGTCAAAGTTCCTGCTGCTATCTCGTCAGCATGCTTTGCATTATAATTCTCAACATACTTATTAAATGAATCTACTAGCTCTTCATTACTGATGCTATAAGGCGGAATATACAGGCCAGTGCCTGTGATACAAGTCGTCATGATAAGCTTCCTTGTCTACTACTATGGGGCTTGGGATAAGCATAAAAGTGGAAAAATAACAGTCGTTTGATTTCAGTGAATAACTGTAAACTTAAAATCAGAGCCTTTATTATGCCTGAATATAATTATTTTTCTAATACTTTGTTACAAATAATCTGTTTGTTGCGAAAAATAAGCAAAGTTTGCCTTCATTTTGGAGCAGCTACGTTATAATTGGCGCACTTTGGTAGCGACACGTTCACAATTAGAGCGCATAAAACTGCGAGACATAAACCCGCTCATACTTGGTAATACTCATGGTAGAAATTTTTAACTGGTTATTTGGACAATACGCTGACTATCCCACTGTCTTTATTGCTCTTGAATTTATTGCCGTCATATTTGGGGTAGCAAGTGTCTTGCTCGCCAGCAGAACCAATATTCTGGTATTCCCAATAGGGCTAGTCAGCACCGCTATATTTGTCTATCTGCTGTGGAAATGGCAGTTATTTGGCGATATGTTTATCAATGCCTATTATACGGTGATGAGTCTGTATGGCTGGATCAATTGGACACAGAATAAAAAAAACACAGCAATAAAAAAGCAGCAGGATTATATCAACCCTACAGGCCAGCAGCAAAATAAATCGTTAGCAGGCACCGCTGCCCAAAATGCTATTGACGTAGAACATCTAGATAAAAAAGATTTGCCAATACTGGCATTACTGGCCACAGCGACTATAGCCTTTGTCGCATTGGTATATTACTTCAGACCAATCATTAATAATAACTTTAGTTTTGATGGCGCAGTATTAGGTCTGCATTTATTTACGTGGGTCGATTACACCGATATGCTGACCACCGCGCTGTTTTTGATGGCGATGTGGCTGATGGCGCGGCGCAAAATTGAGCATTGGATACTCTGGATAATCGCCGATGCTATTTCAGTCCCACTGTACTTTTATAAAGGTCTCACTTTTACTGCGCTACAATACGTAGTCTTCACTCTTATCGCAATTTGGGCTTACTATGAATGGCAACGACGTTACCGCTTGCAACCTAAAGCAGCATACGCCTAAATCGGTCATCAATGTCGCTATCCTAGGGGCAGAGAGCACTGGTAAGACCACACTATGTCGCGACTTGGCAGCTCATTTTGGTTGCCCTTGGGTGCCAGAATACATGCGCACCTATCTACAAACGAAATGGGATAAAGAACACCTGACTTGCACTTGGGAGGATTTACTCCCTATTGCGCAAGGTCAAATTGAGTTAGAAAACAAACTTGCTGAGCAAGCGGCTCAAACCGATCACAACCATTATTTATTTTGTGATACCAGTCTGTTTGAGTTAATGGTTTATGCCAACTGGTATTATGGCGATTGCCCTAAAGCGCTCACCAATGCGGCGTTAGCACATCATTATGATTTGATTCTATTAACCGAAGTTGATATCCCATGGGTCGCCGATGACTTACGAGATAGCCCACATCAACGCGAAGAGATAAGTGCTTATTTTGAAAGTCAGCTGACCTGTCACCAAAAGCCGTTTCATCGCATAGGTGGTGATAAAGACGAGCGAGTACAACAAGTGATCGAATGGCTGTCTTAAATTCACCCTATACCACGTTATAAGTAAGTGACCTACAACCTTTCAGAACCTTAAGAGATGTCCATGCTAAAAAACCTTGAACGCTACTTAGAAAAAACCATCTTTAACAGCCGCTGGATATTAGCGCCTTTTTATTTAGGGCTGGTCTTAGGGATTATTTTATTATTTATAAAATTCATTCAAAAAACAGTCATGATGTTTAATACTGTATTTAGCGCTTCTGTATCAGACGTCATTGTTAATATATTGGTGTTAGTCGATCTCTCCTTAGTAGCCAGTTTATTATTAATTATCATATTTAGTGGCTATGAAATATTTGTCTCAAAAATTGACACTGGTGATCACGTTGATCGACCTAGTTGGATGGGAAAAGTAGATTTTTCTGGTCTAAAACTAAAAGTCATCGGTGCCATCGTCGCTATTTCTGCGATTGATCTTTTAAAATCATTTATGGATATTCCTAATGAATTGAGTGATGGTGAAGCAGACAAACTCATGTGGAAAGTCATCATTCATATGACTTTTGTATTGTCTGGCTTATTATTTGCTATCATGGATAAAGTGGTTGGCGATACTAAAAAACACTGATGCCAGAAAATATTAAGGATTATTTTTCCACATACTCTCCATCGTTCTTACATATTTTTTCTTCATTCCTCCTCTATGCTCTTCTTTGAACCTACTGACTGTTATAGGTACAGTTTTGGACTAAAGATTCACATGAGGAGCTTTCATGCAAAAAACACTATTGACTAAATTGTCCATCATCGCCGGGCTTTGTATTATTTTTGCCATCGGTCTCGGTATGATTGGCTCGGTCATCTACGAACGACAAAATTATGCTGCGTCGGTGGTCAAAGAAATTGCCCAGCAGCACATCAATCCGCAAGAAGTCATCACTCCATTTATCATCATTCCTACCACAATTACGCCTGAATGTCAGGTTGCAGCACCTGAAACAACCAGTAAGTGTGCACTATCCTACTCAAAAAATGAAATTGTCTTTGCCAGTCAGACCCAAGCCATACAGGATCTTGAAGTAAGCACTGATACCTACAAACGTGGCATCTATCATGCGACCAGTTATGATGGTGCGTTGACATTTGACCAACGCTATACATTTGATCAAGCCATCAGTAGCTTGTATGACAATACAAGCACGACTAGTGACACACAAGGTTCTGTCAGTACACCCGCCAATAAAAATAACACACAGCCAGAAAAAACCATCATTCACTGGAATGCAGCAAAATTGATTATTCCAGTATCAGATCTGCGCGGCGTTGCGACTCTGCCAACGGTGACCATTGATAACAAACCGATAAAAGCGACCTACCCTCAGACAGCGCTGCTGAAAAATCTGACCTATGTAGAAGTAGCTATTCCGCAAGATATATTACAGCGTTCAGTAAAAAACATAACGAGCCAGCAGAATGGCAATACCATCCTTGCTACGAACAGTGCTAGCGAATCACTAACCAGTACAGAAATCGTCATTGATTTACCGTTAGCTGGTATTAGCAATGTAAGCACCGTGCCGACTGGACAAAACTTTAACTTAACGATGCGCAGTAATTGGCATGCGCCAAACTTTATTGGCAAGGCACTTCCCAATGCCAAAAAACTCACTGCTAAAGGTTTTGAAGCCAGTTGGCAAAATCAGTATTTAACAATAGCCAACAATCAAGATTTGTCGCAGTGTGTCAGCAGCGCTAACAACCGATGTGTCGTCACCAGTCAAGCCAGTCTCGATAGCAATAGCCAGTCAATGGCTTCTGATGATGTGATTACAGCAATAGAAGGCGCTGCCACAGCAGCAGGTAATGCCATACCTGATAGCTATAGAAATGTGCGCCTGAACAGCTTTGGTGTGAGTTTTGCTGAGCCTAATGACGTGTATTTACAAACTGAACGAACGATGAAATATGCCTTATTATTAATCTTAGTATCATTCGGCACTTTCTTCTTATTCGAAGTCATTAAATCTAGCCGCATCCACCCTATTCAATATCTGTTGGTCGGTTGTGCGCTGTTGGTTTTTTATGTCTTACTATTACCACTTGCTGAGCAAATTGTCTTTTGGAAAGCATATGCCATTGCTGCCAGCGCGTGTGTTGGACTCATTGGTTGGTATGCTTATTATGTACTGGGCGGCGTCAAGCGAGCGGCGATTTTTACTTTCACACTGGCAGGATTGTATGCGTCGTTTTTCGGTATATTAACCACCGAAGATATGAATTTATTGCTTGGTGCTGTCTTCTGTTTTGTCCTACTCGCTTGCGTGATGGTCATGACGCGTAAAATTGATTGGTATAAAATTGCCTAACTCAGTTAGGGCATATTAAAAACGTTTAGTGTAGGGCGGTCTTACGTTGGTATAATTGGCTAAAACTGCCAACATAAGACCGCTCGATCTACTCATAGATAATTCAATATAGCTATCATCTCATTCATTATCATCTAATGATCTCACTATTCAAGGCCTTCGCCCAGTCTCGACATCCATTCTCACAGCGTTCACAGAGCTGATTGGGGTCAGATATGTAATCGACATAGCCGCAATGCATACATGCATAGTACGTTTCTGATTCTATCTCTTCGACAGGTTGATACTGCTTAGGGAAAAGCGGCATACCATAGCCAGTGTTTTCAGGTGAGTATAACAATATACTAAAATTACCGTCTGTCTCTAGCAAGCCTGTACGCACTTGACCCAGATGCTCGACCCCTTGTTGGCGCATTTCAGCGAAAAACTCATCATGTGACATCTTGCCCTTTTTAATCTTATCGAGTACTAGCGTCCCGTCCTCTACAATATAGAGTGATTTCCCTTCTAATAGATCTTCAAAAGGTTGGAATTCCATCATGATCCACGTGCACAATCGATAAAGCAGGATAACGGTGCTCATGACCAGTACTGCCTGAATAATCGGTAAATCCTCGGTAAACATAGGATCACCTGCGATAGAGCCCAATGATAAAATAATGGTCAGCTCAAAGATGGACAGCTGACGGACGCCGCGCTTGCCCGTCAAACGCAAAAACGAAATAATCAGCACAAACATAACAATGACGCGCACTAATATTTCAAGCGCAAATGCCCAAGTGGTGTCATGAATAAAAATACTTGCCCAATCCATATTACTTTTTCCTATCTATTATTTTTATTTAATTTACGACAATTCATTTAAGCAATCGTTCTGAATATGCGTGTGACCCACAACACATCACTTTTGTAGTCAGTCTTCATTGTCAATTCAACTATCATCAGTCCAATTTAAAAGATACTTTTTACCGCAAGTACAATAAAATATGATCTGTTGTGAGAAATCTCCCAATTGGCAACTAGCAACGGGGTTTTCGCACTTCAGCCAGTATTTCTGCTGGTAAAAAATCGGTTATAACAATATCCCTAAAGATCGGATTTGCCTATTTTATTCAAAAACCAGCTTATTTATTGTAGGAATTATTTTTGAAAGCTACCTTGTACACTGTTATTGCATTAATCGCCTTTGCTGCAAACTCTCTCTTTTGTCGGATGGCGTTAGCAGATGGCCATATAGATGCTTGGAGCTTTACCATTATTCGCCTGCTGAGCGCTGCTGTCTGCCTAGGTATTATCATGACCATTCATGCTTA
This sequence comes from Psychrobacter aquimaris, assembly GCF_016107525.1. GTDB lineage: Bacteria > Pseudomonadota > Gammaproteobacteria > Pseudomonadales > Moraxellaceae > Psychrobacter > Psychrobacter aquimaris. Next base: position 207,926 of record NZ_JABASR010000002.1, on the reverse strand, counting down.
CCGATTACGACAGCACGTGCGAGAGCCTGACAGTATTTCTCACGCTGCTATTTTAAACGACAAAGGCAGCTGGTTAAGCAGCGTGAGCTTAGTGATTTATGCGCTGTGCTTTTCGATTGCTTATGTAGAGCTGGATACTGGTACAGGCGCGCTGATTTTATTTTCAGCGGTTCAGCTGACGATGATTGGTTGGGGTATCTATAAGAAAGAGCAATTGAGCGGCTTACAATGGCTGGCATTTATCGTAGCGGTGGCAGGCTTTGTCTATTTGATGCTACCGTCAGCAGCGGTGCCTTCGTTACTAGCAGCGGTGCTTATGGCGATCAGTGGTGCTGCTTGGGGAATATATAGCATACGCGGCAAAACCTGTGTGTCACCACTGCGAGCCACAGGTTTTAATTTTATTCGAAGTCTGATAGCAGCTCCCATACTGTTAGTGATAGGCATGAATTATCTAGACAATATGGGCTTAGAAAACATCAATTTAGGTGATATTACTATCAATGGAATATTTTTGGCCTGCGCATCAGGAGCGATTGCATCCGGTATAGGCTATAGCATCTGGTACATGGCCATGCCTTTGTTAAAAAATACCCAAGCAGCAGTTGTACAACTGTGTGTACCTCTACTGGCTGCAATATTAGGCGTGGTGTTTTTATCTGAGCAATTGACCTTGCCATTCGTTGTGGCAAGCTCAGTTATCTTGGGTGCAGTATTGGTATTTATTTTAAATAAAAAAGAAGCCTCTACGTGAAATATCCTCATTCGTTATTCAAAATTAATATGCGGATAAAGACTGAGATGATTAGTCATAAAAAAGACAGATAAGATTACTACCATAGCCCTCAACCACAATATAAAGTGACATTCTCTGCGGTATCATGTTGCTCGACGTAACAACCTACTTTTACCGATACTTTTGAGGCATATTATGAAAAAATTATTAGCCGTAGCACCTTTTGCTGTATTACTAGCTGCCTGCGCCACTAACGCACCAACCACCACGACCCCAGACACCAATACTCAGCCAGTAGTCCAATCATTCACTTGTGAAGACAACGGTCAACTCATTGCTGTCTACACTGCAAATGGTCAAGCTGCCAACCTAAACGTGACCTTGCCTAAAGTTGGCTTGACCAATGCAAAAATCACCATGGAGCATGCGGTATCAGGTTCTGGCACTCATTATGTAAATAATGTTAACCCTCAAACCACTTACGATTGGCACACCAAAGTGGATTATGGCATCATGACCATCAAATCAGACAATGGTCAAGAATACCGAGTGAACTGCCAACTATAATAATCATAGAAACACACATAAATAATACGTGGTAGTTATTTGAATAAACTCCATGTTTTTATTAAAATTTATTTAAAACGAAAGAGCCAATAGTCAAACTACTGGCTCTTTTTTGTGCTTGACTTTTTGTGCTTGATAATTTGATCTTAATGATCAAAATTGCATCACTCAATAAAAAACTGCCTGAATACTTTATGTACCCAAGCAGTTGAAAGTCATGTCGTTTTTATATTTATTTATAGTTATTAGAGCAGCTGTTGAATCAGTTGTTAGGTGTTAACCACTCTTGACCGTTAAATCACAGTCACATGCAAACGTGCATCGACATTGCCGCGTGTGGCATTAGAGTATGGGCAAACTTGATGAGCTGTTTCGACCAGTGTTTGCGCTTGAGCTTCATCAATGCCAGACACTTCAACATACAAATCTATATCTAGGTTATAGCTACCATCAGCTTTCATACCAATACCCACTTGGGTCGAGGTTTTTGAGGCAGTGATTGGCAATTTCATTTGCTGGGCGGTCAGGTTTAAAGCACTATCAAAACAAGCCGCGTAACCCATTGCAAAAAGCTGTTCTGGGTTCACACCTTCCTTGTCTGTTTCTTGAAAAGAGACCAGATCAAAACCTAGCGAACCATCGTCAAGACCTGTATGACCAGAACGACCACCCGTTGCCGTTGCTCGCGTTTTATAGAAAATTTTCATCATATATTCCTTATGGATTGGCGTGTTATTGGTATTGTGCAATACGCTGCAAATCAATCTTGCTGCGTTTTGATGCCATCATTATAGAAGTGAACACGCTAATCTGGTAGAGCATTACTACAGAATCCTTGCCTAATCCTATAAATATTTATATGATTAGGCAAATTATAAAATAAGCATAAATCATGAAAACAAAAACGGTTGAGCAGCTACTTAGTATATTACCCAAAAACCAAACCATAGAATCAGACATTTCAGGCTTGTTTTTTTATTGTGCCGACAGACCAAGAAAGACTGTCAGCTATATCCAAGAACCTAGTATATGTATCGTCTTACAAGGCACGCGTGAAATTTACTTAGGTGCAGATTGCCAGAGATTTGATGACAGCAGCCTGATGTTCTGCCCTGTCAATATTCCTATAAGCATGCATATCAAACACGCCACTGTAGAGAAGCCTGTCATCGTATTGTCTATGAAATTAAATTTAGTGCTTATTAGTGAGGTCATGGCAAAAATACCACCTCAGAAAAATGCCGATTATGAGCATCAAGGTATAAAATGGCCGTTAGAAGACACCATATTAGCCGCATTCGAACGACTGATAGACTTGCTTAATTATCCAAATGATATAGCGTTCTTATCACCTTTAATTCAGCAAGAGATTTATTATCGTTTGCTCTCAGCACAGCAAGGTCATAAGCTTCGGCAACTGGTGGTTAACGGCAGTCACACTCACCGTATTGCCCAAGCCACCGATTGGCTAAAATCACATTTAAATGAGCCAGTCATCATAGAAAATTTGGCCAGTCGATGCGGGATGAGTGTTTCGGGATTTCATCAACATTTTAAAGAAATCACTCAACTAAGCCCGCTTCAATATCAAAAAAGCCTACGATTGATGAAAGCGCGGCAGCTTATTCAACTCGGCGAGGCACAAGTATCACAAATCGCCATGCAAGTAGGCTATGAAAGTCCCAGCCAATTTAGCCGTGAATATAAACGGCTGTTTGGAGTAAACCCAAGCAGCGAATTAAATATTTAGCATAATGCTCCTACCATAATGGTTTCTGACTAGGGCAACTCCTCTGCGCATTGACAGCTTCACAAGCAACTACGTACGTAATATAAGTACCTGCTTAACAGGTTCCCTTTTTGCAGTCGAACAAACGACGAAATATCTTATTCAAGCAAAAAACAGTTGACTTAAGCCATATATTCATATTATAACATATATAATATATTCATAATTTTGCAACTATTAGAATAGTTTTTCTACGTTTAATCGTCAGAATATTTCGGGAGGCACTAACATGATTCGTTTAAGCTATACTCTCAAATGCTGGGCATTAGGTGTCACTTATTTCTTGGTGTTTTATTTTATGGTGGTCTTGAGTGATCCTGGCTTTAGCAAGTATATTTATATGTTGGCGTTAAGCACCATATTATTTCCCGTGGCTAAACGTGCAGTCGATGTAATGACGGACTTTTTTACACCAAATACCGTATTATTTAACGGATTATTGCCCTCATTATTGATCAACGTGGTGATCTGGATACTCACGCCATTTATTGTAGCATTGACCGTCATTGCATTCGTTCTTTATAGTATGGGCGTACTGACAGAAAAGATCAGTCACTAACTTTATCTAGGTGCTAATTTTTAGAGCAAAGGTCACATGAAGTCGCCTTTGCTTTTTTGTTTCATAAAAGATTTATCCGTTGCAGCAAAACAATGACACTCAAAAGCGGTGCAATAAGACAAATAAAACGATAAAACCCGCATCTTGGTTATGATGCGTCCTCTTTTGTCGCGAGAAGACGCCAGAGACTGGTGGCAGTGTATATGACATTGTATTAGAAAAAAATGAGGGATAAAGAGATGCTAAACGATAGCTTGTCTCCTGCCGATATGGTGTATCCAGAATTTAGGACTTTACTATAATTTATCTTTAGTTCAATAAAAAAGGCTGGGTTAGCGATTGCTAATCCAGCCTTTTTTATTGTTTGAATAAGAATGTATAGGCGATACTAAATAAACAACATTATGATGCAGCGTGACTGCTACAAACTTTTGTGCTTGCTGTGCCTGTGCAGAGAGAAGCTACTCAAATTTACAACAGTCATACGGCATCTCTTTTATATTGACATGACTATAGCAGGAATAACTCCAAGAGATACGGCATTCAAAATCGATGGGTTACGAATTTTCTGATCCATTCTAAAAGCCTAACGCTATCCTAACTCATTTTATCCCACATCTTGCTTAGACGTTTTGGTGACACCGCCATACGGGTTTTCATCGGTTGCGCGAATAGCTGAATGCGATACTCCTCGACCATCCAGCGGTACTCACTAATGGCTTTATCATTGGCGCGATTCGCCAGCCGCTCCATATGTACATCAAGCGCGTATACTCCTTCGAGATCAGATTCGAGATTGTGCTCAAGCCGTTCGATACGAATTTCAAGCGCCTCTAGATAGCGCGGATACTGCTGCCAATGGCTATAATCCATACGATAAACAAAATCAGCCAAGTGCAAATCTTCTAACTGGTCTTCGATATCTTCGATAGACTCACCAAATACCTCTCGATCGAGCATGAGTAAGCTTTGGCGAATACGTTGCCAGCGAGTATAGACATTTTTAAGGATTTTTATGACGTTTTGACCGGTCAATAGAAAGTTACCCGAAACCACTTCCAAGGTTTTCTCGTACTCTTCTGGTGTAAAGGGTAATTCTTCAGCAAGGGCTACAGCACTATCATCAGCGCTTTCAGGCAAATCAGCACTGTGATCAAATAACACATAATGCTCTTCAAGCGACGCGTCCAATGCCGCGTCGATAACGATGGTTTTTAGCTTCTCCATATCACCAAGTGGGGCAAACGCCAATTTAAATATTTTGTCGATTTGGCTGGTCAGCTGTTTTTTCTTCGCACCAAGCTTACCTTTTATTAAGGTCAAAACGCCAATACGGTGCGCCTGTAACGCCGCATTGACATCGGTATATTGATGGATGGATACCGCCTCGCCTGCTTCATCAGCAACCAAAGCAGCAAACTGCTTCATTACTACTCCTGCACTATGATGGTTTTTACTAAAGGCAAAATGCTCAGGGAATTCGGTGTGCGTACCTTGCTGCTCATTCACCGCTTGTCTAGTCTCAGAAGCGTGGCGAATCTGTAGCGTTTGCAGGTCGCGACCCTTTTCGATAATACGATTTTTGTCATCGACCACACAGATTTGTGGCTGCAAATATCGATCAATGCTGGAAGGATTAAAGCTATCAGGCGTCACTGACATAACGCCGCGACGGTTGAGCGCTTGGCAAAGCTGCTTAAGCAGTCCTTGTCCACCAGCAGGTTGCAATTCATCAAACAAACTATCGGCCGTATCAGGAATTGGTACAATTTGACGGCGGATATCCTTAGGTAGTGACTTGAGCAATTGCAACACCAACTCATAACGCCAACCCGGTACGCCCCATAATAATTCGATCGCATCAAGCTGCGGTAGCGCGGCAAGTGGCACACGAATGGTCACGCCATCATCATCGCTTGACGGATCAAAGACATAACGTAGCGGCAGTTTTAAATCACCCAATTTCCACACTTCTGGAAAATCGCCTGTGGTCGGTGCTTGGCTATTGAGCACGTCATCATCGCTAAAGAATAGATATTTGGCATCGGTTTTTTCAACCTCGGCACGCCAATCTTCAAAGGCTTTGCGACTGGCAATATGCTCAGGGATTTTTTTATCATAAAACTGATACAGCGCCTCTTCATCCACCAACAAATCACGGCGGCGTAATTTATCTTCAATGCGCTCGATATCGGCAATTTTATCCATATTATGCTGTAAGAATGGCGCTTGACGCCCCAAGTTACCAGTCACCAGACCATCACGGATAAATATTTCTCGTGACTCAACTAAGTTCACTTGCTCATAATTGGTCAGCTGCTTACTGATAATTATGAGACCAAACAAACTAATCTGCGCATAGGCTTTAACGCGTCCAGTCTTCTTCGACCAATGCGGCTCAAAGTAGTGATACTTTAATAAGTTACCAGCGGCTGAGATAATCCATTCAGGTTCAATTTTGGCAACAGTGCGCATAAAGACTTGCGAGGTTTCGACCACTTCAAAAGCCATGACCCAAGGTGGTACTTGTTTAAATACTGTACTGGCTGGGAATATTTTGGCTTTTTGCTGGCGCGCCGCTAAGTATTCACCACGATTTTCAGTTTTATGCGCAATCGTAGACAACAAGCCTGTCAATAATGCGCGGTGTAAATTGGCATATTTAACGGCCTTGAGGTCTTCATCTTCGATCGCGGTAGGATCGCTGGTCATATTTTCTAACGAAGCATTTTTATCAGTAGCTTTTGCCTCTTTAACATCCGTCAGCTTAAGTTCTGTGACCATTTGTACTAACTGACGATGGGTTTGACTCCACTCACGTACACGCGGGAAGCTCAAATAGTTTTTCTTCGTAAACTGCTTTCGCTGATTACCAGACAACTTATTGCCGTCTTCATCTTTTTCAAATAGCGCTTTCCACAGACTTAGATAGAATAAAAAGTCAGAATCATCTTGACGAAATTCCGCATGCTTTTGATCAGCTTGCTGGCGTTTATTGGCAGGACGCTCGCGTGGATCCTGTACAGCAAGCGCAGCTACTACGATTAGCATTTCACGGATACAATCAAAATCACTACCCGCAACCAACATACGTGCCAGTCTTGGATCGATTGGCATACGCGCCATTTTTTGCCCAGTGGGCGTCAGGCTTAAATGATCGAGACCTTTTTTTGGTTTTGGCTTATTGTTTTGATGAGCAGAAGTTGCTTCGCTTTTAGAAGTAATAGCGCCTAGCTCATCGAGCAATTTATGACCATCAGTAACCAAGCGACTGTCAGGCGGCTCAATAAAGGAAAAATCATCAACGCTACCTAAACGCAGATTGGCCATCTGTAAAATAACCGAGGCTAAGTTAGTCCGTAAAATTTCAGGTTCAGTAAACTCCGGACGACCAGTAAAATCTTCTTCGCTATACAGACGAATACAAACCCCTGGTGCAACACGACCACAACGACCTTTACGCTGATTGGCAGCGGCTTGCGAGATCGCCTCAATCGGTAGACGCTGTACGCGTGAGCGATACGAATAACGCGAAATCCGCGCAAAACCCAAATCAATCACATAGCGGATACCCGGTACGGTCAATGCAGTCTCGGCAACGTTGGTCGCGATAACGATACGCCTGCCACGACCTGATGGCTGAAAGATGCGCTGCTGCTCTTCATAAGTCTGCCGTGCAAATAGTGGCAAGACTTCTGTATGCTTTGGCCCATGACGCTCAAGCACCTCTTGTAGCTCACGAATCTCAGCTTCTGTCGCTGCAAATATGAGAATGTCCGCTTGATCGGCATGACCTTTATTTTGTGCATCGCTAAAGCATTCTTCGACGGCGGCAACGACCGCACGTGGCAGATTTTCTTCAAAGTCATCGTAGCTGTCATCATCTGAGCTGTTCACTGGCTCATCGGTAAGCGGACGGTAACGAACTTCAACAGGAAAACTACGACCTTCGACATTGAAAATAGGCGCAGGCACATTGCGTTTTAGCTTATTATCATAGCGGCTAAAATATTCACTAAAGCGTTTGGTATCAAGTGTTGCTGAGGTAATAATCACTTTTAAATCAGGACGTTTGGGTAGTAGCTTTTTCAGATACCCCATAATAAAATCGATGTTTAAGCTACGCTCATGCGCTTCATCAATAATGATAGTATCGTATTTACTCAAGAACCGATCATGCCCCAATTCAGCCAGCAAGATACCATCGGTCATGAGTTTAACAACAGATTGCGCCGTACCCTGCTCATTAAAGCGAATCTTGAAGCTGACAGTATTACCGAGCTGCTCGCCCAATTCTTCAGCGATACGGTTTGCCACACTGCGCGCGGCCAATCGTCGAGGCTGGGTATGCCCTATCTGCCCAGTGATACCGCGACCTGCCAGCATTGCCAGCTTCGGCAATTGCGTCGTCTTACCAGAACCCGTCTCCCCTGCAACAATAATGACTTGGTTATCAATAATTGCCTGTACTAAATCTTCTGCACGTTGACTCACGGGTAAATCAAGATTCAGTTTTTCTGCCAGTTTGTCTGGAATGCTATCCATACGTGCCTGCACCGCTTGCTGTGAGCGGCTTTTAATTTTTTCATACTGCGCACGTTTTTTAGTTAGCCCATCATCGGCTTTATCGTCAGAATCTTTTTTATTGTTAGCCACAGTAGCTCGCGCCAGCTCCCGCTCGAGACGACTTAAATAATAACTGTCTTTAGCCAGTACTGGTAAATCAACAACCATGTCGGGCTGTGAAGACGCCTCATCACTGTTCGCCGTCATATTTGAATTATCATTATTTGGGCTTGCTAACTTACTTAATTCATCGGATTTAAACACATTGGTGTTGTTTTCAGTCGGCATATCGGAGGTGTTCTTAGAAGTATTCGGCATATTTACTTAGGCTATTTATTGTTTGGAAGTGGTTAGATTATGAGGGTAATTTGGGCGTGATTCAAGGTGGTTATAGTGTTTGCTTGGCAACTATGCAGACTATTATCTATTTTCAAAACGCTCAGTCAAAATATTTCTAAGCTCATCCGTCATGGGTCTAAATTTAAAATGCTTTGGCTCCATCTGAGCAATCAAAGCATACCGATCATTTTCAATCGAGTTATTCTCACAAGAAAAATGATTCATCTCCTGACCAGTGATGGCATTAATAATATAAAAAGAGGTATCGCTATCTTCAAACTGTGTCAGCTCATAATAATTATTCGGATCCCGCATAACGAGATTAGTACCATTAGAAAGAGTCGTATAATAGGTATCCTCAGTAGCTTGCTGAGCCTCTAATCTTAAAGGATTACCTTGAGTGGCGAAATAATACTTGAGCATATAACCAATATCGCTATTGATCACATCCAAACGTAAATGCTCACCCTCTTGTGTGATGCACTGATAGATCATAAAAGGTTCGTAAATTCGTGGTTCAGTATTGACATTCTCGTCCACTATACTCTCCCACTCCATTCCCATAATGGGCGCATCCAACATGAGGCTTCCATCCTCAGTCAACTTATAACCTGCTGGTACGTCTTGATCTTCGACCTTAAACTGGAGGTTTAACGACTCATTATTCTCTTTTCGAGCATCGTCAGTGTCGTTACTCAGTACCGCTGTAGTGTCGTCCGATGTGTCTTGTTTATTCTTTTTATCCCAAAGTGTTATAGCCACTAGGACAATAAAAAGTCCTATCCCAAGACCAATACCTGCGATAACCCACTTAACAAATCCTCTTATAAAATTTTTCAAACCTGCCAGTCCTATTTTATTTTTGTGAATAAATTATTTGCAAGCTCAAACACTACTTGTATAAATAATTTGTTGACGAGTGGCAGCCCCCGTAAAGAAAGTCTGCAAATTTTGTAATGGTAGCCTAGGAAAAGGCAGATGCAGCGAAAGTATTAACCTCTCAAACGCTACCATTTCATCAGCTAATGCTTGCGCGACGTCAGGTTGAATTTTTGGGTTTTCATAAATATGATCAATTAACCAAGTGAGTTGTGGAAACTTAGCATTATCATGAATCTGATAAAGAGTGGGTAATAGCTCATCAGAGATTTGGCAACGCGATTTGCGAATCATGCCATTTTTATAGTACATATTTAAAGCCATATTAGAATCTGTCCTTAATTAAATGATGAGACTAAAAATGAAATATATTTTTGTCAGTCAAAGAGACAATTGCAGAGAATATGAACATATTGTCTAAAAACTTGCAAAGAGTGACGGAGATATAACCGCTTTTAGTCCATTAAACTCTAGTCTCGTCAATTGAGAACAAGCCTAGAGTAACTTCCTTAAATTCTTAATACTTAGATAACCAACATACTCTTTATCTTCGTCAGCATTTGCAAGTTCGTGACTATTATTAATCATAGGCTCAATTAAAATCTGTATGTTTGAGACAAGGTCATTCACGTTGTATATATCATCAATATCTACCTCAAATTTATCATCGATGTGCGATGCGGCATTAAAAGGTGTGTCTTTATCTTTATAAGTAAATTGCTGATAAAACTCACTTTGCTTTGCTTGTTTAATAGCATCTGTTTGATTATCAGCAACGATAAGTAGCTTATGGTGAAATTCTTCAAAACTCCCCTGCTGATAGCCGCCTAAATTAATAAAGAACAGTTTTAAACCGTTATCGTTCTCTACTTGATTGTTTGACTCGATCAATTTAATAGTATGGTTTCCCACTTTGGTAATCGCTCTGTATGAATCAATATGCCATTTATTGTTGACTTCCGGCCAATGATTATTGATATCGTCTATCAGCTCATTTACTTTGCCAGCTACACCAAAGAAAATATCATGCTGCTCAATTAAACGACCTTTGGGGCGACCACCAAGCTGCACCATAAATAGTGTTAGCATCTTACGCAGTCCTTATTTAATATACAAAACTCATCGTTAATCTAATTAATGTAATCAGCTTACTCTAAAAATACGTTGGCAACTTCTACATTTATAACACCCGCCCTGTTCTCAGTGCAAACGCCCAGTCTTCACGACCGTTCATTGAAGCTAATTTAGCCGCAGCCTCATAATCATAAGGCACTTTGATATGCTCAGTTTGCCAGTATTTGCCCTGTTCAGTATCAACACATTTAATAATCGCGTAACTGGCATGGGGCGAATAGGTTTGCATCTTATGCAAAATAGGCAAATCATCTTCATAGGCTGGGTAACCAACGCTACCTGTATTGACGACCATCTGCCCTGTCGATAGCGTGACTGTACGTGGGATATGAGTATGACCACATATGATAACGGTGCTATCGATACCGTTAAGCAGTGCCAAAATGGCTAGATTATCACGTACAGTCGGCTGCCCCGTCTCGATATTTTCTAACAAATATACCATGTCATCGGTTGGTGACCCATGGCACAGATAAATATCCTCACTCAAATGACAATCAAACGGCAAATTCTGTAGCCAATTAACCGCTGCTCTAGGCAAATCCTCGGTGATAAAAGCCATGGTTGCGTTGTTGCCAATCTCCGCCGTTGTCGCTTCATAAATCTGTCTATCCTGATTACCTCGAATGGTAATGATATCGTTCTGATGTGCCATTAAGAGCGCATAGGTATCTTTAGGGGCAATCGGTCCGTATAAAACATCACCCAGATTAACAACTTGATCAATATCGCGCTGTTTAATATCAGTCAGTACAGCTTCAAGCGCGAAGACATTACTATGAATGTCAGAAATAGCCGCGATAGTATTTAAATGCTTATTATTAGAGTGCGCCATTCTATTTATTCTCCTCACAAACCACTATGTTATACATCGACTAACCGTAAAAAGGAACAGAAAAGAGAAACAAAAAAACCCAATGGCTCGTGAGTATTGAGACATCGGGTTTCATAAGTTATGATTAATGTGATTGCTAAACTATATTAAGAAGAAATAAGCCCACAATCCGACGACAAAGGTAGCAATGATATTAAGAATGACACCCGTACGGATCATTTCGCTCTGTTTAATCAACCCCGTACCAAAGACAATCGCATTTGGCGGTGTCGCAACTGGTAGCATAAAGGCACAAGATGCGCCAATACCGATGACCAATACCAGCACTTCGTGAGGTAAACCCATCTGCTCTGCAATGGCAGCAAATACGGGAACCAGCAGTGCAGCAGAGGCGGTATTAGAAGCAAACTCCGTCAAGAAGATAATAAATGCTGATACCGCAATCATAACCACGATAAGCGGTGCAGAAGACAAGGCATTAGCGACCGTCTCCCCTAGCACCAAGGACGCACCTGATACCTTCAAAATCGTCGATAGGGCGATACCCCCACCGAACAGCATGAGTACACCCCAATCCGTATTATCAGACACTTGCTTCCAAGATACCAAACCTAAGCTCACCACCGCAGCGGCGGCTGATAAGGCAATAACTGCATCAGTATCCGTAATATCAAGCGCGGCACCGATCTTTTTGGAGAAAATCCAGCTCAATGCAGTGACAATAAAGACGATAATCGTCACCACACGCGGTTTATTCCATGCGATAGGTTCGTCTTCAACCAGTACAATTTTACGATTCAGATTGGGTTTAAGGAACAGATACATCGCACCCAATAATAGTGGAAGTAACACCAACATCATTGGTATACCAAACTTCATCCAATCCACAAAGGCAATATTGAGCGCCTTTGCCGCGATGGCATTTGGCGGTGAACCAACGATCGTACCCAGACCACCAAGGCTTGCTGAATAAGCAATACCTAGTAATACAAATACAAAAGTACCACGGTCTTTTTCGCGATCAACTTGCGTTAAAATACCGAGCGCCAGTGGCAACATCATCGCCGCCGTCGCGGTATTCGATATCCACATCGATAAAAATGCGGTCACGCCAAATATCAAAAACACCGCCGTACTTAATTTGCCGCCTGACATCGATAAAATCTTCAGTGCAATTTTTTTATCCAATTGCTGCACATGCAAGGCTGCCGCTAAAGCAAAACCACCAAAAAACAGATAAATGGTCGGATTGGCAAAGCTTTGTAAGCCTATCTCGGCATCGAATTCTGGTATCCCAACTAGGGCACCCACCACTACTACCAATAGCGCTGTAATCGTGACGTGCAACGCTTCCGTTAGCCACAGTACCCCGATGAAAAACAATAAGGCAAGACCCTTATTGGCATTGATATCGAATGGCAATACATTAAAGATAATTATACTAATAACCGCCGCAATAGCGACCACTATCAACCCTTTACCGGTACCCTTTGGAAAGGTATCGGTAAATAAATACTCGTTGCCATCATCAGGAAGATGGCTATCTAGTTTTTGCTCTGACATAAAATGTCCTTATTTTCCCAAAGACAGTGTAAAAAGACGCTAAAATAAAAACGTATGTTAGCGATTGACACTGATTCAACCAGCAACCGTAAAAAATACGTTGTCATAATAACAGATATATAACAAAAATCTGATGCAACAAAGCCCTTATAAGATTTGCAATAAATATTGTCATTTCAAAGGTAAAAAATTACTTTGATGCATTTTACGAAATGCACCTTAAAACAGTACTTTACAGAGATAAATCTTTCTCATGAACCCGTTCACATTTTAATTAAAAACTTGACTCAACAGCTTATTATTGTTAAATCGAACACAGAGTGAGCAACCTATAGCTGAATAATCACTTTTCATCAAGCCGCAAGCCTTGTGATGTACGGTTACACATCGTCACTAAACAAGCGTACACTTAGTATGTACAAGCGCATGGTGCTATCTCATACTAAATAAGTCAAAATAAAAATCTAATACCGCTAACAGCTTAACAATTATTTTTTAATAGTATTTATATCGGAAAGTTAATAACAATAAATAGGAGTATTTTATGACAGACACAAATAAAACCGACTCAACCACTAAAATGGCACCAAAAGATATCAATCAAGACGGTTTGGCTAAAGAAGACCAGCAACGTACCGACGACTCAGCACTCGATATGATGCAGGGCATGCATGAACATGAAGACCATGAAGGTGAGAAGTAAACCAACGTTTTATGATTACCCCAAGCCAAAACACGAAAGGTGCTTATCGTTATGATGAGCGCCTTTCGTGTTTTGGCTCTCTTTTTTCTGGCAGGCGATCTGAGGCGTAGTTATATATAAATGCCGCCGTCAAGACGATAGCAATGGGTACAAATAGAGCTTCATAGCCAACTTTAGCGAATAAAAATGCCCCTACGGCGCTACCACCACAAAAGCAATACCAAATAATGGCTTGAAAACCCAATGTCGGTTTACTAATTGATCGACCAGCCAGCCAGTTGCCAATAGCAGCGCCCATATCTGATGTCAAACCTGTCAAATGGGTGGTACGAATGACTGCACCGCTATAAGTCGCTACCATGGCATTTTGTAATCCGCATGCCATCGCCGCCGCCAATTGTCCTAAATAATCATGCTGCTGATACAACCAGTAGCTGGCCATTAACAGTGCCGCCTCAATATATAGCGCATTACCATAGCGCCTACCCAACTTTAGTGACGTCTGCCCAATCACATAACCGCTCAGTATCGCACCTGCCAAAAAAGACAGTAGCAGCGCACCAATATACAAGATACTACGCACATCCAAGTAAGCAATAGCCGCTGCAAATAGGCTTACGTTGCCCGTGACATGAGAAACAGATAGATTGGCAAAGCCCATTAACGCAGCAGTGTTCACACAGCCAGCACTGAATGCCAGTACAGCACCGCCCCACAATATCCACTTTGGTAGTTTGGTTATCATATTCGCCGCCTAATGGCTTATCACCAAAAATCCACTATTATAACCAAAAAAGGCAACCGATTGGCTGCCTTCCTGATGTATAAAACCTTATAACTAACTATTAAAGAGGATTATTTAGGCTCATCAAGCATCATTAACTGCTCACTGATAGCAACGGTATTAAAACCTGCGTCAACAAACATAATCTCACCGGTAATACCAGATGCCCAAGGTGATAGCAAGAAAAGAGCCGCATTACCGACTTCGGCCTGTGTGATATTACGTTGTAGTGGCGCAATTTTTTCGCTGATATCGAGCATTTTACGGAATGATTTAATGCCACTGGCGGCAAGCGTGCGAATAGGACCTGCTGAGATTGCATTGACACGAATACCTTCACCGCCCATAGAAGTAGCAAGATAGCGAACACTGGCTTCAAGACTGGCCTTTGCCATACCCATAACATTATAGTTTGGCAATACTGAGATACTACCTTCATACGTCAATGTCAGCATCGAACCGTGACGCATAGCTAATAGAGCACGAGCTTCTTTGGCCAATGCCACAAAGCTATAGCTTGAGATATCATGGGCAATTTGACTACCTTCACGGGTCGTCGCCTTGACAAAATCTCCATCAAGCTGATCCATCGGTGCAAAGCCAATCGCGTGTACCACACCATCGATACCATCACCCCAATGGGCAGTGACTTGCTCAAAGCAGGCGGCAATCGACTCATCAGACGCCACATCACATTCTAATACCAAATCTGCTTCGAATTTCTCTGCTGCCATATCGACACGCTTTTTGATCTTATCATTGGGATAAGTCAGAATTAATGAGGCACCTTCACGGTGCAGTGCCTCAGCGATAGCCCAAGCGATAGACAGTTTGCTGGCAATGCCTGTTACGACAAATCGTTGTCCTTGTAGTAGCATAATGTTTCCTTTTGAGTCGACCAAGATGGTTTAATAATATCACGTTATTTAGAGTGATTAGATACGATGAATATCGCAGCATAAAAAGTACAAATTATAAGATAAACCATTATACACGAATTAATTTAAGTAAACAGTCGTAAACTGTATTCCCTTGCAATGTCGCCTAATATCGATTAAACACTCAACTGCTCGCCACAGCAGTATGAAGTTAAGCAGTTTTCAAGTATAATCACAGCCCTTCCCAGCTTGCACAATTTTTATAAAAATCCTTTACAACCGTTGTTTGTAAACAAGGATTTAGCGTTAAGCTACACCCACATTTTGGATGGCTGCCAAACTTATGAGTAACACCCCAACAATAGCATCAGATTACCAAGAAAGCGTTGAGTCTTATCGTCAACTGATTCTCTCAACTGGCGAGGATTTACAGCGTCCCGGCCTTGAAGAAACACCGATGCGTGCCGCGAAAGCTTTTGCACATCTAACCCAAGGTTATCATCAAAGCTTGGATGAAGTCGTCAACGACGCCCTGTTTCCATCGAGCAATCGCGAGCTGGTATTGGTACAGAATATTGAGTTTTATTCATTGTGCGAACATCATATGCTGCCCTTTCATGGTATCGCTCATGTAGGCTATTTACCCAATGGTCAAGTACTGGGCTTATCAAAATTTGCCCGTATCGTCGATATGTTCGCCCGCCGTTTACAAGTTCAAGAAAATTTAAGCGATCAAGTGGCACAAACTATTATGGATGTCACTGGCTGTCGCGGCGTAGCGGTA
Source organism: Psychrobacter aquimaris (assembly GCF_016107525.1). Lineage (GTDB taxonomy): Bacteria > Pseudomonadota > Gammaproteobacteria > Pseudomonadales > Moraxellaceae > Psychrobacter > Psychrobacter aquimaris. The sequence continues at coordinate 191,810 of NZ_JABASR010000002.1, read as the reverse complement.
GTGATGGATGCAGCACATATGTGTATGATGATGCGCGGCGTGAATAAGCAGCATTCCACCACACGTACGACGTCGATGCTGGGTGAATTTGTACATGATAACCAAGCACGTACAGAGTTTTTAAGTGCGATCCCTAGACGTCAGCCTGCATTCTAACGCTTCAAATAGCAATAGATAGTCACAAAAAAAGGATACTACGGTATCCTTTTTTAATGCACATCGTTCAATATAGCTGTGATAAAACTTAGCAATCAACCCTTGGTTGGCAATATAACAACAAGGCTTAACTAACCTAGTTCACTTCATCAATCCAGTTGCCATAACCTTCTGCCTGCATCTGCGCCAGTGGAATAAATCGCATCGCCGCTGAATTCATGCAATAGCGCTTGCCTGTAGGCGCTGGACCATCATCAAACACATGACCCACATGTGAATCAGCATAGCGGCTACGAATTTCGGTACGGCTTCCAAATATCCCGCGATCTTCCTTCTCAACGACCATATCCGCGCTCAATGGACGGGTAAAGCTTGGCCAGCCAGTGCCAGATTTGTATTGATCACGAGAGGAATACAGTGGCTCTCCCGATATCACATCAACATATAGCCCAGGCGCTTTATTATCCCAATATTCATTATCAAAAGCGCGTTCGGTACCGTCTTTTTGAGTGACTTTATATTGAATATCAGTGAGTGATTGCTTTAGCTCATCCTGTTCAGGCTTCACAAAGGTATCTGGATTGAACCCTGCACTAGTGTTAGTAGCTGGCGCATTGTTTGATGATACTTGTACGCTATTAGCCGCCGTAGGCTTGAACTGGCGAAAATCCAGCTCATAGTCTTTGCCATAGACACTTTCGATAAATTGATAGCGACCAGAATTAAAGGTATAAGCCTTATAGCGGATTGGATTTTTCTTATAATAGTCCTGATGATACTCTTCCGCAGGATAAAACTTGCTAGCAGCAACAATTTCAATCACAACTGGTTTGCTATAGACACCAGAGTCTTGCAGTGATTGCTTAGCAGCTTCTGCTATCTGCTTTTCTTGTGCATTATTATAAAAAATAGCGGGACGATACTGAGTACCGCGGTCTACAAACTGACCTTTATCATCGCTAGGATCCGCAATTCGCCATAGTGCTTGGACAATACCGTTATAGGTAATTTTCGTCGGATCATAATACACTTGTGCGGCTTCAGTATGTCCCGTACCACCTGCTGACACCGTACTATACGTTGGATTGGTCGATTGACCGCCAGTATAGCCGGAGACTACCTCTACCACTCCAGGTATTTTTTCATAACCAGCTTCTACACACCAAAAACAACCACCAGCAACCGTAGCGACTGCTAAATTTGGATCCGTAGGTGCATAAGGATTGTCGATGGAAGTATTTTCCACAGCGGGCGTATTTTCGGTGGCTGCACAACCAACATAAAGAGCACTGCTCGCTACGATAGCGATACCAACAACTTTAGCCTGTAATTTATAATTCATTAATAATTGGCGTGTCATAAGAAGCCCTTAAGAGTAATGTTATGTAATGATTGTAACTCTCAGGTATCACCGAAACATTCCCAAATTGTTATATATTTACAATATCTTGAACTATTTAGAAAAATAAAGCCTACTATCCTTTCGGAAATAGGCTTTATTTTTATTTATTGCCAGACTACTAATATGGCAAAATAGTTATGCGACTTTATCGTTATTTTTATTGATCGCCTCATCACTGGCTTGCTTAATTTTCGTTAAAATAGCCTTAATTTCAGATGCTGATAGATAAGTCGGTACTGCATAAGTATCACTGACTTCTTTCGCAGCCGCTTTAGCAATTTTATCAAAATCACTGCTTTGCATACCTTTAACCGTTGGATCAATATTTAAGTTGGCGATCAGTTCGCGTACTTGCGCGATTAGCTGATCGGCAATCTCAGCATCACTCTTGCCAGCTTGGCCCGATTTTACCATAGCCGTTTTTTTAGCCAGCTCCGCCAATCTTTTTTTACTCCCTTGACGATTGACGTCAAGCACATACGGCAACACGATGGCATTGGCGCGACCATGAGGAATACTATAATACGCGCCTAATTGATGAGCGATGGCATGGACGTAACCCAAACCAGCTTTATTAAAGGCGATACCGCCGTAATGGGCTGCAATACCCATCTCTTCTCTGGCTTTCAAGTTGCCGCCATCTTTATAAACCAGCGGTAAGTTTTGCATGACAGATTTCACCGCAGAAGCCGCATAATAGTCCGTCTCTACGCTAGCATTGGCACTCATCCAAGCTTCAAGCGCATGTGTCAACACATCGATACCAGTGTCCGCTGTGATATGCGCGGGCATACCTTTCATAATAACGGGGTCAATAGCCGCTGCTAATGGCACCATTCTTGGGTCGATAGACAAGGATTTTTGATGCGTTTTGTCGTCTGATACCACCGCACCAAGGGTTGCTTCTGAACCTGTGCCAGCTGTCGTAGGGATACAATAGAGAGGCACCGATGGCTTTCTGGCTTTAAGAATGCCGATAAGCTGTTGCGGTTTGCAGCTGTTGCCTTGTGACATCGCAATCATCTTAGCCGCATCAATGACCGAGCCACCACCGATGGCGATAATCGAGTCGCATTTAGCATCGATAGATTTTCGTAGTCCTTCTTCGACGACCTTAAAAGTAGGGTCTGGGGTAATGCCATCATAGACTTTATAACTGATGTTTCTTTTATCTAGATAATCCGTGACTTTGGCAGGGATACCAAGTTTGTTTAATACGGCATCAGTAACGATAAATACGTTGGCATGTCCTTCATTGATAAGCATATCGCACAGATCCTCACAGGAGGTCTCGCCGATAAATAACATCGGTCTTCTGATAGGTACAATATAAGCGAAGGCTTTTAGCACTTTGGCGCGAGTCTTGGCAACTGCCAAATAACCGGCATACTGCAATGGATTATTACTGACTAATTTAGAAAAACCATTCTGTTTTTTCATAAGCATAAAAATCCTTTTTAATAATGCTAACACTGAGGTCTGTTGAACATCTAAGCAAAGCAAACTACTATTTGAATTTATTGTACCACCGCCATTTTTAGGATGTCGCGATTATTATGAACTGCTATGTTCTGATTATTTACGGTATTCAAATGATTCAGTTTTGACTGTCTATACTAAATGAGACTCGCCTGTAATAACTGCTGAGCATAAGGATGCTGTGGATGATTAAACACCTCTTCAGTACGTCCATACTCTATACACTTGCCCTCTTTTAGCACCATAATATGCTGACACAAGGCGCGTACTACTTTTAGGTCATGACTGATAAATACATAACTTATTTGCAGTTTTTCCTGAATTTCACGTAGCAATCTGACTACAGTGACTTGCGTGGTACTATCAAGCGCGGACGTCGGCTCATCCAATATCAGTAGACTAGGCTGCATAATGAGTGCGCGCGCAAGCGCTACCCGTTGACGCTGACCACCTGACAGCTCATGCGGATAACGCTGTGCAAACGCTAATGGTAAATGTACAGTAGCGAGACTGTCCATCACTGCCTGCTGGCGTGCTGTCTTATCAACGCCTTGCACCAGCAATCCTTCTTCAACGATCTGCATAACTGTCATGCGCGGATTGATACTAGCAAATGGATCTTGAAATACCATTTGAATTTGCGAGCGAAACTGACGTAGCTCACCCCTGGACAATACTGAAATATCTTGTCCATTAACCATTATCTCGCCACCGACGCGTGCTTGATTGCTAAGCAATTGACTTAACGCAAGCGCTATGGTCGTTTTACCAGACCCTGACTCACCAACGATGCCTAACGCCCACCCCTTTTTTAATGTCATATCGACATTTTTTACCGCATCGAACCAGCGCTTAGTACCGCCAAACAGACTTTTTTCAATTGGGAATTGTACTTGTAAGTTGCTGACTGCTAATACGGTTGATTGCTGACTTTGGTCATCATTATCATCAAATAAACTCAGTGCTTGCCCAAAGTCTTGTTTTATTAGCGTGCGGGTATATTCGGCTTTCGGCTGATTGAACACACTGATGGTTTGCCCCTGCTCAATCGTTTGACCTTGGCGCATAACGATGACTTCATCACTGTAGCGCCTGACCAGATTGAGATCATGACTGATTAATATCATCGCCATATTATGCTGACGCTTGAGATCATCTAGCAACTCAAGAATTTCATGTTGCAAGGTGACATCAAGCGCGGTGGTTGGTTCATCAGCGATTAAGATATCAGGCTGCTGGGCCAACGCCATGGCAATCATCACCCGCTGACGCTGACCACCTGATAACTCATGTGGATAGCGATTGAGTTTGTCAGCAGGGTCGGTGATATTGACACCCTCTAATAAGGCGATAGTTTTTTCGCGCCATTGTTTCTTGGGTACATCGCTGAGACGCAAGGATTCCGCAATCTGCTTGGCGACTGTATGTAGCGGGTTTAATGCGGTCATCGGCTCTTGAAACACCATGCCGATGCGCTGCCCGCGAATAGAGCGCAGTGCAGCATTACGCGACCTATCATTGGCTATCGGTAGTGTCGTCATTATTGTTGCATTTGCTAATTGCACTTCACCGCTAACGGTCAAACTGTCTGGCAACAAGCCTAATAGTGCAAGACTTGCAATAGATTTACCAGAGCCTGACTCACCAACGATGGCCAGTGTCTGACCTTGCCGCAGCTCATAAGACAGATTATCAACCAAAGTTACGCCAGTATTAGTAACAATACTAAGCTTATCTACTGTTAGCATAAGCTTATTGTCGGTATTACTGTGGTTTTCATTTAAATGGTTATTTTTCTCAGTAGCAATTGTCATATTAGCAGGTATCATATTAGCAGGTATCATATTCTCAGTTGTCATATCAGGAGCGCCTCGGGTCAAACGCATCACGCAGCGCTTCGCCAACAAAGATCAGCAATGATAAAATAAAGGTCAAACTAAAGAATCCAGATAGTGCCAACCAAGGTGCATCAAGATTGTTTTTCCCTTGTACCATTAGCTCACCGAGCGACGGTGACCCAGGCGGCAAGCCATAACCCAAGAAGTCTAATGCCGTTAAAGCGATAATATTGGCCGTCAATATAAATGGCAGCTGTGACAAGCTTGAAGCTAGGGCATTGGGCAAGATGTGTTTGAGCATGACTTGACTGTCTGAAGCCCCCAGATTACGTGCCGCACGCACATAGTCAAAGTTGCGCGCGCGCAAAAACTCTGCCCGCACTAAACCAACCAATCCCATCCAGCCAAACAATAACATCATGGCAAATAGCATAAAGATACTAGGGCTAAATAAGCTGACCAAAATAATAATCATAAACAGCTGCGGCATACCGCCCCAAACCTCCATGAAGCGCTGCCCTGCTAAATCTATCCAGCCACCGTAATAGCCTTGTATTGCACCGATGACAATACCAATCAATGCACCCGCAAGCGTTAATGCTAGGCCAAACAATAACGAAACCCGCATGCCATAAAGTATGCGCGCCAGCACATCGCGACCCAAATCGTCCGTACCAAGCCAGTTCTGACTATTGGGTGCTGCTGGATATGGAATACCCAGCTCAACGTTTGGTGTCTGATCGGCAAATGGTATGGGCGGCATAATATAAAAGCCCTGCTCATCAATCAGCATCTGCACTGCCGGGTCTTTGTAATTGGCTTCGGTCTCAAACACTCCACCAAAAGTCGTTTCAGGATAGGCTTTTAGAACAGGAAAGTAATAATTACCTTGATACTGCACCAATAATGGCTTGTCATTGGCAATCACATTGGCTGCCATACAAATGAAAAATATCAGCGCAAAAATAAAGAGAGAGATAACGCCAAGTCTATTTTGGCGAAAGCGGTTTAAACGCGCCTGCCAAATAGGATTTAGGCGACGTTTTTTTTCTATAGTAATTGGAGGTGCGGTTGAGGGAGTTGAAGATAATCGATGACTTGACATTAGCGCCCCTCAAAATCAATACGGGGGTCAATTAAGTGATAACTTAAATCACTGAGTAACTGTAACAATAGTCCCACCAAGGTAAAAATAAATAACGTACCAAATATCACGGGATAATCACGCTGCTGAATGGCTTCAAAGCCTAGCAACCCCAAACCATCAAGTTTAAAAATAATCTCAATGAGAAAATTACCCGCAAAGAAAATGCCAACAATAGCCGCTGGGATACCTGCGATAATAATCAACATCGCATTACGAAAGACATGACCGTATAAAACCTGACGCTCACCCAAGCCTTTCGCTCGAGCAGTGAGCACATACTGCTTACCCAGCTCTTCTAAAAAGCTAAACTTGGTCAGATAGGTCAAGCCCGCAAAACCGCCAACCGTACTTGCCAATAGCGGCAGCGCTAAATGCCAAAAATAATCCTTGATTTTACCCAACACGCTTAATTGCTCAAAGTTCTCAGAGGTCAATCCTTGCAGTGGAAAGATATTCCAGTAGCTACCACCAGCAAAAAACACCAGTAGTATAACGGCAAACACGAAGACGGGAATCGCATGGCCAATAGCCAGTAGCATGGCAGAGACTTTATCAATCCCTGAACCATGATGCATGGCTTTATAGATACCTAATGGAATCGCTATCATATAAATTAATAACGTGCTCCAGAGTCCAAGCGAGATAGAAACGGGTAGTTTCTCGATAATCAAATCCGTTACTGATTGACCTTTAAAAAAAGACTCGCCAAAATCCAGTTGAGCGTAATTCTTTAGCATTAGCCAAAAGCGCTCAGGAGCCGATTTATCAAAACCGTATTGGGCATTAATCGCTGCAACCATTTCTTCAGATAAGCCTCGCGTGCCTTGATAAGTGCTATTGTTGCTGCCTGCACCAATATTACCAGCGAGCGCATTGTCTTTTGCACCCTGCTCAATAAGCGCCAGCTGCTGCTCAACAGGACCACCAGGCGCGGCTTGTACAATCACAAAATTCGCCAGCAATATCAAAAATAGCGTCGGTAATATCAGTAGTAACCTTTTTAAGATATAACGACCCATAATGGCGGCTTCCTAAAATAAACAAATATAATACCAACCCCAAAAAGTACGATTAGCAGCGGTGACTATTTAAAAGTTGTTTTTAAGCTCACGTAACGCAGCAAATACGGCCAAAGATTTATCGTCATCGATAGTTGCTTTAGACTTAACCCCTGCAATCACACTCGGCTCTTGCGTTCGTAAAAACACATTGACCGCGCGCTCATGTTCTAAAGTGACTGGCAGCGTCGGAAGACCTTGGGCGGTGTTTTCTTCTGCTTGAGCCAATGCTTGCTGCATTGCTTCATTAGCAAGTTCGATAGATAAACCAAAATGCAGGTTACTGGCAGTATATTCGTGCGCAGGATATAGTAACGTCTCAGCTGGCAGTCCATTTAAACGCTTAAAGCTCTCATGCAATTGCTCAATAGTGCCAGTAAACACACGCCCGCAACCGGCACTAAATAAGGTGTCACCGCAAAAGCAATGCTTACTGCCGTCGATATCTAGTATATATGCAACATGACTGGCCGTATGACCTGACACATCCCATACTTGCGCGGCGCAGCCCCATGCGCTTACCGTACTGCCGTCTTTAATAGTCTGATCTTCGTCGACGTTGTGTTCAGTATGAGCAACCAGATGCGTCATCGGATAAGACTCTTGCAGTTCTGCGACGCCGCCAATATGATCATGATGATGATGCGTGGTCCAAATAGACGTCAGCTCTAGCTCATGTTCCTCTAGATAGGCAACAACTGGCTCAGCTTGACCCGGATCAATGACAATTGCCTGCCTATTATTTTCGTTTATCAATGTCCAGATATAATTGTCATTAAATGCTTTAATCGGGTGAATACGAATACTCATATGAAGTCCTTACCAGTGGTTATCTTTATTACTTATATCTTTTGCTAAATTTTAAAAACCAAGTAACACGTGAAGATGAAGTATTATTTCATTTATGGGTTTAAAGTATTGTTTGAAGCTATTTTTTCAAATATTGATTAACACCTGCTTCTGCTTGTTTATCCGTCCACCAATAATCAATACCGATAGCATTGGTTGGCAGTTTTTCAGTATGACGATATTGATTCCAATAGGCGACATTGGTAGCCGACTTACCATATAAGGGCACTAAGTAATATCCAGCACGTAGTAGACGATCAAGCACGTGAGTATATAAAATAATTTCTGCACGGTGCTCGGCATTTGCAAGCGCCGCAACTACCTCATCAATAGCGACGTTTTTAATCCCTATCGAATTATGATTGCCTGGCTCGTTAGCAGCAGCACTACCCCAAAATGCGGCTTGTTCAGCACCTGGTGATAAGCTCTGCGCAAAGATATCGACCACCATATCATAATCAAAACGGCGCATACGCTCATAATATTGTGGCCCATCGACTTGACGTAAGCTTGCATCAAACCCTAGACGCTTTAGATTGCGAATATAAGGCAGCAATACACGCCCCATAGTCTCGCCCGTCATCAAAATCTCAATCTGAGCAAGATTGCCATCTGGCTGATATAACTTCATATCGTCATAATAAAACCCAGCATCTAGTAATAACTGCCGCGCCTTTAATAACGCTGTACGATTAAAGCCACTACCGTCGCTGGTTGGCAATTGCCATTCAGTCAATACAGCTTGCCGCTGAACTGGCTCAAGCTTGGCTAGCAATGGACTTAATACCTGCATCTCAGCAGCAGATGGTGTGCCTATCGCAGCAAGCTCCGAGCCATGAAAGAAGCTTTGTAAGCGCTCATACTGCCCATGAAACAAGGTCTTGTTCATCCACTCAAAATCATAAGCCGCAGTCAATGCTTGGCGGACGCGAATATCTTGAAAAAGTGGCCGACGCATATTCATCACCAAACCCTGCATCGGAACTGGGTTTTCACTGCTTATGGTTTCTTTATAAATAAAACCTGCTTTGACGGCTGGGAAATTGTAACCGGTCGCCCAATTAGAGGCTTTATTTTCAAGTCGAAAGCGATATTGCCCAGATTTAAAACCTTCAAACGCAATCTCATCACTTTGATAATACACAAACTTAATCATATCGAAGTTGTAACGACCGCGATTGACCATCAAATCACGCCCCCAATAATTGGGGTCACGCACATAGCTGACTGCACGTCCCGCATCGACGCGTCCAAGTTTATAAGGACCACTACCCATCAATGGTGTCAGCGTGATTTTCTCAAAACCTGTATCAATAGAGGATTTAGCAAAAATAGGGAATTGCCCAACCGTTAATAAAATCTCTTTATTGTCATCGGACTTGAAGACAAACTTTACTTGTTGCTTATCGATAGTTTCAATGTCTTTAATATCACCCAAATAGCTGCGAATATACATCGGTCCTTTGTTTAGTATTGCGTCGTAAGTGGCTTTGACATCGCTACTGGTCACTGGTGTGCCATCCCAAAAGCGCGCAGCAGGATTGATATGATAGATAATCCAACTGGTATCATCAGGGTCATAAGTCACCTTGCTTGCCAGCTGCGGATACATGGTAAAAGCTTCATTTAGTGAGCCGGTCATCAAGGTATCATACAGATAATCGGTGCCGATCATCGCCACACCCGTGGTCATCCATTTATTGGCTGCGTTAAAAGTGCCACGCGCATCAAGCGATAATGTACCACCTTTGGGGGCATTGGGATTGGCATAGGGCATAAATGGCACGTCAATATAATCAGTAGTGCTGTTATGTCCAAGCGCAGTAGTGGTAATGGGTGCCGCGATACTGCATGGTATCCAGCTGACGGTGATGGTTAGCAAAACAGCTTTTAGCATGGCATCTTTTATCATCATGACGTTATAACAAACCTCTATGCTAACCAATTTGGATATCAAAAATTAAGGGCTTATAGCAAAATAGTGTTATTGCAAAATTTCATCATAACAAACTTAGGTTTTTTAACCTAATGGTTTACCGTGTTACGTAGCACGAGTGCTGCATCGTTGATATTAAGTATTAACATAGCAGCGATTAAAAAGCCTTGTGCTATCATCGTCCACTTGACAAATGTACTCACGAAAAAGGCGCTACCGTTGCCAGTTGCGCCTTTTTTCTTACATCATCTGTATATTAAGACTTTGTATTTAAACCATTATTGATGTGCTTAAGCATGCTTTTTTTCAAATGCGATCATAAAGTCAACCAGTTGCTGTACCCAGTCTAGCGACACCGCGTTGTAAATACTGGCACGCATACCGCCCACATCGCGGTGACCTTTTAAATTCATCAAACCTGCTGCCGCTGATTCTTCTAAAAATACTTTATCAAGGCTGCTGTCTGCTAACGTAAACGGCACATTCATGATAGAGCGATACTTAGGGTCAACTGGATTGCTATAAAAGCTGCTGTCATCAATCGTTTTATAGAGCAAATCTGCCTTTTTCTGGTTGATTTTGCCGATAGCAGCAACGCCGCCCTGCTCTTCTAACCAATCAAAGACCAGCCCTGCTAAATACCAAGAATACGTGGCTGGCGTGTTTGACATCGATTCTTTTTCAGCTTGATGCTCATAGTTCATGAGTAATGGGCACCACTCACTTGCTTGACCTAATAAGTCTTCACGGATAATCACAATAATCAATCCTGCTGGACCGATATTTTTTTGCGCACCAGCATAAATCATCCCAAACTTAGAGACATCAATGGGCTGTGACAAAATGCAAGAAGACATATCGGCGATAATAGGCGCATTCACTTGTGGCGGCTCAAATATCTGCAAACCATGAATGGTTTCGTTAGCACAGTAATGAAAATATGCGGCATCTTCACTCAGATTCCATTCGCTTTCGGCTGGCACGTCAGTAAAGCTACTGTCTTTACCCGTTGCGACCACATTAACCTCGCCAAGACCTAGTTTGGCATAACGCTGTGCTTCTTTGACCGCTTTACCGGACCAAGTACCCGTCGTCAGATAGTCGGCGCGTCCACCATTTAATAGGTTTAATGGAATTGCTGAAAACTGTAAGCTAGCCCCGCCTTGTAAAAACAGCACTTTATAGTTATCTGGAATGTCCATTAGCGAGCGCAATTTGGCTTCAGCTTTTTCGGTAATCGCGATGTATTCTTTACTACGGTGGCTCACTTCCATGACCGACATGCCGCGTCCCTGCCAATCAAGCAACTCTTCTTGAGCGCGTGATAATACGGCCGTCGGTATAGTAGCAGGTCCCGCTGAAAAATTGGGTACGCGGTTAGGAGCGGCTTTATTGGTCATAATCAATATCCTAAATATGATGAAGTCATCGTTGTTGTATAAGTTTTAAAGCGGTAGCTTTAGCAGTTCAGTCGTCAAACTATCACTTTAAAACACGTTGAGGTGGGTCTTATCTCTATTTTTATTTTTAATTACTAGGGTCTAGTCAACAGCTATGGCAGCAAACTGTCAGCCTTTCTTTATGCAGCTCTAATTATAAGCCTTTAACTCTGACTCAATAACTGCTCCCAAAGCTGACGTTTAAGATTACTATCAATAAGCATCTCATCGAGTGTGGGCACAGTAGTAACGTTAGGATGCTCAAGACCATCAGGCAACGCAGTCAATACAGCAACTTTAATCTCTTCGCTACGACCAATTTTAAAGACGTATCCGGCAAGGCTAGCATTAGCAAGCTCTGCTGTATCCATACCCTCACAGATAGGGAACGATGTCGTCTCACAACTGATGGATAAGGCTTGCGTAATATTTTGCCACAGTTTTTGGCTATCATGATTAAGTGCTTGGATATCCACCAAAATCACCCAGTCACCATAGCGACCACCTTGCAAATCAAAGGGCGCTACTTTTTTAAAGCTATCTTCTTTAAAACTGCCATCTTCAAAGCACTCAGCGTTATTTATACCAGCAATAGCAGTTTTCTGAACAACAGTATCTACAAGGGAGGTAACGGCTGGCTTAGAGATATTATTAGGGGTAGTCGAGTCAAAACTATAGGTAACGGAGCTTTGTTGGTCAAAGTGGCTTAAACCTGTCTCATTAGCATCATCATAATAGTGATTATTAATAGGCTCATCACCTACTATACCTGATAGCGAATCAGCAGATGCTGCTATAGGTGACATCTCAACACTTATATCATCAGCATTAGAAGACTCAATACTTGGCTGTTCAGTGGTCGCAGCGGCAGAAATAGAGGCCGTACTGATATTATCTATAGTCGAGTTGGCGGTAGCCGGATCAGGGAAAGTAGGCGCAGAAATATCTGCGATACTTCGGGTCTCAGAGCTCGGCTGCACCCACTGATTGATACCCATCATCGCTAAAATCTGGCGCTGCTGCATACGATGCTGCAATACAACTAGCGGCTCTTGGATATCACTCATGCTTATTTACTATCCTACTTATCTAAAATGGATTTACTGACTTTTAATGGCAAGGAAAATATTAAAAAAGGATTAAAAACATATCGCTCCTTCAATACCAGTTCCTTCAATATAAATTTTCTTCATAGCGAAATACTTACTCAGATGCCATCAATGACATTGCTCAAAAAAGCTGCCGAACGCCTAACCAATGATTGGCGAGCATGGATAAGCAGTCATATTCATCTTGACTGACTATCGTATCGTGTAACATCACCGTATGCAATGTACTCAGCCATTGCCGGTAAGTATGATAATCATAAGAATGACTGTCATTGCCCTCGTTATCTGCGTTGCCGTCCTGTCTATGAGCATTATAATCTATTTGATCGCCGCCCTGTTGCCTCTGTCTATAATTATCATTACATTTGGCTTCTGATGCAGAAGACTGACTGGCAGGCGCTATAAAAATAGGCACCGCTTCTATCACTGCTAATAACTGGATACTGTTTATATTTTGCGCAGTCAATAGTAGCCATTGCAAATTCGCGTCACTAACGGCCGCTAAGTCAATATCGATCAAACGTGCATGACGCCGCAAATCTACGATATAGTGAGCAACACTGTCATTATTATAGCTTAGCGCTGAAATATGTACTGAGCTGTCTAGTGCTGATACGACCTGACCCTTAACATCTTTTGATAAGCGATAAGCCAATAAACTAAGCATGGTTTGCTTCGCAACATCGAGACCATTAAATACCTGTCCTGAAGGGTCAAGCTGAGCATAAACATTATCCCTACCAGCTTGTAATGTTTGCTGCCATAGCCATAATAGCTGAGGCTGAACATGCCCCTGTTTCTCGTTTAATACAGTAGAAAGTATAGGTAATAATTGCTGCAGCTGTAGCGCTTGCCATAATGATAAAATCGATGGCAAACGAGAGTCGATATTTCCTGAGTGCGTTGATACTGATATAGGTTTATCGATAGAACCATCATGGCTGGCTATGTTATCAGCGAAATTCTGACTTAAATCCGCCATCAGGTAGTTTTCAAATAGCTCAATGATACCTTTTTGATAGCGCATCAGCATTGTGCGACACTTTTTTTGCTGCACATAATGTTGATGGTCTTGACTACGATGACTGGCTTCATACTTTGAATGTAATTCATTGATAGCAGTTTCTGATAGGTCATGCTGACTCAGTTTCTTTACCGCCAACGTAATCAATGCACTGTCTAAACGCCGATCCAGACGTGCCACTGCCTCCAATAATTTATGATCTAGTGTATGCGATAAAATTTGCATGTTGCTGCTAATATTAGCTCTAGGATTATTATCGATTTCAGCCGCAGACGTTTTATCATTAGCAAGTCCAAGCCACATATCGGTTAAGTCATAACTCTCAGTCGTTGATAAGATGCGACCTTGATGGCATAGCAGCACTGCTTCAATCAGAGCTTGCGACCCTAGCGGGTGATAACTGTGATTGAGTATATACTGCGGCAGTGAAACTTTTTGTATATCATCGATACCAATCAATGTATCCGATGGCAAATCGCTATCAGGTTTTGCTTGCCATGGCTTGAGCAACGGATGAATACCGATATCTTGTACTTGAACCTGTAAACGTCCATCGACCACGACATCTTGCTCGATAGCAAACTCCAGTCCCTTATCCGAGTCCAATTTGTTTTTTCTTTCATCAGTAGGAAAAGCAGCGACTTCTTTGTTGATAACATCATGGCAGTTACTAGTAATGCTTTTATCAATTGAATGATTGTTTTGATTAATATCGCTTTGATTTGTATTTAACGTTGATTGAGTTTCAAATATTAATGATTGGGTGTTTTTTTCTTGTTTATTTTTGCTTAGGCTATTTGCTTTTATTGCACCCCAATCCCCTAATCGGCGCTGCTCATATATCTCTTTTATTTTTTGTTGATTTATGCGTTTTTCTTTAGCCACTTGCACAGCAAAATCATGATAAGCGTTGGCATTGATGGCACTCATTCGCTCAGCCAAGCTCGGATGGGTGGCAAACCAAGAGACGTCACCTAAATCAGCACCACTACTAGCAAAGAAGAAGTGACTAAGGCCATTGACATCGGCGATACTGGTTAAGCGCGAACCAAGCGAATCTTGATGAATGGCTTTCAGTGTTGCCATAATGGCAGGTGAGCGTGTCAGCTGCACGCTGGTGGCATCGGCAAGCAATTCACGCTGGCGATTAAAGCTATGCTTAATTAACTGAGCACTGGCCATACTTGAGAAGCTTAAACCATGCACTAGGAGTGTCCACACACTTCGCGGTGCCTGACTATCAAGCTTAGCAGTATTTTGCAGCCACTGCGACTGACTCTGTGCTGATGATTGCTGGCTTTTTGACGGGCTGTGAAACTGATTGTAAGCTTGAGAATGCCAATAGCTTACCCATTCACTATGGGTGGTGAAGTTGGCGGTTTGAGCTTCAGTGCTACGCGCATGGCTATCGACTGCTCTTTGTGACAAGAGATTGCGTTGATTGACTGCATTATCAAAATAATTATTATGGCTATTCTGATGACTGCGTTGATGAGCAGCGCCAAAACTATTAATAGAATCACTCCAGTCATACAATATTTGTAAGCCTGCTAATACCACCATCAGCTGCAAATTGAATGTCGCATCACCATGCAAGATATGACCATATTCATGGCCAATGAGTCCGTATAGCGCCTCATCAGACAGTTTATCAAGTGCGCCTTGAGTGACGACCAACACCATATCTTGACTATGACGACCAGCGACGAAGCCGTTAATGCCTTGCTCATTAGGTAGCACATAGAGAATTGGCATACGTAAACCTGAAGCAATGGATAGCTGCTGGGCAATCTCATAGTAACGACGGTAGACAGGCGGAAAATCTCGCTCATCACGCACGGCGATATGACGGGCGCTAAACCGAACCTTTGGTACAGGCTCATGCTGATGAGCAACCCCTTGACTATGCTCCCACGCATCTTGGCTGTGGTCAATAAATAGCCGAATGGCGCCCACACGCTGAGCAATAGCACGACCACCCGCTTCTAAACGCCTGTACTCTAAAAAACTACCGATCACAAAGCTGCTAATTGTCCAGATAGCAACCAGTATTAACACCCAATGATAAATGCCACCAGTAAATATCGTCAGCAGTAGCGCCATGATACCCAGCGCTACTGCCAGATGGGCAAAGACAATGAGAAAAAATAGCCCATAGAGCAACAGACTTCGCTGAGTACGGGTGCGCTGTTCACCAAAAAAATCCATCTATATGCCTGACTTAAAAATAGCTAAACGCATCTGAACATATGAATATAATTAAATATCATCCCATATTGACGACAGGTGCTTGAGCGATCACCTTTCTGTCTTCAAACACTAGCGGGCTTAACGGGCGAAAGCCAAAAGTCGTACTAATAAGATTATTGGGAAATACCTCGCGGTCATTGTTGTAAAACATCACGCTGTCATTGTAATGCTGACGGGCAAAGCCAATGCGGTTCTCAGTATTGGTCAACTCATCCATCAACTCTTTAATCATACTGTCCGCTTTTAGCTCAGGGTAAGCCTCCACAACCGCTGAGAACTGCCCTAACGCTTTAGACAGCATACTCTCAGCTTTGGCAAATAGCGCCATATGCTCAAGCGAGTCTGGCTGATGTATATTGGAATCTTGCAAGCTTTGGGCGTGATTACGCGCGCTAATCACACGGGTCAGCGTCTCTTCTTCATGCGTTAGATAGCGTTTAGCGGTTTCGACCAAATTTGGAATCAAATCATGACGGCGCTTCAGTTGTACATCGATTTGAGCAAAACCATTTTTCGCTTGGTTGCGAGCGCGTACCAACTTATTAAATATAGATACGCCAAATACAATCACTAGTAGCACGAAGGCAATGAACAACCAAACAAACATCTTCATAAGAAAACCCTAAAGTGTCCAGAATGTTAATAAAAGTTAATACATTGTATTTTAACTCATATTAATCAACCAAAGGTCAAAATCGGACAAAACAAAGGCCAAAAAAAAGCCCTTTATAATTAAGGGCTTAATATATCAAACGAGAATTTCTGATTAAATATCAAAACAGTCATCAAATTTTAGGCAAAAAAAAGCGACTCCATCAGCACATCCTCGGCACACATTGTGACTATTACCGTTGCTACCTTCCGGTCCTGGCGGGGTTCATAGAACAATGTTGCGAGGCTACCAATGGAGCCACCAGTTGCAAATTATACAAGAATTTTAAAATATTACAACCCCTATCGCAAAACTCTTTGTTGTATAGCAAAAACACTCTGTAACTTAGGTGACAAAATTCTCACAGCAACCCTGCTAAATTTTGCTATTTTAGTCAAGGAAGCTGAGCATACTCGGTATCAACTAATAACTAAAATGGACAGCTTCTCATATAAAGGCGAGCCTTACCTATTGTATGGCTCATCTAAATACCATTGATATAACTCACTTAGGAGATTATTGTGAAAACTACTCTACTTAATAAAGCGGCTCTAACGACTGGCACTGCATTTCTACTCACAGCTATGATGGGCAGTGCACATGCAGAACCCACTGGCTACGACCAGCTTACTTTTCAGACAGAAGTAAAAGAAGAAATCCAAAATGATGAAGTACGAGCCAGTTTATACAAAAAAGCACAGGCAACGGATTCTAAAACTCTAGCGACAACGCTCAATACCTCAATTAATAATGCCATGAAAATTGCTAAGCGCTATCCAACTGTTACCGTGAGCACTGGACAACAACGCACCTACCCTCGCTATGATAAAAACGACAAAATCATTGGCTGGACAGGACAAGCAAACATCGATTTAAAGAGCACCGATTTTGCAGCAACAAGCCAGCTCATCGCCGATCTACAAGAAACGTTGGTGATGGACAATCTGAACTTTGGTGTCTCAGATACCAAGAAAGATGCACTAGAGCAAAAGCTGATGACCAATGCTTCTCGTGCCTTTCAGCAACAAGCCAAAAACCTAACACGCGCTTGGGATGCTCGTGGCTATCGTGTGGTCAATGTGAGTCTAAATACAGGTAGCAACTACCCACGTCCGATGTTTAGCGCCATGAGTATGAAAGCAGGTGCAGCAGATGAATCAGTACCTAGCCAAAGTTTTGAATCTGGCAATAGTACTATCTCAGTGACTGCTAATGGTACGATTGAATTGACTAAATAATTGAGCTAAGTTTGCCAGTATAGGTTGGTTAAAACATGGTTTGATCAACTTATACTGTAATAGCGCCGAAGAATAAATAGCTAAACAAAAAGAGGAGCCGTCACTTATCACAGTGACTGCCCCTCTTTTTAATGCCTAAAGACCAAATCATTTAAAAACAACATTATATTTAATGACTAAATATAATGACTAAGCTACGCTATTTTTTGGTAAAAGCGTCATTAGTCACAGGCTTACTGCTCTGTGCTTTTTGTAGATTACTGTCTTTTTGGCGCATTTTTAACAGCACTTTTTGATGCCAAGGTAGGTTCTGATAGGCTAGAAGCTGTTGTGCGATTTTCTTATTATTTTGCAATGTTTGCGTATTTTGAATCACATAGACTGTACGCTCAACCTGTTTTAGTATCTGCCCTTTCTCATTTTTTAACACAGCTTTTATCTTGTGCGACCCTGGCAAAATATCTACCGTTGCAACAGAGGCGCTGAGACCTTGCGCGATTTCATTACCATCCAAATAAATACTGACACTATCACCTGCTTGTAAATCCGGTTTCACTTGCACATTCACAGTGATATTTTGTGCTGGACGACGATATGCGCGCTCTTCACTGGGTTCAGTAATGGCAAGCTGGTAGTTGATTGCTGGTTTGGCAGCAGGGCTATTTTTAGCAGCAGTATTTTGTGTAGTAGTATTAACACTGCTAGGCGGAGGCGGACTACTCGCATTATCACTGTTGCTTGAGCTGACGGTACTTTCTCTCGTCATGACACCTGTCTGGCTGATTTTTTTACCTGCCTGCTGCTCATAATTTTGCGGGCGATCGGTAAAGGTGACTTGACCTGTTTTTTCGTCAATAACTTTATAAATAGGCGCAGCATTCACTGAAGGGGCGTAGAGACTTGCCATACTAATCATCGTAGCAGCAATCAGTGCTAACCCTAATTTACTTTTTGAAAAAATCGGTTTTGATAATGAAGTCATAGTCAGTCAACCTAATGAATACCTAATATAATATTATGAATATCTATTATGCGATACTTTGGGCGTTAAATCAGAAATAATTTCAAAGAAGACAGATCTGTTGATTTGGCAAATTATTATTGAGACGTAAAAAAACCAGCTAAGATTTCCTTAACTGGTTTTATGAATTGAGTTTGCTGTGAGCCTATCAGCTATAAATTAGCAGCTGTAGTATAAGTCAAACTCAACTGGATGTACGGTTACATTGACACGTTGTACTTCTTCTTCTTTCAAGGTAATGAACGCCTCTAACATGTCTTTGGTAAATACATCGCCTTTCAACAAGAACTCATGATCGTCACGCAAGGCTTGTAGTGCAACGTCTAAGCTCTCCGCAACAGTTGGGATGAGTGCTTCTTCTTCTGGAGGTAGGTCATACAAGTTTTTGTCAGCAGCTTCACCTGGATGTATTTTATTTTGAATACCATCAAGACCCGCCATTAATAACGCAGCAAACGTTAAGTATGGGTTGGCCGCTGGATCAGGGAAACGTGCTTCAACACGTACCGCTTTTGGGCTGCTAACATGTGGAATACGGATAGATGCTGAGCGGTTAGACGCTGAGTACGCAAGTTTGATAGGGGCTTCATAATGCGGTACTAGGCGCTTATAGCTATTAGTCGATGGGTTGGTAATCGCATTCAACGCACGCGCATGCTTGATAATACCACCAATGTAATACAATGCCGTTTCAGACAAACCAGCGTACTCATCACCTGAGAAAGTATTGACACCATCTTTAGAGATTGACATATGCACGTGCATGCCTGAACCATTGTCACCAACGATTGGTTTTGGCATAAAGGTAGCAGTTTTGCCAAACTGATGCGCAACATTATGCACAACATACTTTAACTGTTGTACTTCATCTGCTTTTTTGACTAGCGTATTGAAAGCGACACCAATTTCTGACTGGCAAGGCGCAACTTCATGGTGATGAACTTCAACACAGCCTTCACCGATGATTTCTTCTAGACGCTCACACATCACAGAGCGCATGTCTTGTGAGCTATCGATTGGTGGTACTGGGAAATAAGCGCCTTTAACACGTGGACGATGCCCCATGTTGCCCCACTCATAGTCATTATTGGTCGACCATGCCGCTTCTTCGGCTGTGATCTTGTGGCTAACGCCAGACATATCAATTGACCATTTAACATCATCAAATATAAAGAACTCAGGCTCAGGACCAAAATAAGCAGTATCACCAATGCCCGTTGACTTTAAGTACTCTTCGGCGCGGCGCGCAATAGAACGTGGGTCACGATCATAACCTTGCAGCGTTGATGGCTCGATAATATCGCAAGTAACGACTACGGTAAGTGAATCAAAGAACGGGTCAAGAAAAGCCGTCTCTGGATCAGGACGCAAGATCATATCTGACGCTTCGATACCTTTCCAACCAGCAATAGATGAGCCATCAAACATTTTGCCATCTTCCATCACTTCTTCATCAATGCTGTGCGCTGGGAAGCTGATATGTTGCTCTTTACCACGTGTATCAGTGAAGCGAAAATCAACCCATTTAGCATTAGAGGATTGGATAAGATCTAGTAGTTTGTTCGACATAAATAGTCTCCGTTGTGTTGATTAGGTTATTGCGATTTGAATTATGAGTGCAATCTGCTGGTTTAAAATCTTTGGTTTGAAAACAGTAAGCGCTGCGTTTAAAGCTAAAAAGCCTGTTCAATATTATGCTTATTATCAGCACTGTCAATATTATTAGTCAAGATAGCGATCTAAGTTATGTTATTGATAAGACCCGTCAGCATTTTGCTCCGATATTATTCTAACAACATATAACTCATTGTGCTGAACTCTTCAGGCACTTGCTTAATAATAATTGCTGAACCACTTTATCACCAAAGATAACCATAACAATAATAGTGCAAAGGCTATGCCAGTTTTTTATAACGATCACACCACAGAAGCTGAAAAATATTTATTAATAATATTTACAGCAACTTATAGCACCTTTGGCACTATTACAACAGTAGGATTGCCATCATGGTTGTCACACATATTATTCATGCATAGTCATTAACAACGCATTTACGCACTAAATCAGTGCGTAATAAACATATGGATAAAAAATCATGTACTTTTTTAGTGCATTTGAAATATTAACGAATGCCATCCAACAAGCAAAATTTATTTTTATTAACCGCTCATTTGGATCGCTTGTACCCTACATTTGATAGACTGCAAAATAGTGGTAAGATAACGGCGCTATATAACCATCTCCATAAGTAGAACTCAATTAAGTAGAAAACTAATGATTCTGATGATCGATAATTACGACAGCTTTACATACAATATTGTACAGTACTTCGGTGAATTACAGCAGGACATCACCGTCTGGCGTAACGATCAAACCACTATTGAAAATATTAGAACCCTTGCGCCAGATGCGATCGTCATTGGCCCTGGTCCCTGCGATCCTGATCGAGCTGGTATCTCTCTAGAAGCTATAGAGACCTTTAAGGTTGTGATACCGATACTAGGTATTTGCCTAGGGCATCAGGCAATTGGACAAGCATTTGGTGGACAAGTCGTTAAGGCTGGCGAAGTCATGCACGGCCGATTATCCGCCGTTTATCATACTGACCAAGGTGTCTTTGCAGGCTTGCCTAATCCCGTACAAGTCACGCGCTATCATTCGCTTGTCATTGATCAAACCAGCCTGCCCGACTGTCTTGAGCTGACCGCATGGACAAAAAACAGTGATGGCAGTATTGAAGAGATCATGGGTATCCGTCATAAAACGTTTGCGATAGAAGGGGTGCAATTTCATCCTGAGTCTATTTTAAGCGAAGCAGGTTATCAGCTGCTCAATAACTTTTTGCAGAAGCATCAGTTGTCAGCACTAAACTCAGATCAACTACCACAAGTCGGCTAACAGTTTATTAAGGCGTGTCCTAAAAAGCCTTCAATAATTAAAATAAAGTCCATTCTGTTGATAATTTAGAATTAACGTATAAAAATATTAAGAGAGATTATAATGAGTACAACAAAAACAAATGAAAGCCCTACCCCAAATAACATTGCCCAACTGTCTGATGAAGGCACACACAAGCTACTGACGACAGCCTTAGGTCGAATCTTTCAGCACATTGATTTAACGTTTGATGAGATGTATCAGGTGATGCTGATTATCATGCAAGGCAGATGCAGCGACGCCATGATGGGGGCTATTTTGACTGGCCTGCGTATGAAAGGTGAGTCCATCGATGAGATTACTGCTTCTGCCAGTGCGATGCGTGCGTTAGCAGCCAATATTGAGCCAACCAACTGTGATTACTTAGTCGATATCGTCGGAACTGGCGGTGATGGTGCCAATCTATTTAATGTTTCTACTGCGTCAGCGTTGGTTGCTGCCGCCGCTGGTGCGCAAGTAGCCAAACATGGTAACCGCGGCGTCTCCACCAAATCTGGTAGCTCAGATTTGCTTGAGCAAGCGGGTATCAGTTTAGCGCTTACCCCTGAGCAATCTAAAGAATGTATCGAAAACCAAGGTATTGGCTTTTTGTTTGCGCCCAATCATCACAGTGCGATGCGTTATGCCAATCCAGTACGCCGCGATCTCAAAGCGCGCACCATCTTTAATATTTTAGGGCCATTAACCAACCCTGCTGGCACACCCAATCTGGTGATTGGTGTCTTTACCGCCCAGCTGTGCGAGCCTATCGCTAAAGTCATGAAAAACTTGGGTGCACGTCATGTCATGGTCGTTGGTGCAAAAGACGGCTTGGACGAAATCAGTCTTGCCACCTCAACCACTGTCGCTGAATTAAAAGACGGTGAGATATCCGTTTATGAGATGATGCCAGAAGATGCAGGTATTGAGTCACAAACCCTTATCGGTCTCGATGTAGACTCTCCAGCGCAAAGTCTTGAGCTAATTCGCGCGGCTCTATCAGGAGAAAAATCTCAAGACCGTGCTGTCCTTAAAGCACGTGATATGATTGCACTAAATGCAGGCGCGGCTATATATACCTCAGGGCTTGCCAGCAATTACCCTAATGGTGTTAGTCGGGCACAAAAAGTCATTCAGAATGGTGATGCTTTACTCAAGCTCGAGTCTCTCGCCAAATACACGCAGCAACTGGCGACGCAGGCTTAATGGCTAAGCACCATTACTGTGCACTCTAGCTATTTTGTCTATTTACATTTAACGATATTCGGATACCAGCATGACTCATACAGAAATTAAGACAGATATTCCTTCCGTATTGCAACGCATTGTCGCCACTAAAGTGAAAGAAGTAAATGCCGCACGCGAGGTATTATCTCTTGAAGATTTACAAGCGCAAGTAGCGACGGATAACAAACCACGTCGTGGCTTTGCGGCGGCACTGCGAGCGGCCAGCACTAAAGAGCATGGTATTGGTATCATCGCTGAGATTAAAAAAGCCTCTCCTTCTAAGGGCGTCATCAATCACAACTTCGCGCCCGCACTATTTGCCAAGCAATACGAGCAAGCGGGCGCCAGCTGTCTGTCTGTATTGACCGATCGCGATTATTTCCAAGGCGATGATAGCTACCTTATTCAAGCAGCTAATGCTGCAAGCCTACCGATACTACGTAAAGATTTTATGATTGATGTGTACCAGATCTATCAATCTTATCTGATGGGTGCTGACTGTATATTACTTATTATGGCTTGCCTTGACGACATCCAAGTACAAGAGCTACATGCGCTAAGTATCGAATTGGGTATGGACGTGTTGATAGAAGTACACACCAAAGCCGAGCTTGAACGGGCACTCCAGCTACCACGTTCAACGCATAATATTTACGGTATTAATAATCGTGATTTGAATACTTTCGATGTCGACTTGCAAACCACGCTGGATCTAAAAAATATTTTAATCGACGCACTGGCTGCTGATGTAGATAGCGCGCTTAAACCGCTTATCGTCACCGAAAGTGGCATTCATAATAGCGCTGATATTCGTTTGATGTTGAAGCACGATATTCAGCACTTTTTAATCGGTGAACAGTTCATGAAGACTGACCACCCTGGTCAAGCGTTACAATCCTTACTTGCGGGCGTCGCAGCAGACGGGTAAAGTGGCTTAAGTCTACTAAACAGTTTAAATCAATCCATCATTCATCAACCAACGATACGTTAACTTCTATGTCAAACTCTCTATTTTCAAAAGAAATGCAAGACCAGCTCAAAGAGCTAAAAGGCCAACTTAGCAAAGGTCGCGATACCAATTCGCCAGAAGATGAAAACCAAAAACCCACTGAACCTGTATCATTACCCACGCAAAAGCAAGTCAACAAGACTGTCAAGCAAATGGCTAGCGAGCATATTGATGATGACAAAGTGCTGTTTATGCAAGCAATGCATGGTGTCAATCAGCTTGAAGACAAAAACGTGCGCTCACCTGCCAATGCTAGCAAAGCGGGTAAACCTGATGCGACTACCTTGTCTAAACGTGCTGCCGCGCAAGGTAGTGAAGCAAGTGATTTGGGGGCAGGCTTATCAGATATGCAAGCACTACTCAACCCTGTCGCTGCTGAAGCCTATCTATCTTACAAACAGCCAACTTTGCAGAATAAAATCTTTGATCAGCTTAAAAAAGGCAAGCTACGTTGGTATGACGCCGTAGATATTCATGGTTGCACCATCGAAGAAGCGCGCGTGGCCATGACTCAACTCCTAAGCCAAGCAAAGCAGAAAAACGAGACCATGGTAAAAATCGTTCATGGTAAAGGCAGTGAAGCCATTTTAAAAACGTGCGTCAATGGCTGGCTACGTCAATTACCAGAAGTATTGGCATTTTGCTCTGCACCGCCAAAAGATGGTGGTAATGGTGCGGTATTGGTACTACTCAAAAAACCTAAAGCTGATGGTGAATAGTTTTTAGTGTTAGATTCAGTAGTGGAAATCAAAAGGACTGCTTGTTTGCAGTCCTTTTTGTTATGCTGGTTTTTAAAATCATTATTTACCTCACATTTAACATCTAGCGATAGCGGTATTTGCATAAATTAGGATCAGACATTTATGAGCATACAAACCATTGAAAACACACAGCAACTAGATGAACACATCAAGGCTCTGATAGTTATCGAGCCAAGATTTTTGTCTATCTATGAACAAATTGGTATGCCCAGTTTACGGCATAATGTTGGTGGGTTTGAGCAGTTGATGCGAGCAATGGTCGGTCAACAGCTATCAGTAGCAGCGGCAAGCAGTATTTGGCAACGATTGCTTGATGCAGACTTAACTAACTCACAGGCAATAATTAAAGCAACAGATGAGGACTTACGAGCGCAAGGGTTATCTAAGCAAAAAACCCGCTATATTCGCTCATTAGTCGATCATGATATAGACTTTGCTGCGTTAGAAACTATGCCTGATGAAGAGGTGCTAAAAGTGCTGACGGCCGTTATCGGTATTGGCCGCTGGACGGCTGAGATGTATTTATTATTCTCTCTAAAACGTGCAGATGTGCTTGCGGTCGATGATCTAGCGATTAAAGTAGCGGCGATGCCATTATTAGACTTAACAGAACGCCCAACGCCGAAACAGTTAAAGAACCTAACACAAGATTGGTCGCCACATCGCAGCGCTGCCAGTTTGTTGCTATGGTCATACTACGGCTTATTACGTAATCAAACTGCTGTCCCTTTATAATGCCAAATACCCAAGTGATGATTCACCTTATCAAACTCGCTTAGTCTAGA
Source organism: Psychrobacter aquimaris (assembly GCF_016107525.1). Classification (GTDB taxonomy): domain Bacteria; phylum Pseudomonadota; class Gammaproteobacteria; order Pseudomonadales; family Moraxellaceae; genus Psychrobacter; species Psychrobacter aquimaris. Next base: position 166,513 of record NZ_JABASR010000002.1, on the reverse strand, counting down.
ATTTAGTATTTGTTTTCTTGGCTGCTCTAATTTTTGTGAATGGCAGAAGATAAACGCTTGATACTTACCTCAAGTGCTTATCTTATACATTTTTTAAACCATAATTTTACGGCTGGTTCCATATAGAAAAGCCAGATTTTCTTTTTGCGTACTTGAACTTGATTTTCTTTAACATACGGCTTTTATTTCTCAATGCCTTTAACGCATTGTCTTTTTTACTCTCTACTGATTTAGAGGTTCGCTGACTGCCTTTTTCATCTGTCTTGACGCTATCTTTACTCAAGTCCACGGCATGCTTATCATCGTTATTGTTATCCGTGTTGTCGCTAACATCGTCATCAGCATAGCCATCATTTGACAGATCTTCTGTCGTTTCAGCGACGTTATTTTCCTTGTTTTTATCTTCAATTTCGTTTTCTATATGATACTCAAGCTCAGTTTGATTGACGATAAGCTGCTGGGTTGGCAAGGCATGCTCGACATCATATTTCGCCACTTGGTTCAATAAATCAACAAATAAAACGTTCTGTTTATCATAGAACTCAGTCACGCCATTAGCGTTAACATAAGCCTGTAATTGAATGATATAGCAGTCTTGACGTAGCTCTAAAATATTGACCTGATTCCATTCTTGGTTGGTCAAATAATGCTCATCTATAAACTCATCCAAGTCTTTGACCATCTTAAAGACCACATCAATATCAGCAGTGCGTTTAATATATAACTGATGGAAGAAGCGAAACATATCGCGGGACGTAAAGTTTTCAATCTGCATCGATGAAAAATCACCATTTGGTACAGTCACGACCGTGCGCGTCAAGGTGCGCACACGCGATGAGCGAATACCAATATCAATGACTGTGCCTTCATAAGTGCCAAACTTACAATAATCACCAATACGTACGGGCGAATCCGCCACGACCACGACACTACCAACAAGGTTTTCGATGGTTTTTTGCGCACCCAGTGCTAATGCCAAACCACCCACACCCAAAGCGGCAATACCCGTGGTCAAATCAAAACCCAAATTACCGAAGATAACAATCACAGCAAAAATCAGCAGCAACGCTTTGACGACTTTGCGTAGCAGCCCCAAGATAGAGACCCGTTCAGTATAGTTTTTCTTATAGCTTAAATTTACCGCACGAGTGAATATGGCATCGATGACTCGTAGCAGCAACCAAGTTAATGCCAACCAAGAAGCAATATCAGTAAAGCGATTGACCGGTTCTCGCAGCGTCACTGACACGCCCGCATATACCATCACTTCTGACAATATCAGCGCCATAATGACCACAGCCAGCGGTAATACGACTTTATTGGGTAATGGCAATGGTACACCGCGCACGCGAGGATAGACGATTCTCAATAGATGGTACAACAGCCACACCAGAATGTAAGTGAACACAAAGCTGCCGATAATCATGGTTAACGCTGCAACCAAATCTGCCATTTGATAACCAAACAGCTTTTTACCTTCTAATGAATCAAAGGTATAGCGAGACACTAGCGTTGGCTCAGTATTTTCTATGACTTCTGGTACTGAGCTGAGCGTATCCGTAGAAAACTGCCAGTACTGCTCTCCCTGCTTAGACACCACTCTTTCAAGTATCAGTGGCACACTTTTTTCGCCTACATTAATCGCACCGACGTTTTCTTGGCTTGGTGGTAGTTGATCGGTTAGATTGCCCTCAGGCGTATTATTAATCTGCAAATCAGGCTGAAAACGCCCTCCCGCATCCAGTGCTTGCTTAAATTGACGGACTATTGTCGTAGGATTGTCAGACTTGGATAAGTTTAAATAATTACTCGCCAGCAGATAATCATTTTCACCTAGCGCACTAATGAAGCCCTGTACAGTATGCCGCGGTGTATCGCGTCCGAATGAATCTGGTATAGGCGTACTCGCCGATTCCTCACTAGTACTGCCGCCCATCCCCAGTGTGCTAGCTTCAACAGCAAACGCATTATTGGGCAATAACACACTCAAGAGCATCACAAACAAAAACAAGATTGCCATTAGTGGCATTTTGATCGTTGAGTGTATTGAAGACAACTCGGGGCTAGGAATCATAGGAATCAGGCGATACTTAATAGACAAAACAAACCTCTTAGCATTATGAGTGGTACAACGAAGAACAAATGAGCGCTTCACTATAATAGCAATTATTTATAACAGCAGTGCTTTTGATTACACGTTTTTATGGTCTTCTATGTGAGTTATCTGCTCTCGCCTTTCTCTATGACTTTTAATTTTTTTATAACCTTTAACGAAATTCCTTATGAATTTCTACTATGAATGAGAGTGATAATCGTTAAATGAATAAACCGCAATCTATCATGAAAACTACTCAGCTTACCGTGAATAAACATTAGGTTAAAGTGGTTTATAAAGCTGTTTATTTTGTAGATAATGAGCGCAGTTTTGCTTGTCTACTGTTTTTTGTAATTTTTAGCCATATTAACGTCAGTATGGTTACTTTTTATTTATGCATTTTTTAATATGATTACTTTGGAATTTACTATGTCTTTATCACGTTCATCTTCACTTACCTACCTTCGTTTAAGTATCTTAAGCGCATTGGGTTTACTTGCGGTTAACACTGCAATGGCAGTGACACCTGACGTTGCTATCATCAACGATAGCGAGCTACCACAAGTTGAGCTTGATGAAATCATCGTAACAGCAACCCGTACCCCCACTAAAACCAGTAATGTTATTGCACAAACTCGTGTGGTTGATAGTCAAGAGTTACAACGCTATCAGGGTCAAAGTGCCCTCGAAGTACTTAAGCATCAACCTGGAATAAGCTATTACACAAATGGTGGTCCTGGTACTACTTCAAACTTTTATATGCGCGGATATAATAACAAACAAATATTGGTACTCATTGATGGAGTCCGTTACAGCTCCCTGAGTGCAGGTGGTGCAACTCTTAGCTTGTTACCTGCTGATCAAATTGATCGTATAGAAATTCTATACGGCGCATCCGGATCAAGCATCTATGGCGCTGATGCTATGGGCGGCGTGATTCAAGTATTTACGAAAGGCACGAACGTTGACAGAACCAATTTTTCAGTGACGGTTGGTGCAGGGTCACATGACGAATATCTGTATGGTGCCAGTGCACAATTTGCAAACCAAACAGGTACAACCTTAAGCTTATCAGCGAGTCATAACGAAACGGACGGCTATAATGCGACACTACCACGTAACCTGCCTGCTCAAACAGATGACGATGGATTTAAAAGCGATAATTACAGCATATCATTTAACCAAAAAATTAATGATAATTTGAAGTTAGGAGTCAATGGTATTTATTCAAAATCAACTACTGATATTGACGCTTATGATGATTACAATACTAGCGCCCCTGCTCTAAAACATGCTTTCTCCGATCAAAATAATGGTGCTGCTAGTGCCTATCTCGAACACACTAACGACAATAGCAATACTAAATTAACTTACGGTTATAGCATTGATGAATCAATAACCTATGAGACTGATTTAAAAAATGGCAGCAAATACGATACTAATCAGCAACAGATAAACTTAGTAAGAGCTCAAGACCTACCGATTGGTAAAGCCATTATAGGAGCTGAATACTTAAATCAAGAGCTAGAATCAAATGTATATACTACCAACGACCGTAAAATTAAAAGCGGATTTTTAGGTTATTTAGTATCACATAATAATATCGATGCTCAAGCAAATGTACGATACGATGATTACTCGGACTTTGACAGCAAAACTACTTACAACTTAGGTGCAGCCTACCACCTTAACCCAGAATTTCGTGTAGGTGCTAACTACGCTAAAGGATATCGAGCGCCTACTTTTAATGACTTATATGGTCCAGCCAGCTGGGGTAGTAATCCAAACTTAAAGCCAGAGACTAGTGATAACTATGAGGCTTTTATCGAGTATATTAACCAAACTCAATCTACTCGTCTTACTGGATATAACAACAAGGTTGAAGAACTGATTGCTAGCGATGGTATCAATACTGTTGAATACCCTTATGGCAAAAACATCAATGTTGATAAAGCAAAAATTAAGGGCGTTACCCTAACCTCTGACTGGAACATGGATAACTATCTCTTTGGTTTAAGCTATGACTATCAAAAAGCAACGGATAATAGTGATTACACTGGTAAAGTCGATTACTTTGGCAATCCTATTAACTACAATGGTAATTATCTTTCTATCCGTCCCGAACATAAAGGTCTAGTGTATTTGGGCTATCGCTTGCCAAGCGTAGATATCCGCGCTGAGTATCAATACGTAGGCGATTATTATAGTGGTGTCGCCAATACAGATTCCCAATTGGTTGATTCTTACGGCTTATTGAATATTAGTGGCAACTATAAACTGACTGACAACCTATCTATGACGGCACGTTTAAACAATATTACCAATAAGAAATATGTGACTTTACCTGGCTATAACACCGATGGCACCAACTTCTTCACATCCCTGACCTATAACTGGTACTAAGTGTCTCTTAGCACTATTCAAACTCTCTGAACTAAAGTAAAAAAGGTCATCAATCGATGGCCTTTTTTATGGCTATATATTGCTGTTCGACATTTTACGAACCTAAGCCGTCAGCTATTTATGTTATCCAACAGGTGACAATCCACGGCTCATCTATTACAATAACGACCTCCGAGAGGTGTTGCGCCATAAATATTGATAGTCGTGTTTGTATTCAAATGCTCGCTATTCATTGTTTATGTTAGGCTCGGTTAACTGTTGAGTATCCATCGTTTTGGCCGCTCGCAGCGCAAATAACGACACCTGCGTTTTTATTCTTTTTATCATACCTTAACCACTGATAGGAGCATATTATGGACGCAGTGTCTAACACCCCATCTGCCCATACGATCGACCCCTCTTTCACTGACTATAAAGTCGCCGACATCAGTCTTGCTGACTACGGTCGCCGTGAAATCACCCTTGCTGAAACCGAAATGCCTGCCCTAATGGGTTTGCGTAGCCGCTACGAAGCCGATCAACCGCTTGAAGGCGCGAAAATCGCTGGCTGCATTCACATGACCATTCAGACTGCGGTTCTTATCGAGACGCTTGTCGCGCTAGGTGCTGAAGTACGTTGGACTTCATGTAATATTTTCTCAACTCAAGACCATGCTGCTGCTGCTATTGCTGCTGCTGGCATCTCTGTTTATGCTTGGAAAGGCGAAACGGAAGAAGAGTACGAGTGGTGCTTACGTCAACAAATCCACGTTGGTGGCGAAGCATCAGGTCAGCTTTGGGATGCTAACTTAATCTTAGATGACGGCGGTGATTTGACTGCTTTGATTCATAATGATTATGCAGAAATGCTTGATAGCATCCATGGTATCTCAGAAGAGACCACCACTGGTGTGCATCGTTTGGTTGAAATGCTAAATAAAGGGTCACTTAAAGTACCAGCCATCAACGTCAACGACGCAGTTACCAAATCTAAGAACGACAATAAATACGGCTGCCGTCACAGCTTAAACGATGCTATCAAACGTGCAACCGACATGTTCCTTGCAGGTCGCCGTGCTTTAGTGATCGGTTATGGTGACGTTGGTAAAGGCTCTACGCAGAGCTTACGTCAAGAAGGCATGATCGTACGTGTTTCAGAAGTTGACCCTATTTGTGCGATGCAAGCATGTATGGATGGCTTCGAAGTATTGTCACCTTACATTAATGGTGATAACACAGGCGGCGCAGAAAACATCAATACCCGTTTGCTTGAAGATACTGACATGATCGTTACCACCACTGGTAACTACCATGTTTGTGACAGACATATGCTAGCAGCCCTTAAGCCTGGTGCGGTTGTTTGTAACATCGGTCACTTTGACACCGAGATCGACACACAGTTTATGCGTGATAACTGGCGCTGGGTTGAGATTAAGCCACAAGTGCATCAAATCTTCCGCTCGGACGATGAAAACGATTACTTGATTTTGCTTGCTGAAGGTCGCTTAGTGAACCTTGGTAACGCCACTGGTCACCCATCACGCGTGATGGACGGCTCATTTGCTAACCAAGTATTGGCACAAATGTATCTGTTTGAAGAAAAATTTGCTGACTTGCCAGCCGACGCACGTACTGAAAATTTATACGTAAAAGTACTGCCTAAGAAGCTAGACGAAGAAGTCGCTGCTGCTATGGTTGCTGGCTTTAACGGTACGCTGACTAAGCTGACTGAAAAACAAGCAGAGTATTTGGGTGTGCCTGTCGAAGGTCCATTTAAGCCTGACGCTTATAAATACTAAAAGGAGCCAGACTGTGACTAAGCCTGCTTTCTCCTTTGAGTTTTTTCCAGCCAAAACCGAACTAGGTCATGAAAAGCTACTCAGCACTTACGATGAGCTGAATAAGCTATCACCTGCGTACTTTTCGGTGACCTACGGTGCAGGTGGCTCAACCCGCAACCGCACTTTAGACATCGTCCAAGCACTATGCGCACGCGGCGACACTGACATTGCACCGCATATATCTTGTATCGGTGATGATAAAGCAGAAATCGCTGAATTACTTGATCTTTACAAGGGCTTAGGTATCAAGCGCTTGGTCGCATTACGTGGCGATTTGCCTTCAGGTCAAGTTGGTATGGGTGAGCTGCCGTTTGCGGTAGATTTGGTTAAGTTTATCCGTGAATATTCAGGCGATCATTTCCATATCGAGGTCGCAGCGTATCCTGAAATGCATCCCCAAGCACGTAGCTTTGAGTTTGATATTGACAATTTGATCAATAAATACCAAGCGGGTGCTAATGCATCGATTACTCAGTTTTTCTATAACGCTGATAGTTACTTATATTTGCGTGATACCTTAGAGAAGCGTGGTATCGATACGGTTGCTCAGCCTTTGATCGCTGGTATCATGCCGATTACCAACTCAAGTAATTTGGTACGCTTTGCCGATAGCTGTGGCGCTGATATTCCGCGTTATGTGCGTAAGCGATTGTCTGACTTTGGCGATGACCGTAAAGCGATTCGCGAATTTGGTTTTGATGTGGTCTATCGTTTATGCGAGCGCTTGATTAGCGAGGGCGTACCTGCCATGCATTTTTATAGCATGAATAAGATTGAGCCAAACAAGCGCTTGGTTGAAGCACTGGGACTCTCCGCTTAAACCTTTCGTCGAATTTATGGTGTAAAGACTGGCGTTCTTAGGAGCGCCAGTTTTTTATTGCGCCTCCTATTTACTAAAACAAGTTTTTGCTATATTAAGAAAATTTAAACCATCAAGTTATGTAGCGTATGTTGAATATCCATGAATAGGGCTTAAAGCCACTATGAAGTCGTTATCTTTAATAACCTAATGACAAACCCTTTACCCACTCAAACGATATTCTGCTAAGATATTTGAAAATATTATTATTCAAACAATAGGACTAAGCGACTGTGCGACGTTTTTTTTATGACATCAGTAATGGCATTAGTGATGAAAGAGGCTTACTCCATCCTCAACTGAGTACTTTGCCTATCGGCGCCAACGTTGAATTAACAGAAAGCATCGCCCATCATTGGTGCCGTGTATTGCGTGCCAATATTGGCGATCAAGGCATTTTATTCGATGGCTTTGGCGGCGAATATCAGGTGCAGCTACAAACCATCAGCAAAAAGCACGCCACTGTGACTTTATTGGCTCATATCAATACAGATCGTAGCGCGTCTATGTTCACTAAAATCGGTCTGGTGATGAGCCGCGGCGAACGCATGGACTATGCGATTCAAAAATCCACCGAACTGGGTGTCACTGCCATTCAATTATTAAGCAGTCATCATGGCGAGGTGAATTTAAAACCTGCCCAAGTAGAGAAAAAACTGGCACATTGGCAGCAAGTTGCCATTGCCGCGTGTGAGCAATGCGGTCTGAATCGTCCACCGCTTATTATTGCGCCTGTGTCTATCAATGACTGGTTACAAGGGTCAGCGACACACTCTTTAGATTCACAAATGGACGTTAGCCCTCCTACTGTTAGTCCTATTGTCACAACCCTTAGCCAAGACCCTTATTATCAAATATTACAGCAACCAGCAGATTTGCGGATGCAACTGAGCGTGCCAGCTGCAGGACAACCAGCCATACCTAAGTCGCTACCAGAGGTCTTGAAACAGCAGTCTCCTTATATTAAGCTGTTAATAGGCCCTGAAGGTGGTCTGAGCGTTGATGAATGTCAGCAAGCAGCCAATGTTGGTTTTGAACCTTGGCAAATTGGCTCAAGAATCTTACGCACCGAGACTGCACCCGTGGTGGCGTTGGCAACCCTACAGGCTTTGAGCCATTGAGGGTAAAAATGCCATAGGTGTAATCCTAATTACTGTTCAATTTTGACGTAATGAGTCCAATTATGACTGCTTTCGCTCCTATTTCAATCGCAGACAAACAGCAACTGCTGGCCGATTTATGCGAGCAGCTTGATGATGCCATATTTATCTTGGATGCCAATTTACGCTATCTATCAGTCAATGCCAGCTATGAGATCATCATTGGCTATAGCGATGCATTTCTACTTGGAAGGCCACTTGGCATTTATGCAGCAGAGTTTTTATCAAATGAAGAAAGAGTTATTTTAGCAGATATCACTAACCGTCTAGACCGCAATGGTTTTTATGAAAATGACTTTTCGATGCCGAACCGCTATGGACAAATACTTGACTGTCACATGACTTATCGAAAAATTTGTGTCAATCATAAGACCTACTATGTTGGTATGTTGCGTGATATGTCTGCGGTCGTCAAAGACCAAAAACAGGTGGCTCATTTGCTCAATTATGATCAATTGACTGGGCTACCAAACCGTAAAGTGTTCTTGAGTCAGACCAGCGATTTATTGTTGGACAGCTATCAGGAAGTCGTGATTGTACGCTTCAATATTGACCGTTATCGTAACCTAGCAAGCTTGCTAGGCCCTGATGGCATCAACACTTTGGTAAAAAACTTTGTCACACGCGTGAAGAACCTTAAGCTCGATAATTTACATTGTTTTTCCCATTTTGGCGGCGATGATTTTGCGTTATTATTCGAATCTAATGACGCTAATATGGTACGTCATCAACTAGACAGCTTAATGCAAATGTGTGAACGCCCCTTTTCCTTAGATGAGAACACTGCGACAGACGCCAAGATTTATTGTCATGTTTCCGTCGGTGTCAGTTACTTTCCCACTAATGATGACGAACTGACAGGATTATTGACCAAGGCTGAAAAAGCGCTGCATTATGTTAAGCAGCAAGGCGGTGATGACATCTGCTGGTATGATACGGCTATTGATGAAGCCACTGCTGGTAGCTTGCAGTTAGAGGCGGAACTTAGAGCTGCCGCCACTGAAAATCAGTTTGTTCCTTATTATCAACCGAAATTTGAACTGGCTACTGGCATCATTATTGGTTTTGAAGCCCTAGTACGTTGGCAACACCCGACTCGCGGACTACTAAAGCCGATACATTTTATCAATGCCATTATCAATCATAAACTGTCGTTTGAGCTGTTCTCGCACATGGCGGTTCAAATTGCTAAGCAGTTATCTACTTGGCAACAGCAAGGATTTTGTCAGCACATCTGTATCAATGCAGATGCAGCCGAATTTAGCCACCCTGAATTTTCTGAGATGGTCAGCAGTTTACTGGTGCAATACCGTATTTCTGCGCAGCAGCTACATATTGAAGTCACCGAATCATCCTTAATTCAGCGTCATGCAAACGTCAAAAAACAGCTTACTTTGCTTAAAGAGCTTGGAATTTGTCTGGCTTTAGATGACTTTGGCACCGGTTATGCGTCTTTAAGTTACTTACAAGAATATCCGTTTGATTTTATTAAAATTGACAAAAGTTTTATATCCAACATCGACACCGATCGTACCCAACATGCCATTGTAAAAGCTATTTTAGACTTGGCAGTTGCACTCGATATGCAGGTGGTCGCCGAAGGAATCGAAACTGAACAACAGCGCGATGTGTTGTTGAAGATGGGCTGCCAACAGGGGCAAGGCTATTGGTTTGGCAAACCAGTGCCAGCAGATGCTGCGACCGACATGTTGATTCAGCAGTACGCCGCCAAATAAACCTCTTTTAATGGATGTTTATTTATCTATTATCATTATTACTTTCATATAGTTATTCGTACATTATCTTAGCGCCTAACGTCGATTGTATAACCGATGCAAGATAGGTTCATGACTTATCAGTGCTGTCACCAAACTTGTATAATCCTCTATGAAAGCCTATCTTTTATAGTGAATTTGTTAGGTCTTATAAATTTTTAAGCCGACTCTAACACTCACCATTTTTTAAATATCATATTTATGTAATCAATAATGTAGATGATCTGCTTGACGGCCTATCATTGATTTAGGTTCGCTAAATTAAAGTAGGCGATATCGGTATGCGACACCATCGTGCCCCACTTGCCTACTTCTTCGACTACCATTGATTGCATACTAAAAAGGACAGGAAGTTATGCAATACAAAGCGCCCTTACGTGACATTCAATTCGTGATGCATGAGTTACTTGATAGCGAAAGCCACTATAAAACCCTGCCAGCATTCCAAGAAGCTGACCGCGAGCTAATGGACAGCCTGTTTGAAATGGCTGCAAGCTTTGCTGAAAACGAGCTGTCACCCTTGAATCAAAGCGGTGACGCTGAAGGCTGCCAATTTAATAATGGTCAAGTCACCACGCCAAAAGGCTTTAAAGAAGCATACAAAGCGTATTGTGAGCTTGGCTTCCCAGCCTTATCTGCTGAAGAAGATTTTGGTGGTCAAAACATGCCGTTCTCATTATCGACAGTCATTAATGAAATGGTTGGTACGGCTAACTGGTCATTCTCGATGTACCCTGGTTTATCGCATGGTGCCATTCAAACCATCGAGCATCACGGTACGGACGAGCAAAAGCAAACCTACCTAGAAAAAATGGTCACAGGCGAATGGTCAGGCACTATGTGCTTAACTGAAGCACATGCGGGTTCTGATTTGGGCATCATCCGCACCAAAGCCGAGCCTAAAGAAGATGGTAGCTATAGCATTACTGGTCAAAAAATCTTCATCTCAGCTGGTGAGCATGACTTAACGGATAACATTATTCATATCGTCTTGGCTCGTCTGCCAGGCGCACCGGCTGGCACAAAAGGCATCTCACTGTTTATCGTTCCTAAGGTAACGGTCAATGAAGACGGTAGCCTAGGTGAAAACAATAACGTCGTTTGTGGCTCTATTGAACACAAAATGGGTATCAAAGCCTCAGCCACTTGCGTGATGAACTTTGATGGCGCAACCGGTTATCTAATTGGCCCTGAAAACCGTGGTCTACAGTGTATGTTTACCTTTATGAACGTGGCCCGTATCGGTACAGCAGTTCAAGGCTTAACAGCAGCAGAATATGCGTTTCAAGGCTCATTGACTTATGCCAAAGATCGTCTAGCGATGCGCTCGCTGGCAGGTGTTAAAGCCCCTGAAAAAGTAGCTGACCCTATCATTGTACATCCAGCCGTTCGTAATATGCTGTTGACCGAAAAAGCCTTTGCTGAAGGTGGTCGTGCTTTAGTTTATTACCTCGCACATTTTGCGGATACCGTTGCAAAAGGTGAAGGCAATGATCTTAAGTTTGCTGATCAAATGTTGTCACTATTGACCCCAATTGCTAAAGCCTTCCTAACTGAAACGGGTCTAGAAGCAGCAAATCATGGCGTACAGGTTTATGGTGGTCATGGCTTTATCAGCGAATGGGGCATGGAGCAGAACGTGCGCGATACGCGTATTGCTTGCTTATACGAAGGCACCACTGAAATTCAAGCACTCGATCTACTAGGTCGTAAAGTATTGGGTTCACAAGGTAAACTGCTTGCAAACTTTGTAAAAATCATCCAGACATTCTGTGAAGAAAACAAAGATAACGACGAGATGGGTCAATTTATTCGCCCACTTGCCAAACACCTTAAAGAATGGGGTGATTTGACTGCACGTATCGGCATGCAAGCCACTGAAAACCCAGATGCAGTTGGCGGCGCTGCTGTGGATTATATGTATTTCAGCGGTTATGTGACGCTAGCCTACTTATGGGCACGCATGGCGTTAGTGGCACAAACTGAACTTGCTAACGGTAGTAGCGAACAAGCCTTCTACGACGCGAAAGTAAAAACCGCGCAGTTCTATTTTGCTAAGCTATTGCCACGTACCACCACTCACGTACAGCGTATCAGCACTGGTGTTGAGCCATACATGAGCATGGACGTTGATCAGTTCGCTTTTTAATTAGACGTTGATCACTTCTAATACTGTCTTTTTATCGGCAACATACTCAGGTGTGTTGCCGATTTTCTTAGCGCCATTAAAATTAATAACGAATAGACTCAACACTTTCAAAAAATCCAATCTTATTTTTATAAAGGCTATCCTTTATCAATACTTTTGGTGTACGCACAATTCACGAAGAAAAACACCCGTGCGCAAGCTTATTTGCTAAACTTTGATTATTAACCACTAAAGTTAGACCAAAAGAACAATTCATATCTTTAACAACTTCAATTTTGTTTATTTAAACCAAAGGAATGTTTATGGCTGTTTATAATGCCCCTCTGAATGACATGCGCTTTATCTTAAATGATGTATTTAACGCGCCTAAATTTTGGCAAAACAACGAAAACTTAGCTCATGTCGATATGGAAACAGTCGATATGATTTTGGAAGAAATGGCAAAACTGTCAAAAAACATTCTTTTGCCAATCAACCGCAGCGGTGACGAAGAAGGCGCAACCTTTGAAGGTAATGGCGTCGTCACAACCCCTACTGGCTTTAAAGAAGCCTATAAGCAGTATGCTGAATCAGGCTGGGTTGGCCTCAGTGGTGATTCTGAATATGGTGGTCAAGGTTTCCCAAAGATGGTGACCATGCTGACTGAAGAGATGGTATTCACTGCCAACCAGTCATTTGCCCTCTACCCTAACCTAACCGTTGGCGCGACGCTTTGTCTAAATGCAGCCGCTTCTGAAGAACAAAAGCAAACGTATCTAGAAAAAATGTACAACGGCGAGTGGGCAGGCACCATGTGTTTGACAGAGCCACATGCGGGTACTGACTTGGGTATCATCAAGACCAAAGCCGTGCCTAACGATGATGGCAGCTATGACATTTCTGGTACCAAAATCTTCATTACTGGCGGTGAGCATGACTTAACCGAAAACATCATTCATTTGGTGTTAGCAAAAACCCCTAATGCGCCAGAAGGCTCAAAAGGTATTTCACTATTTGTCGTACCAAAATTTTTGGTCAATGCAGATGGAAGCTTGGGCGAGCGTAACACCCTAGCAGTCGGCTCTATCGAGCATAAAATGGGTATCAAAGCCTCAGCCACTTGTGTCATGAACTTCGACAATGCTAAAGGTTGGATGGTTGGTGCCGAAAATACCGGTCTGTCGTCAATGTTTATTATGATGAACTATGAGCGTGTGACCATGGGCTTACAAGGCCTTGGTGGTTCTGAGCTTGCTTACCAAAACGCAGCGCTATATGCCAATGATCGTGGTCAAGGTCGTAGCGATACCCAGCTGCAAAGTCCAGAAAAACCAGCTGATGCCATCATTCATCATGCCGATGTGCGCCGTATGCTATTGAATGCCAAAGCCAACACCGAAGCGTCACGTTGCTTTGCCATGTACGTTGCCAAAAACCTTGATGAAGAGAAGTTTAGTACCGATCCAGAAGCCGCTCAAGCTGCCGCCGCACGTGTTGCTCTACTGACGCCAGTGGCTAAAGCATTCTTGACCGACAAAGCACTAGAAGCTACTATTGATTGTCAGCAAGTATTTGGTGGTCACGGCTATATCCGCGAATGGGGTATGGAGCAAATCGTTCGTGATACCCGTATTGCCCAGATTTATGAAGGCACCAATGGTATTCAAGCACTTGACCTACTAGGTCGCAAAGTCGCTCGTAATAATGGTAAGTATGTCACGCATTTCTTGGGTGAAATTCGTGATTTTGTCAAAAATATGCAAGCGGATCATGGTATTAAGCAAGCCACACTAGATGCTGCCGATACAATTGAAGCGCTAACCACGACCGTGCTTAGCAATATTAGTGAACGTAAAAATGAGATAAATGGCTGTGCAGTGGACTATATGCATGCCTTTGGTTACCTAGCTTATTCATACATGTTTGCCCTGATGGTTGAAGCAGCTAACGGTAAAGAAGGTGATTTTTATACCAATAAAGCCAAGCTTGCCGATTATTTCGTCGGCCGTATTTTGCCACGCATTGATGCTCATGCGCAGATGGTTCAAGCAGGTAGTGATCCAATGATGAATTTTGATCTGAATTACTTTGACGTACCTGCTAGCTAATTTTTTACTTTTATAATAAAGTAAACCATACCGCACTACGATAAAAGGGACAGTCACGCTACTGTCCTTTTTTTTGCCAAAAATATCATCACGATAATCGTTTCAATAATTAATATAATGAGCGCCACAAAATAACTGCTAACAAAATAGTTAACCGCCCATGCGTTGTTACGATTAAAATAGCGCATGGTCATAAGCATTGAGATCAATACCAATATCCCTAACTCTTAAATTAACAGACTGCAAATTGTCGAGCTTTAAATTAAATATAGAAAATATCACGGCATTGATAAATACAATAATCACTAAAATATATCCTTGCATATACTGAATAATGACAATGATTGAAATAACCACCACAAGGGATGCAATGTGTCAGAAATAAAACACATTTTACAACAGATTACTGCCTTAAGTGATGTGCCAGATCCTGCGGTACTCAAACGCTTAATCGATGAGCTACGCGTGAGTGATAAAGAGCCTGCGTTAGCCAATCAAAACATTCAAGATCTGATTGATATTTTACGTCAACATCCAGAATATGCAGATGGGCTGTCAAGTTTTGTCTTAAAACTTATTATTGAATATCGTCAAATTGCTTTATATACCGATACTGGCATCATGTCAGATCAAGGGTTTTTTAATAGCCTGCGCCGCCTTATCGGGCATCGTTTTTTACCGCTATTACCACAAGAAGACTCTGTCGTAGAATTGGTCGGTTATTTATTTGATAAACGCTCTGATGAGCGCTGGCTTGCCAATATTGAAAAAGACAAATGGGATGAGCTGGTCAAGCTACTCAAAGTCGATGAGCAGCATTTAAACTTAGTGGCGACGGCAAAAAACAGTATTTTGAACGCCATTATCATTTTATCCTATCGTATCAGCGGCATTGGCTTGCACCCGGATTTGATGGAATTTTATCCGCAAATGCTGAATTATTCAGCATCATTTGTGGCACAAAATCAAGAGGCGGTCTTGTATGTCAATCAGTACCGTGAAGCCCATGAACTTGATACCTTAACGGACATCACTCCTGAAAAAGCGGTGGACCCAGCGCCATTATTGGTCATGATTGAACAATGCGAAGATATCGTTGCCACCATACGCAAGCGGATTTATAAAACCGGTATCTCTATTCGCCTAACCAATATGATGCTACGCTTAGATCAAAGCTTGCAGCGTATGCGCATCTTAACTGAGCTGGTAGCAGACAATTATGATAAGCGCGATCAGGCAATCATTGAGCTGATTCAAGCGCTGATTACCACTGCCAGCCGTCGCTATAGTATTGGCTATTTGATTGATAATAATACCAAGCTGTTGTCACGCAAAGTTACCGAAAACGCCAGCCGCGTCGGCGAACATTATATTAGTACCGATAAAGCGGGCTATCAAAAAATGTTCAAAAAAGCATCTATCGGTGGTTTTATCATTGCTTTTATGGCAACGCTTAAGATATTGGCCTATAACCTAGCCCTCGCACCGATGGGACGCGCCTTTGTAAATAGCATGATTTATGGATTGGGCTTTGTTTTCATCCATATCGTTCATGGAACGGTCGCCACCAAGCAGCCAGCCATGACGGCAGCGGCAATCGCCTCTACCATCTCGGACAGTTCTGGCAAAAAGTCACACCAGTTAAATAAGCTATCAGAGTTAGTGGTCGATATTTTACGTACCCAATTTGTGGCGATTATGGGTAATATCATGCTAGCGATACCAGTTGCCCTGATTATCTCTTTTGCGTGGTTACAATATACCGGCGCGCCGATGATTAATACCGACAAGGCTGCACACTTACTGCATGATCTTGACCCCTTTCATTCACTTGCACTACCACATGCCGCAATCGCTGGTGTGTATTTATTTTTATCAGGTCTGATCGCTGGTTACTATGATAACTTGGCAGTCTATAACCAAATCGGTGCCCGTATTCAGCGCCATAGGCTACTTCAATATGTATTACCCAAATCTTGGTTGCAGCGTTTAGGCGGCTTTATAGAAGCCAACCTTGGCGCCATTATGGGCAATTTCTTATTCGGGGTGTTCTTAGGCAGTACCGCAACAATTGGCTATTTATTTGGCTTACCGATTGATATACGCCATATTGCGTTTGCCTCAGCCAATCTAGCACATGGACTGTTTAATATTTCCGCCAGCCAGTGGGATTGGCAGATTGTCTTTGTCTCTATTTTGGGGGTTGCCCTCATCGGTATGGTAAACCTCATGGTAAGCTTCTCACTCGCCTTATTTGTGGCGCTGCGCTCTAAAGAAGTCAAATTCCTTGAGTGGAGCCGTTTAACCAAGCAGATTTTTAGTCACATGCTCACCCATCCTTCTGACTTTTTCTGGCCACGTGATAAGCCTATGAAGTATGCTCGTATCGACAGCCAAGGACATATGATTTTTGACGATACCAGCGCTCATAAAGGCGGACAACCTATACCCAATAACTATGTTGTGCGCCGTTTGTCTGATGTAAAAATCCTACCTAAATCTAAGCAAAAAAGCATGCATAATGAACAGGCTATCACAGACATAGATTACGATAATAATATCTCAAATGGTGACGCTGATCCTCTGCTAAAAAGTCGGGAAACACACAACACCACCAATCATATCAGCACTAAAAAAACCATTGAACTCGATGATGGGCTGATAGATGAGGAGCTCAATAGCGTCCCTTATAGCAGTGATATTCAATATGACAAAGCGCATAGAGCATTTCATGAGGATAATGAGACGACTGCCCATTATGAAAGCGATAATAGCAACCCTGAAAGCAAGGCCGCGGGCGATGCTAAAACATCACTGCCTAAACCAAAAAAACCACCAAACCTACCCAGTTAATGGGAAGATTTTGGTGGTTTAAGAAATCGTTTGTCTAAGTCAGATAGCTAGGGCATGTCCTCATTTTAAAAATGGAGATAGAAATGAGGACATGCCTTGATATTATGTTTCTGGTTGTAAGCAATGCGCACTTGACGTGATGATTTTGCCATCGCTCAAGCGATACGCCAAGAGATCATTACCCCAAACGCAGCCGCCGTCAAGTGCACGCGCATACGGTAAATCCACCTCACCTTTCAGCGCTGCCCAATGACCAAATAGTATCTTGCGCGTGCGCGGTACTTGCCATTCAAACCAAGGCAGGAAACCCTCTGGCATAAACGCTTCTAACCCTGCTGCAAAGCTAAATTCTAGCGTGCCGTCTTGTTTGCATAGCCGCATACGAGTGAAGTAATTGGCAATTGCGCGCATTTTGGTAAAGCCATTAATATTTGGATGCCAGTCATCAGCAGTCTTACTATATAAATTCGGCAATAAACGATCCAGCTGTTTTAAACTACTTTGCAGTTGTGACTCTAACTGCTGCGCATAGTTAGCTGCTGCCTCAACCGTCCAATGCGGTGGAATGCCAGCATGTACCAATACCGTCTGCTCATCAGGAAAAGCCAATACCGGCTGATGACGCAGCCATTCCAGCAACTCATCACAATCATCGGCAGCAAAAATAGGTGCTGTCTGATCCTTTTTCTTAATCTTTGCAGCACCTCGCCAGACAGCGATCAAATTAATATCATGATTGCCGAGTACTGTCGCAGCGGCGCCTTGCTCACAAAGTGCTTTGACATGACGCAATGTACTTAACGAGTCTTCACCACGTGCCACCAAGTCACCTGCAAGCCATAGCTTGTCTTGCGCAGGATCAAAATCTAATATCTCAAGTAAGTGAAGGTACGCCGCATAGCAACCTTGCAGGTCACCGATGACATACTGATGGCGAAAACTCATAATACCTCTATGCTTTTATGTGATGTTCTTTATGTGAAAATCGTATAGTGTCATGATTTTTACATCATAGCTTCTACACACATACTTTTGACGATTAATGATTAATAGGTTAATTAAACCTCTACTTTACGTGCCTGATTGCTCAAATTCACAAAATCCTTCACACTTAAGACTTCAGGACGCGCTTGTGGGTCGATAGCGCAAGCCGCAAAATCATCCTCGCTCAGCGTTGGCAGCAAGGTTGATTTTTTAAAGATGGCACGTAACGTCTTACGACGATGGTTAAAGGTTTCGCGTACCACAATCGCAAAATACTCTTCGTCTTCTGCCACGATAGGCTTATTGATATGCGGCGTCAGGCGAAAGACTGCGCTGGTGACTTTTGGTGGTGGATTGAAAGCACCACGTGGTACGGTCAATAAATAATCGGTATCACAATGATATTGCATGATGACAGATAGGCGACCGTAAGTCTTGCTACCGACGTCAGCGGTGATACGCTCGACCACTTCTTTTTGCAGCATAAAGTGCATGTCTTGAATCACATCAGCATAACTGAGCAAATGAAAAAGTATTGGCGTCGAGATGTTATACGGCAAATTGCCGACCACACGTAGCTTGCCACGCTCAGGGCTATACAGCTCACGATAATCGACATGCATGGCATTGTCTTTGATAATCGTAAAGTTTGGGTGACTGTTGGCACCGATACGAATACGCAAGCTATCTGCCAAATCACGATCGAGCTCTACCACGGTCATCGCATCGACTTCTGCCAATAGCGGTTCCGTCAGCGCGCCCATCCCCGGCCCAATCTCGATTAAATTGTCATCACGCTCTAAGCGAATGCTCTCAACAATCTCACGGATAACACTACGGTCATGTAAGAAGTTTTGACCAAAGCGCTTACGCGGTTGGTGTTTGGCAGCGCGTAGGCTGTTAGAAATAGATTGAGCATCAAATGTAGTTTTGGACATAAAAAAGTCTTAATGAGTAAAAGATAAAAGGACTATAGCGCTATGGCAACAATATACTGGTTTTATATGCGCTTTTATTTTCTGGCTTTGTAAGACGAAATTATAGCACAGCTCATAATTACACTGTATTTTTGAGATGTTTTAGCGGTAAATCACCTATATCTTAGCGCAATCGATACAGTATTTTTAGTTTACAAATCATTTGCTATAATTTTGATGATATATACAGTTCTCTAGTGAGGACTTGAACCTTTGGCTGTAGCCCAAGTGATTCCAATGGGTATAGACTTTTATATTGAATCAGCATTCATCTGAGTGCACTTAATGAGCTTAGCTTAATGATTACGAAAATTCACCGCTAACTGCTTAGTGACCATTGCCTTCAAATCCGTAGAAACAAACTTGGAGAATTACTATCTTAAAATAGTCTGATTAATTAAAAGAAGAATACTCCCGTTCTTTTTTCATAAGCAACTTGGAACAAATCGTTGAGATTTCTAAGTAATATATTTCTTGGGTTTTTACCAAGATAACACTCCATAAAACCTTCTAAATTTTTTTGAACCGTCCCGACAATATCGAGGCGGTTCAGATGACTTTCTAATACAATATGAAATCAGAATAATAAATAATCAATACAATCAAACACTTAATCTAAGTGCCTATGATACGCATTTTACGCAAGCATTTAAAGACGTCATAGCGGCTGATGGTAGAATATTGGATTATCCCGAAATTATTCAGGGATTTATTGATAATAATGAGCGCGTGATTAAGTTCTTTAAAGCGCATAGACAGATCGTTACTAACGCAGAATTTAACGCAACCAACAATTCAGACTAATAAATTTAAGGTATGCCTTAATCTAAGCATATTAGTCGTTGTCTCAAATTAATTAACTACTACACCTTCAGACGCGGTTTAGCCCTGATAGTAGTGTTTTGCTCGTCTAGGCAAAAAAAATAACGACTTTTCGGATTATTTTTTTGTCTTACTTTATCTCTCTATTCTCACGTTCAAATTCTTTAGTTCACTCATCGAACCTTTAAGCTTATATAACCGTTGAAAATCCATGCTAAAAGGGTCTCAGAGACCTCCATCTTAGAGACAATGGCTTAAATGGCTATCCCTGTGGTGGTGGAGTGATTTGATGCTTCCATAAGTATACTAACAACGCTTTATCTGATTTTAGAGGTACGGTTTACTCTTTTCATCATAACCTCTTACAGTGTTAAGTCTCCGACAATTCCAAGACCGGCCATTATGAGCGCTTGAACAAAATATTGTAAGTTCAAAGACCATTGTGAAGCTGCTGTCATGCTAGCCCATAGGCTTATTTAACAATTTTTGATTATAGTTCCATATAGTACTTAATTTAGTTAGATAAATTAAACATTTGTTTAAGATAATAAATCACTATTTTTAACAATAAAACAACGGTTATGTAAATTTAAATTAACAATAGAACAACATATTTTGAATTTTCAGAGGCGTCTAATATATGTAGGTCGACACAAACAATGATGTTTCAATCACATAATGGAGCGTTAGATTATGCCTTTACATAACAGAAAACGGGTAGATCCTATTGGCGAAGATGCTTATGAAGATCCAATGAGTAATACGTTACTCAATAAATTTCAGTTGCCTCAAAAAAGTACCCAGCCAGAAATTGTTGCCCAGTTTATAAAAGACGAGCTACTCCTCGATGGCAATGCCAAGCAGAATATGGCTACATTTTGTACGACATGGATGGAAGATCAGGTTCATGACCTCATGGACTTATGTGTTGATAAAAACATGATTGATAAGGATGAATACCCACAGACTGCTGAGATTGAAGCGCGTTGTGTTCATATCTTAGCGAATTTATGGAATAGTCCACAATCTCAGACTACCCTTGGCTGCTCAACTACTGGCTCATCAGAGGCTTGCATGCTTGGCGGATTAGCCATGAAATGGCGTTGGCGTCAAAAACGTGAATCAGCAGGATTAGATACTTCAAAACCTAATTTAGTCGTTGGGCCGGTACAGATTTGTTGGCATAAATTTGCGCGGTATTTTGATGTTGAACTTCGCCAAATTCCACTTGAAGGTAATGAGGTTGGTACAAATCCCGAAAAAATAAAAGACTATGTTGATGAGAATACCATTGGCGTCGTTCCTACATTAGGCGTGACTTACACCTGTGTGTATGAAGATGTCGCTGCTATGGCGAAAGAGCTAGATAAAATTCAAAACGAAAAAGGATGGGACATACCTATTCATGTAGATGCCGCTTCGGGTGGATTCATAGCACCTTTCACTCAACCTGACCTTGAGTGGGATTTTCGTATTGATAGAGTGAAGTCTATTAATGCCAGTGGTCATAAGTATGGTTTAGCACCACTAGGTGTCGGTTGGGTGGTTTGGCGCTCAAAAGAAGACTTGCCAGAAGACTTGATATTCTATGTGGATTATCTAGGTGGAAATATGGCAACCTTTGCGCTTAACTTTTCTCGACCAGGTGGTCAAATTGTTGCGCAATACTATAATTTTTTACGATTAGGATTTGATGGTTATAGAGGTGTTCAACAAGCCTGTGTAGATACCGCTCAATGGTTAGCAGATGAAATCTCAAAGTTAGGTCCATTCGAAATGTTTTATGATGGACGAGGTGGTTTACCCGCCCTTAGTTACACCTTAAAAGAAGGAGACTGGGGTTTTAATCTCTATGATTTATCTGACAAAGTTCGCCAGCATGGTTGGCAAATAGCCTCTTATCCACTACCAAATGATCGTCAGGATACCGTCATTCAACGTATTCTAATTCGTCATGGTATCAGTCGAGATATGGCAGCGTTGTTATTGCGTGATATTAAAGCAGCTGTTGAATACTATAAAGCGCATCCAGTTTCACATTCTAGCTCTACTCGTACCTTTCATCACACATAGAAGAGCGTTATGAGTAATCCTACTGTAGTCGGTCAAATATTCGATAAGATAGAGCCTGTTACTGCTTCAGGCTTACATGGATTTTTTCAACTACTTGATACTCAGCCCATAGTATTTATCTTGTTATCATTAGCAGTAGGTACTTATATTGGTAATCGTAGCATCAAGAATATCTCTTTAGGGTCAACAGCAGGTACTTTGCTGGTGGGGGTTGTGCTTTCGATGATTGCACAATCTGTTTATGGTATTACTTATGCCATACCGGGGGTTCTTTCAACCTTTATGCTGCTCCTCTTTATGTATGCGTTAGGGCTTAAAGTTGGACCTCAGTTTTTTTCTGGATTAAAAAAAGGCGGTTTGGCATTCATTAGTATTGGCGTCATTGTCTGGTCACTAAACTGGATTATCTGCTTTTTTGGGGCAAAGTTTGCAGGTTTAGCACCTGGATACGCAACAGGACTTATCTCTGGCAGCTATACCATAACGGCCATACTAGGAGTGGGGCAAGGCGCTTTATCGAGTGGCGCCTATATACCACCGTCAGGGATAACAGCAGAAGAAGTTGGTGCTAATATGGCCGCGGCCTATGCCGTTAGCTATGTCCTATCCACTGTTGGTATCATTTTACTCATTCGCTATTTACCTAAGATTTTTGGTTACAACTCTGCTGAAGAGGCTAAAGCTGCTGAAGCTGATTATAATGGCGGTGCGACAGACCCTTTACCTGGAGCACCTCAGGCATTAACGCTGGGTTTTTCACCGTATGATTTACGCGCCTTTTATGTGACTCACAAAAACATTCTTGGCAAAAGCATCTCAGCGTTAGTCAAAGAATATCCGCAAGCGCCTATCTTACGTTTGGTTAGAAATGGCACGATTATAGAGTTATCAGATGATCCTATCGTTCAACTGAACGATATCGTTACAGTTAGAGCCAATATTCACGATTTGATTTTTGTAGACAATGAGCTTATCGGACCTGAATCTGATGATCAATTGGCCCGCAATGTTCCTATAGAAGTTGCAGATATTCATATTGGCTCTCATGATATTTCAGGTCAAAATATTGATGACCTCAGCGAGTCTGGAATAGGAGGCGTCACGGTTCAAGCTTTATTTAGAGCAGGTAATGAAATCCCTTTAGGTCCTAAAACACAGATTTCTTTCGGAGATGTGATTAGATTGGCAGGTCCGGATGTGGCCTTAAAAATGGCAGGGAAACGATTGGGAGGACGAGTAATATTACCAACCATGAAGTCTGAAATAATTTATCTCGCCGTTGCGATGGTTATTGGATATTTAGTCGGTATTATAACGGTCCGAATTGCAGGTATCCCATTTGCACTAGGAACTTCAGCAGGTTGTATTCTTGCTGGGATTGCCGTTAGTTATTTTCGCAGTCGTAACCCTGAGTTTGGTGGTCCAATACATGAAGGCGCCAGAAGCTTCTTGCAAGATTTTGGTTTAAACGTTTTTGTAGCGGTTTTAGCAGCCAATGTTGGGCCTAAAGTCATTACAGCCTTACATGGTGATACTCTATTATGGCTAGCAGTAATCGGAATAGCAGGTGCGTTAATACCACCGCTCGTTGCCTTCTGGATAGGGGTGAAATTCTTTAAACTTAACTCAATTATTGCTGATGGTGCCGTAACTGGTGCTAGAAATAGTACACCTGGACTAAATGCCATTATGGAAGAGTCAAAAAGTTCAGTCGCTGCTATACCTTATCCTGTCAGTTATGCACTTACGACCGTTTTAGCTTTGATTGGTGGTTATATTTCAATAATTTTATCTTGAGTTTTTAGGACTGAAGTTAGTAGCCAAAGATGATTTCAAATCAGTCTATTTAAAGCATACCCCCAACGGAACCATTAAAACTGACCTCTACATCAATTAATAGACCACTTAAAATAGACTGATATAATTGAACCACTCATATTAGGCCAAATAGTCATGGCTCACACTAAAGTTATCCAATACTGCATCATAAATTTTGCTAAGTCACCGAATTATGCAAAAGGTCTATTAATAAGCAACTTATCCGCCATCTCATTAGCCATCAGTAGTGCTTGGTATAAACTCGTCGCGCTCGCACCGCCGCGTCCTGCCAAATCTAGCGCCGTGCCATGATCGACAGAGGTACGAATATAAGGCAAGCCCAAGGTGAGATTAACCGTATCACCAAAACCGTGCGACTTTAGCACTGGCAACCCTTGGTCATGATACATGGCAATCACTGCGTCACAGTTCGCTAAATGCCTTGGGGTAAATAACGTATCCGCTGGCATCGCCTCTGATATATCGACGCCTGCTTTGATAAACTCGTGTAACACGGGATTAATAATCTCAATCTCCTCCGTACCCAAATGCCCACCCTCGCCTGCATGTGGATTGAGACCGCAGACTAAAATACGTGGCTGTATTAAGCCAAACTTCTCTCGCATATCATCAATGACAATTTGTACCGTTTGCCTTACATTATTAGTAGTAATCGCAGCAGGAATGTCTTTTAACGCTAAATGCGTAGTGACGAGCGCAACTTTCATTGCTTGATTGGCGAGCATCATGACGACTTTATCACAGCCACTTTGCTGCATAAAAAACTCTGTATGACCGCTAAACATAGTGCCATCGAGCAGTTTAATATCAGCATCTATCAGTGCGGACTTTTGCAATGGTCCAGTGACGATAGCAGCCACTGTTTTATTGGTTGCCAACTGATGGGCAATGTCTAACTGCTTGGCGACCATTGCCGAATTGCGAGTGTTAATTTGCCCGCAAACAACTGGTTCAGCACAAGATATATTAAGCAGAATAAAAGCATTATCAACGTCAGTATTTTGCTGCGACATCTGCTCTAAAAAGTTAAAATTAAAGTCGTTGGCATCCATATCAATAGTTTGCCAGATAGGTGAATTTGTCAGCACGCCAGCTGCAACCAACTCATCTGCGCGCTTTGTCATAGCGGTGCTATCGGCGGTGACCCAAACTGGGCGTTCAAAATCCTGCAGTTTACTCTCAGCCGCTAATAGCAGCACGATATCCATCCCTATACCAGCAGGCTCACCAGTTGTTATTAATAGCGGCAATTTTTTTTGTATATCTTGCATAGTAACTACGCCTTTATATTCATATTAAGTCTTGAATTTTATTGTATTTTTTATGGGAAAAATAAGTGCTGACACTTATATTGTATAGATAATTTTTGACTTGTCATAATCCTCATCGAGGATAGATAGTTGTCTATCGGTGCCGAAAAAAGCACATTATGTGTTAAACTTTCGCTTTTCATTATAGCATTTACCAGTCAACACCGAGATCAGGTTTTGGTACTTCAATTATAGTGGCGCGTGGCGTTTTATTTGCTGTATCAGCACCCAATTAAACTCCTATATCAAATACCCATTTACACCCTCTTTTATATCGACTTTTGACACATTAGGCACTCATGGCAGACAACGAAAAAACCGACGACTTACTCAATCAGACACCGCCGCACAATATCGATATTGAAAAGGCATTACTCGCGTCTTTAATGAGTATCGAAGAGGCGTACGACAAGATTGCTGATATCGTTACCAAAGATGATTTTTATGCAGGGCGACATCAGTATATTTTTGATGCTATTGCCCATTTAGCGGCAGTGAATGAACCCTACGATACGGTCATGGTACACGACTGGCTAGAAGCACAAAAACTCCTTAAAAGTGCAGGCGGCGATAGCTACTTGGCAGATATTTTGAGCCAAAGCCCTGCGACCTTGTTTAACCTGACCGCCTATGCTCAGCGCGTACGTGAGTTATCTACTCTACGCCAATTGATCACGACTGGCAATGAGATGCTCACGCTCGCCTATAATCCTAAAGACCAGACCGTTAGTGATATTTTAGACAGTGTTGAGGGTAAGATATTTAGCATAAATGAGCAACATAACAAACGCGCCGAACAGCGTGGACCTGTAGGTATTACTGCTGTTTTGACCAATGTTATTGATAAGATTCAAGAGCTAAAATCCAATCCCGATGGCATGATTGGTTTACAAACGCCGTTTGCTGAGTTAAATAATAAAACCCAAGGCTTGCAGGCAGGTGACTTAATCATTGTGGCCGCCCGTCCTTCTATGGGTAAAACCACTTTTGCGATGAACTTGGCAGAAGGGATTTTATTCAATGAAGATCTGCCTGTTGTGGTGTTTTCGATGGAGATGCCTGCTGAGTCTATCGTCATGCGTTTGCTGTCCTCATGGGGCGCGATTAATCAGACGCATCTGCGTTCTGGGCAAATGAATGAAGACGAATGGGCAAAAATGATGAACGCCATTCAACACTTGCAATCTAAGCATCTTTATATTGACGATAGTACAGCGCTGCCACCCTCTGAGATGCGTTCACGCTGCCGCCGTATCGCCAAAAATCATGATGGAAAACTTGGCGCCATCGTCGTCGATTATCTCCAGTTGATGAAAGTGCCAAACTTAGATGGCAACCGTGTTGGAGAAATCTCTGAGATTTCACGGAGTCTCAAGGCGCTAGCACGTGAGCTTGAATGCCCTGTTATTGCTTTGTCGCAGCTTAACCGCAGTCTAGAAAACCGTCCTAATAAGCGCCCTATCATGTCGGATTTGCGTGAATCGGGTGCAATTGAGCAGGATGCCGATTTGATTATGTTTATCTATCGTGATGAGGTTTATAATGAAAACTCAGATCATAAAGGCGTGGCTGAAATCATTATTGGTAAACAGCGTAACGGCCCTATCGGCACTATACGTTTGGGCTTTGAAGGGCAATTTACCCGCTTTATTAACCTAACGCCAGAATACTATCAAAACGTCAGTTATGAGAATGATGAGTAACCAATCTTATAAAGACTAAGGCTTAATCATAAGCTAATAAGTACTTTTTAACAAAATAGCCAGTGCTGCATTAGCCCGATTGATGCGGTACTGGCTTTATAACTTCATAATTCTACTTATAAAGAAGCCAATTATGCGTACTATCACAATCAAACCACAAGCCATTACTCACAACTTAAACCAAGTCAAGAAAATGGCACCAAACTCTAAAGTCCTTGCTATGGTCAAGTCCAATGCTTACGGACATGGCGTGGCTGCAGTGTTGCCAGCATTGCAAATGGCAGATGGTATCGGCGTCGCCACCCTAACTGAAGCGCTGGAAGCTCGGCAGTTGGGCTGGAACAAAACCATTGGTTTGATTGAAGGTGCATTTACCGCTGATGAGTGGCAACAAGCCATTGAACATGATATTAGCTGCGTGATTCACCATGCACCGCAATTGCAGTGGGCTTTAGAGAATATTCCACCAACCAATAGTGCAACCAGAGTGGTTTGGCTTAAATACAATACTGGCATGAACCGTTTAGGCTTCAATGCTGAAGGCGTTATGGCAGCGGCTAAGCGCCTGCATGAAGCCGGATATCAGTTGATACTAGCAACGCATTTTGCCAATGCTGATGATAGTGCTCATCCATTGAATGCGATGCAGATACAACGTTTTTCGGAGGTATTAGACACCTTACAAGCAACCATTAGCCCAGATATCCAAGGCTCATTATGTAATTCTGCTGGTATCGTTAATTTTCCAGAGCATCATTATGATTGGGTGCGTCCTGGCATTATTTTATATGGTAGCGCCCCTGTGATTGATAAAAGCGCGCATGAGTTAGACTTACAGCCAGCGATGGATTTTAGCGCGCAAATTATCGCCCTGCAAACAGTCCATGCAGACAATGCTATTGGCTATGGCAGTCGCTGGACAGCGCAGAAAGACACTAGAACGGCTCTGGTGAGCATTGGATACGGTGATGGCTACCCTCGTGTCGTAAGCGATGAGGCCTATGTTTCTGTTATCGATACTACCAACAATCAAAGCTACCGATGCGCGGTCATTGGACGGGTGGCAATGGATATGATTGTCATTGATATCAGTACCACACCAGAAGACATTGCGTTAGACAGCAAAGTAATACTGTGGGGCGATTCACCGCACGTCGATGAAGTCGCCGCACATGCAGGTACGATTAGCTACGAGCTACTATGCCGCCTAAGCAATCGCCCAAATCGTATACAAGTATAATTATGCTGACCTAATCGCTATCCATTTATCGCTATCCATTTAATGACTGTTTGCCAGACTGATAAATCACGGCAAATTGGACATTTACATTAAGCCTAATTGCGCTATACTAAAAGTTTGTTGTCACCCCAGTATACGCACTGACGCGATACTATTAAAGACTGATGACGTTTCACTGACTGCGATCGACTGCTAGGATTACTATGAGTTTGCGCCATTTTTTGACCTTATCTGATTTAACCAAACAAGAACTAGAAAACCTTATAAAACGCGCCAGCGAATTGCGCAAGATGCAACACGCAGGCGAGATATATCAGCCGTTTGTTGGTCGTACGCTTGGCATGATATTTGAAAAATCCTCAACCCGTACGCGCATCTCGTTTGAGACGGGTATGGGTCAGTTTGGTGGTAGTGCTATATTTTTATCGCCAAATGATACCCAGCTTGGGCGTGGTGAGCCACTAGAAGACTCCGCTCGTGTTATATCGAGCATGGTCGATATCATCATGATTCGTACCTTTGGCCACGAAAAAGTTGAGACCTTTGCTGAATACTCAAGTGTTCCTATTATTAATGCTTTAACTGACGAGTTTCATCCTTGCCAGCTACTAGCTGACATGCAAACCTATTATGAGCATCGCGGTAGTATCGAAAATAAAATCGTCACTTGGGTCGGTGATGGCAATAATATGTGCGCATCCTATATGCAAGCGGCTCATCAGTTTGGCTTTGAGCTACGAGTAGCAGCTCCTTATGGTTTCGAGCCTGACCCTGAGCTGATGAAACGTTTCTCGCATTGCGTCAGTATTGTCGAAAACGTGCAAGAGGCAGCGAAAGATTCAAACTTAATTGTCACCGATGTATGGGCAAGCATGGGACAAGAGTCTGAACAAAACACTCGTGCGCGCCGTTTTGCCGCTTATCAAGTAACGCCATCGCTATTAGATAAAGCCGATCCTGAAGTGGTATTTATGCACTGTCTACCCGCGCATCGTGGTGAGGAGATCTCTCATGATATGCTTGACGACCCACGCTCAGTGGTATGGGATGAAGCTGAAAACCGCTTACATGCACAAAAAGCCTTAATGGAATTCTTATTACAAGACAAAATCAAACTATAAAAAAATATAGTCATAACCTATTTATCAAAGAGTAAGTATAAAAAAGGCAGACCACATTTAGTATGGTCTGCCTTTTTTATACTTACTCGACAATTATTACTCAGCTAACGAGCCATTTAACGCATCAACGTCTCGACCCCAACGCTACTTGCTTTAAGCAATACATCAGCTTGGTTAGCAGCAAAAATACCATTACACACGACCCCAACGATATTATTCAGTTGCTGCTCAAGCGCTATTGGATTACTAACGTCCAAATCATAAGTATCTAAGATGACGTTACCATAATCAGTCACAAAGTCTTCACGATAAACAGGCTCACCACCCATTTTTGCCAATTGTCTAGCGACATATGACCGGGCTTGCGGCAACACCTCTATCGGCACTGGGAATTCGCGGCCTAGTATCTCGACACTTTTACTCTCATCAACCATGCATATAAATTTCTTAGAAGCAGCTGCCACGATTTTTTCACGAGTGAGCGCGCCACCGCCGCCTTTTATCAATTGCAAATGCTCATTGACTTCGTCAGCCCCATCGATATAAATATCAAGCGTACCCGCAAAGTTCAAATCAATAATCTCGATACCAAGGGCACGAAGTTTGTCTTCAGTGACCTGTGAGCTAGCCACCGCGCCAGCAAGCTTTACGGTCGGCAATAATTCAATCAAACAGTTGACTGTACTGCCTGTGCCTACTCCAAGTATCATGTCATCTTCGATATAACTTAGAGCCGCTTTGGCTGCGGCTTGCTTTTGTGCTTGCTGATCACTCATCATAAATCCTTGACAGAATAAACGTATCGTTTTAAAAAAGGTAAAATGCGCCGCTATTATACCCGATGAGTTTGATGGATGTCAGCGTAATAGCCACGCTAATCGCAAGACATTCACTCAACTTTTAAAATGTAGACAGATAAGGCAACCAAAAAACCAAAGCCAGTAGCGTGACCAATAGTACGGGCGGAGTAATAAGCAGTCCAATTTTCATATATTGCCCCCAGCTGATTTTATAATCCTTTTCTGCCAATACATGGAGCCACAATAAAGTCGCCAGACTACCGATAGGCGTAAATTTCGGCCCCAAATCATTACCAATCACATTGGCATAAATCATGAGCTCTCGAGTAGCAACGGGTACTTGAGCACTATCAATCGCCAGTGCACCAACTAAGGTCGATGGCATGTTATTCATGATAGACGCTACAATAGCAGAGAGGAATCCTGTCCCTAATGTTGCTATTACAGCACCTTGCTGCCCCAACCAATTCAATACTTGTGCACCATAGGCCGTTAACCCTGCATTACCTAAACCATAAACGACCAAATACATGCCGATGGAAAATAATACAATTTGCCAAGGCGCATGACGCAGAACATCGGATACAGAAACGACGGCACCACGACCCCCTTGCCACCAGCGACCGGCGATAGCCATTAACAATAGCGCAGCCACTCCTGTCACAAATGAGATAGCAATGCCCAATGATTCCGTCGTAAAGTAGGCAATAAGTAGCAACGCGAGCAGTGGAAAGGCAGCTTTAAAGACAAGCGGATCTTCAATCGCAGACTCTGGTGCGCTTAGTTCAGCCACAGAGTAATGTTTTGGAATGTGCCGCGCATAGACTACCCATAACACGGCAAGCGTCGCTAATACAGACACGATATTGACTGGTATCATCACCGCTGCATAACGGCCAAAACCAATATCAAAATAATTGGCACTAACAATATTGACCAGATTAGAAGTAACTAATGGCAGACTTGCAGTATCAGCAATGAAGCCTGTCGCGATGATAAACGCCAAAGCGGATGGTGGTGAGAATTTAAGTCGCAGCAAAATAGCAATGACAATCGGGGTCAGTAGTAATGCTGCCCCATCATTGGCAAAAAACGCCGAGATAAACGCGCCTAAAATCACAATCATGGGAAACAATAATCGTCCTTGCCCATTGCCCAGTCTGGCCACATGCAGCGCTGCCCACCCAAAGAATCCAGCTTTATCTAAGATAAGCGAGATGATGATAAGTGCCACAAAGGTAAAAGTCGCATCCCAAACGATGTCCCACACAATTCCAATATCGGAGAGCTGTACC
The DNA here is from genome assembly GCF_016107525.1 of Psychrobacter aquimaris. Lineage (GTDB taxonomy): Bacteria > Pseudomonadota > Gammaproteobacteria > Pseudomonadales > Moraxellaceae > Psychrobacter > Psychrobacter aquimaris. Next base: position 135,148 of record NZ_JABASR010000002.1, on the reverse strand, counting down.
ACGCCAAAAGCCAAGGCAACCAATGCGCCACCCATCGCACTCCAGCCAATACCCAATCCTTTAGGTTGCCATATCACTAAAACCAACGTCACGATAAAGATAGTTAATGCAAGCATTGAGTAACCTTTCTAGGCTTAATTATTATAAGAGCAAGTATTAGAAAATGAATTATGAGCGGATAAATTAGAGTGATTTTTGATTGACGCGCTGCGACAACTCCTCAGCGCTTTCTACTCGTTCAGAGTAGCGGTCTGTTAGATAGGCTGAGCGTCCACGAGTCAGCCAAGTGAATTTTACCAACTCCTCACAAACATCCACGAGACGCAAATATAAAGGAGACTTATCCATACGATCATCGTCGTTAAATTCCAAAAAAGCTTTAGGAATAGACGATTGGTTAGGTATGGTAATCATCCGCATCCAACGACCCAGAATGCGCAATTGGTTGACCGTATTGAAGCTTTGGCTGCCACCGCTAACTTGCATCACTGCCAAAGTTTTACCTTGGGTCGGACGTACACCGCCTAATGATAATGGAATCCAGTCAATTTGTGCTTTCATAATACTGGTCATACTGCCATGACGCTCTGGGCTCACCCACAGCATACCTTCTGACCACTGCGCCAACTCTCGCAGCTCTTGTACTTTTGGATGATCTGCATCAACAGCATCAGGCAATGGCAAACCCGTCGGATCAAATGTTCGAACCTCACAACCATACCAACGCAATAGACGGCTCGCTTCTTCACTTGCCAGTTTAGAGAATGAGCGCTGGCGTAGAGAGCCGTATAGCACCAATATTTTAGGGGGATGGCGCGGGTCATGTGTACCAATTAAAGACTCAATATCAATCGCTTGTATTGCACTTGCATCAATATTGGGCAAATCGATCACATTCAAATCTGCTGTATTATTTGCCATAATGAACCACTTCCCCATCTTCTTTAGTAAAGCTGCCCACTGGATTGTCTAATAACTCAAATACGTGTTCTGATGGGCGGCATAATGCCGCGCCTTTATTCGTGACCACGATAGGACGATTGATTAAAATAGGATGGGCAATCATCGCATCAATGATTTGATCATCAGACAGTTCAGGATTGTCTAATCCTAGTTCATCATTGACAGGCTCTTTGCTTCGTAACAGCTCTCTTGGTGAAAGGTTCATTTTTGCCAACAGCTCAACTAAGTAATCACGGCTTGGTGGGTTTTTAAGATATTCAATCACCTCTGGATTTTCGCCTGATGCTTTCATGATGGCTAACGTATTGCGAGAAGTACCGCATTTTGGATTGTGAAAAATCAATGATGTCATAGTAATTTTACCTATTTTATGAGTATGCTTAGGGTATGTCCTCAATCTTAAAGAAATTGACTAAATGAGCTAAAAATGAGGACACGCCCTAGTAATAAAGAGGTTTGTTAAATCAGTTATGGGCTTACTGACTGTTTGAAAGATTGTCTGCATCAGCAGGTTTAGCACTCTCACATCTGCTCAAATTTTCCATGAGCGAGGCACACAATTCCGGGTGTCCCGCACAACAATCTTGCAATAGAAACTGAATCACCCCCTCCATATGTGCTAATGATGCACGATAAATTATATGGCGGCTGTGCCGTTGAGACACCACCCACCCTGCCCGAGCCAGCACCGATAAATGGGCTGACATGGTATTGTGCGGCACAGACAGTTGACGAGCAATTTCACCTGCTGGCAGACCAACGGGCTCTTGGCTGACAAGCAACCTAAAAGCTTTTAGACGAGTATCTTGAGAGAGCGCAGCAAAGCTTGCAATAGCATTAGTTATTTCCATATGTCCAATAATACAGACATATTGAAATCATTCAATACTTCTTGGACAAAATATTGAAATAAAACCAACCCTATCTTTCATCAAATCTTAAAATCACTACAAAAACTGCAATTGAGTCTTGCAAGACCATCAAAATCAGCATAGGCTAATCTATTTAATTTTTCTATTCAATCACACTTTTTATTAGGAAACATTATGCTGTCACATTGGGTACGAGCCATCTTGCAAGCCACCGTCTATGACGTGGCAATTCAAACACCACTTGAAGCGGCACCCAAGCTGACCCAACGTTTCGCTAATGACATTCGCTTTAAACGCGAAGACTTGCAACCGGTCAAGTCCTTTAAATTACGCGGCGCTTACAATCGAATTAGTCAGTTAAGTGATGAGCAAAAAGCACGCGGTGTCATTTGCGCATCAGCGGGTAATCATGCTCAAGGGGTTGCTTATTCTGCCCGTAAACTTGCCCTAAACAATATCATCGTGATGCCGACCACCACCCCTGACATTAAAGTAGATGCGGTTAAAGCACTGGGCGGCAATGTTGATTTGTATGGTGATAGCTTCGATGAAGCCAACCGTTATGCAATCAATCGCGCTGAAACAGAAGGTCTGACCTTTATCCCACCTTATGATGATGAATTGGTCATTGCTGGACAAGGCACCATTGGTCTTGAGCTAACCCAGCAATGGCGCAATATGGATTATGTGTTCGTCGCGGTTGGCGGTGGTGGTCTTATCTCAGGTGTCGCGGCATTCTTAGGTGAAGTTGCGCCGCATGTTAAAGTGATTGCGGTAGAAGCAGAGCAGTCAGCTTCTCTTAAAGCGGCGCTTGAAGCCAATGAGCGCGTTAAGCTTGAGCAAGTTGGACTGTTCGTCGACGGCGTGGCGGTTGCTCAAATCGGCGAATTGCCTTTTGAGATCGTTCGCCTGCAAAAAAGTGATAAATCAGGTCCTTTAGTCGAGCCGGAAGTGGTGACTTGTACCAATGATGAAGTATGCGCTGCGGTGAAAGATATCTTTGAAGAAAACCGTAGCATCGTTGAGCCTGCGGGCGCGTTACCCGTTGCTGGCATGAAGAAATATATCGAAGCCCATAATCTACAAGGTAAAAACTGCGTCGGTATCATTTGTGGTGCCAATATGAACTTTGACCGCCTACGCTATATCGCTGAGCGCACTGAGATTGGTGAGAAAAAAGAAGCCATCTTTGGCGTGACGATTCCTGAACAAACGGGAGCTTTCTTAAATTTCTGCCGCAGCTTACACGGACGTAACATCACTGAATTTAACTACCGTGCCGATAGTAAAAAATCACCTGACTCTATGGAGCCTGCATCAATATTCGTCGGTATCGCGCTAAAAGAAGGCGACAAAGAGCGTAAAACCATTCGTACCCAATTGGCAGCTGATGGCTATACAGCGCATGACTTGACCGATGATGATATCGCCAAATCCCATATTCGCCATTTGATTGGTGGTCATGCACAGGTCGCAAACGAGCAGTTATTAAGTGTGGTTTTCCCAGAGCGTCCAGGTGCATTGTTGACTTTCTTAGAAAAACTGGGTGATGACTTTAATATCACTTTGTTCCATTATCGCAATCATGGTGCCGCCGAAGGTCGCGTATTGGTCGGTTTGCAAGCGTCTGAGGGTAACTCTCGTCAATTACAAGACGCGTTACTCGATATCGGCTATGACTGCACCATGCTCAATGATAATATCGGCTATCAGTTATTTTTGAAATAAAAATAGACGTCGACTATCAATACATCAATGGCCATTTTTTAATCACTAAAAAACGGCCATTGATGAATGAACAGTAATTATTCGTTGGTAACTTTCATTAATTTATAGCGACCATGATTAGCTGGTAAACCGTGATTCAAAAGATATTGATGTTTGTATTATTACTGGTTTTAGCACTTGTGGGTTATAAGATACTGCAACCTAAAAACACGACCAGCAACAGCAACCCTATTACTAACGTTGCAACTGATAATCCAGTTGACGCTGCTTTTACCTCAACTGATTTGGATGATATACCGCCAACGTACGTCGATTCAAAGGCAACGTCAACATCAGTCTCGGCAGTAAAACCAGTACTCACGTTATCAGGCTCAGCAGCAAGCTTTACCTGTGATGGCCGAAAGCATTGCTCTCAGATGACATCATGCGCAGAAGCCACTTACTTTATACAACACTGCCCTAATACAAAAATGGATGGTAACAATGATGGTATTCCATGTGAGCAGCAGTGGTGTCACTGATTTTATATCAAACATAAACTGAGAACAGCATGCATACTCCTGCCATTTTTACCGAAGAAAACCTAGAAAACATTATGAAATTTATCGCAGCCAATCCCTTAGCGACCTTGGTTGCTCAAACCAAAGATGGCATCGAAGCCTGCCATATACCGCTCTTCTGGCATAACGATAACTTTATGCCTAATGCTGATGTTGGTTCTGATGTTAACTCTAATGCTCAGCACGGCTATCTTTACGGTCATTTCGGTCGTAAAAACCCTATTTATCAAGACGCCTTACCAAATACTTCGTGGTTAATTATTTTTCAAGATTCTGGACACTATATCAGCCCCAAATGGTATCCTAGCAAAGCCAGAACTCATAAAGAAGTGCCCACTTGGAACTATCAAAGCGTCCATATTCAATCCAAAATTGAACTGCTTGAAGACGCCGATACGCTGAAATGGATATTAGCAGCCATGACTGCGCAGCAAGAGGTGCTATCCGATCATCCTTGGTCATTAGATGAGGCACCTGCTGCTTATATCGATGCTATGTGCCGAGGGATTATTGGCTTTAAGCTGCCCATCGATTCTATACAAGCCCAATTTAAATTAAGCCAAAATAAAACCGTAGAAAATATCACAGGTGTGATTAATGGTTTAGCGCAGTTGAAGACAAATGATGCGGCAGAAATGGCTGTGAAAGTTGCCAATCAGAATAATGGCTAAGACGAGCCTTTCTACTTCACCATAAGAATCTATTTTTAAACATTTTGATAGCGCATGGCTCTTTCAATTTGCAAAAAAAGCACCATTATTATTATCTTACTTTATGGATATCTATGAGGTTTTGATGAGTAAACACAACAAAAACCACAATCAGCCTAACCATAGCCAACCTGATGTCGTGCGTATGCGTCTCGATAAGTGGTTGTGGGCAGCACGATTTTATCGCACTCGCAACCTTGCCAAAGAAGCCATCGAAAGCGGACGGGTGCATTATGCGGGTAGTCGCGTAAAGACCAGTAAAGAGATTATGATTGGCGATGAACTACAGATTCGTCAAGGCTCAGCCACTGCCATGACTGAAAAGACCGTCGTCGTTGAAGCACTAACGGCGCAACGTGGTAATGCGCTCGCCGCTGAAGTTTTGTATTCAGAAACTGAGGAAAGCGAAGAGCGCCGCGCTTATTATGCTGAGCAGCGTAAACTTGCCAATCTTGCACGGCCTGATAATAAACCCAACAAAAAAGAGCGCCGTGATCTTCAACGCTTTAAGCACAAACAAGAGTAAGCTGGTCACAGCACTACCTTAGGCTATAAATAATATCGTCAAAAATCCGTGAGCAAATGACCGTATTGTTTAGCTTCTACCCTTGCCATTCAGGGCATTAACCGTTAGGCTGACAGCCGATTTACTTAATTAATTGCATGCTAATAAAAGCCGCACTAACATGGCGGTCTCTTATAGCATGTTTTTTTGTTATACAAGGTCATATTATGCTGATGAAAACCTGTACTCCGTCTTCTGTATTATTGGTTTGTTTGGGAAATATTTGCCGATCGCCAACGGCTGAAGAAGTCTTTCGTCAGCAAGCAGCGATTGCTGGATTGTCAATCAAAGTAGATTCAGCAGGGACAAGTGACTGGCATATTGGTCATGCGCCTGACACTCGCTCGCAACGCCATGCAAAAGCGCATGGTTATAAAATCAACAAACTGGTCGCCCGCCAAGTCAGTACCGATGACTTTCGTAATTTTGATTTAATTCTAGCGATGGATACACAGAATTTAGCTGATTTACAAGCCATCAAGGACAGCTTGACAGACACAGAGGACCATTTGGCCAAGTTGGCTTTATTTAGTGAAGAAGATCCTACTTATGGCGGCGACGATGTGCCAGATCCTTATAAAGGCGATGGCGATGACTTTGAAGAAGTGATTGAACGTATTGAGTCAAGCGCACAAGCGTGGATTGAAAGCTGGAAAGCTTGCTAACGATAAAGTTAACTTTATGCCACCTTTATGTCTTGCATCCTTTATAATAAACACTGTGTAATTCATTATCTATCTGCCACATAGGCTATGTTATGACCTCAGTTTCACGCTTGAATTCTAGTACTCAATTTGCCATGACCACTGATTTGCCAGCGAGCTTATTGACCCGTGAATTAGTCGATTTGTCACATGGTAATACCATGGCCTTAGCCTGTGTCGCGGATACTGTCGTGACACTGACGAATGAAACACAGCTTGACGATTTTATGGCAAATCATGCAAAAGACATAGCACGAAACAAGCCGTTATTTGTGTTGTCTGGCGGCAGTAATGTGTTATTGCCAGCGCACCTGAATGCTATCGTATTGCAGCCCCAAATGCGAGGTATCAGCCTAACCGCTCAGACAGATAGCCACGTCGATATTGCAGTGATGGCAGGCGAAAACTGGCATGACTTGGTGGTATATACAGTCGATCAAGGTTGGTACGGGCTAGAAAATCTGGCGCTGATACCCGGTCTAACTGGCGCTGCACCCGTACAAAACATCGGTGCTTATGGTGTCCAATTAGAAGACTGCTTACAGTATGTGCGAGCCTATCACTTACCCACTCAAACTTGGCATCATCTCACAGCCACCGACTGCGAGTTTGGCTATCGTGACAGCATATTTAAACGTGCGCCTAATACCTGGTTAATCAGCTGCGTTGGATTCAGACTACATACCGATGCAACCAAAATCCTAGCCAGCTATGGTGATGTGCAAACCGTTGCAAAACACTATGCCGAGCAACACGGTCGTACGCAGCCAGTGCCTGCGGATGTAATGCAAGCGATTATCAATATTCGTCAACAAAAACTCCCTAACCCCAAGCAGCTGCCAAATTGTGGTAGCTTTTTTCAAAACCCCATTATTCCTCAATCGCAATTTACTGCTTTACAATCGACCTACCCTACTATCGTCGGCTATGCTATGCCTGATGCCCTGGTAAAGGTTGCGGCAGGATGGTTGATTGAACAGACTGGCTTGAAAGGTGGTGGTGTTGCACCGATTGTCACTCATCAGCAGCAAGCCTTGGTGCTGACCAATCACGCCCCTTATCATGCCACTCAAGACGATGTAGCAGATGCCCAACGACATATCGCCGATACGGTCTATGAAAAATTTGCGATTCAGTTAGCGCGTGAGCCAGTTTGGGTAAATACTGATGGCTCTATTGGGTATGAAGAGCATGTGGTCTAAGCGGTTATTATCTAAGCGGCTATGGCGTTATTACTTGCGTTCAGCTGAGCGTATGATCAAGCTATTTCGCATCATTAATATTACCTTTTTACTTGGTTCAACAACTGTTATTTTAGTAATCATCAGCCTGTTTACACCGCTGTTTTCCCAAGCGATTGTTTATCTATTTACGCTTTTGCCATTACCCAGCCTACCCTCTGCTGCCTTGAGCTCACCGCCTACCGCTTATGTGGTATTAGGCGGCGGACTAACCAATGATAATGACAATCAAATTATTCTTAATAGCTATAGTCTTAACCGCGCCCGCACCGCTGCCAGCGCTTATCACGACTTACCCCTACCTATTGTGCTAAGCGGTGCTGAAGCGCCGTGGCTCGGTCAATGGCTCCTTGAGCATGGCATTGATGGGCTGATAAGCGAAAATGCCAGTATGAATACCTGCGAAAATGCGCGTTTTACCGCCAAACGTATTCCACTGCGTCACGTGTATCTCATTACTGACAGCTACCATATGGCACGTGCTCGTAGACAGTTTGCCTTAAACGGTATCAATAGCACACCACTTAGCGCACCTTTACCAGTGAGCCGTGACTGGATGAAGCCTGCGCAGAACTTAAGTCATTCACGGCGGGCTGTTTATGAGGTTGCCGCTTATTTGCGCGATGTGATACGTCCGCAGGTAGATTGTCGTCATGCCAACGACGTGACTTCACAGCAGCTGTTAACTCCAAGAGGTAACGCAGCAAAAAAATCTGATCAATAGATTTCAATACAAGCAGGTAGCCAATTAAATATCTTCTGAGAACTCAACCAAATCACTACTGATCATCCACTACACTTGTGATGAGTGTATAATAATAAAAGAAAATGCTATTTAAGAGAGTTACCATGCTCAGTATATTTTTGTTAATTCCATTAAGTCTCATGCTGTTTGTGGTTGCCATTTGGGCGGTGCGTTATGCTGTCAAATCAAACCAGTTTGAAGATTTGGACAATGCATCACAGCGCATCATATTGGATGATCGCCAAGAGCGTCGGCAAACCATACAGGCTCATGAACACTCAATGCCTGTTTCGCAAAATGACGCTACCACAGCGACTGATATAATCGCTGATGATAAGGCGATCCATCCTGATGATATAAAGTCAGTAACTCAGTCTGACCTTGATAAACATCCAAAAATCTAGCCTTGATCTACCTTATCTATAGTAGAAGCTATTAAAAGTATAAATATATGGCAACTGAGCGCAAATAGTACGAATTGGTGCATTGAGCGAGGTGAACGCCGTAACCATTTATAAAGGCTTTAACTATCTGTATTACTTACTACTAAGTGTTGATTCAATACCGACTATATAAGTAGGTACACCTTTCATTTTTTAGGAGAATCGCCCCATGACCACCGCCTTACTTATTGCGGCATTACTGATGGGATTTTTTGGTTCGCCGCATTGCTTAGGCATGTGTGGCGGTCTGGTGACAGCATTTGGGCTATCGATGAAAGACGTCAGCCCCGCCAAACGCCGTGCTCTTGTGGCCACTTACCATATAGGTCGTTTGACCAGTTACGCCTTTTTGGGTTTGATGGCAGGACTGATTGGCACCACTGTACTAGAACCCTTAATGAAAGGTAATAGTACGCCGCGTATCTTACTAGGCTTGGTGTTAGTATTCGTCGGCGTGACCATGCTGGGCGCACCATTTTTAAAAAATCTTGAGCGTTTTGGTATGCGTTTTTGGCAATATCTCAGCCCACTTCGTCAAAAAGTATTTCCACTCAACACCTTTCCGCGAGCATTAACTGCTGGGCTGCTTTGGGGATTTTTGCCTTGCGGACTGGTTTATGGTGCATTACTCATTGCAGTCGTCGCTCACAACCCGCTCAGCGGTGCCGCACTCATGTTTGTGTTTGGCTTAGGAACCGTACCGATGCTGGTCGCCACGCACGAGACCGTTGGCTGGTTACGTGACAAGATTGGTCGTTTTCGCTTGAGACAGCTTAATGGCGCTGTCATGGTTTTATCTGGTTTAGCCGTTGTGTTCGTACCTATAGCAATGTCTAGTATGCATGGTGGGCATGATATGTCGAATATGCAAGGCGATCATATGCAAATGAGCGATTCACAAATAATGAATATGCCGATGGATACAAATATGGATCACAACAGTCATAATATGATGCCAGCTGATGACAGCACCTCTCACCAAGGTATGGATCATAGTATGCATGATATGAGTGATGGCACGATCAATATGAATCACCATGAGCATTCTGAAATAATGGAACAAACTCAATAAAAATTATCGATAATAAATACTGTTAAAATATAAAATCATTTAACATCAAAACCTACCACATAAAAAAGCCCTTAACATCAATCATGACGTTTAGGGCTTTTATCATTTCGTCAGCGGCGTACTATAGCAGCACTAATGGCTTAGAAATCACTACTCTTGCCACTGCTCAAGCATAAACTTAGTATCTAAATGCTTCTCTAGCGCTGGTATATTAAAAGCATCATCTTCACTCACAAAACTAATGCTGATGCCTGTTTGTCCAGCACGACCCGTACGACCGATACGATGCACGTAATCATCTGGCTGGTCAGGCAAAGTATAATTGACTACATGACTGATATCATCGACATGGATGCCGCGCCCTGCGACATCGGTTGCCACCAAGATAGAAGCATGACCATCCTTAAAACGCTGTAAATACTTTTCACGCTTTTGCTGAATGACATCGCCTGACAACATCACAATTTTATGCGCTTGACGCAGCTTATGATAGAGACGCTTGACTTGGTCTTTACGATTGGCAAAGACAATAACTTTATCCACTGCCTCGTCACTGATAATACGCTGCAACGCTTCTAACTTTTGATCTTCTGTCAGTAAGTAAAAGTGCTGATCAACCAATTCGCTGGTTTTGTGTTCCGGCTCGATTTCAACAAACTGCGGTTCATGTAACCAACGATAGGCCAAATTCATCACATCTTGGTTAAAGGTAGCAGAGAACAATAAGCTTTGACGGTCTGTATTGGCTGGCATCCGACCTACCAAACGCTTGATGTCAGGAATAAAACCCATATCCAGCATGCGATCCGCTTCATCTAATACCAGTACTTCCACTCGATCTAAATAAACCATGCCTTTATTGGCAAGATCAATCAAACGCCCAGGAGTTGCGACCAAAATATCAACGTATTGACGCTCAAGCTCATGCTGTTGGGTTTCATAATTGGTGCCACCCATGATACAAACACTGTGTAGCGAGGTGTATTTGGTTAGAGCAATGCAATCGTCAAATATTTGCTGAGCAAGCTCACGAGTGGGCGCCATGACAACAGCACGTGGCTCACCCAAATAACGCTCTTCATCATTGGTAAAAGGACGTTTAAGCAAAGCTTCCATAATAGTCAGTAGAAAGGTTGCTGTCTTGCCAGTACCCGTTTGTGCCTGTCCAATAGCATCCTGATTTGCCAACGTATGCGGTAGTATTTGTGCTTGGATAGGCGTCAATGCAGTAAAACCTAGATCACTTACGGCACGTAAGGTCGGTGCTGAAAGTGGCAAATCAGTAAACGTGGTGAAATTACTCAAAAAAATATCCTTTTAAATTAATCGCTTGTTCATTACTAATGATAAGTAGACTTATGATAAATAGGCTCATAATAAACCGTTATATCGCTATCTAGATTAAGCAACAGCAATATTAACTCTATGTACAGCTGACTGAGATATGGGCATAAAAAAGCCAAGCCTAACGCCTGATCCTACCAAACATGCTGGTTTTGACTCAACATGGGTAAGATAAAACGGGCTTGACTCAGTAGTATATCAGTAGTGTCTACAGACATTATAGCTAAACCGCTCTAATGACTGGATAGATTACTCTTCTACTTTTCTAACTTCTTCAGCTTGAAGGCCTTTATCACCTTCTACCACACTGAATTCAACTTTTTCGCCATCTTTTAAAGAACGATAGCCATCACCTTGAATCGCGCGGAAATGGACAAAAATATCTTCTCCGCTGTCACGTTGAATGAAACCAAAGCCTTTTGAGTCATTAAACCACTTAACGATACCTTGCTCACGAGCTGACATAATATTGCTTCCTAAAAAAGTCCGCTTAGCCCCAAATTCCTTTGCAACATTGCATATAAACGGGATCTAAGATGATGAAATCAAAAACTTAAAAGTACTACCCTAACTACTATCACCTACATATCGCATCTATAGCAAATAGCGGTATGTACCGAGACAGCCACTACTTACAAAAATGACGACTATCTTGCTTACTACGCTACTTCGTCATAAGCTGCTTCGACAGTAGCAACAAACTTGCAATAATTATTGCATAAAAAATATCATAGCACGGGTTTTTAGCAACATAAAGACTTTTAACATGATTTTTTGTCTTTAGCTTTATTTTTCATGTAATTTTTTTATAACCTCGCCATCAAGCTGTTATCATAAAGAGAAAGGTTTGATTAAACAGCGCAATTTCATACTTGTATAATACTTAAACCTTATAACAAATAATAAACCATCAACCTCGCTTCATCGTTATAGAGACCATTATGACCTCTTCTTCTCAATCTATACCAACCGTCAAGCCTTCTAAACAAAATGCCGATCAAACACTCACTCATAAGTTGTTGCTGGTTAATGGGGCTAATTTGAATTTATTGGGTAAGCGCGAACCTGAGATTTATGGTCATACGACACTAGCAGATATCGAAGAACGTCTGATTAAACGTGCAGCTCAGCATGGCATTGAATTAATATGCATACAATCCAATCATGAAGGCAAACTGATAGATGACATCCAACATCATGGACTCTTAGCGGATAAAACTGCGCAAGTAGATGCCATTATTGTTAATCCTGCAGCCTTTACTCATACCTCAGTTGCATTACGTGATGCGCTCTTGGCCACACAAAAACCATTTATCGAGGTACACTTATCCAATGTGCATGCGCGCGAGCCTTTTCGCCATCATTCTTATCTAAGCGACGTCGCCGTCGGTGTTATTTGTGGTTTGGGGCATTTGGGTTATCAAATGGCATTGTCCTATTGGCTTGATAACCTCTACTCTGTCACAATCAGCGACTCATACTAATTTTGATAACCGAAAATAATCAATTGTATAACAGCGTTTTATCAATGTATTATCAATAGCACACGAGTTAAACAGCAATTGTTTGACTAAAACACTAAAATTACGGCTGAGCAAACAACCCACTATATGGTGATATGAATGGCAAAATCGTCTGGAAAGCGCTTTATGAAATTGGCTGGCATGACAGCAAGTATTGCCGGAAAAGCAGCTAAAAACTCATTTAAGCACCTCTCAAGTGACGAAGAAAAACGTTTGCAAGCACGCTCAGAGCTGATGCAAGATGTGGGTGTCCAGATAGCCGAAACATTGGGTGAAATGAAAGGCGCGGTGATGAAAGTCGGGCAAATTGCCTCTCAATACAAAGACGTGTTCCCACCTGAAGTGGCGACAGCATTAGAAAAGCTGCAAAAAGATGCGCCGCCCATGCCGTATGCGCAGATACGTGCACAAATCGAACGCGAGCTTAAAGCACCTGTGGCAGAATTATTTAGCGAATTTGAAGAGACACCGTTTGCTGCTGCTTCCATCGGCCAAGTGCATAAAGCCGTTTTGCTATCGGGTCAAAAAGTGGTGGTCAAGGTTCAATACCCTGATGTCGATGAGAACTGTGATAGCGACCTCAAACAAGTGCGAATGGCACTAAAAATCGCGGGTGTGCTCAATATGAGCAAACAGTTGCAGGAACAGCTCTTCAACGAGATTCGCCAAAGCTTACATGATGAGTTGGACTATATTAAAGAAGCGCATAACTTACGAGTGTTTGGCGCATTTCATGCAGAAGACGAAGGTCTTATTATCCCTAAGGTCATTAGCAGCCACTCTTCTAAACGGATTTTGACATTAACAGAAGAGATGGGAGAAACGCTAACCATCGCGGCGACTTGGGACAACGACATCAAACAAGACATAGCCAAGCGCCTGTTCCACTTTACCGCAGGACAACTTTTTGGCTTATACCGTATGCACTGCGACCCACATCCCGGTAACTTCGCCTTTCGCAAAGATGGCAGTGTGGTGGCTTATGACTTCGGTGGTATTCGTAGCTATAGTGACAGCGAAGTTCAATTATTCCGCCGTTTTGCCAAGCATGCCATTAAAGGGGATGTGACTGCACTTGAGCAAGACCTCATCGCTCTTGATATTCGCCGTGATGACGATAAAAACATCCCCGGAGAGTTTTATGAGAAATGGCTATCTATTGGCCTAAAGCCTCTGTCCATTCAACCTTATCAAGAAGGCGCTTTTGATTTTGGTCAAAGTCAGGTGCATCACGAAGCCATTGCGCACATGCGGACGTCGTTGAAATACTTTGGGCAATTCCAGCCTTCTGCAACGACCATGATGCTAGATCGCACGGTATCAGGGCAGTACTGGAATTTGGTCAACCTTGGGGTTGAAATTGACTTATCACCACTCGTTAGTGAATACATCGATGTATAGTAATATAAAATATAGATATTGACGAAAGTAGACAACGCGTCAAAACTGCTAGATATGCAAAGCGTGCCCACAACGATCACAGAATTCTGCTGCGACAGCATGACCAAATTTGCCACAATTAGGACAAGTTACAGGATTGAGTTGAGGGCGCATATTACGCGCCAACTCCGAGGTAAAAATACCCGTTGGCACTGCAATAATCGAATAACCCGTAATCATGACCATGCTCGCAATGGCTTGACCGAGCGGTGTTTTCGGTGACATATCACCATAGCCAACTGTGGTCATGGTGACGATTGCCCAATAGATAGACAGCGGAATACTGGTAAAACCATTCTCTGGCCCCTCTACCACGTAGATAATCGAGCCAAAAATCGTGACCAATAATACCAGCGACAAAAAGAATACCGTGATTTTTTGCTGACTGGTTTTAAGCGCTGAGGCCAAAAACCCCGCTTGTTGCATATAGGCTTTGAGTTTGAGTACACGAAACACGCGTAAAATACGCAAAACCCGTATCACTAATAGATACTGTACACCCACAAACATGAGGCTCAAGTAACTTGGCAGCACAGACAATAAATCGACTACCCCATAGAAACTAAAAACGTAACGAAAGCGGTTGGGTGCTGAAAACCACCTAAGAGCATATTCTATCGTGAATAAAATGGTAAAAAACCATTCAGCATAGAAGAATATAGTGCCATATTGCAGGCGCATGTATAACACACTGTCGAGCATGACCACAGCCACACTGGTCAAAATTGCAATCAGTAATACAATATCAAAGATTTTACCCAAACGGGTATCTGTGCCTTCAATAATGATATGAATGCGGTTACGCAGATGGGTAATGGCTTCAGCGGTTGGTTGCTTCATAGAGTCAGTAGTATCGAGTCAGTAGCGCTATAAAACCGATGGCTTGATGACAACCAATGATTTAAAATACGCTGGATAAGGCCAAGTTAGTCAAAATACATAAAACTGGTTTATAATATTGTTCACGTATCACAGTGAATACAATCTATAAGTTGCCACAGTGTAGCAAAAAAGCACTCTCAACAACATACAAATCGTTAACGTGTCGGTAGCTCTGTTACTTTAAATAGATAAGGCAATCTATACCATAAAAATACGCGAACCTAGTGTGTGTCATCATGCAGATTGTAAAGTCTTGAGATGTATAAACACTCTCATTAATGACACATTCTAGAATGAAAGATTGTTATTAAATATTTTTTAAGCACAATAAATAATACGCAAAACTTAAGGATGTTATATGGCAGGCCATTCAAAATGGGCAAATATTAAACACCGTAAAGCCCGTCAGGATGCGGTAAAAGGCAAAATATTTACTAAGATTATTCGTGAAATTGTTTCTGCTGCCAAGCAAGGTGATCCCGACCCTGACAAAAACCCACGCTTACGTGCTGTCATTGAAAAAGCACTGTCAGTCAATATGACACGAGATACCATCAATCGAGCAGTTGCTCGTGGTACAGGCGGTGATGACAATGATAATATGGACGAAGTCAGCTATGAAGGCTATGGTGTCGGCGGCGTCGCAGTGTTAGTCGAAACCATGACTGACAACCTTAACCGTACGGTCAGTGAAGTGCGTCATGCTTTTACTAAAAATGAAGGCAATCTTGGCACTTCAGGCTCAGTGGCTTATCTATTTACTAAACGCGGCGAAATCACTTTTAATGATACAAGTTTAGAAGACGAAGTCATGTTGATCGCACTAGATGCTGGCGCGCTTGATATCGAGAATGATGGTGACAGCCTGCTGGTTATCACCGAATGGGAAAGTTTCGGTCAAGTCAAAGATGCACTTAATGCTGCAGGTCTGGTCTCTGACAATGCTGAAGTCACCATGTCACCATCCACTGTTGCGGAAATAGACAATGTGGAAGACGCTGAAAAAGTCATGAAAATGATTGATATGCTAGAAGACATCGATGACGTGCAAGAAGTTTATAGCAATGTGAACTTTTCTGCTGACGTAATGACACAGCTTGAGCAATAGTATTTATCCCGCAACCATTTATGTGTCAATCATACAAAAGGCCAAACGTTTAAAATGTTTGGCCTTTTTTGTTTAGCAATATCTGACGAGCATTTTTTTCAAACTAAGTTTTGCAAGTGACGCCTTCAAGTGCTAACAAGTATATTTTCTTATCAAGTCCACCTGTATAGCCACCCAGCCTACCATCGCTAGCAATGACTCGATGACAGGGAACAATGACGCTAAAAGGGTTTTTACTGTTGGCATTGGCCACCGCGCGAAACCCTTTGGGATTATCCACATTTTGTGCCAGTGTCGCATAGCTGATTGTTTCGCCATAACCAATATTTTGTAATGCTTGCCAAACTCGTTGCTGAAACTTGGTTCCTAAGCTTATATCAATTGGCAAATCGAATACCTGACGCTCACCCTTAAAATACGCTGTTAATTGCGCAATAGTCTCTATCAGTAGCGCTTGAGCAGGCTCGTTTTTGCTTAGGCTATCGTTATTGATGAACGTAAAACTTTGATCGACAAGCCCATAGTGTTTCTTAAGTTTAGGAATAGCTTTTGAGCTATGCCAAGAGTCACCTGCTAGCAGCCAATTAACTTCCACCAGTTTAGGGCTGCTATGCTCATTGACACTCGCAATTAACGTTAACTGGTGTGCTCCAAAAGCTACTTCAGTGACTATCATGATGCTTCCTTTCAAAGTATGCGGTTTTCAAAACTCATTCATCGACTAAAATGACCTATCGAGCGCTACTCTTTATCATCAGTCTCAAACAAGGCAGCGACAAATTGTTTTGGACTAAAGGCACGTAAATCATCAATCGACTCGCCAACACCAATATAACGAATAGGCACATCTGTGGTTTCGGCAATATTAAAGACCACACCACCTTTTGCAGTGCCATCTAACTTAGTAATAGTAATACCGGTTAACGGTACGACTTTATTAAACAATTCAACTTGATTAATTGCATTTTGACCCGTGCCAGCATCGAGGACAATCATACCTTCGTGCGGTGCGCTTGGATCGGCTTTACGCATGACGCGCACCACTTTTTCAAGCTCAGCCATTAGGTGGGTTTTATTCTGCAAGCGTCCAGCAGTATCAGCGATTAATACATCGATATTTTTTGCTTTAGCGGACTGCATGGCATCAAAGATGACAGAAGCACTATCAGAGCCGTGACCCTGCGCCACGACTGGAATGTTATTACGCTCACCCCAGATTTGCAGCTGTTCGGTAGCAGCGGCACGGAATGTATCACCAGCTGCGAGCATGACGGATTTGCCTTCACCTTGTAGATGCTTGGCAAGTTTACCAATCGTTGTAGTTTTGCCCACACCATTGACGCCCACGACTAAAATCACAAAAGGTTTTTTGCTGGTATCAATAATTAACGGTGCGACTTTCGGCGTTAAGATATCAACCAGTTCAGTTTGTAATGCTTTGTATAATGAATGCGCATAAATCAGATCACCACGGTCTGTCTGCTCGGTGAGACTTTTGATAATACGATTGGTCGCGTTGACACCGATATCGGCGACCAATAGCTGATCTTCAACTTCTTCCAATAGCTCATCATCAATCTCTTTGCCACCGATCAAAATACTGACCATACCTTCGGCAAGATTTTTACGCGACTTACTCAGTCCCGTTTTCATGCGGTTAAACCAGCTGCCTTTTTTCTTGTTTTCTTGCAGCTCTGTGGATTCGACTTCTGGCTGAGTGGTCGCTTGTACCGCACTACTTGCAGGACTGACATTTGGGCTATCCCCTAGCTGATCCTGTAACGGCATGGTTGGGGCAGTAGAAATAGTGCTAAGCTTAGTATCAATATTTTTATTATCATTATCAGCTGATGAAGCGCTTATAAAGCTTTCAGATGCATTTTTAGACGTACTTTGCTCTTCTGTCCTCACAATCGGCGCACCCAAGGCAATATTTTGTGCTGCATCAGCGCTTGAGACATCTTTGTTTATCGTGCTGTCTTTTTGCTGATCTTCGATGCTTTTATCATTGGGCGTTTGGATAGAGCCTGCATCTTCTTTCTCATCGATAATGGGCACAGATTGAGAAGGCAGACTAGGTAAGGTAATATCATCGTCATCTAATTCATCAAGATCGCCATCGAGATTAATGATCACACGACTGCTATTATTGGAGTTATTCATAAGCTTGCCCTAAAAGTTATCACGATCAGTTATTTGATTATTTTAAATGGGTTGGTATGTCGTCATGTTTTTGCCATGGGTCACGACAGACAATTTTTAGCGTAGTTTATCATAATTCGAGTTGCGCTCAGACCTTACCATCATAGCCTATCGTCAATTTTTGCAAATCTAGCAAGCCATACCATCCATTTAGAAAGTTTCGCTTAAGATTTGGAAACAAAAATCTGACCTTACACATGCTAAACTTCGCCTACTCTACCAAAGTTTATTGTAGAACAAGCCTTATTCCAAAACTTACTAATTATTTCACTATCGCTTACTCAATCATCATTTTTAGGAATTATCTATGCCATCACTATCTAACACTGGCAAAACGTACGGTAAAAAAGCAATCAACATCAGCGCAGCTTTACTAGTAGCAACACTGGTACTATCCACGACAGGCTGTAACACCACCCAAGAATTTAAACCAACGGCCAGTGTGATGGTTGGTGCACATAAATCTTTATAAAACCTGCTATCTATCGCTCGTATTGAAAGTGACCTAGCCACTTATCAATTTACAAGTTGCCATTTTATATAAGTAGAACATACCATGCCACTGCCTTTATCATCGTCGCCCCTACATACCGCCTCTCTACGTCTTGCCTGCGCCTTAGCAATAGCAACGACTCTTGCTGCTTGCCAAACCAATACTATCAGCGCTAACGCATTGTCAACTGTTCAGAATCCAGTGACTCAAAATACTTTGGGTAAAGATGAGGTAGGTCCAAGTAAAGCAATTCAAGATATTCAGCCATCATCAGCATTGACCATGGATATGTCAGGTCGACATGAATATCAGTTAGAAAACGGTCTAAAGGTAGTTGTAAAAGAAGACCATCGCGCACCTGTGGTAATGACCCAAATCTGGTATCGGGTCGGGTCAGCTGATGAGCCGCTGGATAAAGGCGGTATCTCGCATTTGCTCGAACATATGATGTTTAAAGGCACTACTGATGTTTCGAGCGACGACTATGAGCGCTTGATTGCTAAATTCGGCGGCGTCAATAATGCGTTTACCAGCTACGACTATACAGGCTATTACGAGCTATTCCCTGCCAACCGCTTGCCTTTGGCGCTAGAGCTAGAAGCAGATCGCATGAAAAACCTATTGTTTAATGAGCAGGAGTTTGTCAAAGAGCACCAAGTGGTCATGGAAGAGCGCCGCCAACGCACTGATGACAATCCACTTGCCAAGGCTTACGAGTCATTTCGTTTGCTAGCCTTGCCCGACAGTCCAAAAGGCGAATCCGTCATTGGTCCGATGGATGAGCTTGAATCCATTACCCTTACAGATTTAAAAGATTGGTATAAGACATGGTACGCACCAAACAATGCAACGTTAGTCGTCGTTGGCGACGTTAAGCCGCAAGAAGTGCTGGCTCAAGTCAAACGTTACTTTGGTGAGCTACCCCCAAGTGACCTACCTAAACGTCCTGCCGTCAGTCAAAAAGGCTTTCGTGGCTATCAGCAAGTCGACTCCGAGCAAGCCGTACAAGTGCCAGTGTTATTAATGGGTTATAATGTCCCGAGCCTTGTGACAGCAGGGACAGGCAATGAAAAACAAGCTTATGCGCTCTCACTGGCTCAGGATGTATTAGATGGTGGTCTATCTGCGCGACTTGAGAGTCGATTGATACGCGAACAAGGTCTGCTTACCACCGTAGGTACTTCATATGACTTGCTAGATCGTGGCGATGGGCTGTTTTTAATACAAGCAACACCACGTGAAGGTGTCAGCTTAGAACAAGCACAACAAGCCATCATTGCTGAAATAGAAAAGCTTAAAACCGATCCCATTACCGCCGATGAAATTGAGCGTGCCAAAACCAATACGGTCACAGGGCTCGTCTATGCGCAAGACAGTATGGAGGGTCAGGCGCGGATGATTGGCTCATTACAGTCTATCGGTCTTGACGATACGCTGCTTGCCGAATTGCCCGCCAAACTCGATAGCGTGACGATTGCTGACATACAAGCTGCTAGCAAAAAGTATTTGGTAAAGGAAAATTTAACAGTGATGCATATCATCCCGCCTAAAGACCAAGCAGCGACAGAGAAATAATAGTGTCCTGTTAGCTCTTTATTCGATACAAGCGCCAATCATAAAGACCTTATTTATAAGAAGAAAACCATGACTCAGAATAGTGATTTGTTGCAAAAGAGAAAAAAAGCGTTCAACTTAATACCATTAGCAATGCCAACCATGCAAAAACTGTCACATCTTAGTGTTGGTATCTTGTTAGGTCTAACAACATTGACGATGGCAGCACAAGCAGATACAACCAGTGCTGAAGAATATCGTGACTCTACGGCAGTGGATACGAGCGCACCGATTGCCGCATTATCAAAGCTAACCAGCCTTGACGATGACAAACCGTTAAAAGTTACTGTCCCAACGATTCAGCAGTTCAAAACCAAAGCAGGTGTACCCGTACGTTTTGTACAGACGACAGCCTTACCAATTGTCGATATCGATTTGCGCTTTAACGCTGGTAGCGCCCGTGATGGTAGTATTAGTAGCACAGGATTTGGTATTGCTAACATGACCGCTACTATGCTGACGCAAGGCTCTAAACGCTTAGACGAAAATGAATTTACTCGAGCTGTTGAAACCTTGGGCATTGACCTAAACAGCAGTGCCTATAAAGACATGTTTATTGTCTCGCTACGTAGCTTATCTGATGACAAACATTTACTTCCAGCCATTGATTTAATGACTCAAATGCTCAGCGAGCCCGCTTTTGATGAAAACATCCTAGCACGCAATAAAGCACGATTATTGGTGGGCTTGCAGCAGCAAAAACAAGATCCCAACAGCCTTGCTAGCATCGCATTTAACGAAGCATTGTATGGGGATCATCCTTACGCCCATCCATCAGCGGGTACGCTTGAAAGCGTCCCTACTATCGAAAAGCAACAACTGATAGATTTCAAAAACCGCTACTTGGTCGCAGCAAATGCCTCTGTTGCCATCACTGGTAATCTAACCTTAGAGCAAGCAAAAAAACTTGCTGAAGATATCACTGGCAAATTACCGAAAGGTCAGCCCGCAACTGAACTGCCTGAACCCAAACCACTGAGCCAAGCCAAGCACATTCATATTCCCTTCCCAAGCACTCAAACCACCGTACTCATGGGACAATTGGGAGATAAGCGCGCCACCGATGCCCAGTCTCAGCAAAAGCAAACCAACTTTGCAGTTGGTAATGAGATACTTGCAGGCGGTGATTTTAATGCTCGACTCATGACTGAGGTTAGACAAAACTTGGGCTACACTTATGGCATATCAGGCTCTATGAATCCCATGCTAGCACGAGGACCGTACCAAATTGGTTTTTCAACGCGTAATGATAAGGCTCGTGCGGCTATCGATGCCAGCTTAGCAGTCATCAACGACACCTTAGAAAAAGGTGTTACCAACACTGAGATGCGCTTAACGACGGACAATCTTAAAAACAGCTTTCCAATGAGTTTTGCGAGCAATGCGGGAATTAATGGCTTACTTGGAATGATGAATTTTTATCAATTACCGAATAATTATCTGACTGATTATGTCAAACGTATCGACCAAGTACAGCTATCAGAAGTCAATCAAACCATGCGAGATACCCTTAAGCCTGATGATTTCTTGATCGTTACCGTTGGACAAGAGGATCCTTGGAAAGATAAAAAGACCAATAAATAGCCATACAAAAAAATACTGGGCAACACTATTTAGTATTACCCAGTATTTTTTTATACAATGACACTATTTATGAATGCTCCTAAAAGTCGATACTAAGTTATCCATCCTAGAAAATAAGGCACTTAACCAGAAACAGTCACTGCCACGTCGTACATAAAATTTTCAGGTTTATAAGTTGCACCATTATAGGTCAATCGAATCACGTGCTTGTCATAAGAGTCTACTTGATAATCACCATTGGCAAAGTTATGCAGCGCTGGCACTATTAAGAGGGCTTCAATTTGACTGCTGTTAATGCTAACCGAGATGTGCTGCCCACTTCGTGGATATAAGAAATAATCACAATGGTTATTCACCATCACTTCTGCAGTACGCTCAACGACCTCACTGCCCACTTCTTCTTGTATAAGTTTTGGACAGATATCTGAGCGCTGTGAAGCCAGCTGAGCATAGGAATTTCTGATACTGTCTTCAATATCCTGTAAGTTTCTGTCAGGATCAGTAGGGGAATCCTCTGTAATTAAAGAGCTTTCTTCAGAAAACGTTTCTGGACTACAGGCACTGATCAATAAAAGAAACAGAAAAACTAAACCAAATAAAGCCACATACATGTTATTTGATTGCAAAAACGCTTTTTTTGGCTTATCAAACTGATACGTTTTTACTGTTGCTGAATACCGCTTTTTCATAAATCCTACTTATAATAAACGCTATATAACTTCATAAACCAAATAATCATTAAACATAGCTTTTTAATTCCAGGCTAAGCGAGCTTGATACCGTATCTGGTTTATACAATATAGACCCTATTATGATTCTAAACTGTTCATCATTTAGCGCTGCCTTTTATAAGTATTATTATAGCCCTTTTAATCTAATTTTATTACCTCTGGCTCATATTTATTTGATTTTTCGATAGCTTATGGATGACTTAATAGCGGCACGAAGATGAGCTACTGGCGTGATTAAAGCCCCATTTACGATAACCATCCGTGTCTAAATGTATAGCACCCGTAGCATATAGGCCTAAACCAAAATTATGGGGTTGCCCCTGATATTGCCAAAACTGACATAAGCCATCTTGCATAGTACTAAGCTGCCATAAGTTATCTTCATACTCTGGTACCCATATATCGATAGCACTGGCATTCATATGCTTGCTACTATCGGCACCGCCTGCACAGTCGTTAAGACCAGGACTCCGATATACCGAGCGTATTTCACTACTGATGGGTAGAATGCCTTGATGCTTTAACTCACCATACAAACGTAATGTCGGGACAATATTTGCCCATAACTCCTGCGGTGGCAGCTGATAAGGCTCGTAGCCACATTTGCTCCAGCTTCGTGCTGTCGTGAGTAATTGCGACATAGGCGGTACATTTTGTGCGCCCACTCGTGAATTTAGGTAGCGTTGATAGTCTGCCACTTGCCTAGCACGGTAGCTATTGCTATTCAACCATGCGTTAAAATCCATACTAATAGAATCATTATAATTGCTATTGTAAGTATTGTTCGCCGTGCTGTAGCTGTTATTACTGTAAGTTGTGTTATAAGCAGGCGCGCGCCGATTGATATTCATGCGCTTATTTTCTTCAATAGACAGACTGGCATCGAACTCAAAATCACGCTGCTTTTCGGCTATCAAGCCCTGCATGCTATCGCCACTCAGCATGGTAACGCCAGGATTATGGCTTGTGGTATTTGAAGAAGGTCTGATGTAAGCATTACTGCTACTATCCGCACTACTACCATGACGTACTTGGATACGGCGCTCACTATTGTCACTTATAATAGCGGCATGAACAGAGAAGCTACTGGCACACACGAGTAGTGCAATAATAGGCTTGTGAATCTGCCTATAGGGATGTTTTTTTGTATTAGTCATTGCAAAAATCTACCGCTAAAAACGTTTTATCGATACTATCAAATTTTCAGCAAGCAAGCTAAACTATCGCCTTCAATCAGAGGCGTGTTATTCGTAATTAACACTTATCCTTATAATTTTTATAATTATGTGACTTTATTTCTTATGTGTTACTTTGTCCACGATATTTTACTAGTAAAGATATCGTACAATTACTTTAAAGCATGGTTCTGATTTGAAACTTCCCTCTTACCTCAATTGCCAGACACACTTTGCCTATGTCTTCTAATCCGCAATACCGTTTTTCACGTCAGAGCCATCATTTAGGCCAAGGCCATGCACCGACGTTATGGCAGCGTATACATATCGATCCATGGTTGACCCTCCTCTTACTGACGGTTTGCTGCATTGGTTTGACTATTTTATATAGTGCTGCTGGCCAAGATGTCGGCATGGTATTACGTCAAATGGTCAGCTATGGTGTTGCCTTTACGGTTATGTTTATCATGGCACAGATACCGCCTAGCCTTTATCGCACTTTTACACCCATATTTTATTTACTGGGATTAATTCTATTGGTGTTAGTCGATATCATCGGTGAGGTACGTATGGGTGCTCAGCGCTGGATTAACTTACCAGGGTTTGGCAGTGTGCAACCATCAGAGTTTATGAAGCTTGGGATGCCAATGATGTGCGCTTGGTTTTTATCCAAACGTGACCTACCACCCTCTCTATCAAGCATCGCTATCACCTTGGCCTTAATCATCGTTCCTGTGTTATTAATTGCGAAAGAGCCTGATCTTGGGACGTCACTCTTGGTAGCAGCGAGTGGTATCTTTGTGCTTTTTTTGGCAGGGCTATCTTGGCGGTTGATTTCAGCTGCCGCCATATTAGCGATACCGCTTATTGCGATTGCTTGGAATTTCCTATTACATGATTATCAGCGTACACGTGTCTTAACACTGCTTAATCCTGAAGCCGATGTACAAGGGGCTGGGTGGAATATTATCCAGTCAAAAACTGCCATCGGTGCGGGTGGTCTTACTGGTAAGGGTTATTTAGAGGGCACGCAGTCGCACTTACATTTCTTACCAGAAGGTCATACTGATTTTATTATCGCGGCTTTTTCAGAAGAGTTTGGCTTGTTGGGTGTGATTTTATTGATGTTCATTTATTCCTGTTTGCTCCTACGTGCCTTATACATTGCTTTCACCCATCCGGATGTTTATAGTCGATTACTAGCGGGGGCTATTGCCATGTCTTTCTTTGTTTATGTGTTCGTTAATGTGGGTATGGTTGGTGGTATTTTACCCGTCGTTGGGGTTCCTCTGCCCTTCATTAGCTATGGTGGTACAGCAGTAGTGACGTTAATGGCTGGATTTGGACTACTTATGTCCATTCACACTCATAAGCCCAGTTAAATTACAGTTACCAACAACTTTTTAATGAAAATTTAGATTTTATGTTGATACTATTTATATTGATGCGATTAGTGTTTGGACAATATTTGAAGCTAACGTTTGGAATCGAAAAAATACATCCTATCGAAAGCCTTGAATGGAATAAACCAGTAAATTAAGGCCCTCATGCATTTAAACAATGATCTTAAATAAATAATAACCAACCAGAAATAAAGATTTTTTAATCATTTCGATTATTTAATTTGTTCATGGCAAGTTGCATGACTTGCCATAAAAACCCTCATATCTACCTTCGAATTAAATACAAATAATTGATTTAATTGAAATAAATACAAATACCCCTCATGTTCTTTCTTACTACAACACTTCGTTGCTAATTGGTACGGATAGGTTTTAATCCTTGTTTTTTACAAATAATTGCGTTAACCTCGTTTTACTGTACTTTGATACATAACCCGTACATAGCTACTAATAAACTTTGCATTTAATTATATTTTGGTTGTAGCTCGTACGTATAGTTAGCGAATTGTAGATTTCAAGCTTTCAAATACACTACTTAATTAACGGTTTAATAACAAAGACACACGCAATACCTTTTAAAACCTTTATTAATTTAGCAATGTGAGAAAGTTTGTAATTAGCACATATAGCGGACTCGACACTCAACCTTTGTATTCACATTGGGTGTTTTACTAATATCGTTAACTATCATTTGAGCGTTTCATAAGCATCTTTGGTCATATTGTATTGACCCGCTTATGATAATGAAATGAAAAATTACCATACCTTAAAATCTATAAAAGCCCCATTTATTTAGCATCAATAATTATATGAAAAAAAAGATTGATGATGTGGCTTTATAGTTTGTGACGCTGTTAGATTGGTCTAACACTGCCACTCTCAGTCTAAAACTATTAGAGTTAGATTTTAAAGTATAAGTTATAGAGGTATCTATGAATAAGCGTTTATCTGGTTTACTTACCATGTCAGCAGTATTATTTGCTGGCTCTGCAGTTGCTACTAATGCAAATGCTGTAGAAGCAAAAACCTCTCTTGCAATGATTTCACAAGATAACGCCTCCCATATCGATCGTGTACTTGGTGAGCTCAGCCGTCAGCATGATGGTGCATCAAGTTTGGTTAAGTCAGCACGCCAACCGACTTCGTTGGCACTTAGCAGCTCACTGTTAGCCAGTGACACTACTCAACTGACCAATGATGAAGATGTATTAGAGCGTCTGACAGCCGTAGCTTCTAACTCAGTCAGTAAGTTCAAACAAACAGGTCTAGCCTCTTGGTATGGTCGTAAATTCCATGGTCGTAAAACAGCCAGTGGCGAAACCTTCGACATGAATGGCTTAACAGCAGCACATCGCTCGCTACCGTTAAACTGTTATGTTAAAGTCACAAATAAGACTAATGGTAAAAGCGTTGTGGTAAAAGTTAATGATCGTGGCCCATTTCATGGCAACCGTGTGCTAGATTTGTCTTATGGTGCTGCCAAAAAACTTGGTATTACAGGTAAAGGTGTGGGTAATGTTGCTATTGAGCGCGTTTCAGGACCATAATTCTGAGAAAACAGTCTCTCTGAATTAGAACATAAAAAGCGCCTAATACATCAGTGATTAGGCGCTTTTTTGTGGTTCCAGTTTATTGTGTTCATTAGGCTCTACGAATAAACTTATAGCCCTTAGCAATGACTTATGAGATAACTTATAAAACAACCATAATCAAAACCATTAAACCTTACAATTCAAACGCACTTTCAATGGCATCATCAAGACGTTCAACGGCAATCACATTGATACCTTTAAACTGAGGTGCATCTTTAGCAGGTGCGTTGGCTTTTGGAATAATGGCATGCTTAAACCCATGTTTCATCGCTTCTTTTAAACGTTCTTGACCGTTCGGTACAGGACGGATTTCACCCGATAATCCCACTTCACCAAATACGGCCAATGACGATGGCAATGCTTTTTCTTTAATACTTGAGGCACAAGCCAACAATACCGCTAAATCAGATCCAGTCTCTATGACCTTGACACCACCGACGACGTTGACGTACACATCTTGTCCGCTGGTGTGAATACCACCGTGACGATGCATGACGGCCAGCAGCATGGACAGACGCTGAAAATCCAACCCTAATGCCATTCGTCTAGGTGAGCCTTGTGAATCATCGACTAACGCTTGCACCTCCACCAACAAGGGTCGTGTGCCTTCGCGGCTGACCATGACGACAGATCCAGCAACAGGTTTGTCATAACGGCTCAAAAATATCGCTGATGGATTGGCGACCTCTTTCAGTCCCATATCAGTCATACCAAAAATACCTAATTCGTTGACTGCTCCAAAGCGGTTTTTAACGGCACGAATCATCCGAAAGCGTGAGTCTGATTGACCTTCAAAATATAAGACAGTATCAACCATGTGTTCAAGGACGCGTGGCCCTGCGAGCGTGCCTTCCTTGGTTACATGACCCACTAGAAATAGCGCTGTACCAGTCTGTTTGGCATAGCGAGTCAAGATAGCCGCAGACTCTCGAATTTGACTGACGCCGCCAGGTGCAGAATTGATTGCATCCGTATAAATGGTTTGAATAGAGTCAATAATAGCGATGGCGGGCTGCTCTTGAGTCAGGGCTGCACAGATAGTCTCTACATTGGTTTCAGCCAGCACGCGTAATCTATCGGCCGGTAAATCCAAGCGTCTAGCGCGCATAGCCACCTGTGCCAATGATTCTTCACCAGTCACATACAATGCACTACCTGCCAATGAGTCGGCACGTGCCATATTGGTCGCAGTTTGCAACAAAATCGTCGACTTACCGATACCAGGATCACCGCCGATCAAAACGACTGAACCGGCAACCAATCCGCCACCAAGTACACGATCAAACTCACTGATACCAGTTGGTAAACGTGTGTCTAGCGTTACACTCACGGCATTAAGTGGCATGACCGCACTATGCGTGCCCGAATAGTTTCCTGCTGGTGCACTGCCTGATTCACGAGGTGCTGAGCGATTTGCTGCTGGTTTAGAAACATTTTTATTATGATGCGGCATGCTGACATTAGGTGCTTCGACCAAGCTATTCCATTCACCGCAATCGGTACATTGCCCTGCCCACTTACCAAAATGCGCGCCGCAATGCTGACAGACATAACTGCTCTTATTTTTTGCCATAACGTATGAACCTTATTCAAGTGTCCAATCAAGATTAATTGATAAGATATCGTGACGCTCTTATAAGCGTTAATTTGAGAATAAATTTTGAGATAAATCAGCCATCGATATGATGAACCAGATCTTATAGAAGAAATGAGGCTAAATGTGATGAATAGCTAGATATAAGAAAAGTAGCAAGCGCTGTCTTGAGAGCTTAATGAAAACTATAAATCCAACAGACAGTTTAAATAGTAACGCGAAAAATGCATTGAGATGTTAGGGCGTATTGAACACTCGCAAATAGCTGCCGCTAATCGCTGCTAATTTAGCAAAAATGTGTTCGAGACAAGTCGAATATTCAACACATCCTAATTCACACTTGAAAGTCTTTACCCAGATAAACGGCTTTCACCAATTCATTTTCTAACACTTCACTAGAAGTACCCTCAGCAATAATAGCGCCTTCTGAGACGATATAAGCTTTCTCACAAATGGCCAAAGTATCGCGGACGTTATGATCAGTAATCAAAACACCAATACCACGATTTTTTAGGGTCAAAATAACGTCTTTGATATCACCAACAGAGATAGGATCGACGCCTGCAAACGGCTCATCTAATAAAATAAACTTTGGGTCAGCCGCCAATGCACGGGCAATTTCACAGCGACGACGCTCACCACCTGATACGCTCATGCCTAATGATTTTCGCACATGCTCTAAATGAAACTCACCGATTAGTTTTTCAAGCTCTTGCTTTTGCTCACTTTTACTCAATTCTTTACGAGTTTCTAAAATAGCCAAGATGTTGTCTTCGATAGACAATTTGCGAAATATAGATGCTTCTTGTGGTAAGTAACCAATACCCGCACGCGCACGCTCATGCATGGCATATTTAGACAGATCCATTTTTCCTAGAGTGACACGGCCTTTATCCATATTGACCAACCCTACCACCATATAAAAGCTGGTTGTCTTACCTGCACCATTTGGACCTAATAAACCAACGACCTGCCCTTGTTCTACGGAGAAAGAGACATCTTTCACAACCCAGCGCTTACCATAGCGTTTGCCTAGATTTTGCATCGATAATCGCGTGGCAGGCGCTGTATTATTATTGGTTGCCAAAGGGTTTGTATTTTTATTATCACTCATAACTTACTCATACGGTTGCAGAATTCAAGCATTAATACGCTAAGGGGTGTTGATAGCATTACATCAACCATTCAGCTTTCTAGCGGATGCTACTTTGGCTACCATTACTACTGGGCGGAAACACCAACTCTACGCGCTGATTACCGCCAGCAGTTGCTTCGACATCACCAGCTTTTAGGCTATAACGAATGACATTACCAGCAAAACTTGCACCATTTTGAACCAACTTAGCATTACCTGTCAAAGTAACAATACCAGTGACTGCATTATAATCAATCTTATTGGCTTGACCTTTAGCCAGCCCTTTTTCTTGTGTGACAACCTGTTGCATGGTTGCAGGGCGTCCGGTCGCTACTGCCGAGTTGATACTGCGACCCTGTGATAGGTTAACCGTAATATTATCAGCGGTCATTTTAAACGTACCTTGAGTGATAATGACACTACCTGAATAGCTGGTAACGCCTGTACGCTCACTATAGGTCGCTTTGTCAGCCAATAGTTTGATTTCTTGATTGGCATCTGATGGCAGCGCATGACTGTAAAGTGGCAGTGCCAGCAGTATAACCGTTGGCAGCACATGTAATTGACGCAAGCGGCACGATGTTAGATTGAAGCGTGCTAATGATGAGCGCAAAGTAGGCAAAAATTTAGATGTCATAAAAATCACTCGTTTTATAATGGGTAGTAGGATTTGCAAACTTTATGCTAGCTGCTATTTTTATTACATAGTCAATAAGAGTTATTGCGATCAAAACAATGCTTTATCTTGGCGGTCAGCTGGAGTAAAAGCGACAGCAACTTGACCAAACTCATATTCACCAGTCTCAAGGTTGGCGGTCATGCTAGAAGCTTCAAACCGATTCATGCCTTGTTCAACCTTAACAGGCGCATCACTATATACTTGCCCTGATTTGGTATTGCCCTTAAGGATACTACCTGTCACCTTTATCGGTTCAATATCTGGTGCGTCTTTATTGCCTTCACTGACCAGTGAAAACCCCCCTGACAAGCTGAGTTCACCCGTCTGCTGACTGATAGCAGCACTGCCCGCTTCAATACGATAGCGCTGCTCTGCCGATGGCTCCCAATTCATAGTGATGCCTGACATCTCATCTAAATTGGTCTCTGGATTGTGCGTCAATGTTTTGGCAGTCAGCTCATACTCGGTTTCGCCTTTCTCATTAGTCTGTACCGCTTTGATGTCTGTTGCTTCATAATCAACATCAGTCGCTTCCATACTAACTGGTGGCGCTATCTCTCCTTGTTGTTGAAAAAACCAGCCTGCAATACCGGCGATAATCAAGGCAAGGACTATTAAAACACGAGTATTCACGACAAATTATCCTGAGTTTTGACTTCATCAAGCGTATAGTGCGCGATAAAGTCTTGATAGTGTCCATGACCTTTCAAAATGAGGTCACATATTTCACGTACTGCGCCAGTGCCACCTGCTCGGGTAGTGACCATATCACTGCGATTGATGACTTCGGCGTGTGCATTGGGTACTGTTGCAGCAAATCCAACGGTTTGCATAGCTTTAATATCTGGCAAATCATCACCCATATAAGCGCAGTCGGCAGCCGTGATATTGAGCGCTGGATCAAGTATGCTTAGCAGCTCATTTAAAGCAACCAGCTTATCGTCACGACCTTGCACCACATGATTAACACCCATTTCCGCGGCGCGCTTATCCACCATGGCACTGCTACGACCTGTGATAATAGCCGTCAAAATACCATAACGTGCTAACGACTTAACCCCTACGCCATCATGGACAGAAAAAGCCTTGGTCTCGATACCATTGGCATCATAGATAATTTGACCATTCGATAAAATACCATCGACGTCCATTATCAACAGTTTTACTTGTCCAGCTTTTTTGATTAAGTCTTGCATCATGTCCCTCTTTCTTAACGCTGTTTTTTAAATTTTATTGTTATAAATCAATATTTTTATTAATTCTCGTTATTTTACACCGGCTTGTAGCAAATCATGTACCGTAATAATCGCTTCTAAACGGTCTTCGTCGTCAATGATTAGCAACTGACTGATGCCATTTTCATTCATTACACTGAGCGCATCTGATGCGCGCATGGTCTTGCTAATGCACCGTGGATTGCTGATCATTACTTCACGCATCGGTGTTTGCAAATCGATGCCTTTTTCTAGACCACGGCGTAGGTCACCATCTGTAAATACCCCAACCACCTTATCATTATCATCGGTCACCACCGTCATACCTAACCGCCCAGCAGACATAGTGAAAAGCGCTTCTTGCAGGGGTGCTTGCTGATGAATGAGCGGTAAATCTTCTGATCTAGTATGCATTAAATCTTCAACTCGCGTTAGCAGCTGACGACCTAATGCGCCTGCTGGATGCGATAATGCGAAATCTTCTGAGGTAAAGTTGCGCGCATGTACTAAGGCAACGGCTAATGCATCTCCAAGTGCCAATGTCGCCGTGGTACTAGAGGTAGGAGCAAGATTAAGTGGACAAGCCTCTTGCGATTTACCAAGCGTCAATACAATGTTAGCGGCACGAGGTAACATACCGCGCTTATCACGGCTAATACTAATCAGTGGAATATTTAGATGTTTGACCACTGGCAGCAGCATCTTAATCTCATCGGACTCACCAGAGTTAGAGATGGCAAGCAGTACATCACCTTTTACCAACATGCCTAAGTCGCCATGCCCTGCTTCACCAGGATGCATAAAAAAGGCTGGCGTACCAGTAGAGGCAAACGTCGCCGCTATTTTACGCCCAATCAATCCTGACTTACCCATACCAGTGACCACGACTCGACCCTTACAAGCCAAAATAATATCGCAAGCTTGCGCAAATCTATCGTCTATCTGCTCTGTTAGTAAAGCCAACGCCGATATCTCAGTATTAATCGCTTCGATAGCCTTACTGATAAATTGCTCATGGGTTAGATTGATTGGGGTATTACTCATGGATTCGCTCTATTTTATAATGAATCAATCACGTATTTTACTATACTATGCCCAATATTAATAATAATCTGCGAAACCAATCGCTAACAGCTCTGCACGTAATCTCAGACCATTATTATACGTTTATTTATACAAAAAAAACCCACTATAAAAAGC
The DNA here is from genome assembly GCF_016107525.1 of Psychrobacter aquimaris. GTDB lineage: Bacteria > Pseudomonadota > Gammaproteobacteria > Pseudomonadales > Moraxellaceae > Psychrobacter > Psychrobacter aquimaris. Next base: position 102,632 of record NZ_JABASR010000002.1, on the reverse strand, counting down.
AGGTTTTGATCGGACAAATCATATATTAGTAATACACCTTCGATAATGAATCTTGCTTTCTAACCATTGTTATCATTAGATTCATCGTTTGACTTATCCTCAAAACCCGTATTGTCTGCTGGATTTTCGAAGCCACGGTCTTGACCAAAACCGCCGCGCTCAAAGCCGCGATCCTGACTCTGACCAAAGCTACCACGCTCAAAGCCACGATCTTGACCTTGGCTAAAGCCGCCACGATTAAAACCACTACGACTAGACGCAAAACCGCGCTCTTCAAAGCCACCTGTACTGGCAGGATTACTACCACGCTCAAATCCGCCGCCTTGATAACCTGCTGGAGCAGTGCTTTGCGGTTGAGTGCTAGTACCTGTCGTTGTCGTACTGCTACGTGGATTACGTGCTGGCACGACGGTTGAGATAGCGTGTTTGTATACCATTTGACTGACTGTATTTTTGAGCAATACAACGTACTGATCAAATGATTCAATCTGACCTTGCAGCTTGATACCATTGACCAAAAAAATAGAGACAGGAATGCGATCTTTGCGCAGCGAGTTCAAAAACGGATCTTGTAAAGTTTGTCCTTTTGACATGAGAGCTCTCCTAAATATTATTAATTATGTTTTAGTGCCAATTATTTTAAGTGTTAATTTAATTATAATGGCTAACGGCAGATACAATAATAAATTTTCTTTATAAAACGTATCTAAATAAACGCTAATTGTTCTTAAGTGATTCCACTTTATCGCGAATACATTATTATTGTAAATAATTAAGTAACTAGTTGTTTCATTAGTTATTCTTATCAACAAACGTCAATTAATATTGATTAAATACACAGTTAGGCTAATACCACACCTACTATTTTGATGAATGTAAATTATAACAGCTATCTACAATATATTTTGATACTAATTGTCATTACTTTCTAATAGTTGTATAGAGCTTTTTGCAACACTGTGCTTTCAGTACACAATACCGTATTTATAAGGTATTAACTCGTACCAGATTTTGAAACGCTGGTAGTTTTGCTATAACTGATAGCTTTAGTATCATTGATAGCTTTAATATAAATAGTCTCTTGCCTGTGCCATCGTCGTAAATGTTTTTACCACCATATCGCGGTCTGCAGAAGAATCTTTATCGCTAGATGCATCTGCTGCTAACGCCATATCTATGGAGGTATTAGGCAATTGCATGACTTTACGTAACCATGTGTACTGTCGTTTTGCCAATTGTCTTGTCGCATATAATGCCTTATTTTGCATTTGCTGACAAGCAAGCACCTCGGTCTCGCCATCAGATAAGCTTGATTTATCTGATGACTGAAGCACCCCAAAAGCACTGTAAAATTGTGCTTTGTCTAGATGAGATTGTTCAAAGACTGGGTGATTGATATGTACTAGGTATTCTAATACTTGTCGATAACCCACACAGCGCATGGATGGCAGGTTTGGTGTTAAAGGATAGCGCTCCAGCAGACCAATGACCTCAGTCACCAACCCATCATTCCACATGATATCTAAACGCTGCTCGATACGTGTATGTAACCATGGACGATCAGGCATGACTGTCAATGCATGCCATTGCTGATTGGGGTTATTTGCCAATGCTTTCTTGGGCTTTCGCTGCCAGTCACTTATAGGGATGTCAGTTTGCAGATAGACTTCAACTGCTCGGGTGATGCGCTGAGTATCAGTCGCATTAAGGCGCTCATGGCTGATAGGATCTATCTCACCCAAATAGTCGTAAAGCGCACTAATGCCTTCATCTTGCCGCCACTGCTCCACACGTACGCGAACGCTATCATCACTGTCAGGTACTGGAGATAGCCCGTCTAATAACGCCATGTAATACATCATAGTGCCGCCTACCAGCAAAGGTATTTTGCCATTCTCGTGACAGCTATCAATCAAACGGGCAACGTCATTCACAAATTCAGCGACGCTATAACTCTGCATAGGATCGATAATATCAACCAAATGATGTGGATAACGCCCCAACTCAGTAGCTGTTGGTTTTGCCGTACCGATATTCATATCACGATATATCAGCGCTGAATCTACTGAAATTAGCTCATAACGCCCTGTATCATATAACTCATAAGCCAGTGCAGTCTTGCCACTTGCTGTCGGCGCCATCAAACACACCACGCTATTATCCGCTAAATTGGAGTTTAGGCGATAAGATGAGCTATCAGATGAAAGTTGCATAGAATTGCCTTTATTAATGATATTAGTAGCAATAAATAAATTTGAGCTGTGTCATTGCTAAAGTTTGCTTATTAGATTTTTGTCGTTATAGCTATCTTGACTCAGGCGCAGATAATAGCATCAATGTTGCTAATTGATTACCATCTATAGCTTTGATCGCATACTGAGTCAGTAACGCGTCGATATCCGCCAAGAACACCATTAAGTCTTGTTTTGACATTTGCATACTCACGGCAGCAATTTGCTGATTAATGTCATCTGCACCGGGCAACAATTGATATTTTTTATATACTGTATTGCTAAGTAAACTTGACTCAAATAACGAACCAATCTTTGATTGCCAATCCTCTGCACCAATCAGTACACATTGGCTTTGATGATAAAACAACAACCAAGGCAGCGCTTTATCCTCAATATATTTCGTGCCAACAGATTCAATTAACACCTCATTTAAATGAGTAACAACATCTAAGCAATAAGGCAAAGATGTCGAATGTATAGCGATATCTTTGGTGTTTTGACTTGTTTTCTCAGAAACATTTGATGCGTTTAAGGTTTGAGGCGAATACCTATTTTCTGACAACTGATAGGGTTGCTTGGGCGCTTTTACCTGCTGGCCTTTGCTTGAATGAATGGTCGTTGATATCTTTGGAACTACAGTAGCGAATACGTTATCGATAGACAGATTAGTAGCTAGTATCTGGGCATTATTTAATATTCGACTATCATCAGTAGAATTGATCGGCTCTGTAGCTACTACCGTCTTAAGTTTTGTCCGAATCGCATGGCTTACATGCGCCATAATATTATTGAGCGGACTTATTTTAATGCGCTGTTTAGATGGATGCACATTAACATTGAGCCACTGAGTGGGCAAATCAAAATAAAGCGCATAGCCAATACCTACCAACTGAGCAGTTTGGGCAAGTTGGCGTAGCTGATTGCTTATCAATGCTTCTTTGACCAGTCTGCCATTCACATAGATTAACTTTGGTAAGGTATCCTGCAAATCAGTGATAGGCCATAACCAACCATTAACGCTTGCTTTATCGCCAAAACCACTATTAGCATAATCTCTGGATGGCTGCATTAAACTGGTGAGGTCTATCACTATTTCTAACGCCTTCTTGGTCAACGGCAACCCAGTCGCTTGCTCAAGACGTGATAATGGCAAAGGATGGACATTATTGTTGCCATTAGTATTTGTAGAAACAGCACTTAAAGACTTTGAATTTGAAAGCCTTGTAGTTGAAGACATCGTACTTAAAGACATCGCACTTGAAGAAAGTGACAGCCGTTTTTTATTGTCATGAAAGAGCGTCAGTGCCACATCTGCGCGCGCCAAAGCCACTTCGCGCACAATCGTTTCAATATGACCGAACTCCGTCGCAATAGATTTCAAGTTACCACGGCGGGCTGGTACATTAAAATATAAATCCTTAACCGTAATGCTCGTACCACGATGATGTACAACTGGCATGAGCTTTGCCGCATCATCTAACACACCGGCGACTTGCAACTGGCGACCAATGCCACTGTCGTCATGGCTACTGGTTAAGGTCAGCCGAGATACTGCCGCCGTTGCTGCCAATGCTTCCCCGCGAAATCCCAACGTCGTAATACCATGCAAATTAGCCACATCCGCCACTTTACTGGTTGCATGACGAGTAATTGCCATGACCATATCCTCGGGATGAATGCCCACGCCATTGTCGACCAGTTCAATCATACCCATGCCGCCTTGAGTAATATGTATCTCAATATTGGTCGCACCAGCGTCAATGGCATTTTCTAATAGCTCTTTGACCACTGCTGCTGGGCGCGTCACTACCTCACCCGCTGCCAATTGATTGATGAGCAGCGGCGATAGTTTTTTGATGCGAGTATGAGAATGATTGTCTGACATTTGTGGCATTAAGAGGTATCGTTGTTTTACGTGGTAATAAGTAGTGCTAGCAGATATCGATGACTTATATTGAATGTATAATTAAATCTTAACAGAGGATAAATCCAAGTCTTGCGCTTGCCCAACCTTCGATAGCCGCAGCTCAACTTGACGAGACTCATTATCCTTATCATTGCTAGCAGCTTGCGTCATATCGATAAACAAGGTGGGCGGCGGTAAATAGCTGTCCGCACGGCTTGCCCATTCGATGATAACCAACGCATTTGGCTCATCCAAATATTCATCAAAACCGATAAAAGATAACTCTTCTGGGTCTTGCAGACGATACAAATCAGCGTGATAAACTGGATTGACTGAGCCGTCTTTTTGCTCGATGTTATAAGGCTCGACCAAAGTATAAGTTGGGCTTTTGACGGCACCTGTATGCCCTAACGCCTGCAACCAATAGCGAGTCAGAGTAGTTTTACCTGCCCCTAAATCACCTGCTAACCAGACACTACCTGTCAATGGCAACGCTGCCAATTGCTCAGCCAAACGCTGAGTGTCAGATTCTGTATGCAGTATCAACGTCTTAGTGTTTTGGTCTTCTGTTGTACTATTAGGCATCAGGTGTACCTGCCTGCACTTGCGGCTGTACCTGCATCGTCACAGATGGATTAACAAAGCTTTCACCGCGAATCAGTTTGGCATATAGCTCAGGGTCGTGCCACTCGGTACTGACTTGGTCGCTGAACTCGAACGCTTCTAAATTAAGCTTACCCATTTGCTCGTTCGCCACATCATCAGCAAAGCACTGCGCGTAACCGGTAGCAGTTTCGTGTGCAATCACCGAATAAACGCTGACATCAGATTCACCGTTTTGCATTTGGGTTTGTTTTAGAATTTCTTGCGCCCAAAAGAATATCACGCGTGAGAACTGCTCTGCCGATGGCGATACCGGCAAGCTTATCCAGCGCGCACTGAATTTTTTACAGGCAGCGACATACTCAGGGTCGTCTTGATTCCAAAAACAAATCGCATGATCAAAGCTATCGATAATATCCTTGATAGACGATTTTAATAAGCCAAAATCATAGACCATTTGCCCATGATCTAAGCGCTTAGCCTCAAGAATCAATTCAATCTGATAGCTATGACCATGGATAGAGTGTTTGCAGCGCTCAGAGCTACAATTACGCACAATATGCGCATTTTCAAATTTAAAAAGTTTACGGATACGCATAATAATCAACCAAAACAGTAAGCATTTTTATGCTAAATATGAATATATTAAAAGTTTGCCGCTACGACTTATCGGCTTGTGCCTTATTATAGCAAATCGTGATGTATCCGTAAGTAAGCACTTATTAATAGCAGTATTGACTAAATAAATCCATGGCATCGAAAATCTACTTATAAAACCCATTTATCAAATAAATTTTTAGAAGTAGCATCAAACAAGGGATGGATACAGGATTGACTCGAATCGTAGGTGAATTGTGCTAGCGCTATCTATTGCGACACCTTAAGCATATACTCATTGCAGTACGCACTATTTGCGTCATCAGCATTAACCTAACCTTTAAGCCTGTTTGTTTTGGTTTTAAAGGTATTAAGGCTTATCTCAAGAGGAAAAAACCATGAGTAAAGGTCAAGACAGTAAAAAGAACGTAAAAAAGAAACCGCTATTAACGGCAAAAGAGAAAAAAGCCGCTAAACAATCTAAGAAAGATGACAACGGTAGTATCTTAGGTAAACACTAATATTCATTGCATCAGTATACTGCTTGCAACTATGCCAATCGAACCTCAAAGTTTGATTGGCATTTTTTATGCTAGGTGCGGTCTTTATGCTAAGTACTGCGCGGTGCAAACATGATAATTGCCATGCCTAATAGCGCAACTGCCGAGCCCAATATATCCCACGTGGTCGGCCTGATACCGTTCACCGTCCACAACCATAAAATCGCCATCGAGATATAGACACCGCCGTAAGCCGCATAGACTCTACCAGCTGCGGTAGGATGTAAAGACAACAGCCAAACGAAAGCAACCAAACTAAGTACGCCAGGGACAAGCAGCCAAATCGACTTACCTTCTCGCAGCCATAGATAAGGCAGATAGCAACCCGCAATCTCTGCCAATGCGGTTAGCGCAAACAGTCCAACGGTTTTTAATTCAGTCAAACCTATGACTCCTCGATCGTGATAAAGCCTGTCATATACTTAACGGCATGACCAGAAATAAACACTCTGTCATCAGCGACCACACAGTCTAAAACCCCGCCGCGACGAGATGCTTGATAAGCGACCAAGTCATTTTTACCCAAACGCTCAGCCCATAATGGTGCAAGCCCTGTATGAACTGAACCCGTCACTGGATCTTCATCGCCACCATTGGCTGGCCAAAAATAACGTGAAATAAAATCATAGTTTTTGTAGTCAGCAGACATAGCCTGACAAGTCACCACCACATCTAAAGGCGCAAGCTGTTTTAGCTGCTCGTTATCGCGCGCTACTGTTAATACGTCAGATTCAGCATTATAAACCACGAAATAGGCTTGAGCATTTTTATAGACCTCAACTGGTGCAATAGATAGTCCTGCAAGCAAACTATCAGGAATATTGTCAAATTTTTCAGGCTTAGTATTGGGAAAGTCCATTTGTATCTTGCCATCGTCTGTTTGCACAATGGTCAATATACCAACCGCTTTAGCTGAAAATTTAATACATTCTAAATGAGGGTTTTTGTTAAATAACACAAAGGCAGATGCTAGCGTTGCATGTCCACAAAATGCAATCTCAGTGAAAGGTGAAAACCAGCGGATGTGATAAATGCCTTTATCATCAGCAACAATAAAAGCCGTCTCAGATAAATTATTCTCAAAAGCGATAGACTGCATCAAATCATCAGACAACCAATTTTCCGTAATAATAACTGCCGCTGAATTTCCTTTAAAAATAGTATCAGTGAAAGCATCGACGACATTAATTTCTAGTTGCATTTTATATCCTCATTTTTATGATTTTTATGGTGTTACTAGGGTGCGTCCTCATTTTAAAAATGGTGAAAAAAATGAGATAAATTGCCACCAAACAAGGAAAATAGCGCAAATAATATCGAGATACTCATAAGCTATTTAACGAAGTTTGGCAAAATTTAGCCATTTTTAGCCCATTTAGATAATGCTTGATTGAATTGAGGACATGCCCTAGCAATATCAATCGACAATAAATAGTTTAGCACCCATCTTAGTTGACGAACGATGCGCAATCGTATTGTCCGCTACTTGATAAGTCATGCCCGCTGTTAAGGTAAAAGTACGACCATCTTTTAACTCAGTGTTCAGCTCGCCCTCAACACAGAATAAAATATGCCCTTTATCGCACCAGTGATCGGCAAGGTAGCCCGCGGAGTACTCAACCATATGCACATTGATATTGTTAAATTCGCAAGTCTTCCAGTACCCTGTGCCAGTTTCACCTTTGTTTTCTACCGCTTCCACTGTCGTCCAATCGGTAATAGCAAAAGGTATATTTTTCATTTCCATAACGTCATCTCCCTGATTTTAATGCTCATTCATTTATCACAAACATCTTTACTTACTATACCTCAAATCCAGCGCCGCACTTTATTTAGATAATCCTGATAAGTTTTACCGAATTTTCGTGCCATCATCCGCTCTTCTGGCTGGATTTGAAAGCGCGTCATATAAAGTATAAAAATGGGCAGTAATACAAACGCCAGAAAGTGAGAAAGATAGAACGCCCAGCCTAATAATATCAGCACCAGACCCACATACATCGGATTGCGGCTATACTGATATACGCCGCTGGTCACTAAACTAGAGACCTTCTCTAACGCTTGCGGATTGGGCGTGGTCTGAGCTATTCTAAATTGAGTCACACCCATAATACCTAAGCTCAGCCCTATCACACCCAAACACCCTGCCAGTGCAGTTGAGCCGTTGAGTGAGAACGTCAAAGTAGGAACCATTTTAGAGACACCATACATAGCAGCTGCGGTAATAATGACTTGGGCCACTGGAGGGACTTTAAGTACTAGAGCATTCATGATTAGACCTTATAGCGCGTTAAACGACAAACCTGAACATTCAGTGCTCATGATACCTGCTAACTATTTTCGTTTTAATTTTTGACTTTTATTTCTTTACTATTTAAACAATCACAAAACGATTATTCTTACCTTTTAGATGGCTTTATCATTTATTTTTATTCTTTACTCTCTAACCATATCACTGTATTTATACGGTTAACGGGGATTGTTATTTATCAAAATAACGCCATTTATGTAAAGTAAAAACATATATAAAAATATAATACCTCATAGAGTATTATGTCTTAAAGTTGTCTTTAAATTTAAATGAGGAAACTGGCATCATGATGCGTATCGGATTGTTCTTATTAACCAACTTAGCGGTGATTGTGGTATTTAGCATCGTGTTTGGTATTTTATCCAGATTCTTTGGGATTGGTGGCGTACATGGCGCGGGCGGACTAAATTACACCAGTCTTGCCATTATGTGCGGCGTATACGGCATGGTTGGTTCGATAGTATCACTATTTATCTCGAAGTGGATGGCCAAAAGATCAACGGGGACGGTGGTTATTGAAACGCCAAGCAATGCCACTGAAAAATGGCTGGTAGATACGGTCGCTAGACAAGCGCGAGCGGTAAATATCGGCATGCCAGAAGTGGGGATTTTTAATAATTCCCAGCCAAACGCGTTTGCCACAGGCTGGAATAAAAACAAAGCATTGGTCGCTGTTTCATCTGGCTTATTGCAAAGCATGACCCCCGATGAAGTAGAAGCGGTATTGGCACATGAAATTGGTCACGTTGCCAACGGTGATATGGTCACACTGGCACTCATTCAAGGTGTAGTGAATGCCTTTGTGATGTTCTTTGCACGTATTATTGGTAGCTTCGTCGATCGGACGGTGTTTAAAAATACCAGTGATAGCCCAGGTATTGGTTACTTTATCACGAGTATTGTGATGGATATTTTGCTTGGATTTTTGGCGTCTGCCATCGTAATGTGGTTCTCGCGTCTACGCGAATTCCGTGCGGATCAGATGGGAGCAAAACTTGCTAGCAAAGACAAAATGATTAGTGCGCTTGATGCCTTGCGTCCTTCTGAACAGCGTCCAGATCAAATGCCCGAGAGCATGAAAGCGTTTGCTATTTCATCAGGACAGTCTACGGGCTTTAGTATCGCAAACCTTTTCCGCTCACACCCAACGCTTGATGACCGTATTGCGGCGTTGAGAAATTATAATCCTAGTGAAGGGTGATGGATCAAATAGTTAATTTGCTAGTTGTTAGCAGGTTAACTATTTGATTTTTTCAACGCAGAGAAAGTATGAAAAAAATTAATTACTAACATCTATATCGGTGGTTAACTCTTCATTAGATGCATTTCTCAACTGGGAATCCTGTTTGTCAAGGCTGTTTTCAAATACTTGTTCAATATCAGAAATACTTGGTGATGATAGCGTCAGCGTTAATGCTAGGCCAAAAACGCCAACAATTGCACTTACTATGGTAATTAAGCTATTAATTTTAGTTTTCTTTTTTAAACTATCTCTTTCTTCAATTAACTCAGAATATTTCACTAAGTGACTTTTTATAGGTTGAATAATAAGTTGATGAGAATCACTATCAGTCATTTCCATTTGTTTTTCAACTTGAATTAGAGCTAATTTTAAATCTTCAGGAAGAGAATTATAAGGATCTATTTTATCGATATCATCTAGAACGCTTTCAAGCTTCTCAGCACCCTTATCGGAGAATTTATTAGAATAAATTTCTAATATTAGCAAATGAACTTTGAAATCTTTGAGACCCAATCCTTTACCAATTCTTAATAATTTTTTGTAAGATATACTTTCACAATCTGAATTTAAGATACTATCTACTGATTTTTCAAAGCTTGCTTTTGCGATACTATTTCTTCTCTTGTCTTTTACTGAGATTATTAAAAATAGGTATATCATTAAAATTATATATATTGAAAATATATACGGCGCAGAAGATTGTATAAAATGATCAATAACCCTGAGACCTTCCATAAACTTCCTAATTTTTTAAATTATTGACATAGGTGCACCCAGCACACTTATAAAATAGGTATCGATATAAATTGTTTCGCTTTTTTTGGATATGCAAATTCAAGTGTACTCGAATAGGCTCAAACAACGATAGATAGTAGCAAGAACGCGATGTCACCGCTAGCCCTGAGAGCCGTAAAAAATTGCACTACAACTTTAGGATAATAGCGGATGGCAGGATCAGCTCCCCTACCTCCTCGTAAATTTAACGTAAAAACCCAGACATAAAAAAAGCCTATCTTTTATAGATAGGCTTTTTTGTTGGATAAACTTACTGATTAAATATCAAACGCTAACGCTCTGTCGCCTTCGCTATCTTTGATACGCGTTGGCAGACCAATCTTATTCAGCAGATTGATAAATGGCTTGGCATCCAGCTCTTCGACGTTAACCATCTTGCCAGCATCCCACTCACCAGTCGCGACCAGTATGGCAGCAGCAACGGGTGGTACGCCTGCGGTATAAGAAATACCTTGGCTACCAACCTCATTATAAGCATCTTTATGATCTGAGATATTATAAATAAACACTTCGGTATCAACGCCGTTGATTTTGCCTTTGACTTTGTCACCGATGCAGGTCTTGCCCGTATAATTCGGCGCAAGAGAGCTTGGATCTGGGAGAACCGCTTTGACCACTTTTAACGGAATCACTTCTTGCCCTTCAGCAGTCATCACCGGCTGCTCAGAGAGTAGGCCCAAACTTTGTAGCACAGTGAATACATTAATATAATGCTCACCAAAGCCCATCCAAAAACGGATATTTGGTACGTCTAAATTGGCGGATAACGAATGCACTTCATCATGACCACTTAAGTAACTGTTTTGCACGCCAACTACTGGTAGATCGTCAGTACGTTTTACTTCGAACATTTTATTAGACTGCCACTTGCTATCCTGCCAAGAATAGACCGTACCGGTAAATTCACGGAAATTAATCTCAGGATCGAAGTTAGTAGCGAAATATTTACCGTGGCTGCCAGCATTGATATCAATGATATCAATATCAGTCACCGAACCTGCATCCATCATGTCATAGCCGAGACGCGCATAGGCGTTTACCATACCGGGGTCAAATCCTGCCCCTAAAATCGCCGTGACATTATTGTCCGCACAGCGCTGTTTACGCTGCCATTCGTAATTGTCATACCATGGCGGCGTCTCGCAAATCTTACGCGGATCTTCGTGGATAGCGGTATCAATATAGGCAACACCTGTCTCGATACAAGCTTCCAATACCGTCATATTCACAAATGCCGAACCGACATTGATGACGATCTGAATACCCGACTCTTGAATCAGCTGTATCAGCGCCTGAGTATCCATAGCATCCACTTGGTGCGTATGCAATACCGCAGGCTGCTTGAAGCTATTTTTTTCTATGACGCTTTGGGCGATGGCATCACATTTATCTTGCGTGCGCGAGGCAATATGAATCTCGCCAAGGACATCGTTATGCATCGCACATTTATGCGCGACTACTTGGGCGACACCGCCTGCACCGATGATAAGTACATTTTTTTTGCTAGATTTGGTTTTTTGGTTTGTGTTCAATGAACAATCCTCCTTTGTGTCTCTGTCGATACCATCGATAGTGGCGAGTCAAAACAGAAACGAGTGAATGATATGCGTGAATTAAAAAGGAAGACCGAGGAAAACCCACGCACCCGTCGGGCAAAGCACCATTTGATTGCTGGTTTTTGCCCGTGGCGATTATAACAATTTTTATGACGTCATCGGTAAAAATAATGCATAAAAAACAGACGGGTTAAAGTCATCTAAAAACAGACTTAAGTCTTTGTTTTTTAAAATCCAAACTAATTTACTGAAACAATTAAATCAAGACAAGCTGGCTTTGTAATCTTGATAATCAAAATTGCGCTGCACATCTATACTGCCATCTAGACGACGAATCACAATTGCTGGCATATTAACACCATTGAACCAGTTTTTTTTCACCATGGTATAACCTGCGGCATTACCAAATGCGATCTTATCACCTACTTGTAAATTGTTAGGTAAAGCATACTCACCAAAGATATCGCCTGCCAAGCAAGAACGGCCATAAATAATGGTGTTGTCTGACATGTTAGCTGTTTTAGCCATATCAACAGGTGAGATATTCATCGCTTCTTCGTTAATAGCCGCAATGGGTGCGGACTCGCGATAAATTAGCAAATCCAGCATATGTGCTTCGATAGAAGCATCGACGACAGCTAAGTTTTTTTCATTATGCATGGTATCTAAGACGGTCGTAACCAGTGACCCAGCACCATGGATACTTGCCTCACCCGGTTCAAGATAAACTTGCACACCATATTTTTCACTAAAGCCTTTTAATCTGTCAGCCAGTTTTTCTAGTGGATAATCAGGCGCGATAAAATGAATGCCACCGCCCAAACTCACCCACTCAAGCTGCGCTAAAACATCACCAAATCTGTCTTCGATATCCGCCAAGCTGGCACTAAAGGCTTCAAAGCTGTCATTTTCGCAGTTGTTATGAATCATAACCCCAGTGATGTCACCAAGTACCGCCGCAATCTTGTTTTTATCATGTTCACCCAAACGGCTAAAAGGACGCGCAGGATCAGCGATAATAAACGAGGAATTACTGGTCTTAGGGTTTAAGCGCAGTCCAACTGGTATGTTTTTTGCCGCCGCTTGACCTTTAAAAGCATTTAATTGTGAAATAGAATTAAAAATAATTTTATCAGCATAGCTCAACACTTCATCGATTTCATCAGCGCTATAGGCGACGCTATAGGCGTGGGTTTCTTTCTTATCTTTGCTATTAGCATCGGCGTTATTACCAAAGGTCTCATAGCCCAAACGCACTTCATTGAGTGACGATGAGGTTGTGCCATGCAAATAAGATTGCATCACATCAAACACGCCCCAAGTGGCAAAGCATTTGAGTGCCAATAATGCTTTAGCGCCTGATAGCTCACACAGCCGCGCGATAATCTGCATATTGGCAACGATTGCCGCTTCATCAAGCAAATAATAAGGCGTGGGCGGTAGAGATGATGGGGTCGTTTTTAGCGAAGTTTTTGCATTCATAAGAGGTTACCTAATAGCTGCGGTTGGCATCATGACAGACATAAATATTTGCGCTATAGTAGACTAAATTCATCATAATTAGAATATCTTATGTCACTATCAACCGATTATTCCACCGCTACTAGCCAAACCCATTCATCGCAGCTCGACCCAAAAAACATTCATTTAGAACATCTTGAGGCTAATGCGCGTGCAGTATTGGAGTTTTGGTTCGACAAAGACAATGAGCAATATTGGTTTGCCCAAAATGATGACTTTGATACGCAGATAAAAGATAAATTCGGTGATATCTGGAAAGCTGCTAAGCAAGGTGAATGTGTGACGTGGCGTAGCGCAGACGCGCCAACCGATAGTAATAGCTCAATCACGGCATTGGCAGGAAGACTAGCCGAAATTATTGTCTTAGATCAGTTTTCGCGTAATCTGTGTCGCGAACAGGCCTGTGCTTTTGCCCAAGACGGTATGGCACTAGTCTTAGCACAAGAAGCCATTCAGCAGCCATACTTTGATACCTTACCAATGCAGTGGCGCCGTTTTATGATCATACCGTTTATGCATTCTGAGTCAGCGCTGATTCACGATCGTTATTTACCACTATTTAAGCAGTTAGACGATGCAACCACGCTAGATTTCGAAAATCAACATAAAGATATTATTGAAAAATTCGGTCGTTATCCGCATCGCAATGATATTTTAGATCGTGAGTCAACGGATGCAGAAGAAGCCTTTTTACAGCAACCGAACTCGTCATTTTAGAGCGTATATATTTATATAGTTGATTAAAATATAGGGGCTTCAACTTAGAGAAGTGTAAAGTACAAGGCAACCGAATGTAGTTATATACGATATATCAAGCGAGGTGAATGCCGAACTCCTTTATTGTGTAATGAATTGACTATAATAATCAAACACAAGGGCTGAATCAGATAACTGGTTCAGCCCTCTCTAATGACTTCCTGACGGGTGCAAAACTACGTCTATGCGCAGATAATACGCCGTATTTTTCGATCGCCTCCATGTGTGCACGTGTTGGATAGCCTTTATGTTTGGCGATACCATACTCTGGATGCTCAGCATCAAGCGCATACATGGCTTTGTCACGGCTGACCTTGGCCAATATACTGGCGGCAGCAATGCTGGTATGACGCGCATCGCCCTTTACCCATGCTTGGCAATCAATAATCGATTTTTCTATACCCAATTCAGCGAGCATGGCATGATTTAACTCGGGGCAGCGATTACCATCAAACAAAACTTCGACCTGCCTCATAGAGGTGACAAAATGATGGGCAATGGCTTCCAACAACACTTCGGTACATAAGCGCATACCTAGCATCGTCGCTTGCAAGATATTTACTTGATCGATAACCGCTGCTGGGATCTCAGCGACAACATAACCAATAGCATGCTGCTGAACCAATGGATAAAGGCGGTCACGCTTCTTTTCACTCAGCTGTTTGGAGTCCGTCAAGATAGATAATGGCGTGTCTTTTAATGGCTGCATCTCAATCAATCCTGACCAAGTTTCAGGCAATATCGCAGCAGCCACATTGACGCTACCGAGCAACGGCCCACGTCCTGCTTCATCAACGCCTATTTGTAGCATTGACTGCTGTAATCCTTGCTCCACATTGATCGGATACTGAGCGATTAGCTCACCAATATTTAACTGACCCGATAAACGGATAGGCTCAACTAGTTGTAGATATTGACCTTTGATATCAATTTGCTCAATACTTATTTCAATCGGTGTGACAGAGTTGTCGGTTTGGTACTGGTTATTCATAGGGTCGCGGTGTCTTTGTTATTAGGTATCATTGTTATTAATAGAAAAAGGAGTGATCGCAATCGATGATGGCTTAAACCCGATATTTCTCTTGGATAAACCACTGCTCAATCACACTATTAGCAGGATCATGATTACTCTGCTGTTGTAATAAGTGCTTGGTGGCTACTAGATCTTTTAATTGCTCAGCATAGGCTCGCGGTTGCAGTAGCCGCATGACCGTACGACAGATATTGTCACCACTCGCCTGCTCTTGAATCAGCTCAGGAACGATTGCGGTATCAGCCAAAATATTGGGCAGCGCCACATAAGGCACTTTGACCAAGCGTTTGGCAATCTGATAGGTGAGCGTATTTAATTGATAAACCACCACCATTGGCCGCTCTAGCAGCATCGCCTCTAGCGTTGCAGTGCCAGAGGCCAGCATCACAATATCTGAGGCTGCCATCGCTTGTTGACTAAAGGCTGGCTGGCTATCATCATAGACCACCACGATGGCAGCACGCAGTTGCTCTGAGCGCTGATCAATAACATCTTGGACGATGTATTGGTGATTCTGGTCGACGGTCGGAATGATAAAGCACAGCTTGGGGTCGAGCAATATCAACTTTTGAATACCATCTAACATCAATGGCAAAATAGCCGTGATTTCACCACGACGAGAACCTGGCATCACACAAATAAGCTGGCTGACATCGTCAAATCGTTCAATAAAAAATTGCTGCAAGCCGTCATTGTGCCAAACCAGCTCACTACGACGCTGATTGATCGGTGTCTCTAATAATGTTTGATCGATAGTACGCAATAGCGGATGACCAACACATATTGCTGGATGGTTATGGCGCTCATAAACGGACAGCTCAAAGGGGAACAAACACAACACGAGGTCGGTCGCCGCTTTGATATTATGAATACGCGACTCACGCCATGCCCAAATAGAAGGACTGACATACTGCACGCAGAATACGCCTTGCGGTTTTAATTTTTTAGCCACTCTAAGATTAAAATCAGGCGCATCAATGCCAATAAACCAATCAATCTCAGCGGCTTTAAATGCGCTTAATAATTCACGGCGAGCTTTAAGTAAGTCAGGTAATTGCGCCATGACTTCTACCAAACCCATTACCGCCAAACGCTCCAATGGAAAAATGCTTTGCAGCCCTTGCGCTTTCATCTTTGTACCACCAACACCGACCCACACAATATCATCGCGTAGATTATTCATTTGCTGCATGAAGTCTGCACCTAAGCTATCACCTGACACCTCACCTGCGACGATACCGATAACCAATGGCACAGTCTGTAATTCAGCACCTTGAGGCTCAGTCTCTGTTTGGTCTATAAAATTATGATATTGATCAGGTGTAGCAGAATCTGTCATGACAAGCTCTCGATATGAAAAAATACAATAAATGCATATAAAATAAAAAAATGATTATTATAAAATATGACACATAAAATCTGCGCGAAAGCTCTGTGACGCATAAGCATTCGCTATCCTCACTATTTTATCGTCATACCCTTTATATTGTCATCATACGTGACGATGATACAAATAGCTAAATTAGCTGATAAAAACCAAAAACAACCACTTAACAGGTTAACCCGATTTTCTTTATGGACAGAGAAGTTGAGTCACCATCTTACTTGTTGAAGTTCTCATATACGATTGCCGCTGAACAAGTATAACTAAGTTTTGGTTTCCTCATTCCAGTTATCAGTCAATTAACTGCGCGACTGCCCTTGTCAACCAACACTTTTGTCCGCATAATGAAACTCCCTATAAATCAGCTAGACGATATATAACCATGACAACATCAGTTACCCATAATGCAGATATTGACGACGTGAATATTGAAAAGTTCATTCCTTTGATCACTCCCGCTGAGCTAAAAACTGAGCTACCTTTATCAGATGAAGCCTATAAAACCGTATTAAACGGTCGAAATACCATCCAAAACATCTTGGACGGTAAAGATAAGCGCCTATTTGTGGTCATTGGCCCCTGCTCTATTCATGATATCAAAGCCGCTCACGAATATGCTGATCGATTGGCCGTATTGGCAAAAGAAATCGAAGATAGCGTGTTTGTTGTGATGCGCGTATATTTTGAAAAGCCACGCACAACCGTTGGCTGGAAAGGCATGATTAATGACCCTGATATGAACGACAGCTTCGATATCGAAAAAGGTCTGCGTACTGCCCGTAAGCTACTGCTCGATTTGAATGAAAAAGGTCTGCCTTGCGCCACCGAAGCACTAGATCCGAATACCCCGCAGTACATGCAGGATTTGATCAGCTGGTCAGCGATTGGTGCACGTACCACCGAGAGCCAAACGCATCGTGAAATGAGTTCAGGCTTATCGTGCCCAGTAGGTTTTAAAAATGGAACAGATGGCGGCATGACAGTCGCTGTTAACGCAATGCAAGCCGTAAAAGAAGGTCATAGCTTCTTAGGTCTGTCAGCAGATGGCAAGGTCTCCATCATCAAGTCTAAAGGCAACCCTTACGCGCACGTGGTACTTCGCGGTGGTAACGGCAAACCCAACTATGACGAGACTGCGGTTGCGCAAGTGGAAAACGAGCTGGCAAAAGGCAAAACCAATAGCAAGATTATGATTGACTCAAGCCATGCCAACTCAGGTAAAGACCCGTATCTACAACCGATGGTTATCCAAAACGTTGCAGAGCAAATTCAAAACGGTAATAAATCAATTATCGGCATGATGATTGAGAGCCATCTAAAGGGCGGCAATCAAAAACTAACGTCTGACTTGAGTCAGCTTGAGTATGGCAAGTCTATCACTGATGGTTGCTTAGATTGGGATAGTACGGTCACTGCCCTATATAATCTACGTGATATGGTCAAAGACGTTTTGCCTAACCGTTAATATTGACAGTCCCTCATCACGATAAAGATCACTCTATCGTGATAAGTTGCTCAGCAAAAATCCCGTCTGACATAATATGTCAGACGGGATTTTTTATTCTTTAACTTATCAAGTTTAATTTTTTAAACTTAACTGATAAAGTATTGCATTTTATGCACTTACTGCACCTTCATTTGCCGCACCTAAAACACTGTTTAAACTTTCAAGTACGTGCTTAGAAGAGGCTTTCTTTTGCAACTCAATCAACCGCTCATGCGCCATCTGACGACGTGGCTCAGCCAAGGTATTCCAGCGTGCTAGCACTTGCAATAAGCGCGACGCCAAAACAGGATTAGCATCATCCAACTTTTTAATCACACCAATATAAAGGTCTAACCCTTCTACCGTCCATAAGGCCGTCGGCTGCGAGGTAAAGGCGCTGACTACTGAACGTACACGATTGGGTGTATTCCAATCAAAATCTGCATGCGCAAGCAAAGATTGAATAGTATCAGCGGTGACGGTATCAGCAGACGCTTGCACACTAAACCATAAATCGATCACCAAATCATTATTTTGGAAGCGATTATAGAAATCCGCCAAATACTCATCAGCATTTAGCAGTTGATGATTGACCATCGCTTTTAACGCGCCGAAGCGCTCCGTCATACAACTAGCATGATCATACTGCTGCTGCGCCCATTCATTTGCGCCATCGACATTCGCGGTCAGCGCCATATCGAGCACTACATTACGTAAGGCACGGGTGCCACGAGCTTCGGCACTATCTTCATAAGCCTGCATAGGTAACTGCTTATAAAGCTCAGCCCATTGATCGTTTAGCGCCTCTGCAAGCTGTTGATACAAGTCGTCGCGCTGCGCTTTCACCAATACTGGATCGTAATCTTTATGAATAGCAGACGCTAACTCTTGCGCTGATGGGATATCAAGCAACCGTGCAGCAAGCATTGCATCATCAGCCGCTAATACTGGTAATGTCTGTGCCAATGCTTCCAGATACACATCAGGACTGCTCTTCTCGCCTTGTCCTTGTCCTTGTAGCAAGATACGATTGACCAGCATCTGCGTCACTTGCCAGCGGTTAAAACCATTGGTTTCATGTTTGAGCAAAAATGCCAAATCTTCATCTTGATAATCATAATTGAGCTGTACTGGCGCACTAAAATCACGTAGCAAAGAAACAACAGGCTCGCGCGCTATGTTTTCAAAGGTAAAGGTTTGCATTGCTTGATCGAGGAGAAGCATACGCTCAGCCACAATGTCACCAGTGTCTTTATCAAATAGCGCAGTCGCTACCGGAATAGGCAATGGTTTGGGCGCATCAAAGCCACTGACGTGACGGGTTTGCTGACTTAACGTAATGGTCAGTGTCTGCGCTGCATGGTCATAATGTTGATGACCAGACACCATTGGTGTGCCCGGCTGACGATACCAGTCGATAAAGCTTTCAATCTTGCTATCAGTAATACTAAGCGCTGATAAAAAGTCCTCAACGGTGACTGCTTGCCCATCATAACGGCGAAAGTACTCATCCGTGCCTTTGCGGAAGTCATCTGGTCCCAACGTATTGGCAATCATGCGAACAATTTCAGCGCCTTTCTCATAAACAGTCGTCGTATAAAAGTTATTAATCTCAACAAAACTCTCAGGGCGTACAGGGTGTGCCAGTGGCCCTGCATCCTCAGAAAACTGATGAGCACGTAATGTCGCCACATCATCGATACGCTGTACGGCACTCGACTGCTGATCCGCTGAGAATGATTGATCGCGGTAAACAGTAAAGCCTTCTTTTAAGCACAATTGAAACCAATCACGGCAAGTGATGCGATTGCCTGTCCAGTTATGAAAATACTCATGGGCAATAATGGCTTTCACACTAAAGCTACGCGCATCCGTCGTCGTCTCAGGGCTGGATAACACACAAGCGGTATTAAAAATATTCAGACCTTTGTTTTCCATCGCGCCCATATTAAACTGACTCACGGCAACAATCATATAGCGATCTAAATCGTAGGCGCGACCATAATTGACCTCATCCCATTTCATCGAATCTTTCAACGCTTGCATACCGACATCACATTTATCGATATCAGCAGACTTTGCGTATATTTCCAGCAACACCTCACGGCCTTCGCTGGTGGTATAAGAATCTGTCAATACGTCTAAATCAGCGACAACACAGGCAAATAGATAGCTTGGCTTCTTAGTTGGATCATGCCATATCGCATAGTGACGATCTGCTGTCCCTGACACTTCACCCGCTTCAACCAAGTTACCATTGGCCAACAGTGTTGGATAACGTTTATCTGCCTCAAGGCGCGTGGTAAATATCGCTAGCACATCGGGGCGGTCTGGATAAAAGGTAATTTTACGAAAACCTTCAGGCTCACACTGAGTAACAAACATCGTCTCATCACCACTGCCCGCCATATAGAACCCTTCAAGGGCAGTATTAGTTTGTGGACAAATACGTACTTGGATTTCTAATACAACCGCATCAGGTGCATTAGTAATCGTCAATGTGCCCGCTTGTTGTTTATAATCCTCAGCCGTCAATGGCTTACCATTCATCGTAATGGTGAGCAGTTCCAACTCTTCACCGAATAATACGAGATCTCCTGCCGTTTGACGTACCATCTTCAGGGTGCTGTCTACCTGTGCATGATCTTCGAACAGCTTAATATCCAAATCAACCGTTTCCACATCAAAGCTAGGTTTTTGGTAATCTTTTAAATTAATTTTACTTGGCGCATGCGGTGGCACATCTGGCATGTCAGGATTAATAATTTGAGCATCAGTTTCAGCAATAGACATGGGTATTCCTATTATTATTTATGGCAAAAAACATATATGGTAAAAAGCATGATAAGTTAGGTTAAGATCGGTCATCAATTGGCACAATTTTGTATGACCATTAGCATTATAGCGGCATCTTGCTACATTGACCTAAACTGCCATATTTCAAGAGCAGATCTCAAGTTTATTATGTTCATTGTCCGTTATATTTATCAAAAGGCGATGGCAATGAGAGAGTCGACACATCAAAAGAGCGGCATAATTAGCATCAATCACCAATTGGATAATCGCGATTAAAATGATTTAATAAGGTCACTGATGACCAACACTCGATAAACGGCCTATTATATGACAAAGAAAACTGCCAGTCGCTCAGACATCACGTTACCATTACTGATAGATTACGTTGATGCGCTTCTACCGTCACTAGACATTCAAGAGAACACCTCAACAACGATTGAATCTGCTAATAACGACCCTGAGCTACTGTGGGTCGTCCCAGACCCAAATGCACGGTTAGCATTAACGACACTGCTAAAAAACACCAAGGATCTACAAATATCGACAATATCAGAGCTCAATCAACGACAACTACCTGAACGTTATGAGCTCGCCTGTTTTTGGTTGCCCACACTATCACCAGAGTTGCTACAGCATTATATTCCGCTGCTCATGCGCTATCGGGATCTTTATGCGGCACACCTGCTCATCGCCCTTGATGACACCCTGGATTTAAAAGCTTATGGCTTTACCCCATTTGATATCTTGCATCAGCCATCTTTAGAGAGCGATAGTATCAGCCAAACAGAACAACCTTTACCTGCAAACTCCTCATCAGTATCCGCCACACTTTGGCAGTTCAATTTATATGATTATAAACAGCTCCCAAACTGGTTGAATGCGGATTATTGGGCAAATCCTGAAAATTGGGGTAAGCATCGATGGTAGTACATCCCATATCTATCTGTAACTTCTAGCATTATTTACAGTAATACTACTTACATAAAGTAACATTTAGTATATGATAGATAGCAATTGCCTAAGTTTTATCGTAAGCAGTTCAAAAAACAATTTTAATTAATTAAAATTTTAGGAGCTCATTATGTTAACCAATTTTTCTAAGATCGCAGTGCTCGCTGTATTATCAAGCGCTGTAGCACTAACCACAGGTTGTGCGACCAAACGTGCTACTTCTGAAGTTGTGATTGCGCCACTAGGTATTCCAAGTGGTCAAGCTGGGTACACTGGCGCCGTTATCGTAGATAACTCAAACGTAATTATTACTGAAGCTGAGAATCTACAAGCGGTTGTCTACTTTGCTTTTGATAGCAGTGAAATTACTGCACAAGCAGCGAGCATTCTTAATCAACACGCAAGCTTGCTCAATTCAAATCCAGGAGCTAGTGTTGTTATCGCAGGTTACACTGATGAGCGCGGTAGCCGTGAATATAACTTCGCACTAGGTGAACGCCGTGCTCAAGCAGCACGTGACTACCTTGCGACTCAAGGCGTCGATGTAAACAACATCCGTGTCATCAGCTATGGTGAAGAGCGCCCTGCTGTGGCTGGTAATACTGAAGAAGATTACGCACTAAATCGCCGTGCGGTATTGTCTTACTAAAACCAGTAAAACAGATTACAATCAATAAAGCTCAATATATTTTATAATGGAAAGCCCAGCAATAGTATATCGCTGGGCTTTTTGCATGTTACTAAGCGAACCAATACAACAGACATAATCAATGATGCCAAGCTCTATCTTAAATTTGACTCATGTCCAATATACCCAGCTCGACCCTATGACGTGGTGCGCCACTGCGCAAGTGAGCGAATGCTTATCTATCAACTTTCAAAGTTTGTGGAATAAATCACTGCGGTCAGCAATTAATCCTATATCACATGTGAATTTTCATAAACTTTACAAGCTCAATTGGCATTACTGCCTGCCACCAGTAATTTTATCAACACGTGAAATAGCGCAGCATCAACGTCAACTACAACGTAAAGGCGTTCGATTATTGCTACAACAATTACTGTGTGAGCTAAAGCTCAGCGATACTTTGGATGAATCAAATTTCCCCTATCGGCTTATCGGTAGCAAACATTACGTGTGCTTTAGCCATACAGGCATCAAGGCTCATAATGATATTAACAAAGACGCTGTTCAGACAATCAACACACCATCAAACAGTAAAGTGACCGTAGTTATTAGCCGTCATCGCCCCATCGGTATTGATATAGAAACCAACCCTGTAGCATGGCATGTGGCACAGCGGTTCTACTCTGAGCATGAAATGGCTGCTTTACAATCCCTGTTACCGCTTCAGCGTGAGATTATCGCTAAGTTACTGTGGCAAATAAAAGAAAGTTTTATCAAAATTCATCAATACAAACTGGCACAAGGTTTAGGAATGGATTATTCCCACCTTATTGCGGATTTAATTCATATTATTAGAGAGCCATCACCTTTAATGGTCATAGCAGACGCTAAGTCCGATTACCGTATCGCGGTGTTATCAGTGCAACAAACCATCGTTATTTTCTAGACCATTTATACATGTTATTTACTCTAGCAACTACTTTATTACAGACAAAAAAACGACCCTAAAAAAGGATCGTTTTTTTCTTACTATTCTTCTAACAACAGTACTTAAACTGTGATTAGATTAGAAACGGTAAGTTGCACCAACTTTAACAATTGGCATCCACTCAAGATAGTCTTTACGTTCTAATTCTTTTTGTGCTGCAGCGGCAACATCACCACGCGTAACAGTACTCTCGTCTTTAGAAACAGTATCTGCACCACTTACATATCCAACAAGCTCATCAGCATCACCAGTTGCACGAACTGTCGCGTTTGTTTTACCCATGTAAGCTGCACCGATCTCACCGAATAAACCGAAGTTGTTAGTGATGTTAGGACGGAAACCGATAGTGCCATACGGGGCTAGCTTGTTACGATGCTCTATAGTACCTGATAGCTTACCAGTATCTGTAGCATTATAGCTAACATCACCAATCTTGAAGATATCATTTTTACCTTCAGCGGTTACGTCGATATCGTTGTCAGGTACGATGATACCAGCACCCATCGTGAACCAGTTACCAGTAGGGCGTAATTGTACACCTAGATACGGGTTACTAAAGTCTGCATCTTTAATATCATATTCAACATCGTTTACATCAATGTCGCCGAATAAATCAGAAACATCACCACCAGCCCAACCAGCTTGTAATTCAGTTTTCTCGTTTAGTGACCAACCAATGTTAGCACCATAACCTAGAGTACCAACTTCAGCGCTAACAGATGCTGGGTGGATGACTTGTTTGAAGAAACCTGTAGTACCACCAACGATAGCACCAGCAGTGTTGCGAACTATACCAGCGTCAGTATCGTATGCATAAGCAACAGGCTCGGCTTCATACGCAACAGCAACTGGCTCAGCTTCATAAACAACTGCATCGTTACCATCGACAACGATAACAGGCTCAGCAGCTAGTGCAGCAGTTGACGCTAAAACGGCAGCAGAAATTGCTGTTAATTTAATAAGTCTCATAAATACTCTCCTAAAGTGTGGAATAACTTGCCCATAAAAAATGACAATTTAGCTTTTTTTAAATCGATCATTTTGTTGAGCAGATTAAAACAATTTTGGCCGGAAAAGTCACCCCTGTAGGAGCGCTTTTTATTTGCCGTTATGTAAAGATTGCATAGGTATTGTAATAATTACTACACCAATCAGCAAAACTTCGACTTTCTGTTACACAATGCTCTTAAAGTAACTCAACAGCGTAGACATGAATATTGGCTAGCTTAATGTTCATGTAAGGGTATTACAAAATATGTAATTATAATGACCTACCTCTTTATTTAACTCAATGACAGTTATATAGCTTATTACTACAGTTTGTTGTGTTTTGTGAGTTGGTGTAGTAATTATTGCTTTTAGAAAATTTTTCAGACATGCACAACAGTTATATAAATGTTTCTAGATCGTATGACGTTACTATCAGCAGATAAAGTAACTAGCTCTTGTCTAAGCTTGATATTATGCTAAATTAGAGGTTAGGGAAAATGTGTCGCAAGACTGCGAATTTACTATTATTTAGTAACTCCTTGTGGTATTTCCTGCTGTATTCTTTTTATTCTTATTGAGCCACTCATATGCCTAAAGTATCGTCAATTACCCGTGTGTTAGAGATCATCGAAGCGGTGTCTTATGCTTCTAAGCCTCTCTCGCCACTTGAGCTGTCACAAGAGCTAGATATTCCTAAGCCAACCATCCATCGATTGATTCAGAATCTGCTCGATGAAGGGTTTGTGACCGTCGATATTGGCGGCGGCATCATACCGGGCAAGCGTGTACGCAATTTGGGTGTTGAGCTTTGGCAACAGCGACTGTTCTTTAATGAACGACAAATGATTTTGCAAAAGCTAGTTGATGACCTGAAAGAAACTTGCGGTATCGGCGTCCCGTATCAGATGAATATGATCTATACCAATCGCGCACAAACCACTTTGCCGATTCAGATTTATTTGCCAGTGGGTGCAAAGTCACCGATGTGGTGCACTGCCACTGGCAAGCTATATTTAAGTCAGTTACCACGCGCAAGCCGCGACAAGATACTACAAAACTTGTCGTTAGATAAATTTACCAAAAATACGATCACCGATATTGAGGCATTAAATGCTGAGCTTGATCATATCGCTGCTACTGGTATAGGTGTCGATAACGAAGAGTTTATTTCTGAGATGGTGGCAATCGCAGTACCGATACGAGACAGAAAATCACGCTACCTTGCTTCGCTTTATCTACACGCACCGACCATACGAGTGTCTTTAGATGATCTATTAGCCCATGTGCCACGACTACAAAAAGCGGCGCAAGACATTCAGTCTCTGGTCTATGAGCTACCAAGTTAAATGTTTTCATATAAACCAAAAAGGACTGCACTATTATTATAATGCAGTCCTTTTTGGTTTATATATGAGATAGTATTAAGACAATACAGAGCTATCGTGACGCGCCATGATACTAGAAAAGTCCTTATCACCATTTTCTAGCGTATGTGCTTCATATAGCTCTGTCGCTTTAGCACCCATTGGCGTTTCAACATCCGTATCCTTAGCCGTTTGCATCGCAAGGTTAAGATCCTTTTGCATGAGCTTACTCATAAAGCCACCTTTATAACCATTGCTAGATGGGACGTTTTCCATCACTTGCGGATAAGGATTGTACACCTCTAGCGTCCAGTTACGACCTGAGCTTTGTAGCATAATATCTGACAACACTTTAGGGTCGAGACCGTTTTTGACCCCCAAATTAATCGCTTCTGCCGTTCCCGCCATTAGAATACCTAACAGCATATTATTGCAGATTTTAGCCACTTGTCCGGCTCCGTGGTCGCCTGCATGAAATATATTTTTTCCCATAACGCCTAGTATTGGCTCAGCTTTGGCAAAGGCATCGTCGCTGCCACCCACAATAAACGTTAAACTACCAGCGATGGCACCGCCCGTACCACCGGAGACTGGTGCGTCTAAGAAGTCTATACCAAACTTACTTGCTGCCTCTGCCACCACTCTTGCATCAGCAGCAGCGATAGTGCTGCTATCAATGACTAATGTGCCTTTCGGTAATTCTGCCAGCAAGCCATTATCTCCCAGATAGACAGAATGGACATGCTGGCCAGCCGGTAACATACTAATGACGACCTGTGCATTGCTTGCAGCCTCTTTAGGACTATCAGCCACACTCGCACCTGCTTGCTGCAAGCGCTTGGTCGCTTCCGCAGACAAATCATAGACAGACAGTGCATAACCTGCCTTTAATAAGTTTTCTGCCATTGGTGCGCCCATATTACCAAGACCTATAAAGGCTATGTTTGGCTTCGCAGTATTATTTGAACCTGTATCCTTTGTACCCATCTCATCACTCCTTGATGATTGATTATTAATTATTAATTACACATATATGCAGACCATGCTGCGCACAGTTTTTCGTTATCTATTTGAACTTAATTATTTTTAATATTTAAATATTCCACAGACCTTAATAATGAATCCAAAAATAAAACTTTTAGCGCACAAGCTGACTGCCTAACGCCTCATCACCCAACAAATCGCCTAACGGATGCTCACCTTTAGCATAAGGATTTACGAAGTGCTGCTGTATGTACGACTGCCCTTCGCTACTGAGGCAGTCTGCTAGTGAACGCGACCATTGTGGACTGCGATCTTTATCAATAAGCAGCGCACGTACACCTTCTTTAAAGTCCGGATTGGCTGCACAATGTACGGCTACGTTAGCTTCTAGATACAGAACCTGTTCTATCGATAAATCCGTGACTTTATGATACAGCGCATAAGTTAAAGCAGCGGTCACTGGGCAGCCATGACGATAAGTGTCCACTGCTCGCTGCGTCCAACTGTCATTAGCAAACTCCACATTTAATTTTTCAAGTGCCGCATCATTTTGTAATAACACATCGATATCACCCAATCCGCCGCTGTTCATCAACTGCTGAATAGGTTGCCAATAGGTTGCCAATTTACTCGCCGGCAGTTCAGCTACTGGTTGCGCAGCCAGTGCACGGCTAACGATACTATGGGCACTATTGTCATCGCATTTGTCCGTACTACTAGCTGACACCTGCCAATCGCTCTGTTTTAAACTTTGTATGATGGCACCATAGTCACTACTGGCGACGGCATATTCTGCAAGATTGGCCAATATCGCATCATTGCCATTGCACATCGCCCCCGTTAACCCTAAAAACAAACCTGTCTTCGCTGGCATACGCTGCAAAAACCAACTGCCAGAGGCATCAGGGAACAATCCAATAGTCACTTCTGGCATAGCAAAGCGAGTGCGCTCGGTGACTAAGCGATGACTGCAACCTGCCATCAGCCCCATGCCGCCACCCATGATAATGCCGTCACCCCAAAGTATTAATGGCTTTGGATAAAAGTGCATCTGCCGATACAGACGATATTCATGACCAAAAAACTCTGTCGCATAAGGGTTCGGTAACGGTGCATCGCTAGACATGCTGTCATAGAGCTTACGAATATCACCACCCGCACAAAATGCCTTGTCACCTGCTCCTTGTAACACCAAAGCCACTATCTGATTATCACTCTGCCACTGCTCTAGCTGTTGTGATAATAGTTGACACATCTCAACGCTGAGCGCATTAAGAGATTTTGGGGTATTTAACGTCATTATTCCAATGAGATGACCACAATCTGTCGGCTCAGTATTGAACAATACTGGTGCTTCTTGTGCGGTTTTTTCTACGGCTTTTTGATTATTAATATCATCCGTCGCTGTGATAGCTGCTGTCATAAAAGTGACCTACAAAAATTAAAAGGGAAAATATTAGAATAAAGTCATATTCAATTTGGCCTATTTATTTTGCCAATTAGGTTTACGCTTTTCTAAGAAGGCTTGTACGCCTTCACGCTGATCTTTGGTATCGAATAACTTAACAAAAGCTTCGCGCTCATGAATAAGGTTTTGTGCAGGTGGAGTATTTCTTGCCGCTTGGATAAGCTGTTTAGAATAAGTGACGGCAACGGGTGATTGCTTAGCGACTTTTTGCGCAAGTAACTGTGCCGCTTGCAAACCCTCTCCTTTAGTGGCGACTTCTTCCACCAAACCAATACGCAGTGCTGTCTCTGCATCGACGCGCTCACCGCACAATATCATACGCTTTGCCCAGCCTTCACCGACTAAAGCTGTTAGATTTTGCGTACCACCCGCACACGGTAACAGTCCCACACCGGTCTCAGGCAATGCCATTTGCGCATGCGCTTCTGCAATACGAATATCACACGCCAGCGCACACTCAAGCCCGCCGCCCATCGCATAGCCGTTGATGACCGCGATACTGACTCCACGATACGCTGATAGCGCTTCAAATGCTTCACCAAACGCTATTGCCATACTAATCGCACGACCTTTATCACCATCAGAGAAGTTATTTAAATCTGCACCTGCCGAAAAAAACTTCTCACCATCGCCATGAATGATTAAGGCATAAACATCATCATTGGCATTAAGGTCAGTAACCAGTTGCTTGAGCGCTGGTAGACTGTCCATCGTCCACGTATGGGCTGGTGGGTTATTCAATGTCACGGTAGCAGTATGACCGTCAATCGATAGGTTTAAGTTGGTATAATCCTTCATAGAACATCCTTGTTATAAACTTTTTATAAAATCGCTTTATTCATAGAGTTGAATAGGCAGGTTATTCATTCATATAAAGTGATTAACGTAACTGACTCAACGCATCATCTTGCAATAGCTGACGCGAGACAATCACTCGCATGATTTCATTGGTGCCTTCTAAAATCTGATGGACACGCAAATCTCGCACATGGCGCTCAAGCGGATATTCATTTAGATAACCATAACCGCCATGCAGCTGTAAGGCTTCATTGGCAACATCGAAACAAAGATCAGTCGACAAACGCTTTGCCATCGCACAATAAGTAGACGCTTGCGAGTCATTGTTATCGACTTTACTGGCCGCTAAATATAGCATTTGCCGTGCAGTGATGGTTTGAGTCAGCATATCTGCAAGCTTAAATTGTACCGACTGTAAACTAGCAATCGGACTCCCAAATTGGCTGCGCTCTTGCACATAATTGGTGGCTGTCTCCAGTGCTGACTGCGCCGTACCAACCGCACAGATACCGATATTGATACGACCACCATCTAAACCCTTCATCGCAATACGAAAGCCTTGACCTTCCTCACCTATCAGGTTTTCTGCTGGGACTTTGACATCTTTAAAGCTAATCGTCCGTGTTGGCTGCGCTTTCCAGCCCATCTTATGCTCGTTTTTGCCATATTCGATACCAGCACTATTGGCATCTACAACAAACGCTGATACGCCCTTTGGTCCTGCACCGCCTGTACGTGCCATGACCACTAACACATCGGTGGAGCCTGCACCTGATATAAAGGTTTTCTCTCCATTGAGTACGTAATAATCGCCTTGCTTATCGGCTTTGGTACGTAATGAGGCGGCGTCAGAACCGGCATTCGGCTCAGTTAAACAATAGCTGCCAAGCCATTCACCACTGACCATGTTAGGTAAATATTTTTTACACAACACATCGCTGCCGTATTCACCAATCATCCAGCCAGCCATATTATGAATACTCATATAAGCAGCCACAGCCGTATCACCCCATGCTAGCTCCTCAAACACCATCGCAGAGTCTAAGCGTGGTAGCCCTAGGCCATCATAGTCGGGATTGGTATACAGCCCTAAAAAGCCAAGCTCGCCTGACTTCTTAATCACATCGACTGGGAAATGCGAGGTTCGATCCCATTCAGCCGCGTTTGGCTTTAGCTCTTTTTGCGCAAACTGACGAGCAGTTTGGCGAAAGGCGATTTGGTCTTCGGTCAATGAAAAATCCATAGGGTCATCCTTGTGCATGCAAAGCAAATATGGTGGAGAGAACTTAATAAGCCATCAGTTTAATATTATTTATACCGTGTATTTTATACAGTATAACAGCGGCATAATGACAATTATAAAATCATACTTTTCTAGCAAAAAATATGTTGAGTAAGATTGACATTAGACCGCAAATATAGTGGATTGACGATTAAATTGAAATAGTCGTATTGACGCCGCGGCTCGCTTCATCATCAAACCAACGTGCAGTGACCGTTTTTGTTTGCGTATAAAACTGCACAGCTTGCTTACCATAAGGACCGAGATCGCCAAGCTTACTGGCACGTGAGCCTGAGAATGAGAACATCGGTAGTGGCACAGGAATTGGCAAGTTAATACCGATTTGACCAACCTGAATATCTTGTTGGAATTTATGTGCAGCAGCGCCTGACTGGGTAAAGATTGCCGTGCCATTACCATGTGGATTGGCATTAAGCAGCTCAATCGCTTCATCTAAGCTATTGGCGCGCATGATACAAAGTACTGGCCCAAAGATTTCTTCTTTATAAATTTGCATATCTGCAGTGACATTATCAAAGATAGTCGGTCCTACGAAGTTACCCTTTTCATAGCCTTCAACCGTAATACCGCGACCATCAAGAAGCAAACTGGCCCCTTCTTCTACACCAGTACCAATTAAATGCTCAACACGGGCTTTTGCCGCAGGAGAAATCAGTGGACCTAAGTCTTTATCATGCTTACCAGCTGAGACGATTAAGCCTTCTGCTTTGGCTTTGATATCATCAATCCACTCACCAGCAGCGCCCACTAGTACCACAACTGACAATGCCATACAGCGTTGACCAGCAGCACCAAATGCCGCACCTGCTAGCTGATTAAGGGTTTGCTCTTTATTGGCATCAGGTAAGATAACGCCATGGTTTTTCGCGCCCATCATACATTGGGCGCGCTTGCCGGATTTGCTGGCACGCTCGTAGACATGCTTACCAACGTTGGTCGAACCGACAAAAGAAACCGCTTTAATATCTGGATGGTCACAAATTGCATCGACGGTTGCTTTGCCACCATGCACCACATTGAGTACACCTTCAGGTACACCCGCTTCAATCGCAAGTTCCACCAGACGCATGGTCACCATCGGGTCTTGCTCAGAAGGTTTTAGAATAAAGGTATTACCCGTGGCAATCGCCATTGGGAACATCCATAGCGGAATCATCGCTGGGAAGTTAAATGGAGTGATACCAGCACAAACGCCTAGTGGCTGCCAAATACTATAGGTATCGACGCCTGAGGCGACATTTTCAACGAAGTCGCCAATTTGCAGATTGGCAATGCCAGCTGCGTGCTCTACCACCTCTAAACCACGGAATACATCACCGCGAGCATCAGCAATCGTTTTGCCCTGCTCTGCTGTTAAGATTTCTGCCAGCTCATCCATATGCTCGCGTATCAATGCTTGATACTTTAAAAAGATACGCGCACGTGTGGTAATAGGTGTTTTTCGCCATGTTTGAAACGCTGCTTGAGCCGCCGCAACGGCTTGATTGATTTCATCGTCGGTAGTTTGTGGGACTTTGGCAATAACTTCTTGGGTGGCGGGATCGGTGATATCAATCCATTCGCTGGTATTAGAATCAACAAATTGACCATTAATGAGCTGCTTGACGTGGTGCATAAGATATCCTTATCTTGTTTGCGAGATTACCCTTTAACGGTAGTCTTGGTATTCAAAAAAGAGATAAAAAACAATAAGTTTTTATCAATCAAATATAATTTTTAAAATGATTTATTTCGTATCATTATTGACTATAACAATAAAACAATTTTAGGGTCAAGCCCTTTATCATTCTTTTAACAAAGTTAACATTGCCATCCGATTTATCTATCACTATCCGCAGATCATTAACAACAATAAAAAAAGCCCATGAGCATTCATGAGCTTTTTAAAATCAACACGACTATAAAGTTTACTTAATAATCTTTCATAGACTGTTTAATCGCGTCAATCGCTGTTGGATTATCAAGCGTTGACATATCTCCTGTTTCCTTGCCTTCTGCTAAAGCACGAATGGCTCGACGTAAGATTTTGCCAGAACGCGTCTTTGGTAGTGCTTGCGGGAAATAAATTGCCGCTGGCCTTGCGATACCGCCAAGGGACTTGACCACAGCACCAATGACTTGCTGCTCTATGCGGAAGCGATTTTCGGTCGTTGCCACTTGCTCATGATCTCTCAGTACGCAAAAGGCGATGGGCAGCTCTCCTTTTAATTCGTCTTGAATACCCACAACCGCACATTCTGCCATCTCTGGATGCGTACTAATTGCTTCTTCAATTTCTTGCGTGCCAATACGATGACCAGCAACGTTAATCACATCATCAGTGCGTCCTAAAATATAAAAATAACCCTCCTCGTCAGTTACTGCATAATCTGAGGTTGAGTATTGCTTGCCATCAAACAGACCAAAATAGCTACTGACAAAGCGGTCATCATTACGCCATACCGTGGTCAGACAACCGGGCGGCAATGGTGCACGAATCGCGAGCAGTCCTTTTTCGCCAGCTTTACAAGGTTCGCCTGTTTCTTCATTGATGACATGGGCATCATAACCATACATGGGGTAACCGGGTGATCCTTGTTTATGCGGTTTATGATTAAATTTGGGCGTGTTACTTAGGATGGGCCAGCCAGATTCTGTTTGCCAATAATGGTCTAAAATTGGCACACCTAAATGCTTGGTCAGCCAATGGGCTGTCGATTCATCCAGTGGTTCACCTGCCAAAAAGAAGGATTTTACGCTGGAAACATCATAGCGCGTCATCCATGTCTCATCTTGTTTTTTCAGCATACGGACACCCGTCGGTGCCGTGAATAAGATATTGACCTTGTTTGCTTCAACAATTCGCCACCAAATACCGGGGTTCGGACGATGCGGCAAACCTTCGTACATCACACTCGTCATCCCAGCTAGCAATGGCGCGTAAATAGTATAAGAGTGTCCCACTGCCCAGCCAATATCTGATATCGCCCAAAACGTCTCGCCCGCCTTGCCATCGTAGATATAGTCCATCGACGTCGTTAGCGCGACCGCATGACCACCTGTATCACGTTGCACACCTTTTGGCGTACCCGTAGTGCCTGAGGTATAAAGAAGATACGATGGGGTATTTGACTCGAGCCAAACAGGCTCGACAATCGCATTGGCTTCACAGCTGATACGACGCTGGGTCGCATAATCGATATCAATACTTTTTGGCACAAACGGTAAAATACCGCGATTGACGACCAATACATGTTCGGGCTTAATCGTTGCTTGCTCGACCCCTTGATTGACAAGATTTTTATAATTAATAACTTTACCACCACGCAGACCTGCATCCACCGTGATG
The DNA here is from genome assembly GCF_016107525.1 of Psychrobacter aquimaris. GTDB lineage: Bacteria > Pseudomonadota > Gammaproteobacteria > Pseudomonadales > Moraxellaceae > Psychrobacter > Psychrobacter aquimaris. Next base: position 69,049 of record NZ_JABASR010000002.1, on the reverse strand, counting down.
ACCATTTTTGCTTCGGCATCATCCATACGAATGGCTAAGTTATGCGCAGCAAAACCACCAAATACCACTGAATGTACGGCACCAATACGAGCGCAAGCCAACATGGCATAAGCGGCTTCCAATATCATCGGCATGTAAATGACGACGCGATCACCCTTGCCAATACCATGACGCTGTAGCACATCGGCAAAGTAATTGACTTCTTTATAGAGGTCATTATAGGTCAGGCGACGCTTGGTATAGTCCGTATAAAGCTCAACGTTATTGCCCAAATCTTTAAACGCATCGACGACTGCAGGAAAGGTTTCTATTAACTCTTGGTTAATCTCAGAGGACAGCCAGATAAAAGCATCCTGCTCTGCGCGCTCTGCAAGATGGCGATCCACACAGTTATAACAAAGATTGGTCTCGCCGCCAACATACCATTTGGCAAAAGGCAGATTGCTGTCATCAAGGATTTGTTCAGGCTCTTTATGCCAATAGATACGCTTGGCTTGCTCAGCCCAAAATTGCTCTCGGTTATCGATGGAAGACTGATATATATCTGCAAAGGTTGGGTTAGTATCAATTGCCGCTTGGGAGTTTTGGCTAGAGAATGGATCGAGGCTTTGATTATTATTATGATCCCCAGCTTGATTGCTGTTTTGAAGATTGGCTTGCTCGTTCATAATGGCTGTCCTTAGCGTAAACGATGGGTAATGCAATAAGATTTTATAAAATGTGATTTTATAATAGAAGCTCTTATGGAACACTATCATAATACAAGTCTGACTATCCCTACCAGAATTGAAAAACCGATACACTACGTATCGATTTAGTAGGTATCGGTTTAAAATGTAGCAGAGCTAACAATAAAGGTCAACTATTAAGCGCTCAATCTATTTTGTTATGATTAACATTAGATTGGCTTAACAGCTGATAACTTTAGCAAATAAGAGAGGTAAAGCTACACCTCAGTTTGATCAGCATACATCTCACGCATCACTTTTTTGTCATGTTTACCAACAGAAGTTTTTGGCAACTCATCGACAAACTTAAACTGACTTGGCACACCATATTTCGGGATAATACCCCGCTCTACGGCTTTCTCGGCAATGGCTTTGATGTCATCAACGCTCGTGTCTTGAGCATCAGGTTTTAACACAATCAAGGCCAATGGACGCTCACCCCACTGTTTATCACGTACCCCGATCACAGATACGTCAGCGACCGCTGGATGTAATGATAAAATTGTCTCAATCTCTAGCGATGAGATCCACTCGCCACCTGACTTAATAACGTCTTTTAAGCGATCAGTGATTTTAATATAGCCATCAGGGCGTATATAAGCGATATCTTGGGTGTGCATATAACCATTTTCCCAAAGCTCTTTACCCGCATCGTCATTTTTTAGGTAGCTTTGCGTTAGCCAAGGGGCACGTAATACCAGCTCTCCCGTATTGTCTTGCCCAGTACCAACCGACTCATTATTGGTACTCCATATTTGAGCGTTAACCATCAGTACGGGCTTACCAGTCATACAGCGTCGGGCAATGTCTTCACCCTCTGTCATCGCAGGCTCATTTAAGCTAAATTCTGTCAAGCTAATAAGTGGGGCCGTCTCTGACATACCATAACCGGTATATACTTCGATACCTTGTTCCATGGCTGTTTTTGCCAGACCTTCAGTCAATCTTGAACCACCGATGATCATTTTTAAACCATTGAAGCTGGCACCACGATCTTGTGCTTCTTTGAGCACCATTTGCAAAATCGTTGGGACACAATGGGTGATACTGACTTTTTCATTAATAATCAAGTCCATCAATACATCTGGTGCATAGCGTCCCGGATACACTTGCTTCAAACCAGCCATGGTCGCGGTAAATGGAAAGCCCCACGCATGAACGTGGAACATCGGCGTCATCGGCATATAAACATCACCGTAACTGACGCCTTGCTTGTCGGGCAGCATACCTAATGTCGCCGCTTCGGTGAGGGTATGCAATACTAACTGACGGTGGCTAAAGAACACGCCTTTTGGATCGCCCGTCGTGCCTGAGGTATAGAAAGTCGAGGCAATGGTGTTTTCATCAAAATCTGGGAAGTCAAACTCACTATCAGCAGCTTGTAATAACGCTTCATACTCACCTACTACGCGGTTTTGGTTACCACCGAAGACTCCTTCGGATGTCACACCATCATCATCTAGCCAAATAATGTGCTCAATACTAGAGTTTTCAAACTGATAGTTTTTGACCAATGGCGCAAACTCAGAATTGAGCAATAACACCTTTGGTTTAGCGTGATTGATGGTATAAAGAATTTTTTCTGGCGACAAGCGGATATTGACGGTTTGCAAAATATACTCTGACATCGGTACCGCAAAATACGACTCAAGATAACGATGGCTATCCCAATCCATCACTGCCACTATATCACCTGCATCCAGATTCAAACCTGCTAAGACGTTGGCCAAGCGATTGATACGGTTGAACAAATCTTTATACGTAAGGCGTTTTTTGTCAGCATAAACGATTTCTTGCTCTAGCGACACCGTTTTGGCACGGTTTAGCAGCTGTTTAATTAATAAAGGATAATCGTAAGCAGAAGGTGCGCTGTGGTAAATATTTGACATATATGTGACGTCCTTGTTGGTCATGCGGATAAGTTATTATGCGGGTGAATCATGGATAATTGATGGCGTATTGAGCATACTATATCGATAGTAAGAAAAAATCGACGCTATGTAAAGCGACCTTACGTAAGCGTACTAAGCTGCAATAGCTTGATGAATATTGCTCAAAAATAGCCATCAAACCACGCGTGATTTTGTTTTAATCATACCAAAACTGGCAACCAGTAATGCCAAAATCTGTACAAATAAGAGCAACCATACTGTGAGCGACCACTGCCCACGCGCATAAGCCATGCCGCATAACCACGCGCCCATCGTACCGCCAGCATAATAACCCATATAATATAAACCAGACGCCAATGAGCGCCCTTTTTTAACATTGACGGCGATATAACTAATGGTGGCAGCTTGGGTAATAAAGACGCCTGAGGACATAATCGCAAGACCGATAATAATGCCCCATAACGGCGTTACCAGTGTTAATAGCACCCCAATCATAGAAACACAAACAGCCACACGCACTGTGCGCGCTGAACCAAAGCGACGTAATAATGTCGTCGATAATGGCGTAATGATAACGCCTATCAAATAAACGGCAAAGATATTGGCGAGTGCACCGGTACTCAACTCATATGGCGTCTTAGCAAGATGTAGATTGATAAAGGTAAAACAACCCACGAGTGAAAATAAGACACACGCACCTAACAGACAAGCCGTCACCACATAACGATTGGTTAAATGCTCACCGAGCGTCTGCATCGCGGAACGAAAATTCGGATTGGCCACAAACTGCTGTGACGATGGCAGCATCTTGCCGACCCACAGTGCACCAATAAGGGTCATCGCTGCCATCACATAATAGCCAGCACGCCAGCCGATAAGCTCGTGCAAGTGCCCAAGCAAAAATCGCCCCATAAAGCCGCCAAGTACCGAGCCTGAGACATAGAACGACATCAATTCTGTGACAGCACGTCCCTCAAACTCTTCACCGATATAAGCAATCGTCACCACTGTAATGCCCGGTACAGACAACCCTTGCATAAACCGCCACATGCCCATCCAACCAATACTGGGACTTTGGGCAATTAAAGCGGTGGGTATCGCTAAAAACAATAAAGCGCCAACGATAAAGGATTTACGCCCCACAGCGTCAGACAGCATGCCCAAAAATGGCGACATAATAGCAATCGCCATCACCGTTGCACCGACGATCATGCCAGCTTGCACCTCTGTTGCTGATAGATCCACCATCAATACGGGCAAAATGGCCTGAATAGAATACACTTGCAAAAAAGCAAACATCCCAATCAAGCCGATAGTGAGTTTTAATACCCACGATGTCGAATTGATTGGTGTAGATAGAGGTTGTGGCATATTATTTTGGGGTTTACTGATGGTATTTTTCACAGGGATACAGGCTATATTGGACGCGGATTATCTGGCGTGAGTGATAGAAGTAGGACGATAATAGCTGAAATAATGACAAAAAATAATGGCTGATGCTAGAGATATGCGTCATATATGATTTTAGCATACCAAATACCAGACTCTGGTTTCGGTGTGTTATCGGTATTGCCTTATTTATACTTGACCAATCATATTATTTTAACAACATTAATAGTGCTAGCCAGCTGGCTTATTGTGCTATTTGAACACTAAAAATTGCTGCTTTATATACTGCGTAGGTGACGTATATTTTTGACAGCAAGCAGATTACTGTCTACTATTATTTTGACCTATTATATATAAATGCGATCCACAAAAACTTGCGCCAACAAAATATAACCTGCCGCGAAATCCAACTCACCTATAACAGACTCCTTATCATGCCCAAACACCCTTTTTATTCGCAATTGATTGTCGCTATAGGTGCCCTAATTTTTTCTATAAATGTGTCGGCAATTACGTTAGACGAAGTAGCCGCAATTCATAAGCTCACAATTAAAGAACAATCGACCAAAATATTATCAACCCCAATAGCATCATCGGTTACAGTAACAGCACCAATATCAACATCAGCCTCGCCGTCAAACTGTATCGCTGATAGTATTATTACGGCGGCTAACCTGTCAGATACGCGTGATAAGGGAGCTTTTTCGGTAGCTAAAAAACCCGTTCCTCGTCAGTTGGCCAATGGCTTCGGTGGCGGAACCATTCATTATCCAACCAACGCAGGCGGCTGTGGCCTGTTAGGCGGAATCGCGGTGATACCCGGCTATGTGTCCTACGAATCTTCTATTAAATGGTGGGGGCCGCGTTTGGCATCTTGGGGGTTTGTGGTTATTACCATCGATACCAACTCTATTTACGATGACTCAGAGAGCCGTGCGACGCAGTTAAGTGCTGCGCTTGATTATATTCTTAGTGACAATACGGTGGGTGCTCAGATAGATAGTACGCGCTTGGGTGCTATTGGCTGGTCAATGGGCGGCGGCGGTGCACTCCAGCTAGCGACAAAACGTAAGACGGTTCGAGCCATTATTCCGCAAACGCCCTATCATGATAAAGACTACGGCAAAATGGACACGCCCGCTCTATTCATTACTTGCCAGAATGACCGCATTGCCTCAAATAAAAAATACAGCAGTCCTTTTTATGATAAGGCTACGGGCGCAAAAATGAAGATTGAGATAAAGAATGGTAGCCATTTTTGTCCCAGTTATCGTTTTAATGAGATATTACTGAGCAAGCCAAGTATTGCTTGGATGCATCGCTACATAAATGGCGATACCCGCTTCGATAAGTTTTTATGTCGTAACGACAATTATGGCAACAATCCTCGTATATCGGCTTACGACTATAAAAACTGCTGATAAAGTAAACGTTTATAAACAATCCACTGATAAACGTCTGACTTATGAGCGCTTAGTATAGAAAAAGGCTACCAAAATGACAGCCTTTTTTATAAAGTCATTAACGCCATTATTCACAGCTGGCTTTGCCAGTACGATGATTCACAGCACCATTGGCGGCCAATAGCTTTTGCATATCAACCAAATCTCGCGAACACGCATATGAATAGGCACCTTGATTATACGAGCCCATTTTTTTGTCTTTGGTCGTTGCCACTAGATTTGGATTGGCGCCTTGCGCCAATAAATACTTGACAGTCTCAAGGCGATAATTGCTGGCAGCAACCATAATCAAGGTTTCGCCATCACTCTCTACCGTCTGATCATTTAAATCTACAGGCGCTTTATCATTCAATAACATATGTACTTTTTTGACAATATTGGTATTTTTTCCCAGCACAGCAGATTTCATGACGTTATATACATCACCGTCATCTTTAGCATAGATATCAGCGCCTTTATTGACTAAGTAATCGACCATATCTTCATAGCCGATAAAGGCAGCCCAGCCTAATGCCGTTTGATTAAGGCTACCTGTATCCTTAACTTCTAAGTCTTGACCATTATTGACCATGTATGTGACCGTGGCTAGGTCACCATGTTTTACGGCATCAAACCAAGTAGCATCTGCACCTGTAGAGGGTTTGTCATAAAACACACGCCAAGAAAGTTTGTTTTGATTGGCAAGATCAACATTCTCAGCAGCGCTAAAGCGAAAATCCACTTGCGGGATTGGTGCTGTTTGAGCAAGTTGGATAGTATCCGTTTTGGTTGCGCTGTTATCAGCGTTTAGGCTTGAGCAACCTGCTAATAACATCGTTGCAATAACCGCTGATGCGCTCATTTTATCAAAAAATCTCATCACTCAACCTTCAAACATAAATAAAATAGTAAGAAGTATTATACAGATTCATTAAATAATAATCTATAAATTATAAGCTGTGAATGACAATGCTCATCGATGAGTATAAGTTTGCATTAAACTTTATGCTCATACATTGACTATAACAATCGACATCTTTTTTATAACAGACTTTAGGTACATGACTCACCATACTCTTAAGGTGTAATCTAATAAATAGTATTCGTCATTAAAAAATCTAGGACATTGAAAATGTTTAAGGATTTAAGAACCCAAGCAAAAAAACATTAAGGAATAATTTAAATGACCGATAAAATGCATGATTTAGGCGCAGGATTTTGGAATATACGCGGAGATTTTCGCATTGGCGGTGTTCTAAACATTGGCACTCAGTGCTCGCTGGTCAAGCTATCTTCAGGACGCTTTATCTTTTTGGACAGTTACGCCTTAACAGGTGATATTCGAGACGAAGTGATGGCACTGACCAATAATGGTCAGGATGTCGAAGCCGTCCTCAATGTTCATCCATTCCATACGGTACACTGTGCCCAAATGGCAAAAGACTTCCCGCAAGCGATCTTTTATGGCAGTAGCCGCCACCATAAAAAAATACCTGAAGTAAAATGGGCAGATGACTTGGTTGAAAGCGAGGCAGTCGCTAAGCGTTACCCTGAGCTTAAGTTCTCAATGTCACAAGGCATCTACTATATCTCACCCAATGAGATGATTCATGCAGGCTCACTGTTAGCCTATCATCCTGCCAGTCAAAGCTTGCACGTCGATGATACCTTTATGAGCCCACCGATGAAGTTATTAGAGGCGATATTGCCTGAACTGATACTGCATCCAACGACCAAAAAAGCGCTGAAAAACGAACCCGATGCAGGCAAGAAATATTGCGACTGGGCAAGCAATCTGGCACATGAATGGCGCGATGTGCGTAATTTCTGCGCCGCACACTCTTACCTCGTTCAATTCAAGGAAGGCGAGTTTGAGAAAGCATTATTAAAAGCCATTGATAAAGCCCGTCCAAAATTAGAAAAATCTTAATTGACCGTATAATCTCGCATTAAAAGCATAAAAAAGGGAGTGGCCAAGATGGTCACTCCCTTTTTTAAAATGAATCCATCAACATCAAAACCATTAACGAAACAATAAAGATGCCAGTTCATCTTCGTTGTTGAGGATATCTGCCAAGGTATAGCGCTCAAGGACATTAATAAATGCTGTCAATGCTTCAAAAAACACATTTTTTAGTTGGCATGCTGGGCTAATGACACAGCCCTTAGCGTTAACTGTCGTTTCATCAATCAGCGTAATAGGCAAACCTGTCGAACCAGTCTGTCGACCATCACTGCTCTTAGCATTCGTGGGTGTCGCAAAGCACTCGACCAAATCAAAGTCCGGCTCCATTTGTTTGATTAATACACCCAAATTGATATCTTTTGGCGCACGAGCCAAACGTATACCGCCATTTTTCCCACGCACACTTTCTATATAACCAAGCTGACCCAACTGATGAATAATCTTGGTCAAATGACTTTTAGAAATGCCGTAACTATCAGCAATATCACTGATATTTGCGAGTAATGGCGGCTCTGGTCTCACTGCCAAATAAATCAATGAGCGTAGCGCGTAGTCACTATAATTGGTCAGTCGCATTCATTTGCGCTCCTCTTTCTTCGTATAATTTTTTTAAGCCAATCAATTTGGTCAAAGTAATTCATCTTTTGACAATGGCATCATTAGATCGCTCTAACCAAATAAGCCATCAGGTCTAGGACGTGCCAGCATCGGTAAATAACTGATGCAAAATAGCACAAAACAAGCAATCCAAGCGCCTTGAGCAATCATAATCCATAATAGGTAGTGGCTCATATCAGCTAATGGTAACAGTACTCGACTGACAAATACTAATACCATCAAACCATACATGAAGCTTACCATTTTGGGCGGCTGATGAATGCTGCGTCCCGTATGCCCAAGCGATACTCGCGTCATCATTGCCAACGTCATCATACCGACACCTGCAATCGCAAGTCCATGCATCGCAATACTATGAGTATAGCCCAACCACGGTTGCAGCGCATACAGTAGAAAACTCAAACACATGCCCAAAAATGCAACATATAATGACCAAAGTAATGGCTTTTGCCAAATACCGCGATGATACCAGCCTACCAAACGGATGATATTAACCACTGCTACGCCAAGTGCCGTAATAGTCAGCAGATACTTATTAGGATAAAACAAGTCACTAATAAAAAAGGCTAAGAAAAACAATAAGCTCGCAACATCCTGTATTTTACTATTGCGCAACTTGATGACCTCCGTCGTTCCAACACTAAGACCACGCTCAATAAAGAATGGCACCACGCGGCGACCAATGGTTAATATCAAGCCAATGATCAAGTAAAACCCTAGATAAAGCCCTATCTTAGTCATACTCATATCGGCATTGATAATACCCCAGTAGCAGATTCCGTTGCCAACGGTCAATAACGCCAGTTTCGCTAAGATACCCATTTGCTTATACTGCTTGACCTGTAATACTGCTCGACATATCAAAAATGCCATCGAGGCGATGAATAATAAGTCAAATATTGCGGCGACATATAACAACCGTATACTGCTACCCGCAACCGTCATACCAAGCCCAAAACCTGCCCAGCTCAAACGTGCTAGCAGCCAACAGCCAAATATAGCCAGCAGCTTATAACCATGCGGCATCATTATTCCTGTCCATGTCTTTACCGCTGTTAGCAAAAACCCTGCGACCACTGCCAATGCATAACCGTAAACCATCTCATGGCCATGCCAGTACAACGGGCTCAATACCTGTGCGTCGATATCCGTGTGCCCAGTAAATACAAAAGCCCATAGCAGCATCGTTACCACTGCAAATAGCGCAGCAGCACTAAAAAATATGCGAAAGCTCAAATTAAGAATAGGATGTGGAGAGCTTGGTGGCTTACTAGGTAAATTGATAGATTGCATGGTGGTCTTCTTAGAAGAATATAAATAAAGTCAGTTTTATAAAATTCATATTAAATAAATGTTATAAAACTTGCAATGTATCTATCAAAATATCATGACTACAAACACTTACCGATTTTAACTTCTGACTTGATATAAAAACGAAGAAAGCAAATTGATAAGATTTAGCCAGTACCATTCATAACTGCACAGCGGCCATGATTAAGGACGCAACCACTATGGCTGTGACATAGGTTCTCACTTTGAAATAGTCTTGCGTAATAATGCACGCTCGAGTGAGACCGTAATCAATAATCAACATACTGGCAAATCCAAGAATTAACAACCAAATAAAACCGATGGCTGATAACGTTAAAAACCCTAACCATAGGCCAATCGCGATCACATTACTCACTAAGGGCAATATAATCGCCCATCTATTATCATCAGCTAAGCTCAAATGGTTGCCCCATTGCGCACCAGCCATAAAAGAGGCAATCACCAGACCATAGATACTCAATACATAAGTTGTTGTCCCTAAGTAGGGCAAACTATCAATGTTTATAGCAAGTAAAAGTGCACAGGCGACAAACGGAATAGCACCTGCAAAGGTTAGATAAGGGCTTGGTTTTTTCATCGTTCATACCTATCTTGTATTTAGTCTGTTGATATTTCTAACATATAAATTTTTAACCAGTAATTTCAACATATATTAATTAACCGCTTTGCCCTACCACCCCTTGCCACTGACGAACAAAATCACCATTTGGATCGTATTGCTGAGTTTGTTTGTTGAGATTAAATTGCCGACATCCTCTTGGGTCAGCGCCGACACCAGCTAAGTACTGCCAATTCCCCCAATTACTCGCGACATCATAATCGATAAGATGCTGTTCAAAATAGGTTGCACCATAACGCCAGTCTAAACCCAACTCATGAATAAAGCAGCTAGCAACGATTTGTCTGCCTCGATTGGACATATACCCTGTTTGCTTAAGCTGATTCATGCAGGCATTGACGATAGGATATGGCGTGGTGCCATTCTGCCATTGCTGCAAACGCTGATCATCGAAACGAATGGCTGGTAACTGATGACCAATTCCCTTAAACAAAAATAAGTTTCTTCCATGTTCAATCGCATACCAATAAAAATACTCGCGCCACAGCAGCTCAAACCATATCCAATACGTTGACTCATTGGCGATAACCTCACGCTCATAATGACGTAGGCGGTTCAACAATGTATTGATAGACAAGCAACCATTTGCCAGCCAAGGCGAGAATTTAGTGGAATGCGTCCAGTCATCCAGCGCATTACGCGTGGTTTTATACGTGCGCGGCGCAGCAGAATCAAAATAGTGAGTTAAATGAATCATTGCATTTTTTTCACCACCTTTAAAACTATATGCTTGCTGTGCTTGCTCATCAAATGGTAGCGCTTTAAAAAGGTAGTTACTACGTCCTATCAACGCATCAGGCATTGGCGGCAGCGACTTTGGCATAGGAGAAACAGCCACCTCATAGTCCGCATTCAATAAATCATGGCTTGCTTCTACCTTTTTGCGAAACTGCGTAAAGCTTTTCGGCAGGTCTTGTGTCGGTAAATCAGCAAATAGCGTATGGGTTGATTGACTGTGCCATATTATCTGCGGATATTTGCTCTGCAAGGCAACATAGCCTTTATTTTGATTATAATCTGCCGTGTGGCTGACACAGATATCGGTGACTTGTTGCTGCTCAATGAGCTGGCATAACTGAGTAAAGGGGCTTGAGGCAGACTCTACATTATCTGACGACAAATGACTTTTTGATAAACAGCTTGGCGACAGATACAGCAATCGATTACCAAGGCGCTGAAGCGATTGATCCAAATCCGCCAAACTCTCAGATAAAAATTGCTGACGAGCCGCGCCCATCTCATTAAAGTGGTAAGCTTGACTGCTATCTTTCGATTCAAAGCTATCAGCCAAAAAATCAGCATAGATGAGCATCAGACTCCCTTGGTTGCTTTCAGCCAATGTCGCCGCTTTGACTAACGTCTCATTGTCCTCTATGCGCAAATCGTTATGAAATAATACCAATACCACTTTTTTATTGACTGATTTATTTGATGCATTGACTGATTGGTGATTTGACATACTCTCGATTCCCAAGTCGTTAAACACGCTCACTTAAAGCTGAGTCTAGACTATAATATTTTAGAATGTGACACACAGTATAGAGCGTGTTATCTGTTCAACTTAAGTCGCTAGCATCGTTGTTATCTGCGCTATACTAACCATAAGCATTGACTATGACTGAGCTGACTGCTTAGATGGTTATAACTAGGAGAATGTCATGACTAAAGAACACGCTGCCCTTGAAAAGCGCAAAATCATCGATAAGTTTTTGATGAAACTCACTAAAGAAGATCCGCAAATGTATTATGCCAGCACTTATGAGGTCGCTCGTAGTATCCACACTATGATAAAAGAGCACACCAATCGCTTGTCGGTAGATGACCAAGCACTCGTTAGACATATGACCGTCGAGGAGATACAAGGCTTGCTAGGCTTTCACCTTAAATAATCACACTTTCAACGTTCCCATAAAAAAAGACCGCTATAAAAGCGGTCTTTTTTATTATTCTTCATTCTAGTCTGGTGCTATTAAAATGGATACTCACGTGGTTCGTTTTGCATTGAAATCCAATGCGTTCTGGTGAACTCTTCAAGCACCCACTCGCCATTAAAGCGACCAATACCTGAGTTTTTCTCACCACCGAATGGCGTATTGCTTTCATCGTTGACTGAAATGTCATTGATATGGGTCATACCTGCTCTGATACCGCGAGCGAAACGTAGACCTTTCTGCATATCAGCAGTAAATACGGCGCTAGACAAACCATACATAGAATCATTGGCTATCGACAATGCATCGTCTTCATCTTTAGCACGAATAATACCGACCAATGGTCCAAACACTTCGTTACGTGATAGATCCATTTCGCGAGTCACTTCAGTGAAGATATGCGGCGGTACTACTTGGCCTTCGATCTCGCCACTTAGTATCATTTTTGCGCCTTCATCCTGTGCTTTAGCAATTTTTTCTTTGAGCGATTTGACTTGTTTTTCATTGATAATTGGACCAACAGCAGTGTCTTGCTTATTAGGATCGCCTACATTCAATGTTTTGACATGTGCTAAGAAACGCTCAACGAAGTCATCATAAATCTCGTCTTCAACAATCACTCTGTTGATGGCGATACAGATTTGCCCTTGATGCAAGAACTTACCAAAGGCAGCAGCTTTTACCGCTTGCTCAATATCAGCATCTTTTAATACCACAAATGGACTATTACCACCCAGCTCGAGTGCTACTTGCTTGATGTACTCACCGCCATTGGCAAGCTCACCGATATGTTTACCCACTGAGGTCGAACCTGTGAATGACACTAAGCTTGGCGCTTTATGCTCAACGATTGCATCGCCTATCTCGCTACCTGAGCCAACAACTACGTTTAACAGACCCTTTGGCAGACCCGCTTCTTCAAACACTTTTGCAAGTAACAGACCACCAGTTACTGGCGTATCGCTAGCAGGCTTTAGCACAACTGCGTTACCAAGTGCTAAGGCTGGTGCGATCGAGCGCTGGGTTAGATGCAGTGGAAAGTTCCATGGGCTAATGACAGCGACGACACCGATTGGCTCACGATAAATGAAGTTCTCTTTGCCAGGGGTATTCGATGGTCTAATCTCACCATGTACACGGTTAGGGAACGTTGCCGCCTCAAGGGTAATCGCACGCGTCGCACTAAACTCAACCATGGCTTTGATACGTGTGCTACCCGACTCTTTGATTAGCCAATCAACGATTTCTTCTTGACGCTGATCCAATATATTTACCACTTTGTATAACACTGCGGCTCGCGTTGCAGGCGTCTGCTTGGCCCATTTTTCTTGAGCTTGGCTGGCAGCATCGTATGCTTCATTAAGTTGATCTTTAGTCGCTTGCTGAACCTCTACGAGAGTATCACCATTGTAGGGATTGGTATTGGTATTGATGCTATCGTCTTTACCGGTTTGCCATTCACCAGCGATGAACTGCAAATGGAAGTCGCTATATGCACTAGTAGTATTGATTGACATAATCATCCTTATTTTTGATTTGTTATGTTGAGTACTGATTTTCGATTATTCAAATAAAATTATTAAGTCGGTGATATCTTATATTAGAAAATATCTTACAAGTAGTAATTTTAAAATTACTGTTAAGCTATCAGCTAAAATCCATCAGTTAGAATAAAGATGCTCTGATAACGGATAAGAACAAAACCCATCTTGCTAGACGACTGGTCTAATGGTATCATAGCTATCAATAAAACAAGACTACTTTGTCAGTGAATAGTGTTGATAAAACGTAACACATATAAATATATCCTATTACAATACGCCATCAACATGACGTTCAAGTGAACGCTAACTGTTTTAACTGACTATTTAATACATACGCTAATCCAAGCAATTACCAAGGGAGACAATCCTATTTATGTCTAATATAGACGCTACTACACCAGATACTAAAGCTCATTTACTTGCCACTGGTTACCAATTAATAGCCAAAAAAGGCTTTACCGCTGTCGGCCTAAAACAAATCTTAGACACAGCTGGCGTGCCTAAAGGCTCTTTTTATCATTACTTTGCCTCAAAAGAAGCTTTTGGTGAAGCGATCATTAATCATTATTTTAGCTTGTATAAAGCCCGTCTAGATATCATCGACGCACAAGATGTCAGTGCCCAGCAAAAGCTATATGATTATTTTCAAAATTGGTATGACACCCAGCAGAACGGCTGTGATCACGAGAAATGCTTGGTTGTTAAGCTCAGCGCAGAGGTGGCCGATATGTCAGAAACCATGCGTAAAGCACTTGATGCGGGCTATCAGCAAACGACCATGTGGCTCGCCGAGCAGATCAAGGCAGGCTGGACAGATGGGTCTGTACCCCGCCATGATAATATATCAGCTGAGAGTATGGCTAAGCGTTGGTATTTCGCGTGGCTTGGTGCCAGCCTAATGGCTAAGATTAGTCAAACAAATACGCCTCTAGCAGAAATTTGGCACATGACGACGACTCAGATGGGACGTTGATAGCAAACGGCATCTGTGGTGCAGCTCTCTAAAGTTGCGTTTTATATCTGCGCATCAACATAGTGTTATTACCTAGAAACCCAATGTTTGATAAAAACGTTGTATGATAGTTTTGTAAACACCACTAGACGACTGGTCTAATTGGTGTACAATGCGCATCAAGCTTCAGAGTAAATGCACCAATAAGTATTGCTTACCATTCATTGTTTAACGTCAAAATATTTGACGGAACCATTTTTATCAACATTAGGAATTTTATGAATAACTTTCAATATTACAACCCAGTCCGTATCGTTTTTGGTGAAGGCCAAATCGAACAATTATCTGATCTAGTGCCTACTGATGCCCGCGTACTTATTACTTATGGTGGTGGTTCAGCTCAGCGTACTGGTACATTAGACGAAGTAAAAGACGCCTTGTCAGCCAGCGGTAACCGTACAGTGTTTGAATTTGGTGGTATCGAAGCCAACCCAGAATTCACCACGCTATTAAAAGCAGCAGATATGGTGAATGAGCACAACATTGACTTCTTATTAGCAGTCGGCGGTGGCTCAGTAATTGACGGCAGTAAATTTGTTGCACTAGTATCTTCATTGACTGAAGAAGATGGTACTGTCTCACGTGATCAAGCATGGGATGCATTAACGGGTTATTGCAAAAACATCGACTCTGCTATTGACCTAGGTGCGGTATTGACTATTCCAGCGACTGGTTCTGAGATGAACTCAGGCGGCGTCATCAACTACAGCGAACGCCAAGCAAAACTACCATTTGGTAACCCACTTGCCTTCCCTAAATTCTCAATTCTAGACCCAGTCAAAACGCTTACATTACCTGAACGTCAGGTAATGAACGGTGTGGCTGATGCATTCGTCCATGTGATGGAACAGTATCTGACTTATCCAGTCAATGCTAAAGTTCAAGACGCTTTTGCTGAAAGCTTGCTCAAAATCCTTATCGATGAAGGTCGAATAGTTAAACAAGATCCAGAAAACCTAGAAACACGTAAAAATATTATGTGGACGGCGACAATGGCATTGAACGGTCTGATCGGTACTGGCGTACCGCAGGATTGGACAACCCATATGGTCGGTCATGAGCTAACCTCGCTACACGCAATCGATCATGCACGTACGTTAACTATCTTATTGCCATCAGTGATGCGTGAGCTAAAAGAAAGCAAAAAAGAAAAATTGCTTCAGTATGCACGTAACGTATGGAACATTACCGATACTGACCTAGATGACGATGCCATCATTGAAACTGCCATTGTTTACACTGAAAACTTCTTCCGCGAGCTTGGCTTGCCAGTTAGCCTAGAAGATGCCAATTTGACTGAATCAGCGATTGATCCAATCATCAAACAACTAGAAGCACACAACATGGTTAAGTTAGGTGAGCACGGCAAGAATGATTTAGAAGTGTCACGCCGTATTCTGCAACGTGCCATTAGTAGCAAAGCTGCTTAATAAAAGCACCACCGTAATAAGAAACACATATAGTTATGCTATTTATAGTAGTTACTCAGCACTGAGTAGCTACTCCATTCACAATCAAAACCTCAGAACCAGTAAAATATTAAGACCAATAGAACCTTAAAATTAATAAATAGAAAAGGAATCTAATAATGAGCTTTGATAAGCAACAAAACCAAAAAACAAACCGTCAAATCAAATTGGCAAGCCGTCCAATAGGTGAGCCAAAAGCCGAAAACTTTGATATGGCAACCAGCGATATCCCATCGCCAAATAACAATGAAATGCTGCTGCGTACCGTTTACCTATCATTAGATCCATACATGCGTGGACGTATGAGCGATGCAAAGAGCTATGCTGATCCGCTAGACGTTGGTGATGTCATCATGGGTGCAACCGTGGCCCAAGTTGTAGAGTCCAATATTGACAAATTTGCTGTGGGCGACTTGGTTGTTTCAAACTCAGGTTGGCAAGACTATAGCGTCAGTGATGGCGAAGGTGTCTTAAAGCTTGACAAGAACATGCCGAACCCTTCTTATGGTTTGGGCGTACTAGGTATGCCAGGCTTTACCGGTTACATGGGTCTGACCGATATCGGCAAACCACAAAAAGGTGAAACCTTGGTCGTCGCTGCCGCAACGGGTCCCGTTGGTGCAACGGTAGGTCAAGTTGGCAAGCAGTATGGCGTACGTACTGTTGGTGTGGCTGGTGGTAAAGAAAAATGTGACTTTGCTGTCAATGAGCTCGGCTTTGATGTCTGTATTGACCATAAAGCCGATGACTTTGCCGAGCAATTAAAAGCGGCGTGCCCAGATGGTATCGACATCTATTACGAAAACGTCGGTGGCAAAGTATTTGATGCGGTCATGCCATTATTGAATGCTCATGCACGTATCCCAGTCTGTGGTCTGGTCGCGCAATACAACGCTACTGAGCTGCCTGATGGTAAAGATCGTTTGGGCGTATTGATGGGCAACATTCTAAGCCGTCGTCTAACCGTTAAAGGGTTTATCATTTTTGAAGAATATGGCAACCACTTCCCAGAATTCTTAAAAACCATGAGCAAGTGGGTCGAATCAGGCGATGTTAAAACCAAAGAATATATCGCTGAAGGCTTAGACGATGCACCAAATGCCTTTGTTCGCATGCTAAATGGCGATAACTTTGGTAAAACAGTGGTTAAAGTATCTGACGTTCAGTAACTCATGTTAAATAATTGACGATAGGTAATAACTATTGTTAATAACCACTTAACAACACAACTTGCTAAGATCACTACTGAAAGTTACGTCTGAAGCAGGAATAATATTAACGGTCACCACTTATACTGATAACGTTTTGGTCATTTGGCTCGCCATTTGAATGAATCCCCTATCAATAAAAATGTGGCTGTTAATGATTTGCTTTACTCACATATAAACAATAAATAAGGATAATTATGAATATTTTAATGGTACTAACCTCACATGATAAATTGGGCGATACTGGCAAAAAAACGGGCTTTTGGCTAGAAGAATTTGCCGCGCCGTACTATGCTTTTATCGATGCAGGCGTCAACGTAACACTAGCCTCTCCTGCTGGTGGCCAGCCGCCGCTTGATCCTAGCAGCGACACTGAAGACACCCAAACCAAAGATACCAAGCGTTTTAAAGAAGACAGCGATGCTCAAAAGCATCTTGCCAATACTAAAAAACTCGCTGATATGAAAGCCGAAGACTTTGATTCAGTCTTTTATCCGGGCGGTCACGGTCCACTATGGGACTTGGCAGTTGATAAAAATTCGATCAATTTGATTGAGACTTTTGTCAAACAAGACAAACCTGTCGCCTTTGTTTGCCATTCTCCAGCCGCTCTTAAAAACGTCAAAATTGATGGTGAGTATTTAGTAAAAGGTAAAACAGTGACTGGCTTCACCAATTCAGAAGAAGACGCCGTTGGTCTAACAGATGTCGTGCCATTCTTAGTAGAAGATGCCCTAAAGGCTAATGGTGCTAACTATGAAAAAGCCGCTGATTGGGAGTCATTTGTTGTTGAAGATGGTTTATTAATCACAGGTCAAAACCCAGCGTCTTCAGAAGAAGCTGCCAAACGCTTAATCACTAAGCTAAAAGCTTAATATCGGTTGAACGTTAATATAACCGTCCATGCAAAAAGGCCACTATCATGATTCGCTTACATCATCTCAATCAGTCTCGCTCATTACGTATTTTATGGCTCTTAGAAGAGCTGGGCGTGCCTTATGAGATCATTAGTCATCAACGCGATGCTGACACTCATTTGGCACCAGACAGTTTAAAGGCGATACATCCACTCGGTAAATCTCCGGTTATCGAGATGGATGGTCAACTTTATGCTGAGTCGGGTGCGATCACTGAATTATTGATTGAGCGATTTGCACCAGAGCGTCTGCGCCCTGCTACAGATAGCTCGGATTATGGGTATTATCTGCAGTGGATTGACTTTGCAGAAAGCTCGCTGATGTTGCCATTAATGCTTGAGCTATTTACCAAAAAAGCAGGCATTGATGACAATGAGTTTTTGAATGGCTATATCGATACAGAAAAAACCAGATTGTTTGAGTATCTGGATGCATCGGTTGAAGGTAAGTCGTTTATTGTGGGTGATAAGCTAAGCGGCGCTGACTTCATGTTGTCATTTGATTTGATCATTCTTGCTAAGCGTCAAAAACTCGATGCTTATCCACATATCAAACAGTATGCCGAACAGTTGGCCAGTCTTGATAGCTATCAGCGCGCTATGCAGTTAGAAGCAAAATATGACGAATCAATTTAACGTGATACATTAACTGATAAACCTATTTTCTGATAAACAAAAACAGCTCTTTATAGAGCTGTTTTTTATGTTCAAAGGTGGCGTGAGTAGGAACTTTTGAAAATTTAACTGACTTTTTTAGCGAGCGGAGGATTCATACATGCTAGCTCAGATAACAGGCAAAAAGCACCGTTCAACGTCATGACATTCTTAAATTAGGTGAGCAGTTTTTAATGTAGTGCAAACCGAGAGTGTGAGACAGTCAAACATGCTATCTATACACAAAAGACAATGGTCTTCATATCTTTTAACTTAAATTTTAATCAGTTAGTTACGCGTAATAAATGTTCAACAAAAATCATGATAAAATATCCCGAACAGAGTTTAGAATACTTTTTTGGCTCTGTCAGCCTATTAAATGACTTGGGACTCCTTGAGTTTCATACCAATCAAACGAGCGCGATGCTTGTCTAAGAAATGCTCTATGCCATTCTATTCTTCTACGCAGATTATCCATCCATGAGTACTGAATACCAGTTTAAGCCCCATGAACGACCATTCATGTTGGGCTCACCTGCCACCCCTGATCATCCTGTACGCCGTAAAGTATTTTATTTGCTGATTGGTATTTTTATTGGCTTGACTGCCAGCTTTCAGAACGGTTTATTGGCCGCCAATCTTACCCAAATTCAAGGTGAGATGGGCTTAACGCCAGTAGAAGGTGGCTGGATATCAGTCGCTTACAATATGACCAATGCTTGCGTCACGGTACTACTGTACAAAATTCGTCAGCAATTTGGTATGTCGCTATTTAGCAAAATCACTCTTTTCTTTTTGTTGGCAGCCACCAGTATGCAGTGGTTGGTCAGTAGTAATCTACTCAGTACGATGACTGGGGTTAACATTGAGCCTTATTATTTAGAACTACTCGCCCGTGGCTTTAGTGGTGTGGTGGCTAGTGCGATGACGGTATTGTCTATTTTTTATTGTCTACAAGGCATGCCAACTGCTCGGCGTATCAGCGGACTGATATTGGGGTTTGGCTTGGTGCAGTTTGGCATTCCACTGTCACGGATTATCTCGCCTTATCTAGCAGTTGACGGTCAGCTTGAAGGTTTGTTTTTATTCCAAGTGGGATTATCGCTGATTTGCTTTGGGCTTATTAACATTCTTGAACTACCACCGGGCAATACAGAAAAAGTCTTTGAAAAACTTGATTTGGTGAGTTTTGGCTTTTTTGCCAGTGGTCTTGCTGCCCTATCGGTATTTTTAGTACAAGGTAGGATCCAATGGTGGACAACGCCTTGGCTTAGCTATCCATTAATCATTGCCGTCGTGACTATTTCGATTGCTTTATGGATTGAGACGCACCGCAAAAACCCTATGTTACAAGTGCGCTGGATGCGTAGCCGTAACATTATTGCCTTTATGATTACCGGTGCCGTCATGCGTATTTTGCTGTCTGAGCAAAGTGTTGGTGCCGCAGGCTTACTAGCAAACCTTGGTTACGGTAATGACCAGCTGATTGTTTTTTATGCCGTCATTTTGGTGGCTAGCATACTAGCATTGGTGATTAGCATTTTTACAACCAAGGCGACGGATCTACGCCGCCCCGTTATTTTTGCGGTTACACTGATTGCGATTGGTGCATGGATAGATACAGGTGTATCACTAAATTCTGCCCCTTATATGTTTTATTTCAGTCAGTTCATGATTGCTTTTGCCGCCGTTTACTTTATGGGACCAATGGTATTTGAAGGTATGTTTCGTGCCATTGCTAACGGGCCTGCCTATATTATTAGCTTTTCGGTAATTTTTGGTATTTCACAAACCGTGGGTGGTTTGGCAGGTGCCGCAGGTATTCAGGCATTTACCACCATTCGTACCCAGATACATTATGCTGATATGGTCAGCTCAATGGATGCCAGCAATCCTGCTACGATGACCCAAATGCTGCAGGGTGTGCAACGCCAAGCAACAGTCGCAGCTTATGATGATTTGTTCTTTTTGATGGCCGTGAGCGCCACCATCACTGCGCTATATTTATTGATGGTTTATCTTTATTATCTTTATCATAAACGCAATCCACTTGGTAAAGAACTTGCCGCATTGGCAGAAATGATGAGTAAAAAATAGCAGATGATAATCATACGAATTTTCTGCTATTACCTTTTTTTCTTATGCTAATTACTATATTTTTAAAAGTTATCTACTATGTTTATTAAATTCATTAGGAGCGCATCATGAGCGAAGACAAATTGAATGATCTTGATGACCACAATCAAGACACCGCTCAAGCTGCCACCCAAAACACTGCTGAAAACAATCAGATACCATCCGATGCGACCACAATAGAGAGGCCTCTAAAGCAATCGACAAATGATAATACTGTGACCGTACCGAAGAAAGAGGAGTCGGTAGTGACGTCAGTTGCTGATGCTGATGAAACTCCAATGCCGCCAAAAGAGCCTATTCCTGACGCTACAGGTTGGTCGCCTAAAAAGAAATCTTACTTTAACCTAGGCTTATTGATTGCACTAATTATTATTGGCGTACTTTTGATTCTTTATGCGTGGAAGCTACCACCCTTTACGCCTACGGTTCAGCAGACTAATAATGCCTTTGTAAAAGGTCAAACAACGATTATCAGCCCGCAAGTTTCTGGCTATGTCACAGAAGTAGCAGTGCAAGATTTTGAAAATGTACAAGCGGGTGATTTGTTGGTTAAGATAGACGATCGTGCCTTTCAGCAGCAGCTCGAACAAGCACAAGCCAATATCGAAGTTGCTATGACCGACCGCTCAAGCAATGCGCAAGATACGGGCACCAGTCAGGCGCAAATCGAAGCACGTAAAGCGGACTTATATAGTGCCAAAGTTAGCGTTGATAGTGCACGCGAAGACGTCAAGCGCTATCAAGGACTTGATGCCATTGGTGCTGTGTCGAAAGCAGAAGTTGCTCATGCCCAAGCTCAGCTCGCTCAAGCACAAGCTGGCGTTCAGCAAGCAGAAGCCAATTTACAAGTCGCCCTTGAGGCTAGCAAAAAAGCCAGTGGTAGCCGCTCATCACTCGATGCCAATATTAAAAATGCAGAAGCAGTTGCTAAGCAAGCAAAGATTAATTTAGACAATACGATTATTACTGCTCCTGAATCAGGACAACTGAGTCAAGTCAGCGTCAAAGCTGGGCAATATGTCAGCGCGGGCACACAGCTCATGTATGTAGTTCCAAAAGGCGTGTGGATTATCGCCAACTTTAAAGAAACCCAAGTGGCAAATATGACTGTCGGTGAGCCTGCGACTATTCATGTCGATGCGCTGAGCGGCGTTAAATTTCGTGGTCATGTCAGTAATATTTCACCAGCGACTGGCAGTGAATTTAGCGCAGGCGCATCAAACCCTGCGACTGGCAATTATATTAAAATCGCTCAGCGTATTCCGGTACGGATAGACTTAGAACA
This sequence comes from Psychrobacter aquimaris, assembly GCF_016107525.1. Taxonomy (GTDB): domain Bacteria; phylum Pseudomonadota; class Gammaproteobacteria; order Pseudomonadales; family Moraxellaceae; genus Psychrobacter; species Psychrobacter aquimaris. Next base: position 46,908 of record NZ_JABASR010000002.1, on the reverse strand, counting down.
AGGTCAACCTGAGCTTGCTCAGTTGCGCCCCGGTATGTCAGTTTCAGTCGATGTCGATACTAAAAGGAATTAGGGCGTGTTGGACATTCACAAATAGGCACTGCTATTCGCTAAAACTTCTCCAGTGAAGGCGTAAAATAAAAAGCCAGTCCAGATGTCATAATCACTATGACGCCTAGACTGGCTTTTCTACTTATATGCAAATATGAATAGCGCGCTTGGGTTAAGGTAGCAGGCGTTTGGTAATCCAGCTTTCGCCATTGTCTTTAGTATAGACAATACGGTCATGCATGCGATTGGCACGACCTTGCCAAAACTCAATCTCATGAATGGTAATCTCGTAACCACCCCAAAACTCTGGTGTTGGCACTTGGCTATCTTCTGGATATTGGTTTTGTAGCTCATCAAACTTGGCTTGCATCACCTCACGATTAGCAACTTCGCCACTTTGAGGTTGGCTGACCCACGCACCCACTTGACTGTCGTGAGGACGCTTTTGAAAGTAAGCAGCTGACTTATGAGCATCGATTTTAGCAATACTGCCACTAATACGTACTTGGCGCTCCAATTCGTGCCAAAAAAACAGTGCCTCAGCATTCGGGTTTTCAGCAATATCTTGACCTTTAGCACTTTCATAATTGGTGTAAAAAACCACACCATTCTCGGTAATCTCACGCATGAGAACGATACGTACACTTGGTTTATTATCAGAACCGCACGTCGCAAGACTCATGGCATAAGGCTCTTGGACCTTTTGCGCTATTGCCTCATTCATCCACTCTTTTAACAGCTCAAATGGAGAGTCTGGGACAGATTGTTGATCAAGCGCCCCTTTTTCATATGACAAACGTTGATCGGTAAAATCCATGCTCATGGTCATTCCTTATTTATTTGTTGTTTTACAATTAACACGATCAGCCCAATACCGCTTTGATTTGATTAGCCAAATCGTTTGCCAACACATCACATTCGATTTCATCATCTGACTCAACCATTACTCGTATCATAGGTTCTGTACCTGACTGGCGAATGAGAAGACGACCGCGACCCTCTAAAGTTGCCTTTGCTTTATCAAAAGCAGCGACCAGCTCTTGGTGTTCAAAAGGATCTTGCATTTGACTCAAACGCACATTGACCAGTTTTTGTGGCAATTTTTCAAACCCTTCGGTCAGATCACTGAGCGCTTTACCGCGTGCTTCCATCACCGCCAGTACTTGCAAACCAGCGATAATAGCATCGCCCGTACGACTCTTATCTAAACATAAAATATGACCCGATGGTTCGCCACCTAGTATCCAGCCATTGGCTTCAAGCTCATGCATTACATAGCGATCACCGACTTTTGCACGAGTAAATTTAATATCTGCTGCTCTGAGTGCCAGCTCTAAGCCCATGTTACTCATCAGCGTACCAACCACACCCTTAGCTTTATTCTGACCTTGGGTTGCCAATACGTATAAGATGCCATCACCATCGACTAACTTACCTGCCTCATCGACCATGACGATACGATCACCATCACCATCTAGCGCAATACCCACATCTGCTTCGTGCTCGATGACGGCTTTTTGCAGACTTTCAGGATGGGTAGAACCGCAGTCGGCATTGATATTGATGCCATCAGGCGTATTGTTAATAGCAATCACATTGGCACCCAGCTCACGCATCACTCTTGGTGCCACGCTATAGCCTGCACCATTAGCACAATCCACGACGACTGTCAGATGACTCAAGTCATATTGATAAGGAAAACTGCCTTTACAGAATTCGATATAGCGACCTTTGGCATCATTGATTCGATTGTTTTTACCCAATTGTGCTGGATCAACAATAGGCATGATCACGTTATTGTCCGCCTCAGAGGCACTCATAATGGCTTTTAGCTTGTTATTAATAGAGTTTTGCATCTCATCAGTCAGTTTTTTGCCATCACCTGAAAACAGTTTGATACCGTTATCATAATAGGGATTGTGCGATGCTGAAATGACCACCCCAGCATCTGCATTGAAACTACGGGTCAAGTGCGCAATCGCTGGTGTGGGTAATGGTCCAAGCATATGCACATCAACACCAGCGGCATTAAACCCCGCTTGTAATGCACCTTCAATCACATAACCTGACAAACGCGTATCTTTACCGATGACCACACTTGGCTTGCGCGCAGGATTGTCATTATTCTCTATCAGTACACGTCCCGTCACATAACCCAATTTTAAAATAAAATCCGGTGTAATCGGTGACTCACCAAATTTTCCGCGAATACCATCGGTACCAAAGTAGCTCATCATGTATGCTCCCAAATCTAAAGGTGAAAGGCCAGACTCATACGCAAACAATAACGTATAAACAGTCTAAGTAGTTGTTCTAATAATCTGTTTGTGTATTTTACAAAAAAACAGCCAACAATAACAAGGCATTGTTGGCTGTTTGTATCTTAAGGTCACTACAGCGCTGCAAAACAGCTATCTTTGACGTAATGCAGGATTATAAAACATCTTTTAATTCACACGATAGTTCGGTGCTTCTTTAGTGATTTGCACATCATGGACATGTGACTCTTTCATACCCGCCGATGTAACCTTGATGAATTGCGGATTGGTACGCATGTCTTCGATGGTCGCAGAGCCAGTATAACCCATTGAAGAGCGCAAGCCGCCAACCAACTGATTAACGATACCAGCGACTGGACCTTTATAAGGAACACGGCCTTCGATACCTTCTGGTACTAATTTTTCTACGCCATCTTTGGCATCTTGGAAATAACGGTCTGATGAGCCATTTGAGCCTGACATCGCACCAAGGCTACCCATACCGCGGTAAGCTTTGTAGTAACGACCTTGGAACAGCTCAACCTCACCTGGCGCTTCTTCAGTACCAGCCATCAATGAGCCTACCATAATGCACGATGCACCAGCGGCAATGGCTTTTGCCATATCACCTGAATAGCGTATGCCGCCATCAGCAATCAATGGAATACTGTCTTTTAATGCACTAGCGACGTTATCAATAGCTGAGATTTGCGGTACACCGATGCCTGCGATGATACGCGTGGTACAGATAGAACCAGGACCAATACCGACTTTTACCGCATCAGCGCCTGCATCACGTAGTGCAAGTGCGGCATCACCAGTTGCGATGTTGCCACCGATGACTTGCACGTGTGGGTAGTTTTTCTTAATCCAAGATACTTTATCAATCACACCTTTTGAGTGACCATGTGCCGTATCGACCACGATAACATCGACGTCAGCAGCGATTAATGCTTCAACGCGCGCTTGGGTATCTGCACCAGTACCAACGGCAGCACCAACACGTAGGCGACCTTGCTCATCTTTACAAGCATTTGGATTGTTTTCAGCTTTTGCAAAGTCATTTACGGTAATCAAGCCACGTAAACGGAAATGATCATCGATAACGATGACTTTTTCAATACGATGCTCATGTAGCAGACGTTTGATATTTTCGTTGCTCTCACCTTCATGCACCGTAACCAACTGATTTTTTGGCGTCATGATTTTGCTGACTGGCAAAGACAGATTGGTTTCAAAGCGCCAATCTCTGTGAGTCACAATACCCACAACATTATCAGTGCCCTTTTCTACCACAGGTACACCTGAGATATTGTTATCTTGGGTCAACTGTAGCAGATCACCAATCGTCATCTCTGGATGCACGGTGATAGGATCGACTACTGTACCCGCTTCAAACTTTTTGACACGGCGTACTTGTGTGGCTTGCTTGGCGATATCCATGCTCTTGTGCAAGATACCCATGCCGCCTAGTTGTGCCATCGTGATGGCCATTTCAGATTCAGTCACGGTATCCATCGCTGCAGAAATCAGCGGTAGATTCAGTGTGATGTTTTTGGTCAAACGGGTAGACAGATCGGCAGTTTTTGGCAAGACTTCAGAATAAGCTGGCAACAATAAAACGTCATCAAAGGTTAAGGCTTCATCGACAATTCGCAACATACAGACCCCTAGTGGTGGTTATTTTGATGGGTGGGATTTTCGCATTAAGACAATCAACCAAAATCACCGATATGACTTTATGAAGCTAAAGTCTTAAAATTAAAGACCTTGAATCATAGCGTTTTAGATAATAAGCAACGAGCCAGTCGTTGTTTATCATTAAACAAACAGAGACACTCGAAAACTGCAATTGATTGAGGCTAGGTAAGTGTGCATAAATATAGCGCGCTCCTACTCTTAATCGCTCATTTATCCCTTAAAAATAACGCCATATTATAACAAATAAGCTGACAAATCGCATGCTATATTTGTCAGCTTATTTTACTAGCACCTGTCTATCGATATCGACGCCTTTGGCGCCCAGTTGTTCAAAAACACAGAAAGTACAATCACTCGCTACTTACTCGTTTTTACCCCTCAATATCAAACGCTCAGCGGGCAGATAAGTTTTTTGTTCGCTATATAAATAACTCAGCATCTGCTCACGTATCTCACAGGCTAGCGTCCATGCTTCTATGGGACCTACCGCTGAAACAGCGCCGCGCAGGTGAATGGTGTTTGCAGTCACCTCAACGACAAACATTTCAGGCTCAGTTTTGTTGTCCCAAAGCTTGTTCTCTTTAGTCACCGATATAAACTGCTGGCGAATGGCATCAATATCTGCGCCATAATCAATATATAAAAATACAGGACAGGTCTGATGTACTTCTGTATGTGACCAGTTCTCTACCATTTCAGTGATCAATTCACGCATCGGCACGATTAATCGACGTTCATCCCATGTTTTTAATACTGCATAAGTGTAACGCAGGTCTTCAACAGTACTAAAGTTGCCATCCATTATCACACTGTCGCCAATCCGTACCGGCTGGGTCACTGCCACCTGTACGCCAGCAATGATGTTACCCAATATTGGCTGAGCGGCAATACCAATGACCACGCCAGCAATTCCAGCCGACGTCAGTAAAGTTTTGCCAAGGCCTTCCATATTGGCAAACTCACTCAGACCTATCCAAATACTGCCCAATACCATAACAAATATGAAGACGCGGCGAAATATCGATACATAAGTGCGACGACGGCGCACTTTATCAAAATGCTCCTCTCCTAGGTTTTCAATCTGCATGTCTTGATAGCGATTGGCAAAAAAGTTAATAACGCGGATGCCAAGCCACAAAGTACTAAATACTAGCCCAATCCAGATAAGCGGACGAGTTGATGACGCAACCGCATCTAAATAGGGAAAGCCGCCTGACACCAAAGTAAAGACAAGCGAAAAACTGATGGTAAAAGTCAAAGGCACGGTCAGCTTATTGACCAAATCTGCCACACCATTGCTACTACCGACATAATTGATGTATTTCTCATCATCGATATAACGGCTGATAATTTTTTCAGCACCCTTACTAAGTAACCACCCGACTCCCATGGTAAATAAGAAAAATAGCGCTAATGCTAAAAACTCCCATAGTGCAATACTGAAAATTTTAAGCTTCAACCACGCAGGTAAATAACGCTCAAATTCCGCTGGATGATATTGCTCATAGAGATTGTCAATATTACCCACTGTCTGTGCAGAAAATACCCAAATAGGCGCAGCATCACCAACTCGTACTCGTTGCAAATAGATAGGAACACGGCGCTCACGGTAGTCGATATAGCCTAGCTGAATCGAACGTCTAGGGATGCCCATAATACTACTAGTATTACCAAGTGGCGGCTCGATTAAACCATCTGGACGATCTGGTAGATCATCAAAAACATAAAGCTCTTTTTCCGATAACAAAAAATCCAGCTGCTTTGATAGCTCAAGCGCATGGTTACGCTGAATGCTCTGATCGATTAAATTCATGTTAAGTGCATAAGCGGCCAAGTCATATTGTTGCTTCATGACTGCTGACTGAAAAAACTCTAAAGTCGCCAGTGGCGTGGTTAGGTTTGGTGGCTCAGACAATGGTGGCAAGCCTACATTGAGCTTATCTAGCAAATAGTAGCTTTCATTAAACTCTCCTGTCAGTGCTGAATCACCCTGTAGCGTTCCAGCCTGCTCTACTGCGCTGCGCTCAGTGGGATCAAAAATCTCTTCTGCCACTCCAGAGATGCTGAGACTCTCATCTTTAAGCGTATTAATTTTCTGAGCGGCATACTCAGCCAGATCGTCGGGTTTGTGAGAGGGCTGAGATGTCGCTTGCTCCCTCGTAGTTATCTCATCGTTATTACTCGCAGCATTGACGGGCATACCAATAGTCAGCATGGCTATAACCATACATCCAAGCAGTAATTGCCAAGTGTGGTAGAAAATATGACGTGGCTCTTTATCTAAGTCATGATCGTAGTCAGAACTCGTGACCGTTCTGTGACAATCAATAGGGCTATTTTTAAAAGTATTCATATTTTATAAATCACTGGTTTGCGAGAAATGATGGGTAAACAATGCACTGAATAAATTTTAACTTAATTCAATATACAAAAAAAAGCCAGCGCAAAGCTGACTTGATTCATTACGATAATTGTAAGGCGTTAATTTATTCTATCAATCGCATTTGAGCATTTGAAAAAAAACGTTAGAAATAGCACTTTAGAAAAAACGATATCAATCGCCGTCAGTTAGTACGTTTTTCAGTCAGTCATTTTTTAAGCGCGGCGCCATGTCGTACCAGCACGGCTATCTTCAAGCTCAATACCAGCCTCTTTCAACTGCTCACGTATCTCATCAGCACGCGCAAAGTTTTTATTGGTTTTGGCATCCGCACGTTCAATGATTAAACCATCGATAGTCGCATCGGTTAAACCGTCATCCGCCTTGTCACCAATCACTGCTTGCAAAAACTGCTGAACTGGCTGTTGTAAAATATTGAGCACCTGTGCCAACGCTTTGAGCTGCTCTGCCAATTGCCATGCGGTGTCTACGTCTTCAACTTTAATGGCTTTATTAATATCGCGCGCCAGCCCAAACAATACGCTAATCGCTGTTGAACTATTAAAATCATCGTTCATAGCTTTGATAAAGTCTTGCCCAGCGCTGCTGCTATAAGCGTCATTTATCAGCGTATCACTGACTATGAGCATCTGCCCTTTTTGTTGTTCAGCCAATTTTAACGCATTATACAATCTGCTTAGGCTATTATGTGCTTCATCCAATGCATTATCAGAGAAGTTTACTTGGCTACGATAATGGCTAGATAGTAAGAAAAAGCGTACGGTTTCAGGCAGATATTTTGCCATCACGTCACGAATAGTAAAAAAATTACCCAATGACTTGGACATCTTTTCACCATCGACATTAATGAAACCAACATGCATCCAGTTGCGCGCATATTCACAGCCAGTCGCTGCTTCAGACTGCGCTATCTCGTTTTCGTGATGCGGAAATTGCAAGTCATGACCACCGCCATGAATATCAAAGGTATTACCTAAGCACTTGGTCGACATCGCTGAACATTCAATATGCCAACCTGGACGCCCTTGTCCCCATGGTGATGCCCATTGCGGCTCATCAGGTTTTGCAGCCTTCCATAATACAAAATCAAACGGACTGCGCTTGTCATTTTCGACATCGACACGCGAACCTGCCTGCATCTCATCGAGGTTACGCTTAGATAATTTGCCATAATCTGCAAAATTATCGACGGCATAGTAGACATCACCATTGTCGCCAGCGTACGCATAGTCGCCTGTGACCAAGGTCTCAATCATTTGCTGCATATCATCGATATGATCAGTCGCGCGCGGCTCAGCGTCTGGCATCTCGCAACCAAGAGCGGTTGCATCTTCGTGCATGGCTTCAATAAAACGCTGCGTTAACGTACCAATCTCTTCGCCGTTCTCAGCGGCACGAGTGATGATTTTGTCATCGATATCGGTGATATTGCGCACATAATTAACGTCATAGCCTAACTGAGCCAACCAGCGCACTACCATGTCAAAACCAACCATCACCCGCGCATGCCCGATATGACAATAGTCATAGACGGTCATACCACACACATACATGCCTACTTGCCCTGATTTGAGTGGTACAAACTGACGTTTTCCGCCAGTCAGTGAGTCATAAATAGCAAGCTGAGACATCGCATCGGCAAGTGGTGTGGTCATGGTTAAAAAGCCTTTTAATATAAATGAAATAGATAAAATAAAAACAAAAATACAATCAATGCTTGGGTATTAAATAGCACTGATTACGGTTGTTATGAATGTAAAAGCAGCGGCAAAAATAGCAGCAATATAAAACTTAACCCATTATCTTAGCGAAAACAGCCATAAAATACTACAATGAGCCCGCAACTAACATCATTCAATCATAAAAAACTGTTAAGGATTTAGATATGGGCAATCGTTTAAGCAAAATATATACGCGTACTGGAGATGATGGTAGCACTGGCATGGCTGATGGCAGCCGCGTCAGCAAAGCAGACAACTTATTTAGTGTCATGGGTGATATCGACGAGCTTAACTCACACATCGGTCTGGTACGTGCTCAATTACAGCATAATAAAGGGCAGTCTATAGAGAAAGAGTTTTCTCAAGCTTTAGTCATCATTCAGCATTTACTATTTAACATCGGCGGTGAGCTGGCTATGCCAGAATATGAAGGCGTCAATGCCACTCACATTACATGGTTAGAACAGCAAATTGATGCGATGAATACTACCTTGCCGCCGTTAAAAGATTTTATTTTGCCCACAGGTTCGATATTGGTCAGTCAACTGCATATTGCACGTACGGTCTGTCGCCGTGCTGAGCGCCAAGCAGTGATATTACAAAACGAGCGACCACAAGCGATTCGCAGTACGGCCGTGAGCTTTATCAATCGCTTATCGGATTGGTTGTTTGTCGCTGCTCGCTTTTGTACAGATCCCAATAAAGTCTCTGAAGTACTGTGGGACAGTCAGGTATTACAAAAGTTCGCTGATGGCAAATAATTACACTTGACTACTTCAATTGAATAAAACGCTAAAATAAAACCTTAGAATCAGATCCTAGAATAAAATGAAAAAAGCCCGCAACCTTAACGTTGCGGGCTTTTTACTGATTTAGCTATATTATTCAGTAAAGACAATATTATTCGACAACAGTGTAAACCTTCTAATTAGTAAGTAGCGCTGTCATCTTCAATAATGACCATATCGATGCTTTCATCTTTAGGTACTGATTTTGGTGTGGCTGGGGCTTTAGTCTCAGGAGTGGCTGACGCGCTGCTATCCGTATTACTACTGCTTGGATTGTTAATAGTCGGTGGCGTTGCAGGCTGAGTAGGACGAATTGGCTCAACTGGCGTGACAGTTCTAGGCTGACGAACGGGTTCTGACTGGCTGTCATCGTTTTGGGCTGCACGGCGCTCAGCGTTAAGTTGGGTGCGCTGCGCATCCATCGCTGATTTGAATACAGAACCTGCCATCACATCAGCGACCACGGTAATCAATGCTGGTTGTCCAGCAATACGTGTGCGTACCTGACCACCTTGGGTGCCAACGACATAGGTAAAGGCATCATCAACCAACATATTATTATTGATACGAATATTATTTTGCGCTAAGCGTGATTGTAGGCTCGGCAGATTATTAGCTGCTTGTACTTGACTGGCTTGATATAAATCTTCACTTGGCAGCGTCATGCTCACGCTTGCCTGACAAGTCGTCATACCATTGTCATTGGCTGCTTGTAAGACCGCTGCATTTTGTACATCAATCACAATACCGTTGGTTTTATTAGTGATGGCGCCACTAGCGAGGCTGATCTCTGCATCATTTGCGTAGTTGGCGGCCAGCGTTTGTGCTTGTTGATTGAGCGTATTTTTTAACGCAGATTTCAGGCGATCTTGTACCATAGGATCATCACAGCTTACGGCCGTGGCTGCCGCGTTTTCACTAACCGGTGATTCTTGCTCAGTCACTTCTGCCGTTTCAATATCATCGTCTTTTTCTGAGCGATCACAACCAGCAAGCGCTAAACCACATACCAGGCCAATACCAGCCACTTTATACCACTTGCTCACGTTTTTATTTGCTACGCTCATATTTCTTTTGCTCCAATTCACTGAATCGTACCATCGCTAACGGACAGTATTAACATTTAAATTATAAAACTCAAATCTAACCGAAACAGGCATTGAGATAGATTTGAAAACCACATTATTATACGGTGTTTGAATGGGATGGTCATCCATGTAGCTGACGGATATACAAATAACGTCCAGCATTATGTACAAAATCCAGCTTTGGTTGCAAAAAAGCTACAAATATATATTTAATATAATGAATATATAGATGATGATACAAAATTCTAGTAGCTCAAAAATTTTGATAGGTACTTTGGCTAATACGCGTTGATACGTAATAGCGTTAGATGATATTTGTAACAGACTATATAATATTCCAATGATATTGCTCAAAAATTATATTGCCCAAAATAGGTGATGGTTACCGGTTATGATAGATCTTAAAAACACCTTGCTACTCGGTCATCGTGGTGCGCGTGGCGAAGCATTAGAAAATACTTTTTCAGGTTTTGAGCACGCTCAACACTTAAATATAAAGGGCTTAGTAGGGGTTGAGTTTGATGTACAACTTAGTGCGGATGGTCATTTAATTGTGTTTCATGATGACACGCTGCAACGCATGTGTGGTCAGCAAGCACGTGTTGATCAGTTGAACCTTGCTGAGATTCAACGCCATTCGCAGTTTGGTCATCAGATTATGACGTTAGAGCAGGTCACGCCGTTGCTAAATGGCTTTACTGATATTGAACTGGAGATTAAAACGCATGACCGTACTGATTACACTAAACTGGTAAAAGCATTGACACGCAATCTCATCGATAGCCCACTTGCCAAACTACCCATAGTATTAACCAGCTTTGATATCGAGCTGCATGCTCACGTGCAGCGCAGTACTTTATTAAAGCATATACCACGTGGGCTACTTATTCGTGAGCCCAAACTATTGAAACAGGCACCCAATACTGCCTTGCAACTTGACTGTGTTCAGCTGGGTATCCACTACCCTCTTATCAGTCGAGCGGTCATTGAACATAGCCACCGCTATGGCCTGCCAGTTAGTGCATGGACGGTCAATGATATTGATACGATTAAACAGCTGATCGTATGGCAAGTTGATGTGATTATCACCGATTACCCGAGTCATTTACTGCTAAATTGATAAGCACAGCTTTGATTTGATTTATTTAAAATCATCTACATATCTACGGCGTTACTTACACTTCTACTCAATGCCTGATAAGTCATTCGTTATTTTCGTCAACACATTCCATAATCAATACAAGTTATTGTTATTTAGCAATATTTTTCTAGTGTATAACTGTTCACTTTACTCTGTTTTTACGGTAATATAGAGGCTGAAATTTATATCATTAGGAATACTATATGATTGCTAAGAAAGTAATAGGCTTACCACTTAAAGGCTTGCGTTTTGCTGTTAAGTCTGGTGATACGCTTATACAGCATGCTGGCACTCAAGCGTTACGCATCAAGACGTGGCTCGATACTAGCAAAAGCAAAACTGATGACGCGGCTGACAAGTTCTCTACTACTAGCGGCAATGAAGATGCGAATGCAGTGATCAATTATGAAGGCATTGACCCTCTGGAACTTGAGTTTCAAAAGTCACCAATTAACTTGGTTCCAGCAATTTTTTTGATTGCAACGCCTATTGCTGCTGCTGTCATTACGCCGTGGTACTTGCTAACTCATCAGGTTAGTGCACCGGTCTGGGGCGTATTCGGTGCTTTTATGGTATGGACAGGTATTAGTATTACTGCAGGCTATCACCGCCTACTGTCGCATCGTGCTTATAAAGCGCATCCTTTGGTAAAAAACTTTCTATTACTAGGCTCAACCCTAGCTGTTCAAGGCTCAGCCTTTGACTGGGTATCAGGCCACCGTACGCATCACCGTCATGTTGATGATCGCATGGAAGACCCTTATTCAGCACAGCGCGGATTTTTCTTTAGTCATATTGGTTGGATGCTACGTAGTTATCCTAGCGGTCGCTTTGACTATAAAAATATTCCTGACTTGACCAAAGATAAAGTGCTACAGATTCAGCATAAATATTATGGTCTATGGGTATTGGCAACTAACGTTGCTATGGTTGCCGCTGTTGGCTGGTTAGTTGGTGATGTTTGGGGTACCTTAGTCTTAGCAGGTCTACTACGTTTGGTACTGACGCATCACTTTACCTTCTTTATTAACTCGTTATGTCATATGTTTGGCACGCGTCCTTATACTGACACCAATAGTGCCCGTGATAACTTCTTCTTAGCCATATTTACGTGGGGTGAGGGTTATCATAACTACCATCACTTCTTCCAATACGATTATCGTAATGGCGTAAAATGGTGGCAATATGACCCAACCAAATGGTTGATTGTTGGCCTATCAAAGCTTGGCTTAACCAGTGAGCTACGTACGGTTGATGACACGACTATCAAGCATGCAGAAGTGCAAATGCAGTTTAAAAAAGCACAACAGCAGATTGATACGGCATCTGTGAGCGGTCTTGATCTTCCTCATGCAATGAAAAGCTTCCAAGATCGTATTAAGTTTGAATATGATGCCTTTATGCAGACTGTTGAAGAATGGCAAGCGCTAAAAGCCAAAACCATTGAGCTGAAAAAGACAGAGTATGCCGATCGACTGCATGAAGTTGATGACAAGTTAAAGCATGACTATGCTAAGATCGAACAAAAAATCCTTGAGCATAACAGCAACTTGAAGACAGCGTTTCGCTCTATTGGAATAAGTAAAAAGGCTGCATAATAGCTGCTTACTTGGCTGTATTTTATTACCTTTGTGATGAACGATGATTGTAAAGTTTCTCCTTCCCTCTATCTGCTACAGATAGAGGGATTTTTTTGCTCATCGTTTATATGACGTGTCGAATATTACTTTATAAAAGTAAAAAACAAAGAGGATAAGTGGAAGCAATATCTTTGATAGGCTAGGGTCTGTTGAACATTCAAATATGGTACTGGCAGAGGCTATTTTTTAGACAATACGCAGTGAAATTTTTGACGCCTAGTCATTCTAGGTTAGACAATTTCGCCATGTATTAGCAAAAAATAGTCCTGCCCTGAAAGGCTGATGCTAAAACCACTCCAAACGTTGTTGCAAACCTAGCTAAGGTCTCGACATTATCGTCGGTTTACGCCTAGTTTGGTGCGATTTTAGCGATCAGCAGCCCTAATATTTGAATGTTCAACAGACCCTAAATGCATTCAAACTTACTCATGGTTTTTGGTTATGCTATTACAAGAGATGGACAGAGTGCAACGATGCTATATAAGAGCTATGTTATAGTGAGATTCTCACTTTTACATTTGAATGGAAACGGCCTATATGCGTTATCAAAATACCTATGTCAACCTCGACACGCGCCTTTATCATGAGCAACCGCCTACGCCACTGGAAAATCCACGTGCTGGACACTTCAACACCCAAGTTGCGCAGCAGTTAGGCTGGACAGATGATGAAGAGCTGATGACAAACTGGGTTGAGATACTTGGTGGTCAATACGTGCCAGCGGACTTTAAGCCATTGGCCATGGTTTATGCTGGTCACCAGTTTGGACAATGGGCCGGACAACTGGGTGACGGGCGCGGCTTACTCATGGCACAAGTACTCGATAACAATAATCAATTGCAAGACTTGCACCTTAAAGGTATCGGTCTGACACCTTACTCGCGAATGGGTGATGGTCGCGCTGTGTTGCGCAGCACCATTCGCGAGTATTTATGTGGTCATGCACTTACACAATTAGGCGTTCCTTCTTCTAATGCTTTGGGATTTGTTGTCTCCGATACCAGAGTACGACGTGAGCGTATGGAGGCAGGCGCGGCATTGATGCGGGTGGCTGATAGTCACATTCGCTTGGGTCATATCGAGTGGATTGCCAGCTTTGCCCCTGACTTGCTCGCTGAGTTCACCGATTATATGATCGACACTTATTATCCAGAGTGCCGTGATAGCGACGCTCCCATACTGACATTTTTAACCACAGTGGTTGAACGAACCGCGCGGATGATCGCTGACTGGCAACTGATTGGCTTTGCTCACGGCGTGATGAATACCGATAACCTCTCCATCACTGGTAGCACCTTAGACTTTGGTCCTTTCGGTTTTATGGAGCGATTCAATCCCGCTTGGATCAACAACCACTCTGATCATACTGGTCGCTATGCTTACCAGAATCAACCTGCTATCGGTCATTGGAATCTCAATGCTTGGCTGCCACATTTTATGCGTTTAGATGGTGTAACACGTGAGGCGTTAGCAGACTGTCTAGCGCCTTATGAAGCCACGTTTATGCAGCACTATCAGCAAGGGCTTTGTCGTAAGCTTGGATTACCCCATCAAAGAGAAAGCTTAACCTTAGCCTTTGAATGGTTAACCTTACTAGAAGACAACTTGTTGGACTATACCAATAGCTTTCGTGCGCTACTCGGTTTGGTCGCGCCGAATGAACACCATTGTGAAGAGCAGCTATTGTCAACCATGACGAATGAGCTTAGCGATGATGCCCAACAAGTCTGGCAAGATTGGTCGACTCGTTATGTGGCTCAAATACAGCAGCTGCCACTTGAGCAAGTTATCAACGATATGACAGCCAACAATCCTGTTTATGTACTGCGTAATAGTATGGCGCAGCGTGCCATTACTGCAGCAGAACAAGGACAGTTCGAAGAAGTGAGTCGAGTATTCGATTTACTGGCTGACCCTTATCAGGTACAAGCAATCGCTACCCATCTCGATACAATGCCGCCTACCCCACATGCGCCGCAAATGCCGATTAGTTGCTCGTCTTAATCAAATATTGTTAAACTGCTATTCTGTAATATTTTGAAACATTATGAGATTAAGGTTGATATTTAACCCTATTTTTTGGCATTATTAATTGGCTAAATAATGAATATCATTTCATTATATTATCCGCACAATTCGCCGCTGTTGACTAGGCAGTGAATTGCCAATAATGCTAGAATAACTGTTTTTGCTAGATTACTTTTTTGATCCAATCCTTAGTTGCTAATCCTGCCACTTTGAATTATTAGCTGTTTAGCGTTACGTTACCCTTAGAGGATTATCATTCCATGATTTTTTGAGGGTAAAACGTTATTTTTATCACCATTTACTTTATTCCAATTTATTCCAACCATGGCAATTATTATGAATGACGATACCACTTTGAATACGGATAACTTTCCTACAGAAAAAGAGCAGTTTGAACAAGCTGCCTTACATTATCATGAGTTCCCACGTCCAGGTAAAATCTCTGTTACCCCTATTAAGCAGTTGGCAAACCAACGTGACTTAGCACTTGCTTATTCACCAGGTGTGGCAGTTCCTTGTCTTGAGATTCAAAGAGACCCGACATTAGCGGCTAAATATACCGCACGTAGCAACTTGGTTGGTGTTATCACCAATGGTACTGCGGTACTGGGTCTAGGTAATATCGGTCCATTGGCATCAAAGCCTGTGATGGAAGGTAAAGGCGTTCTATTCAAAAAATTCGCGGGTATCGACGTTTTTGATATTGAAATTGCCCAAAACGATCCAGACAAATTCATCGAAGCAGTCGCTTCTCTTGAACCTACTTTTGGTGGTATCAACCTAGAAGACATCAAAGCACCAGAATGTTTCAAAATTGAGCGTGAATTACGTGAGCGCATGAACATTCCAGTATTCCATGATGACCAACATGGTACGTCAATCATTGTTGCAGCAGCGATGCTAAACGCACTATTGATTACTGGCAAAAAAATCGAAGAGATTAAAATTGTCTGTTCAGGTGCTGGTGCCGCAGCCATTTCTTGTTTAGATATTATTTGCGCACTTGGGGTGAACAAAAATAACATCTTTGTTTCAGATTCACGCGGTATTATTACTACTATTCGTGAAAACCTTGACGAAACCAAACAGCGTTATGCACGTGAGACGACTGCGACTACTATCGACGAGGTTATGGACGATGTCGATATGTTCCTTGGTCTATCTATGCCTGGTACGTTATCTGAAGATATGGTTCGCCGCATGGCAAAAGACCCTATCGTCTTTGCACTTGCCAACCCAACGCCTGAGATCATGCCAGAATTGGCGCACGCCGTACGTCCAGATGTCATCATGGCAACCGGTCGCTCAGACTATCCAAACCAAGTAAACAACGCTTTATGCTTCCCTTATATCTTCCGCGGCGCATTAGATGTTGGTGCGACGACTGTTAACGAAGAGATGAAAGTGGCTTGTGTAAGAGCTATCGCTGCGATGGCACACGTAGAAGCAACACCGACCACAAGCGCTAGAAATATCGAAAAAATGCAAAGTTTCGGTCGTGATTACTTGATTCCAGGTCCGCTAGAGCCAAATCTAATCATCGAGATCGCATCTGCGGTCGCTCAAGCGGCAATGGATTCAGGCGTTGCAACCTTACCTATCGCTGATATGCAAGCTTACCGTCAGCGTCTGTCTGAGTTTGTCTATAATTCTGCATTCGTGATGAAGCCAATCTTTGCTCGTGCCAAATCCGATCCAAAACGTATCGTTTACTGTGAAGGTGAAGACAATAATATCTTGCTCGCTGTGCAAGTTGTTGTTGATGAAAAGCTGGCAAAGCCTATTTTAATTGGTCGTCCTTCAGTCATCGAAGCCAATATCGAAAAATTGGGTTTGCGTCTAAAAGATGGCGAAAACATTACTATCGTCAACATTGATGATGACCCTCGTTATAAAGACTACTGGCAGGGCTACTACGAGAAGAATAAACGTCTTGGTGTGAGTATTGAACTTGCGCGCCGTGACGTTCGTCGCAAGACCACTTTGGTCGGCTCACTATTAGTCGAAAATGGCGCTGCAGATGGCATGGTTTGTGGTACGTTTGGCCATTATCAGTTGCATTTAAAATATGTACAAAGCGTTATTGGCAAAAAAGCAGATGTGAACGACTTCTATGCTATGAATGCTGTACTAATGCAAGATCGTAATATTTTCATCGCTGATACTTATGTCCACGAAGATCCAACGGCTGAACAATTGGCTGAGATGACTGTCCTAGCGGTTGATCAATTACGTCGCTTTGGTATTGTACCGCGCGTCGCGCTAGTCTCTCATTCTAACTTTGGCGCTTCAGATCGTACCAGTGCTGTCAAGATGCGTAAGGTCTATCAACTGCTGACAGATATGAACGTAGACTTTGAATTCGACGGCGAGATGCAAGGTGACGCAGCGCTGAATGAGCATATCCGTTTAAACAATATGCCATCAAGCCCGTTAAAAGGTGCAGCAAACCTGCTCATCTTACCAACGCTTGACGCCTCAAATATTGCCTTTAATCTGCTCAAGACAGCAACTGGTAGTGCCTCTATTGGTCCTATTTTATTAGGTACTAGCAAACCGGTACATATTCTCACACCATCAGCTACTGCGCGTGGTATCGTTAATATGACGGCTCTTGCCGTCACTGAAGCTCAGGATTTGGCAAGCGAAAATCAGTAATATATCCTGCACTACATAGTAATATCTGTTGTCGAGATGGTCTCTGTTATTCATTTATAGAAGCCGTCTGCTATACTAAAACCAGCCAATGCTATTAAATAGCGTTGGCTGGTTTTTTTTGCTCATTATAAACTGGCTAAGACGTAGCACAGCCTTATTCAGTATCAGTCATCACTTGCTCAATTAAAACAAAAGATAGAGGATATCATGCAAATTTACCTTGTCGGCGGCGCAGTACGCGATCAACTATTAGTACGTCCTATCAAAGATAAAGACTTTGTCGTCGTCGGTGCAACCGTTGCAGAAATGCTTGACGCAGGATTTCTGCAAGTGGGCGCAGATTTCCCTGTATTTTTGCATCCTAATAGTCATGAAGAATACGCACTGGCACGCACTGAACGCAAAGAAGGCTTGGGATATAAAGGATTTAGCGTACATGCCAGTCCTGACGTCAGCTTAAAAGAGGATCTACAACGTCGAGATTTGACGATTAATGCCATGGCAATAGAAGTCACCAGCTTAACTGATGACACTCCTATCAACGGTGACGTCATTGACTATTATGGTGGCATGGCTGATATAGACAGTAAAACCTTACGCCATGTATCAAGTGCGTTTAGCGAAGACCCACTACGGGTGCTCCGAACCGCTCGCTTCTATAGCCGTTATTATGACTTAGGTTTTGTCATTGCTGATGAAACTTTGATTTTGATGCGCCAATTGGTTGACTCAGGAGAGCTTGCTCATTTAAGTGCGGAGCGTATTTGGCAAGAATCTAGCCGTGCAACCATGCAGCTATCGCCACACGTATACTGGCAACAACTGTTTGAGGTTGGTGCGCTCACAGAATATTTTTCTCCACTACATGAAGCTTGGGCTGATGCTCATATACGAGAGACAGTGCAGACAGCGCTTTATTTCGCAGGCCAGATGAAATTAAACTTATCACAACGTTGGGCACTATTAATGGCAAGTCTTAACGCAGATTTATTTAGGTCGATAGATAAAGACCTTGATGCTAATGAATCAGCAATTGCCAAAAGCATTAGCAAAATAGGCAACGCCGCTAAGGTACCAAAAGTGCACACCCAATTTGCGACTCTCTTCACTCAGCAAGCCACAAAACTAAATGCGATAAACCATTTAAATGCAGCTGAAAAAATTGACCTCATACAAACTTGCAGCGCTCATAAAGAGCCTGATAAGCTCTCGCAACTACTCGTGTGCAGTCACGTCTTGCAGTTGGCAACACAGCACCGTCAGATGATGCTAGCACTGAGCAGCTTTCATGCCATTAGTATGCAAGATATTGATTCAGAGCTGACAGGCCCTGCAATTGGTGCAGCACTCAGACAAGCCAGAATTGAACACTTACTGTTAAGCTAATGGCGGACAATCTTATGATGGTACAATCGCTTGCATTGCCGATTACACGAGAAATGTGTGTCAATGCTAGTGCTTTCGAGGTAAATATTTTACCTGAAGTATATAATGATCAATCACTCAATAATGAGCAGCAACGAAATATCATCGATGCTATCCCTATGCTGTAAGCAAATCGACCTAACAAGATTGCCCATTGTATGATTTATCTTATACAAGTAATTATGTCACTGATGCAATCATCACAGTCGATGGTAGTCTCTGCCTTACATTGGTTATTGGTCTTATTTAGTAGAAAAACAGGGTTTTATTAAAAATATCTCTATTACTTCTTATGTTTTACTTGAAAAATTAAAAAAATCAGGTATCATTGTGCGTCTAACGTTAGGGCCCATAGCTCAGTTGGTTAGAGCAGAGGACTCATAATCCTTTGGTCGTAGGTTCAAGTCCTACTGGGCCCACCATATTCAAACCCTTATAAGCCACGGTTTATAAGGGTTTTTTATTGTCTATAGATTTTAGGCTGGCTTGTCTATCAGTACCAAAGTGGCTAAAAGTATACTTTTGGTATACTTCTCATTTTGTCGGTTATCCTCTACTATACCTAGACAGATTCACACTACGGATAGCGAAGATCATGGCAAAAACTAAATTTACCAAACGGTTTATTGACGGCTTAGAGTACACAGATAAAGCGGTCATTCATCAAGACGAAGTGGTCAACGGCTTTGCTGTCTGTACCAAGAGTGCCAGTAAAAACTATCTGATCAATAAGCGTATTGCTGGCAAGCTGCACCGCCGTGTCATTGGTGATTGCTCAATCATTACCTTGCAGGACGCGCGCGAACAAGCCATGTCGTTGATATCAGATTTGATGCAAGGCAAAGACCCATTTAACGATGACATGAAAGATGTCGTGGTTCCCACACTTGGTGAAGCTTATGAATATTACATCTCTCATAAGCCTGGTTTAAAACAATCTACCATCGATACCTATAACCGGCAGATACCAGGCAAGCTTGCAGAGTGGCAAAACAGATCGATGAACGAGATCATGCAAAGCAATGTCACTGAAAAACATTTAGAGCTTACTAAGCTCAGCCCATCACAAGCGAATGCAACTTTTCGGGCCCTTAATGCCGTTTGGAACTTTTCACGTCTGAGCTTTTTAGACAAGACCGAATCCCCTATCATCAAGCCAAGCCCTATTGAGATACTGACGGCTAAGAAGCTCTGGAACACGGTTAAGCCTCGCACTACGTATCTTAGTGAAGATACGATGGGTAACTATGTACGTGTGCTGTTAGATTTTAGGAGTGAAGACTTCCACACGATGCAGCCGCATAGCAATAATGCACGCGATATCATGCTGCTATTTTTGTGCACTGGCATACGTGCCAGCGAAGGCTACACGCTTAGATGGGATTGTATTGATTTAAAGCACGGCACGATGACCATTCATGAGACTAAAAATGGCGACACCTTGCATATACCATTGGGCAAAGTCATGTGCGCCATGCTTGCGCATCGATACCAATACCGGATGGATGAGCCGTGGCTATTCCCTTCTCGCTTGAAAGAATGCGACGGCAATCTGACCGATATATCAAAGCAGTACAAGAACATCGGTGATGCTGCAGGTATTCATATTACACCGCATGATCTGCGTCGAACCTTTTCAACCATCGGTGATATTCTTAATCTGAACATATCGGTTATTAAGCGGCTGATGAATCACAGAACCTCGAAAGCATCTGATGACGTGACACTACAATACATCCAAGTCAGCCAAAAAAGATTGCGTGCCGCTATGAATGATATTGAGGTATTTATCTTTAATGAGGCTGGCATGACACAAGATGAAGTGATTGAGAAGTTGTATAAAATATACTAGGAATTAAAACAAGGATTTTAGTCATGGACGATGATGTGCACATGGAATCAAACGCACTTAAAATTTTGCAAAGCATAATTGATAAGACTGAAGATAAGAACCTGCAACGCTTTCCTATTATGATTGGGGATGAATTAAAAAATAGTAAAGATATAAGGCCAGAAGATGTGATTTTATTGAGGTTTATAGGGTATGCCGCCTCTATGAAATTGGTTCCTGAAAATAACGATGAGCCTTTTCAAGTGTCTACAATTTTACTGGACGGAACACCTCTCAATGTGTTTAATTTAGAACCTATTAATTGTAGTGGATTATTAGAAATAAGCCGTATAGCTGAAAAAATAGACTACTCACCCCTAAAAGCAAGAATTTTTGATTTGCTGTGGGTTTTAGAGTCAAGTCTACGTGAAAAATATATTTATGCAGAAAAGGCTATAAGCTGTTATATATCTGGGGATATCAACAATAAAGTATGGTCGGATAGTGGAATAAAAGAATTTGAACGTGCCTATCGTTTATCAAAAAAACTTTCTAAAGATGGCTTGATAACAATGGTGGAGAAGCGTCTATATGATATATTTAATTCTGGCACAGATGATATTGTCTGCTGGGTGGCTGATCTTATCAAAAGAATTGAACCTAATTTTAGAAAAAGAACCGATGTTTTAAAAAATAAGGGTGTAGATATTGCTTCAAAGTTAGAGGGGTTAGGTGGTAAGTTCGAAAAAGCTGGCGATTTTCATAAAGCAGCCATTTATTTTGAGTTGAGTTCTAAATACTATGAAGAAAATTCTGAAGATAAACATATAGCTCCCTTGGTTCAGGCGGCTGACTGTTACATACAAGAAGCTGATAAGCACTTTGATTCGGATCAAGCGCTAGATTTACGATCGTCAGGGTTTTTCCAGGATGCTATTGACTTATACAGCAAGGTGCCAAAAAAGTCTCAAGATGAATATTTGATTAATACAAAAATCGCTGCTGCTTATTGCAAGCTTAGAACATCAAATAAAAGGTTGTTGAAACATATGGATCCCCTTTGTATTAGGTCGGAAAATTTAGGCGATATAAAGATAGAAGCCAAGAGGTTTGTATCTCATAAAAAAACCATATGGGAAAGCTTATTATATTTCTCTAAAATACTTGCTATCCCTAGTTGCAAATCGTTAAAAGAATCTAAGAGCGCGAAAATCGATCAGCCCTCTATAGATCACTTATATGGCAAGTTTGATCTTGAACAAAACGGAAAAACTATCGCTAAAACCCATGCTGTCGAATTCGCTGAAGGTCAGGCTTCAATTGATAAAATAGTTGAAACTCATTTAATAAGAGACTTTAATGATGAGATAAAGCTTCGTGTAGATTCATATATACTTCCTGCTCTTGAGCAAATTTTAAGCGAATACGCCATAAGTAAAGATTACGTTTTTGATATATGCAACCTAAGTCCTATAGTTCCAATATCTAACATTCAGTTAATATCACATGCAATTTGGTTAGGTTTTGAGCGTGATTTTTCTACTGCTATTCATTTAGTTGCGCCCCAAATGGAGTTGATTGTGCGAACTCAACTAAATAATAATGATGTAGATAATACTCTTAAAGGAAAAAATGAGGAAAAGAACATTGAAGAAGAAAAAGGCTTAAGCTCTCTTTTGAAGATAAAGGGAATCAATGAAGTTTTCAACGGAGATGAGATTTTTGAATTAACAGCTGTATTCGCACACCCAAGTGGCCCAAACTTAAGGAATAAAGTCGCACACGGTCTTATGAATGATTCATCTGCGTCCTCTAGCGCACCTATTTATGCTTGGTGGGTTCTTTTTAGAATGGTGATGCACTCTATAGAGATGCCTACACAGAAGCTTGATTACGAGTAGCGTAACAGTTTTTCCAATACCTAGTATTCAATAGATAATGATGGTGTACCGTGTGAGTCAATATGTCCAGGTGGCTAACTAAAATATTAATTTTTGAGTATAAAAAAGCCGCTAATGATTAGCGGCTTTTTTGTCGATTGGGCTCTTACTATCCTCCAATATCTAAATGCCAATCGAGTATGCGTAAGAAATTCTCGGGGCTATATTTAGCTTCATCCCTCAAGAAGTCACGCGGATTTAGATTGCGAGTCAAATTGTCACCAAAACGAGTAGGTATAGTCTGGCCATGGTCTTTTATCATCTGCCGACTATGCTTTTTATATTCAGTCCATGCGTACTTTTTTAGTGCGGCTTTATCAGACTTTAAAGCTTGATACGCCTCATTAGCCAAAAACCGCCTATCCTCACGCTCGCGCTTATCTGTCTTTGCCTTATCAACTTTGTACCTATCAAGCTCTGCATTAATATTCTTGATGCGATTTGGAATACTTAGCTCACCATGATCTAGGCGATTAAGGGGGATGGACGTAGAGGCGACTCGATTGCTTTTTTCGATAGTGTACTTGCGCTGCTTAATGCGCTGTAGCACTTTAGTCAAGCGCTGACCTGCCAGCACTCGCTTGAGTATGCTTTTAGCGCCTCTAAGCTCAATTAGTGCGACCTGTAACGCCTTAATATCGTTTAGCCTATCGATTAATATCATAACCATGCCTCGCACGTGTCAATCAGAACAGTTTGACCACCAAAAATAGAGTCCATCATCGCTGTATTGCTCGTAGCATTCTCAAACACCCTTTGGTCTTTAATGGTGGCGAATAAGCGCTTAAAAACAGCATTGATGCGTTTACGTTCCTCGCCCGCTGGATAAGCCTTATGTTTATCACCGTATAAGTCATTATTAGCACCAAAACTCAAGTAGTCGTTACGGCGATCTTGATCTTGCAGGCTGTCTTCTAAGTATGCCTGAAACGCACGAGCTGCCATCTCAAGCGTAGTCGACCAGTAAGGCTTAGACCTGCCAGCATCCAGTCGTTTGGATTCAGCATAAAAGCTAGATACTAGCTCGCCTGTGTCAAGCGTAACTGTTTGACCTGCTTTATCTTGATTGTAGTAAGCAACCACGATTCTACGCCATTGATCGTGATTCTTGCGTCTCTTACCGCTGTATGACATGCCAAAACGATCATCAACTGCAAGGACGGCATCAACTGCATTGCTATCTATAACTTTAGCCACAAAAGGATTTCTGCTACCAGACTTGATATTAAGTGTTGCCACATCAATATCTTTTTGAGTGATTTTAAAGGCTTCAGGCGACCTTACATCACCTTTCTTCATGACTTCCCTAAGCTCACTAAAAGCGCTGTGTAATGGTCCATCACCTAGCATAGATGAGTCGTCAGTCAAAAACACATTGGCACCAGTCGCGCCATCAATGTTAAGCACCTCACCCAAGATATTATCGATAGCATGAAACCACTCATGACCTAGTGAACCACCGCCCTTCATCTTGGTAATATTAATAACCCTTTGTACCGGTTCGTAGTGCGCCTTAGCGCCTGACTTGCCGCGCGCGCCCAACGCCAACGCAAGACGACCTCCAAATGCCAACGAGTGCTCATCAATGCCTACGATATCAGATAAATCCATCATGGCTGCCGCTGCGTGCTCTACGTGGAATTTAGCGCTAGCCTTATCCTTTAGTACCCACTCACCCGATTGTATATCTCGAAAGCCAAAGCTATCCTTAAGCTCTTTGGTTGATTCAACCGTGACAGGACGACCGCCTTTGCGTTCAATCTTGTCAGCAACAATTAATTCAAAAGTCTTCTTCTTTGTAGTTGGTTTTTTTGCACCAGTACTGTCACTTGTATTATCCTCTTTGAGGATAAGGCCCCAGTCGTCGTAACGCTTATTTAGTGACATATTAGCGTGCTTAACAAAAGCGTCGGAGGTAAGTTCAACAATTCCCCAAAAGCGTTC
Source organism: Psychrobacter aquimaris (assembly GCF_016107525.1). Classification (GTDB taxonomy): domain Bacteria; phylum Pseudomonadota; class Gammaproteobacteria; order Pseudomonadales; family Moraxellaceae; genus Psychrobacter; species Psychrobacter aquimaris. Next base: position 22,293 of record NZ_JABASR010000002.1, on the reverse strand, counting down.
GCCCAAAGATATCCAAGCTAGGTTGGCGTTTTCGTCTTTAAAACTATCAAGCCCTGACGCCAGTCTTAACTTGCTCATTTTTTTATTTATATCGTTAAGACTATCGATGTAGTCTCGCGCAACCACTGGTGCTAATTCAGAGACGCTTGAGCCACCGACTACAACAAACTCTTTGCTGGGTTGCTCGTGTTCAAGCCAGCGCTTTATTGCTCTTGCGGTTTGCCAAAAATCAGCACCACGCTTATTTATATCAAAACCAACTTCGCTATTAACAAATATTAAACGCTCGTTATCTAAGCTTTTGCCTTCAGTCGACTCAATATCTTTTTGAGCTTTTAGCATAGCCTTCTCGTAATCAGCAGCGTATTGCTTAAAGTCGCTCTTTATTGACGATCTAACGTCGTCCATCTCATTTTGATACGCGTTATAACTACTTGTAGTTTCAGCACTGATCTTTGCGCCTACCATTTCATCAGAAATACTTTTAAGCTCGCTGACCAACTCTCTTGTGCCTTTCATGCTCAATATGCGGCTCTTTAAGGTATTAATACCGTTAACGTAAGCTTTGCGTGCCGCTTTTTTCTGATCACTTGTGCTGTAATTATTTAAACTTTCGTAAAAATCGTCCTTGTCTTCTTTATCTAAACTTCTAATAAAACGGTCGCCTCTTTGACTGTTTTTAACGAAATACTCTATATCCCAGTGAGGCGTGGAAGCGATTGATGCAAAAACTTTTTGCATCATAAAGGCGGTTCCTGCATCAATACCACCATCTTTCATGGCTTGATAATCAACCTCGCCCATAATATTTGATTTCTTGATGACATCTTCAGCCAACAGTTCATCGGACTCGATTTCATCCCACTCAATATCAGTGGCTTTTACTGTCTGTCCGTCTTTTGCTAGCTCTTTGATCCGATTGCTGGCACGCTCTTTATGGGCACCTGCGATATGCCCGGTATCAGCATAGCGATAGTTATCGTCATTAGTATTGTCGCTATAGCCGTCATCTACTCCTTGCAGAGATTCAAGGTTAAAAATACCAAGCTCTTTTAGAATAGCGGTCAACTCTTTCGCGGTTATTACGCGGCTTTTAATGTCATTGGCTGCCTTTAGGCTGGCAAGCGCGGTCTGTAATCGTTTTAGTCTAGCAAGTTTCTCTTTCATAATCGGTGGCCTAGTTGGTGTTATCGACCCCTTATTATGAGGGGTGATAGCTTGCCAGCTTTCAACGTGTTCCACAAAAAAACCCGCCAGAATTAGCGGGTTTTTGCGTTCATTTGCGTTCATTTGCGTTCATTCTCTACAAATAGCGTAGGCAGTCTTCAAGATATTTGCAAAAATCATCGTAACCATTAAGACCGCCGTTCACAGTCTCACGAATGATACGTGCCCCATAATTCATTTCATAATTTTTCGTTTCAACACCTTTGCTAGTCAAAGTGTTAAGCGTATAACCGTTTGCATAAGTATTGATTTTCTCCGCTTTTTCGTTGCAACCATTGATACGCCAAAATTCCATAGCGGCAATAGCGGCATTCTCCATTTGCTCAATCAACCTGGGGTTCTCGCCAAACTTAATACCTGTCATATTTTCTAAAATGAAAAAGTTATCTCGGAATGTGTTTTGTGTCCAGCCACCACCGCGATAATCCCAACCATCATTGGTATTAGGTCTGTTACCATAGCGCCCACCATACAGATAGTTAGCAACGGCAACCTGTCCTTTTGCAATCAAATCTTTTGCAGCCTTGATTGTCTTAACCCGTGTAGGGAATACAGCAACAAGACGATCAGGTCTGTAATTGAAGCTTTCACGTATTGCATAAAGACCACGTGACTCAGCAATACAGTTAGCAATGAAAGCGCACATCTGCTTCTTGGTGATAATGCCGTGCTTGGGGCCGAGCCTTAAAAGTATTTCGATAGCCTCGGGATTAAAACTTGGATAAACCTTTTTAACGTTTTCTAAAGTTAGATTATATTCTCTGCCCACTGTGGTAACTGGAAAATTTTGAGCTGTCACACCTAAACGTTTGATGAGTGTCTCACGGAATGCCGCGTCGTTCTTCATCGCCTTATTAGTAATATCGACTTGCAACTGTGTTAATTGCGTCGGATTTGCAGCCCCATGTTCTCTTAGTTTATCGAAGATATCCGTGTCGGTTACTGTTAAGCTTGTCATAGTTTTTTCCTCTTGTTTTCAAGCAGTGGCATACAAGCCCACAATCCAAATATAATCACTGCCCTACCAAAGACAGTAAGACTTGTTGGTTGTACGTTTTGCAAACTGTCAGCAAGGAAAAGTACAATCCATAGGACACCAAAAGCAATTACTCCAGATTGTATCCGCATGTCATGGCCAGTCTTGTACTTACTGAACCACCACACCCAAATCCACCCAACAACACCAATAATTGCAAGCACGTTGTTGAAAAAGGCTAAATTAAAGATGATCATTTATCACGTCTCCCAAGAAACGCCATCAAAATACCTTTAAAGTAGTTAAAGACAGCTTTTATCATTTCAGGTGCAGAGTTGTGGGCTTCGGTATTGATGACTGCCCATAGTTTTTCCGATATAAAAAAGGCGATCACGTAATAGATAACGACCGAACCAATGGCCGTAAAAAATGCGGCTGGCACGATCAGACTCCAAATGGTGATATCAGGATAAAAGTGCGGCACAACAAACAATGTGACTAAGACGCCAAAACCTAAGCTATAAAAAGGCTTTAGGTATGTTCGTTTAAACTTAGCGTCGACTGGCGTTTCTTGATTCATGCCAGCGATGGTGCCGCAAATGAGTGCAATCACAAAGAAAACAACGCCAAGCCAGTTGGGTACAGTGAAGCCAACCAGTAAGTAAGGATCGGCTAACTGCAAAAGGTATACGTTTGACTGTGGCACTACTTCCGCAGTCGACGGTGGGGTTATATCAGCTGCAGATAGTGCGGCGGCTTTTGTAGCAACATAACCGCCCGTTGCAATAATGCCGTTGCCGATGATGGATCGAATTGTCATCTTTTGCCCTTGTTTATATTCTTAAAAGATTCTTAACGCCGCCCTACATTCGTTTTGATAATGGCGTCAAGGCGGCTAATTACCGAAATTTTATGCAGATGCTCACTCTCCAAGCGCTTAGACACTAAGTCAAAACTTGATGATGCTTTGTACATCGTTAAAAAAGATAATCCTATTTTAAGGGCTTCTGGCAAGCTCATTTTGCCGTGTTCCATCATCACAAAAGCATCATCAAGCAACGCATTCTGCAATAATTCGGGCGATCCCTTGTAAGCTATCAAGGGCGAGAAATCGTGACGGCTCATTGTTGCCGTCACCTCCCTGACTGATAACCGTTAAACCTTTGTTTTCACAGCCCAGCATTAAGAAGTGAGCTAAGGCATCAACCCCTACGCTATATGCTTCATGTAAGAGATTAAAATTACCGTTAGCATCAAGCGTTTGAATAAATTTAATACGGCTTTGTATTGCCTCGTTAATCTCGTTATCGCTCATATTGGGGGTGATAACCTCCCACTTGAGTTCATCACTATCCCCGCCGATTACGGATGATATGTCGCCGCTAAGCTGGCAAGCCATTTGTCCGATAATCCAGTCGTAAACATTCTCACAAATACCTTCAAGTACGACCACATGAGCGCCTAGTAAGTGATTAACGTACATATCGCCTATCCGGTGCTGCTTTGGCACCTTAGATTGCACCGTAGGGATCACATAGCGCTCGATGTCATTCATATCGCTATGTTGGCTTTGCGATATAGCTTGATGACTGAGCAAAATAAAATAACGCTCTTGCGCGGTCAGCTTGCCAGCCATATCTGGATCGTCGGTTAAGTGTGAGATCATGGCGCTTAACCGCTTTTCGTTGAACACTGCAGGTATCTTAGCGATATCCATTGCTTGCCCTATTTGTAAGTCAGGTAATAACACGCTGTTATCTAAAAGCTGTACATCTAAAGTGGTTTCCATATTAGCGGCCCATATCTATGATATTTTGTTGGTCCCATGCGGTTAGGGACAAAAAGGTGACTTGCACTTTGACAGCAATACGATTGCCGTCTTTGGTCATCGGTGCGGTGATCGGTGCTGATACACTCTCAATCACCATTGGCTTGTAGGTTTTACCGCCATACTGTAGCTGCACCATAGGCGGTATTTCTGATGGAAACATTGCTGACAAACCCTCATCAAGCCCGCCAACAATCAACGATGTTTTTGATAAGCTCTTAGCGGATGCCCAGCGCTGTAACTGAGTTACCGCTTCCTCAACCTCTTGCTCAGCATTGGCCCATGCTTGAAACACCAGACTGCCAGTTATGCGTACTGAATTTGACGAGGTAAATATTTGACGGCTATTAAGCTTGGTAAAGTTGGACTTCCCCATTAAGCCTTGCAATTCAGTTTGAGCGCTATTTAACGTCTCAGTAAAGGCGGCGCTTGCACCTGTCTCCCTAGCAGCAGTGGCAGCAAGATTTGCCGCCACGCCCGCAGCCCCAGTCGGGTCACCTACAGCTGCAAATATGCTGTAACCTGCTGCTGCGGCTTGACCAGATTGAATCATGCCCATTAAGTTAGGTAGTCGACTCTCTGGGTTTGATGACTCAAAAGGCGTGCTGTACTGCGATTCAATGGTAAATTCAGCATCCTCAAAGATGGACTCAACCACAGGCTGGCTTGTATCAACATCATAAGTCTGTGCCCCTTGCCCGCCCTCAAGGTTGTCTTCAATCACGGGCCGTATTTTGACGACAAGGTTTTTATTTAAACCCTTCTCGCCCCAAGTGCTACCAATAGTTCGACTATTGGTAGTTTTGGTTTTATTGGTGGCGGGTGCGTCTAGCATTAGTTACCTACCATGTCGGACATTGCTTGCATGGCGATTGCTATAAGCTTGTTTTGATAAACCTCGCTTGCTGCCTCAAGCTTTGCAGTCAGATCACTATTACCCTCTGCCTCATCTGCGATAGCAGTAAGCGCATCAACGTCAAAAGATTCTGGATCAAAGTCGCTGGAGTTGATCTCGTTTACAATGCTATCGACTTTATCGGCTAGGTTTGCGCTGTTGAGGTCGTCAGGTGGATTACTGTCTTGCGGTACTGACTCTACCGTTTCATCTATTGCCGTCTCATTAAACATATCAAGAGATCCTATAGTGTCGGTATTGTCACTGGCCTTGCCATTGGCATGAGCAATAACATCAGCGAGCGATAACGGTTCAGGCTCACCGAACATATCAAGGTTTTGACGGGAGACAGAATCTTGCTCGATGTAGCTTGCCATTGCATTAAAGTAGTCGGTCATCTTCTTAGCGCTACGAGCATTGGCGGCTAGAAATACCGCAAGCTCTGCTACGCTATCATCAACTTGCTCAAAAAGACCTTGCTGAAGCACGTACTCTTTAATGTCTTGATTGCTAATCTTGGCATTCATGATCATGTTGGTAGCATCGACAATAGCGTTTTTAACTTCATCACTTAGCGACTTCTCGACACTATCAACGACCTTCTCTGCTAAATCTTGCGCGTCACTACGATTAACCGATTGCGCTGCCACAAAATTAGGCGCGGCCATTGTGAGGGCGTTTAGCGTGTTTTGTAGCTCAGGTTTGGTTTGGTCCGCCATCATCTCAAGCAAGCGGTCATCATCATAAGCTTTGCTAAATAATGCGCCCTTAATACGAGTCACTAGCGCTTGAGTTGGATTGCCGTTACTGTCGGTATATTGCGCGGCCTCTGTAGCGCCTAGGCTGGCTAGAAACGATTTTACAAAGTCACGGTTACTAGCAGCTAAGATGTCGCCTGACTCGCTAGGATCGAACAGCTCTAACATGCCAGCGTTAACGCGCTTGGCATCTGATTTAGCACGTTCTGAGGCGGTAAAGCTTAACTTGTCGTCTTGGTTTGCCTCTACTGCAAACTCACTGCGGTTAACGTCTGTAGTGCGCACACGCACAAGAATAGGCTGCTTGTAGCTTTCTACTTGCTTGGCGGTCATACCAAACATATCAGCGTTCTCGGCAAGCCATTCTCTATACTCGCCAGCATCGCCGTTTGCATAGGCCATTTTGATTGCAATAGTACGACCATTGCCGCTTTCTACCACTAGATCATCGCCTACGATAGGTGCACCGGTATCAACGCGCCCAGTACGGCCTAGACTTTCAGGATCAAGTTCTTTTGAGGTTTTTTGTACCCATGCGATAGAAGATTCGCGGGCACGGTCACGCGGCTGTAGCTCTTGTGGGTATTTAGGGTTTTTGCTGCCGTTCGCGGTATGCGAGGCGATCAAGAATTTAGCATCGACTAATGCAAAGACGCTTTCAATCTTGGTGCCCTTAGGGGTTTTGGCCTTATTGGATTTGCCTTTAGTGATTTTTTTGTTGTTGGGGTTGGTTGGGGTGTGATCTGGATCGGTGTCGGTTTTCAAAACATCCGCGCCATTAGTTAGGGATAAAACTGACATATCCGCGCCTAAGCCTTCTAAGTAGTTAGAGATAAAACCTTTAATCTCGGTTAAGCTGCCAGATAATTTGCTATCGTTATTTATTGATTTTATTGATGCCTCGTATTGGTTGTCATCAATTTTAGTGATTGATATATAGCTCAGTTCGCTAAACGAATCAGCAACATAGGTACTAGTATTTTCATTAGGTTTAGTATCAGCTAATTCGTTATCAGTGTCGTGATTTGCGGTATCTTCGATAGATGTCTCGTTTAAAATAAACATATTCAGCACCCCATCGACTGTTGCAGGGCTTGCTTTATCAAACATAGCTTGATCTTGGTTGACATCCTCATCATTTGGTGATTTAATATTAGGTGTGCTTGAGGCAACCCCTGAATCGTTATCAGGGATCGCTGTTTCAAGCACATTTTTTTGGTCTAAATTATCAAAACTCGCTGCGTGTTTTGGTAAAATCACATCATAATGCAATAGTCCTTTCTGATCTTTTTCAATCAGCACTCTTAACTCGATAGTCTCACCACCTATAGAGATTTTATTTTCTAGATGATAGTAGCCTGCCACCATAGGTTTTTTATCTAGCTTCTCATTGTCTTGCCAGCTGTTAGTGGATAAAGTCGCTGTTCTAATAATTTCTGCGATTTTTGCAACCAATTTAAGCTTACGACTATCACCACTAAAAGCCATAAACTCTTTAATGCCACGTTTGCGAATCTCTATTTTGGCGTTTGCGCCTTCGACAGCTGACAGTGACGGACAATCTATCCACTGACCACGAAGTTTGTTAAATTCATCCTTGGCAGCCGCTCTTAGTTGTTTTTTTCCTTCAGGCGACTCTTCAAACTCCCCCAACTCATCCCCCTTTAACTCAAGTGGAAGAACATCTGCGTTACTATCTTGACTGGCTGGCTCTATTACAGTCTCGTCAACTACCGACGTTTCTATAGCAGGTTCGACGACCGGCTCAACCACAGGGGCAACTTTAGGTGCCTTCATAGCGGCATCAATTTGGCTGGTTAAACTTTCAATATCTTTGTCTAACTGCTCAATAGTGGCCACTTTGGTGTCAACCAGTACTTGAGCATCTAATAAGTCTTGCTCAAGCTTTAAACGGCGTGCTTGAGTACGCTTAAATCGCATTGAGTTTTTAGCAGCCACTCGCATAATCCGACTTGCCAGCACTGGCAACTGCACGTTATCGCCCTGCTTAGGTGATAAGGCGGCGGTCACATCGCGCTTATTTAACATCCATTTCCAGCTAATCATGATATCGCTTGGCATAAGCTTGCTTGGCGTACTGTCTGGATTATGGAACCAGATAGACAGTTTTTGACCGTCTGATAAATCAAAGACGAAAGCAATATTGGTCACGCCTTGGCGCTTAAAAGGCTTGGTTTCAGTGACATTTGTGATTGACACCGTGTCGTTACTAGCGCGGCTCATCGCGTTATATAGGCGGTCCTTGAGTAGTCCTAAGCGGTTCTTAGTGTCCATCAAGGCATCAAAACTTTGCTCAGGCTCAGCGCCTAAGAGATCAAGCACGTCTGCAAGCTCAAACTCGTTTACTAGGTCGCTGCGAGTATCAGCGCGGGTCATATCTAACATGAGCGTGCTATCACGCCCATCATGACTTAGTAGCTCATTGCTATTCTCACCCCACTGCACACTATCAAAAGTGACGCGTTCAGCTTCAAAAGCCAATTCTGAGGTGGTAATGATCGGCAAGTAGTTTTTATTTTGCGATGGATTATCCATGAGCTTATTGATAGCATCGATTGAAAATGTGCCAGCCTTTTGTTGATTGAGACTATCAAACTGAGTTAAACCCGTGCCAATGAGCGCGAAACTTGACACGCCTAAGCTATCAAGCTGAGTTTGAGCGACGACTAAAGCATGATCGCTATCCATAGCACCGCCTACTGCGATGGTATCAACGTATGAGCCACGCTTATCAAAAGCGTTTAGTACATGCCAGCTATCGTCATCACTACCGACTGCGCTATCAAAGCCGTAGCCATCACTACCAGTGTTATCTGCTAGGATCGCTGGCAAGTTGCGCTTACTACCAGTGATCAAGCCCGTTTCATAGCGGCTATACTGATTGGCAGGCTGTCCGTTAATGGTGGTTCGATGATGGGTGTGTGCTTTATTAAGGGTGATATATGCCATTACTTGACGCCTATGTTTATTAGGGATAATAAGATAGGTTTATTTTGACAAGTTTTGGCAACTAAGCTGTGGGGGTGTTCCGTTGGGGTTTAGGCAAAGAAAAACATACTGATAGACTTTTTAATTCTTCCATTCTCAAAGCTATGTATACCCAATCCTCAATAAAAAGACGATTATTACTGTATTTAGAAAATTAACTTTCTAAATACAGTAATAATCGTCTGTATTTCTAAATATTTAGCACACAATTTATTAATCTTTATAACCTTAAGATAAGTTACTATTATCCTAAGTCTAATCTAGACATATGCAGATTATAATCTATGGCATCTATAATTTATTTATCACTTTCTGTTGGTTTTTGATTGAAACTCGTATTTTTTTCGTCCACCATTGTTGAGTCGCCAATTACCGAGCCATCAGTCATTTCATCGATTACGGTATTATCTGCTGTATCAGTCGTCCCTGTTTCAACAGATTCAGCTTCAGTAGTGTTCGTACTAGCTGGCTTCTCTTCCACTTCGTTACTGCAAGCACTAAGTCCCATAGCACTGACCAATAATGTGATCCATAATTTACTTTGAAGTGAATGGTTAGAGATGATTTTATTCATTTTAATATCCTTAATAAAGTTAAGATAAATAGTAGCGTTAAGATAAACCATTGATTATGGTTTTAAATATTGCAACCTAACGGTCACTTTAAACGAATTCCAATATTAATATATATGCCTACTAATACGTTTTTGTTAACTTTTAATAGTTTTTAATAAATTTCCGCAGAAATCCTCTACCTCTAAGGTAATGGGTAGTTTATCTAGATATACTGAGAGATTGAGTGGGCTTGTTGTTTGCTGGTACTACCGTTCAAACATCAATGGGCGTAACTTTTGAAAGGTGATCGGTATTTTGACAATCTCACTGCGAGCTGTACTACTGACCTCAAGCCTAGCACTTTTAACCCCAACCAACCATGATGCCGTAATAACTGGCTCGCTATTTGGTTTCTCTGGATTAATTAGGCCAACGCTTAACTTAAAAGCGTACTTTTTCGACTCATTCATCGTGCCATCTTTATTGAAAGCTAACTTGTGGCAGTCTATATAAGACTTTGCGATACGGCCATTAATGGTTTCAATAAATGTCATGTCCATATCGTCCGATGATTTTTGCGTTAAGTAGCCGGCTTGATACGCGCCAGCATAAAACGACTCACCCTCAGCGCTACCCAACGACATATCTGCCTCAGTCACCAAGTAGCACAATGACTTGTCTTTAAACCAAGGGATATTAGGACCATTGCCGAATATATCTTCGATTTTTACCACATACATACACTGCAATAATGCCTTGTGCGCTCGCAACTCCCCGTATAGTAGCTTGAGGGACTGCATATACTGCGAGTTGGTTGTACCAGTCTTGACGCGCTCGGCTACATTATTGCCAGCAACTAGCGTTTGTAATAAATCAGTCCTCATAATCGGCACCTAACTCTTCAGGCAACTCATCATCTTCAAAGTCGTCATCCTTACTGCTATCGTTAGGAGGCTGCGCTTTCCCACCTGGCAAGCCTTCACTCTCGCCCATCGGAAGGGCAGTAACAGCAATAGCGACCTTTTCAGCAAAAGATAAGTCGTAGTCTAAGCGGTCCTCTAGCATAAGTTGTGTCGCTTCTTTACCAAGCCCTAGATCTTTTATCATCTGCACCGCTTGCATCTCAACGATTAGCGTATTTGCTTTATTTTGCTTGTTGCTTAGCGCCTGTGCGGTAGCAGCGCCAGCATCTGAGAAGAAATCAAACTGCCAAGGGTATTCTTTAGCATCAAAATACTCACCGTACTTAATGCCCCAGTGAATACTCATTAGATGGTTAAAGGCATCAATTAACGATGTGCGAATAAGATTTGATCGTCGCATGATCTGTGCTGAGGTTTGAAAGGATGCTCCGTCGCCGAGTCCACCTGCAAGCATATCCGCCCAGCCCACTAAGGATAAATCGATACCCAGACCACCCGCCACGCGACGAAGGTTAAGCATTAACGTCTCAGGGTTCAGCGGCATATTACGCTGTGATAGATCACCTACTGATTGCAATATCTGCTTATCACCCCATTGCGGCAGCACATGATACTTAGTGCCATGCAATGCCTCACCCCCTTTAAACGCTTCTTGTATTTGATCGCGGTAATTGGTCAGCATTTTAGTAATACTTTCTTTATATTTGTTTTGCTGCTTAGGCGGCATACCCTCCATATTGACCGTTAAGAAGGCTTGCTTGACACTATCTGCTATTTGCTGGTTGTTAAGACCCGCTAGGCTAATTACAACATCTTTCCACGGCTTTTCTACTGGATAGAGAAACGATCCGCCGATTTCCGCTGGCAAGATAGGGTTGTCACAGCGCTCATTGTAGATCAGTGTTTTTCTGTCTTGCCATACCTGCATGGTCATCTGCGGTATCACCTCGATGCGCTGCATCTTGACGCGCAATAGCTGTCTAGGAGTAAGCTTGGCAATAGAGCGCTCGTAGTCCTCTTCCTCTAACCCATGAAAGCCGACTGTCTCGCCTGCCTGCTCAAACGGCATAATAAGCGATGGCGCGGTATGGCGATTGTTCATAAGCCCAACCACGCCCTTACGCTTGTCAGTATAGATACGCGCGTAACTGTCCCCATAGGCGATGGCTTGACGCGCTAAGGTGAAGGCGTAACGGTTAATAATGGGCGCAATATGCAATGCCTCACGCTCCACCCTATCGCGCAACTCTTTTGCTCGTCGACCTTTACCACGCACGCGCTCATGCGGGGTAATAAATATCATGTCACCCGTGGTTTCATGCCCGCCGAGTGCTGCCGTAACATGCAAGCTTAATGCCTCTGCTATTTGTGGGTCCTTTTGCATCAGCTCCCACGTTGAGTAGATATCTTGACGGGTTCGCGGCGCGTTCTCAGGGCTGTTAAACGTGCCAAGCTCCATCTGATTGAGCGCTTCATACTGACGGTTAACATCACCTATGCTGGCAGGCATCATTGCTCGCTTGGTCTCACGATTGCTAATCAGCATGTTTGCCATGGTATTAAGTAGTTTCATGTTTTACGCCTATTAATGCTGTGTTCTAGCAAATGTTATTGTGGGCCGCTGGTTGAGCCGCCGCCAGTATCAACGCCGCCATGTTTATGAGATTTAAGCGATATGCCGCCCGCCTTGATATCGCCTGTGGCAGACACACTGCCATTGATTGTCTGGTTGCCGTAAGAGGTGCTATTGCCGTTGACGCTCGTTTCTGCGGTGACGTTAAAGTTACTGGCATTAAGATTGACGGTAGTTGCATCAATAGTGATGGTTTTGGCTTTAATGTGTACCAAGTCTTTAGCATCAAGGGTAATCGCTGAGCGTGCCAGCACCTCGATATTCTCTTGACGTATGCGGCGGATATCCACCACTGCTCGCCCTTGACCGTGACGACGGTAAAAGGCGATCACCGGCATAGTGGTGTCGCCTTGCTCAAAGAATACCCACACGTCCGCACCTGCCAGCAGCTCGCGCTCTGTGTCCATGTCATCATCGCCTATCGGGTAGGCAATCATGGCGGTGATACCCTCTTCTACGCCATCCGTAAGTCCTGCGATAGAAACTTTAGCCGTGCGATTGGTGTTGTCGTAGCTGATAAGTTTGGCGGGGTGTATGTATGGTGATACAAGACTCATGATCTATCCTCCACGCCAGCAAGCCACGCTTTTGTTGCCATAACAGCGGGACCGCCTAACGCTCCTGACTCGAATCGGTGCGCGGCGGTTAAGGCTACCAATGTTTTGTTGTCAACCGTTATAAGCTTGCCTGCATCCAAGCGCTCGTCGAGCTGGCGAGTAATAGTGGCTTTGGTGATAAGTATGCGCCGCAAGTTCTTTAGCTCGCGGTTGTCTGCTCGTGGGTAGTATTCTATTGAGCGCTCAGTCCGTGCTGACCCTAATATATCTGAGCCATTGTCATCAATAGACAGATAATTGACGTTGCCGTGCCGGATAGCGTTCGGATTATTGATCCATTGCACGGCGCTTTTATCAAACAAGGTCGCCGCGCCTATCATTAGCTCGTTTAGGCGAATGACTGACAAACCGTTATCAGTATGACAAATAACCGCCGACTCTTTTTGCAGTGCTTTAGCAATGGCCACGGTTGGCATCTGACCTTTCAGGCAAATAAAGCTGGCAAGTTTGATGTCTTTTTTAATGCGGACTTTAGCGCCCAATGCGCGGTACACCTCGTTAAAGCTGGTATTATCTAGGCTGACTGCCTTTTTGGTGACGCCTAGCAGTGGCTCGCATCCTGATAAGACAGCAATGATATGCAGCGCGGCAATGCGCTTGCCAGCCTTGATAGATTGCTCATTGATAACTTGTGATTTAACGATGGTCAGCGACACGTCTTTAGGGGTGGTCAGCGTCTTATCAATTAATAATAGCTTATGCAATCGATCATCCGCTTTGACGACAAGCTCAATGGTGACAGGTACGGGCACAAGATCAGTGCGATAGATTGCGCTAATTAGATTGGTGCCGATTTGACTGCCATCTTCGAGCTGAATGTTCATAGATTTTTATCATCGCTTGGCATGTTATCAACTACCGCCAACCCAATAGACTCAAAAAACGCTAAAACCTCTATAGTTTCCGCCATGTCGTACTCCAAAATTTATCTTTAAAAAACTCGTCTAAGGCGTTATTTTCGGGAACCTCAACACTAAACGGCTGACACTGGAATGCCTCACGCTTCATCAACTCAAGCGAATCTTTGTAATATTGCAGCGCCTCGCTTGATGACATGCCAGCGGGTTGTACGCCTAAATTCTGTGCTCCCTCCATGCGGCGGGCTTGCACAAGGTCGCAATGAGCGCGAACCACTGGCTCAATAATCAGCCAGTCATCCACACCTAAAACCGTGTTTTCAGTGATTGTGAGTAGCGGCTTAACACACGAGGCGTCGTCTTTTGGACAATGCTGCAACTCACCTGACCAGCCAGCATACTTTTTGGTGTTCACAATCATAATCTTAACGATATCACTAAGCATAACCGACGAGCCGGTCGTTAGCAGCTCGTCATACAGCTCGTCGCTAGCGTCTTTCAGCGATCCAATAACGTGATGGGCGTCTGTGTCAGTGGTGCTCATAGATTGGCCTTACCCGAAGATAGTCATATCGTTTGAGTTAAACTGCGGGGTTAGACCGCCAAGATTATTTAGCGCACTGACCAGTGTGTTAGCAAAAACATCGGCACCGCTACCAGTTGCACCAATCTTGCCAGACTGACCAAAATAGTTATAACGGCATGAGGCTTGCACCTGCAATATCTGGCTACGACTGGCTGCATCAATCTCACCACCGCCATCAGTAAAGGTAATGGCGCAATCAATTAATTCATACTCACGGCTGCCTTTGATGTTATCGCCATCACCGATAAAGCCGTCATAGATGCGTACTAGCGGCAAGATACCGCCATGCTTGACCGCAATCTCTTCAGCGAATTTAGAAATAGCGCCCGATTCAGTTTCAATCAGCGTCCACTGACCCTCAAAGTTGGTTTTAAGTGTGCCTGCAACGTGTGCCTGTAGACCACGCGCATAGTCAACATCCGCACTATCGTTATGACTCATGATAGGGCGCTGGAAGTTTTGAATAAGCATGTATATATCGTTGTAGCCTTCTGGCACTAAAACCGCATTACATGCCAGCATAGCTGCACCTAATGATTTTGCGGTTTCGTACTGTTTGCGGTACGCCTGAGCGCTGGGTGTTTTGGTTCTCATGAGTAGCCCTATGATGTAATAAGTAATAAGGCTATTTTGACTTGCTTTGGGCGGGCGTGTTTAGGGGTGTTCCATAGGTTTAGTAAGGCGAAAAATTAGCCACTTGAAATATCTCACCTGCCAGCGCAACCTGAACGCCCATGTCTTCAGTATCGATACTAACAGCCACCTCTGGCACAATCTGCCACGGCACCAAGCGAGATAGCGTGGGTGCAAGCTCTGATAGCTCAGTGATATCAATATCAGAGTCAATCTTGATGCGAATGCGGCTGGTCAAAAATTTTCGCACCCCTTGCGACTCACTTAAATACAAAGGATAGCTACCTGCCTGCGCTATCGAGTGCCAAAGCCTAACTATTTTATTCTGATTTGGGTACAGCATATCAAGCATGAATTGCAAAAAAGCCAGTCCGCGCTCGCTTGCCATCGACTCCCAGTTGGCATAAATAGTGCTCATAAGTTTATCGGACAAGCCCCCGTCATTGCGACGTAGCACTGCCAAGCCGTTAAGCTTGGTAAAGCGCTCAACCACAGTGGCGCTACCAAGCCACGGCACACCATAACTATAGATATCATTGAGTTGGTTTACTTGATACTCTTGAACCACAGCAGTAAAAACACCTGCCATTGCCCGCTCAAGCTCGCCCGCCTTATGAGTAAAGGCAAGTGGCGCTAAAAAGTCACTAGCGCTAAGGGTTGTATTGTCCATATCACATCGTCCATATAGCATTACCGCTATCAGCAGTACGGGTTAAGTTGATGGTGATGCTATCGGTATCTAAAAACGCCCATTCATGCGGCTTTACGGGCTGGCTTGCCACATCCTCACCACTGACCGTAAAATCACTAATGCGATCTTGAAAGGCGCTTATCGTTGAGCGTATGCGCGTAGCAATCTCCTGCAAGTTGAACCCATCAGCATTATGATGAATAGCAGCAAGCGAGCCTTTGCCATAATCTGCCAGTAGTAACTCTTTGATCTGTGTGCGTACTGAGTCAATATCATGCACCGCGGCTAAGCGTCCAGTGATACTAATCTCATACGGCCGCAATACCGCTGCGCGTACCCTTAATCGACCCTCAAGCAAGCTATCGGCACGGGCGACTAGCTGCTGAATATCAGTAATAAGTTGCTCGCGCTCGCCTGCACTATCGGACTTCGCCACCACCGTTAGGTTAAGATGGTTAATACCGCTAAGATCAGCACCATAGTAGCGCTCATGAATGGTTTCATTCCATATCGCCATGTAGTCAAAGCGATTCATAAAATGCTGCATCACCAAAAAGGTGAAGTTACCCATGAATACCGCATTACGGTCATACATAGAGGGGAAGCTTGCCAGCAATCTAAGCTGATTAATCGTTAAAGGATTGGCACCAGCTCGCACCATATCACCGGCTTTAAAATATAGGTTTAATTGACTTTCATCTGCCGTATTGAGCTCGCTCAAAGCGGCTTGTTTTAGGCTGGTTGGATCAACCTCACCGTAGCACTGCGTAATGGCAATCTGATAAACCTCGCCTGCCTGTACCGTCTTGCCAGCTCTATCGCTCGCACCAAAGATCACATTAATATTGGTTAAGTTGTCACTTTGCAGCGTATAAGCGGGCGCGTTTATCGCCGCATTCATAAAGCTTGGAGTGTGTTGATATACCTCGCCTGTAGTGGTGTTGATAATACTAATACCCGCAAAGTAAGCGTCATCTGTGGTAGATAAGGCGGCGGTATAAAACGGCTCATTAAGCGGTACGGTCATATCGACACGGTTAATAACGCTTTGTTCAGCCAGTACCACCTTAGCCTCACCGCTTGCCACGGTAACTGACGCTAGCAGACGCCACTGCCTACCCGTACCATCTTCAATAAGCCGACCTTGCGATAAGGTAAGCGTGACCGCCGACCCGTTCTCAACGGTAATTTTATGCTGGCAAGGTGTGGCAACCGGAAGTATGCCTTTATTAATAGCATCGGCAATGATGGTACGGTTTTTTGACTTGATAAACGGCTCAATCGCATTAACGTCATTGTCGCGTTTTAAGAAGATAACCGCCTCAACGATTGAAGTTAGCATGGCACGCACCGTCGGATCACCTGCCCGCCAGCGCTCAGCTACCTCTGGGTAATCATTAATATGACTGTTAATGCTATCAAGTATCTTACTGCGCTCGGACATCGTAATAATCCTGATCTGAATTTTCGGTTTTGGCCTCACCTAAATCTATCGTAATATTGCCGATAAATAGGTACACATAAAGCTTGTCGAAGTCACGGGTTTCGGTGCTGATACTAAGCTGGCTGTCATCAAGCTGAGCTATTAGCGGTATGTCTTGACGCAACTTTTTAAGTAGATTATCTGCGTTGTCGCTAGATAGCTCACGTAGCAGCATATTACGCACATCAGCGCCATAGCTTTGACCGAAATAGCCGTTTGGTGGCGTGTTTAGCCAGTGATCGACCATCGCCTTAATCTTTGCAGCATCAATCATGAATACGCCCCGCGAGCTTGGCTTGGCTGCGGTGCCGGCTTGTCATTAACTACTAGTGTCTCTGTAGAACCGATAAAGCGGCTATGCTTGACGCAAACCAGCAGCACATACAGCCATATCATAGGAGTACCTACAAAAAACATGATAGCCAAAAGCCCGATACCGCCCGCGCCCCACGCTTGACTTGCCAGCATTAACCCATAAAAGCGCCATAGCATAAAACCAAGGATGGCGATAAAGGGCGTGGTTATAACAACGGATAGTTTTAATAGCTTGGTTATCGCCACTAAGAACAATTCAGGTGTGACCAAATCGTTAAGTTCAATAACTCGTGACCGACAAGCAAAGTATAGATAGATAAGCGACACCCAAACGGTGCCAGACAAAAACGCATCGATAATATAGCTGTTTTGCATAACAATCCTTACAACCCTTTTCTTACGGCTGGCTTGTCAAATTGGTGAGTTGTAACTCAAGTCCCTCTTTCTCTTTGGTCTTGATATCAATAGTCTTATCAAAATCAGCCGCGTCATTAAGCATCTCGTTGAGCTGCTGGGTTTTGTTTTTAGGCGCGGGGCCAGTGCGTGGCTTGCGTATCTTTTGTTTGGCACGTTTTTTATCAAAAGCGGCTTGACCTGTTCTTAGCATATTACCCAAAGCATTAACTGAGGCATCAAAAGCGGGTCGATAGCTGTTGTCATAGTCGCCTGATAGCGGCTGAGCCTTGCCGTTGATATCAATACGGAAGATATCGAAGCGCTCAAAATCTTTGTTGTTGTCATTTTTTGCACTTACGACACGCAAAAATAGCTTAACGGTCTGCCCGTTTTCCAGCACTAGATTGACAGGGCGAGCGCTTGCACCTGAGACACGGGCAACCTTGCCCACTTCAACAATAGGTATGGCTTGCTTGGTGGCTTTTTTAAGCTGGGCCACAAAGTCTTTAACAAGCTGTGTTTTTTCGGTGATATCGGATAGTTTCATGGTGGACCTAGATAGATAGTTGCTGATTTATCTATTGTATCGCTGTCCATGCTGGCTCGTTTGGTGTGTTCCATTGTTGTAGGTAGCAAAAAACCCAGCCATTGCTGACTAGGTTTTTGTTATCACGAATATGCTAGGTGACACTACTTGCCAAAATTGGCCTTAGTATTACGCGCATAACCAGCATTTTTAAGCGCTTGTAGGCGATTTGGGTTACCTTTGTAGATATTAGCTCGCAAGCCTTTGCCAAACGAGCGCATCTGCTTACGAATAGCGGAGGACGTACCAGCCTTGCGACGTGCTTTTTTCAGTCCGGCTCGCTGGCTAGCATTTAGTTTGACTTTACCGCTAATGCGCTTATTGATCGTGACCTTTTTACCGTTACGAATGGCCTTAACTGCTTTATAGACTAGCGTTTTACCATTGACCTTTTTCACGGTTTTCTTGCCCACTCGCAGCTTCTTCTTAGCAGCGTCAAACTGGTATTCTTCATTCATACCGTCAAAACTTTCTTCATCTTCTTCATCGCCACCATCATCGCTATAAGCAAAGCCTGAGACAAAATCATCAAATGCTTCACCGTCATCTGGCATATTCTCAAGTACCGTTTCAGCGGCAGCCAAGCAAGCGGCATCAGCCACTTCAATCTCATCATCGAACAAATCAGCGATAACTGCATCTTCGACGCCTAGGGTTGATAGCGCATCTGATACGTGAGCTGAAAAGGTGATGCGGACATTTTCGTCAATCTCATCAAGATCGGCATCATCGTCGTCGTCATCAGTAAATGCTTCGATCATAAGGCCGTCTAGTACCTCGCTAGGCAATAGTTCTTCATCGTCGTATTCGCCATCCGTTAGTACAGCGGATAGCATAAAGGCGACATTTAATGCAGCAAGGCGCATCTGGCTAGTCGCTGTAATCGCCATACGCTCAGAGATAGGATCAAGCTCCATCTTATCGGCGGCTTCTTGCGGGGTTAAAGCATCGAACTGCGCTTGCGCTTGGTCGTATTGACGATTAAGGCGGCGCTGGGTAATAAAATCGCGTGACATAATTTAATCCTTTCAATGGGGGGTTGTAAATAAACAGGTTGTGACTAGCGCCATGCGATGACGCTAATAAATAAGGCTTAATAACTACTTAGTAACCGTGCCTTCTAAGAATACTTGACGGGCGCATCCTTCAGGACGGCGGCTAAACTTAATATCCGCTTTACTAAACGGGTCATCAGCGCGTGGCGTGATTTGCAATAGATAGTACAAGCCGCCAAGCTCGGAGGGCAAAACGAGCAAGCCTGACGCGACACACGCATCAAGCGCACGGCTGCATTCATCCTGAGCATCACGTACAAAGCTGGTCATACCTTTTAGCATGTGCTTTTTGACGATAGACAACACAAGGTTTGTGGTGTAAGTCTCAATCTCGGCGCTATTGGTTAAGCGTAAGGCGCTGTTTTCGCTATCGTACTGAGTAAGGGCATCGCCATAAATCCAGCGGTCGCCACCTTCAAAGCGCTCATTAATAACCACGTTCACGCCAGCGCTGGCAAGGGCGTTTTGCGCCTCTTCATCAAGCGTTAAGCCGCCTATTTTTTCCATATCGCGGAACGATACTGGGAAGTCGTAACCTGCGATTGGTCGATAGATTGGCGGGATGCCAGCGGCATTGGTGGCCGCGTTACGCAACAATAATTGAGCGAGGTAATCACCAACACACGGTCGCCATTTTTTACGCGCCAGTACGGTTGTTGCATTGCTTGGACGTGACTTGTTAGGGTTCCAAAATACCCAAAAACGATGGTCGTTAATGCTTAGCGTGTCAGTCAGTGCTACGGCTGATTGCCAGTCGGTGATATCGCCAATATCGAGCAATACGTGACAGTTAAGTTTACCCATCACCTCTGCCAGCGCTTCAATGTGGGGCAAGCTGGCCACGTCACAAGTGACTAGGTAACGTGGACGATCGCGCATGTCTAGCAATGAGTTTTTAAGCTCTGTTGGGGTCAGGTCGGTTACGGTGCTGGCTGGTACGGCCAACTCAACTTGTTTGGTGCGATAAGCGCCAAGCTCGTTTAATGCGCCCATGGTTTCAAGCGCTGTTTTGATCGCTTCGGCATCGCTTGCGCTATAACTGGTCGTGACGGACTCGAAAAAGTCATACTGGCTATCTAATGCGCCGTGAAAGTCTAGCTTGCCTGTGACATAGCTAAAATTATCGGCATGGTTTTCTTCTAGCGCCTCAACGCCGCCGCCAGTGTATAAACGGCCTTGTAATTCTGTTAGCGTACTGCCATCGATCTTGTCGTTAAAGCTGATCTTAAAAACAAGGTTGTTTAAGGGGTCGGCGGCAGTGGTAAAGGTTTTTTGATCAACCACCATGACTTTTGCCACAACGTTTGAATCAAACGCGTATTCCGTGACAAGCTCTACGCTTGCCAGCGCTGCGGGATCGGGCGATTCCGTCAGCGTCATAGAAGACGCTAAAATACTTAAATAAAGGGTCTGAGCGCTCATAATAAAATGCCTATACTGTGTTGGTATCACACAAGTATAGGCAAGGTTCGGTTTAAGGTTTTAGGGGTGTTCCATAGGCATTTAGCTTGATACCACTAACAGTATCGATGGCGACATGGACAGCAATTTGACGAAGCTGTATTGGTGCGTCTTGTCTAGCTGGGCACGTAGAGCTGCGGCCACTGCGATAATTGGGGTTACTTGATAAGCTAATCTGTGTTGTTGTAAGGTTGATATCATTTCATCACTCACGATTAACTCCTAAATGTAAAGTGCTGACCTGAAGATAGTTAAAGAGTAATTATCACTTGCATCATCTCTACCGAAATGGTAACTAGAATTCCAACCAGATGATAAGGTTACACAGTTAATGAACGCTTTATCTAAAACCCTTGACTTCGCAAAAAGTTGTGAGCCACCTCTATCATCCGAGGATGATACAATGCCTGTGGAATCCAGTTTAGGGATACCTCCACAAGATGCAGCCCAGCTTAACCCACCAGTTGCATTAGAGAAAACTTGGTTTGAATTAACCCCTACATCCCTATAAATTGATGGGTCTGCGGCAGTAAACGCCTCAAAACCTGAACCTAGAAGGTCATAGTTATTCCCTATGCCTGCTAACCCCCAAGCACCTGAGCTAGCTGTCTTGCTGTCTGTCAAGTTGGAAACTTTTGTTGTTGTTTTTAAAGAGTAGACTTTACCATCATACTGAGTTAAACCTATGAGGTACTCACTGACACCTTCGAAACAATCTGCAACACCAGATTTTTGCCCGTTGTGAGTAGTCTTTGCAAAGTTACTGGCTGAACCTGTTTTACCTAATTTAAGTTCGCTATCCGCCCTAATGAAACCTGTAGGTTGATAAACCACCTCGGGGTCAGAAGGACTCTCCAAGGTCTCAGTACTATACCCTTTAGGGTAATTACTAACTTTTGTTGCATCAAACCACGCACAGAAAGTGTTACTATTTGAAGCTTGACCATGAGCTAAACTTAACATAGACAAGGCAAACTTAATAAAGTTTGTTTGTGGGAAAAAATCTACCCCTCTAGATTTGGCAGCCTTGATAATTCCATAAACAGCATTTTGAGGAGAACCGTTTAAAGCTGACAGAGGATTATTTAGAGGAGAGATAGATAAAGGATTCCCATTCTTGATAGAACTTGCCACACCTGAGTTATTACTGGCAGCATACTTATCAACAAAGAAACCCTCTTTAACTTCTCCGTTGTCGTAGAATGCTCGATGTAGGGCGTACCCTGCCGAATTAGCTTCTGCTTCATCTGCAAAATCATACTTAGATTTAACATCACAAGAGTTTAATCCATACTTAGCAGCGTAAGGGCTATCAGCACCTCCCCAACGATAATAGAACTGTGGAATCCAACACATGATTGAACCGTCACTGTACTGGTAGTTACCATAATTCTCGTGACCTAGTGTGCGTGTACCCTCCATTTCTGACATACCAATAGGTAGATTGTCTGTGATACCGACTCCAAAGTTAGCCGTTCCTTGAATACCAATATTATTGAAAGCTAAATCAACAATAGGTTTATCAGGTACTACCAACTCACTTGCTGGGCTAATAACAGACTCGGCATAACCATCGTTGTCAGTAAATTCTGCCTTGACAGTGATAACCTTACCTACTTGAGCTGTATTTAGCGTGCAATCCTTAGTTGTTGCGCCCAATATTACCGCGCCGTCTGCGTACCACTGGTAAGTCGCGCTACTTGGTACGCCATTTGCATCTGTTACTGTTGCAGTAAGGGTTTCACCTACCTTTATTGTAGTGGTCAACTAATTTAGGACACCTAATAAGAGGTTTTTATTAAAGTAACGT
>NZ_JABASR010000029.1 GCF_016107525.1 Psychrobacter aquimaris | reverse complement strand
CAAGTACGCCAAGCACAAGAAGCTGAGCAAGTACGCCAAGCACAAGAAGCCGAACAAGTACGTTTAGCAGCCGAAAATGCCAAAAAAGCAAGAAAACTAGATACGCCAACCAAAGCCCCAGCGTTGAAGCTTCGCGAAAGGTTGAGTCAGGAGTTTGAAAGTCTACACCTTAGACATGATGATCTTGCAGACAATTTCGACAGTGGAAGACTAAGCAGAAATAACGGTAGATTACTCTGTGAAGACTTCTTTCTCGCTACACAAATAACATTACAAGAGCTTAATAACTCTATCTGTAGACTACCTAGCAAGCATGATATAGCTAAGTATGAGGCGGTTTATGAAGCAGTAGATAAGCTAATGAATAGCGTTGAACAGCGAATGGAAAACGTAGGCTTACATGACGTTAAAGAACACGAAGAGGCGACGAGAGCGCGAAACAATATGCGACAACGTATTGATACAAACATCAGGCGTTTAGATACGCCAACGCAGTCACAGCCACAACCAACACTGACAATCACAACACCTAGACCGCGCTAATTAACCTTTGCGCGCAGTATTTAAAAAGCGTAAACTCGAACATCAAATAGCACAAAGCCCCGACGTTGGAAGCGTCAGGGCTTTGTTTAAAACTTAACTTAGTGTGTGACCACTAAATATCGTCTCGACAGGCATTATTTTACTGGTTAATACACGCCAATACAAGGCGATTTGGCTACAGATATTAAGTTTTTTTATTATGTCTATATTTCATATCTGTAACAAATTGATATTTAACCAGTGTACGAACTCGAAAAAACAGATCAGACAAACTGGCGGAACGTCAGCACTCTAACTCAATTCTACGCAGACCTAGCGACTAACCCCTATTGCACCAATGACAAGGGTTTTAGCCACATCCGCACCAAGTCACACGCCATAAAACACGCCTACATTCAACCCAACCGCCCCAACGTGTGCCGTTGGCTTGTCTTTGATATTGACGACCCTCAAGCACTATTTGCTTACCATGACAATGTATTACCGCGTCCTCAAATCATCATAAAAAACCCTAAAAATGGTCATGCTCATTACGCATACAAGCTAACAACCCCAGTGGGTGAGGGTGGAAAATCCAGTATAAAAGCTATCAAGTATTTAAGCAGCGTTCAACACGCCCTACGGTTAGCATTAGGAGCAGACCGCAGCTATGGCGGCAATCTTATTAAAAACCCGTGCCACATTTCGCACGAAGTATATTTAACGGGGGCTAAGCCCTCTTATGAGCTTGCAGAGCTTGCTGAACATTTAGACTTACAAAGCAAAACGGATGCAGCCAATGACTACGGCTATGGGCGTAATTACAGCGTGTTTGAACACGTCAGGCACAAAGCCTATCCACTAGCCGAAACGCATAGCTATAGTGCGCTAGAGAGCATTTTAACTAGCATTGCAAACGAATATAATCAGCGTTTTGATGAACCGTTATTCTCTAACGAGCTAAAACACATCGTCCGAAGTATTGCCAGATATTGCTCAAAAAAGGACTTCACAGCAAGCCACAAGGCGTTTTCAGAGCTTCAAAGAGCAAGAGCAAAAAAGCGGTGGGGCGATAACACAAACAAGCAAAAACAAGCATTAGAAATGTACCAAAATGGCGTTAAAAAGACGATCATTTCGAAGGAGTTAGGCGTAACTACTAGAACCCTTACGAACTGGGGCTTGCAGAGGAAAAAAAAGTAAAAACAGGAAATGCCTTAATCAGATAACAGCCCGCAGGAGTCTTTGGTGGTTGCCGTTAAGCTCAGCTAATCAATTTTCCTATCCTAAACATTCTAACAGAGTCGCAATTCAAATCTCTGTATTTCGTGCTTAGGCTAACGACTTATCCAAGGTTTGCCAAACATGCCTAATTTTGCCTACCTTGGATTTTGATACTCTATGTACAGTTGTCATTTAGCTCTATTTGGCTCTGTGCTGCCGTTTAAGCTGCTTGTTTCCTCCTTCCCTTGTGTCTGTAGCCCGTGATATTTTTGGAGGCTTTATACGTTAGCTATGGAAGGCAGTCGTGTAGCCTGTTTGCTCGATGTCGGTACGTCACCTTTCACAACGTCTTTATCCCTTTCTGATATATATCCTTCATTGAGAAGTTTAGCCATCACCTGAGCCATATATGGGTTTTTCTGGGCTGCTGTTTTGAGAGCACTACCCCATATTATTTTTTTACGTGTTTCTTCCTTCCTTTCATCGGCTTTGATTTTGTCTAGTAGCTGTCTAGCCTCTCTTCTAGCTCCTATCAATTGATCCGCTTTCTTTTCAGCTTTCAGTAAAACCGCTAATTTTTTATTATCATCATCGTCACGAAAGTTTTTTTCACCTAACAATATTATTAATTTTTGAGCGTCAGTAGGTGAGTTAAACCCTTTAAATCTCTTAACCAATTTTTCTAAATGCGCTAAGTCTAGGTTAGCCATAATAATTCCTTTTTTAAAGTTTTTACCACGTTCTAAATTATATCATAATACACGATTGCCAACACTAGCAGACGTCTGTTAACCTGTCTGAGTAAGACAAGGCACGCTTAGACGTTTCTCAATTATCCGCTATCGCTACTAATTGAGAAACGGCGTGGCAAGGGTAAAAAGAACCCTTTGCAAACCCAATCAGTCTATCGACTGACAAAAACAAAAAAAAGGACTATTCAATGGAATTTGAAGTGAAGCAAATAACTCAAGAAGAGATAGATAAGCAAAATACAGATAAAGAGAATGGGCAACCATTCATCGATGATATCCCGATATTTTTACAACAAGTCAAAGCTGGTGATTATGTTGCGAATGGTGAATTTTTCGTCGGTAGAAATTATGCACATTTCCTCCCTATTCTCGTTCCAGAATTACCAGACGAAGAAAAAGAAGAATGGTCAGCGTTGGTAATTCAACTAGATAAACTCAATAACAAGGTTTAAATCGTGGCTATAGCTCGTTTGAGTGTTGGAGTTGGTAAGAAAGGCAAGGCATCACCCCATGCTGCTTACATCGCTAGGGAGGGCAAATATGCCAAGCCTGATGATGACTTAGAAAAGCTAGAATCTGTTGGTCATGGCAATATGCCACTATGGGCTGAAACTGAGCCTAACTTCTTTTGGCAAATGGCAGATGCTTATGAAAGACAAAACGGCAGTGCTTATCGTGAGCATGTTATCGCTTTGCCTAGAGAGCTGACGGTAGACCAACGGCACGACCTCGTACTAGATTGGATTAAGCAAGAGCTAGGCGATAACCACGCTTACCAGTATGCCATACATAACCCCCCAGCCCTTGACGGCAAAGGGCAGCCTCATTGCCATCTGATGTTCAGTGAACGCACTATAGACGGCATTAGCCGCGACCCTGACCAGTATTTCAAGCGATATAACAGCAAGAAACCTGAAAAGGGTGGAGCTAAAAAAGCCAATACAGGCATGAAACCCGCAGAACGTAAAGCCGAGTTGATAGACCAACGGCAACGGTGGGAGCAGATTTGTAATAAACATCTAAAGCAAGCAGGCAGTAGAGCAACTATCAATATGAAGTCTTATGCAGACCGAGATATAAAGCTGACACCTTTTAACCTTCCAATGAATCAATTTAATAATCCAAAATTCAAACGAATATACTTGGACAAACTAGAGGCAAGGAAAGAATATCAAGTAGCTGTTAGGGAACGTAAAGCCATTAACGTTCAAGAGACTATAGAACAGATAACACAAGACAATGAGAAAGCCGAACAAGTACGCCAAGCACAAGAAGCTGAGCAAGTACGCCAAGCACAAGAAGCTGAGC
>NZ_JABASR010000028.1 GCF_016107525.1 Psychrobacter aquimaris | reverse complement strand
GAATAGAGAGCTGACGATGACCTACTCTCACATGGACGAATCCACACTACCATTGGCGCTATGATGTTTCACTTCTGAGTTCGGGAAGGGATCAGGTGGTTCCATCATGCTATTGTCGTCAGCAAAGGGGGTTAGATATGAGTCTGTTGTTGTTATTATGACTTCAAGGTTACTTGTCGTCGACCAACATAAACCTAACTGAATCAAGGTTTAAGGTGATATCGAAATATTCTTTCTTTATTCTAAAGCTTTCGCTTTACAAGATAGATTAATTAGAGCTTTCATACAAACCACTTGGGTGTTGTATGGTCAAGCCAAACGAGCAATTAGTACAGGTTAGCTACATGCATCGCTGCACTTCCACACCCTGCCTATCAACGTCGTAGTCTTCAACGGCTCTTTAGGGAAATCTAATCTTGAGGTGGGCTTCCCGCTTAGATGCTTTCAGCGGTTATCCCATCCGAACGTAGCTACCGGGCAATGCCACTGGCGTGACAACCCGAACACCAGAGGTTCGTCCACTCTGGTCCTCTCGTACTAGGAGCAGATCCTCTCAAATTTCCAACGCCCACGGTAGATAGGGACCGAACTGTCTCACGACGTTCTAAACCCAGCTCGCGTACCTCTTTAAATGGCGAACAGCCATACCCTTAGGACCTGCTTCAGCCCTAGGATGAGATGAGCCGACATCGAGGTGCCAAACACCGCCGTCGATATGAACTCTTGGGCGGTATCAGCCTGTTATCCCCAGAGTACCTTTTATCCGTTGAGCGATGGCCCTTCCATACAGAACCACCGGATCACTAAGACCTACTTTCGTACCTGCTCGACTTGTGGGTCTCGCAGTTAAGCGCGCTTTTGCCTTTATACTCTACGACCGATTTCCGACCGGTCTGAGCGCACCTTCGTACTCCTCCGTTACTCTTTAGGAGGAGACCGCCCCAGTCAAACTACCCACCATACATTGTCCTCGGTATTGTTATACCTGAGTTAGAACCCCAACATGACCAGGGTGGTATTTCAAGATTGGCTCCACCGAGACTAGCGTCTCGGCTTCAAAGCCTCCCACCTATCCTGCACAAGTCAGGTCAAAGTTCAATGTAAAGCTGTAGTAAAGGTTCACGGGGTCTTTCCGTCTAGCCGCGGGTACACAGCATCTTCACTGCGATTTCGATTTCACTGAGTCTCTGCTGGAGACAGCGCTGCCATCATTATGTCATTCGTGCAGGTCGGAACTTACCCGACAAGGAATTTCGCTACCTTAGGACCGTTATAGTTACGGCCGCCGTTTACTGGGGCTTCGATCAAGAGCTTCGCTTACGCTAACCCCATCAATTAACCTTCCAGCACCGGGCAGACATCACACCCTATACGTCCACTTTCGTGTTTGCAGAGTGCTGTGTTTTTAATAAACAGTTGCAGCAGCCTGGTATCTGCGACTGCCAACAGCTCAAGGAGCAAGTCCTATCACCATCAGCAGCGTACCTTCTCCCGAAGTTACGGTACCATTTTGCCTAGTTCCTTCAGCAGAGTTCTCTCAAGCGCCTTGGTATTCTCTACCTGATCACCTGTGTCGGTTTAGGGTACGATTCGTTTATAACTATTGCTTAGAAGCTTTTCCTGGAAGCATGGTATTTGCCACTTCACTGTACAAGTACAGCTTGCTATCAGATCTCAGCCATGTAACAACCCGGATTTACCTAAGTTGTAAGCCTACATCCTTTCACCTGGACAACCAACGCCAGGCTGACATAACCTTCTCCGTCCCTCCATCGCATTATAAACAAGTATCGGAATATTAACCGATTTCCCATCGACTACGCCTTTCGGCCTCGCCTTAGGGGTCGACTCACCCAGCCCCGATTAACGTTGGACTGGAACCCTTGATCTTCCGGCGTGCGAGCTTTTCACTCGCATTATCGTTACTCACGTCAGCATTCGCTCTTGTGATACCTCCAGCATGCCTTACGACACACCTTCACAGGCTTACACAACGCTCCCCTACCACTTGAAAACAAATTCAAATCCGCAGCTTCGGCTCCTAGTTTGAGCCCCGTTACATCTTCCGCGCGGGCCGACTCGACTAGTGAGCTATTACGCTTTCTTTAAAGGATGGCTGCTTCTAAGCCAACCTCCTAGCTGTCTATGCCTTCCCACCTCGTTTCCCACTTAACTAGGAATTTGGGGCCTTAGCTGGCGGTCTGGGTTGTTTCCCTCTCCACAATGGACGTTAGCACCCACTGTGTGTCTCCCGGATATCACTCATCGGTATTCGGAGTTTGCATCGGTTTGGTAAGTCGGTATGACCCCCTAGCCGAAACAGTGCTCTACCCCCAATGGTGTTCGTCCGAGGCGCTACCTAAATAGCTTTCGGGGAGAACCAGCTATCACCGAGTTTGATTAGCCTTTCACCCCTATCCACAAGTCATCCCCTGGCTTTTCAACGACAGTGGGTTCGGTCCTCCGGTGTCTGTTACGACACTTTCAACCTGCTCATGGATAGATCACTCGGTTTCGGGTCTATGCCCTGCAACTAAACGCCCTATTAAGACTCGGTTTCCCTACGGCTCCCCTAAACGGTTAACCTTGCTACAGAACATAAGTCGCTGACCCATTATACAAAAGGTACGCGGTCACCCTAATAAATTAAGGCTCCCACTGCTTGTACGCACACGGTTTCAGGTTCTATTTCACTCCCCTCACAGGGGTTCTTTTCGCCTTTCCCTCACGGTACTGGTTCACTATCGGTCAGTCAGGAGTATTTAGCCTTGGAGGATGGTCCCCCCATCTTCAAACAGGATTTCTCGTGCCCCGCTCTACTTAATATGTTAACTCTAATGTTTCGAATACAGGACTATCACCTACTACGGTCAGCTTTCCCACGCTGTTCTTCTACATTAGAATTAATCGGCTTCTCCCCGTTCGCTCGCCGCTACTAGGGGAATCTCATTTGATGTCTATTCCTAAGGGTACTGAGATGTTTCACTTCCCCTCGTTCGCTTCTTGTACAAGTACAAGATACCTAGCTTATGCTAGGTGGGTTTCCCCATTCAGAAATCTCCGGATCACAGGATATTGCCGCCTCCCCGAAGCTTATCGCAGGCTGTCACGTCTTTCATCGCCTCTGACTGCCAAGGCATCCACCATGTGCGCTTCATTACTTGACCATACAACCCCAAGTAGTCTTGACTTATAAATAAGCTTTGACTTCAAAGTGTCATAAGATCTAATTATGATAACGATATCACCTATGTTTATACGCTTGATTCAGTTCTCTTTACTTTTTTTAATAACTCACCCCTGGGATAACAACTGATGTCGTTAAGAGGTGAGTTATTAAGGTTAGAAACAACGCGTGAACACGTGTTCCTAACCCAGACTCATATCTATGTTTTTAAATAGTCTCTATGCTCTCGTCGAGTCACAGATTCTGTATAAAACAGAAAGAAGTAATCTTGCCAATAAAGGCGAATCACTTGTTTCTATTTATACTATTAGCACTTAAAGCTTACTTAATTCGTTTATAGTGGTGGAGCCAAACGGAGTCGAACCGTTGACCTCCTGCGTGCAAGGCAGGCGCTCTACCAACTGAGCTATGGCCCCATTATAAAATGGTGGGTCTAAGTGGACTTGAACCACTGACCCCCGCGTTATCAACACGGTGCTCTAACCAGCTGAGCTACAGACCCAATTACGCTTAGATAAACGTAAGCTTAAACTAAAGAACAACTTGTTGTGAATTCTTGCTGACCGAATGCCATCTATAAGGAGGTGATCCAGCCGCAGGTTCCCCTACGGCTACCTTGTTACGACTTCACCCCAGTCATCAACCACACCGTGGTGAACGCCTTCCCGAAGGTTAAGCTATCCACTTCTGGTGCAATCAACTCCCATGGTGTGACGGGCGGTGTGTACAAGGCCCGGGAACGTATTCACCGCGGCATTCTGATCCGCGATTACTAGCGATTCCTACTTCATGGAGTCGAGTTGCAGACTCCAATCTGGACTACGATAGGCTTTTTGAGATTCGCATCACATCGCTGTGTAGCTGCCCTCTGTACCTACCATTGTAGCACGTGTGTAGCCCTGGTCGTAAGGGCCATGATGACTTGACGTCGTCCCCGCCTTCCTCCAGTTTGTCACTGGCAGTATCCTTAGAGTTCCCGGCTTAACCCGCTGGTAACTAAGGACAAGGGTTGCGCTCGTTGCGGGACTTAACCCAACATCTCACGACACGAGCTGACGACAGCCATGCAGCACCTGTATTCTAATTCCCGAAGGCACTCCCGCATCTCTGCAGGATTCTAGATATGTCAAGACCAGGTAAGGTTCTTCGCGTTGCATCGAATTAAACCACATGCTCCACCGCTTGTGCGGGCCCCCGTCAATTCATTTGAGTTTTAACCTTGCGGCCGTACTCCCCAGGCGGTCTACTTATTGCGTTAGCTGCGTCACTAAGTCCTCAAGGGACCCAACGACTAGTAGACATCGTTTACGGCGTGGACTACCAGGGTATCTAATCCTGTTTGCTACCCACGCTTTCGAGCCTCAGTGTCAGTATGATGCCAGGAGGCTGCCTTCGCCATCGGTATTCCTTCAGATCTCTACGCATTTCACCGCTACACCTGAAATTCTACCTCCCTCTCACCTACTCTAGCCTAACAGTTTCAGATGCAGTTCCCAGGTTAAGCCCGGGGATTTCACATCTGACTTATCAAGCCACCTACGCTCGCTTTACGCCCAGTAATTCCGATTAACGCTTGCACCCTCTGTATTACCGCGGCTGCTGGCACAGAGTTAGCCGGTGCTTATTCTGCAGCTAATGTCATCGTCCGTGGGTATTAACCACGGAGTCTTCTTCACTGCTTAAAGTGCTTTACAACCAAAAGGCCTTCTTCACACACGCGGCATGGCTGGATCAGGGTTTCCCCCATTGTCCAATATTCCCCACTGCTGCCTCCCGTAGGAGTCCGGGCCGTGTCTCAGTCCCGGTGTGGCTGATCATCCTCTCAGACCAGCTACAGATCGTCGCCATGGTAGGCCTTTACCCCACCATCTAGCTAATCCGACTTAGGCTCATCTAATAGCGAGAGCAGTAAACTGCCCCCTTTCTCCCGTAGGTCGTATGCGGTATTAATACGAGTTTCCCCGTGCTATCCCCCACTACTAGGTAGATTCCTAAGTATTACTCACCCGTCCGCCGCTCGACGCCTGATAGCAAGCTATCATCGTTTCCGCTCGACTTGCATGTGTTAAGCCTGCCGCCAGCGTTCAATCTGAGCCATGATCAAACTCTTCAGTTTAATCTTGCTATGAAGCTCTTTAAAGAAGCTTCTAAACTTGGCTCATTTAATCTGGCAAAATCGCTAAAAATTATGTTCGTAATGAATTAACTTTGAGTTTTTCTGCTGTCTTAAATGATAATTTTTATAGTTAATAATCTTTCCGAAAAGAAAAGATAGTCAACTTTATTTTTTAGCATTCTGAATCAGCAAAAATCCACACAAGTTGTTCTTTAGTTATGCTTTTAAATAGTGCTCAATCACTGTCGTCCAGTAACTGATATATAGGGTATTGCTTTCACTGTTTGTCTTAAACCGTTGCCAGTTAAGCCATCTAGCGAGCCGACTATCTTATCATAATGATTTGAATTGTCAAGCTTTTTTATAATTTGTTTCTTCAAGTTAACTG
>NZ_JABASR010000027.1 GCF_016107525.1 Psychrobacter aquimaris | reverse complement strand
TTCTTTGGGTTAGTATAACCTCTTAGCAGCTGTCCAATTTTATTATGCCACTACATCTGAAACTCTTATAATAATTCTCTGTAGTGGTTGGCTTAGATACTTCTAGCTCCTGTTCAACTACCCTGTCTGATACCAACGGCTCAAGCGTAGCTGAACTCTTGTATCTCTCCTGATGATAAGCCTCCTTGATTTTTATTCCAGTGGCTAGCAGCGTCTCATCTGACTGTTTGCGCTCATTTCTGCTAACCCTATGATCGTATATAGAATGCTCACGTTCTTTGTTATGTGGTTGAAAGCGAAGACCATCAAACCCTCTTTCAAACATACCGCCTTTGAGCCTAACACCCATTGGCTTACCATTCTTATCGGTTAACTTGCTGCTGGTCACCGATAACGTCTTCTCACTATTACCTCGATTGATCTTCAAGCCCCACTGCTCCAACCGACCTAACACCCTCCGACGATTCATAGCGATACCCTCTTGCCAATCTAGCAATAAGCGACGTTTAATAGCCTCCTCCAACAGCTTACGGCTAGGAGGATTAGCGATAACCTCCTCATCCTTATCAGCATCTTCTTTCGTATACGCTTTCATATCAAAAGGCGTAGGGCGTGGCGCATTACTGCTGTATGGGTTCACTAAGCGTTTACGCTCAGGATCATTAGGGTCACTTAACGGCTCACCCTTAATGGTTTTGACTTCTGAATTGATAATATTTTTCCAAGCGTTCACCCTTTTTTGATCTGCTGGCTCATAGTACGGCTGAAACGACTTACCTGATCGTAGCTCCTGACAGGGAATCACAAAGTTCAGCTCCAGTCGTCCGACAGGATGAGCGTCATCAATGTCTTTATCCGCATGCTCAACCCATAGAATATCGTACTGATCATTCTCTAACCCGCAGAATATGACCGCTTCAAACTCCTGCATAATGCGCTTTTTATCGGCTTCACTAATCTCATCCGCACGTTCACTAAAAGATAAGTACCCTGACTTATACTTAGTCTTGTGAGAGGTCGTGTTAATTAGGTGCTCAGTGAGCACAGGATCGCCGTACAGCACTTTTGCATGCGTTCTAGGCACCAAAGTACCCTTACTCCCTTTCTCTTTAAGAAGGTAATCTAAAACGCCACTCGCTTTGCCCTTACCATGCTTAGAGAACTTAACAATCATCACTATCCCTCGCGGCTACCTTTGAGTATTCGATACTGGTCTCTATCAGCGCATGCAACTGCTTCCTAATCGCCTTAATCTCATCCAATACCTCAGAATCAACGTGCTTTTCGATATTCACATGCTTGGTCAGCTGATTAAGATTGCTACCGATTCTACCCAACTGACGCACCAATTCAGGATCAACTGGCTTAACAGGAGTAACCCCTAATGCCAATCCTCGTAACCAACTGGCCACCGTATTTTCACGATTCCTTTTTTTTATCTCAGCAAGTTCGTAGTCATTGACGCGAATTGCAATCTCTCTATTTCGCTTGGCTCTCTTGTCAAGAACGGCAGTTTTTGGCTCAATCATAACGATTACCTAGGTAAGAGTTTTTGGGGGTTTTAAGGGGTCTCCCCTTAACCAGCTCACATGAGGGATAGGATAATTATTACGTAGTAATAAATAGCCCCCTCCTGTGACTGCTGGCTTAAGAATATCATAAAATAATTGGATTGATATAATGCCATTTTTAGTCTATTGTCTGTAGATGGTTTATAGTTATTGTAGGTAGATGGTTTTTGTTATTGTCTATAGTGAGTTTTCACTAATTGTTTGTAGAGGGTTTAGTAATGGAAGATGTCAAGCAGAAGAATCAGAATCGAGTGGAAAACATGAAGCGTGTTAACCTAAAAAGAACAGCGAGAAGTCATGCAATTATTTTCTTCCTAAGAATTATAGATAACATGGGAAATTTGAATGAGGTGATGTGGTTTTACAATTTAAAGGAGTTATCGAATGATAAGAGAAAGGAGTTATGGCACGCTTTTAGTGACTTGCCTAATATTAAAACAATAGAAAAGAGACAGCACGATAATATGCATTTGAATGAACATTCTTTAACGTCGTACAGTGCTGACCAAGTGCTTAAACTTATGGGTATTAATTTTAACAAAGGAAAGCTAAGTATATTCGCTTCTAAGGATCGTAAGCAAAATAAGGAACTGGCTCAATTGGTATTATCTGTGGTTAAGAGTGATCCCAAAGCATATAGAGAGACTTTAGATCTGTTTATTAAGTACTGGATAGAAGACTATGAGTTAAGGGAAGAACAATCTACTGAAGCTTAGAGTGCTTTTTCAATACTTATTTATAATCAAAAAGGTTTTTAATGTTTTTAAGGCTTTTAAAAGCTTTTAAGTAAGCTGTATCTCTTTATATTCAAGGCTTTTCGGCTAGATAAGTATACGTTTATACACCCATAGATATACGTTTATACACCCATAGATATACGTTTATACACCCATAGATATACGTTTATACACCCATAGATATACCTATTTACAATCTAAGTATATATATATACAATGTTTTATACGAAGTATATTTATATGGATTTTATATGACAAAAACTAGCATAGTAAGCAAAGCTAATGCGTTTATTGAATCGGGCTATGCGATTAACTTAGTCGCTCAGCGTGTAATTATCTTAGCTATTATTGAAGCGAGAGAACAGGGAAGTATGTCTGAAATTGGAGGTATCCACCGTATTAAAGCGTCTGATTATGGGAAGCATTTTGAATGTGATAAAACTACTGCTTATCGTTCACTAAAGTCTGCTTGTGAGAGTCTTTATGAAAGCGAGTTTGTTTGGACTGATAAGGATTCGAAGGGACGTGACAAGATAAATAAGTCTAGATTTGTGCAACGTGCTTCATATAGTGAGGGAGGTGGGTATGTAGAGGTTATGTTTGGAAACGATGTTATTCCTCTCATAACAAGACTTAGTGAGAAATATACAGAATACGAATTACAACAAATAAAAGACTTAAATAGCATCTACGCATTGCGAATCTTTGAAATATTAATGCAGTGGAGTAGTGTTGGTAAAACCCCTCCAATTACAATTGAAAATTTACGTACTCGTTTGGGTATCGAAGAACACCAATATAAAACTATGGGTAATTTCAAAAATCGTGTCTTAGACCATGCTATTAATGAGATTAATGATAATACCAATATTACAGCGACTTATGAGCAGCACAAAGAAGGCCGTAGAATTATTGGATTTACGTTTAAATTCAAAATAAAAACTAAGCCTGAGAAAGTGACAGGCATAAAGAGAGATGGCGATACGCCTGATATGCTCACTCCCTTAAAAATGACAGATAAGCAAAGAGGTGTTTTTGCAGCTAAGCTATCGGAAATGAATGAGTTGGCTAACTATGCTAGGCAAGGTGAGGATTATAAGGCGTTTGCTGCGCGGATCGAAATAGAGCTATTAGATGAAAGTAAGCATGCATTTTATATGCCCTACCTAGATAAATTAGGTTTTCGGCCTTACTAAAGAGATGTTTAAAAACCCCCACCGTCTTTTCTTCTTTTCGGCGATATCGGTTGTCTCATTATTATGTTTTTGTTCGGCCTGTGGCTCATCGTCGGGTTCAAATTGCTTGAACTCTAGCAGTCTTACTTGTGCAAAATCATGAATACTGGCGTTGGCTTTCTCCAGCGTCTTATTTAGCTGGCCAATCTGTTGTTGGTAGTTTTCTATCAACTGCTTTTGATCACTGACCTGTTGTCGTAGGTGTTCGTTTTTTAACTTCTCTAGCTCTAACTGGTGTTCAAGCGCTGTACAAGAATGAACAGTCTGACTGTTCAAATGCGTATTATTAGAAGTGTTCAGTGATTGTTCAGTACGTTTTTTGGAAACAGGTTCGCCAAATACTCGAAGCATCTCCGCAGTATCAATTTTCTTGTCTGAATTTCTAGAAAGCTCGCCATCATTGACTTTCTGATAGATCGTTGTTCTTGATACACCCCACTCTTTTGCTGCTTTCGTCACTGATATGATCATTGTTCACCTAGTGTTCAAGTACGTTTTTAATGTCTGTACAATACAACTGTTCAGAACGTTCAGTGAACAACTATCGCACTAACCTAACTATGAGGAAAGACCTTAATAAATGTAAGGAAGACTGAATCATTCATTAAGTGGGTGGGGGCTGCCAATTCGGCTGGTGTTGAATTGCCAGATTACTCAGAGCGATAATTAGTAATTTAGTCAGCTGAGATTTTATATTTAGGATAATATTGTAATATGTATCCATAATGAAATTAGAAATTTTATAATATAAAGAGTGTTTTAACATGCGAAATTTTTTGCTGTGGACAATTGTAATAATTATATCTATTGGAATATATTATTCTATAAATCAGGAACAAAGTACTACAGATAGTTATGATGAAGAACAAAGCACTACAGATAGTTATGATGAAATAAGTGAGGAAGATGCAGCATCTCATCGTAACTACAATGAACCTAGAGTGCAAGTGAGCGCAAGCGGGTTGTATAACCGTTATAATTCAAATTCTATACGTGCCAAAGCATTGTATGATGGCAAGTTAATCGAAATAACAGACTCACCTTTAAAAGTAGATATTGCCCCAGATGGTGATGGCATCATATATCTTGCTGACTTTTTTTTTCAAGGCGTGGGTGTATACGCTAAGGGTGGGAAAGACTTTAAGTCTGAGGCAGCTAAGCTTGAAAGTACATACGATGAAATAACCTTACTGTGCTATTCAGATGAATTCTCAACTGATAATAACATTCTTACAGACTGTATTTTTGATCTCAAGACAAACTCTGAAAGGGATGCTGAGAGAATAGCAATCAGAGCTGCTGAAGCGAAAGCCAGGGAGGAGGATAAAAAGGCAAGGGAAGAGGAGGTAGAAGGTAGGAAGGCGGCTGAAAAGGCAAGGGAAGAGGAGGTAGAAGGTAGGAAGGCGGCTGAAAAGGCAAGGGAAGAAAAAGATAGAAAAATAAGAGAAAAGACTGAACAAGAAAGAATAAAAGCTTATGCAGCTATAACTAAAAGTGAGTCAAAGAGCCAGAATGATGTTGAAACAGAGCCATATAATACAACTTATGTAGATGGTAATAGTTCAGCCGACTCAGATTATTTTGATTAATTTTTTTTGACAGTGTGGCACATTACATATAACTGTCGTTTTAAAGTCAGTTATATGTATAGAGAAGAATTAAGTAAAGAGAAGCCGTAAGGGCTTGGTATGTATCTGCTATTGAGCCTTTCCCAAACTTTGTGTAACTGCTTATAATCCACTAACTGGAGAATAAGCAATGACTACTCAACCCGACATCAAGAAACTGGCCCAGCAGATGGCTGGTAGCATGAAAAGCTTCGATGACATTAAAGACTTCCAAAAGCAGCTCATGCAATCCTTTATCGACACTGCCCTTGAAGCTGAGATGGAAGATCATCTCGGCTATCCCAAGCATGAAAAGGCGGATAAGCCTAATAAGCGCAATGGACACACTAAAAAGACCGTCCGCAGTGACACAGGCGATCTTGAGATATCTACCCCAAGAGACCTTGATAGCAGCTTTGAGCCTGTACTCGTTAGTAAGCATCAAACCCGTATCTCAGGTCTCGATGATAAAATCATATTCCTTTACGCCAAGGGTCAAACCACCACTGAGATCGTAGAGAGCATTAAAGAGCTCTACGATGTCGATATCTCAAGTAGCTTGGTTTCAAGAGTCACTGACAACATCTTAGAGGACATCACTGCATGGCAGAACCGGCCATTGAGCAGTGTTTATCCTATCGTCTATCTAGACTGCATTGTCGTCAAAGTACGTCAAGACAAGCAGATCATCAACAAAGCCATTTACTTAGCCCTAGGCGTCAATCTTAGTGGTAAAAAAGAGCTGCTTGGTATGTGGCTATCAGAGAATGAAGGTGCTAAGTTCTGGCTAGGTGTTCTTACCGAGCTACAAAACCGTGGCGTTCAAGACATCTTAATCGCTTGTGTCGACGGTCTAAAGGGCTTTCCTGATGCCATTAACACCGTTTATCCCAACGCTCAGGTTCAGCTGTGTATCGTACACATGGTGCGCTATTCAATGAAGTTTGTGCCGTGGACGGATAAAAAGGCCGTAGCGGCTGATTTAAAGGCCATTTACGGCGCTGATACCCTTGAGATGGCAGAGGCCAATCTTGAGCACTTTGATGAGACTTGGGGCAAAGATTACCCGCACGTGGTCAAGTCTTGGCGCAATAACTGGGAAGGCTTAACGGTGTTCTTTGAGTATCCTAAAGACATCAGAAAAGTGATTTATACCACCAATGCGATAGAGTCGCTAAACAGTGTGATTCGGACGGCAGTGAATAAGCGTAAGGTGTTCCCATCTGATCAGGCAGCATTCAAAGTGGTGTACTTAGCCACCCAGCAGGCGTCTAAAAAGTGGTCGATGCCGATTCGTAACTGGACGTCTGCTCTGAATCGTTTTATGATTATGTTTGATGACCGTATCAGTAAGCATTTAATCTAAATGGCAGTTACACAGAATCTGGGATGGTCTCCTGCTATTATATTATCGCCACATAAATATAGAACTAAAAAAATTAATCAACAGAGTCAAGCCATGACCTTTCTTAATACCTCATTGATACGTAAATCAACCTTGTGCTTAACAGTAGCAATGCTTTCTCTATCAGCCTGCGCGGTAGATTTTGATGAAACTCAACGTTTAGCCAACCAAAGTGTCGCTTCAGCCCAAACCAACCTTGGCGTGATGTACTACAATGGCGAAGGCGTACCTCAGAATTATACCAAAGCACTTGACTGGTACACAAA
>NZ_JABASR010000026.1 GCF_016107525.1 Psychrobacter aquimaris | reverse complement strand
TGTCGTCATCATACCCGATAGATGTCGTCATCATACCCGATAGATGTCGTCATCACTTCATCACACCCATTGATATATATAGCTTTCAGGACTCTTAAAAGCATTTAAAAGCATTTAAAAGCATTAAAAGCCTTTTAGTTGTGGATAAGCCTAAAAAACAAAGGGCTATTTTTAGTGGTTAATCTAGGAAGTAAATTACTTAAATTTGCATAACACTGATTTACTGTAGAAAGAGCTTTTCTCATCGGGAATGCAGTTCTTGGGATCAACCCTCGCATAATAACCATTAGGTTTTTCGATAACTTGATGTGCTACTTGAGCCTTAGCAAGAGAGTCATAACCATCTTTTCGCTTACTGATTTCAGCTTTGCTAGGTATAAACAGCCACATTGCACCCAAGCTCAAAGTAAAGACGACAACGACCAAGATTGAAAGCGTGATGATTAAGTGACGGCCAAACTCTCGTTTAACGTTATCGAGCATCTGTTTGGAAGCATCTATATTTAGCTTGGCTATCTTGCCTTTAGTATCGTCAAGGTTACTAGCAACACTAGTAACAGAGGTCTGTATCTTCACTAAGTCTTTATTAAGCTGCGTTGTTGTTTTTGAGAACTTATCACCAGCATCAGTGATGTGCTTAGTGAAGCCTTCATTAATACGCTTATGGTAGTTGTCTTCATTGGCTTTAAAGACGCTTTCTGTCTCTTTATGAATGGCTGCAACAAAGTCTGATTGGAGCAAGGTTTCCTTGTTTTGATACCTTTTTAGCAGTGAAGTCAGCTCTTTTGCCCACTCAGAGATATCTTGAGCTTGTTTATAATGCGCGTGGTTTAAGTTTGAGCTGTCAATCAGCTGCTTATCTATTTTTTTGGTATACGTTTGAAGCGTAATTAGTAGGTCTTCTAATGGAATAGAGAGGTCATTTTGTGGCATGAATTGTTCCTAGTCGCTAATTATGATGCTATTTAGCCTCTGAGAGCTGCTGTAGACGTTTTTAGGGTTATTTATATGTTATTGGTACCCTAGCATCAAAAAGGCGCTGTGGGATGCCTGAGAAGCATCTGAGGTGATTCTATGCGACCGTGAGTGTCGTTTGGTGTTGCTTATGAGCTTAAAGGCTGAGACTCATGCCCCGACTGCGGTTGATCTCACGGCTATAACCATTGATTTCAGCGGATACGGTTCGCATTTGGCGCTGGTGTTCGGGGCTAAGAGCGCTTTGTTGTCGATCTTTGATGTCATCGAAGACGCGCTCTAAGGTTTTAGTGTGTGCTTGCCTTGTTGATAAATTACTTATAGATTTGATGTGCTCAAGCAGCTGCTTGCTATGGCTGATAATGTGGCTGCCAATTTTATGCTGTTCACGGCCCGTAAGCTGTTTTTGGTGGTCAGTGGTGCTCGGCTCACTGCGGTAGCGTTGCCATGCGCTCATTTGCTGATCAAGATGCAGGAGGGTGTTCAGGTGTTGGCCAAAGTCGCTTTTTTGGTCGATGATTTTTAGGAGTCGGTGCTGATCCGATAGACCTTGATGCGAGATATGGTCGTGTTGCGCCTTAAAGTCGGCTTCTTGCGCTGCTATTTGGACGCGGTGCTGCTCAAGCTTCGCCTGACGCGCTTCTTCTTGCGCTAATAGGCGCTCACGCTCCTTTTGGTCGGCCATGTCACGCTGCTGCTGAGCAATACGCTCTTTTTCAAGCGCGTCAGCGGCATCGATTGCAATCTGGCGCTGAATACGTACCTGTTTGATGCGCTCAACCACTGATTCAGCTTGCTCCAGCTCGTCATTACTCACGTTACTGGGTTTATATTCAAGTGTAGGCGCTGCTGGGACGATAAATAACTGGCTTTCGCGCAGATCGGCAAGTTCGCGTGTCCGTACTAGACGGTTGCGCTCAGTAATCATCAGGTTAATCTCACCTCTGATCGTCACTGGCGCGATGCCGTTAAATACCTCGCCTTTTTCCTTTGCGGCTGCTTTTGCGGTCTCGTATGCGTCACGCTCTAGCTTGGTTGCAACGCTACCCATCTTAATTTGCGGCTCAATGTCTTTGCCTTGATCGCGATAGCTGCGCGAATCAATCAGCTCATGATTATGCTCGGCCAGTTTCTCATTAGCGATCTGTTCCCAAAGTTGGCGCACCTCTTTGATCTCATGGCTGACACGCTCCATGCCAAGCTCACGGCGTTTCTTATCTGATAGCTCAATAGTCGCTTTGTCGGTCAGTATGATCTCGTGATTGTCGTCAATCTCAGCACAGCGCGTGGTAAACATAATATGAGCGTGGAAGTTGCGAGGGTCTGCACCCCGATCAATCTCCTTATCGGTGGGTTGATGGATAGCACAATCTGCTATTGTGCCGTAGCGATCAGCTAGGGTTTGGGCGAAGCTATGTGCTAACTCCTTGCGCTCTTGCTCGTTCAGTTCGTACGGTAGATTAACCAGCCATTCGCGAGCCACACGCGCATCGACTCGCTTCTCGGCAGCTTCCGCTTTGTTCCATAACTCATTACGATCAATATCAGCATTGGCAGCAGCCAATGCTGAGGGCAAAATAATATTTGCACTTATCACGCCCTGTTTTTTTGAGTAGTCATGGGTCTTACCATATCGCTTATCTTCTAGTTCTACCCCTGCTCGATAGCTCGCAGAAGCAACGGCACTTTGTCCACTGCCTCGTGATATGGATTTGGTCGATGCGATGAAAATAGCCATTTCTACATACTCATACTTTTGTTTTTTAGCACTACGTCTTTTCGTAGTGCTGGGGGTGTGGGGGTTTACCCCTGCCGATGTTTTGATTTTATAAATGTATGACCGTTAGGGACAAACATTTGTAAAGTCGAAAACTCGCACTTAGTCAGTGGGACTCAACCATCCGTCAATTAACTATATCAC
This sequence comes from Psychrobacter aquimaris, assembly GCF_016107525.1. Lineage (GTDB taxonomy): Bacteria > Pseudomonadota > Gammaproteobacteria > Pseudomonadales > Moraxellaceae > Psychrobacter > Psychrobacter aquimaris. The sequence goes on along the minus strand of NZ_JABASR010000026.1, from coordinate 4,119 downwards.
AGTAGATTGTTAGAGTCTGGCGAAGTTGTTATAGTCAGAGAAACAAATAATTTAATGATTTAGGGGAAGGATATGAGCTTACTTGGTGGTAATGATTTAAAAGAGCAGCAGAAGATTAATGAGCTTGAGCTGAAAATAAATAGAGAGAAGCAGAAGCTGGATAAGAAGTTAACACGGCAAAAAATTCTACTGGGGGCTTTTCTTGTAGAGACACTAGAAAAGGATTCAGTAGATGGTTTAAAAGAATACACAGCTGATAACTTGCTGGATTTTTTGACTAGACAGGGAGATAAGGATTTAATGAGTGAAGTTATATATAACTTAAAAAAACAAAAAATAGCCTAGATCAGTAACTGAACTGACCTTTAAAAAACTGGCCGAGCAAATGGTGTGATATTTAAGTCTTATCTACTACAGCTCCATAGCTATACTGGAAGTTATTTAACCTGCGCTGTCTCTAATAAATTGCCATCTTTATCGAATAAGCAATTGACGGTACCCAGCGGAGTCGCATCCAAGCTATCTTCAGCGTAGTAATGTGTTATAACTTCAAAGTTACCATTATTTAATCGTCTGTAGTCTGTATTTTTGCGTTTAATGTCCATAGACTTAAAGTCTTCAAGCCTAGGCTGTACCGCTTCTTGGCACTTCATTAGCAATGCTATCTTTGATGTTTTTTGAGCTTGTTCGAGCTCAGTATTGATTTTTACATCAGAGGGGTTACTGTCGGTTTGAATCCAAATATACAATGCTGCAAATGTAATAATAGACAATCCTGTCAGCGTTTCTTTTTTCATAACATGACTCGTTTAGTAATAATAGAATAATATATTTACCAAAAGACAAGCATAGCTCAGTTATTCTTAAGAAGTATGTTAAAACAATAATTAACCGTTGAAAGCAATGAATAGATGATGCTTCCGTTCTGGTTAAATCAGCTTAGTATTATAAAATAGGGCTTAATAAAAGATGGATACCTTAAATATCCTGTATCTCGTAGGAGCAGTATTAATTTTTGCCAGTATTATGGCAAGTACGTTATCGGCGCGTTTGGGCGTTCCACTTTTGCTATTGTTTTTAGTGGTTGGGATGCTTGCCGGTGAAGAGGGTATATTGGGTATTGAGTTTTCTCAATATGAGATAGCCAATTTTGTTGGGCAGGCAGCATTGGCTTGTATTTTGCTAGACGGTGGACTGCGTACTTCTGTTAAATCATTTCGAGTTGGACTAAAACCAGCAATCACGCTTGCCACTTGGGGCGTAATTGCGACCGTAATGATACTGGGTGTATTTACCACTTGGCTGCTAGATGTCGATTGGCGCTTTGGTCTATTACTGGCAGCAATCGTGGGTTCAACCGATGCGGCAGCGGTATTTTCACTATTGCGTAATGGCGGTGTCAAGCTAAATGATCGTGTACAAGCCACGCTTGAATTAGAGTCAGGCGCCAACGATCCTTTAGCGATTTTGTTAGTAACTGGGTTGATTGCTTTAAATGTAGATCCAGCCGGACAGACAGCGCTAGGCTTTTTAGGGTTGCTATTACAGCAGCTTAGCTTTGGTCTAGGAATGGGCTTGTTCTTCGGTTATTTCCTATCTCGGTTATTACCCAAGATACATTTGGCAGAAGGCATGTATGCTATTTTGATACTGTCAGCTGGCTTAGCGGTGTTTGCTGCCACCAACTTACTAGGCGGAAGTGGCTTTTTAGCCGTATTTGTCGCGGGTATTTTGATAGGTAACCATAAGGTACGCTCAACTGAGCACGTCATGCGGGTGATGGATAGCTTTGCATGGTTATCGCAAGCGGTGTTATTTGTAGTATTAGGTCTATTGGTCACGCCGTCGAACGTTCTTGACGTTTGGCCTTATTCAGTGGCGATTGCCGCTTTTATGATTTTAGTGGCTCGTCCTATCGCGGTCTATACCAGTGTTTTGCCATTTAAATTTAAAAGTAGAGAGATCGGCTTTATCTCTTGGGTTGGCTTACGCGGTGCGGTACCTATTACCCTTGCCATGTTGCCAGTGATTGCAGGGGTAGATAATGCCTTTATGTTATTTGATATCGCCTTTGGCGTGGTGGTCTTATCGTTAGTGTTACAAGGGACGACCATACCGTTCATGGCCAATCTGTTTAAGGTGCGTATTCCTAACAATAAGGACCCAAAAGAAGAGCATGAAGTGTGGGTGTCAGATAGAGCAAGCATTACGTTGTATGAATTTGAAGTAAAGTTAGGCGCGTTTGCAATTGGTCGTCATCCAAGGGATATATCTACGCGCATCAGCCCTGAAGGAATCCATGTTTTTGCCTTGGTGCGTGGTCAGCAAATCTTGGCAATTAATGAAGATACTAAGCTCAAATTTGGCGATAGCGTTTGGTATGCTATGAGTGGCGATTATGCCGGTCAGATTGCGGATGTTTTTAATGACACAACGTTAGACCGTAGAGCCATCGATGATTTTTATGGCGATTGGAAGCTATCGCCGAGTGTCAAGCTTAAAGATGTGCCATTCTTTTCCGATAGGATGAAATCCGAATCTCTAGAAGATAGCCTGAACACGAAAAATATGTGGGAACAAACAGTGGCTGAATATATTAAGGATAGCTTAAAGATGGCACCCGTAGCAGGCGATACGGTTGCGATTAATGAGGAGTGGTTGTTGGTCATTAAAGAAGTTGATGACCAAGGAAGGCTTAGAACGATTGGCCTAAAACAACTAGAGGCGCCAGCAGTGGCATAGTGTCTATCATTATTAGACATAACATGGACTAGTAGCTAAAAGGCAATCATTTAAGATAATTAATAGTCACGCTAATATAGTCCATTGTAGGTAACTCATTAGCTCAAATTATGGTCTGTTTTACTGGTCTCGCTAGGGTATACCCCAAGGGAACCAGTTATTTTACCCTCTAAACCTATTAACAGACTACCTAAAACAGACCGCTATAAGAGAACCGCTTATAACAGACTGTTCTAGGTGGTCAGTTTTTCTCGCTATCTTGAGAAGTCATAGTCTGCTTCATTGCCATCTAAATATTCGCGTATAGGACGTTTCTTACTGAATTTGGAAGCGTCTTTTTTGATCTCACCAACTATAAAATCACTATACGCTGTCCAGTTCTTACCAGCGTCGCCTTTGGCGAGACCGCTATATGTACTTATAAACTCTTTATGCCGACTGATACGCCACAACTGCTTGTCAGATAGTCCATCAATCGTAAACATATCTGCTGTATGAGCGTCACGGTTTACGGTTCTTTCTTGTGGCTGCTTAGGTTTGCTCTTAGTAATTATTTTAAATTTAAAGCCTATGATCGTACTTTTACTTTTTTCTTGTTCATAACTTATTTTCAAGTCTGTTTTATCGTTGATCTCAGCAACAGCAGCATCTAATACGCGACGCTTAAAATCGCTCATACGCTTGTAGTCATCAACCCCTAACCCTAATTGACCTCTGAACGTTTCCAAATCAAATAATGGGGTTTTCTTCGCTGTACGCCATTGAATTAGAAGTTCATAAAGACGAACTGAATATACGCTATTGAGTGTTGATGTTTGTCCTAGCAGATATTTAGTAAAAAATGTTTGTAAACCATCGATACGTGTTATCTCTTTAACCACTGCTGGTGTAAGAATGATTTCAATTGAGCCTTCACCTTTTATATATTCAACCTGACTTACCCAGCGCGTTTTAACTTGATTATCTCGCTCATTTATAAATGAAAACCTACGTTCGAAAAGTGTTGCTTCTGCCGATAAGAGCACATCATAAGCTGTATCGATATCTACATCGAAGCACTCCGAATAACGCTTAGCTGATATGCGTAAAGGGTCATCGGCTGTTAATCCCGTCTGAGTTTCCCTGCTGTCAATAACGGCTAATTGTATTAACCTAATTTCAACTAATGACAAATTTTGTATAGCTGTGTTCAATCGGTTAGATTTGACCACTAGATTATTCATAGCGCTACCTTGACTGGATTCCATTAGCAAACCTCTCCCATAAATTTGACTAGATGACGACAAAATAATATATAGTCGTCATCTAGTCAAATTTATTATTGTCGTCATCATACCCGATAGATGTCGTCATCATACCCGATAGATGTCGTCATCA
>NZ_JABASR010000025.1 GCF_016107525.1 Psychrobacter aquimaris | reverse complement strand
TATTCGAATGGGTAAGTAAACGTATTCGAATGGGTAAGTAAACGTATTCGAATGGAGGTTACAGCCCTTTAATAGTAATGGATACAGAGGACTTAAAAGCATTTAAAAGCATTTAAAAGCATTAAAAGCATTTTCTTATTTTTTTTACTAACTAAAAAGACAAAAGAAAAAAGCCTAGTTACCTCGAAATATCAGGAACTTTTTGTACTCTTTTGGATCAGGTGGTTGATCAATTCTTTTTAGCTTACCTATCAATTTGATTATAACCTCATCCAAAGCAGTAGTATTTTTCCAACTTTTTAGTTCTTTTAGCATTCTAGTTAAATTTATTCTTCTTAAACCTTAGTGACCAGCTATAGGAAACACTCTATTTGTTCATATAATTAGATTTAATAGACCTTGGTATCTATTTTGATACATACCTAGCCTTTTAATTTTTAAACCTCTCTAAAGCGATTCTACGGCTTTCTATCTGCATTGCTTCATTTACTCTACCAATTTCTTCTTGGTTTAACCCTTCAATAGCCGCTAAGTAAGGCTCAACACGTTTTTTGAGAGTGTCAAAGCTCGTTTCTGCAACGTTTTTATCTATCTTAGCCCTCCCGTAGTCCATCAGGATGCTGTTGGCCGCTTTCACAGTGGGTTCTATTTGCTCAATAACCGCTGCTGTGACCTTCTCACCATACCGAGCCTTGCTTTCAAACATTTCAGGCTTAGGCGCTACGGTTGTAATACTAAAATCCCTCGCGTGATTGATGTCGTGGTAATACTCCTTGATGCTGGTATGCTTCGCTTTAGAGCCTTCCTTGCCCCTCGTTAGTCCCAAATCAGCGACCGTCTTGGCAAAGTCGGTTTGCATCTGATTTAACTTAACCCTGCCCCCTAGAAAATCCTTACAGTTCAGCTTCCCCTTTTGGTCAATAGGAACGACATAAGCGACTAGCTGCGGTGTACTTATGTCCCGATGAATACTCATACCTGCAATGTTTTCTTCTCCATGCTTATCCATGAGCCATAAACTCGCTCGCTTAAAAAACTCGAACTCCGCGCTTTTTCCCCAGCCTTCCCATTCAGGACTGGCAGTTATCAAATACTCAATACATAGCACAGCATCAGAGCGCCTTTTTTCAGGAAGCCGATCTTTTATCGCCTGTTTGACGGCTTCAGGGGTAGCAACGCTATGATGATTTTTAGGGGTGAGGTTGGGGTCAGCATTGGGCGTTTCTATCGTTCGATAGTTGTGTGCAAGACTGCCACCAATGTTGCCCATCGTCTTTAATTTTTCTGTCCTCAAAATTGCATAGTTCATCGCCACTTTTTCCTGTAATTAGGTGTTATTTCGCCAAAGTGTACCTACTACACCATAAATCCACCTGTTAGGAAAGCGTCATTTTTAGAGCAAAAGGCGGTAAAAAAGGGCTATTTTTCACTGTTTTTCAACTTGGCTGTTTACAGATTGTAAACAACTTTTTTCGTTATAAATCAATGAGTAAGAACGATTTTGTTTGCACTTTGCAAACACTTCAATTTCAATAAACCTAACAATATCAGCTATTTGGCAGTCCCTTTAGGGTGCGTATGGTGTAGTCATTAAATTAGGTGGGAAATAACGGATTTTTTATCTGTCGTAAAATCTGCTACAAAAAAGGGGTTATAAGAGCGTTACTTCTCGTTTTTCACTGGCATAATCTTAGGCTGGTACAAACAACTTATTAACCTAAAAAAATCATCTGTAGCTACAGATGATTCTAGTAGCGGAGTTATTTATGAGCATGATCGGTGTATCAGTAGCCAGTAGTAAAAGCCTTCAACTTGAAGCCTACAATAGAGCTGTCGTGAAGCTTAATTTGCTGTTGATTGACGATAAAACGCACGAAGAAGTGGTCAGAAGCAAGCTATTTGAAGTCATGGATGAAAGGAATCAGCTTGGGAAATACTCTACTTCTGATCTTTATGTCATGCAAAAAAGCATTGAGAAAACGGTTGATGATTTTCTTGCTGGATTGAATGAGCAGACTATTACCGCTTAGATTAGCGAGAAGATGAAACGCTAAAGTCATTGATATTTAATCACCTTTCGCTTATATTGGAGGTACGAATATAAGCGAAAGGTGATTACTATGAGTACAACTAATTATAATATACGGCTTGACCAAGACTTGAAAGATAGGTCTTTTTCTGTTCTTGAGAGCTATGGATTAACGCCTTCACAAGCTATAAGACTGTTCTTGAACCAAGTCGCTGATACTAACGCTGTCCCTTTGTCTTTTGACTATCAGCCTAAGCTCAACGCGCAAACCATTGCTGCTATTGCAGAGATTGCTAGCGGTGAAGGTACAAAGTACGACAACTTTGATGACTTTATGGGCGAGTTAGAAGGCGAGGTTAATGAGATCCATTGAAGTATCAAGCCAGTTTAAACGAGATGCCAAAAAGAATTATCTAAGCTTACTCACTCCTGCATGGGGTGAGGTGCTTAATTGTTTGACTAACGATATACCGCTACCGGCCAAATACAAAGATCATGCGTTGACCGGCAATCATAAAGGGTTTAGGGATTGCCATATCAAGCCTGACTTGGTGCTTATCTACCGTGTTCAGAGCGACACGGTAGATTTCGTTAGACTGGGTAGCCATTCAAAGGTGTTTGATTAGCCTGTTTTAAGTGGTTCCACAATGACAGTCTGTTTTGAGTAGTCTGTTAATAGGTTTGAAGGGCGAAATGGCTGGTTTCCTTGGGGTATGTCCTATATTAGCTAGTGTTTTTTTGGACAGGTACAATAATAAGAGAGTGAGTGTATGTACGTATGATGCATATATTTCACATGCAGTCGAAAGACAAAAATATCTTATGTTTTATCTGAGACTGTTGTGCCACTACAAACTATCTTGAATCGGAAAAAACGATGATTCAAACCGTTATCCATTATTTTCTACACTTTGGCATGCCGTTGATGGTTGCCTATATATTTTTTCGTGACGACTATAAACGAGTATATTTGATTCTTTTAGCCACTATGCTAGTAGACTTAGATCATTTGCTAGCCACGCCTATTTTTTCGCCCAATCGCTGTAGTATTAACTTTCATCCGCTGCATACTTATTATGCAATGGCAGCATATGCGGCTATGCTATTTCTACCTAAGACCTATAAAATAATTGGTTTGGGGTTATTGTTACATATGCTAACTGATTTGAATGACTGCGTGATGACCTATCTGAATTGTCCGCAGTGCTTGAATAAGGCTTCTGCCCGTGAGTTGGTGAAATGGTTGGTCACAGCCACGAACGCTTGATGTAGCTGTGAGCACATCGTTTAGTATTTTTCCTAACAAGCATTTTTTTAATCATTTCCAGCGGCTAACCTAATGTGTTTTGCTGCTAGGATTTATTTAGCTTATTAGTGCACGTTTTTACATCGTTTTAATAGTGCTGTAATCGCCACGGGTACGTAAAACAACTTGAACATCTGAATCGCCACGATTTCGCCAGAACCAGCCGTGATTACCTGTGAATGCGGCTTCTAGAACGCCTTTATCAGCGGCAACCCCGCGTCCTTTCTCATAACTAATGGCTTTACCTGCTGCATCACCATGGGTATCAAAGTTCAAATCACCACCTGCCACGACCCAAGAGTATTCAGCCTTGCCACCTGAATCCATTTTCATTTTAATCTCTAATCCTTCCCCTGGTGTCAAGGTGAAGGGAATTTCATCACGCCATTCACCACTAGCGACAGCAGTGTCAGCAAGTGTGGCACTCACTGCTTGTTCGGCCACATTATCAATATCTGGTGTTTCAGTCGTTAGTGTATCAGTTGCTAATAAACCAGCAGCATCGGCGGCAGCTTCTTCTGCCAATTGCTGCTTAACCTGTCCCATTTCTGTCAATTGAAGTAGATTACCAACCCCAGTTGGGTCAATGCCATATTCAGCTGGGAGAACTACCGTGAATAAAAGAACCACTGCTGAAATGGCAGCTAAAATAGTAGATTTTATAAGCTTCTGTGAAGAGGGAAGTTCAGCTTGTAAAGGAGTGTCACTGTTATACATATTGGGAATCCTTGGTTATTGAGACATTAAATAGCCAGTGAGCTGCATGCCCACCAATATAAATCCTGCGCTCATCATGGCGACGTTGGCGGTATAGGCGTTACGGATGAAACTTAGCGTACGGCGCCAATAGCTCATGCCAATTAATATGATTGCTAGAGCCAGTAGCTGCCCAATCTCCACACCCACGTTAAATGCGAGTAAGTTAGGTAGCAGACCGTCAGGTGACATATCGTATTCAAGAATCTTAGTAGATAACCCAAAGCCGTGGAAAAGACCAAATATAAGCACCGCTATTTTGGTATTTGGTTGATACCCGAACCATCGTTGAAAAGCACCAATATTGTCTAACGCTTTGTAAACAACAGAGAGACCAATAATGGCATCAATCAGATAACTGTTCATACCGATGTTGAAATACACGCCTAAAATCATCGTTGTGGAATGACCTAGTGCAAATAGGCTCACATAGACACCAATGTGCTTCATACGGTAGAGAAAAAAGATAACCCCGAAGAGAAACAGGATGTGGTCATACCCCGTTATCATGTGCTTAGCGCCCAAGTACATAAAGGGCAAAATATTGACTCCTGAAATCTCCTGAATATACCCTTTGTCTCCTGCGGTTACAGCATGAGCAAGAGCCTCATTGCTGCCAGTAATAAGACAAATAAGAAGTATTGAGAATACTAACAGACGGGTCTGCCAAGTCGCCCATGGCGAGCTTGAAAGCCTATTGAAAACATGGCTGTGCATTAAGAATCCTATGGTCTGAAAATAATGAATGCGCGGCGTGGTGCAATACGATAAAAACTTTTGATTCCAACCGATGAAGCAATCATGATTTGAGTAACTAAGTACTTTCTTACGGACTGGTAAGTAAAATCGTGAATTTTTCGAATGCAAACCGAGCAATTAAGGAGTAAGATACTATCCCCTAGGGGGGGATAATGTCAACCATAAAAGCTCAAGTCTTATAGGGTATAATTGCGCTCTCTAGAGGAAGGACACTGTTATTATGAAAAAACCACACATACACGCTTCTCATCCAGCCGTTATCACACGCCTTAAAAAAGCGAATGGTCATCTAAGCAGTACGATAGAGATGTTGGTTGAGGGTCGAACCTGCCTTGATGTAGCTCAACAGTTACAAGCGGTAGAGAATGCGATTCACCAAGCCAAGAAAATTTTAATCCAAGACCATTTAGATCATTGCCTTGAAGACTTATTAGGGGCTGTTGACAAAGATCGGCAGAATTCTATCGAGGAGTTCAAGGAAATAACTCGTTACCTATAAGGTTAGTTGACTGACCTGAAGAGACACTCCATGCTCAGTATTTTTGCAAATCGAACTTATCGCCATTTATTTGCCGCGCAAGTGATTGCCCTGATTGGTACTGGTCTGGCTACCGTGGCGCTTGGGCTTCTAGCTTTTGATTTGGCTGGGAATGATGCTGGGGTTGTTATGGGAACCGCATTGGCTATCAAAATGATTGCCTATGTTGGTGTCGCACCCATTGCAGCAGCCTTTGCCGAACGGCTGCCTAAACGTACGATGTTGGTAACGCTGGATGTGATACGAGCAGGTGTAGCTCTGCTTTTGCCGTTTGTTTCCCAAATCTGGGAGGTTTACGTGCTGATCTTTGTATTACAATCTGCCTCAGCAGCCTTCACGCCGACTTTTCAAGCCACTATTCCTGATGTTCTACCTGACGAGCAGGATTACACCAAAGCTTTATCACTTTCACGCCTTGCGTACGATATGGAAAGTCTGGTCAGTCCCATGTTAGCAGCAGCATTGCTGACAGTAATGAGCTTTCACAATCTGTTTACGGGGACGGTGCTGGGATTTTTGGCCTCTGCCATATTAGTCGTATCAGTCACGCTACCAGCGCATGCAATGCCCGCGCGCCGTAGCATTTATGATAGAACCACACGTGGCATTCGAATCTATTTAGCCACCCCTCGACTGCGTGGATTACTCGCTGTCAATGTTGCCGTTTCTGCCGCAGCGTCTATGGTTTTTGTGAATACAGTGGTAATCATTCAGGGTGGCATGGGACTAACTCAGAGTGCAGTGGCATTAGCATTGGCGAGCTTTGGTGCAGGTTCTATGATTGCTGCATTAGCTTTGCCAAGCCTACTAAGTAAGCTGACAGATCGTACTGTGATGTTAAGCGGTGTAGGGTTGTTAGTAGTGGGTATGTTCGCTGGAACAGTGATGATAGGACAAAACTCGCTCATGGTCTTATGGTTCGTGCTAGGTTTGGGTTATTCTGCTGCCCAAACCCCTTCTGGACGCTTGTTATGGCGATCCTCACATCAGGAAGATCGTCCTGCATTGTTCGCAGCTCAGTTTGCCTTGTCTCATGTCAGTTGGTTGGTGTTTTATCCTTTGGCTGGTTGGTTAGGTGCTCGCTACAGTATGGTCGTAGCTTTTGCGGTATTAGGCGGTGCTGCTGCACTTGCGGTATGGGCGGCGTTTAGAGTCTGGCCGTCTATTGATTTAACAGAGATTGAACACGAACATGCCAATCTACCAGAGGGTCATGCCCATGCCACTGGATCTCTTACATCTAATGGGATACGCCACTCGCATCCTTTCGTAGTCGATGACTATCATCCGCGTTGGCCAAGCTCAGGTCGTTGATGTTGAGCCTGAGCCTGTACATGGGGGTTCGCTATTTTATAATAAAAAGTACACTTCTATGTACACTGAGCTACCATAAATAACTTTGACTACTGATATAGATAGCCTACAGCTAAACATTCAAGTCCTCACTAGGGAACCGAACTGTTCAAACACACTCATAAGGCCTAGTATTCAAGATATTCTTTGATAGGACGCTTTTTAAACTGTGAAGGGTCTTTTTTGAGACGATTAATCATTTCAAACTCCCAAGCGTTCGGGTCTTGACCTGCTGGACTAGTAGAACTAACCAAATGATTATAATCGGCAATGAACTGCTTGTTACGTGCAATACGCCCCAGCTGCTTATCGCTTAATCCTTCAACCGTAAACATATCTCCTGTACTAACGTCGCGCTCCTTATTAACTACATCCTTCTTAGCTTTTGGCTTTTCATGAACAGTAAAACTAAATCCTGCAATTTTGCGACCTTCTTTCTTTTGAGTGTAACTAACATTGAGATCTGATTTTTCGTTTATCTCTTCAACAGCAAGGTTTAAGACCCTTTTCTTGAAGTTGCTCATAGTTTGATATTCATCAGATTCTAATCCTAACTGACCTCTAAACTTCTCCAATTCAAAGACAGGTGTTTTTTTGGCTTGCTTCCATTGAACCAGCAGCTCATAGAGCCTTACTGAGTAATTACTATCCATTTCAGCTGTTTGTTCTAGTAAATATTTAGTGAAAAACTCTTCAGCCCCATCAATCCGAGTAATCCCTTGTACTACAGCCGGAGTAAATACAACTTCAATCGCTCCTTCGTCATCTAAATATCTGACTTGCGACAACCAACGAGACTTAACCAACTTACCTTCATCATCAATATAACTAAAACGTCTATTAAATAACGTATCTTCAGCGTCCTTCATCATTAGATAACCGTTTTGGCGAGTAGTATTAAAAACTTCAGCATATCTTTTAGCATCAATACGAAGTGGTATCTCTGCACTCAACCCTGTACCAGTCTCTCTAGCGTCTACAACGGCTAACTGCACAATGCGTATTTCTGATAGCTTTAGATTTTGTAGTACGGTGTTTAGATAGTTGGTTTTCACCACTAGATTAGATTTAGACATAATAACATTACCATTTGAATACTTATATTTAACTGTATCTTAGAATACACTTTTATTCAAGTATTCAAATGGTAAGTAAACGTATTCGAATGGGTAAGTAAACGTATTCGAATGGGTAAGTAAAC
>NZ_JABASR010000024.1 GCF_016107525.1 Psychrobacter aquimaris | reverse complement strand
GGTAAGTAAACTACGTTCTATGGGTAAGTAAACTACGTTCTATGGGTAAGTAAACTACGTTCTATGGGTAAGTAAACTACGTTCTATGGGTCGTAAGTGCCTTTAATACCAAGGGATGTAGCGGACTTAAAAGCTATTAAAAGCATTAAAAACATTAAAAGCATTTTTTCTTTTTTTTATTAACTAAAAAGATAAGCGTTTTGAGCTATCTAAATTTGCAGTATTGATATTTGTCTGTACCTATAAAACAAGATTTTGGCTTGATTCTCGCATAGTAACCATCTTGACCTCTAACCACATTATCAACGACAACAGCTTTCTCTAAACTTTGATAATCAGCCTTACGCTGAGCTATCTCTGTTTTACTAGGGACAAGTAGCAAAACAGACAATAACGTAAGGGCAAATATACAAGCACAGATACCACCTACGAGAGCAGAAGCCTTCCAGCTTAGTGATCTAGCAAATTCATCCGATAGCGCTTTGGTATATTGTTTAGCGCCTTCTTTAGCTTCTGTTCTAACGTTGGTTAATGTGTTTTTGGCATCATTAGCTAACTGCCGATTTTGATCTTGAAACTCAGTCGCAAAGAAGCTCAAACTCTTAAAGTTAGCATCAAAGGTTTTTTTCATATCTGATGATAATATGGATAAATCATTAATACTGGTGGTGGCTAGGTTTACAGTTTGTACTAAGTGATGATTGGCCTTAGCAACATGACCAGCCACGCCTTGTGTTAACTGATTATGATAGTGATTCAGTACCGCAGACACTTCTTTGCTAACCTCTTTAGCTGCACCAATAGCAATCGCTGATTTGATGACATTTTCTCGTTCTTGAGAATTCTTGAGCTGGGCTATGAGCTCGTTTACCAGCTTGGTGTTTGCTGCATCTCTGTCTTTGGTTGCTTGGTCTTTTTCCTCTATCCTCTCTAACAAGGCCGTATTATGCTCGGTGAGCGTTGCAATGGCGGCAAGTAGGTCTTCAAGGTTGGGGGTCTCTGACATTTTTTATCTTCCTAATCCATAGCTGCGGCTGCGGTTAATCTCGCTACTGTAGTCTGTAATCTCTTTTTGTGCGCTCTGTAGCGCTTGCTGCTGCGTTTTATCGATACTTTGCCCGTGATTGTCTGCAAATTCAGTTAAAACGTCTTGTAGGGCTGCTGTGTGCGTTTTACGCTCACTGGTATAGTGAAGATTTTTGATCTCATTCAGTGCTTGCTGTGACTTGTCGCTTACTAAGTCCGTTAACGCGCCACGCTCATTTGACGCAAGCTCACGCTGTCTCTGTGTGGTGTCTGGGTTGTCTGTGTATTGATTGAAGCTGTGCATGACCTCATTAGCGACTGAAATCGCTAAAATAAGTTTGCCGGTCTTGCTGTTTGGATCAATCCCTTTCTGCGTATGCTGTTCTAATTGTGCCATTACAGATGCATACAGCGCTTTTTTGTCGTCAAGGAATTGCTTGTTTTCAAGCGCAAGCTGCCTTGCTCTGTCGGCTCGTGCTTGTTCAATGCGCTCACGTTCGGCTTGTTCACGTTTTTGTTGTTCGGCAAGCTCGCGCTGCCTTTGCTGCTCCAGCGCGACCTCTTTTTGTTTTTGCTCATCTGCGCGTTTAGTCTTAATGCCCTTTGCCATCGCCATCGCTTGTGCCACTGCATCTAGCGTGGGTGCTTTAGGCTTTGGAGCAGATGTTGGTTCAGGTTCTTTGATGGGTTCATCTGCTACGGTTATCCTGCTTGGTGGCGGTGTGCTGTGTTCAACGCCTTCAATCTTATGACCATTCAAGATAATGGCATCAGCGGCATCATTCACGATCTGATTTTTGGTAAGCTCTACGCCCCATACCAGCTCGTTACGCTCGTTAATTATTTCGTTGATAGTGCCAAGCTGTGTTGCTGGCGTTTTATCAATCTCGTAATGCTTGCCTTCTTCTTTGGCTTGTTCAGCTTTTCTTAGCTCTCGCTCGTATTTGTCACGTTCCAGCTTGGTAGCGACTGATCCCATTTTGAGCTGTGGCTCAATATCAATCCCTTGCGCGGCATAGCTGCGACTATCAATCAGTTTATGGTCATGCTCGGCTAGTTTTTCGTTGGCGATCTGCTCCCATATTTGGCGAACCTCTTTAATCTCATGGCTGACGCGTGCCATGCCAAGCGAACGCCGCTTATTATCTGACAGCTCAATACTGGCTTTGTCGGTTAGTATGATCTCGTTATTATCGTCAAGCTCAGCACAGCGCGTGGTAAACAGGATATGAGCATGGAAGTTGCGAGGGTCTGCGCCCCGATCAATCTCTTTTTGAGTAGGCTCATGAATGGCACAATCGGCAATCGTACCGTAACGATCCGCAAGCGTCTGGGCGAAACTATGCGCCAAATCTTTTCGGTCAATCTCGCTTAATTCATGCGGTAGATTAACCAGCCATTCGCGAGCCACACGCGCATCTTTGCGCTTCTCGGCAGCCTCTGCTTTATTCCATAAATCAGCTCGATCAATATCAGTATTGGCAGCAGCCAATGCTGACGGCAAAATAATATCCGCACTCATTACCCCATGCTTTTTTGAATAATCGTGGATCTTACCGTATCGCTTATCTTCAAGCTCAACACCAGCACGATAGCTCGCAGAAGCAACGGCACTTTGTCCGTTGCCTCGTGATATTGATTTGGTCGATGCGATAAAAATAGCCACTTCTACAAGCTCAAATTTTTGGTTTTTAGCACTACGTCTTTTCGTAGTGTTGGGGGTGTGGGGGTGTACCCCTGCCGATGTTTTGATTTTATAAATGTGTGACCGATAGGGATAAACATTTGTAAAGTCGAAAACTCGCACTTAGTCAGTGGGACTCAACCATCCGTCAATTAACTATATCATAAACTGTTGTTAGGTACTGGTGAACTTGTTATAGTCAATAAGTAAAAAATTTAGGTGGTGTGTCAGAAAGTATGCTGGGGAATAAAGGAGGGTGACAGCCGAGGCAAGATGATATATTTGAGTAGATATCAGCTGCCCCGACTGTCACAGTCCCGGTTTAAAGAAACCCCGATATTAACAACGTCACCTAAGGAAAGTAAACTTCATACCTCAGTCTTCTACACTATATAAATAGTAGCATATAGAGCTTTCTCGACTCATAAGATTTAAATAAACCCATAGTAATTATAGATATTAATAATATTTCGAGCACTATAATATTGAGGGATCCACTACCTAATAAGTTATAGTGCAGATTGTATAGGTTAACTGATCTCTAATATCGCTCTCAAATTCGGAACTGAATCTTTAACTTGATTAAAATTTGAACAATTCTTGAAGCCTTGAAAGCCCTATAGAATCAGAGAACTTAGCATAGATTTCTTATTGATTTTATCGCCAGCATACTTTTTAGAACACCACCGTATTTTTTGAGGATGTCTATGTCATACTCTATTCACGATGAGCCGCACCTAAGTAACCGGAGTCAATGGCTCAGAGCAGCGGTACTTGGCGCCAATGATGGACTCATTTCTACCGCCAGTTTACTGGTTGGTGTTGCCGCCGCAAACGCGAGCAGCCAAACCTTATTACTGACAGGATTGGCGTCACTGACTGCAGGGGCTTTATCGATGGCGGCTGGTGAGTATATCTCTGTGTCCTCACAAGCAGATACTGAAAAGGCTGATTTAAAAAAAGAGCTTTACGAGCTGGCGCATAATCCTGAGCGGGAGCTTGTCGAGCTGACAACAATTTATAAGCAGCGTGGACTTGATCAAGACTTAGCACACCAAGTTGCTGTCGCCTTAACTGAGCACGATGCACTTGAGGCTCATGCTCGTGACGAGATAGGGCTAACTGAAATCAGTCAAGCAAAGCCCCTGCAAGCTTCCATTGCCTCCGCATTGGCCTTTACTACTGGTGCCATATTTCCTGTCATCGGCATCTTGGTGTTTCCAGCCCAGATCCTTGTTTGGTCATTGGCCGCGCTGACCATAGTCGGCTTAGTCCTACTTGGCATGGTATCGGCGCGCTTGGGCGGTGCACCCACTCTCCCTGCTGTCACTCGCGTCGTCGTGTGGGGTGTATTGGCCATGGTCGCAACATCACTTATTGGGCGATTACTTGGGGTGTAGCAGATTCAATTTAAAAGTATGACAGTTTTATTTTCAAATGACTAGAACGGTTTAGAGCCCAGTTTATTTTTAGCGCTCATTACTTTTTCGTAACGCATCCTAGAACGATACGTCTGTATCAGCGCGCGTTTGTAAGTAAAGACCTATTAAGGTATTCAAAAAGTGGTGGTGTGTCAGAAAGTATGCTGGAGTAATAAAAGAAGGGTGACAGCCGAAGCAAGATGATATATTTGAGGTTATGAAGACACAAATACAGATCAATTGCCCCGACTGTCACAGTCCCAGTTTTTCGATACACGGCAAAAAAAGCTATGGCAAGCAGAACTATCAATGTAAGGACTGCAAACGCCAGTTTATTGGCGATCATGCCCTAACTTATAACGGCTGTCACTCTAGAATAGAAGATAAAATACGGCTAATGACAGTGAGAGGCTGTGGCGTCAGAGACATTGCTATTATAGCCTCAGTTAGCATTGGTAAAGTGCTTAGCACCATAGGCTCATCTGTTTATAAGATTGCGCCTAAGAAGCGCTATTATGAACGCTTAGAGGTTGATGAGTTTTGGACTTACGTGTATCGCAAGAAGCGTAAAGTTTGGCTTATTTATGCTTATGACCGCGCTACCAATGAGATTGTCGCTTATGTCTGGGGCAAACGTGACCTAAAAACAGCTAAGAAGCTAAGAGCCCGTCTTAAACAACTGAAAGTCAGCTATGGCTCTATTAGCATGGATAACTGGGATAGCTTTATAACCGCATTCAAGCCTGACAAGAAACAAATCGGCAAGCAGCATACGGTAGGCATAGAAGGTAATAACTGTCGCCTTAGGCACCGATTGCGACGAGCCGTTCGAAAGACCTGCTGCTTCTCAAAGAAGTTTGATAACCACTTTAAGGTGTTTGATTTGGTATTCTTCTATGTCAATTATGGCTATGTCTGATGCCAGCATACTTTTTAGAACACCACCAAAATTTAATAGTTTAGGAGGATGTTGTGAGCTTACTTGGTGGTAATGATTTGAAAGAGCAGCAGAAGATCAATGAGCTTGAGCTTAAAATAAATAGAGAGAGGCAAAAGTTAGATAAGAAGCTGACACGGCAGAAAATACTACTGGGTGCTTTCTTGATAGAAACTTTAGAAAAGAACGAAATTGAAGGCTTACGTGTTTATGTTTCTAATAATTTAAACAGATTTTTAACTAGAGGAAGTGACAGAGATTTAATGTCTGATTTTATAGAAAAACTAAAAAATATTACTAATGAAGGAGATGAAGGTATGGATGATGATACATTAGTTGCCAATATTGCAGATACGGGCTTCCCTATTGATGAAGACAATATGTTTGTAGAAGATTAAGATTTTTTCTATAGCATAATGATAAATTCGTATATGGGCATCTCGTGACTCCGTTGTATTCTTGGTCGAAAACAATAGATTAGTGAGATGCTCTTCTATTTTCAATCACTTTCAATGTTGAGAGTGGGATAGCCGTTTGGACAAATTGAACACAGTAGTTCTGAAAAAAAAAACCAAAGCATGTAGTTAATTAATTATACAAATATATAGTAATCGGTTGTAATGATACTTAACAAGGCAGCGCCGTTAAATGCAGAGGTTGTTATGAATAAAAATAGCCGTTTTTCAGAAAAGATGACCTTTATTCTGGGTATACTAATAGAAGCGTATTCAGAATAGATTTTGCACTTTAATCCATTTTTTGTTCAAAGGAGTATTACTATGAGCAACGACATGAACGATAAAAAATGCCCTTACGATATGACGCCGTTGACCATGAGTAATGGCGCGCCGGTGGTCGATAATGAAAATAGCAAAACCGCTGGTAAACGCGGTCCTCTACTTGCAGAGGACTTATGGCTTAACGAAAAGCTCGCTGATTTTAACCGAGAGGTTATCCCTGAGCGCCGTATGCACGCCAAAGGTTCGGGCGCGTTTGGTACTTTCACTGTCACCAATGACATTACTCAATATACGCGTGCTGATATTTTTAGCGAAGTGGGTAAGCAAACGGAGATGTTTGCGCGCTTTAGTACGGTGGCAGGTGAGCGCGGCGCTGCTGATGCTGAGCGTGATATTCGCGGTTTTGCCCTAAAATTCTATACCGAGCAAGGCATTTGGGATTTGGTCGGTAATAATACGCCGGTATTTTTCGTTCGTGACCCGCGCAAATTTCCAGATTTAAACAAAGCGGTCAAGCGTGACCCACGTACCAATATGCGTTCGGCAACCAATAACTGGGACTTTTGGACGTTATTGCCCGAATCTTTGCACCAAGTCACCATTACCATGAGCGACCGAGGTATCCCAGCCTCTTATAGACATATGCATGGCTTTGGCTCGCATACGTATAGCTTTATCAATAGCGACAATGAGCGTTTTTGGGTCAAATTTCATTTCCGTACTCAGCAAGGTATCAAAAACTTAACCGATGCCGAAGCCGCTGAAATCATCGCCTCGAATCGTGAAAGCCATCAAGAAGATTTGCTCAGTGCCATCGACAATGGCGATTTTCCAAAGTGGAAAATGTACGTGCAAATCATGCCAGAAACCGATGCCGATAAAGTGCCTTATCATCCGTTTGATTTGACCAAGGTATGGCCAAAAGGGGATTATCCGCTGATTGAAGTTGGCGAGATTGAGCTTAATAAAAACTCAGACAATTATTTCTTAGACGTCGAGCAGGCGGCTTTTGCGCCGAACAATCTTGTGACTGGCATCAGTGCCTCACCAGACCGTATGCTACAAGCGCGTCTCTTTAGCTACGCCGATGCTCAGCGTTATCGCGTTGGTGTCAACCACAAGCAGATCCCAGTCAATAAACCTCGTTGTCCGGTGACCAGTAACCACCGCGACGGTCAAATGCGTATCGATGATAACTACGGTGGCCGTCCACACTATACGCCAAACAGCTTTGAGCAGTGGCAAGACCAGCCGCAGTACGCTGAGCCAGCGTTAAAGATTGATGGTTACGCGGAACACTACGATTTCCGTGAAGACGATAGTGATTATTTTAGCCAGCCACGCGCACTGTTTAACCTAATGAACGATGAGCAAAAGCAAGTGTTGTTTGATAATACCGCTCGCGCGATGGGTGATGCGCTTGATTTTATTAAATATCGTCATATTCGCAACTGTAACTGGTGTGATCCAGCTTACGGTACAGGCGTTGCCAAAGCCCTTGGCATGAGCGTTGAAGACGCTATGGCAGCACGTGAGAATGATCCTGCTCGTCATTTACCTAGCTGTCTGTAGTTATTAAATCCAGTTAGTAAAAATAGCGGTGGCGTTCTAAAAGGTATACCTTAAGGGAACCAGCCATTTCGCCCTTCAAACCTATTAACAGACTACTTAAAACAGACTGGTATAATGGAACTACTTATAACAGACCGCTAGCACTAATACTCTAAATAATCCCTTATTGGACGTTTCTTAAACTGAGAAGCGTCTTTTTTAAGGCGATTAATCATCTCAAACTCCCATCCTTGCTGCGACTGTCCAGCTGGGCTAGTAGGGGTAACCATGTGATTATAGTCAGTGATAAATTGAGGGTTACGTGCAATACGGCCTAGCTGTTTATCATTTAGATCTTCAACCGTAAACATATCAGCTGTATCTACGTCTCTACTAATACCTTGTCGTGTACTGCTTTTCGGTTTGCTTTTTGACAGCACCTTAAATTTGAACCCAATAATGTTTTTACCATCTTTTTCTTGCTCATAGCTAACTTTGATATCAGTGTGCTTATTAATTTCTTTAATAGCTTTGTTTAAAACACCAGATTTGAAGTCACACATCCGTTCATATTCATCATCATCCACTCCAAGTTGCCCCCTAAATACTTTTAAGCCAAATAAAGGGGTCTTTTTGGCTTCACGCCATTGTATTAGAAGTTCATACAAACGTACTGAATACATGCTGTTGAGCATCGATGTTTGTTCTAACGTGTACTTAGTAAAAAACTGTTCTATACCATTTATACGTGTTATTTCATTTACTACCGCAGGCGTAAATATAATTTCGATAGTACCTTTATCCTGCTTATACTTTGCTTGACTTATCCAACGGGACTTAACGGGATAACCATCGTTTTCGTCTAAAAAAGTAAACCTACGCTCGAATAGGTTCTCTTCTGCTTTTTTAAGTACGTCATAAGCACCCTGTCGTGTCGTTCCAAACGCTTCAGCGTACCTTGAGGCTTTTATAGTTAAAGGTTTATCGGCTGATAAACCTTCATTTTTCTCTCTGCTGTCTATGATAGCCAACTGAACCAACCTTATTTCAGCAAGCGTAAGATTTTGGATTGCTGTATTTAGCCTGTTTGTCTTAACTATAAGATCCATCTTATTATTACCTGCATTCACACTTGGTTTCATCAACTTAGCCCCTCTAACTATATAACGATAAATAATATAGCACCATTATAACGATAAATAAATAGATATCGTTATAAGGTAAGTAAACTACGTTCTATGGGTAAGTAAACTACGTTCTATGGGTAAGTAAACTACGTTCTATGGGTAAGTAAACTACGTTCTATGGGT
>NZ_JABASR010000023.1 GCF_016107525.1 Psychrobacter aquimaris | reverse complement strand
AGTCACAAGTCACAAGTCACAAGTCACAAGTCACAAGTCACAAGTCACAAGTCACTATTTATAAGACCAAATTTTCTGAGAATTGACGAGCTGTATCAGGCAATTCAAAAAAAATAGCTGATTATTTTCCAATACAGAAACTACCAAAGATTTTGCCCAACAAGTCATCCGCACTAAACGCTCCCGTAATCTCACCCAAACTGTTCTGAGCTTGGCGTAAGCTTTCAGCGACTAACTCTCCTGCTTGAAAGACCGTTAACTGCTCGTGCGCCTCTGCTAAAGAGTCGGCTGTGCGCCTAAGTGCATCTATATGACGTGTGCGAGCAATTAGGCTGTTTTCTGGCGGATGAAAACCGACCTTAGCACACAAGGCTTCGACTAAATTATCGATACCAGCGCCTGTTTCACATGAAACATTAACTTGTTCGTAGCCTCTATCTTTGATTTCAGCTTGCGTTGTAGAAGCCGATTTTTCACTACTATTATCGCTCAATAGATCACTTTTATTAGCAATAATTAATAAGAGTTTGGCCTCTGGTAACTCGCCAAATAGTTGTTCTGCAAGCTGTAGTGGTGTACTTTCTTCTTCAACATCGCGAGTCACATCGTAAACCATCAGCAGCATATCAGCTTGGGTAATGGCTGTACGCGCACGTTCAATCCCAATACGCTCTACCGTGTCTTCTGTGTCGCGCAGACCCGCCGTATCGGTAAGATGAAGTGTCAAACCGTTGAGCACCACGGTCTCTTGCAGCGTATCACGAGTCGTACCTGCAACGTCAGTAACGATAGCGCGCTCTTGCCCTGCCAGACGATTCAGCAAGCTTGATTTACCGGCGTTTGGCCTACCTGCTAGGACAACATGGATACCATCACGTAAGAGCTGACCTTGCTTAGCGGTCGCCAATACTTGCTGTATCTTGTCTTGCGTTTGCTCAAGTTTACTTTGTATCACACCGTCTGATAAAAAATCCACGTCTTCCTCATCAGGGAAATCAATCGCAGCTTCAACATGCAAACGCAGATGAATAAGCTGCTCTAATAGCTGATTAATCTTCTGTGAGAACTCACCACTCAGGGAGCGAATGGCACTGCTAGCAGCAGCGGCACTGGTCGCATCAATAGCATCAGCAATAGCCTCTGCTTGCACCAAATCCAATTTATCATTATCAAAAGCACGATACGAGAACTCCCCTGCACCCGCTTGTTTTGCGCCCAACTCAAATACTCGTGCTAACAGTTGGTTTTGTAGAATCATGCCACCATGCCCTTGCAGCTCAATCACATCTTCCCCTGTGAATGAATGCGGGCCTTTAAAGTACAGCACTAATCCTTCATCGATGACTGTACCATCAGCCTGATAAAAACGACAAAAACTGGCCATACGTGGCGTAAAAGCAGACTTACCCGTTAGCGTACAGGCAATCTCATAAGCACGCGCACCCGACAGACGTATAACGCCGACGCCACCACGCCCAAGCGGTGTGGCAATAGCAGCAATCGTGGCCAATCCAGATGCTTTAGGTGGTTCAGATGAATTAGGTACGGTTGACGCCATCTCTAGGGAATCCACAATTACTCTCAATAGCTAAAAACCCCATTATAGACGGCTGGACACAGCCTGACAAAACAAACTTTAAATAGCCATACTTTGCGCTTATTTTATTTCAAGTAAGTGCGAGGTGATAGAAATATCACACATAAAAAAACCACCGCCGTAGCGATGGTTTTTTGTCAATTAACGAGCTACTTAGTCCAATACTTTAACAGTACGACGCTTTTGCTCTTCTTCGACTTTTTTATTGACAATATATTGCTGAGTCATACTGAACAAGTTGTTGACTGTCCAGTAAAGTACGAGACCCGCTGGGAAAAACAACATGAAGGCAGTAAAGATAATGGGTAGGAACTTCATCACTTTCGCTTGCATTGGATCAGCTGGCTGCGGGTTTAGCTGCTGCTGTACAAACATCGAGGCACCCATCAGCAATGGCAAAATAAACCAAGGATCCATCGCCGATAAATCCTGAATCCATAAAATCCAAGGCGCATGACGCAACTCAACACTTTCAACCAACACCCAATATAGCGCTAAGAAGATAGGCATTTGCATCAAGATGGGCAAACAACCTGCCATTGGATTGACTTTTTCTTCTTTATAAATAGCCATCATCTCTTGCGACATCTTCATACGATCGTCGCCATGCTCTTCTTTAAGTGCAGCTAATCTTGGCGCAATAGCACGCATCTTCGCCATTGAGTAGTAGCTCTTGTTTGAGAACCACATCAGAGCAATTTTGACTAAAATCGTCAATACAATGATTGACCAACCCCAGTTACCGATGACTTTATGAATACCATCCAAGATAGCAAATAAAATCTTCGATATTGGCCATAACAAACCATAATCAACCGTTTTATTAAGGCCTACTGCCACGTCTTTTAGCTCAGACTGTACCTTAGGACCAGCGTATAAGATGGCATCTAATGTCACTTGTTTATTCGGCGCGACATTGACAGGCTGACTGTTAAAACCGATGAAGTAATCATCGCCTGCTTCACGGCTAAAGAAAGTAGCGGTAAAGTTTTCAGGTACCCATGCTGATACAAAGTAATGCTGAACAATGCCAACCCAACCTTTATCGCTACTAACAGCTAACTCACCATCGTTAAAGTCTTTAAATTTGAGCTTATTGTATGGATCATCAGGAGTACCCCAAGCACCGCCTAAATAAGTTGCCATACTGAGCGCACCTTTATCAGACATACCTGGATCTTTACTATCATCACGTTTCAACTGGGCAAATAATTGACCTTGCCAAGGTTGTGTAGAGGCATTTTGTATTTGATAGCTAATATCAATCGGATATTTGTTTTGTGTAAAGGTAAAGGTCTTGGTAATGGTCACGCCATCTTTTTTATAAGTGAGCGGTACTGATAACGTCTGTTGCCCTGCTTCCATGACATAGTTATTAGCAGTATGGCTATATTTGGCACGGCCTTCTGCAGTATCAATACCATCTTTACCAATAAGACCAGACTGAGCCACATACACACGATTGCTATTATTTTCCAGCAATACGAAAGGCTTATCGCTATCGAGCGTTGCGTCATACTGCTTAAGAGCAGCATAAACAATATCGCCGCCTTCTGGGTTGATTTTTATATCATAGCGATCGGTGGTAACCGTGATTAGACCAGTGTCTTTCGCAGGCGTTGCTGTCACAGTATCACTAGCCACTGTATCGTTATCAGCAGGCAGTGTCTGTACCGGAATATCACCTGCTGCACCGGTTGTCGAAGGGATGTCAGCACCTACTGAAGTCGTAGTTTCTGGCACCGTATCTACAGCTGGTGCATCGGCATAATCATCTCGCCATGCCAAAATCAGCAGATAAGCGGTGATTAACATCGCAATGATGATCATCACCCGAAATATCTTTTGCATAAACCTTTCCTAGATTAAAAAATTAGGGAATGAAAAATTAGGGCATGTGTCATGACTGTACAGCACAGTTATCCCATGTGTGACAACAGTATTGGTAGTCATTTACATAAAATGTGCATCATTTTACTAAAAATCCGCCTTAAATGATACCAAGAGTGTGGATAACTTGTGGGTAACTAAGTAGATATCAACAACTTCCCAGTTGATAACTTACTCTATGTTAGTTTCATCATGTGGTTCAAGCGAGACACATAGCCTTTACTATCTCTAAAAACATATAAACCTTGAGCTTTGACACTAGCTAGTGCGGTAAAAGGTAAATATTGATAATAATAAGCAGATAAAGGTAGCGGCACAAAATCAATGCCGTGCCCGCCCAGAGGATGACATCTGCCAACACGTTTTAATAATAACCAACTGCCAGCCCAGACTCCATGCCATGCCAAAGCTTGTTTACCATAATTCGAGCAAGTAGGGTAATAGCGGCAACGAGCAGGTAATATAGGACTTATTACCTTTTGATAAAAAATAATTAAATAAATGATTATCTTATAAAATAAATTATTTATATTTTTTAATAAAAAATTCATTTTATTTTTTTTCTATTTTTTTAATAATACTAATTATTTGATTTTTTAATTCTTTATTATCTATATCTTTTATAGATTTTTTAACAATAAAAACGATATCTTTGTTTTCTAAAAAACTAGCCTTGACACGGAACTGCTCACGTATTTGACGTTTGATTAAATTTCGCGCGACAGCAGTAGGAACCTTACGCTTGGTAATAGCCATACCGACTCGTGGCTGCTCGTGATTATTGGTACGCACAAACGCCATTAGATGGCTCTGATGAAGCTTACGCTCAGGCGCATCAAAAACCTCACGGAAGGCTGCAGGCGTGAGCAGGCGCTGCTCTTTGGTGAAGCGGGCATTAGCTGCCACTGAAACAGTATTGGACATAGTACAACCTAGTATAAGAGCTAATAACGATAGCAGAAATAACAACAAAGTACAGAGACAAAAAAAGCGCCGATGTGGGCGCTTTTAATATATGGCTAAGTGTCAGTTGTGGTGATTGACTATCGCAATCTATAAATAATAGAAACACAACAAGCACTATAAGCCATGCTTATCGCAATCTACTGATTATACAGTAAGGCGATGACGTCCTTTAGCGCGGCGACGAGCTAAGACCTGACGGCCTTTTTTAGTTGCCATACGAGCACGGAAACCGTGAGTACGTTTACGCTTGATCACGCTTGGTTGGAATGTACGTTTCATAACTCACCTATCAAAATAATGGACTAAATTCGTAATAACGGAGGATTATACCACCGCATAGAATCTTGGTCAATGAACTAATTTAATCTATGTCTATGCAGACAGGTATTTTGACAGAGAGAATGTCATTTTAAATGATTCATCTTCTATAAAATTAATATTTATAACTAAAAATTAACTGCTCAGATGATCCGTTCAGCAATGAATTTTTAAAAGTTATCCACAGTTTGTTTCGAACTCTATAATAATTAACTATTAATATATATAGATATTGTTGTTATTGGGGGCTTAATTATCTGTGCCTAAGTATATTTTTGTTTTTATTATCAACGTATTATGCTATGGGTAAACCTGTGGATAACCTGTGGGTTAAATATGGATAACTCACCTTTTTGAGTTATCCACAAAACTATCCACAGCCTTATCCCCAAAAAACAAGGTTTTATCCACAGGGTATTTGTGTTAGATTAGCCTCTACTTAATATGTGGCTTCGTATAGTTTACCAATGTGACTTTTGACGGCAATAATTTCGAGCAATATTAAGACCTGCGCAACAGATCACACTGTTAAAACACAAAGATTATTTCAAATTATAGGGTTAGTATTTTTCATGATAGACACAGCAAGTATTTGGGATAAATGTCTAAATGACCTACGGTATAACGTCAAAGACAACGTATTTACTATGTGGTTGAGACCATTGTCAGCTCATCAAGAGGCGCAAACGCTGACTATACTTGCTCCTAATGATTATTTTGTGACTTATATCAAAAAAAACCATTTGCAAGAGATACAACAGCTGGTTGCTAAGCACAGTCAGGGAAGTATCGAAGAGGTTGTTGTGCGTGTTGATAACGCTGGCCGCGATAACGAAGACAACCGCCAATTGCAATCAGGGTCTTTGTTTGAAGAAGATAAGCCCTCCCCTCCCCCTGCAGATCATAAGTTTGAAACCATTCATCATAACAATGCAAAAGCAGATATTGATGCCAATATGCGTCACGCAGAATTGGTTGATTCTGCCGATGCCAAATCGTTAAGTTATCTAAACCCTGACTTTACTTTTGAAACTTTTGTCACTGGTAAATCTAACAATCTGGCCTATAAAGCGTGTTATGAGCTTGGTAAGCGTCAATCAAAAAATCGACACAATCCTTTATTTATATATGGACCTTCTGGTTTGGGAAAAACGCATTTAATGCATTCTGTAGCACATCGCTATTTAAAGAATAATCAAAGTTTTTATTATTTCACTTCTGAAAAATTTATTAATCAATTAGTTTATTCATTAAGAAATAATAAAATAGAAGATTTTAAAAAGAAAATTAAAAAAGTAGATTTGTTGATTGTAGATGATATTCATGTGTTAGCAGGAAAGACCAAAAGTAGTAATGAGTTTTTGACATTATTTGCAGATTTTACCAGTGGCGATAAACAACTGATTTTGGCTTCAGATCGTCACCCCTCGCAAATGACCGAATTCGATGAACGTTTTAGATCGCGATTTTCTTGGGGGTTAACCGTAGCAGTTGATCCACCTGAAATTGATACTCGTGTACAAATTTTGCAAAAAAAGGCAGCTTCATATGGTATGACACTGCCTAAAGAATGCGCATTATTCATCGCTCAAAATGTGGTTTCAAATGTTAGGCGTTTAGAAGGTGCTCTAAATCAAGTCTTTGCTAATGCTAACTTGACGGGCGCACAGATTACCCTTGAAATGGTGCAATATGCGCTAAAAGACATTGTTGCGATGCGTGTGCAAGCTGTGAATATGGATAATATTCGCAAAGTGGTCGCTGAGTACTATGATGTGACTATCAAAGATATGATGGGTCGTAAACGCACGCGCAGTATTGCTAGACCGCGTCAAATAGCGATGGCATTATCGCGTGAGTTGACTGGTGATAGCTTTCCTGAGATTGGTCAATCATTCGGTGGTCGCGATCATACAACGGTGATGCATGCTTGCGATAAAGTTAATGAGCTACGAGCCGCAGATCCTGCCTTTGATAAGGATTACAAGACACTGGCGTTGATGTTGCAAGCGGGTTAGCAGGTCACGGTATCACTATGTTTTAGTGGATTGATATGGTTTATAATATTAAAAATACGAGTAGACAGACAGCGAATGGATTATAGTCAATAGACAGGGTATGATTAAGCCATTATTGTTAAGTTTTATAATAAAAATCATTTAAATAAGAGTAACCAAGCATGCAATTATCGATTAATCGAGAGTCGTTACTAAAAGCCATTAATTTGATCGCCAAGGCTGCTGATAAACGGCACAATATGGTTATTTTGGGCAATATCAAGCTACAGCTATCCGAGTCAGCGCTTATTTTGACAGCTTCTGATTTAGAAGTAGAGCTGACATCGACTTTGAAATTGCCTGCTGGTGCTTGTGTTGAAGCTGGTACAACGACTTTACCTGCAACAAAGTTAAAAGATATCTGTAAATCATTGCCGGCACAAGCTCAAGTCAATCTAGCGACTCAAGCGAATGAGCGCTGTCTGC
This sequence comes from Psychrobacter aquimaris, assembly GCF_016107525.1. GTDB lineage: Bacteria > Pseudomonadota > Gammaproteobacteria > Pseudomonadales > Moraxellaceae > Psychrobacter > Psychrobacter aquimaris. The sequence goes on along the minus strand of NZ_JABASR010000023.1, from coordinate 9,764 downwards.
TAACCAGCGGCAAGAGTCGCTTTACCTTAGGGACATTGCCTAGCGAAGATTATCCGAGTTTGGGCAATCCCGAAAATATCACACCATTGACCATCAGTCGCAATCGTCTTATCGGTTTGATTCATAAAACGCAGTTTGCGATGGCGATTCAAGATGTTCGTTATTATCTCACTGGTATGTTGTTTGACGTGTCGCAACAGCAGCTGACGACGGTTGCAACCGATGGGCACCGATTGGCTTTGGCACGCAGTGTTATCGATGTCAGTGCTGATTTAAATATGCAGGCTATTTTGCCCCGTAAAGCTGTGATTGAGCTGGAGCGCCTAGCCTCTGAGCTAGGAAAAATGCTTGGTGAGCAAGACAATCAGGTCACCTTGAGCTTTGGTCGTGAGTTTTTGCAAGTGAGCTTACCGTTTGGTGACGTTGATAGTGCAGGACAGGTCAATCAAAACCTGATGGTTACTTTCACTGCGCGCCTGATTGATGGGAAATTCCCTGATTATCGCCGAGTGATGCCAAGTAATACGGATAAACTGGCTTTATTCAATCAAGAAAAAATGACGGACGTATTGCGTCGTGTCGCGATTTTAAGCAATGAAAAATCTCGCGGTGTGGTGTTTAATTTTGCCAGCGATGGCATGGTAGAGGTGCGTGCTAATAATGCAGAGCAAGATGAAGCGGTGGAGATGATACAGGCGAAGTATCAAGGTGAGCCAATGGAGCTGTCCTTTAACGCTGCTTATTTACAAGATGTGCTTGGCGTTATTCAAGGTGACTTGCAAATGCACATGAGTCAATCAAACGCGTCGGTGCTAGTCAATCAGCTGAATGATGAGTTCCATCAGTATGTCATCATGCCAATGCGTATATAGTTTCTACAGGTCTTTGACAGCCTTAAGAGCGAGTACTAAAGAAACTCAGTTTGCACTTAAATATTAAGGTAAACAGGGTTTCTTTGATTAGAATCCAGTATTTTAAATTCAAAAATTATTAAACTTTTGCCTATTTTTATAGGTAGATTCAATAGGCGGCTGTCGGTATTATGATTGAACGTCTACAAATATCCAACTTACGCAACCTGACGCAAGTCAATCTACACGCAACAGCTTGCAATGTCATTGTTGGTGCAAATGGTAGCGGAAAGACCTCATTACTTGAAGCCATATTTCTGCTATCAAGAGGAAAAAGCTTTCGTCATCACCAGCCAAAACGCTATATTCAGCACTATCAAAATACAGTGACTGTGTATGCCAATCTCAATGATAGCAGTACCTTAGCTATCCAAAAACAAGCTGACGCGACTACAATTCTACGTTTGAATCAAACCACTGTATATAACCAAAGCATCTTAACTGAGCAGTTGCCAACGCTACTGATAGATCCATCGACGATGGATATGTTAGAGCAGGGTAGTGCTAGTCGTCGCCAGCTACTAGATTGGCTGGTGTTTCACATGAAACAAGGTTTTTATCCGCAATGGCTCGCCTATCAGCGCCTATTAAAACAGCGCAATAGTTTACTAAAAAAGACACGTCATTTGACTCAAGTGCAGCTCGCTGAACTAAAATCGTGGGATAAAGGACTTAGCAATCATGCGGCACTTATTCATCATTATCGCGAACGGATATTCCTAGAGTGGCAGCCTTATTTTGCTGAAAGTATCGCGCAGTTATTGCCCGCTTATGCAGAGCAATTAAGCCTTAGCTATAACGCTGGTTATGATACTAATGTTGCGCTGGATATACAGCTTAATGAGCGCTTAGAGCAGGATTTGCAGCTGGGATATACTCGTATCGGTAATCACCGTGCTGATATTCATGTGCATTGGCGCTCTAATGACTCAACAGCGTCGAATAACAAGCTCTCAGATACAAGATGTGAAGCGGACACTAACCTCAAAGTACCTGTTCTAAAAGAGCAGGCAGCCAATGTGTTGTCACGTGGTGAAAAAAAGCTATTAATCACGGCACTGCGTTTATCGCAACTGCCATTACTGCTAAACACTCAAAAGACTAATGATCTATCAAATGATAGCGCTCATGCTCAGGTGACACCAGTGGTATTGCTAGATGATATTACAGCAGAGCTGGATGATAGGGCGATTGAGATTTTATTATCGACTTTAGCACAGCTGCCATGTCAGGTATTTATGACTAGCTTGACCGACGATATTTTACCTTTGGTCTATCAATATTGGTCAAAACCCAATACGTTTCATGTGAAAGAAGGTCAAATTCTAATTACTACATAATCTCCCTTATATTACTATTTTCTATTTTTCTGTGGTACTTCATATTTATCCTTATCTACCTGCCACTTTTTGATGATATAGACTTATCTTTCAAAGCTGGTTTTATAAGTATAAAACGCTCAGTAAACAGTGACTTAGAGGCAAAAAAATGCTAAAATAGGGCTTTATTTTTGTCCTATTCTCAGCAAGTTGTTTGATGACGTTATATAGGCATTTTTTAGTGTCTGTAAATTTCTAAGTATTTGATAAATATATGTTTTGTTTGCTCTACTGGTTTTTTATAATGTTTAAAAAAAGAAGCCGATATTAGAAAAATGAAGCGCTGATTTGAAACTCTTTTTAAGTCGCTATCAACACTCAAGAATTTTTAGCTAATCCTGTTTTAGCTGATGATGCTTATCAAAAGTTTTGACTATAAAAACTAAGTCTAAAATAACGTTATGAGGCGTCATCGTAGTGGTGCGCTAATAACAAACGGCTGATTATGGCTAGATTAAGGAATGCACATGAGTGATTCATTACCTACCGACCACGAGCAACTGACGTCAGACAGCATTGCTGAAACTACGGCACCAGCGGTGGTTCCTGAAAGTTTACCTTCTGATTATAGCTCCAAAGATATTCGTGTATTGCGCGGGTTAGAAGCGGTACGCGTCCGTCCTGGTATGTACATCGGTGATACTGATGATGGTACGGGCTTACATCATATGGTCTTTGAGGTGGTGGATAACTCTATCGATGAGGCTCTGGCGGGTCATTGTGATCAAATCGATATCATTATCCACGAAGATGAATCTGTGAGCGTCATGGATAATGGTCGCGGCGTACCTGTCGACATCCATCCAGAAGAGGGTGTGTCTGCAGCGCAGGTCATTATGACTGTATTGCATGCAGGTGGTAAGTTCGATGATAATAGCTATAAAGTATCAGGCGGCTTACATGGTGTTGGTGTCTCGGTCGTTAATGCACTATCTAAAAAGCTTGAAATGAATATCTGGCGTGAAGGCTATCACTATCATCAAACCTATACCGATGGGGTGCCTGATGCTGACATTCAGCAGATGGAGCCAACCGACAAGACCGGTACGCAAATTCGCTTTTATCCAAGCAGTGATGTGTTTACTGGTACCATCTTTGAGTACGATATTTTAGCTAAGCGTTTGCGTGAACTATCATTTTTAAACTCAGGTGTACGCATTGTTTTAACTGATGAGCGTATTGATAAGCGTCATGAGTTTGAACACAAAGGCGGCTTGTCAGAATTTGTTAGTTATATCAATGCTGGTAAAGATGGCATCAATGAAGTCTTTCATTTTGTGAGTGAGCAAGATGACGGCATCAGTGTCGAAGTGGCATTGCAGTGGACAGATACGTATAACGAAAAAGTATTGTGCTTTACCAATAATATCCCGCAGCGTGATGGTGGGACGCATTTATCTGGTTTCCGCTCAGCACTCACGCGTGGCCTAAACAGCTATATGGATCGTGAAAATTTATTCAAAAAAGAAAAAGTAGTCGCAACTGGCGATGATGCTCGTGAAGGTTTGACCGCGATTGTGTCGGTAAAAGTACCTGATCCAAAGTTCTCTAGTCAAACTAAAGATAAACTGGTTTCGAGCGAAGTGAAATCTGCTGTTGAATCAGCGATGCATGATAAGTTTAATGATTATCTATTAGAAAATCCAAGTGCTGGTAAGGCTATTGCCAATAAGATCATCGATGCGGCGCGTGCCCGTGATGCGGCGCGTAAAGCTCGTGAAATGACCCGTCGCAAGACCACGTTAGATATCGCTGGTCTGCCCGGTAAGTTAGCAGATTGCCAAGAAAAAGATCCGGCATTGTCAGAGCTGTATATTGTGGAGGGTGACTCTGCAGGTGGTTCAGCGAAGCAGGGTCGTAGTCGCAAAACCCAAGCGATCTTGCCATTAAAAGGTAAAATTCTTAACGTTGAGCGTGCGCGTTTTGACAAAATGCTGTCTTCTGCTGAAGTTGGTAACCTCATTACTGCGCTTGGTTGCGGCATTGGTCCAGACGAATATAATCCGGACAAAGTACGCTATCATAAAATCATCATCATGACCGATGCGGACGTTGATGGTTCACACATTCGTACCTTGCTATTGACCTTCTTCTTCCGTCAAACGCCTGAGCTGATTGAACGTGGTTATATTTATATCGCCCAGCCACCGCTATACAAAGTGAAAAAAGGTCGTCAAGAGCTATACCTAAAAGACGACGAAGCACTTAAAGCGTATTTATTGTCCTCAACGATTGATAATACTAAGCTGCATATCAGTGCGGATGCCCCTGCTATTACGGGGCAAGCGCTAGAAACACTACTAAATGACTATAACCAAACGCAGCTGATCAAAGCCCGTTTGCAGATTCGTTTCCCAGCTGTGTTATTGGATGCGTTGACGCATACGCCGAAGCTTAGCACTGATATGACTTATGATTTGCCTGCGATGCAAGCTTGGAAAGACGCTATGCAAACGCAGCTTGATCATTTCGGTAGTGATTTGAGTCCTGAGATTGAACTGGTTAATATCCATGCGCCGCAACCAAAAAATATGGACGCTGCTGCCGCTGATTTATTGGGTATGAAGCCTGCTGTGGAAACTATAGATGGTGAGGCGTCTGATAGCGAAGTGTTATCTGCCAAAGCACAATGGTTACCACGCATTACGGTTTATGTACACCAGTTAGCACATCATTACCTTCTAGATGCGAGTTTTATCAATTCGAGCGAATATAGCAAGTTGCTGCGTTTGTCTGCTGAGTGGAATACCTTGCTTGCAGAGGATGCCTTTATCCGCCGTGAAGCAACAGCGGGAACCACCAAAGATATCCCAGTACGCGATTTTGATTATCTCTGGCAGCAGATGATGCTTGATGCGCGTCGTGGTTTGGCCATTCAGCGCTATAAAGGGCTGGGTGAGATGAACGCAGATCAGCTGTGGGATACCACGATGGATCCTGAAAACCGTCGTATGTTACGGGTGACGATTGAAGATGCGATTGCTGCTGATCATATGTTTACCTGCTTGATGGGTGATCATGTAGAGCCACGTCGTATTTTCATTGAAGAAAACGCATTGACGGTGTCTAATTTAGATATCTAGATTGGACATAAAAAGTTGCTAAATAATTATTAATAGATGAAAGAAACCGCCGCTTTGGCAATCAAGGCGGTGGTTTTTTAATGTTAGAATTGTTTCATGTGAAACTCACAATAATAAGCGAAAACAAGATGATTGAAGTCATATTACTGGCCATTGCTCTTGCGATGGATGCGTTTGCCGTTGCGATTGGGCTAGGGGCTAAATCGCAAAAACAAAATCGTCATTATGTGCTACGTTTGGCGATTTATGCGGGTTTATATTTTGGTATTGCGCAGGGGGTGATGCCGCTGATTGGTTATCTATTGGGTGCAGTATTGCTAGGCTGGTTGGCGACTGCTGCACCGTGGATTGGCGGTGGTATACTTATTCTGCTTGGCGCTAAGATGTTATATGAAGCTTTTAATGGTGATGTTGAAGCGGTATTAGAAGACAGTTTTGATGAGAATATACAAGAAAAAATTAATCATCGTATGATGTTTACATTGGCTATCGCTACCAGTATTGACGCGATGGCAGCAGGCTTTACCTTAAACTTACTGGCACTTAATGCGTGGTTAGCGTGCTTCATCATCGCTATCGTCACCGCTGGTTTTAGTGTTTTTGGCATTTATTTGGGTAAAAAATCAGGTACTCACCTTGAGGATAAGGCAGAGGTGTTAGGTGGTATAGTGCTTATATTAATTGGACTAAAAGTGATGTTTTTCAGCTAAATAATGGCTTTATATTACTTTCTTTCTAATAAAAAACACCGCTATAACTTTTATAGCGGTGTTTTTGTTTCACGTGAAACTTTAGAAGATTGTTTTCTCAGTCACTGCGTTTTGTAGCAGTTATATTTTCTAGTAACTACATCTTCTTGGTAGTTATGTTTTCTCAGGACTGTATGTTCTAAGAACTATATTTTCTAAAAGCTATGCTTCATCCGTATTAAAACGCCAAGCTAGTACACGGGTATTCTTTTGACCTTGGCTCATCTCGATGATACGCATCTGCGCGACATCAAGCTGCTTCAATAACAGTTGTAACGGTTTCACGTTTTCAGACTTAGAAACTAAAGTGGTGAACCAGCCCACGTGCTCGGCAAAGTCTTGACTCTCTTTCATCATCTTGGTCAAAAAGGCAATCTCACCGCCCTCAGACCATAGCTCTTTATGCTGACCGCCAAAGTTTAGGTTTTGCGCGGCATTACCAGCCTTGGTTGAGTGTCGACTGATTTGTTCGTTTTCATTCTTACCGCGATGTCGTTGTAAATTATGCTGCTTACGACTATTGGCTTCCATCGCTTCTTCTAATGAGGCATGGAATGGCGGGTTGCACACCACCACGTCAAAGTAGTCTTGGCGACCGATGATGTTTTTGAAAATAAATTTAGGTTCGGTCTGTAGTTTGACTTTAACCGCACTTTTTAGCTTTGGGTTGGTTTCACAAATCAGCGCGGCGGTATTGACCGAAATAGGGTCGATATCAGTGCCGGTAAAGCGCCAACCGTAGCTTTGACTACCAATAATGGGATAAATCGCACTGGCACCCGTACCGATATCTAAGGCGTGAATTTCTTTGCCAGTGGGCGGTGTATTGTCTTTATTGACATGCGTGGTTTGCGCAAGCAAATCGGCAATATAATGGATATAGTCGGCACGACCAGGGATCGGCGGGCAGAGATAGCCTTCAGGAATGTCCCAAAATTTCACGCCATAATAATTCGCTAGTAGTGCCTGATTGAGCACTCGTACCGCTTGATGATCCGAGAAATTAATCGTCGACTCACCTTTAGGATTGGTAATGGTGTGCTTGGCAAGCTCTGGTAAGGCACGAGTCAATGCTACAAAGTCATAGCGACCTTGGTGCGGATTGCGCGGATGCAGTTGACCGAGTTTTTTGGCGGTCTCAGGTGATCGGTTTCTGTGATTGTTGGCAGTCGGGCGACGGTTCATAGGCTTACTGGTCATAGTATCGGGCTTTGATGTTTGAATATAATGCACCATTTTAGCAGATTTCACGAGTCACTAGCGTCTTATCGACTACGTAAAATCAGATTTAATCCCAATATTATCATCGCTGTACCCAATACGCGGTCGATCCAATGTTCAAAGCGCTGAAAGCGACGATGAATGGCAGGAATAGACAGTAACATCACCACCGTGCTAAACCATGCCATCTGCAAGACCATCATCCATACGCCATAAATAGCCAGTTGCCACAGCGGTATATCGGGTGATAGTACGAGGGTAAATATCGCGACGAAATATACTGGCGCTTTGGGATTAAAGACATTGCAAAAAAATCCACGGCGCAACGTGGCAACGGTAGATTCGGTGTGAATAGATGCACTTTTCTTAGACAATTTTCTAGGGGAAGGGCTTTTGGCAGAAAGGGTTGCTCCGTTCTCTGTTTTTGACACATCAACAGATGTATTTTCTGTCGTTGTTAATTCTGCTGGCTGTTTAGGTTTGGCTTGAATGCCTTGCCATCCCAGATAAATAAGATAACTACCGCCCAACCATTTAATCGCGGTCAATAATGGCTGCGAGTGGGCAATCAGCGTAGCTAGTCCCAGCACCGAGTAGATAATGTGTACGGCAAGACCCAAGGTAATACCAAGACTACAAATCAAACCAGTACGTCGACCTTTGGCTAAGGTCTGCTGCGAAACCAACACAAAATCAGGCCCTGGTGAGGCGGCGGCCAGCAAGTGAACGCTCGTGATCAGCAAAAATCCGTGCCAAAACTCCATAAAACCCTCTGTACCCTATCTAGTCTGAATCATAGTTGCACTTATCGCAAATGAGGTCAACTTTTATCTATTATCGCGCCATTCGAGTCATTGCTATCGCTTGTGTTATCGCTATATGGTGTCTATATTAAAAGGTGGATGAAAAGCAGGTTTATCGACAAATCGCTATAAATAAACCATCAAGATTCGATAATATAACCATTTAATATAAAAAGTTATTTTAACAAGGACAGCACCATGACTACGGACAGTAATACACAAGACAATCGCATCACTTATGACACAGACGGCACTATCTGCCTGATTGGGCTAGACCGTGCCAATAAACGCAATGCCTTTGACAGTCATATGATTACGCAGTTATCTGACGCCCTGACCCAATATGAAGACGATGATCATTTACGCTGTGCGCTCATCTTTACGCATGGCGATCACTTCACCGCTGGGCTAGATCTGGTCGAGCTGCAAGACAAGCTAAACGATGGTGTGTTTGAGTTTGATGACAACCAAATTGACCCGTGGGGCATTAGCGGACGCTTACGTACTAAACCTGTGGTCGTAGCGGTAAAAGGCACTTGTTTTACCGTGGCTATCGAGCTGATGCTAAATAGTGACGTGGTCATCGCCAGTGATAACTGTAACTTTGCCCAAATGGAAGTCCAGCGTGGCATCATGCCATTTGGCGGGGCGACGGTACGGTTTGTCGCGGCGGCAGGCTGGCAAAAAGCCATGCCATATCTACTCACGGGAAAAGCATTCGATGCGCAGACGGCTGATCGACTGAACTTAGTCAGTGAAGTGGTGGCAAATGGCACTGAATATGAGCGTGCATTGACGCTAGCACAAGAGATCTGTAAAGCTGCGCCGCTAGGCGTCAGAGGCGCGCTGTCATCAGCGCAAGATGCGAGCCGTAACGGGGCAGCGACGGCACTGGCCAATATCCATAGCTATCTACCGCCACTCTTTCATTCAGAAGATGCCAAAGAGGGCGTGATGGCGATGGTTGAGAGAAGGGAAGCTGAGTTTAAGGGGAGGTAAGGAGTTTTTAAATGGACATTGAACAAAGAATCTAATCAATTACTTGATGCCAAAAAAAAACATTCTCTTATTTGCTGAGCCGATGTCTTCAAAATCTATATTTAGATTATCGGTAATCAGCTTTTTTCTGACATCGTTAGATGCCCTAATAAGATGTTTTTTGAAATCTTGTCCATTGTGAGCTAGTTCTTTGCTGTAATAATTAGTATATCCTGAAATAAGTCTATTGAAATAAGTATCAAGTTCAGAATAACTTGCTTTATTTCTTAGCTTTCGTTTTACTTTAGACATTGTGTTGAAACTACGAATTCTCTCTTCAGTCATATAAAAAACTGTCTCGGGTATCTGGAGCGTATAAGATTCTTTACTAGGTTGATAGATTACTTCAAATCCTAAATAAGAAAATTCTTTTTTAAAGCCAAAAATTTCTGTTTTATGAGAGCCATTTGGCTTTTCAATATCTAAATTCATCCTCTTCAAAAGATTGCGTACCTCTTCCTTCAACACGGCTACTTTGTCATATGAACTACCAAAAATTAGGAAGTCATCAGCATAACGTATATATACCCCACTCTCAACTTGAAATAAGCAAATCAAACTGAAGAGGCGGGTTACCAAG
>NZ_JABASR010000022.1 GCF_016107525.1 Psychrobacter aquimaris | reverse complement strand
CCGCATGTCATCAAGTCTTGGCGCAATAACTGGGAGGGCTTAACGGTGTTCTTTGGTTATCCTAAAGACATCAGAAAAGCCATCTATACCACCAATGCTATTGAGTCTTTAAACAGCGTGATTCGGACAGCGGTGAATAAACGTAAGGTGTTCCCGTCTGATCAGGCAGCATTCAAGGTAGTATATCTGGCAACCCAGCAGGCCTCTAAAAAGTGGTCGATGCCAATCCGTAACTGCCCTTTAGATTAAATGCTTACTGATACGGTAACCCTCCCAACCATAAGACACTTATCAAATAGAATTAAACTATCTGACTCAAGTAAATTAGTCTCCGATAAAGTCGGGGGCGGTTCAGGTTAAATATATCTTGCCCATTTTAATTTAGCAATAGGTGATGCTTGCCCTATTCCTGGGTTTCCTACGCTTCCTGGTTGAAAAGTATCGCTTTCACTATCTTTTTTCTTTGTTAGATCAATTTGTACTGTAGCCGACATCGTAGACTCTCGAGCACCACCTAAGTTTAAAACAGAAACTCCACCTCTAATATATGTCGTACCGTTTGAGCTTAGTTTACTACCTGCAATAATATTTCCATAAATAGGTGCTTGCGCTGTTTTTATTTCACCACCAATATAATTTCCACTTCCGTCTTTTGAACCAGCTAAAAGAGCAATATTGCCTAAAAAATTATTCGATGTATTTAAAGTTGTTTTGTTCGTACATAGATTAATTGGCATACGATACTTTCCTTTAGTAGTATCGGCTAGGCCACCACTTTGATTTTTAGCTGTTTCATATACATCGCAAACATACTGTGCACCAGCGTAGTAAGGGGAGTAAATAACAGAACTACTATTTGCAGTTTCTATATTCCCTGTTGCTAAAAATGCTCCTATATATATGCCTTGTGAGAATTTTAAATTTCCTTTAAACAACATTACACTCGGTGCCATTGCAGGGTAATTTAAATTTGACTGTAGTGAATTATAAACGCCATTAATCTTACTTAAAACAGCAGCTTCGTTATTGTTACTAAGTTGCCAAGCCCCATCCCAAGATGTGCTAATACGTACATCTGACCAGCCCGGATAAATTCTTGAAAGGTTTTGTATACCTCCAGTGCATGAGCTAGATGTCCATTTAGCAACTGGACATAAATAGCCTGTACCTTGGTATGAAGAATTGCTAACATATTTTTTAGTTATAGGATCCTGAATATAGTTACCTTGCATTAAATAATATTGACCATTAATATCTACGTCATTAGCTTTTTCTAAATTTTGTATAGTAACTTTCTTATAGATAACGCCGTTTATCTTTTCTTCTTCGAATATAAAATTCGCCAACGACTCATAATCCGTAGCTAAAACTGTTGGTGCCGTTGGTGCCGTTATCTGCTTCTGCTTTCCTTTTATTGTAATCTCACTTTCAGATACAGGATTTGTAATACTTGGATTTTCCATACCAAATGAGGAACAGTCACCATTGATACTTTTAGCTTGTAGATAAGGAACTACCCAGCCTTTACCACACGTTAAATCTCCTGCACTAACAATACGTTCAGCATTCAAATTATTTATTATACTCATAGAAATGTTCTTGTTAGCACTTGCTTGTTTTAATGTCTGTAAAGCATTACTTAACATATTAATATTTGACAGAGTTTTTAATATACCGATATGTGTAATTCCGTCCAAGTCAATATCGTTTTTTGCTGTTGCTGTTCCAATTGAACCGTTTTTCAGAATTATCTTTCCACCAGAACTTGCTAATTCTACTGTTCCACCAGATAAGGTAATATCTCCATTCTTAGAGTATGCTGATTTTAATGATCTATATGCTGCATTAATCGAATTGTCTGCATAAAATTCACCAAAATTTCCTCCTCCAGTCGTTTCTATACTATCTGCTGAAATCAAACTGATTAATTCAGAACCTGGTCCAGTGATTTTTACTTTACCATTTGCATAAACTTCACGAACGTTTTTGCTTCCGCCAGTAAATGTGACATCTCCATCTACATTTAAAGTGTCTATATTTAAATTAGTACTATTGGCTGTTAGATTACCATAAATATTGATTGTGGCTGGATTTGTACTATCTGTTAATATTTTTACATCACCACCCGTTAATGTAGTGTTTGTATAAATATCAAATGCGCTGTTTGAATTTATAGTTTTGTCATTCTGATTACTGGTTGCCGTACTTCCCAAGACGACATAATAAACGGCCTGTATGGTAGAAGAGGCTTCTGATTTCTTACTAATATTTTGGATATTAGCAGTCACACGAAACTGCCTAGAATCCGTTCCTACTTCTTTACTAGAAATGATTTTTACTTGTAACGGGCATACTTCTTCCTTTTGTAAATTACATGTTTTACCTTGTACATTAAGAGATAAGAAGCTTTCTTCGTTTAATGATGAAATACTACCGTCCTTAGCTAAAATCTCTAAATACTGTCTAAGAATTTCTACACCCGTCCATGCCCCTGATTGGGCATTGGTTAAAGCATGACTTGAGACCAAGCTTTTTTGAGACATATTAATATAGTACGCGGTGCCTAAAGCTGAGGCTGCAACTGCTAAGCCAACGAGTAAAACTATGAGAACAGTCACAAACCCTTGCTGTGCACTGGATATCTGTTTATTTTCTATTGTCATTAGTTTTACTCATTAAGAAGCAATATTTAAAAGACAGACAGGCACTTTTACTGTTTTCAGGTCTGCAATTTTTTGCGTGCTTGTTTGTGCAGTAATAGTAATTAAAGGATGTGTAGAATCATTTCCTGCCCCAAAGGGAGTGCAAGGCATAGATGGTGGTTCTGTAAAGGTAACCTGCTTTGGATTAGATTGATCTGTGGAGTAATCCTCTAAATTAGCTAGAGTACTTTGTATTTTCCATGTAAATTCGTTTAAATCTGATGTTTCATTACAAGTAGTAGGATCACTCTTTAACAAAACAAATCTTCTTTTTTTATTATCTGAACTTTTAATATCAGCAAGACCCTGACAGATTATATTAGTACCATCTTTATAACGCCATAACAAAGCAGATACCAATTGAGATTCAACTTTGATATTTGCTTCGGGCGATAGGTATAGGTTATTTAAACCTTCTAAGCCGAAACCTGCATTCTGTAGAAAAATCTGGGCAGTGGTTAATCCCGTCTGCAACTGAGTATCATGTGTAGCGGCCACACGGGATTCAACACCAGTTTTAACTATCGTACGATATGAGCTAAGTACAGCAATAATACATAGCATTGCTATCAGCAAGCCTATCAATAAGCTAATTAAAGTTGTGCCTAACTGAGACTTCATTCTAACGCTTCTCCTACTGTGATCTTCTCACCTAGAGAGGCTTCATTTATTTCAAATTTAATGGCCAGCGATACATCTGGGATTGGTCTATTATAAGTTGGGTTAGAGTTGATAATACTGATACCCACTTTCTTACAAGTTACTGTTATATTAATAGGGTCCTCTTGCTTGGGAAGAGTAATAGTAGGCGGCGGCAGTCCACCTGCACACCAATCTTCTCTTTCTTTGGCCGTTGCACTTTGCAGTTTGGTACGTAAGTCATTGATCACGATGTATTGCAGGTTATTTTGCTGCTGACTTACAAGCATGCGGCTCATACTGTATACACCTCCTAGTATAACAATGCTCGATAAAGCGACCGCAATAAGTGCTTCCAACAAGCCAACACCTCTTTGACTTTTCTTAATTAAGAATAAGTGTTTCATTGAGAGACCCATTACTTATAGTAAGCGCTACGTTGTTTTTACAGTTTCCTGCATTGACACTCATAATTCGGCCAAAACTATTGAAAGCGAAACAGTTAAAATTAGTATTATTAGTATTTTTAATGTCAATGGTTGGGCTTAGTGGATAGCTGAATACAATAGGACTACCACAACTAGCCGATCCTGTAGCTGTAGCTGTAGCTTTGTGTACTGTAATTTCCTTATTAGTGGCATCAAAACACATTTGGCTTGCAGTGTCATTCATATTTTTGGCAAATTGATTACGAATAGCTATAGATCTAGACAAGCTCATTGCACTTTTTAAAGACATCGTAGCCTTATCTAATTCAGCTTGCTTAGACCATAAACCAGTTAATGAAGTGCCAGCTAGCACTAAGATTGATAAGATAGTAATGGTGACCATAAGCTCTATAAGGCTAACACCATCCTCTTGCAATCCAAAGCTTACCATGTGGTCTTACCATCACAGCTCGTTGTCGCAGTTTGTTTATTAGTATTATCAATTTTCAAATCACAACCTTTAAGATTGCTAGAATCTTTTGCTGTAGCAATTAATGTATATCCTTTTCCATTATCTAGATTTAAAGCCTTACTTGAAAAATTAAAAGTATCAATTTTACTAGGTGACCATTGTGGAAATGCTTTATCTGCCATAAGTGCAGTTGTATTCGTATAATCTTCATCAGGATAGGATAAGTTTCGTTGATAATAGTTTTCGAAAACTAAACTTAAAGAAATAAGATCTGTTTGAGCAGCTTTAATATTGGCTCTCTTTACATAATTTTGATATGAGGGTAATGCTATTGCCGCCAAAATTGCAACGATAGCAACAGTAATCATTAGCTCTACAAGAGTGAATCCGGAAGCGTTATTCGAATTTATCCTGAAATCTTTATACATATAGCTAGTCCAATATAGGGAGCATGAATCATCTGCAACATTAGAAAGCGAGCCACAGCAAACATACTGAGAGATACTTCAGATAGGATCAGCAGCGCACACTATAGTTTACTATCTATAGAAGGTGTAGTGGTCAACTAATTTAGGACAGTGGATAAGATGTTTGATCCCTTGAGCTCGGCCGTCAAATCCGTACACCTAAAATTGGGAGATTTTAGTTACGCAGCTTTATGCTCTTCAATAAACATAACCTATTGCCCATGATAGTTTGGATTATTTACACCAGTAGCATAACTATTATCATCTAGTAGCGAATCTTGTTCCACATAATTAGCCATAGAGTCAGATTGCGTTTGGTGACTACTCCTAGGCTGATTATTTTCAAGTCCTATATTTTGATCAACCGCCTCTTGATTATTTTCTTTTGCGTTGGCTACAAATGGACTCTCTTCCTCACCCAAGCCCACATCGCCACCCAAACTTTCAATCATACTTTTAAACAATTCTTTATCCGATTTTCTCGTTAAAAAATCTGGAAAATGAATCGCAAAATACTCTCGAATCATCTGCTCGCTCTCACCATCAGTTGCCAATACCTGACCTAAAAATGCCCCCATCAAAATTTTCTGCTTGTTCAGTCGCTTATCTAACTTTACTTGCTGAACCTTAGCTTGGCGTTTTAATTCTTCTAACCGTTGACGTTCTTTTAACTCATTAGAGTCTTGACTATCAAAAATAGACATAGGCGCTTTATTATTGTTCGCTAACATAACATTTCCTTTTATAAACAATATCTCACTTAGCATAGCAAGCACCTTACTATCATTCAATTACTTGTGATAAGCTTTAACACAACCACATCCAAACCCTAAACTATTTTAGTTTATTATTTAATGGTGGCGTCTCCCTGACTAAGGGCGAAGTAACGACTCAAAATTCAATCTATCCACTTCGTTACTATTCTTAATTTTGAATCCTTCTTCGTTGGGGAAACCCCAAACCCCGCACACCACGAAAAGCGGTGGTGTGCAAAAGCAAAAATGGCAGGTGGCTCTTTATGACGATGGTACATATTGCGACAAAGGCAATTTCTCGAAAAGCAGGACAGTCGGCGGTGGCGTCGGCAGCCTATCGTGCTGGCGATGTGCTTGATGATGCCAAATATGGCAAGACCCATGACTATAGTAAAAAGTCTGGTGTGATGAGTAGCGATATCGTTTTACCATTTTCATTAAAGGCGCTGGGTGTGAGTGTGGATCGGGAGACGCTTTGGAATACCGCTGAAGCGGCAGAGACCCGTTCGGACAGTCGGGTAGCGCGTGAGTGGCTGGTTAATTTGCCTCATGAGTTGTCTGAGGAAGAGCGCCATTCATTGGCTATCAACTTTGCCCAAAAGCTTTGCGACGATATGGATGTGATTGCGGATGTGTGTATCCATCGTCCGGTGATGAAGTTGCCATTCGATCCTGATGTACCACCAAGTTCTAAGTATTTGCGTGAGGGTGAGGAGAACCCTGATCCCCGTAATTTTCACGCGCATATTTTAGTCACTACTCGAGCGCCTCTTGTTGGAGCTAATAAAACCTTGGCGTTTGATCCAAAGCTTAAGACCCCGTTTGAGTGGTCTAATAAAAAACGTAAGGCGCATGATCTGCCGTCATCGATGCAGGAGATTAAGCGTATTCGGGAGATGTGGGTAGATACTGCCAATAAGGTATTGGCCGAATATCATCTACCGCTGATGGATGCGCGCAGTTACAGGGATCAGGGGCTTGATCAGCAGCCCACTATTAAAATGGGCGTGGAAGCAACGGCCATGGAGCGCCGAGGCATCACGACCGAAAAAGGTAATACCAACCGCGCCATCAAAGCACGCAACAAATTGGTGGCTGACAACCATATCAAACAGGAGGCAGACAATGAGCGACGAATTAGCGCACTTAGAAAAGGACTTGCTTGGGCAACTGAGAAAAATGCAAGACTACCTGGCAGCATTGGAGGCACAAAACAACGAGCTGATTTTGCAAAACAACTCTCTGGAAGCTCAGAACCTCACATTACGTACTGCACAGAACAAAATAATAGAACGGCAATTCGAGTTGACGACACAAAACGATGCGTTGAAGAGGCAAAATCAGGCATTGCTTGGGCAGCTAAACGATGCGAAAACCTACCAAAGCGATGTGATGACACAAAACAAAGAATTAATGACACAAAACAAGAAAACAATAAGCTCACACAACGAATTGACGACACAAAACAAGCAATTGAGGGAATCACTGAAGCTATCGGAAAGTCAAATATTGAAATTAACAAAGCAACTGAGCGAAGTGCAAGACCAGCCCCCAACCCCTTCGATGACGCAGCACGACGAGCAAGAGCTGCTCGACTTGATCGACAAGAAGGACAAATTGATCGAGACACTCGAGCAAACCGTCACAAAGATGAGAGAATCTTTGAGTATGTTGAACGTATGAAGCTGCACCTAGCCATGCGCTTAATACAACGTCATCGTGATGATATGGCTATCAGATGGGCGCAAGGAGAAACCGCGGATGACGCCCCTGATAAATTTGATCAGCGGCAAGTGGCACTACTCAACGAGTTTGCACAGCACCATGGTATTGAGGACCACGATAAAGCGGTGGAATTTACCGCGCACTTACGCCAAGTGGCCAAACGTTTTGATCACACGCTGGTTGAGAACAACAAATCCATCATCAAGCTGTTGCGTGATCCTAACGCTGAACGTGAGCAGTATCTAGCGCTTACCAAGCATTTTATAGATTTCAGAGACAATATCGATCAAAAACGAACGGCATTTAATAGCAGTATCATCGACAAGTTAGGTGGTAGTGCAGGAGAGGTTGGCAGAATGACTCGGGACATCATCTCATCATTCAGCTATACCAAAGGGTTAACGGATTATATCAATCGAGATAACTACCCAGCTGAGGCAAGAGACGTTGCTAAAGAACACTTAGCAGATACCTTGAATAAAACCTGTCAGCAGTTTAAGTTTGCGTTGCGTGAGGTTAACTCACTACCAACAACCCAGCGTAAAACCTACTCAGAGGCTCTTAAAGCCACTTTAGAGACGTTTACTGAGCAATATGGTAAAGATCTGTCTGAAAGCCAACACAAAGCATTACAGGGCGGTTTAGAGTCATACCAACATCAGGTTAATAAAACCCATTCACCTAGCCGAGGATTTAGTCCTTAATTGAAACCTCAAAAGAACCGTTACTAAGGAATAAATTGCTTAGGCAAGCTACGTGGTTTAAGTGATGATTTTTCACTTATCCCAAAAAAATTTATCACCCGTTTCTTTAAGGGTTTTTATTTGATCCTGTTTACTCCTGTTTACTCCTGTTTAAGAGCCTTTTTTCACCTTTAAAATCAATAGCTTACAAAGAGAAAAAACACAAAATGAGTAGAATAAACACAAAATGAGTAGAATAAACACAAAATGAGTAGAATAAACACAAAATGAGTAGAATAAACACAAAATGAGTAGAATAAACACAAAATGAGTAGAATAAACACAAAATGAGTAGAATAAACACAACAAAAAAATACTGATATTATTTGTAGTTTTATATGCTAAAGTGAATCTTAGTTATTATTGGAAATAACAGTAGATTAAGCAAGGATTCGAAAAAAATATGGAAAACAATCTAGTCGTACAATCCAATGAGCTTGTTCTAGCAGCTTATACCATGACTACTAAAGAAAAGCAGTTATTACTGACTTGTATTAGTCGTATTGACAGTAGACCTGATGCGCCAAATATTACTAAGCAAACCAAGTTTACGGTGACAGTTGAGGAAGTAGCAAAAATATTCTATACCGATAGCACCAAGAAGAATGCTTTTAGAGATTTAGAGCAAGCTAGTAATCGGCTTTTTGATAGGGAGGTACTGATAGCACTGGAGGATAATAAAACGCTTCGTACTCGCTTTGTTAGCGGTGTTCTTTACGACCCCAATGGAGAACAGATAACAATAACATTTGCAGAGGATGTACTGCCTTATTTGACACAGCTAAAAGCTAACTTCACAAAATATAGGCTGATGGAGGTGTCTGAGCTCTCAAGTATTCACTCTATGCGCTTATATGAATTAATTGTTTGTTGGGTAGGTCAGTACCAATATACTAAATCTATGGATTTAGACGATTTTCGCTATGTTATGGGCATTAAAGGTAAGTATAAGCAATTTGGACAGCTTAGAGAGCGTGTGATTGAGACTGCTATAGATGAGGTAAATGAGAGTACAAACTATAAAATTACTGTTGAGTACCATAAAAAAAGTAGAGGCAAAGGTTACGAGGGCCTAACGCTCAAATTCCATCGGAAAACATTAGACAAGCTAACCAGTGCAGACGGCACCCTGTCACAAGCTACCATACAGTCTATCGTTGATAACGTGCAGTTTATGAATGACTATAACAACCATCCAAGCCTAAGTTATGACGGCAAAATGCAGACTGAGGCATTTAAGCGCGAAATGATTAATATCATACAGCGAGAGCCTGAAAGTTTTAACAAGCCTAATAAGGCTTTAGAGAGCTATCTACCAAAGATTAAACACTAATGTTTTTTCAAATATCCGTTAAAGTCAAAAGAACCACCGTTTTTTCTTCTTAGCCGTCGCGACGATTGAATCATCTTCTTTTTCTTGCTCTTGTGCAAGTGGCGGCTCATCGCTCATTTCAGCTTGCTTAAACTCTAACAGTCTTACTTGTGCGAAATCCTGGATACTGGCGTTGGCTTTATCCAGCGTTTTGTTCAGCTGTGCTATCTGCTGCTGATAATTTTCAATTAACTTTTTTTGATCGCTTACTTGTTGGCTGAGGTGTTCATTCTTGAGCTTTTCAAGCGCTAATAGGTGTTCAATGTCTGTATTGTACTGAACACTTTGACTGTTCAGTGGTGTACTTTGAACAGTGTCCACTGAACGTTCAGTACGTTTTTTAGAAATTGGCTCACCAAACACGCGCAACATTTCTGAAACGTCTATTTTCTTATCTGCTGTTCTAGAAAGCTCACCATCATTGACCTTCTGATAGATCGTGGTTCTTGATACACCCCATTCTTTTGCCGCTTTTGTCACCGATATGTTCATTGTTCACCTAGTGTTCAAGTACGTTTTTAGAAACTGTACAGTACAACTGTCCAGAACGTTCAGTGAACAACTATGGCACTAACCCGTCTATCAGGCAAATTATAAATAAACTGCTGTGTAAATCAGACGGTTAGTTATATAGCACTCACTTTATTGAACAAATATAGGGTATTATTAATGCTTGAAAGCAGTGTTTTGGGTATTAAAGAAAGAAGGTTCTATGAAAAAATTTATTCTAAGTATGGCGTTATCTCTCTTTGCCTTATCTTCTCAGGCAGCAGTTACAGTCACTGATAATCCATTTTATAGTGATGTTGAGGTAGAGCATCCGTTGTTTGCTAAAGGTGCTGGCGGCTCTCAATGCAAAGGCTTACCGCGCACTTGTGGGCAGATGGTTAGCTGTGAACAAGCCAAACAAGCACTCAAATGTGGAAATACCAAGCTAGACCGTGATAAGGACGGCGTACCATGCGAATCAATATGTCCAGGTGGTTAATTGCAGTAGCGTCTATCGTTATGATTGGGTGCAGCTCAGGCAATACAGAAGATGATCTGTATGGTTCAGGCTATATCGTAGTGAGTGAGCAGACATGGAGTAAAGATTACACAACACCTTATCCGTTTACAGTGCCTGAGGGTGAGATTGCGTGTGCCTCAAATCCTTCCTTTGGTCGTGAGGTGTTTTTTCATCCTAAGGGTTACACCGATGAATCTTACGTTGGTATACCGCTTAACGAAGCAGCGGTAGATGGCTTAAAGCTAAGTCGTTTGACGCCAAATGTGCCTTATAGTGTCAAAGAAGGGGCTGACCTTAGTGAAGCCGTACAAATTGGGTTGAGAGTGTGTGATGAGCAAGAGGATGAGCTTGCGAATTATTAAGTTCGGTTTCCCATGTGGGTGTCATCATAATTGATTAAATTATTCATATACAAAATAATAATACTGGATAGGTTCGCTCAATGTACTTTTTGATGGTATTTTAAAGAGTCATTTACAATAATGGATAGATAAAGTATAAAGTAGATATTAACAATAAAGAATGATGCGAGGGCGGTTATGAGCAACAAGGAATTTGTTCTACGAGCTTTAGGAGTGAGCGTTTTAATCCTCGTCTTGAGCACTATAGTCGTGACTAGATTTTTCTAATTGACTGTAGTAATCCTTAATGGGCTTACTTTCGATAAGTCGCTCTACCTGTCCAAGAACTCTCTAAAAAAGCCATCTAGTAGATTGGCTTTTTCTGTCTAAAATCATTTGTCATAACGCCCATTATACGATTTAACGAAAGGGTTTTTTATACCTTCTCAGAATGTTAAGTCTCAGGAAATTTCAGAGTGGTTTAGTAAGAGCGTCTCCCAGCTCTGACACTAGAACCAATCTTATAGTCTTTTTTAATTAAAGACTTTTCTTATAACTAACAGTCCGGTCCGAATCATAACTTATACCGTCATAACAAATTGGTAGACTTAATAATAGCTCAGCAATACTTTAAACATTCGTTGTACAGACAGTCCAATTGTGTATCTTTATATTAGATATGTCAGCTTAAAGCTTAAAAACTGCTGATAGCCTATCCATCAATAAAAAAAATAAAAGATGGATGAGCTTGTTCTTGATATAGATGCGTTGATTTAAAAGCTCATAAATGGAAAAGGAAAACCATGATGGACAATCAAGATTTGAACGAACAAAGTATGGATGAGCAGTACAAAGACAATCAAAAAATGGATGATAATGATATGAATAATCAAACCCTAAAAGGCGAATGGAACCAACTCAAAGGTTCAGTAAAACAAAAATGGGGAGATTTAACAGATGACGATCTCACTCATATCGAAGGTGACCGTGACAAGCTAGTTGGGCGTGTCCAAGAGCGTTATGGTCATTCAAAAGAAGATGCTGAACGTGATGTAGATGAGTGGCGTACACAAAACAACTATTGATTACCCTGTGTCTAAATAATTAGACTCTAAAAATATAAAAAGCCCGTGACTATGGTCACGGGCTTTTTTAGTCAATTCTGCTAATTATGTAAGTAAAGATGAGACGCTTAATAAGTACGGTTTTTTAGTTAAACTTGAACACATAGCGTGAGCTATTGATATTAATACTTAATGGATTGCGCGCTTTCTCATACTTACTGCACTCCATCTGCTGGTGTTTGATCTAAGTTCGAGTTATTTTCATTAACAGTAACCGTATCATCCGTCTTTTGGTCATTTTCTACACTCCCATTACTAGAATAGTATGCTGTACCACCTGCACCTTCTACCTCCTCTGTAGGAGCAGGGGTTTGATCGTCAGCCTCGGTCGCTGTTTGCACAGGTGTCATTTCGCTAGATTCTGTATTAGGAGCCGGCTCTTCTGTCTCACTGCTGCAAGCGCTGAGACCAAAGAAACTCACCAAAAATACTATCCATAGTTTATTTTGAAGCGATTTAATAGGTACTGATGTTTTCATTTTAATATCCTTATTATAGTTTCTAGCAACAAAAAACATAGAGGATGGGCTAAAGCCCTAAATAATAAGATTTTAAATTAGTCAGTATGGCGATTTACAACCTCTATAATACTCTTACAAATAAGACTATTGATGCTGCGTAGCTTTTGCTCAGGGGCGCCTTGACAGATACTGCGAAAATCATACAGCTCATCTTTATAACCAATGCAATAAAAAAACGTACCGACAGGCTTATCCTTAGTTTCAGAGCCTCCAGACGTTAATAGTCCTGTACAAGCCACATATAAGTCGGCTTCAAACATGGTCTTAGACTTATTAACCAGTTCTTGGGTGACTTCTAAGGATTCAGGTGTACACTCAGCAATTAATTGGCTCGATATATTTAACACGTTCTTTTTTATCGCAACGTCATAGCATACCAAGCCGCCCATTAATATATCGCCTGAATAAGGACTCATAGAAAAGCGATGTGCTAGATAGCCCGCGGTCGCGCTTTCAATGAAGACTATAGTCAATTGCTTATCTGCCAACAACTTAGCACAGCTATCAGTCACAACGCCCTCCATATTAGCATTAGAACAATCAAGACTATTACAGTACGATCCTATTTAAGATTCAATTCATGTAGTGATGAATTTACGTAACAGTATTTTTTAATTAAGCCTACTTATAGCGAGCCACTCAAGCTCTTTTCTTGGTTCGGTACCCTAGTGAGGACTTGAATATTCGGCTGTAGGCTAATGATATCAATGTTTTAACTCACCGAAATAGTGACAGCGTACTTCATGGTTTACCTACTATACATATTTTTATGTTGTTAACGATATTGTCAGCATAGTTCAATGAATTCAGTGTATTACTGGTAATATTAATCCAAAAAATATAGAACTTGAAAGTCATACTTAATCAACCTCCTTACTAGCATCTCTTTTAATATGAGTACTGCTACCACGCCTTAGCAATGATTTATTACGATTCAGTTAGTATGTTTTCAGCTTTAAATATTACTGAATCATCGCACGTTGTAGTCAATCATTGCTAATGAAATGGATCAATAAAAACAAAGGAATATTAAGGTATGTTTATGGACGACACGCTCTCATCATCTTTTGAAAACCTAAAGCCACAAGGCGATATTATAGAAGCAACTACTGGCGCTGATATCAAGACTGAGATAGAAACTTATTCACTGAGCATCATGACCGATCGCAGTCAAGCGCTGGCAGCAACGGTGTATCGCCCTAGAAGTGCGGTAAAAAAAGCGGTTATGGTGGCACCTGCAACAGGTATTAAACGTCAGTTTTATCATAACTTTGCCACTTACTTAGCAGAACATGGCTTTGGTGTCCTGACTTTTGATAATGAAGGTATTGGTGACTCGCTTACTACTGATCTAGCAAAATCTAACGCCTCATTAATAAGTTGGGGACGCTATGATATGCCAGCCGTGCTCGATGCCTTGCAAGATGAGTTTGCCGACGCTTCTTATCATTTGATTGGTCATAGCGCGGGCGGTCAACTGATCGGCTTGATGCCGAATTATGAGTCTATCGCCTCAGTATTTAATGTCGCTTGTTCATCAGGTTGCATTAAAAATATGAAGACGCCTTATAAGCTTAAAGCTAAGTTTTTTATGGACATATTTATTCCACTAAACAACCTCATGTTAGGGTATACCGCTTCAGATAAAGTGGGTATGGGTGAGAATTTACCTAAGCATGTCGCTCGTCAATGGCGCGAGTGGTGCAATGGCGAAGGTTATATCAAAACGGCATTTGGTAAAAGTATACACACACATTTTTATGACGACATTGCCATAAAATCACTATGGTTAGGCTTTAGCGATGACGACATCGCCAACAGCAAAAACATGGATGACATGATACGAGTGTTCAGTCAGATGCCGGTAGAAAAACGCTTTTTCGATCCTAAAGAATTTGGTGTTGATAATATAGGTCATATGCTTTATTTCAGCCGCCGAACAAATACAAAAGCCCCTGAGCTATGGCAGATGGCTGTTGACTGGGTTAATGCAGCTTAAATGCTATCTTTCTTTATTCAGCGAGACAGCTATCTCAAATAACTTATCATTTGAGGTAGCCGTCCCATTTTTTAATCGCTGTTCAATAGTTTTGGCAGTATTTTGAATATAAATTACGTGATTAAAAATTATTAAGCTGAGAACATCTAGGGTGTGTCCTTAGCCTGTAATGAATATGTTTATTTCGGGTATATCCCAGCGGAACCATCTGAAAAGGCTCATTAATCAATTAATAGACTACTCATAGTAGACTGCTGTAGTGGAACCACTTAATGAGTACTGAGCATCTTCGGTCTTTCCTTGGCTACATCAGCGATCAGATGCCGTGAGCACTTGGTCATTTTTTGAATATCAGAATAGCTATGACCTGATTTGAGCAGACTAGCGATGATCTTGCGCTTTTCCGTATCTTTCCTACGTCCTGAATACTTACCTTCTGCCTTAGCACGAGCAATACCTTGCATCTGACGGTTACGGCGTTCTTCATAATCTTTTCGAGCAATGGCTGCGAGCATATCCAGCATCATCGAGTTAATGGCCTGCAATACACTGCTCATAAATTCTGTACTGCTTTCAGATTGAAGCGCCATATATGAGGTCGGCAGCTCTTTTGATACGATAGAGAGCTTTTTCTCTGATAGCATTCTTTTTAGCGTATCCCAATCAGCTTGGTTCAAACGCGCCAAGCGATCAATCTGCTCAACTAAGATAATATCGCCCTTATGGGCATCTTCAATCAGTTGCATAAGCTTGGGTCGCGCCAAGATAGCTCCTGATTCATTTTCGACATAGAAGGCGGCAATTTTGTGGCCATGATCGTTGGCAAATGCTATAAGCTCATTTTTGGCACGCTTAGCATCTTGCTCTTTGGTAGACGCTCGTAGATACGCTCTAATAAACATAAACACCTAAAATAGTCTGTTATAAGTGGTTCCATTATAGCAGTCTGTTTTAAGTGGTCTGTTAATAGGTTTAAAGGGTTAAATGACTGGTTCCGCTAGGGTATACGATATAGAACTAGGCTATAGATAGCTTGGTCTATATTTTTATTTTTTCCAGCTTGCGTGTTGTTATCATATTAACTTAAGTTTGCTTTTCCGTTACTAGTTTACAACTGTACCTTTGTTTTGAGTGCACTATTATACTTTGCATTTTTTGGAATATTGTCGCAATTCATCCTATTAAAGCTTTTTAGTTAACCTGTTTTTGACTTTTATAAGATGAATTTTATTAGGGGTGGAGTATTCGTGAATATAAGTGATCTTTCTGAGTATCAACTTTATAAATTGAAATCAATAGACCCTAGTCTAACTCCTAATTGGCGAGAGGTTATTTATAGCATCCTCCCTGACTTAGATAGCGAGAGCCAAAACAGCCTGTATTTAAAGATATTAAAACCTCGAGGTATTTCTCTTGATGCCAACGGTAGATTGAAACATCGTCGCCCTGCCACTCTACAAGAGACTGTAGGAGATATTCAAAGTACTCATAACGGTTTATTATCTGTAGCAGATGATATGTTCAAAATCATTAATTCACGTTCTCAGTACTATGATGCTGTACAGCTTGCTGATGAAATTGAAGCGATTTTTGGTTATTTAGATAATTTAAATACAAGAGGATTACTCTACGAACAAAAAAATCGTAATAGAATAAAAATAGCTTTCTTATATGATCTAGCATATTGGATAGATACCGTTGAACTCAAAATCTCTCCTGGTCTTCGTAAACTTGACTCCGATATGGTCAAAGCATATTTAAAAGAGGTTTTTATTAAGCAGAAAGTACAAGACCAAGACTTTCGAAAGTGGGATTCATCAGACACAGATTTCCAGAAATTTACTTATATACCTGCTTTCATTAGAGATGAAGGTGAAGGTAGGAATTTTTTTGTCGTAGAAGGTTTGAAATATTGGTTTGTGATTGGAAGTACAGATGAGGTGGGTAAAAATCCCTACTCTTTTCGACGATTCCTTCACGAAGATAGTAGTGGTAATGGAGTTAATGAATATATTTATCTGACCCATATTGTTATCAAAAAATATAATATGAGTGATTTAAAATACCTATCTGATTGCTCACTATGGATGAGTCGATTTTATACCCTTGACCTAGGAGCACCTGATACGCTTCTAGACTTTATCAATGAAATTCGTAGCCTAGAAAAGAGTTATTTAAAACCCTTACTAAAAGAACGGTTAGAGCAAGTGGGGGGCACTACAGAAGTCATTATAAAAGAGCGTATGATCACTTATGAAAAACAAGCTTCTGTGTTAATACTTCAGAAACTACCTAGAATTCAAAATATCCTTAATAGTAGAGAGGATCAAGACTACCTCATTTACCATTTAGATAAATTAATTCAAGAAATGATAGAAAGTATGCATGATTTCAGATTACAGCCTTTAGTCATGCATTCTCCTAGTAGCGATATTCTACTAGCTAAATTAATGGCTTTAAGAGTTCTACTCAAGAAATCGCATGACTTTATTTTTTCTCAAGAGTTAAGTATCGAAGAGCGTTCAGAAGCTATGGGAGACCCACTTCACAAACTCCAACAAGAACTACAGGATGCCAAAGAGTTTATAAAAGAAGCTGAACAGCTAGAAAGTGAGCTTGATAATTACTATGAAATTAAAGAGAAAGGAAGCTTTTGGAAAAAAGTTGCGTTAGGGAGAAAACCTAGATATACACTAGAGGAAATCAATAAAGAAAAGCTGAATCTTAAGAAAGAGGTTTTTATATCAATCGTCCGCATGGCCAAGAATCAAAAAAGAGGCATGGTATATATTGAATTTGAATGTGATGAAATTATAAACAAAGAGTACAGACATTATGCCCTAGCAGATGGAGAGCTAGGCGTCACTCGTCTGCCGAGAGTACTTCGTCTACCTGAAGACAAGCGTAAATTCGATATTGACTATATAGCGCAAACAGTAAACCAAAATATTTTCGAAGCTAATCAACTATGGTAAACAATAGTATGTAAGAGCCTCTAGGAGCCTTTCCCAAACTCTGTGTAACTGCTTATAATCCACTAACAGGAGAATAAGCAATGACTAACCAATCTG
>NZ_JABASR010000021.1 GCF_016107525.1 Psychrobacter aquimaris | reverse complement strand
TTAGTGAGGTGCTCTTCTTTTTTCAATCACTTTCGAAGTTGAGAGTGGGGTTATAATTGCATATCTTTATTAATCGCTGCCTGCGATTTCATACTGCTCACGATCAGCTCATTACCAACGATATCGGTCACCACTACTCGATCGCCGACTGCCACCTGCTCACCTTTAGTACGGCACATCCACTCCGTTGCACCAACAATAGGCACACTGAATCTAACCGTACCCGCTCTATCTGGCTGTGGCGGCACGATAATCATACCCATCTCGCCGACGATAATACTACCGCCCAACCCAGCCTTGGTACGATCTACCGATAAAGGTTTGATAAACTTAAACCATGCCAGCAAGAATATGGCAGAAAGCACCAACCAAATAATAATTTGCAAAGAGACAGAAATAGGCAATAGCCACGAAAGCGCAGCAACGATGATGGCAGCAGCGCCGAACCAAAGGCTGGCGAATGTCGGCACAAACATCTCAATGATCAGCAATATAAAGCCTAATACTAACCAGTGCCAAGGTTCAATCATCCAAAGAGTCTCCATCATCGCTGTATTCCCTATCTTTGTCATTCTAACTTTTAATGTAGCACATTTTTGATGTTAATAATTTCTTAAAAATCATCAATGTATCACATACGTACCTTAAACAACTTTAGGGGAAAGTTAGGAAAATTTAAAGAAAAAAAACGCACCTCGAAGGGTGCGTTTTTTACTTATTATACTACTAACCAAGGACTTAGAATTTTAGCTGAGCACCAACAGTCATCAGATCTGCGTCACTGCCTAGCATGTCGTATTCAGCTTCGACACTGAAGTTCGGGTTAACTGAGTAACCAAGACCTACACCACCAGCAAGACTAGTATCATCTTTAGAGATGGTTTTTCTGTTAGAGTCTTCGACGAGATAGTTACCTTCGATTTCAGTCTTAGCAACACCTAGCTTACCTTTGGCGTATAGCGCTGTATTTGGGAACTGATAACGGTAAGTACCGTACGCGCCATAGCTCTTGGCATCGATGTCACCGTTGTAGTAATCAGCATCATCTGAACCTACGTATTCTGCTTCGATACCAAAGTTAGGATCAAAGTTGTAACCACCATAAACACCATAAGCTGTTGGCTTATCAGCACCGTTTACATCTAGGTCAAACTGACCGACTTTTACACCAACATATGGCTGACCAGTGTAGCCGTTGCCATAAGATACGGCAGCTTGTGCACCCATGCTTAATAAAGAACCGGCTGCTAGTGCAAGTAGCGTTTTTTGTAGTGTTTTCATAGTATTCCCCTAGGGTTATATCTTTAATTGTTTATCTATAAAGTATCTGTGTAAGAAAAGGTTATTGACTACACCTTTGCTCATTTGTTTAGCTGACTAATCGTCTATTTTAACTTTAGAATTTTAGCTGAGCGCCAACAGTCATCAGATCTGCGTCACTGCCTAGCATGTCGTATTCAGCTTCGACACTGAAGTTCGGGTTAACTGAGTAACCAAGACCTACACCACCAGCAAGACTAGTATCATCTTTAGAGATGGTTTTTCTGTTAGAGTCTTCGACGAGATAGTTACCTTCGATTTCAGTCTTAGCAACACCTAGCTTACCTTTGGCGTATAGCGCTGTATTTGGGAACTGATAACGGTAAGTACCGTACGCGCCATAGCTCTTGGCATCGATGTCACCGTTGTAGTAATCAGCATCATCTGAACCTACGTATTCTGCTTCGATACCAAAGTTAGGATCAAAGTTGTAACCACCATAAACACCATAAGCTGTTGGCTTATCAGCACCGTTTACATCTAGGTCAAACTGACCGACTTTTACACCAACATATGGCTGACCAGTGTAGCCGTTGCCATAAGATACGGCAGCTTGTGCACCCATGCTTAATAAAGAACCGGCTGCTAGTGCAAGTAGCGTTTTTTGTAGTGTTTTCATTATTAGCTCCTTAAAATCAATTTGGACAAACAAGTTATCTAGTTATATCAGCTTTTATAGCCCTATCGCCTTGTTTGCTAACGATGGGTATATAGTAACAAACTATTTCAAGCAGTCTGTCAGTGTTTGATGGTATGAGAGTTAAGATTTGCAAGTATTTATCAGTGCTTGGGTTACAAAGGCAAAGATATGAAATCTTTTGTTACAACCATGAAGTTTATGCAATAATCCTTACTCATTTCACCGTCTTTCTAGCAGAAATAAGCCTAAAGCAATAATAGATGCCAAATATTTTAAGGTAAAAATAATGACTGGACGCATAACTAGCCGTTTGCAAGAAGCGCTTACAGCACTCAAAGCAACCCAACAATATCGTCAATTACCCAATCTTCAACATCATGGGCAATACGTTATTAGCGAAGGTAAAACATTACTCAATATCGCCAGCAACGATTATCTTGGCTTAGGCGGCGACACTGAATTGCAAAACGAATTTCTCAGTCAACTAACACAGTTATCAGACGCACAAATGCCTAAGATGAGTGCGACGTCCTCACGCTTGCTCACTGGGAATGATGCACAGCTCCAAGCGCTAGAGTCTGAGTTACAGGAATGGTATCAAATCGCTGTCGGCAAACAAGATATCTCTGACTCAAAATCGGTGTTGGTATTGAATAGCGGCTATCATACCAATCTTGGTATACTCCCAGCCCTCACAGCGTTGCCAGTCAAAACGCTTATCTTGGCTGACAAGCTGGTACATGCCAGCATTATCGATGGTATGCGTCTGAGCCAAAGCAAGCTTGTCAGCTATCGCCGTTATCGTCACAATGATTATGAGCATTTGGCTACGTTTATTGAGCAAGCAGCGCCAGACATTGAGCGCATCATCATTGTCACTGAGAGTATCTTTAGTATGGATGGTGATCGTGCGGATTTATGTCAACTGGTACAATTAAAAGCTAGCGATGCTCGTATTGAACTGTATGTCGATGAGGCTCATGCCATTGGTGTGTTAGGTGATACAGGCTTGGGACTAGCGGAAGAAACACAGACATTGGCTGATATTGACTATTTGGTCGGTACTTTTGGTAAAGCCTTTGCCTCAGTGGGTGCTTATATTATGTGCGATGATGTTGTCAAACAATGGCTGATTAACCGCATGCGCCCGCTAATTTTTAGTACGGCATTACCACCTATCAATCACGCATGGACGCGATTTATTTTAGCAAAAATGCCAACGCTAAATGACCAACGTGCGCATTTAGCGTGCTTGTCTACCAAGCTTAGTCAAGCCATCGACATACGACACCGTGTCTCCCAAACCACACAACATCCAAACTATGAATCACCCATTGTGCCTTACGTGTTGGGGGATAACGCCAGCACTCTTGCTAAAGCGCAACAGTTGCAAGCAGCAGGTTTTTACGCGCTGCCTATCAGGCCACCCACCGTGCCTGCAAACACGGCACGTATTCGTTTAGTCATGAATGCCAAGCTGACAAATGAAGACTGCGAACAATTGATAAGACAATTATAAATCTGTTGTTATACATCAGCGACGTCAGCGCTACTATCGATTGCTAATTGGCTCACTTGGATATAATAAATCGTATGAAAACACTCGCTACGCCTGATAATTTTAGCGCCAGAAAACAAACCATCGCTCGTCATTTTGCCAATGCCAGTGACTATGATCAGCAAGCCAATATTCAACAGCAAGTCTGCCAATATTTGCTAGACAACCTTACCCATACTAAACACGACAGTGTACTTGAAGTCGGTGCAGGAACCGGTCAAATGACCCGCCTACTAGCAGCACACATTCAAAGTCAGCATTGGCTGATCAATGAATTATGCGCTGAACAAGCTGCTACTTTACAATCCATAGTACCAAATGCTGACATAACGATTGGCGATGCTGAGACGATGGACTTTGAGGGTGAACATAGCTTGATAATCAGTGCCAATGCAGTGCAGTGGTTTGATAACCCCTTGAGTTTTGTTGCGCACTCAGCACGCCGCTTACAAGCTGGAGGTCAACTGCTGTTTAATACTTTTACGCCAAATAATTTTTGGCAAATTAAGCGTTTGACTGGTCAAGGGCTCTATTATCCAGATATCGACGAGTGGCAATTGGCACTGGTCAGTGCTGGCTTTGAGATAATTGAACTGTCCACTCAGCGTTTTGAATTACCGTTTGCCAGTCCCTACGCTATCCTAAAGCATATGAAATTGACGGGCGTATCGACCAATCGGACGCAAGTAAACACCAGTAATACCCCACCCTTTATGTGGACCAAGGCACGCTTGCAACAGTTTGAGTCAGATTATTGGCAACATTTTTCAGCGCAAGATGACGCTGGGCAGCCTATCGTTCATTTGACTTACGAAGTACTTATAGTAAATGCATTTAAACAGTGAAAACAACATATAGGAGTGGTAGGTAGGATAGCTCTTATAAATAATAGCCATAAAAAAACGCACCCCGAAGGGTGCGTTTTATCACTTAACTACTTATGTGCCTATGAGCAGTCTTATTTTTTGTCTTCGTCTACTTCAGTAAACTCAGCATCAACGACGTCATCATCAGCTTGGTTGCTATCTGCTGCATTATCCGCGCCTTGTTGGAACTGGCTTGGATCCATACCTTCAGCGCCTGCATCAGCATAAATCTTCTGACTAACTGGCAAGAAGGCATTATCTAACGCTTCAAGCTTAGCTTTGATGTCATCATGATCATCTTCTTTAATCACTGCTTCAAGATCAGAGATAGCGGTTTCTACTGTTGATTTTTCTTCATCAGTCACCTTATCTCCCGCTTCTTTTAACGCTTTTTGTACCGCATGGATGCGACCATCTGCTTCGTTACGAACTTGCGCTAAGTTAGCGAATTTCTCATCTTCAGCAGCATTGGCCTCTGCATCACGAACCATTTGTTCGACTTCTTCATCCGACAAGCCTGAATCTGCTTTAATCTGGATGCTTTGTGCTTTACCAGTACCTTTGTCTTTCGCTGAGATGTTCATGATACCGTCAGCGTTGATGTCAAAAGTAACTTCGATTTGCGGTAGACCACGTGGTGCTGGTGGAATGTCCGTCAAATCAAAACGACCAAGCTGTTTATTTTGGTTAGCAATTTTACGCTCACCTTGATAAACCTGAATGGTTACTGCTGGTTGGTTGTCTTCAGCCGTTGAGAATACCTGTGATTTCTTAGTCGGAATCATGGTGTTTTTCTCAATGATTGGCGTCATTACACCACCCATCGTTTCAATACCAAGCGTTAGTGGCGTTACATCAAGCAATAGTACGTCAGTTTTATCACCAGACAATACTGCACCTTGAATCGCAGCCCCTGCCGCTACTGCTTCATCAGGGTTCACATCTTTACGTGGTTCCTGACCGAAGAACTCTTGCACTTTTTGCTGTACCAGTGGCATACGAGTCTGACCACCAACTAAGATAACATCATCGATGTCACCAATTTTAATACCAGCATCTTCAAGCGCAATCTTACAAGGACCCATCGTACGTTGTACCAAATCCTCAGTTAAGCTCTCAAGTTTCGAGCGACTGATAGTGACTACTAAATGCTTAGGACCATTGCTGTCCGCAGTAATATAAGGCAAGTTCACTTCAGTGCTTTGAGCACTTGATAACTCAATTTTTGCTTTTTCTGCCGCTTCTTTTAGGCGCTGCATCGCAAGCGAATCACCTTTTAGATTAACATCTTGGTCTTTTTTGAACTCATCAACCAAATAATCAATCAAAGCTGAGTCAAAGTCTTCACCACCAAGGAATGTATCACCATTGGTTGCTAGTACTTCGAACTGCTGCTCGCCATCAACATCAGCGATTTCGATGATTGATACGTCAAAAGTACCACCACCTAAGTCATAAACAGCAACCGTGCTATCGCCTTGCTTTTTATCCATACCATAAGCAAGAGCAGCGGCCGTTGGTTCGTTGATGATACGTTTCACATCAAGACCAGCAATTTTACCCGCGTCTTTTGTTGCCTGACGCTGTGAATCATTAAAGTAAGCAGGTACTGTTACCACTGCTTCCGTAACTGGTTCACCAAGATAGTCTTCTGCTGTTTTTTTCATTTTTTTCAAGATTTCAGCAGAAACCTGTGGTGGCGCCAATTTTTTACCGTTAATTTCTACCCATGCATCACCGTTATCTGCTTTGGCGATTTTGTAAGGCACCATACCGATGTCTTTTTGCACGACTTTGTCATCAAAACGACGACCAATCAAACGCTTAATCGCAAACAATGTATTGTTTGGATTGGTGACCGCTTGACGCTTGGCCGACTGACCAACCAGAATTTCGTCATTTTTATAAGCGACGATCGATGGTGTTGTACGAGTACCTTCAGCATTTTCGATGACCTTGACTTTGTCACCTTCCATTACTGCGACACACGAGTTAGTCGTACCTAAATCAATACCAATTACTTTACCCATAACTATTTACTCCTGATTTATTTTAAATATTTGTCTATCCAGACCGTAGTTGATCTCTTGTTGCTATATATATCGGTTTACTTATGAATTTTTTCAAGTCAATAATCATGCAAAAACTGTCTTTCATGTGACTTTTTGTGAAAACCCTTAGTTATATTGGGGTTTAGTACAATAAAAATCCAGTTTTTGATATTACTGTCCCACACGCACCATGGCTGGGCGTAATAAACGACCGTTCAAGCTATAGCCTTTTTGTAATACAGTACCAACAGTATCAGCTTCCGCTTCTGCATCAATACCCACTGCTTCATGAAGATCCGCGTTGAATTTTTCGCCTTGCGGGTCGACCACTTCTATACCGTTTTTATGCAATACTGCTAATAATGCTTTATGCGTCAATTGCACGCCTTCAGCGACTGGATCATTGGCATCAGCGTTTTCGATAGCACGCTCTAAGTTATCAACGATCTCTAACAACTCTCTGGCAAATTTCTGTAGCGCAAATTTTTTGCTCTTATCCGCCTCTTGCTCCATGCGTTTTTGTGCATTGTAAGCTTCGGCATTGGCACGAGCGGTACCTTCTTTAGCTTCCTTCACCTCACCTTCTAGCTCAGCGATGCGAGCTTTAAAGGTGTCGAGATCGATTTCATTTTCGATAGTCATTTCTTCACCTGAGTTGTGTTGTGGATCAAACTCTTTCATGGTTTCTTCTAAAATACTGTCACTGTGTTCAATATTGTCATGCGCCACATTTTGCTCAGGGGATTCGTGGTTGGTATTTTTCTCGCTCATGATGGCTCCTTAGAATTTTAATAATGACGATTGATATAAGAGGCAACAAACGCACTATTTGCTAGTGATACTGTGCTCTTATTAAATAGTTAATCAGTCTTACTCATTGTTTTTATTAATACGCTTTACTAGTTGCTTGATAAAGGTGGTGGCGGCAAATTTCAAGCCTAAGCCATAGGAATTTTTCTAATTTACAACAAAGGCTGCCTAAACCTGCATTAAAGCGCTCAAAACTGAGTCTTATATGCTGTCAATGGGTATAAATAGTCATTAACAAAAGCTACAAGAAAGTAGTATTTGTTCTCCAAAAATTACCGTTGCTACATAAGCTATTACTAAAAAATACTCACCTTTATTCTTGATTACTCTATTGTTGCTACAAACAGTATCACTCACATCGGAAGGCAGGCTCATACTGACAATCATTAACGAGAAGTGTTATGACTAAATCAACCGTGTTATCCATCAACGCGCTATTGAATAAAGCGCTGATGACGATGAAACTCGCGCCAACAGATCGTAAAGATCATGAGATAAAGGAAAACGACGCTCAACAGGAGAGTTTGACTCTCAAACAAAAGATGCGCAGCTACAACCTGATGACTAACTGTCAGCCGCATACTCTGCACTATGCCATGAAAGGAGTTGGCTATCTGCCAACGCCGATACTAGAGAAATTGGTTGGTTATCTGAAAGGACCGACGTCGAAACAATATCTGCACGCCAACGCTCATATGCGTCTGATACTTGCTGTGAATAGCAAGCTTAAAACGCCTCTTGAGCTGACACCAATGCATGAGCTGCGTGAAAGATTCGCCGCTGACGCTGTGGCCATGCAAGCGCCGCACGTATGGCAGCAAGCAAATGATACTATCATCGGCAATATGAAACGCTTTACAAAACAAAATGAGAAGCTTGTGCATTGGGAAGACAAAGTGATTGCCAATGCTGATGATGGCGATATGACCATTCGCTGTTATCAAGCAGACGCTAGCTCTCATGGAGAATCAGAAAAAAATGATATTCATAATTCTGATGAGACCGTTTCTGATGAGACAGTACTGTTATATTTTCATGGTGGTGGATTCTGTATTGGTGATATCAACACCCATCATGAGTTCTGCCATGCTGTCTGCGCGCAAACCGGCTGGCCAGTCGTCAGCGTTGATTATCGCTTAGCGCCTGAGCATCCAGCACCAGCCGCACTAAAAGACTGTATCACTGCTTACGCTTGGCTGGCTGAGCATTGCCACACCCTAGGCGCTTCACCCTCACGAATTGTGCTAGCAGGCGACAGTGCTGGCGGCGGATTGTCTACCTTGATTGCCCAACAACTTACTGCACCCTCGCAAGCCGCATGGTCAGATTTGGGCATTGCAGGTCAAAAAATGTTCAATTTATTAGAGCGCTTACCAAAGCCGCTTGCGCAAATGCCTTTATACCCTGTGACTGACATCGAAACGGATTATCCAAGTTGGGAATTATATGGTGAGGGATTATTGTTGGATCATGCCGATGTGGCTGTATTTGATGCCGCTTGTTTAGATAACAGCCCCTTGCCACGCCAGCATATCCTTAACTGTCCGATGCTTGGTGATAATAGCAAAGTATGCCCGACTTACATTGTCGCTGCAGAATTAGACGTATTACGTGATGAAGCCTTTGCTTATGCAAAGCAATTAAAGGTTCATGGTATAGCAGTCGAGACTCATACCATTCTTGGTGCGCCGCATGGTTTTATTCATTTCATGAGTATTCATCAGGGTATTGGACAAGAAACAGGCAACATTATCGATGGCTTTGCGCATTTTGTACGTGACATCATCAGTACACAGGCTTTATTAGCGGCATAATTGGTTATCTATCATAATTAATTATCTACATCGGTGTCATTTACTAGAATGGCTAACCGAACTATGACCCGTGACGGTAATTAGCCAAATCTCTGAGCGCGAACCCAAGCGAAATGGGATACCCCAAAAGCCGTAACCAGATGACACCACAAAGTGACTTTCATTGATGATTTCATAGCCATAACCCAAGCGATTGATGGCACTGACAATAAAGTTAGCGGGGAATATCTGACCGTTATGGGTATGCCCTGAAAGCTGTAAATCAATCGGCATTTGACTGTGCTCAGTGATATCACTTGGCCTATGATCTAGCAGTATCACTGGCTGTGTAGTATCAACTTGGGCTAGGAGATCGGTTGTGGCTACCCGCTGCCTTTTATGGTTATCAAAACGCCCAACCAGCCAGATTGGTTGACCTTTATGCTCGATACTGAGTACTTCATCATTTAATAACTGTACACCTGCATCACTTAGCGCTTGGCTGATGGATTGTTCGTGACCATACAAATCATGGTTGCCCAGCGTTGCATAAACACCATACGGCAAGCTTTTGCATAACTCAGCCAAGTTTTCTGCCATATTATAATCAGCAAATGCTTGCGTATTATCATCCATAATATCGCCTGGCATCAGCAAGATGTCGGCTGTATTTTTTACAATAAGATGATGCAGCCTATCTATTGCCCCGCTGCCAAACAATCGCCCTATATGCAAATCACTGGCGACCGCAATACGTAACGGCTTAGCCAAAGGCTTATCAATATCAATAGATAACTCACGTACCACAGGCACATAAGCACTATATAAGGCATAAACAAATAATCCAATAAATACTGCCAATGCCAATATGCGCAATCCAAAATCGACGGTAGCAGATACATTAGGTACTTCACCAGCTAGTGACAGAAATAACCAATATCCACCATAAAATAGGCTGGTAACTAAGGTGGTCAATAGTATAAAGTGCATGACTAACATCCAGCCACTGATCCATCGATAGCTATTGGCAAATGCTCTATTGACACTGAGTAGCAGCAAACCGTTGGTAATCACGAATATGATGATCCATACGCAAGTTTGCAAATTTGCTGTCTGCCAAGGCTGTAACCACCATTGCACGCTTAGAGCAGCGCCGACACTAAAGAGCTGCAATAGTACAAAGATGGTGATA
Organism: Psychrobacter aquimaris; assembly: GCF_016107525.1. Classification (GTDB taxonomy): domain Bacteria; phylum Pseudomonadota; class Gammaproteobacteria; order Pseudomonadales; family Moraxellaceae; genus Psychrobacter; species Psychrobacter aquimaris. Next base: position 20,670 of record NZ_JABASR010000021.1, on the reverse strand, counting down.
AAAAACGTATAACGCATGAAGAATCCTTGAGTATGATGGCAACCATGCAATATATCGTCAGCTGACAATACGAGCAAAGCATCTATTAACAAGCCTAACAGCAAATAAAAGCCTCTACCATTTAGATATGGTAGAGGCTTTATCATAGGTATGATATTATTTATCTAAATGACTCATGAGTCAGATTGTAACGTAATTATCCAAATCTCAGAACGCGTACCCAATCTAAACGGTACTGGACCAATGCCATAACCAGAGGTCACCAAAAACTGTGTCTCGGCTATTTTTTTGCTGCCATAGTTTAGTGGTGTCAACCAATCCATCAATATCGTTAACGGAAATATCTGCCCACCATGGGTATGACCAGACAGATGCAAATCAACTGGCAGGACGCTCACCTCATCCATAGCGCTAGGACGATGTTCCAAAAATATAATTGGTTTGTCCGTCTCTACTTGCGTCAATAACTCATCCGCTGACAGTCTGGTACGATCCATGTCATCAGAGCGTCCTACCAGCCATACTGAGTCATCTAATAGCACACTCTCATTATCAAGGGCTTTGATACCGGCTTCTTCCACCGCCTGTGTGATCTGCTGGTCATAACCGAAATAATCGTGATTGCCTAAAGTCGCATAGACGCCAAGCGGTGCCTTTAGCTTTGATAATTGTTCATGCATATTCGTATTATCGTAAGCAATGGTGTTGTCATTCATAATGTCACCAGCGATAACCACTACATCAGGATGCTGCGCATCGATGAGGCTCACCATTTTTTTTATCTGTCGATTACCAAACCACCTACCCAGATGCGTATCAGAGACAAGCGCTATGTCCATTGGTTTAGCCAGCGGCTTATCTATAGTAACTGTAAAACGATATACGACGGGTGAGTAAGCGTTAAATATTGCTAAGCTAACAATGGCTATATAAGTCGTGACAGCTAGCGCGCGAATGAAAATTGGACGAGATTTTCGTTTAAAGAGCGGATAAGCTAGTAGCGCTACCGCAGCGGTGATCAAACCAGCATAAAGCATAAAACTTTGCAAAATACTAACGACCAGATAGACCTGAAAGCGCTCACCCCAAAACTCAGTCAAACCATAAATAAGAGCACTATTATTAATAATAAAGACAGTAGCTATCAGCGCAACTTTAGCAAAAGTAGTTTTTGGCTTTATTAACCACCAAAGAAGCATGCTGGTCATAACAGCTAGCAACTGATTGAAAACAATGAAGAAACCCATAATCAAGTCTGCTCAGATAAAGATAACGCTATCTTACGTGAAAAATTTAATGCTCTGAATATAGCGTCTTTTTTTCCACGAAAACTTCATATGATTTTCTTCTAAGGTGCTGTTATCGCAAAACTAAATAGTGAACAGTAAGGACGATTTACCGCTTGTCTGGCGCTATTTTACAGACACCATTTTCACAAGCTTGCATCACTGCTTTGCCATAAACCAGTTTGGTCACCCAGTTCGGAATTCTATAGCGATTGCGCGCGACGTACGGATACACAAAGTCGCCAAGTTGTTTGACTACTGGCAAAAACAACAACGGTGACCATTTAACACTGCCTGTCCTGTAGAGCAGCCGTACAGCATCCATATGTGTGTACCAATTGCCATAGCTGTCTTTCATACACATATAAGTCATCGCATCCTCACGGCTAAAACCTGCAACTGCCAACTCATCTAGCCCCTCCTCTACAGGAACTAAGCGTATCTTCTCAGGCTGACGCATTTTCATATTGTGCGCCTCGGTGCTGCATATGACGCAAGCATCATCGTAGTACATAGTGATGGATAAATGCGCTTGCTCTCTATAGCTGTTGATATGATTTTGAATAATCATCTTACGACTCCTTTCTGAGTGATATAGTCAATTCTATATAAATCAGATACGGTGTCAGGCTCGCTTGGTCTACTATTTGTAGTACTTTCGCTCGCCTTCCTTGTATCCAAATTATATTGAACCGACTATAGCTAAATATCAAAGTGATGCGAATGGACACTGGATTTTTCGGTCACCCCAGATGGTTGATATTGATTGGCTGGGGCTAAAAGAGGGATTACTGGCTGCTGCGTCCACTGCGGGGCGGCGGCATCTAAACGCTTGGCAAGCTTAGGTAAATGATTGGTCGGCACCGCTGGAAATAGATGATGCTCTATATGATAGAGTAAGTTAAAGGTCAGTAAATTAATCAGTGGATGACGCTCACTGCGAGCATATACCACGTCATCACAACCATGATGGACGCTCCATACTGCAAAAAACCCCACCATCGTATTGGCCAATATCATTACCAATACGTGATACATCAATATTGGATGCATCGTGATAAAAGCGATGGCAATCACTGCAAAAATAAGCAGCATATCAAAGGCAACGAGAATACGATTACGGCGGCTACCATGCGTCAAGCCGAACCACTGAATCGCCATTGAAAAAATTCCGCCTCCCAATATCGCCTGATACCACGGCAGGCGAGCCCAATTACCCTCAACATCACTGTCTCCAAGCGGATCTCGGTGATGATTGAGATGTGTGTGCCTAATAGCATGTGTGCTACAAAGCATCGTGATACTGAGAAAAAACAGCATGAGTTCAGTGGCGAGCCTCCCTACTCCCAACGTTCGATGATAACAATCATGCGCTTGTCTAAGTGCCGCAGTAAAAAAGAAAAAAGTCGCCACAAGTGCAAGTAACCACCACCCTTGCCACGCGCTCCACCATGACAGCAATAAAAAAGGTAACGATAAAAAAATATTATAAACAGTCTCGCTCAGACGAAGCTGACGCAAATCTTGCCATTCAATATTGGCTAACGAAGGATGACGCACGATGTTCTCCTTATTTAGTGATAAGTAGTAGCTGTCTTACTGGCGCGACCACTTAATTTAATCGGCTGGTTTTATTTACTTTATTTCTGTCAAAAGTGAAATAATCAGATAAATTTTATTTGCGGTTAGTATTTGTACTTAGGTAATACGAACCATCCTGTGATGATAGCGCTGACACCGCCATTACAGCAAAATAAAATATCACTTGTCATAGAAGAATTTACAGAGCCATCCCCTATCATGAACCACACTACGAATAAAAACGTGCTCATAAACCCTATTATAAATAAGGGAAAAACCTTCGCTACCGAATTAAAATATATTTTGAACTTAGAGACGATATAACCTGTTAATAACGCTGGTAGTAAACCTCCGAAAAAACCTACTAGGATAAATGCTGGGGCCATTTTGACGAAGAGTAGTGAATCTCGTAGTGGAATGCCAATATCTATCGACATTCCTATCGCTATATAAAAAAAGAGGATTAAACCTCCTACCACCCCGCCCAATAACCCATAGACTCCTATCACCTTACCTCTAGGATAGCTGGGTACAGTAATTGTAGCGTTGCTATCAACTTTACTCATAAAAAACCCTTTTTTAGGTTTCACATGAAACAAAGCATACGATAATAAAAAATTACGTTTCACATGAAACAATCTTCATAAGTATCTATGACTTCTGCTCTTCTAACGCCTGCTTCAGTGTTGGCTGTTTAAACTCATAACTGGCGTCCTGTAATGCTTGTGGCAATACGTTTTGACCATCAATCAATAGCGTCGACATCTCACCAAACATCAACTTAAGTAAAAAACTTGGTAAGGTAAAAAAGGTTGGACGGTGTAACCACGCCCCAAGTGTTTTGGTAAAAGTATGATTGGTCACAGGATTGGGTGCCGTTAGGTTATAGACTAGCGCTGGCGTATCATTTCCCGTTACCGTTTTTAATAAATTATCCTGTGTGGCCTGACTTTCCGTATAACCAGCAAGGTGCTGCTCAATGATAAATATCACCGCCCCTACCCAGTCTTCACGACTGATCCAACTCATGATTTGTTTGCCATCGCCCAATTGTCCACCGACACCTATTTTAAATGGCGTTAATAATTTACCGAGCATACCGCCATCAGGATGGATAACCACCCCAGTGCGTACGATAGCCACGGGTACACCATGTTCAGTGGCTTTGAGCGCTAGTTGCTCCCATTCATGACATAATTGATGAGCAAAATCAGTTTCAAAACCACTGCTTTCGGTAAGGGGTTTATCGCCTTGTGCGCCATACCAACCAATCGCTGAGCCGCTAACCATTAGCTTGGGCTTAATACTGGTGCGCTTAATAAATGCCAATAAGGACTCGGTAGGTTTGATACGGCTGGCGAGCAATTGCTCTTTACGCGCATCGCTCCAGCGCGAATCAGCGATACCCGCCCCTGCTAAATTTAAAATAACATCAAAGCTTTTATCCGAACTCGCTAGCTCATCATAAGTCATCATTTCAATATCACTCGGATGCACCTGACTACTATCACGCGTCAGCCAAGTAATATATAGCGCTTTATCCTGTACACGATAACGCGCCATGATTTCCTTGCTAAATGCACTGCCCAAAAATCCTGAGCCGCCACTGATTAAAATATTCATGTCCTACTCCCTATATACATTAATTATCATTGTCATCTTTCAGTAAACCTTAAATCGTTATAGTTATCGTCTGCTTTTTTAGTGCTGATATCAAAACGACTTTTACATGCTTTTGGTAAAGCAATGCAGCTGGCGATAACTGAGTTAGTAGCGCCAAATAATCCTACGCCAATCATAAAGGCCAGTAACACGCCCACCTCTATCCAGGAGTTGATGCCTAAATATAGAACGATTGCACCCATATAACCTGCTGAGGTTATAAACCCAATAAAAAATGTCGTGCTTCTACTCTTATGATCACTACGCCATATATGCTTATAAGCGACGATAATGCCGGTTAATAAAGCCGGAATAAAACCAAGTAGACCGACATAGAGTAATGGTTGGTAACCAATCTGAGCAAAATCTGCATCCCTAAAAATAAACAATATAGCCAGCTCTGCAATCACCCCACCTGCCACGCTACCAAGCCCTGCAAATAAAATAATCACTGATAAGTAAGGGTAAGCACCTACATTATTATTCATTTTCATGATATTTATCTTATTAACATTCGTCGTTAATTGAGTATAAATACGGCATTGGCAACGCCAATGAAATTACTGTGGATAATTGGTGGATAAGTATCTTGGTTTTATTTAGCCTGCTTATTAGACAAAACGTTTACGAATAGGACAGTCATTCTCATCGTGATTATGGTGAGAGTTATTTTTCAATTTGTTCCAACGATTATTAATACATTCCATGATGTCAGCCATTGTTGGCAATACCCGCTTCTTGGTCAAGTGTGGCACTACCGCATCTAAACGCTTGGCAAGCGCTGGTAAATGATTGGATGGCACAGCAGGAAACAGATGATGCTCTACGTGATAGAGTAAATTGAATGTCAATAATAAGTTGACCAGTTGATTACGCTCGGTGCGAGCGATTGTCTCATCACAATCGTGGTGCACGCCCCACACAGCAATGATACCGACACTGGCATTAGCTAACATCATGGTCAGTATATGATATATCAACACTTGCGCTAATATCGCGAGGGTAGCAATAGTAAAGGCGGTCAATATAAGGGTAACTATGACGACTGAACCAATCAAAGCAAACTCTAGCCAAGCTAGGTTTTGATTGCGACGGCTGCTTAGATGCAGTCCTTGACGATAAATATCGAGCCGATAAGTTATCCCGCCGAGCATCGCTTGCCACCATGACACTTTTGCTAGACTGCCTTCAATATCATTGTCGCCCAATGGGTCTCGATGATGCGCCATGTGAGTGGCTCGAATGCTGTGCAAACTGGTCATCAATAGCACGCTAAGCAACAGTAATATGGCGGTGGTCGTGCGTTTTCCCGCCCCTAAGCTATGATGATAGCCATCATGGGCTTGGCGGAAAGCAGCAGCAAAGAATAAATAGGAAGCACCGCATGCTAAGACATACCAAGATTGGCTGGCAAACCACCAAGACAACAACAAAAATGGATAAGGCAAAATAACGTTATAAGCGATTTGACCGCGCGTTAACTGGCGCAAGTCTTGCCACTCGACTGCAGCGATAGCCTTTTTAATGGCTTGCTCTTTATTAGCGTGTGTTTGGTTGACTGTCATTTTACACATCCATTTGTCGTTGCTATTTTTGTTGCTGCTATTTTTACTGAAACTTGTATCACTTACACTTAGCTGGCTTTTATATCTATTACATATATTTCTGTCAAAACAGAAACTACATCTCAAATTTTTTATTTTAAATCACATAGCTTACTATTAACGTAAAACCTTTTTGATACTAGCGCCCAACTTGAGGACTTTTTTGAGGATGCTTGTGGGTAATTTAAGCATCTCAGATGACCATGTGGTTAGGGTACTAACGAATTCTTGGGTATCACGAATACGTGACTTTACCTCATTATTTTCATGTTCAAATTCAGGACTGTTCATCAGCTCCTGTAAGAACTGCACTGTGGGCTCAAGCTCACGCTTCTGACGCTCTACAACGATAATACGTGCCAACTCCCAAACATCAGTATTGGTCGTAAAGTGGTCACGACGATCACCTAATATCGAGACCTTTTGTACCAAGCCCCAGTGCTGTAATTCTTTAATACTGTTTGAGACATTAGAGCGCGCGACGCCAAGTGTTTCGGTGATTTCTTCAGCATTTAGCGGCTTACCGATGATAAATAATAACGCGTGAATCTGTGACATGGTGCGATTGACGCCCCACTGCGAGCCCATTTCACCCCAATGTAAGATAAATTTTTCGGTCACAGGATTCAGTTTCATGATTAATCTACACTCTATTTTATAAGTTTTGGTTATTTATTGACTTATCTTGCGCTATTCTTTTATTTCTGTCAACAGTGAAATTAAGAAGTAATATTCATCGTTTGGTTGAAGGTTATGCGCTAACGAATAACTAAACCCGTGGTTGCGTCACGAATTTGGCTCGGTAAAGTATAGCCTAATGTTTCAGCCTGCAAGTAGCTGATTTGCTCGCCAAAATACCCATACGCATCAGTGAAAGTCATAGCAGGCGGTTGTCCTGATGGATTACAGCTTGTGGAAACCAATAGTCCAAATGGGTTTTGAACGTCGACCAACTGTTGGCACAATTGACGAATTATAGGATGGGCAATGACTCTGACTGCCACTGTTTGATGCTGCCCCGTGATCCAAGTAGGGATAGTCGTTTCAAGTGTCTGCGGGATAGGCAATAGCCATGTATGGGCTTGCTTACCTTGTAGCTCTACATTGTCACTATCTGCCTGCCAACTCTTGATTATTTGTTGGCGCTGACCTTCTTCTAAAGACTCTAGTAACGGCATTAAACGCTCAGCGCTGTCAGTAATGACGATCATGCCTTTGGCTTGTGGACGCTGTTTGATGGATAAAATACGTTGAACGGCTGCTTCGTCATAAGCGTCACAACCAATACCCCAAACGCTTTCGGTGGGATAAGCAAGTAGCTGTCCTTCTTTAAGCCACTTGGCAGCTTGAATAACAGAATCAGTAGTGAAAGATATGGATTTTTTCATGGCTTGAAAGCTTCAAACAGGTAGGAGTTTAAGCATTAATAATAACATAGGAGAGACGCTGACTAAGTGAGCCAAATTCAAATATTTATAAAATTGTGCTGACCTTAGCACCCTTAAGTACCCTTAAGTACCCTTAGAAATATTAAAGCATAGCTATCATTGTAAATGCCCAGATAGCCTATACGCGCAAATACCGTCCGCCTTGCACACTGATGACGCCTAATAATTCAAGCTCCATCAACTGTCCAATCAACTGCGGTGTGGCAAGTTTGGTAGCGATAATCAGCGCATCTAAATCCTGCCCGTGCCAATCAAGCTGCTCATACACAAGCGTTAAATGCTCTGGTACGACGATAGTGCTCCTAGGAGACTTTATATTAGACGGTATTGGTTGGCTCGCTGTAGCAAGAGCTATTTCTGCAGTATTAGAAGACTGAATACTATGCGATGGCTTATGATTAGTACTGACTGTCTGTTCTGCTGGTCGATAGCTATTATTATCATAATCCAACTGACTATTTACATCGTCGAGCACTTGCTGGGGATGATAAATTAAGGTCGCGCCTTCACGTATCAAGTAATGACAGCCTTCAGCATTGCTATTATCAATATGACTTGGAATTGCAAAAACTTGCTTACCCTGCTCCGAAGTTAAACGCGCGGTAATCAGCGAACCACTCTGAATGGTCGCCTCTGTCACAATCGTTGCTAAGCTCAACCCAGCAACCAAACGATTGCGCCGTGGAAACGTATGCTTATGTGGCAATGTATGCGGCAACAGCTCACTAATAATACAGCCGCCTTGCTCAATTATCTGGGCAAACAATTTATCATGATGATTGGGATAATTGACCTCAATACCTGTACCCATGACTCCAATTGTTCGACCTTGATATTCAGCATCCGCCTGTGCTAACGCGCCTAGATGTGCTCGCTTATCGACACCCATGGCAAGACCGCTGGTAATGATATAACCAGCTTGCGCCAAATATTGCGCGATATCAAAGGTGATTTTTTGGGCATGGGCGGTGGGTTTTCGGCTGCCAACAATAGCGACTTGTGCCTGGTGCAAGCGAGCTTTATTGCCTCGGTAAAATAATACAGGCGGTGGGTCATAGATTTGCGAGAGCTGTACGGGATAATCAGGCTGGTCAGAAAATAGCAGACCGTAGCGTCCTTCGATGAGCGCTTGCTGAATTTTATCAATACTGGCTTGCGTTTGCTCTGGCTGTTCATGACGGGCAAGATGGGTATGATGAATACCCAATTGCCGCCACGCATCTACTTTAGCGTACCAAGCAAGCTCTGCTGTGCCAAAAGAAGTAATGAGCTTATGATAAGCAGATAATGATGCATTCACCTCAGTCCACAGCGCCAGTACTGCGCGCTGCTTGTCTGATAAAGAAGAAATAACTGCCGTCATAATCATCTGGCTCGTATAGGCTAAGTTAGCGTATTTTGTCCAAAAATACGCATGATGCTCACTTATAGATATGGAGGTGGTAACAGCTGGTCGCCGACGTTTAATGGTAGCTCTGAATCAAGCACATAAGCATAGCTAATATTATCGAAAGTATTAAAAACCATGACCATACCGCTTGGCTCATTTGGTAAGCGTACTGGCGTGTCATTGTCTTTAGTATCGCGGATCAAAGCCCCTTTTTGATACACAGTCAATACATCACCAGGCTTAGCCCCATGGGTACTACCTAAGTTGATAGCAACGACACTACCCTTCGCCGCCGAGCTGATTGAGTCCATGACGCGGACAATCATACCACCACGACTCACAGTTGCAGGGGCTGGATAAAAGACGGGCGGAATAGAGTTATTCAACTCAACGAATACGCGATCACCTTCACGCACTTCTTTGTCATAACTGTCGGTAAGCTGCAAACTGCTAACGCCGTTGGTTTCTGTCGAAGTAACCAAACCAGTCGCAACTTGCGTGACTTCTAAACCGATAACTTCTTGGGTTTTTGGCTCAACATATAGCTCTCCTTCACGGTAGATACCATAACGCTGACCGACGATCAGTGGCACACCTTTGGCATACACTTTATCGCCACTGGCAGTAATCAAATTGCCTTTTTTAGAGGCCAATATATAAGGCGTGGTATTAAAATCTTGTGGATTAACGATGACGGTTTTATCTAACCAGTGTTGTATAGCAGACCACGGAAGCGGTGGAATACTATTGGCTGTTGAAGTGACTGTGACCGTGCTAGATACCACTTTGCCTGTTAATTGCTTTTCAACCCCAGCACAACCTTCGCCAGTATCAACACCAATCAAGGTTTTACCTTGAATCACGCATAAGATAAGAATGTCATTAGGATAAATAAGATTGGGGTTTTTGATTTGCTTATTGGTTGCCCAAATCTCTTTCCAGCGCCACGGACTGTCTAAATAACGTCCTGAGATGTCCCACAACGTATCGCCTTTTTTGACGATATAGCGATTGGGTGCATCCGCTTTGATGGCTGGTGGTGGATTGTTAGCGTGGGCAGCACTCATTAGCATGGCACTACTAAATGTCGTGATTAACAGTGCTTTTGCTATCATTTTTAAGCTCATCTTCATTGTTATATCCACAATATGTACCACTGTTATCGCCACAATTCATACTATTTAGACCTATCACTTAACCTTAATCCCTGAATGTCATTAAAATAATGACAAGCAATGAGGGTCGTAAAAGGACTTAATAGTACGGCTACTATGACGCCTATAGGGCAGCTGTTCAGTGTAATTGGCTGGTGTGATTACTAAAAAAGCGTCTAGCAAAATGATGAGTCGCCGACGCTGTTTCTAATATTACAATTATATCTACCATAACACAATCATAAACACTTTATTACAATGGCGTAACTTTTATATAAATACTGTTTGTGGAGTTTCTTATGAACTACATAGTTTCTTATGAAAATAAGCGTTAAAAGCCACTCTGATTTATGCTGGATTTGGTGTTACATGCTTCCGGATTTGCTCAGCGACCAGTTCAGCGTTGTTATCTAGTACCACCACATGTTGTGGTAACGCTTCTAAGCCTTCGGTGTGAGCAGGACGTGCTATTTCTATCGATCCAATCGCTTCGATGATCGTATCAGCAAATTTAACGGGCAATGCCGTCTCCGCACAAACAATCACTTCACCTTCGCGCTGTAATTCTTTGGCGACTTTGATACCGTCAGCGGTGTGTGGATCAACTAGCTCTCCATGCTGCTCATAAAGTGTTTTGATAGTTTGCAGGCGGTCGCTATGGGTAGATTTACCCGCAGCAAAACCGTAGCGAGTGTTGACCGCCTCCATTAGGTCAGACAAATCAAAACCTTGACCAGATTTCACCCCTTCAAACAACTCATGAACACGGGCACTGTCTTTGTCGAGCAATAAATAAACGAAACGCTCAAAGTTAGAGGCTTTTGAGATATCCATTGAAGGGCTTGAAGTCACATAAGTCTTTTCAGTAGGACGTGGCTGATAGGCACCTTGGTTAAAAAAGTCGTTTAGTACATCGTTTTCGTTGGTTGCGACAATCAAACGCTCAACTGGCAGACCCATTTCACGGGCGATGTGACCGGCACAAATATTACCAAAGTTACCTGATGGCACGCTAAAACTGACTTTTTCATCGTTGCTTGTAGTGACTGCAAAATAGGCTTTAAAGTAATAAACAATCTGCGCTAGGATTCGACCCCAGTTGATAGAGTTTACTGTCCCTAGATTATAAGCCGCTTTGAACTCAGCATCTTGCTGTAGCGCTTTGACGATGTCTTGGCAATCATCAAACATGCCGTCGATGGCGATATTATGGATGTTATCATCGGTCAGGCTGTACATTTGCGCGCGCTGGAATTCACTCATTTTGCCATGCGGTGACAGCATAAAGACTTCGATATTTTCTTTGCCACGCAGTGCATACTCTGCTGCACTGCCCGTATCACCACTGGTCGCACCAATAATGGTGATGCGTGCATCTTTCTTCTTGAGCACGTATTCAAAAGCATTACCCAAGAACTGCATGGCAACGTCTTTAAATGCTAGCGTTGGACCATTTGATAACCCTAAAATATATATATTATCTTCAAGCTTACGGACAGGAACAATCTCATCAGAGCCAAATACCTCAGCAGTATAAGTACGCTCAATGATGTCTTGCAAATCAGCCATAGGAATATCAGTAGCAAAGCGTTGCATAATCGCCATCGCTAGCTGAGGATAACTAAGCGTGCGCCATTCATCAAGCGTTGCATTATCGATATTTGGATAATGCTCAGGCAGCATCAAACCACCGTCCGGCGCAAGACCCATCAAAAGCACATCACTAAAATCCATCGGTGCTGTCTGACCACGGGTACTGATATATTTCATTAGATTGTCCTGTCTATAATGAGATGATTAATTAAAACAGTTTATTCAGCAGTTTTGTGCAGCAAGGCATAATAGAAACCATCGCCGCTCTCGCTATCAATTGGCAAGCACTGGCGACCAATCGCTTGTTCGATACCCCAATTGCAATCGTCGTTAAATTCAATGGCTGCTACATTGTTGTAGTGAGTCATGAAATCCTGCATCTGTTCGACGTTCTCTTGCTTTAGGATAGAGCAAGTAACATATAATAGATAACCGCCAACTTTAAGCTGTGGCCATAGGTTATGCAAGATATCGGCTTGTAGCAATGCCGTTTGCTCGATGTCTTCTTCAGTACGCAAAATACTGATGTCAGGATGACGACGAATCACGCCTGTTGCCGTACAAGGTGAGTCTAGTAATATAGCGTCAAACACGAGCTTGCTCTTTTTCTTACCCGCCCCTTGCCATGTGGTTGCATCTGCACAGACGATATTAAGTGCGATATTTTTCTCTGCTTGCTTCAAATCGTGCTGACTTAAATTTAAGCGCTGTAAATTTTCATGAATACGCTCAATACGCGGTGCTTCATTATCGATAGCAGTTACTTTGATGTCGGTAATCACTGGCGCCGCTTCATCATTTTGTTTCACGTGAAACAACGGTGATTGGTCATTAGAGCTTATGAGCTCTAACCAATGCGCCAATTTACCACCAGGTGCAGCGCAAGCATCTAAGATATGCAACTCAGTCGACTTATCAGTGCTTACTTTATTCATCAAGGCAGTATGAATAATCGGTGCGGCAAGCTGGGCATGCATGTCTTGTACGCTGGCAGCCCCTACAGCAAAATCAGGCAAAGCATTAACGGCAGTGCTTTGATGTAGTCTAAGACCTTTAGTTGATAATGCTATTGATGAAGCCTTATCTGATGAATCAAGTAGATTAAAACCACTTTTTAGCTCAACGATGTCTGCTTCAATCTCTGCCCCATCCAATGCATGCTGATAGTCCTCTACTGAGCTAACCGCTGAATTCACCCGTAAAAACATTGGTGCTGGTTGGCGTAAACCTTTGGTTAGCTCATCATACTGCTCGCTCCAGTCTTGCTTAAGCTGATAAGCGAGCCAATTCGGTAAGCTATGCTTTTTATCGCACTTCTTACGGAATTTGCTAGGGTTTTTAGCAACTTTACGCAAAATAGCATTCACCAAACCAGTCGAATGAGCAAAATCAATCTCTTTTGCCGCTTCAACCGTTTCATGAATCGCCGCATGGTCAGCCACTTCTAAATATAGTAACTGCACTAATCCCACTTGAATCGTGGTACGAACTTCAACCTCATCAATAGGGTTATCCGCTAAAGTATCGAGCAAACGCGCTAACGCATACCACTGGCGCAATGTCGTTAATAATAGCGCATGAGCAAAACCTTTATCACCATCATGTAGACTGTTTAGTAACGGGTCAAGGACGCTTGCAAGCGACTGACCATTTTGAATGGCCAGTAAAGTGCGAATCACGCGGACGCGGACGCTACCATTCATGATAAGGTTGCTTGACGGTTTGAGCTTATTGTTTCTTGGCGCAGTGCTTCTCATTAAATTGAATTTCCTTGACGTATGATCGATAACGTCTGATAAAAGTTAGATTATTTGGTATCAAATTAAAAATATTAAAATAAACGAGATGAAACTGTATTAATTTGGCGGGCGTTATTTCGAATCAGTCGTGAACTGATCGCCATCATTTAATTGGTTGCCATGACAGATTTGCTCGGCTGTCATCGGCTTACCACCAGCAAACTGCAATTCGGTAATGGCTAAAGTACTGGCTGATGGCTCAAAACTTTCTACTTTACTATCTAGTTTAATATCAGCTTGTTTGGTATCAGCATCCTTACCACAAGCCACCAATATCGCTTTGCGTCCAACGCTGATGACTGTGCCAGCAGGCTGATTGGTTTGCTGCGACGGATTCACAGGCAAACTGGCTAGAATTTTGACGCGCTGCCCTGCCAAAAAAGTATAGGCACCTGGCCATGGCGTCAGCCCACGAATTTGTCGCTCAATTTCAGTAGCGGATTGTGTCCAGTCGATTTCGCCTTCAGTTTTGACCAGTTTTTCGGCATAATTGGCTTGACTGTCGTCTTGAGGTACAGCCTGCGCTTGATAATGTGCCAAGTCTTTTAGCACGGTAACAATGGCGGTCGCGCCAAGCTCAGCCATCTTATCATGTAGGCTGGCAGCCGTATCATTAGCTTCAATAGGAGCACTGACCTTATAGAGCATATCGCCCGTATCTAAGCCTTTATCCATCTGCATGATAGTGATGCCTGTCTCGCTATCACCAGCCAATAACGCACGGTGAATAGGTGCTGCACCGCGCCAGCGTGGTAGTAATGACGCATGAATATTTAGACAACCATACGTAGGCGTGGTCAATACGCCAATCGGTAATATCAGACCATAAGCTGCAACAATCATCACATCTGGCTGATAACTACGTAGAGTCTGGCGCGCCGCCATACCTTCGCTACTAGACTTTTTAAAGGTGAGAGGTTGCTCAACCGCAATATCATGCGCCAATGCGACTTGCTTTACCGCAGAGGCCGATAGTTTTTGACCCCGCCCTGCTTTACGATCAGGCTGTGTATATACAGCGACGATTTCTATATTTAGCGCTTCCTGTTGGTTGATAAGCGCCTTAAGGCTAACGGCGGCAAACTCAGGAGTGCCAGCAAACACAACCCTTAAGCGCCTATTAGATGAGCGATTGTTTGTTGTAGGCAGCATGGATAAATCGGAGGCAGAAGCAATTGTAGTCATAAACAGGCATTATATAGGGTTGATTGGCTCATTATAGGTGAGTTTGCGATGTTGTGCCATGGTTGTAATAATGGTAATCGAGCGTTACTAATGACACGGTTTGTCTTTATAATAGAACGCAAGCAGAGCGCTCTTATTGATGACTTTGTTTACAAAACGACGCGGTATTGGGCAATATTGCACTACGATTCACCATTTTTTATAGATAATAGGTGCAGACTATAAAGGGTAAAATAGCTTGAATGAACCAACTGCTGTGCCAAACTGACTATTTACTCACTATGTTTTTCGTGTCGATATAGGACCACGCTTTCATGCAACAGTTTCAGTCCTTACAACGCTTACTCATATTCTATGCACTGACGTTGCTGGTGATGCTGACGCTGTATTATGTCACAATATTTCATGAGATAAAAAAACACAGTGAACAACACAGTATCGATACCTTTTATGCATTGCAGCATGAAGTCACTGAACGTGATGGTCTTCTAAACCCTGACATTAAAAAGATTTTAGAAAAACCCGTATTTGAAGACATAAGCTATCAGCTGGTTTTTATGATGCCATCTGGGCAGACTTATATCCATCGCCATACTCGGCCTAATGAGACTGCTTTCGCTACCGTGACTTTTCCTATCATTAGCTCATCGCCTTCTAATAACGGCAGTCATAGTGCTTATACTCTCAATAATCGCAACTTAACGGGTACCATTAAACTCAAAAGTGGTCATCAGCTTTATATTATATTGCGCCATAAGCCGCCTACTATTGAATGGATATCATATCGCTACTGGTTGCCATTGATGGCAGCAATAATACTTTTTATCATCGCTTTGCTTTATATGCTCAATCGTCGCGCCAATTGGGAGCAGCTGCTACTTTATACTGACAATCTAAGTAGTCACGCAAAAGAAGCCTACAGTCCACCGCCTTTTTTGCACAAAAAATCTACGACTGAGTTTCTACGTTTAGGCCATGCGTTGAGCCGTGTCAGTTATCAGCTACACAATGATTATCGCCGTATTAAAACCCTAACACATCGTCTTGAACGTTTGGTGGATCAAGCCCCTTTACCGATGCTAATGATTATGCGTCATGGTCAAGTCAGCTTTTTTAATAAACGTTTTGAACAAACATTCATGTCTTTACCGCAAAGCGATAGTAGCTATGAATTGACGGATTTTATCGTGGGTAAGGATGAGTCCACGCAGCGATTGCTCCAAACGTTATCTAACCTGCGCTTCACTCGTACCTTAATAGTCTACGGATTAAAAAATAAGCAGGCTTACCAATTGCATATTACACCATGGTTTGGTGAACATGGCCAAGTCCACGGCTTTACGGTACTGCTGAATAATATCAATGAATTTGCCAACCAAGTCGAGCAGTTACAGCAACAAAATCAACGACTACAGCGAAAACTTGACGAATTAAATAAGGTTCGATCGCTGACAGGTCATCAACTACGCATACCGCTAGAAATGATGATAGATACGCTTGAACCGATCGATCCTGCGACATTGACTACCGAGCAGAATGACATTTTAATATCATTAATTAAAAGCAGTCAAAATATGCTAACGACACTCAATGATGTGCTAGACATCGGGGAAATAGAGGTAAGAAAAACTCGCCTTAATATTGAGCCTGTCGATATTTATAAATTAGGGCAAGAGATCAACGACTCAATAATAGGCAATACGAGGCAGCAAGGGTTAGAGCTGATTTACTTCTTTGCGCCAGATTGCCCGCGCTGCATCGATACGGATGATATTCGTCTACGACAAATTCTCTTAAATTTATTAAAAAACGCGGTTAAATTTACCACTTCTGGCTATGTGGCATTGACCATCGAAACGGTGAGTAATGCAGAGGTATTAGCAACCAAAAACAGAGGATTGGTAGATGACCATACGCTTATTAAAAACAGTTATATTAATAAAGACAATACCAATCATGCCTCACACGACTGGATTCGGTTTAGCATAAAAGATAGCGGTATGGGAATCGATATAGCGAAGCAACATCAATTGCTGACTTACCTTAATGAAGGCAATAACCAAAACAACAATCGAAACGTTGACTATATTCAAAAGAGCACGACTGAGAAAGGACTAGGGTTAAGTAACGTCAATAGTTTTGCGCGATTATTGGGTGGTTTTATTGAAATAAAAAGTACGGTGACTAAAGGCAGTACTTTTAATCTGTATCTACCCTGCCGCTGTCCAAATTATCAACCGGTCTATCATCACAATCAACACTTGACTCAGATTTATCTTATCGCTGTTATCAATCAACCGCTGGTTGCTGAAAATTTGCAGCGCTTGTGCGAGCACCTATCTATATCAACGACTATTTGTACGTCGATAACCCTCTCTACTATAGAGAATATTGTGGCTAAGTTAGCGCAAAATAAGCAGACACTCGCTCCTATCTTACTATTAGATTATGAATATTATGAAACCGTTTCTATTGCTTCTGCTAATCAGGCGATAATGGATGATGATAGACATCAGGCGTTAAATATCCTGCTCGACAATCCGTCGCTACCAAAGATACTGTTTAGTATGAAACCAGAACGCCGCATTCCCTCTATATTATTAGATAAATATGAAGGGTTTTTGACCAAACCGTTAGATGCTACTCTATTGCTGTCTGAATTACTGCGCTTAACCTTACCAGCGAGACAGAATCTGGTTCAAACCATAGATATTAAAGAAGAGAGTAAACAGTTAGCAATCGAAGCAGATAAATCTACCACCGAAAATGTATCGCCACTTATCTTGGTGGTAGAAGACAGTCCAACCAATCAGAAAATAACCTGCAAGATATTGAGTAAACTTGGTTATCGTAGTGTGGTTGCAGAAGATGGTCAGCAAGCGTTAGATACGCTACAACAACAGCGTCAAGATATCTCACTTATTTTGATGGACTGTCGTATGCCTGTCATGGATGGGCTACAGGCTACCCAAGCGATTCGTGCACAAGGTGATAAAATTGCCATTGTAGCGCTGACCGCGAACAACACCAAAGAAGATCGCGACGCTTGTATAGAAGTGGGAATGGATGAGTTTTTATCCAAACCTATCAACAAAAAAGAGCTAGAGGCGGTTTTACAGAGCTTTATCAAATCATGACAATCTGTAAAACCCACTCTTTAAGCTTAAACCAGTTACTTCATAAAACCATTATCTGCTAAAAATGCTTCTGTAATTTGGCTTTGCGGACTTGGCGTATTCATGCCACCCGTTTGTGACTTATTTAACAAACGTTCTAAATAGCGTGCGACGATATCTACTTCGATGTTGACCTTATTTCCAACCAGCCAATGCTTAGCGATATTGGTCACTTGTGCGGTATGTGGAATGATATTTAAAGAGACAATATTGTCTCGTACAAGGTTGGTCGTCAGGCTAATACCATCAACCGTTATAGAGCCTTTGGTCGCTGTATAATGCGCTAGCTCTTGTGGTATCTCAATCTCGATATAGATAGAGCGTGCATCTTGTTGCAGCTTACTGACTACGCCTACGCCATCGACGTGACCTGCGACAATATGACCACCAAAACGCGTGGTTGGTAACATCGCTTTCTCTAAATTAACCGTATGACCCGCTTTTAAGGTTTCTAACGCGGTACGAGCGATGGTTTCACGTGAGACATCAACGGAATAATGATTACTACCTAAGTCTACAACGGTTAAGCAAATACCATTGGAGGCGATAGAATCTCCTAACTTCACATCACTAAAGTCCAAATCATCAGACTCTATCGTTAAACGTATATCACCGCCCGTAGGCTGCATGGACTTAACCTTTCCAACACTCTCTATAATTCCAGTAAACATATCGACCTCATTTCATTATGATATTGTCTTCATAGACAATATATCTTGATTTATTGATATTATGGCAGCATTTGTCTGAGCCAGTTTTTTTATGGCAACGTGAGCTTAATTGAGCATATGACGGGATAAATTGTGGATAAGTACTGATAAATCAACTCATAGCGTATTAAAACACTCATTTCAATTAAGTTATCCACAGGAAATGAGATATGGATTAACATTAAGAAAAAGCGATGGCTAAACCTAAGTTATTGATTATATTAATTTAATATCTAAATTTTTACAAAAATCCTAATTTTTTGTTTCATGTGAAACAAAGTTATACACAGTTTCATGTGAAACCCTCTACTCCACTGGCTGCTTATCCACACTTAGCAAGTATTTAGCACAAACTGTGGATAAGCTGTTTATAAATAACAAGTTATAGTGGTAATAAAGTCAGTTTAAGATCAGGATTTAGTGTTTCATGGCTATAAATATCGAAACGCAACTGCTGAGCTAGAGACAGTGGGTTAAAATCGACCATCGGTCTGGCTTGCGCGCCTAACAAACAAGGCGCCTGATAGAAAATCAACTCATCTACCAATTGTTGGCTTAAGAAACTACCAGCAACACTAGCCCCTGCCTCTACCAACACGTCATAACATTGATAATCACTAACCAATTTTTTTAGTAATTCAATCAAGTTATCTTCACGCCAATAAATCGTATCCGGTCGACGGCATAACTGATACTCAGACTGTGAGCTGTGTTCTAAACGCTGACGCCTATCGAGTACAACAACCTTGGGAGCAGGAACTTGCTCAGGTGGTACACCTAATTGGTTGGAACGTACGTTAAGCTGTGGATTATCAGCGATAACCGTTTCACTACCAGTAATAATCGCGCCACTTTGTGCACGTAGCTTCTGTACATCTTCGCGGGCAGCCGCTGAGGTAATCCATTTCGACTCACCAGATGCCATCGCGGTACGACCGTCAAGGCTGGTGGCAATTTTAAGTCGTACATAAGGCATCTGGGTGCGCATTGCTTTTAAGAACCCACGATTTAAAGCTTCTGCTTGCTCGGTTAATATACCGACTGTTACTTGAATCCCAGCCTGCTCTAACAGTTTCACACCGCGTCCTGCCACTTGCGGATTGGGATCAAGCCCTGCGATCACGACACGTTTCACACCGGCATTAATAAGACCCAAAGCGCAAGGTGGCGTACGCCCCGTATGACTACAAGGCTCTAAAGTCACATAAGCAGTTGCACCTACAGCCCTCACACCCGCTTCTTTTAGCGCAAATACTTCTGCATGAGGCTGACCAGCTTTGGGGTGGAACCCTTGACCGACGATCGCTTCTGCTTGCACGATGACACAGCCTACCGCTGGATTAGGTCTAGTGGTATATAAACCCTGTTTAGCTTGTTCGATCGCAAGCATCATAAAGTAGCGGTCTTGCGCATTCTGAGTATGGTTTGAAACTGGCATAAAAGTAGACTTCATTAATGATTACAGGAGATTCTATCTAAGAAAACAGGCGTTTTAAGCTCAAAAATAATTGCTGAAGATTCGGATACATTTATCAATTTACTTATCATTTGGACGGATATTGGCAATCTCTTGATGGAAAGCATCAATATCTTGAAAGTCGCGGTAAACACTGGCAAAACGCACATAAGCAACATCATCTAACGTTTTAAGCTCACTCATGATAATCTCACCTAACACTTTACTACTGATTTCACGCTCACCCATTTGTCTGACACGTTTCTCAACTCGACTAATCATTGCCTCTTGCTCATCAATAGTGATGGGGCGCTTTTGCAAAGGCAACAAGATAGACCGACGCAGCTTTTCATTGTCGTAAGGTTCAATCTTGTTGCTGGATTTGATAATCCTTGGCATCACCACTTCTACCATCTCAAACGTTGTAAAACGCTCTTGGCAACTATTGCATGAACGGCGGCGACGCACTTGCGCACCTTCTGCAGCAAGACGTGAGTCGATCACTTTTGTCTCTGATGCATTACAATATGGGCAGTGCATAGCGTTTCCTTATTTTAATATTAAGCGCAAGAGTCACAAGTCACAAGTCACAAGTCACAAGTCACAAGTCACAAGTCACAAGTCAC
>NZ_JABASR010000020.1 GCF_016107525.1 Psychrobacter aquimaris | reverse complement strand
GTGGCTTTACGCGTTCAAACTTGGCCTTTGCCATGGGTATTTCCTCTTTTTTTGGTGAATCTTTATCAATCAAAGATCGGTGAATAGCTGTTTGACGGCTCATGATGCTTACAGAACCATCAAACCGTTGACGCTATGGCTTATTTACTAAAACTGTTTCATCATTTTACGACTGTAAATATGCTCAAATCATGCGTTTCAATATCGCGCATGTAGATGTAAGCATTATACGTGTTTTTTAATCTATTGAACATCGCAAGCTATTATAACTTATCGCTGTTGCCCTACTTTATCTTAGTGTAAATCCTTGATAATAGTAGAGCCTGCCCAAGCTAGATAACTGCACTTAGACACTTATCAATAGATTGATAGCTTAATAAATTGGCAGCACTAAAAGGCAACACCTCAGTGTCACCCTTAAATTTTACTTGCCACACTGTATTTATAATTTTCAATATTTTGTAGTTTCGATATCGACGCAACGCTGTTTAAAAATAGCAAAGCAAACACCAGAGGTTTAAACAATAAATGGAGCTCATATTGAGAATTGAACTCAAGACCTCTCCCTTACCAAGGGAGTGCTCTACCGCTGAGCTATATGAGCATGTTTTTAATAACCACAATAAACAACTTGTGTATTTACTAAAAAAAATATCACGATACAGCAATACTAAAACTTACTGTCGTGATGATTTATTGATAATCTTTGCGATGGTGTATATATGGAGCGGGTGGCGGGAATCGAACCCGCGTCATTAGCTTGGAAGGCTAAGGTGTTACCATTATACCACACCCGCAATTACTCTTATTCAATAAGACTCTAATCGAGAGTCGTTAAGTATAACGAGTATGCTTGGCGCTATGACAAACTTAGAAAATATGGTGGTGGGAGAAGGATTCGAACCTTCGAAGCTTTCGCGACAGATTTACAGTCTGTTGGGTTTGACCGCTCCCCAATCCCACCTTAGGTTGCTTTAAACAAAAATGACTTTAGTTTAAGACAAGTTCATAAAAAGCTACTTTAAGAGAGATGGTGCCGACTGCCGGGATCGAACTGGCGACCTACTGATTACAAGTCAGTTGCTCTACCAACTGAGCTAAGTCGGCTTGTTCTCTTAAAGTGGTGGCTATTCTATCAAATTTTTTGAAAGACGCAAGCCCTTTTTCATATTTTTTATGATTATTTTAATAAAAATATATAAATATTTGATTATGTTAATATTTTTTTAAATAAAAATAAGGTGTTTTTTGACGCTGACCGCATACCGTGTTTTTATTACTGGAGTACCTAGCGAATCCGTAAACCATTACACGCCATTTTTACCGCTTTGACCAACGCCAATGCTTTTTTGTTGGTTTCTTCCCATTCAGCTTCTGGCACAGAGTCAGCGACCACCCCAGCGCCCGCTTGGATATGTATCTCGCCGCGGCGCATCACAGCAGTGCGAATAGCAATGGCGGTATCCATGTTGCCATGCCAGCCTAGATAACCCACTGAGCCACCAAAGACGGTTCGACGTACAGGCTCTATCTCGTCAATGATTTGCATGGCGCGTATTTTCGGTGCACCTGATAGCGTGCCAGCGGGGAACGTCGCACAAAAAACATCCAATGCATCTTTATCGGGCAATATCGTCCCTTCAACATTAGAAGCAATGTGCATCACCTGCGAATAACGCTCGACAAACATTTTTTCGGTGACTTTGACACTACCATATTCACAAACGCGGCCAATGTCATTACGACCCAAATCGATAAGCATCAAGTGCTCGGCGATCTCTTTTTTATCACTCAGCAGCTCTTTCTCAAGCGCTTCATCTTCTGCTTCGTTTTTTCCGCGTCTACGAGTACCCGCCAATGGCCGCACCGTGACTTTGCCATTTTCGATACGGGATAATACCTCAGGGGAGGCACCAATGATGTCGAAACGCTTGTGATCATCGAGGGTATAACCATGCACCAAAAATAAATACGGCGATGGATTTAAAAATCGTAGGGCGCGATAGACAGCCAATGAGTCGCCAGTATAATCCGCCGTCAGACGCTGCGCAGGAACGACTTGCATGACATCGCCTGCTAAGATGTAGTCTTTTATTTTATTGACATCATGACAATATTTCTGCGCCCCAGTTTGCGACTTGAATTTTGGCGTCGGCATCACAGGTGCGCTCAGACTTGGCATTTCTGCCAGCTTGTCCTCAATTTTTTCTAGCTCGCGGATAGCCTTGCTATAACCATCTTCAGTATGACAATCGGCATAAACGATAATAGATAACGTATTTTCTAAACTGTCAAAAACAATCACGCTCATTGACAGCATGAGCCACATGTCCGGCATTGTCATCGGATTGGGGGCGTCTGACAAACCCACGCTTGGCTCAATAACCCTCACCATGTCATAGCCAAAGTAACCTACTAAGCCGCCGCTAAAGCTCGGTAGCGTTGCAATGTCTTCGACTGTTGGCATCTTATATTGCGCCATCAGCTGACGAATATAGTCAAACGGATCATCGACTACATCTACATCGGTATGGTCATTTTGTTTGACGGTCATTTTGCCATCGGCATACTGCAAAATGAGATCACTACCCAAGCCAATCATCGAATATCGCGCCCAGCGCTCACCGCCTACGACAGACTCAAATAAATATGCAGAGCCGTTTAAATCACGTACTTTAGAAAATACAGATACTGGTGTCTGTGCGTCCATTAGACGTTTTTTTATCAGTGGTGCATGACTAAAGCCACGGTCTTTAAAAGCTTGATATTCTTCAAAGTTCATCATAATAATGCTCTCTTAACAAAATATTGGCAAAACATAAAAACAGTCAAACGATAGTAAAAATATAGCGTCAACACTCTGCTGAATGTTGACGCTATAAAAATGGCATATTAGGGTAGCTTAGCTATTAGTAGCTAAAAATTGGTAAACAATTATACCAAATCCCGCTTGGATTAAAGCGGCTCAAACGGACTGGTCAGTACTTGATTACGCACCGCCCATGTTAAATAACCATAATGCCAACCCAATAATGATGATGGCAATAAACACCCAAATAAACCAACCGCCGCTTGGTTTTTTCTCGGCCTGTCCTGCAGTTGCTGGATTGCTGAGGGCCTGATCCATCGCGTTATTACCTTCAGTACCAAGATCACGAGATTGACCTAGATTGGCAGTACCAGAAAATTGCGCGGTTGCTGCCTGTTTGGCACGTAGAATGTCAGGATCCGCTTCTTCTTGCAGCTCCGTTTTCGTCGTTTTGTCATGCTCTGATTCAACGGCTGACTCTTCATGTACAACTGGCTGATCTACTAGTGACGCATCATGAGTAGATGCTGTCGGTGCCGCCTCTGTCGCTGTGACGGCTTCTGGCTGACTTACAGCAGGTTGTGCATCTGCTACAGTTTCAGCGGCAACTGGTACCGTTTCAGTCACATCTGACGCGGTATTATCTGTAGTCGTTAAGACTTCTTCGATGCCTGTTTGCTCAATGATCGGCTCTTTCACTACTGATTCATTAACAACAGGTTCACTCACTATTGAGTCTTCGACAGCCTGTGTTTCGGCAGTAGTTTCAGCAACCACTGTCTCAGTCTCAGCCACTGAATCTTCTACTGCCACAGGCGCTAATGCCTCAGTATCTTCTGTAGCAGCAAGTGGGGCGTTCACCTGAAAACTAAAACTGGCAAAGCCAATGGTATCATCTACCTTTAACAGGCTCGATGTATTACCTTCGATACGCTGCTCGTTAATAAATGTACCGTTTGACGAGTCTAAATCTTTTACATATAACTGACCATCTAAGATGCTCAGCACCGCATGATTACGCGATACTTGCTTGCTACCGAGTACCACGTCATTGTCGCTGCCACGCCCAACAGACAGGCTGTCATTGACCGTCAACGTTAGGTCACCAAGCGCTTCTGTTAAGGCATTAAGTTGCCAAGTCTCTGTGTCGACTGTCGCCTTCATACTATCTGTATTGTTCGTCATGCGGTAACTCCTTATTCTTTTATTAAATTTCAAATGGTTTTAGATAAATCATTGCCAATTTTTTAAGAGATTTTACGATTTTTTTAATATAAACCGTAATAAGTTATGCAATGACCATCCGAACTATTTAGGTATAAAGTGCGGCTTTATGACACCGTCAAGCTTACTGTAGGGAATACTAAGTACCGGCATACCATAAGCATACGGGCCGATAGAGTAATGCTGATAACGAATATCGATGCCTTTATCCGTCAGTGTCACATTGTCACTTAAGGTAAATGGCCAGTTTTTCTCATAACTGCTGACATCGTCGTCAACTGTTTTGACCCAAGTTTTATAAGCATCATACGCGAGCGCTTCAAAACGAGGCTTTTTACCTGAAAGAAGCATATCATCAAGCGTGATTTGTTTTTTGGTGCCAAGGTCAAATATCAAGTATTCGCTATAAGGCATGCCATGAGCGCCACCAGTAAAGACATAAGTATTGATTTCAAACAATTCAAAATCACTGATATGACCTAGATACTCAGGCGTTACCATTAGGCTGTAAGCCCATGAACTGCCCTCTGGCATATCTATAAACTGTGAGCTGGCAAAGTCATCAATGGCGGCTTTCACCACTGTCTGATTGACTTTCCTTTTGATAGGCGCTGACTCAGTCGGTTTACTATTGACGACTAAATTATTAATACGCGCATTGGCAATATCATTGATCCAATTGTGGTTGGTCTTCAGATATTTGATCTCAATCTCTGGACAGTTATCGCGCTCAACACACTGCGCTTGCACTTTTTTAGGCAGCTCATATTCCAGATAATCTGTGCTACTAATGAGACTACCTGCATTGGCAGGCATCGCTATGCTACCTAGCAGTAAACTGCCGGCAAGCAGTCTCAGCAGACGACTACGACTTGCTATCATCGATAAATGCGGATTTATTGTTGGCTTATTGATATCAATTTGATTCGCAGCGTTCATATATCCTCTTTTATAAACATAAGATGTTACTTGATATTCTACCGTAACAATTACGATGTATTGTAGGAACACTGTTTTTGTTTTTAGGGTTTTGCTGTCTACTGCTAACTAATAGCTACCTACCCTCTCTCGTTTAATGCCTAAATCTAAGCTAATAAAAAAGACACGGCTAGCGTGTCTTAAAAGATAAACTAAATCATAGAATGATGGATTTTAATGCTCACGAGTGTTGCTAAAAGTGATTTCTGGATAGCGATCTTGCATAAGCTGCAAGTTGACCCGTGATGGTGCAAGATACGTTAAATAACCACCGCCATCTAGCGACAACTGGTCATGGGCTTTGCGTTTAAACTTCGCCAATGCCACTTCATCATCGCAATGAATCCAGCGTACGGTGGCAATCGATACCGGCTCAAAGATACACTGTACTTTGTACTCTTCTTTGAGACGATGCGCGACCACTTCAAACTGTAGCACACCCACTGCCCCCAAGATTAAATCGTTATTAATCTGCGGCATAAAGACCTGTGTTGCACCCTCTTCGCTTAGCTGCTGTAGCCCTTTTTGCAAGGCTTTTGATTTGAGCGGATCTTTTAGAATGACGCGGCGAAACAATTCAGGCGCAAAATGTGGAATACCCGTAAAGTTCAGCTCCTCGCCTTCGGTAAAACTGTCACCGATAGAGATGGTGCCGTGATTATGCAAACCGATGATATCACCCGGATAAGCTTCTTCTAACGCTTCGCGATCCCCTGCCAAAAAGGTCAGTGCATCAGCAATACGGACGTCTTTACCCAAACGTACATGCTTCAGCTTCATACCTTTTTCATACTTACCTGAACACACTCGTAAAAACGCAATGCGATCACGATGGCGCGGATCCATATTGGCCTGAATTTTAAAGACAAAACCACTAAAATCTGTCTCTGTTGCCGCCACTTCACGCTCATTGGTCGGATGCGACTTGGGTGGCGGTGCATATTTAACCAAGGTATCAAGCACCATATTAACACCAAAGTTGCCCAATGCCGTACCGAACAATACTGGGGTCATCTCACCCGCCAAGAACGCCTCAACACTGAACTCTTCTAACGCCATTTGTACCAGCTCAAGTGACTCTTCAAAAGCGTCAAACATCAGCTGACCCAAACGTTCACGGATGTCCGGATAATCGTAGCCTTCGCGAGTCTCAGACACTGTCATCTTACCGCCATTACCTTTTTCATAAAAGTAAGTCTTGTTTTCGGTCAGATGGTAGACGCCAACGAAATCTTGCCCCATACCGATAGGCCAAGTCACTGGGATACATTTAATTTTTAGCACTTGCTCAATTTCACTGAGCAACTCAAGCGGCTCACGAATCTGGCGGTCAAGCTTGTTGACAAATGAGATGATTGGCGTGTCGCGCATACGGCAGACTTCCATCAGCTTGATGGTTCGCTCTTCGACGCCTTTAGCCCCATCGACCATCATCAGCGCGCTATCGACAGCGGTCAAGGTACGATAAGTATCTTCACTAAAGTCGGCGTGACCCGGTGTATCCAATAGATTGACCACATGGTCTTGATAAGGAAACTGCATGACGGAAGTGGTGATCGAAATACCACGCTCTTGCTCCATACTCATCCAATCTGAAGTGGCATGGCGATCAGTTTTTCGGCCTTTTACCTCGCCCACAACCTGAATTGCTTGCCCCCATAGCAGCAGCTTTTCAGTCATGGTGGTCTTACCTGCATCGGGATGCGAGATGATGGCAAAGGTACGGCGTTTGGCCACTTCTTTGTTCAATTTTTTTGGATCTACGCTCATAGTTTTCGGCTTCAACAGTTGTGTCATTTAGAAATCAATCTAAATAAATAGAATAAATAATGAGCGTATTGTAGCGGATTTAGCGCCAGGGTGCAGAATTAGCGCATAAAAAAACACTCTCTAGATAGTCAAATAGAGAGTGTTGGTCAGTTTTTTAATATTATGAGTTTTTTAAGATTAATAGTAGCGTTTGATTTGTGCAACTAAGAAGTCTCCTGCGACTTCATTAACTATCGTACAATCCACCACACCTTGAATACTGTTGGTATTCGGATCAGTACTGCCTTCGTCGACATAATTTGCCTCATAAATATCATCGGCATACTCGACACCATTGTACTGATAAGCAGGCTGATTTCGGTATTCAAAGAACGTCACTTGCGCCGCTTTTTGCTTATTGCCGACGCCCACACCAAATTCAGTTGTGCTATAGCCTCTATTATCGCTAAAACGGTTTTCAGCTGCATCAATCCACTTATTAAGTGATGTATATCCCGTTTTATTTTTTTCATTAAAGGCTAAAAACGAGCGTGCACTTGTTACCACTGGAATATAACAAACAGAGCCTATCGGAAACTCTGTATTGGCTGGAATATTAGGATAATTATTTAAGTCCGTGAGAATACCGCGACTGTTGTTTATATTAGTACCCGCACTATAACTGTTTGCCCGCAATCCTGATAAGTTAAGCGTCTTATAAGTGGTTTCGTAGTTCAACTTATTATTGCTGTTTTTTTCATAAATAGGACGTTTGACTGTGCGGCCATCAACCTCAATGTTTTTGTTTTCCAGTCGCCCTTCGAAGTTGTCTGCCAATACCGTTCTGTCCAAGGTATTTAAACTTTGGTTACTGTAATTATTAACGATATTTTTTATCTTGATTTCGCGCTCACCCGTGCGATAGGTTTCATCAATGCGCGCAATGGCACTAGCATTGGCTTGTTTATCATAGCTCTTATCAAAGCTAGTCAGCGTAATCTTATTGCTATCTGAACCATAAATACCATCATCTTCACCGCAGCCTACCAGAGTAAAAGCCAGTAGAGAAAAAACACTAGGTATCACAATCAATTTATTCATTGGGGAACGTCCTTATGGTTAGATTTTTTATCATCTATTCTGATGATTATTACTATAAGCGTTTGTATTGTTAGTTTACATTAATACAGTCATTATTTGTACCTAAAGCTAAGCGCAACCTTTCAAAGAGTAAAAAGTGCAAAAGGTAAAAGGTGAAAGGTAAAAGGTGAAAGGTGAAAGGTGAAAAGCATGATAGGACATTTACTTACAAATCCACAGTATATACTTACGACTGACCTATATTGCTCATGCATTGGTTTGTTATGCTAAATCCCCTATCAAAACTTAATGCTCAAACATAAAAACTTACAACAAAGGATATGTTATGAAAACACTATATTCCACCAAAGCAACAGTTACTGGCGGTCGTACAGGTAATGCCAGTCTTCAAGACAGTGATTTGACGATTAATATGGTCGCACCAGGTTCTGGTAAAGACGGTAACAACCCAGAACAGCTGTTTGCGATGGGCTATGCCGCTTGCTTTGATGGCGCACTTGCTGCGGTCAAAGGGGAAGAAAAAGCAAAGTTTGACTCTACCACTGAAGTATCCGTAGATTTAATGAAAGGTGAAGGCTTAGATTTTCAATTAGCCGTGAAAATTCACGTCATTGCAGAAAACACAGAGCTATCAGCAGATGAGTTTCAAAAGCTGGTCGAAAAAGCCAATAAAGTTTGCCCATATTCTAAAGCAACTCACGGTAATATCGATAGTGAAGTGACTTCAGAAGTAAAATAGGTTTTTAACCATAACAATATTGGTTTTATCTATAAGAGAACTCAGTTAACACTGGGTTCTTTTTTTTAGTTTGATTTGGCTGCTTTTATCGCTATTCTCAAAATGAGCATACCTCCTAGAATCTCTCTTAACTTTTAAGCAGTTCGGCACGCGCTGATTTTATCGTTATAATAAGCACATATTTTTATCTAC
This sequence comes from Psychrobacter aquimaris, assembly GCF_016107525.1. Classification (GTDB taxonomy): domain Bacteria; phylum Pseudomonadota; class Gammaproteobacteria; order Pseudomonadales; family Moraxellaceae; genus Psychrobacter; species Psychrobacter aquimaris. The sequence continues at coordinate 22,158 of NZ_JABASR010000020.1, read as the reverse complement.
TAGCTGATAAGTGACTTTTATGGCGGACAATATGACAGACAGTGACCACAACTCCCATCAAGCGCTTGACCCTAAAGCCTTACCGAATTTTGATACCATGCCCAACGTAGCGACTATGGACACCAGTCATGTGGACAAAAATCAGCCACCTTTTATTTTGGTTGATGGCTCTTACTATCTGTTTCGCACTTATCACGCCCTGCCAAAAACCATGCAAAACTCGCAAGGCCTGATAACCAATGCCATCCGTGGCACGCTCAATGCGCTTCTCAAGCTGATGCGCCGTTATCACCCCACTCATATGGCAGTTTGCTTTGATACCAAGTCACCCACTTTTCGCCACCATATGTCTGCTGATTACAAGGCTGCTCGTCCACCCATCGATATAGAGTTGCTAGAGCAAATTCCTTATATCCATCGCTTGGTAACCGCCTTAGGCATTCCACTGTTACGCATCGAAGGTGCAGAAGCGGATGATATCATCGGTACACTCACACATCGTGCAGTCGAGCAAGGTCATCATGTGGTCATCTCCACGGGTGATAAAGACATGATGCAGCTGGTCAATGACTGTGTAATATTGGAAGACAGCTTTACTGGCAAAGTCACCGATATCCAAGCGGTCATTGATAAGTTCGGTATCAATCCAAACCAAATGATTGATTTTTTGACATTGATGGGTGATGCATCGGACGGTATCAAAGGCGTGCCAGGTATCGGTAAAAAGACGGCGAAAGACTTACTCATAGAGTATGGTGATATCGACAATATGTTAAAGCATATTGGCTTTATTAAAGGTCGCGGTGCCAAAGGCTTGATTGAACATGCCGACGATATTCCATTCAATGCCAAACTGGCCACTATCGTCACAGACTTAGATATCGGTCAAGACTGGAACGATTTAAAAATCGATACTGATCCTTGTGCCTATATAGATGAATTGCGCGAGTTATATAGCGAGCTTGAGTTTAGAAATGAGCTGGCCTCTCTCGACCATCCGAATCATCCAGCAAATGGGGCACAAAGTGTCGAACATAGCCAAGCAGATGCTGAATCACAAGCACAAATCGCTAAGTCGCTACAATCAAGCAGTATTGAAAATGTCCAAAACGGCAAAGAGCATGATAGAGCGTGGCATACTGTGCTCGACGAACCAGCTTTTGAGAGTCTAGTCGAATTATTAGAGTCTGCGCCGCATTTTGTCATCGATACCGAAACCACTAGCGTCCATTGGCGTCAAGCACAAATCGTCGGGTTGTCCTTTGCGGTACAAGCGCATGAAGCTTATTACATTCCACTTACGCATGGTCTAGAAGGTGATGAGCTGACGGCTAAACAGCTCGACCGTGATACCGTTTTAACACGCCTAAAACCTATTTTGGAAAACCCAAATATCGGTAAAATCGGTCAACATCTAAAGTATGACGCGCATATCCTCGCTCACTATAATATTGACCTAGTCGGTGCAATACATGAGCAGCCCAATAACTGGGCAATGGACACCATGCTTGCCAGCTACGTTATCAATGCGGCAGCCACTCGCCATGGTATGGATGATTTAGCACGTCATTATTTACAGACTCAAACCATCAGCTATGAAGATGTCGCTGGTAAAGGTGCTAAGCAAGTCACCTTTGATCAAGTCGCCATCGATATCGCTAGCGACTATGCGTGTGAAGATGCCGATATCACCTATCAGCTATTTGAAGTGTTTAGCGTCGAGCTGGCGAACGATGCCAATAATGCCAAATTACTACACGAGCTAGAGATTCCAACGGCGGAGATACTTTGTCAAATGGAAGCAAACGGTATTTTAATCAAGCGTCCATTTTTAAACGAGCTATCAAAACGCTTTGATGAAGAGATTATCGCGCTAGAAAAACGCGCCTATGAAGTGGCAGGTGAAGAGTTTAATTTAGGCTCACCTAAGCAGCTCGGTGAAATGTTATTTGAGAAACTCGGCGTTCCGGGTGGCAAAAAAACCAAATCAGGTCAATACTCTACTGGCGAAGCCGTGCTGTCCAAAATTGATCATCCATTGGTCGATATTACCTTAGAGTATCGCGGTTTATCTAAACTCAAAAGCACTTATACCGATGCGCTTGATAATGTCGCAGATAGCGAAACTGATCGCGTACACACCAGCTATCATCAAGCATTGACCAGTACTGGGCGTTTGTCTTCAACTGATCCCAATTTACAAAATATTCCTATTCGTACTGCGACTGGTCGCTTAATTCGTCAAGCCTTTATCGCGCCTGAAGGTCGTGTTATTTTAGCGGCGGATTACTCACAAATCGAACTTCGTCTCATGGCGCATTTCTCAGGTGATAAGAACTTAACGCATGCCTTTAACGAAGGGTTAGATATTCACGCTGCGACTGCCGCTGAAGTACTTGGCAAAGATGTAGCGGACGTAACCTCGACCGAGCGCCGTAATGCCAAAGCCATTAATTTTGGTCTGCTATACGGTATGAGCGCCTTTGGACTTGCCAAGCAATTGCAAATGAGCCGCAATGAGGCACAAGATTATATCGATATGTACTTTGATCGCTATCCGGGTGTCAAAAACTATATGATTAATACTCGCGCCAGTGCTCACGAGCAAGGCTATGTCGAGACGATATTGGGTCGTAAGCTCTACACGCCTGATATCACTCATAGCAACCGTATGGTCAAGCAAGGCGCTGAACGTGCTGCGATTAATGCGCCACTTCAAGGCTCAGCGGCAGATTTAATCAAGCTGGCTATGATTGCCGTCGATAAGGTATTACCCAAAGAACAAGCCAAAATGCTGCTACAAGTCCATGATGAACTGGTGTTTGAAGTTGATAGTGACAAGGTTGATGAAATCAGCCAGTTGATTACTAATGCGATGCAAGATGTCTTAACAACAACTGCTGTCGAAAAAGGCTGGAACGTGGATTTTGCCGTGCCGTTATTGGTTGAGACGGGTGCTGGCGAGAATTGGGATGAGGCGCATTAAAGTAATGCTAAGTATAAATAAATGAAATTGAAAAAGGCTAGGCAAAGTGCCTAGCCTTTTTCTTATTAGCAGATTTAAAGCATCTCAAATCACGACCTTCTTGTAATTAACGACCTATGGCATAATACTTTTGTTTATCCTTTTTAGCTACCCAAAGTAATTGAAGCTCTCCATGATTAAACTAGCCATTCTCAACACCATTACCCTTTCCACACTTGCCAGCTTAAGTTTATGCACGCAAGCATGGGCGGATACTACGTCCACCACAGAGCCGAAAGTCGAACCGCTAAAATCTAACACGGCTTCGTTATCTCATGATGCTAACTCTCATCGTGATAAAAACCTCAGTATTAATCGTGATGAAAGCCTCAATCAATTTGGCTATCAACCTACCGAAACATCTGCCGAACAGCCTGCTCAATCAGTACAAGAAGCACAAAACTGGACGGATGAACGCCGTGAAGACGTCCAAGATCAACTGCATGAATGGGCACACAAAATGGACAGTTGGTTCGGTGAACCGGATCCCCAAAAACCTGCCAAAGCCAGTTTACGAGTTGTATTAGATACCCGCTGGGTCAACGATCCACAATCAGGCAGCGAGGTGAGCGTTGAGCCTAGAATTCGTGGCCGCTTACGATTGCCAGTCTTAGAGAAAAGATTGAGCCTGATTATCGGTGATGAGGATTTGGATGAGGATACTTTCTTAAAAAAAAATGTGACGGGTGATACTTACCAAGCAAGCACCAGTAACCAAAACGGACTCGTCAACAGGAGAAAAACGCGAGAAGACAATGGTTCTATCGCCCTTCGTTGGTCACGTTTTAGTCATGAGGTTGAGCAGCAGTTAGGGGTGAAGACAGATGTCGATGTCGGAGTTCGCTCGCTCGATGACCTATACTTAAAAGTGAGCGTCGATAAAGACTGGTATGAGAGCAAAAAATGGACTGTCACTAGTGATAGTTACTATCGTTATGGACTCGATAGTGAGCACTATGCAAAAGGCGGACTAAATCTGCAATATGGTACAAATGCTGACCGGTTCATCAATAATCGCACCGCCATTCGTTATCGCAATCAAGACGATGAAGAACGCACAGACTGGAGTAACGATCTCAGACAAGTACACTATTTTGGCAACGAAAAACAGCTGGCTTATGGTATCTCTACGGGCGGTTACTTTGACCATGATAAATCAACATTAAACAGCTATGGCCCTGCTATGAGCTACCGCCAACCCGTTTGGCGAGAGTGGCTTTATGTACAAACAGAACTAAACTATTACAATGATAAAACAGAAAATAAGGACCATTACCCGTCAGCATTATTACGGATGGAAGCCTTATTTTAATGCGGCCACCTATTGAACTAGCTATGCCATCATGGGTATAAATAGCCGATAGAAATGTTTGTAATAAAGAGCATTTGTTTGCTGTTATTAATAATGACATATGACTCATTAGTTATATTAAATAACGTTATAGCGCTGACGTTGGCGTTATAATAGCTGCTTATTGCGTTGTATGTAATTAGATAATTTTCGGTCTACAGTGAGCCTTTGTGCTCACTTTTTTTATTTTCAAAAACCAGGAGGTTTTTATTTTGAATTCAGATGGCATCATCGAAGCCCCCGGTATCATTATTTTATTCGCCTGTCTGCTACGTTGCTTACAGTATTTACTACAGAGTTCTGCCATAAATACTTTTAAACAGGTTCGAGCTTTTTGGCTAGCAGCGGTGCTGGTATTCTTTGCCGTGATACGCCGTGAGTTAAATTATCTACCAGACTTATTGGTTCCCACTGACTTTATGTTGCTCAGCCATTCTTATGACTGGTGGGAAGACGTCGTCCTGACCATCGTTTATTTGCTTATCATTGGCTTATTGGCTTATGCATGGCGCTACCTTTGGGCAATATTAAAAAAGGTGCCCGTGTCTTTGTATCTCACTGTCGTCGCCTTAGTATTATTAGAATATATGGGTGAAAACGCCATTATGATTCCCGAAGCTTTGGGTGTTATCATAGAAGAGCTGTCAGAAACTGCTGTTTATGGCATTGCCTTGATTTATTTGTGGCGCTTGAACTTAAACGATTACGACTGTCAATCAAAAAGGGCAAGCGAGCTGCATTATCAAACAGCTTCACGTTAATGCAAAATGTCTTTGCTGATAGTGATTAATACTTGTACTTACTATATTACTCACCCTGCGCTCTATATCAATAGTCATACTCTCTAGCAAAATACATTTAGACGAATTTGTTATACTAATAATAAGCCCGAGGGATAAGCACTCTAATATACGACCTCGATTTACTCATGATTAATAACGATTAAGTCACTTATTATGAATATATTGATTACAGGCGCATCACGTGGTATCGGTTTGGCAACAGCGAAAAAGCTGGCGGAAAAAGGCCATCATATTGGGTTGTTTGCGACCAATACCGCGACCCTTGAAAGCGCCATTAAAGACAAATCTTTCAAAAAAGCCGCCAAACAACAGCGTATTATCACAGGTCAGCTGGATGTCACTCAGCCTGACTCATGGGACAATGCTATCAATCAAATGGTTGAACATTTCGGTGGTATTGATGCACTCATCAATAATGCTGGGGTGCTGGTCAGTGGCGCATTGCCAACGACCAACCTAGATGAGCAATTGGCTTTAATTGACGTCAATTGTAAAGGCGTTTTGATTGGCTGTCATAAACTGGCGCCTTATCTGGCGGATAGCAAAGACGGCAAAATTATCAATGTGTCCTCCGCTTCTGCTATTTATGGTCAACCCGAAGTCGCAACTTATGCTGCCAGCAAGTTTTTTGTGCGTGGCCTCACAGAAGGCCTTAATATTGAGTACGAAAAATTGGGTATCAAGGTTATCGATGTGATGCCGCTGTGGGTCAAATCTGACATGACTGCCCATATCGAAGTGACCAGCATGGATCGCTTGGGCATCCATCTAACCGTCAACGATGTGGCCAAAACATTGTGTAAACTGACGACCAGCCCCAATCGTAAACTCAAAAGTACGCATTACTCTGTGGGCACACCAGCGAAACTCTTTCAGACACTGTCACAAGTGACGCCTGATCCGCTTATCCGCTGGATCAACACCAGAGTTGGTGCTTAATAAAAATATCGCCTATTCGTTATACTGTTATTGACCGTCAATGCTTATTTCATATAAAACCACATTTACGGCTGCTCAATATGAGTGGCCGTTTTGCTTGCCTCACGAATTTTTATGGCTTGCTCAGCGGTCTTATCAATGAAAACATTGTTTTGAATAACCGTCCCTTTTATCGCTCCTGCTGCGCTGTCTTCCCGAATTTCAGAACCGACATAAATAGGTAAACGCACGTTCGCTGCAAACTTATTGCCAGCTATTAGCGTGCCATCATCCTCCACGATAATGCCCTGCTCGACTTGCTCAAAGCGATTATCGATGATTTTATTGTCCTTAGCGCTGTCTAAATGATAGCTAGCAAATGCTGTCTTTTTAAGCAAATAAGCACCGCATTCAAAACCTTTGAGATTGCGCGACTGTCTTGATGCGACCCAAACCCCGACTGGCTCGTCGTTAAAAATATTGCCACGAATTATATTGTCTCGGCTCGACTCGGTACGCTTAAAGTGATTGCCTCGCGCCTGATCATCGGCATGCTCAAAGCAATTGCGATACAGCAATATACTGCCTGCACCATTATGGATAAATTGATTATTCTCGATACGATTATTGCTCGACGAATCCACAGCAATGGCCTCACGATTGGGCTTAAAGGTACGGAATCCGTTACCGATAAACACTGAATTTTTAATCACATTATCACGACTGCCAAATTCTAAATATAGCCCAACAGTGCCTGCGTTTTGAATACGTACTTTATCAAAGCTCACGCCATGCACATGATCACCGACGAACATGCCACTATTGATACTGTTTTGGCTACTCACATTAATCACGCGAATATCGCTTGGTGCAAGAGCACGATTGGCAGCAGGTTCTATCAAGCCGCGCGCGTAGCGCTGATTGGGCTGGCTATATTGGCGAATATGTAGCGCATGACCGTAGCCATCCACATGACAGTTGGCAACCACGATATCTTTGATAGCGCTATCTGTCTTGGGTTTAATCATAATTGCGCTGGCCGTTGACTCATCATCAGTACGGGTACTGAGCAAAGCGCCCTGACAGTCGAGTGAGCTGTGCGAATCATTCAACTCAAAGCGTATCGACTTGGCTGTCAAATCACAGCTTGCACTAAGTACACTATGACCTTTTACCTTAACTATTTGCTTCGGCGTTAATTGTTCGCAATCTATGGTTGTCGTGGCTTTTGGCAGTTTGGCATCAATCACAAGCGGCGGCTTTGCTACCACATCATCAAGTCCCACATCACTATTGGCAAACGTTAAACGTTCACAAGCGGCCAGACCTATCGCGCTGCTTATCAACGTGGCGGTCAGTAGTAATTTATTGAGAGATGACATGTAGAACCTTCTTATTTTATAAAATTGTCTTATTTTATTGGGAAGCGCATTCATTTTACTGACTGTCTTACATTTTTTGAACATCCTGTGACACCTTACTACTATCGGTGGGCATCATAACGCGTCACACTGACTTTGATAAATAAACCTTCATAAATAAAATCGATAATAACCATTAATAATAAGGAAACCATGATGGACAATTCAAAAAGCCCATTACCAGATGCAATGGATCATATTCAAGACGATACGGACATCAATGATAACAGCCAAGAAATTGATTTAGACGATCCTATGTTACATACCATTGATAATGATGATGTAATTGACAATAGCGCAGGATTTGACAACTCGCAAGCTGGAAGTGATGTGATTCAAGGACTAACCCCCATGCATCGCCAAAATATAGACGAATCACGGATCGACGAAGTATTAGTGGACGACAATTTGGATGACAGCGACTATCCTGACATTGTCGATATCGCTGATAGAGACGCGGCGGAACGTAGTAACGATGATGACTTTTAACCAAGCTCTCACACAATAAAAAAGCACGCTCGATATAACGGGCGTGCTTTTTTATTGTGCTTACAGTACTTCTGATACTAGGGTCTGTTAAGCAACCAACTATACCGCTGACAATGGCTGATCTGTCCAAACGTCTCGGTAACTAGTGTAGTAGGTAATCATACCTATTGGAAACAGTACTAGAAGACCTAGTCCTAGTGTAAAAACTACCATCAATATCATTATTATAGGAGCAATCAACCAAAAAACTAAAAATGGTAAAATGTTTTTTAAACACCCTTTAAAACTCATTTTCATTGCCTGAACGGGCTCAATGTTGTGAAGCACAATTAAAGCAGGTGCAAACCAGATAGCCATAAGTACAGGAAATAATAGTATAAAAAGTAGTAAAGAACCCAATACTATACCTACAATAGCAACGTCACTTGACTCCTGACCTAAAGACAAAGCCATACCGCCAAATATAATCAGCATAGGTATCATTGCAACAACAATAGCCACTAAATACAATACGAATAAAATAATTAATGGCTTGAGATGCGTATAAAAGGCTGAAAAAAGATGATCAAATCTCAGCTCGTTGCCTACAGCTTGATCGGCGCAGCCTTTTATTACTCCACCAACAAAAACAAAGGAAAGAAAAGGGAAAATGAAATTTATCACGGGTACGCTACTGCCAATCATAGCAATGACTAAATAAGCAACACCTATAGCTAACCATAATAAGAATTGATCTTTAAATATTGCAAATGCTTTGGTAATCCAACTTATACCCCATCCTGCTTGGCACATTCGAGGTTCTGCCAATAACTGCGGTAGTAGGCCGCCATACTCGTCCGTTGGCGGTAATTTCGGTGGTTGGCCGTTAGGTTTTTGTAGAGACACAGAGGGTTGTGAATCGTTAAAGCTGGACATGTTTATCCTCAAAAATAAAGTTAAGCAAACGTAAAATTAACAATGGTAATAAAACAAAATTTTGTTTGGCGTATTTTCACATATCAGTCACAAAAAATCCCAACTTTATTCTATTTTAATCAAATTCATTAAAATCATTTAGCCAAAAAAATACCGAACATGATGTCCGGTATTTTTTATGATTTACAAATACAGTCAATTAAGCCCAACCATCTAGCGTTCCCGCCCAGCCTTTGACCAATGGTGCACTAAGCGCTTCAAGCAAATCAATGTGCGCCTCATCCAAGTTCAATGCAGGAATATAGTGATATTCTTGTCCACCCGCGTGGAGAAAGTTTTCACGGTTCTCAATGGCAAGCTCTTCTAGCGTTTCCAGACAATCAGCAGAAAAAGCCGGACTAATGACTTGTACCGAGCGCACACCTGACTTGCCCCAATCTTCTAGTACCACATCGGTATAGGGCTTGACCCATTCTTGCTTACCAAAGCGTGATTGAAAACTGATAATCCATTCATCATCCTTTAGACCAAGCGCATGAGCCACTTGTGCAGCGGTACATTTACAACGCTTAGGATACGGATCGCCTTTATCAGCATAAGGCTGCGGGATACCGTGGAAGCTAAACATCAACTTGTCAGGCTTGCCATGCTCTGCTTGAAAACGGCGAATCGAATCGGCCAATGCTTGGATGTACAGCGGATGCGCAAAGTAATCTTTGACGATGGTATAGTTCGGCAAATTGCGCTGCTTGAGCGTCCACTTCGTCAGCGCATCATAAACAGCGCCACCAGAGGAAGCCGAATATTGCGGAAATAATGGCAAGATAACAAAGTGATCAACGCCTTCACCGCGCAAAGTATCCATCACATCAGGCAGACCAGGATTGCCATAGCTCATCGCCGGATGGACAGAAACCCGAAATGGCGCGGCACTATTTGCAAGCCGTGGTTCTAATAGCTCCACTTGGCTTTTTAGTATCTTACGAATCGGTGAGTCGCCTTCCCAAATACTGGCATAAGCTTTTGCCACACGTTTAGGACGGCTTGGCAATACAAATAAATTGAGAATAATCGCCCACAAAAACTTAGGAATCTCGATGACACGGGGATCAGACAAAAACTGTTTTAAGTAACGACGTACGGCAGGCGCTGTTGGCTCATCTGGCGTACCTAAGTTCACTAATAGGACGGCAATACGGGGAGGCAGTTCAGGTTTCATAGCAGCACTATTTTATTATTAGGTTAATTAAAGAAGAATATGCGATAAAAGATTATTAAGTCATGATTGAATAAATGCTTTATTAGTGTAGCATTTTATCCATTAATAACGCAGGGTAAAAGCACACTTATACAATTTGATACTTAGTTGCTATTTATTAATATTCGTCAATTATTAATTGACCCCAACCCTTCTCTGTCTACCACTCATTGTCCCTCAAAACTGCGCTTAAAAGACTATGCTCAAAAGACTGGCTCGACGGTTGTACTCCTACGCGCATCACCATACAATAGGCAAGCATATTGTAAGAAAAGCATTTAGAAAACAGTGTCGGCAAAGCAGTATTGGCAACACTGCCTATCGACAGTTTGCCCTTTTTATTTTATTGATGATTGTTGTCTTGCGAGGTAGCTTTGAACGCACGCCCTAATAATACCAGTGACCAGTCCCCGACAGATACGCTTCATTCGGCTAGCCTAGTTAATCCCATGGACTCAGTCAGTTCAGTTGGAATTGTCACGCCTCAGATTTTTCATTTCGCTGAGCCGTTGACGTTAGAATGTAATCGTACTTTGCCATCGTTTGATTTAATCATCGAAACTTATGGCACGCTAAATAGCGACAAATCAAACGCGGTGCTCATTTGCCACGCCCTATCCGGCAGTCATCACGCGGCAGGTTTTCATAGTGCTGATGATAAAAAGGCTGGCTGGTGGGACAATATGATTGGCCCTAATAAAGCCATCGATACCAATCGGTTTTATGTCGTATGTGTCAATAACATCGGCAGCTGTTTCGGCTCTACCGGTCCAACGACCATTAATCCTGACAGCATCGATTCAGACCAGAACCATTTAGACAAAAATAATTTAAACAAAAGTAATCAAAGCAGCGAACCACAAGTTTATGGACCTGACTTTCCGCTCGTCACTATTAAAGACTGGGTAAAAACCCAAGCCATGCTCTCAGACCGTCTCGGTATTGACGTTTGGCATGCCATTGTTGGTGGATCCATGGGTGGTATGCAGGCGCTGCAATGGTCAGTTGATTATCCAAATCGGTTAAAACGCTGTGTGGTCATCGCCAGCACGCCAAAGCTCTCAGCACAGAATATCGCTTTTAATGAAGTGGCACGCCAGTCCATTTTATCTGACCCTGATTTTAAAGAGGGACGTTATTTACAAGCAGGCACCTACCCTCGTCGCGGGCTAATATTGGCTAGGATGGTTGGGCATATTACCTACTTGACCGATGACGCGATGAAGGCAAAGTTTGGTCGTGATTTAAAATCTGGCAAATTTATGTATGGCTACGATGTTGAGTTCCAAGTGGAAAGCTATCTACGCTATCAAGGCGAGCGCTTTAGCGAAAATTTCGATGCCAATACTTATTTGCTCATGACCAAAGCCTTAGATTATTTTGATCCAACACGTGATTATCCATCAGCCGTGGCAACAAACGCTATAGAATCAGCAGCACAGCTTAAGGACTCGATTGCCACATCAGTCGAATCTAGTAAAAAAAATATGCAACATGCGTTAGAAGATACGGTGGCAACGATAGATGAGAGTGAGCAGAATCGCCAACAAGAGCTGTCTGCGCTCAAAGCGGCCTTTGCCCATACGCAATGCCAATACTTGGTGGTCTCATTTACCACGGATTGGCGTTTTGCACCCGAGCGCTCACAAGAAATTGTCGATGCACTGATGGCCACTGGCAAACCCGTCAACTATATCAATGTCGATGCGCCGCATGGTCATGATTCTTTCTTATTTGATATTCCCCGTTATATGGGTGCCGTCCGAGGATTTTTGACTGCGCCATTTATCACCGACAGCAAATCAAGACAGTCAGCAAAAAGCACAAATCAAAACAGCCAGCAAAAAGCAGGAGCGCGCTCATGAGAATGGATCATCAATTGGCTGAGCGCTGGATTGCGCCGCACTCACATGTACTGGACTTGGGCTGCGGTAATGGTGAGCTACTCGCGCATTTACAACAAAATCGTGGCGTAACTGGCTACGGGCTTGAAATTGACGAAGAAAAAATCAACGATGGTATCGCCAAAGGCTTATCTATCATCGAGCAAGATCTGAATGATGGTCTGGCACGCTTCGCTGATAACAGTTTCGATACTGTAGTCATGGCACGGGCACTGCAAGCGGTAAAATCGCCTGATGTGCTCTTGCTTGACATGCTACGTGTTGCCCGCGAAGCCGTCATCACCTTCCCCAATTTTGCCCATTGGCAAAACCGCATTCATTTAGGGCTTAAAGGAATGATGCCTGTCTCAGAAGCATTGCCTTATGAGTGGTATAACACTCCCAATATTCATCTATGTACTTTTAAAGATTTTGAGCAGCTTTGTGCACAGCATGATATTCATATCGTCAACCGTTTTGCCGTCAGCGATTCTGAAAAAGGTCATACACCACTTATGAAAGCATTGATACGCCAAGCACCCAACCTATTGGCAGACGTCGCTATCTATCGTGTCACCAAACAAAAACCTGAATAATATTTTTGTCTACTTAGTATTGATGGAAAGAAGTAGCACGGTTCATAAATACAAATTTTAACCTTAATGATAGGTTGATTTATTCTTACGCTTAAGTAACTCTATGATTTTATTGAGGACAATGCAGTATGAATAAGCATTAAACCATGTAATTAGTATTTGAGTTTCGTAAGTTTGGGTGTTAAGCTAGCAAAATAGTGTCAATCGCACCCTGATTCTGACCGTTTATCGGTTCGATTAAAGGAATTTGCCACACTACATCGATTAATTATATTGCTAATGATTAGGTAAGTTGGTATCGCAAGATTTCACCTAATTGTTATCGCCGTCTAAACCGTTTTAGCGGTGCAACTTTTTTTGCTTATTAACTGCCTAATTTTGGAGCTGCTATGAAATTATTAAAAGCTGCGTTGTTTACTGCCTTATTTTCTTGTGCAGGTCTAGCAAACGCTGAGTTAATATCAAACGTGCCACTTGATACTTCGCGTTTTGAGCTAATGCCCGTCAGTGAATTGTCTAACCGTGCTGCCCAAGGTAACGATCATGCTCAGTTTTATTTAGCCAAGCGCTTACAGAAAGGCGAAGGCGTTGCACAGAATACTAAACAAGCTATCCAGTGGTATACCAAAGCGGCTCAGCAAGGCGTTGCCCCTGCTCAGTTGAACCTTGCCATCATGTATCTACGTGGTGAAGGTGTCCAACCTAACCTGCAACAAGCCCGTGTTTGGCTAGAAAAAGCGGCAATGCGCGGCGATAACCGTGCAAGCTATACACTTGCTTTGTTAGATGAAAAGCAAAAAAATCTAGTCGATGCTTATAAATGGTACGATTTGGCTGCCCGTGATGGCATGCTAGATGAAAAAGTACGTAATAAAGCACGCGGTAAAATCGGACAATTGGCATTGAACTTATCAAGCTCAGACATCGCTAGTGCTCGTAGCAAAGCCGATACTTGGTTCCAAAGTAAATAATATCTAATCTTACTTTACGCAGTGAATATAAAACAAGCTCAGTTGAATACTGGGCTTTTTTGTTGACTATTTTTATTATTATCATCCACTATATCTGTCTTAAGAACGATAAAACCTCCAAAACTTCCCTAAAATTTGCTACACTACGCGCGCATTAGCCAATTCCACAATCGCGCTAGTGTTATCAATTAATGTCATAAAATACCCTAACCCAATGCACTAGGTTTGCGACCTAGCCAGCAGGAGAAAAACATGAGTACCCTTCAAGACCATAATATAGATAGCAATATTCAAAACAGCACTGTCACCGACAACAAATCAGCCCCTGCCTACGATAGCGTCACTAATAATATTGTCGTTGCCGCTCTATATAAGTTCACGCGTTTTGCTGACTTTGAGCAATACCGCGAGCCAATTTTAAATAACATGCTCGATAATGATGTCAAAGGCACATTATTGATTGCCAATGAAGGCATTAATGGTACGATTTCTGGCACACGCCAAGGTATCGATAACGTCCTTGAGTATCTGCGCAGTATCGAAGCGATTGGCAGCTTTACCTTTAAAGAATCTTATACCGATGCCCAACCTTTTTATCGTACCAAAGTGAAGCTCAAAAAAGAAATCGTCACCATGGGCGTTGAAAATATCGACCCATTGCAATCAGTTGGACGCTATGTAAAACCAAGCGAATGGAATGCGTTAATCTCAGACCCTGACGTCATTCTTATCGACACCCGTAATGATTATGAAGTTAAAATCGGTACGTTCCAAAATGCCGTCAATCCAAATACAGAGACCTTTCGCGAGTTCCCAGAGTACGTGGCAAAAGAGATGGATCCTGCCAAACATAAAAAAGTCGCGATGTTCTGTACAGGTGGTATACGCTGTGAGAAGTCTACTGCTTATATGCGTGAGCAAGGCTTTGAAGAGGTGTATCATTTAGAAGGCGGCATTCTAAAGTATCTAGAAGAAATTCCAGCCAGCGACTCTATGTGGCAAGGCGATTGCTTCGTTTTTGATAACCGTGTGTCGGTCAATCATAACTTAGAAAAAGGCAACTATGAGCAGTGCTTTGCCTGCCGTATGCCCATTACTGTCGATGACATGCAAAGCCTTGCTTATATCAAAGGCGAGTCATGCCCACACTGCATTGATAAAGCGACCGACGAGCAAAAAGCCCGTTTCCGTGAGCGCGAGCATCAAATGCAGCTGGCGAAGAAACGTGGCGAAGCGCATATTGGTAGTGATGTGATTGATGTGATTGAGAAACGCAAAGCCGCTAAGATTGAAGCACGTCGTCAAGCAGAGGAAGCCAATAAAGCCAACGCTGAATAAATTTAGAATTGATGAAAGCAAAAAGGACGCCCCAATCAAATATTTGATTGGGGCGTCCTTTTTGCTTTATTAGTACTGACTTATGACTTACTTAGTACGTATATACGGCTTAGCTACCGCGGTAAGTACTATAGCCGTATGGAGATAAAGTGATTGGCACATGGTAATGGTTATCGCCTTCGATATTGAAGTTGACTTCAACATACGGATAGAAAGATTCTAAACCTTGATTTCGGAAATAAGGAGTCGTCTCAAAAATCAACTTATAAGTGCCGTCATGCTCAACGCCGTCTTGATTCGGTAGGAAATTGCCGATACGACCATTATTATCAGTCTTTTGCGTATTAAGCAATTTCCAGCTACCGGTTTTCTCTTGCATCATCAGTTTTACGTTAACGTTTGGTGCTGGTTTGCCCGTGCTAATATCTAAGATATGACTAGATAATTGATATTTCTCTTGATCACCAGCAGCATGACTAGCCGTTGCAGTCATGGCTAATATACTACCAAATGCAGCTGCCTTGAGTAAGTTGTTTTTCATGAATGATCCTATTCAATCGATTGTATGTGTTAAATGAATTATCTTCTTAAGCAACAAGCTATTTGCCCATTTTAAAATATGCTTGTCCGCAGAACATAACCGTGATTTACCTCGAAAACATAATTAATCATATTGTTCATTCAAACTATATTCAGTATTATAGCTTTAATGTACTGGTGTAGTTTAGGTTATCAATCAGACAATATAATTAAGATAATGTTAACTTATATAACAACAAGTATAGTGAATGTAAAAATTACATTAGCTATACTTGATATTACTCATAAATAAAAATATCAATATCGTGATTGAATATTCCAACCGCTTGATTTAAGACAAAAAAATAGCAGACTATCTGAATGATGGTCTGCTATTGCCATGCTTATGGCGATTCTTGTATATAAATCTTATTTAAAATAAAATACGCACGCGAATCGTTTCTTCTACGTCTTTCAACTGATCTAGCGCGGCTGTTGAATCGTTATAATCAACATCCATAACTAGATAGCCGACATCGCCTTCTGTCATTAGGCTCTGTGCTAGGATGTTAATCCCTGCTTCTGCAAACAAACGGTTGATCTGAGACAATACGCCTGGCACGTTTTTGTGGATGTGTAACAGACGATGCGAGTTTTCTTTGAACGGAATCGATACTTCTGGAAAGTTCACGGCTGTCGCGGTGTCACCTTGGTCAGAGTATCTAACAAATTTATCAGCAACTTCAAGTCCGATATTGGCCTGTGCTTCTTGGGTTGAGCCACCAATGTGCGGCGTCAAGATGACGTTATCAAATTTACGCAGTGGTGATTCAAACTCTTCGTCAGCAGATTTTGGCTCTTTTGGGAATACGTCAATCGCCGCGCCCAATATCTTACCAGATTCAAGCACAGCGGCTAAGTCATCAATTTCTACGCAAGTACCACGAGCGGCATTGATAAAGTAGCTGCCGTCTTTCATATGCGCGAACTGCTCAGCTTTCATCATATAGCGCGTACTTGGTACATCAGGCACATGCAAAGTCACGATGTCAGCCGTTGATAGTAGCTCTTCTAAGCTACCTACTTGTACCGCATTACCCAGTGGTAATTTGGTCACGGCATCATGATAAATGACTTTCATACCAAAGCTTTCTGCCAAAACAGACAGTTGCGAGCCGATAGAACCATAACCCACGATACCGATAGTCTTACCACGTACTTCATGTGAATTGGTCGCAGACTTGCCCCAACCACCGCGATGTACAGTGGCGTTCTTTTCAGGGATACCGCGATATAACATGATAGCTTCGGCCAATACCAGCTCAGCCACCGAACGGGTATTTGAGTATGGCGCGTTAAAGACGGGAATACCCAAATCACGAGCGGCGTCTAAGTCTACTTGGTTGGTACCGATACAAAAGCAGCCAATACCGATTAGCTTGTGCGCGTGCTCAAGTACTTCACGTGTCAATTGCGTACGCGAACGGATACCAATAAAGTGAGCGTCTTTAATCTTTTCGATCAGCTCATCTTGATCTAAAGCGTGACTGATATTCTCGATATTATGATAACCAGCTCCTTCCAATACCTTTAAAGCATTGTCATGTAGACCTTCAAGCAATAAAAACCGGATTTTGTCTTTTTGTAGTGATAACGCCATATGAGAACTGTCCTATAATTGTCTTATAAAATTATCTGAGGGATAATCTGTAGTCGAAGCCGTTTAAAGTAGGTATAAAGCCATCAAGCGCAAACAATACACTAAGTACATTAAATGAGGTTAACGCCGTAACCACTTACAAACGCTTTAACTATGTGGTGGGTGAAACGAAAACAGTCTGGATATCTTACACAAAATTGGGCGGCGATGTTAGCAGATTAGATGAATTATTGGTTATCAAGCCTGAAAACTTTTTATGCTATAGTAAATCACGCTGTTCGACGTTTATTAAACTGTCTTTTGCCATTTATATCCATATAAACACGCAGCATGACATCTTTCTATCATTGCTTCACTTGCTCACTTATAATTAAATGAATATATACTATATAAACATACCTATGTGGCTATGTTTATATCAATTTAGCGATATAATAATCCCCTTTATGCATAGCGCTTACGTTTATACCGAGATTTGACCATGACTTCTTTATCTAGCCAAAGCACCTCTGACACCCATACAGCTGCCGTTCAAAGCATTTTGAGCACTCTGATAGATACCCATCAGTTTGACGCCAGCCAAATCAAAACCGACGCTGAAAGCCTAGAGCATTGGGGCAAAGACTGGACCAAGCATTTTGCACCAGCAGCTGCCGCCATCGTCTTTCCAAAGACCACCGAACAAGTACAATCTATCGTACTTCTTGCCAATCAGTACAGTGTTGT
Source organism: Psychrobacter aquimaris (assembly GCF_016107525.1). GTDB lineage: Bacteria > Pseudomonadota > Gammaproteobacteria > Pseudomonadales > Moraxellaceae > Psychrobacter > Psychrobacter aquimaris. The sequence goes on along the minus strand of NZ_JABASR010000020.1, from coordinate 4,285 downwards.
TCTAACTCCGAGTGGTGGTCGTACTGGTCTATCAGCTGGTGCAGTCGCCGCTAATGGTGAAATAGTCGTTAGTATGGATAAGATGAACCGTATCGGACAGTTCTATCCGGCCGATCGAATAGTTGAAGTCGAAGCGGGCGTCATTACTCAGCAGTTGCAACAGTTCGCAGAATCAAAAGACCTCTACTACCCTGTCGACTTTGCCTCAGCTGGCTCAAGTCAAATAGGTGGCAATATCGGCACCAATGCCGGCGGTATCAAAGTCATACGCTACGGCATGACTCGTCAATGGATTATGGGGCTGACAGTAGTCACTGGTAAAGGTGATATCTTGCAGCTCAACCGCGGTATGGTCAAGAACGCTACGGGTTATGATTTGCGTCAACTGTTTATCGGTAGTGAAGGTACGCTTGGCCTCGTCACTCACGCACAAATTAAACTTGAGCGTCAGCCCCAAGACTTAAATGTCATGGTGCTGGGTATGGACAGCTTTAATGATGTTATGAATGTGTTATCTGCTTTCCAAGCGCAAATTGATTTGACTGCATTTGAATTCTTCGATGATGTGGCGATTGATAAACTGATGGCACACGGTCAAGTGCAAGAGCCGTTTGAGTCGCGTACTAAGTTTTATACGCTATTAGAGTTTGAAGCGCCGTACGAGCCGATCATGGATAAAGCCATGGCGATATTTGAACATTGCATGGAACAAGGTTGGGTCGTCGATGGTGTCATGAGCCAAAGCCTCGCACAGGCTGAAGAGCTGTGGAAATTGCGTGAATATATCTCTGAGACTATCTCGGTATTTACTCCTTATAAGAACGATGTATCCGTACTGATAAGCTATGTACCTGAGTTTATCACCGAGATTGATCAGATCGTTAGCAGCAACTACCCTGACTTTGAGGTTTGCTGGTTCGGTCATATCGGTGATGGTAATTTGCATCTTAATATCTTGAAGCCTGAGAACATGAGCAAAGATGATTTCTTTGCTGAATGCCAAATCGTCAACAAATACGTGTTTGAGACGGTGCAAAAGTATGGCGGTTCGGTCTCTGCTGAGCATGGCGTTGGTATGACTAAAAAGCCCTATCTAAATTATAGCCGCAGCGAGACTGAGATTGATTACTTACGAGAAGTCAAAAAAGTCTTTGATCCAAATAATATTATGAACCGTGGCAAGATTTTTGATATGTAATTAGCACTCTCATCACTTATCTTAAATAAAAAGACGCTAAACCCAAAGGGCTAGCGTCTTTTTTCATGAATTATAAAAGCTATCGATATTCTAAAAGCTCACGAATTTGTGACATTCAACTCATAGATATAACAAGACCAGCGCTACCACTAATAACACACTTAAAAAACCTTGAACGATTAAAAATGCTTGGTGCGGCGCTGCGACATGACGAAACATGTTGCCCAGCGCATTATAGGTAATACCAGCCGCTTTAATATGTGGCGGTGTATCAAAGGTTTTAATAATTTGCAAAAAATTCTCGGTACGATCAGACGACCAATTATGCGGCGTAAATGGAAAATAGGGTGTTAACTGCGCAGCTTGTTGTTTGGTCGCAGGTGACCACAACCAACGTTCTAAAAATAACAAGCGCATACGCCAATCAGCAAAACACCGATGTTCTATCGTCTGCAATAGCAATATCTCAGTATTCTTGTGACGCTTATCTGCAAATATGCGTTGCTTTAGTGCAAATACGTGCGCTTTCTCACCTTCGATACATTGCAAAAAGTGACCACTACCATAACATAGAGTCCCTGTGATGCCATGCTGTTGGTTATAATTACGCGCATGACATTCCACTTCATCAAATATAGAGGCGCTTAAACGTGAGACTAACGTCAGACTGCTGGCATAGACCAATTGCACCAGCGCTGAGTCTTCTATGTCATCCCACTCACTGACTCTATCGTTGTGATTTAAGGGCATAATAAAATAATCCTAAAAAACCGTTTAAATACGGCCAAACAAAACAACGATGCCCTAATAAAAAAAAGATATCGACTCACAAAAACGTAGCAAATAATTACCACGTTAGACTGTCATTGCTGGAGTAGCTTGTTATGATAACGAGCAAAACAGATAGATCAAAACGAAGCGCTCTAAGAAACGCTGTTTAAAAATATTGTTAGGCTAATATGACCACCAAACTGCTACCCTCAGGTTAAAAACTGCGCTAAACACTTGGCTTATATTAATCCTGACGACTGTTTACGAAAATTATGAACTTTTTTTATATTCACTTTAAAATGATATGAGGTTTAAAAACACCTCAGTGATGTTAAAGCTGACAGCAGCCATAAGATAAAATATCGTCATAACTTATTGTAAATACAATGATAAATTATTGTAACGATAATATTTTATGATTGGAATATTTTTATCGCTTTTGTTACACAAAAATTTGCCAGCTACATTGCGGCAACGCATGCTATTTAATACCACCAAAATTAATAAAGAGCTAAAACAGGAAAATTATGAGCAAAATAGAAAAACTAGACGACTTTCATCTCACCATCGCTGAAATTAAGAAAAAAGACTATCCGCAATTAAAAGCACTAATGGATCGTGTCTATGTCAACTTGGGTGGTGCATGGTCAAAGAACACGATTCATACCTTGATTGATGCTTTCCCCGAAGGTCAAATTGCGTTGTTTGACCATGATCAATTGATTGGTATCGTGTTATCTATGCGTGTTGATTATGCTACGTTTTCTAACCCGCATACCTATGATGATCTAATTGGGCACAAAGAAATTATCAGAGACAATCCCGAAGGCGATGCTATTTATGGCTTAGACGCCTTGATCGATCCTGAGTATCGTGGTTATCGTCTAGGACGTCGATTATATGACGCCCGTAAAGAGCTGTGTCGCCAGCTAAACTTCCGAGCTATTTTGGCTGGTGGTCGTATCCCGAACTATCACAACCATCAAGATCTCACACCTGGCGAATATATTGAAGCCGTCGCAGCTCGTGAAATTCATGATTCTGCATTGTCTTTCCAACTCTCAAATGGCTTTATCGTCAAGCGTATCTTGACTGCTTATCTACCGGATGATAAACAATCTAAAGGTTTCGCTACTCTGCTTGAGTGGGCAAACATTTATTACGAGCCGCAAGACTATAAGCCAAACACTCGTAAGTCTGAGGTACGTATTGGTGGTATCCAATGGCAAATGCGTGAAGTCGAGTCACCTGAAGAGCTGCTGCAGCAAGTTGAGTTCTTTGTCGATATTATGGCTGATTACAACTCTGACTTTGCTTGTTTACCAGAGTTCTTTAACGCACCATTGATGGGATTATGTGAATCGACGGATCAAAACGTCGCTATTCGCTTTTTGGCCGGTTATACCGAATGGTTCAAAAATGAGATATCGCATTTGGCAGTCAGCTATAACGTTAACGTCATTACAGGCTCTATGCCGTACTTGGATGAGGACGATACGTTATACAATGTCAGCTACTTGTGCCGCCGCGATGGTACGGTTGAAGAGCAGCGCAAAATCCATATTACCCCGCATGAGCGTAGCGCTTGGGTCATTGAAGGTGGTGACGAAGTTAAGGTGTTTGATACCGATGCCGGTCGTATTGGTATTTTGGTATGTTATGACGTTGAATTCCCTGAGCTTGCCCGCCTCATGGCACTTGATGATATGGATATCTTGTTCGTGCCATTTTGGACAGACACGCAAAACGGCTATCTACGCGTGCGCCACTGCGCCCAAGCACGTGCGATTGAAAACGAATGCTATGTGATGATTTGCGGTTCAGTAGGTAACTTACCACAAGTTGAGAGTTTGGATATTCAGTACGCGCAGTCCTCTATCTTCTCACCGTCAGATTTTGCATTCCCGCATGATGCGATTATGGCAGAAACGACGGCCAACACTGAGATGGTATTCTTTTCAGATGTGAACTTAGACAAGCTTATTCATGTCCGTAACGAAGGATCGGTACATAATCTGCTTGATCGCCGTGATGACTTGTATAGTTTGAAGTGGAAGAGAAAATCTAAAGTATCTGCCAGTAAGCTGAGCGATGATGAGCGCCGTGAAAACTCTGGTAGCGTACTTTTAGGTGACCCACTACAGGACCGTGCGCAGAAATCTTAATCAGTCCCTTTAATAAGCCAACACTGATATACGTTTTAATAGAATTTATGAGTAATACGGCTGACATTTCAGCCGTTTATTTTTATCTATCAAAAATAGACCTCTTGCAAAAGTAGTTTCAAGACTCAAAGACTATAACTGAACCCTAAAT
>NZ_JABASR010000001.1 GCF_016107525.1 Psychrobacter aquimaris | reverse complement strand
TTCTTTGGGTTAGTATAACCTCTTAGCAGCTGTCCAATTTTATTATGCCACTACATATCGTACCCGAAATTATGACGCTAGCGGGTTTATTGCTAGGTACTTCTGGGGTGATAGGAGGCGCTGCGCTTACTAGGCTGCCTACACGCATAATCATAATCTCACTTGCACCGGCGATAAAAGCGTCATCAATCACTGTGTAACTAGGATTAAACGGGTCATCTCCCAGTAGGGCTTTGTAGGTATCAGCGGTGACCTTGAACGCCTTATCCATGCGCCCACGTTTAAAGCAACCAATAACCACACTACAAACCAGTGCTGGCATAACATTGCTATTCAAATTATTGCTGCCAGCTTGATTTTGCACGCCAGCAGCCGCACCTAAAACATCACTCTCAATCATAACGACCCCTAGTAAAAACCTTGCACTACAAGCAGCAGCACAAGGTTTTTTATGGATTTTAATACATTTCGGTAATAAAGCTACTTAACCGTTTTGGATAAGAAGCCTGATTTGGTGTTTAAGTTGAAGGCCAATGTAGCAAGGTGCTCGCCATTATCGTCAGAAGCATCTGCGCCTTTTTCTTTCTTGGTATTGACACCTAAAATCTTTCTATCAACCAGAGCGCCACCACTATTAGTAAAGTCAAATCCCGACTTATTCATAACGCCTCCTTTGTAGCTTGTAAACTCAATAGTTACATCCCCTCCGCCAACAGAGCCGTACCAAAATGCGCTCAAAATCACTTCCACATTTTCTTGATCGGTGTAGTCAGTCGCCAACTTGTTTAGATCAACAAGTATTGCCTCGACTCCATCAGCCTGATTGTCGCCATTCCATATCAAGTACCCATTATCTGTATCAAGCCTTTTCCAACCTACAACGTAATCCTGTCTATCGGGCTTCTTCATAGAAACCCTTACATCTAAATCTTTTCCTGCTGAAGCTAACCATTTATATCTAATCACAGCGAAGTCAAAATCAGCAATAGCTCCACCTACTTGAGGCGCTGTTACTTTCCCGAACTACCTACTCTCCGAATCTCAATCTGACTCACGCCACGGTTAAACACATCCTCAACCGCTTGATAGCTAGGATTAGATGGGTCATGCCCTAGTAGTGACTTGTAATTATCACGAGTGACAACAAACGCCTTATCCATGCGCCCACGTCTGAACTTGCCAGCGATCACGCCATTAACGGTAGAAGGCAATGCTGTGCCCTCGCTTTTATCTATAACGCCTTGGTTTTGAATACCAACCGCTGCGCCTAAAATATTGCTCTCAATCATGATGATTCCTTGATAGTTTTAATTGGCCTTGAGCAACTGCGCCTTAGTTGCAGTCACCCAGTAAGCCTATGTCTGCCCATTTGGGTTAGTTAGTAACAGTTAGCTTGTCACCGCGCGTCTGGTTGTATTGGGCGATATTGCGTAGCACCTGATCTTTAGTCGCATAGCCCTTAATGTAAATCTTAGTGGTCTTGCCAGCCTTAACCAGCGTGCTAGTAGCAGGTTCTAGCATATTAAAACTGCCTTTGTTCTTAACTTCTACAAACTCAGCTTCGCTTACGGGCGCTTCAATAAACGCTTTGTTGTCGGATGCTGAGCTATCGGTGGTTGGTTGATCTGGTGCTTTTGCTGACTGTTCAATTTCGTTTGCGCTAGCGTCATCGATGTTACCAATATCTGACGGCGCATCATTGTCGGTAGTGTCAACCACCTCATTAGGCTTTTCGCTGTCGTCCGTGCTTGCACTATCGGTGCCGGTATTGGCGTTTGCTTCACCATCGACCTGAGCGCTATCCCCATCGCTAGTATCATCTTGAATCGTTTGTACATCTTCATTGGTGTCCACCTTATCGTCTGCTACTACTGACTCATCAACCTGTTCATCGGCTGGTGCTGGTTCAACGGTCGGCTCAACTGGCTCATCATCTGGCACTGGCTGTTCGTCTGCTGACTCTTCGGTTGGTGTTGACTCAAGAGCAATCGCTGCTTCAAAATCAAAGTCTCGGTGGTCTAGCAAGCGCCATACTAGCTCTGACTTATTATCAGCACTTAGGTAATCCACCTCGGCCTCGGTCAATAGGTCTTCCAGTTGTTCAACGGTGTTTTTCTTATATACACGCTTGAACTCTGTTAGCTGCTCAAGCTGCTCAAGGTTTTCAGGTAATTGCTTCACGTCTGTCATTTGGATAATCCTTAGTTTTGGTCAAATATAAGATTGAAAAAAGCCTTACTGCCACTTATTGACAGCAAGGCTTTAGTGGCTATACCGTTTTACTGCTTACTAGCGACTTAAAGCGCTGGCAAGTTAATCATCTCGATAAGCATGAATTGGTTTGCGAAACGAGGGATTGGGTTCGTCTCAGCAGCAGTACGGCTATAGATAGCCACATCTTTCTCATAGGCATTGCCGTTAGAGGTCATGACCATAGGTGGTACGGCTACCATACCGACAAATGGTGCTTGTGCTGGGCTGATTGCGCGTGGCACTAGCAAAGCGTGCGCGGTGGTAGATGCGCCTGTCTCATTAAACACGCCCATAGACTTAGGCACGTAGTAGACGTTAGCACCGCTAGTCTTGAGTTTACCTATGCGATAGATACTGGTTTGATCGCCTGCGCTCTCACCGGTCGGCTCGTAGTTTTCACCGCTTAAACCTGAAAAGAAAGCTTGCCCGCGATCTGAGACATACAGATCATAACCACCAACTGCCAGGTTAATTGCTGTTGATAAGCGAGTACGTGCCATACCAAGCGTGATATTGATGTTAGCAAACGCATCAGCGATATTAGTCGGTGATACACCGCCTTTAGTGAAGTTAAACGTCACCACACGACCAGTTTCAGGATCTTGATTGGCTAAGCACATATTGATAGCAGTACGAAGCAAGCGGCCTGTCTGCTCAAAATATTGCTTTTGCATGGCGATAGTCTGCACAGCACCGAACCAAGATAATCCAAGCTCATTCATCAGCTGCGTGATTGCGTCAATAGTGGCAACTGAACGCGAACGGTTAGGGAAAGCGTAGATTGAACGATGACCAAATTCCATATCGATTGATGGTTCAGTTAAAATCTGTATGCCATTCGCTTTACGCTCATAGTCGAAGAAAATCTCAACGGTCACGTCACCGGCGTCAGGCTCGCTACCTGCGACAATATCAAACTGTACGTTGATCTCATGAGTATCAAGATCAGCGGTAGCGCTTGTTATGATATAAGTATCGGTACCAACATCAATCTTATCGATAGGCTGTAGGGTACTGACGCCTTTATTGGTTGGATGGTTACGGCTTTCATCGCTAGCAATCTTAATGCCTTTAACGAAGATAGAAACACGCCCGCCTAGAAATGGGGCTTTTTTAGATGACGTATCAACAATAAACTGAGTCGTACTATCTGCTTTAACGTTGGCAGTGTAGGCCACATGCGAGGTTAAACTAAACGCACCAGTTGCGCCTTTATCCATCGTTAGGATATGACGGTTTTCAGTGTATGGCATACCGGCTTTATCGCCGTCCATTGCGTCACCTTCGCGCATGACGCCCATGTCCATGCCAGCGACCGCCGTACCGAATACGATAGGTAGCTCATTTGAACCCATAGGGTTTGGCAGCATAGACACAAGCGGCAAGCTGTTAGCGATACCATAAGTGATAACCACCTGAGTAGCCGCTGGCACGACTGATAGCGGCTCATGATGACCAAGGGATAAGCTGTCAAACGTAGGCTCTACTGTTGAATCGTATTGCTGAGCGCCGCCAAACGGCATGGCAGCGGCTGCTAGTGCGGCTGCAACAACATAAGCGGACGGCTCTTCGCCACCGTTACGGCGCTTATATTCAATAATACCCTCAGAGATACCATCAAACACCGCTTCAGGATGTTCTTTGATAACAGGGTGGCTGAGCATACGCTGCATAGAAGAAGGCAATTTGCTAAAGCCTACGCTGCGATCAGAGTGTTCATTCTGAGCTAACATAGAGTCAAACGCGGCGACTTCTTGACCCGCATTCGCTTTGTTGGTAAAGATATGCATGATACCGCGTGTGGCTTGCACTTCTTTATGGGCGGCATCGTTTAACTCTCGTGCTTGTTTCTCTTGCATGGGGATAATCCTATACGGTTGATTGGTCAGGTGATTACAGATAACTGATATGTTTATAGTAATGCCTAGCCAAACGGCTCATTTAGGGGTGTTCCATACAGCAAAAAGCCAGCGGCTAGGCTGGCTTGATGGTTGTTTCTGAGAGACTAAAAGTCTTGTCATTCAGAATAAGACTTTTATGAGATGCTAGTTATCTAAACTCAGGCTTATTTAGCATAGTTTCACCTTGCTTATTCAAATAAGACTCTCGACCTAGTAAAAACATTCTGCACAAATCTATCTCGTTACGAAAATGAATAGCCGAGAAACCGCGATGCGTCGGAGCTTTTATGCCATTTAGTTTGTCGAGCGCCACACCTAAACACTCTTGCCATACATTAGGCTGTACACTAGGGTCGACTTGTTTCATGTACTTCCAACGATCAGCCTTATCTAAGGCATCCATAAAATCGATATGCAACTGCTTAAAATCCAACTCTTTTTGCTGGCGATTAGTCATACATCACTCCATTAATTCATAGTTGGTGGCGTAAATCTAACCACACCTCTAAGCGCTTGCCAGCCTTTACCGTCTTTAAAGTTTACGCGTGTCGGAATATTGTTAGGTTTAAACATGGCTGGCGCGGCCATTAAATACCCTGCGCGGTTACAATGCTTAACCCATTCATGATGACAATAGCCCAGTAAAAAATTATTGACGATCACGTCCAGCACCACAAGGCTTGGCGTGCTTATAACGAAACTGTCCAAGCCGTCAAAATGTAAGGCGCGATCATAAGCGCTGCGCCAGTCGTTTTTGCTAAAACCTGCCAAGTCCTCTCTATCGGCATAATTGCGCTGTACTTCATCCCACAACGTATCAAACACACCCCAACACTTATGCTTTGTGATTTTTTTATTAGCGGGAACCAGCTTACCAACTTCAATGTAGTTAATCATGGTCAATTATCCTTAACCTTAATTTTTTAACAAAATTATTATAAACAATATTGTTACTTATAAGGAACTCCCACATCAACAACACTTTCCTCATTAAACGCATCAAGATAGTTAAGATCAAAGCGCTGAGACAGGGCATACTTTTTACCATGACTTGCCAGCATCGACTGTCCCATTATACCAGTAACCTCATGATATTCCTTGTGGTTGTTAAGCATAAAGCAGAATAAATCGCCCTTCTCAGGCGTCCAGTCCGGCTTTAGTTTAATACGGTCATCACCTTCTAGTAAAATATCATATGGCTCAACGAGTGCCATTGACGACATCTCTTCAGAGGTAACAAACATACCGCCGTCATGAAACGCGCCGCCCAAACTATCAAGTATTAATACCATTGCATGACCTAGCGGCTCATAGTCGATAGCGTGCTCATCATTATCACTCACCGTACCCAGTCCTGACCAGGTGACGAAATCACGGCTGTCATCACCTGCATTAACCGGTAGCACCACACGCCTAAAAGCGAAGACAGGGATCACCGATTGACTACGCAAAGTAATGATACGATTGGTGAGCGCCTGACCATTAGCAACTAGCGTATTCTCTATTCTTAAACTCATTTAGTGCCCCACTTACCTTGATAGGTGTTGATCTCAGTTTGATATATCTGTTTAAAGTTATCCGGCACGCCTTTTTTACCGACTTGCGTGCGAGCGTATTGGTAGCTGGCACGTTCCGCTTGTGTCGGCTGATTAGGGGATTTGGCTTGCGCGCGTTTTTGCTCAGCCTTGATCTGCTTCTCAGCCTTGACCGCCGCTTGCTTAATCTTTTTCGACCAGTGAAGACGACCATTCCAATTGTTTAGCGCCTCGGTCTGCTTAGCCGCTTCGCGCTCTAATTGCTTAGACGTTTTACGGTGCGGCTTTATCTTATTGCTGGCCTTGGCGATATCGTCTGTGGCATAGCCTTTGACCTTGGCGATCATGTGAGGACTCATAAGATGCTTCATCACGCGCAAAGTATGCTTGCAAGCCACGCCAGTCAGCTTAGGGTTACGGGTCGAGGGATAACGGTTTTCATCTACCCCAAAGTTATACTTACCCACAGTGGCTAGGTATCGGTACCAGTAACGATGACGGCCACAATCGCAATCAAAGTTAATCTTACCGTCAATGACCGCTTTTTTGACATCGACAACGCTAGGGGCGCGTGTGCGACCTAGCAGCAGCTCTGGATAGTCTAGTAATTGCACTGAAACATAGTGATGCGTGTCTGGACTACCGATACCCGCATTAGTGACAAACTTTATGATATTGCCCTGGCGCTTAAAGACGCTGGCTAGAAATATCTGAGTATTGGCGCGGTTGATATCCTCCCGCCTTGACTGATTGATGACATCAGTTGGGGTTATGCCACCTAAGAACTTGTTTGATGCTTTTTTGACATTGGCGAGATAAGCGTCGAGCACCGCCGCATTCATGGTTTTTTTAAGCTCATTATTGCGCTTGGTGTCGCCTAGTGTGAACTCAAGTAATTCGCTGACACTGATACCGGCGCGGCTTTTGGCTGACTTGATAAGCGAGGCAAGTTGACGGTTATTCAGTCGCTCGCCTGCCTCAATATCTTTTAATGTCTCTTTTAGGTACTTGTTGTGCGTGCTGGCATGTTTGCGCTGCTCACCGACGCTTTTACCGGTACGTAAACGCCAGGCACGAAGCTCATCGAGTGTCATGTCATTGGTTTTGCGGTCCTGCCAGCTTGTAGAGTCCTCGCGCTCTTCACTTAGATAATCAACAGGATCAGCCATTCATCACCTCACTACTGGCATAAGTGCGCTTGATTTGCGCTAGGCTGGCAGGTAGTGGTAAGTAGATGCGTTTATTCGGTAGCGCCTCACCTATTCTATTCGTGCCAGCGCATAGCATTACAACATCAGCATCATCACGATTGCCATAAGCACGGTAAGCTATGAGCGTTGGATCATGGATTTCATCGGTGCCTATATCCCACACAATCAACTTATCGGTACGCGCACGGCGTACCAGTAAGTCAACGTGAGTGCGGACAGCGTTTAGATAGATATTTTTCATAACGCCCCTTATATCTTAACGATCTCAAAGTAATAAGTAGCGTTAACAGTGTATTTTTTCGCACCGTCAACATCAGTGTCACTTGTATATGGAACATAAAAAGTTATACCCGTGCCGTCCACTTTCTCGGCAATAGACGTATTATTACTTCTGACCTCATGCTCTAGCGGATCGTAACCTGCAGGATAATTCAACTCTAAACGGCGGCTAGTGCTGGCTGGCTGGCACTCAAAGTCGCTAATAAACGTATTAGCAAACGCACCTGAACGAACCAGATTAAAACTACCAGACGTGCTAAGCGTAAAGTTAACCCGCGCTATGGTGCTGTTAACCTGACTGTAACCGTTCGTCTCACCTGTGAACGTAACATCAATACGGCCTAGAACCGCACCCACGCCAGCGGTTTCCGCTAATTCATTGATTCTCTGATTTAAAGCGGCAATTGCTTGATTAAACATTGATTTAAGAACGTATTGCGGATGAGGGTTTGGAACGCTATCGTCTGGATTTAAGATAGACAAATGATCGTTTTGCCATTGATTTATGAGCGCTTGCTCTTGTGCGATATCATCCATATCCTGATCATGCTCTACATCAAGCACATATTGATCATGCGGGTCTACATGGTTTAAATGATCATCTACAAAGTCCGATGTTTTTAAATACTGCTCGTGGGCATCCGGATCATCGATATGATCTTGAATATCACTGGCTTTGGCGTATTGTGGATGAGGGTTTGGTGCCGCTAAATGCTGCTCCATAATGACCACTGATAACGCGCCGTTTGGGTCAGTGCTGACGGTGACGCTATCGGCTGCCACATCTTGCAAGGACAACCCAAAACCAATCACAAAAGTAATATCAGGGTGCAAGCTAAATAAGGGAGTAGTGTTTGATCCTGCCAACGCAAATAAAACGCCGTCATCAGTGAACAAGCCAACTTCATAAACATCTGTCTTGGTGTCGCCACTCATTGAGGTGGTGAAGCGCAAGGTATTACTAACCACCTCAATATCACCCGACACGATGCTGCCGCGCTTAACCTCACTCGTTAATGCGGTTTCATTACCTGTTGCCAAGTGCTGCGCCGTACCGACTGCAACTTGTGTTAAGTTGATCTTAAGCTGTGCGGAGTCTGCATTAGCGTTGAGGGCGGCTTGCTTGCCTGCCTCAGTAATGGTGAAAATAATAGGTTGGGGCATTGTTTGATCCAATAATCAGTATAGTAATAATTATTAGTGTAGCGTGTGCTGGCAAGTATGGTGGGCGGTGTTCCAAGTAGCTAACCCTAGCTAAAGCATAGCCGCAAGCTCGTTTAAGTCTTCCCACTGCTCTTTATCTTTGACACTACCGACAAATTCCGCCTTATTAACTGGTGAGTAGCTTATCCGCTCCATAAAGCCAAAAGCGAAGGTATCGGCTAAATCGGGCGAGGTTATACCCTCTTTTGCCATATCTTTTTTACTCATAAGTCCCCAGCGTGAACGCTCATCAAAGAAGTACGGCAAGCGGCTCATTTGCGTTTCCATATCCTTAACCATTTGATGCTGACTACGAACCTTGTCACTCACACTAAAGATACCGCGCTCAACGGATTTTGCCATCGATACATAGGCGTGAGCACGTTTGTTGAAGTAAAGCGCCTTTAAATTATTGTTAAAGCAAGGTACTCCCCAGTTGACCGTTTCAAAGTACAAGCCCTCGGACTTGAGTAACTGGCATAGCCCCATGCCAGCGCCCATTGGATCAATAACCAATGTTGCGCCTGCATACTCAGCCATAACGCTGTATATTTGCGCTTTTAGCTCATTGATGTTTGCCCTATTGCTAAACAGCGGTATATCAACCACATGCACATGGCGCTCAATGCGGCCGTTATAATCCTTATCAACGACTTTCATCACTGTGATAACGCTATGATCTCGGCCAACGTCACCGCCGACATCGACTGTGACGATATAACCGTACTCGCCATCCTCAGTCACCACCGGCTTACGTGCAAGCATGTTACTGATCTCAGTGCGAGTCAGTAGATATTTGCCCTTTAATTCAGGGAATAGTCCACGTATGCGGATCAGATAACCAGGATGGTCGCGGCTACCGTACTGGTACAATGCTTCGACAAGTTTTGTTTTGCTAACTAGCGGCGACTCTTCGCCATTGAATACAAGATTGGTCCATATGCCGCCACTGGTGCGGCTTAACGTATGGTGCGTATCGTAGAAAAAGCCGGTACTGGTGGCAGGCTGGCTTGTGAGTACAGCGCGGTTATTCTCGTGCGTCAATGCACCGATGACGACTTCCATTACCTCGTCATCAATACCAGCAGCTTCATCACCCCATACCATGTAGTAATCGCCATGTTGACCAGCGATATTGGTTGGTGAGTGTTTAGGCGCAGTTTTGGCGAACACAAACCAAGTATCTTTAAAGTTTTTAATGTAGATTTTTTCAGCCAATACCACCACGAAATCAGCAAGCCAGCCCAAAGATGGGTTGTTCTTGAGCCGCTGCAAACAGATATTAATCTCTTTCCAAACGACCGTTCTCAGCTGTCCGATTTGCGGGGCAGTAAACAGCATGACCGACTCAGGGTAGAAGAGTAGATGCCATAAGGCCACAATGCCAGCCGACCTTGATTTTCCCGTACCATGACCAGACGCTACCGTGGTGCGGCTACCGGGTACGACTATTGATTGAAATAGCGTCTGTTGTTGCGGGGTTACGCCTTGATTGTTGGCATAAGTCATGCCCAATGCTTCAACGGCAAAGCGTGTTATGTTGTAGCGATAGCGCTTGCAAACCTCGGCCCACTCAGGCAACTCGTAAAGATTTTCTATCACGTTAGACCTTAGATGCTAAACGGCATCATTTCAAACTCGCTATCGTCATCATCTTGATCATCTTGATCATCATTATCATCGTCGCTAGGTTGGCGCGTTATCACATAGCCGCCGTGTGCTTGCCCTGCGGCCCAAATAGCAAGTAATACCGCGATATGACCGTTATTCATACCCATACTGTCAAAGTCGAGCGCGCGGCCACGCTCATCAAACTTGCGAGTCTGAATCACATTTTTTGGATCAAAACGTGCCAGCGAATCATCAATACTTAGAAGACCTGCTGCATTAGCTGCCTTGTAAGCACTCATGACCGTACTCATTTGCTCCTTCTCATTGAACGCCATCCCCCAATGACCAAACAAGTTAGGCGTATCAGTGACGACAATCGTGTTCTCTTTAGCCTTTGGTTGATCACGCCATGTATCTTGCTTAGCGACTAATATCTTGCCGCTATCAGCAGAGGTGACAGCAAGTATGCGTACTGGCTCACCGTCATAGCTTGCGGCTCGCGCATCAATAGTGACTAGGTTGGGATTGATGGGTTTGGCTGGCTTGCTGGTCATCACAAATCCTTAATATCAGTCTGAGTAATAACACCCGTATTAGGATCGGCATTTACTCGAGTATGGCGGTCATGCTCACGATCAATCACGTCAGCCTCGATAACAACACCATTTAACTCATCAGCAGGATCACGCCCACCGTCAACTGGTGGTAAGCCTGGCGGAATACTACCGTCTGGTTCGCCCGTATCAGTAATATCATCGTCAGGATGGCCTAAACCGACCACGTTTGGCTCAAGCCCTACCACTACGCAATCCACAGTCGCACCATGAATGTTTTTAATACCCACATCGATCTTGTCAGGATAAAGCGTGTTTTCGACCACTTTAAAATTCCAGTTATCCTTGATGACAAACGTGCCAGCAAAGCCAAGCTCATAAACCAAATCAAAACTACGCTTACCTTCGTGCGTCCAGTAGTTCACAAACTGCTTAGCAATGGATGACGCAGCGTGAGGATTGGGTGCAAAAAAGGCGACCTGACAGCGATAAGCGATAGCAGCGGTACGAAGTTGCACCACTCGCTGCAATGGGTCTGCTGGCACGATGACATTGATCCAGTTGGCATTAGGCTGCACAATGTCACGCTCAGGTGGTGACTCGATAGCGCTAATCGCTGTGACCATGATAGGCAAGTAGACAGACGTGCCGCTATTAGTGGTATCCCCCATCGCCTTAGCATTCTCATTTTGCTGTACCGCCTTGAGCATCGCTTCAGCGTCATCAACCATCTCAGTCTTTGAGACGATGATAGCGCCCTCTATTCGCCGCGTTTTCCAGTCACGGATAGATTGTTGTCCGGACGGTGAGCACCATTGTCTAAAATCACGCAATACTAAGCCCCACGCCATTTGCATAGACTCAAGGGGTGATAGCAGTCTGTTATTGCTCATGCCAGCCCCTTAGCGATTGTGACCAAATAAAAAGACACGCTCTTTTTTACGCTCGCTATCCAAGTGCGTTTTTTTCGCGCTCTCAGTGGTGCGTAAATCACGATCAGAGGTACCTTGGTTGTTAAAGCTATCCCATTGGGCGGTAATCTCGCTAAACGGCACCGATGGGCAAATAAGGGTGTCAAATATTGCTTCTTTGCGGCTGGCACGTTTAACACGTAGTTTGTTTAGGCGCACCTCGCGATTAATCGCCTCTTCTTGAGCGGCGACCACCTCGTTTTGGTAATGATTAATCATGGCGTCTGACTGGATAGCCGTTAAGATACTGTCATATTGGTGCATGATGGCTGTCTCTAGTGCTGACTTAATCATGCTTTGTTGCGGGGTAATGCCGGTCACACTATCAAACGCAAATTCACCGTCCTCTTGCTCGATGAATAGTGCGTCAAACAGTCCGTCACCGCGATTGGTGTTGTAGTTTGGCTGTCTTACAAAGTCGTAACCGTAAAACCCTGTGACATCATATAACCCGCCTGCGCCTCGCTTACGCATGACCGCGCTACTAAAGCCGCCTACTTTGTTTGCATATAGGCGCTCTGAGTATTTACCACTATCGGTGTCTAAAAATTCATGCTGTGTTGATACGTTGCCGCTATTGTCAGCCGATAACTTGATAGTACGAATGGCCGGTTCAATGCGGATCGTTTCATTAGTATTAGGGTTTACCCAAACGTCTGGCGGATTCATGCCAAAACGTCCACGCAACTCATGGCCGTAGTAGCCGTACATATCACCGCTATTGACCAGCTCTTGTGTGCGGCTTGAGTTGATGTTATCAACCATCGACTGAACGCTTACGTCTGATCTGTCTGTACCGATATCTTTTGAGCGACCACGATCACTCAAGTTATAAGTAATCAGTTTTGTTTTCTTAGCCATGAAAAAAGCCCCTTAAGTAAGCATAGTTAATATACTTAGTTTAAGGGGCTTTGCTGGGGTGCTGGCTGGGGTGTTCCTAGCGCTGTATTCTTGCCAGCGCATAACTAACAACCGTTAGTTAGAGATATAGGAAAGCGCTATTACATATTAATGCTTTCGTAATTTTTTAAAGAACGACTTATTCATAACTAACGTTTCTGTCTGTACTTTCTCTAAACCTATTTCATGCTCTAGCATCAAATCCAATAAAGCCATCTGATCAATTAAAATTAAACTATGGCTATTTAGGTTTTGAGCATAATCCAGTGCTGGCTTGGTAAAATCACTTGTAGTAATAAATATACCATGATGATACTTAGTATCAGGTGTAAAACCACCAACGAAATTGCGCAGTTCTCTGTTTGATATATTATTACCTTCGCTGTACTGCTTAGCTTGGATATAATAAGTATGAATATCATCAGCGCCACAGTCTTGCGTGATAATACCGTCTATACCACCGTCATTACTCTGTCCTGTATGCTTTGCGCTGAAAATGGCATTTGGATCCTCTCGCTTTAACGAGGCCTCAACCACACTCAAACAAAGATGCTCAAACTGTAATGGGGTTAAATGAAAAACCTCATCCAGTATCATTTTTGGCGTCACTTTTACATGGTCGTTCGCTGCAATTACATTGGCATAGTTGTTCATAAATACAGAAGTACGGCGCATCGTTTCGCTAATTAAATGATTAATTAAAGGGTCGCCTTTTTCCCCATAAGCAGCTTTATTAACCTCGCGCAAGACTCGGAAGCTCTTAGAATCGAATCTACCTAGGTTCGACTGGTATGTATTAGAAGAAACATCAGAGTGTCGGTAATTTGCAAAATTATCGCCTGCCAGCCAAAAATAAATCTTACCAAAGGGATCTATCTGTATTAAATTTTCAGGCGTAATCCTGCTATTGAAGGGGATAAGGTGAATAGAAGACTGCCCTAGATTCGCTTCAATATTGAAAACCTCACTTTTTATCGCGCCTATTGCCACTAGGCAAGATAGCATTATCTCGGTTAAATACGCATAACAAGAATCAACCATGTCCTCATCTTCATCGTCTGCATGTATAGGAAACTCAGGATTCACAAAAGATATTTTTAAATGCTCGCCTGTAATTCCCGTAATTTCTTCTACCTTCTTATCAAAAGCTTTAGGAGTAATACCGTTGGTTCGATTGCATAATTGCTTAACTGCCTGAATACCCGCGTTGAGGATGTCACCAAAAGGTGGCATATCTGAAGAACCTTTCATTGGACTCTCTTAATTTTAGTTAAAAAAATAGGGCTGCGCCTTAAACGCAAGCCCTTCTTCATAAACTTATATTTTTACGGTCTTACAAATAGTGGAAACTGATCGGCAAACACACTACATATCTCTTTTTTATTACTGGCATTTTCATACTCTGCCTGAAAATCAGCCAACCCTTCTTTTAAAGTTTCTTTCAATCGATCTGACTCCCCATGATCTTCTGCGAGTGCCATACATTGACTGGCTTTACTAATTACAGCCTCACTGTAATCTTCATATCCACAATATAGCTGCGCTGAAGTAGCCAACCCATGCTCATACATTAACTGCATACAGTTGTAGTCATCACTTGCCAGCGCTGGCGTGAATAAGCTCAATGACAAACTAACCCCAATAACGATCTTGACCAAACCCGCCTGTAACTGCATGCGCTAACCCCCTATCCGACAAATTTTGATTAATTGTATCATTGCTTGATTGCAATATAACAGGTTTATTGCTACCGCCGCTGTCAAGACGCTCTTTGATCTTAGGCGCGGCGGGTATTTTAAGGATAGGCGAGGCTGGCATGTTAGCAGGTGCATAGCCTGTATTGCTGCCAGCGGGCGTGCTTGAGTTGAAAATCATAGGCTTATTTTCGCTAAAGCTGCTATTAGCAATATTCGCCTTTTTGGTCTTTTCAGGAACCATACTGCCCATACTTACACCCAGCGCACTGCTATTGTTTTTAGCCTTACCTGCCAGCGATTTATTAGCCTCTTTGCTGGCTGGCTGTTTTTGAGTAACAACCTTTTTAGCTGTTTTTGCCACCTTGTCTGTAACTTCATCCACTACAGTAGTGTCTTCAATAGGCTTAAGCTGTTTATCAATAAGCGCCTTGTATTGATCTCGATACTGATGATGTTTTGCATACTTAGGATCAGTATAGCGCCAGCGTATGTAATTTTTACCTAAAACTTCGTTGGCTTCGTTGTAATCTACATTAGGGTTTTTTAAAAACTGATCTTTGGTTCGCTTGTAGGAAGGATTAGTATTAATTTCATTTACTGCAAATTTCGCCTGCTCGTCCAGCGCCTCTTGCGACTGCATTATTTTGCCGTTCTTAATCATACCTTTTGATTCTAAGTGCTTGTATAGCTTCTTGCCGCGCTCTTTCTGCCATGAAAACATGCCTAGATTGTATTCGTTGTTAGCAGGGTCGCTATGGCCGCCAAACAAGTATTTATCTTGATAGCTGTTCTCACGTCCAACCTCGGCCGTCATTGCGCGTGCCTGAGCATCTGACAAGCCAGCGTTTCTGAATGACTCATAAACCATCATTTGGTTTTTATTCTGCTTTTCTGACAATACAGCAGCACTGGCACCGTTCGCACCAGCATTTGCAGACGTAACACCATCGGCGCCGCCTGTTAAGAAATTCCCGACATTATCAATAGCTGCGGAGACTGCGGATAATGAGCTTTCGTAAAAGTTGTTAGCGGCGTTTTCCATGCGACTAAAGAACGGCTTAATCCCGTTATTCCACGTATCACTCATTTTCTTAGGTAAGTTATAAGCGGTAATAGCTTTCGTCCAATCCTCAATATAAGGGGATGCTGCCGCTCCTAAAGCCTCACCTGCGCCACTACCAATCCAGCCGCCAATACCTGCGCCAATAAGACCGCCGACAACAGTACCAACAACTGGCACAATAGAACCAATGGTCGCGCCAGCCGCACCACCTGCCGCCATACCTGCGGTCGTACCTGCTAAGCCACCAACACCAGCGGATTTCTCTTTATGATTGAGACCACCCCAATCCATGGCAAGCGCACCCGCCCCCACTGCTGCGCCAATATAGGGTAACTTTTTACCTAAAAATCCCAATCCCCTTCTAAATAGACCGCCTCGACCCCTGCGTCTGTTACGTCTGTTACGACCACCACCAGCACCGAGCAACCCATCAAGCAAGCCACCACCAGCACCGCCGCCTTGCTTTTTAATCGCCTTCCATATCTTATCGAGTAGCTTTTCATTCTCACGATTGTGCCGCGTCTCATCATTAGACAATGGCTCGCGTCGCTTCATTGACTTAAACTTTGACCAACTGAACTTAGCACCGCGTCCGGCAAGCTTGCCAGCGCGTCCGATAGGAGATAGCAGCTCTTTAGCCTCTCTAATACTATCAAGCATCGGGTCCATGCCGCTAACATCATTACTAAGGCCGCCCATACCACCACCAGGCAAGCCAAAACCTCTTTTGCTATTACTACCATCCGATATAAAGCGCCCATTGGCATCACGCTCACGTCGAGCATTATCGGGTGAGTTGTTGCTTGAGCTTGTACTGCGATTACTTGAGCCGGATGAATTGCTACCACGATCAGCTGCGCTTGAGCTGGCACGGCTAATCGTTGAGCGACTAGCTGAACCGCTAGATGATCTATTGCTATTACGGTTATTGGTGCCATCGGTACTAGCTGAAGAGGATATACGCGGGCGTCTATCGAGCGAGCTTGAGCGCGTGCGACTTATGCTTGCGCTGGCTTGTGATTCGCTACGATAGTTTGCGGATTTGACTGCGCGGGTAAGCTCTCGCATTCGTGTGTTGCCAATTTGGTTTTGGCTCTTGAGTATCTGAATGATCTCTTGCGTATCATCATGGACGTTATCAATCCCGTCCTTCATGCGATTAATGCCAACGATAAAGCCGTTAGCATCGTAATTTAGGGTAGTCATAATTGAGTGCCTTATATGCGTTTAAGTCACTCAATTATCGCACTTGCCAGCATTTAAGCGCCTTGCTGTTCCTTAGTCATCAACTTGCGTATAGTCTATCTCTTCAATGCCGTCATCGTCTGGCTCAGGCGTGCGCCCAAAGTCGCCGCTACTGGCTGTCTCCTTAATCCACTCAAGCCTATCATCAAGCTCAGCCTTCAATCTATCCCTTGCTTCTCGTTCTTGCCCGTCAATATCACCCAATGCCTCAAGCGCTCCTAAGCGCCTATCTTGGTCGGACTGACTAAAGTCTTCTGGGGTAATGCCGCATAGGGGTAATTCAACTTCGCTTATAGTCTTTGAGGCGCGAGTAGTCACATCAAGCGCATTAGCCAAAATATTTATCACTGCTATCTTTTTTTGTATAGTCTCAGGATCAGCATCTTTATCATCCAGATCGTCAAGCAAACTTAGCGAAAGCGAGACTACATTATCTTGAATATCACCTTGTTTTTTCCACCTTTTACGATGTTTGACAATGATAGCGGCGCGTTGTTTTGCGCTCATGACGACATTGTCCATTATTCCATCAACAAGGGCTTTTTTTTCTTCCAAATGGGGCGATTCTTCCACTGTTTGTGCTTTATTAGTTTTTGGAAGATTATTGGAAGTTTTTGGCTTGGAATTCTTCCTATTTTTCCCGCTTTCTTCCTGTGTTTTCTTCCTTTTTGCAGCTGCGGGCAAGGTATTTTTCTGCCATTCTTCCTTTTTTCTGCGCTTACTAATGGTGCCAGTAGATTTAGGCACCTCATTGCCAAACTCAACTTCTAATTGAGTGATAATATCAGCATCAGTTATCTTATTGGTATTCTCCCAAAGTAGTCTTGCAACCTCCCACATATCACGAGGTACTGAATTTTTACTCGCCACAAGTCACCCCCACAAACACATCATTAGGATCCGTTATAAAACTATCATCATCCAAGGTCTTAGGTTTGGCAAGCGGTATGCTGTACTGGTAATGCTTATCACGATCAGCAAGCAGTCTATGCCTATCCTCTTTATCGACACGATCTAATATCTGCGCCATTTGCATATCAACCGCTTGCGCTTGTCTTGCCTGCTTAACCTCAATGTCTCTAATGACCCGCATAACATCACCTATCGCTTGATAAGTGGGGCTACCCACTACCGTATTAACGCTATCGGTCTTAGCAGTTTGGCAAAGCCGTTTTGCGCTGGCTAGCAGTGCCTCATGATCGTTTTTAGAAATAGATTTGACGTGAGTAACCATAACGCTTGCCAGCTCAGTCGTTAGCATCTGAACGAGTGCTTGCGACTGATTAACCACATGATTAACCGTACCTGCCAGCATATCCATTTCAGGCTCGCACGATAGGCCGCAAATATAGTCGAGCGATTGCCCGTATAAATCTTGAAAGATAAGAAGGTCAGCCAGTGATAGGTTGTGCTTGCCGTTCTCAATCTCGCTAATGCGATTACGATTGTTTGACACGCCCCACACTGCTTGCATCACCTCTGTTTGACTCATGCCAGCGTTACGCCTAGCCGCTGCCAAGTTTAGTCCAATAGTAATATTAATGCTTTTTAAGTCACGCTTAGTAAACCCTAATCGCTTTGCCATAAGTGCATCCCTGAGATATTGAGCATTGCAGCCACCTTGCAATGCAGATATAATCAACTCGCTATCGTTGTTCAGATCAAAAACTTATGTAATATCCAAACACCCTTGCCTGCCAGCTTGGGTGTTTTTTATTGTCTAGGCTTTATTCTTTTTAGGACCATTAATTATCAAGTCTTTCATCTGATAACATCTTGGGCAAAATAACATTGGAAGATTAAGCTTGTAATTTGTATCTACCTGCTCTTCCGTCAACTCTCTAGTGCATGAATCGCAACGCTTGGCTTCCTCAACTTTAACCATGCTCACCCGATCACCTCCTTGTTGATAATACCAATGACTACAACTGAGTCTTTTATCTTATCTAAAGTGCTCATAGTTTGATCGCAATCGCTACTACTGTTAGCTTGACTCAAGTGATAGTTGATAGCATCGCGCAGTACACTAGCGAGCTTAGCATCCGGTAAATCAAGCATTTCTCTTAGCGGTATATTGTTCATTACTCGCTCACCTCCGCAATAAAGTCACCCAACACAGCATTACCATCGACTTGAGCGTGCAACCAAGCCAATTCCCGCGAGTTATCCAGCACAATGTCACCCGCTTTAAACTCAATAGGGTTTTCTGAAATATGACCACCCTCGATACCGCCACGCCCGGTAAGATGGATCAGTACACCATGCTCACGCACTAAGTCGGCTTCATTCTCGAAACGAACGTCAGGCACAACCACGCACATGCCAGCGTTCAGACGTGCAAATGCTTTTACCCAAATTTCACCGCCAATCATGTGACGACCCCAGTCTGTGCCTAGTGTCTGCATCATATAACGTGGCGTAACATCAAAAGCCTCGTCAATTACAGCCTTGGCCTCATCACTGCAATCCAAACCGATAGCCGTTAGCATATTCTTGATCGGATCAGCAAACGCTGATTGCGTCCAGTCATCACTTAGATTGCTAAGCAAGTGGCTGGCAAGTGTATTTTTTCCGCTTTGGGCTTGTCCTGCGATACCGATTAAGCGCATTGGTACGTCATCTGGGATAGAAAAGAAGTCGCAAGTAACCGATTTGTCCTCACCTGCCGCCAAGTCGAAGCTAGCAAACGGTACGGCATTCATATCATTTTCACTAATATCACCAAATGTCTGTGCTGGCGTGTCATCGTTGAATGTGTCGTCGACTGCTGGTGCTGGCTTACTACCTTCTGTTTTAGCACCCACCAACGCCTTAACCTGCTCTGTACTTTTACCAAAACAACACCTTAAGCAAACGCCATTGTTTGTAATAAAACCACTATCGGTCGAGCCAGCCTGACACGGGCGCTCACATAGCGGGCAAGATGTTGCTGTGCAGTCTTTTTTTGGTATAGAAGTCTTTATTTCACTATCTTTAGCCAGCGACTCAGGTATAGCGGGCGTCATTTTAGGCACAACGGTCATAGCGATAAACTCTCGCAAATCATCACAAAGCTGGCCACCCCTATCTATCAAAATGCGGTTAACCTCACCAATACTTACAAAAGACGCTCTAGTAGTTACGTTGACCTTGTTAGGTATATTTAATAAAAAAACACTTTTCTTAGTGGCATGCTCTCTAACATATTTATCAAAAGCGGGTTGGTGTATCTTAATAAGCTCTGCCACATCGCCTTTCCTAAAATAAATATCGTTATCTATAAAGACAGCCGTTAATCTTTTTTTATTAAGATTAAAATAATAGATGTTTAAATCAGCATCTTTATCGACATCAATAGGATCGATATTTAATCGATCAGCTTTAAGCGCTGGCACGATGTTATCCCTAATAGCTAATCTCAAGCTGTCTGTCTTACCATCACGCCGCCCTTGCAGTATGCTGAAAACCCCTTTTTCAGATATGAATCTATGGCGGTTTAAGCCGCTATGTTCATTCTCCATCAAGAAGTACGTCAGATCACTGTCAGTCACATGGTTGGTTAATGATTTACGCAAATTACCCACCCCTAACGCTTCACCAAGCTGGTAGAACGCTAACCACAACTTGCCATCTGCCACAACCGTAGTTATTGGCGAATTGTTTACGTTAAAGCTAAAACCTCTCTTAACATCACTCATAAAATAAACTCCTTATTGTTCTTAGCTGTGGTTTCGTAAATGATAATTCCGTACTTGTGGGCCATTTGTTTTGATTTATCGATATAAGTTCTAGTGCGCCTGCCCTTAAAATCCTCTACCACCTCGCAATCTTTCTCAATATTGAAATAAACGAAGTCAGCGATATAATTCATAGCCCTGTGCGTTATCTTTCCAGCGTCATCGCGCATTGTTGGGGTCAACTCAAACGGCACTTGCAAGCGCAAATCTTTAATCCGCCCTTGCCTCTCAAATCGCTTTAGATGCAAGTATCGATCACCCTCGCCAGTGCTATGGAAATGAATGCCATCGATGACCACTTCGATATTATTAAACTTAGACTTTTTAGCGCCTTTTGCAGGCCACAATCGCGCTATCTTTGCCGCATTTGCCTGACCAGCTTTACTTTCAACAATGTTCGCCCATCTAATAGCTGTTTTGCGTGCCAATTTACTACCCTCCTGCCTTCAAATGGTTCTCACGCCATCATTGACTGACTTCAACACTAAGTCGCTCACAGCGTCATCCAATGCGCCACCTTCCTTATCCCACCGACACGGATCGTTATGCCTGATGCCGTCTATCTCGATAGCGCTACATGAGTAACGCTGTAAATCGATGTTGTATGTCAACCCAATGACGAAATCACCTACTTCTGTCACTGCTGAATTTTTACGATAGATAGCAGCGTTCGGCTTGCCAGCCTTGACTGCTTTTACCAAGTCAGCGAATTTGCGCTCACCTGGCGTATAGTCGGATGGGTCCTTCTTCATGATTCAATCACCTTAACTGAGTAACGTGTCGCAACCTTCGCAAAACGTCGTTCGCAACTGGTGTGGCTCATGGTGATAACCGCAGTCACCGCATGTATAGCCAGGCTTAACCTCAATAACACCTCTATCAATCGCACTGTTCTGCCAGTCCGTAGCATCAAAACCACCACAGTAGTAGTAAAACCCTGTCTCAATATCAGATACCCATGAGCGATGATTAGGCGTTAAGTGACTTTTGGTGCACTCAAACAACCAAACTCTGCCTTGTGAATCCATAACTGCGCTTTTGACTTCTGGTAAGGCACCTTCAAACGCTTTCTGGGTCAATTTATCTTCACCGCTGCGTAGTCTTAGGTCTGTTAAGATACTAATGCTCACTTGCTCGCCTCCTTAAAATCCAACATGCCATACTTATTGATATAAGCGTCTCGACTTACTGGCTTCGCTTTGGGCTTAGCTTTGGGTTTATTGACGTGGTACTTGCCGTCAGCATCAAAGTATTCGCTGTGATTGATCGCGTCCTTGGCGTGCTCTTCAGGAATAACAGGGACCACTTTAAAACTGTTAGCCTCTGCAATAGCGTTCATGACATCGTGTAGCGTGATGAAGTTTGCGCGTATCTTTAAACCGTCATGCCCTACACTGATGTTTAGCAACTGAGTGTTATCACCCAGTAGCTCCACGCTCGCTGAGTCGTTGCACATATTGTAAAAATCTAGCGAGTCGGTCAGGTCTATTGTTAAACCATCTAGTTGTATTGATGCCATTACAGCCATCTCCTATGCGAACTGAACAAAGCCATCGACTGCGGCAAATTCAAAGGTTTGGATTAAGTTGGTAAGCAAGCCTTGATTCCACTCGTTCAACTCGCCAGCGTGTTTAGATACTGTATGCAAGTCATTCAATATCTTGCGGCAAGTCTTGGTGCCAATCTCGCCTTCGTTGTCTGCAAAATAAATAAGCTCTGACAAAATACCGCGCTGACCTTTTTCCCAGTCGTCACAGACCCGCGCTGCATAGATACCGCGATACTTACTGCCAGCAATTAATGGCTTATACCCTGCGATACGTGCCAGCTCGTTACGTAAATTGCCGTAAGTAGAGTAAGAGCTGCTGTAAAAGCTGCGCGCATAGCTAAACCCATAGACCTGCCCTACTTCTAAGTCGTCGCCCTGCTCCCACTCTGAATTGCAAATACCGATATAAACCTGATTGGCCCACACTTCTGGATGATTGGTGTCGCCCATCTTTGGGTTTTCAATCAACTTTGTACCTTTGTACGCTGTAATATCTAATCCCATGATCTTTCTCCGTAGTAGTTTTAATTAAAGTGTTCTTACTCGACCAGTAAGCATCCGATAACTTGGCCATGTGCTGATAAAACTCATGCCATCTCTCCTTGTATCTCAGCGAGTAATCTCTGATAAGCCTTGTTCGGGTTCTCGCCTTTGCGCTTATGCTCTTTGATATATCGATCAGTCTCAATGATACTCATGCCCGGTAGCGGTTCCGTCCAGCGCCAGTTAGGGTCATTCATAGCTGGCACGTAGGTAACTGGCTCTACTGGCTGAAACTCTGCTTGACTAGGGTGATAAACGTCAGCTTGCTGGCTAGTCGGCTTGTAATCAGGGTTCTTATCGTTCCAACCGTTAAATGCTGGCTCGTATTTCTCTTGTGCTGGTACTGGAACAAGCTTATCCCATTCAATCTTTTTGTTTATCCAAGTTGTTAGCGCTGCGTTCCAATCTTTAAACTGCTTGCCGTTTGACTGGTGAGTAGATTTAAAGGTTTCCAAAGTAAGATCGATATTGATGCCGTACTCATTCATCTTTTCTACTTGCTTGTCAGTAGGTTTAAAATCGTCAGGATAATCAGTTAATTTTTTCTTTTTGCCCTTTATAGATTCATTGATAGGTTTAATGATAGGTTCAGTGATAGGTTTGGGTGTATCTCCTACACTAGGGTGGTGTATCTCCTGCACTACTTCTGGTGTATCTCCTACACTAGGGTGGTGTATCTCCTGCACTACCCCCTTGTGGTTCATTTCCTGCACTGGTGTAGCTGCTACACCACCAACATCCTTTACTTGCTTGCCTTTTGACAAGGTAAGGTGGTAGATATTGCTAAGACTTTTCTGTGCTTCCTTGTCATAACGTTTCTCGATCCATAGGAAATCATTCTCAGCTAACCACTTAATGTGATTGATGACAGAGCTACGGCTAATCTCACATGCGAAAGCCAACGATTCGTAGCTGGGCCAGCAATAGCCATTATCGTTTGCTTGGTCAGCAAGCTTGATTAGCACCATCTTGCGTAGCGGATTACCGACGCGAATATCAAAAACCTGTGCTACTAATTTAAAGCTCATTACACTACCCTCAACTGACCAGATGACTTGTTTTGCATCAACTTGGCAATATGTGCAACGCCAGCCGCGGTAAACTTAACTTGGACAGTCGCAAAATCATGACCATCCTTGTCTGCATAACTGCCTAATTTCTGAGTCATGAAGCCTTGTTTGATACGGTGAGCATGTGCGTTTAACCTACCGTTATCATCGCGGTACAGGAATCGTGACGACATGGGCTTGCTTTTATCCAGACAGCGCTTTACAAACTCACGTTCAGGTATGCCAACGGCTTTTGCTGTCTCACGTATGCCAAGAGAGCCCCTAGCATGACTGAGCGTGTCTAATGCTGCCGCTTTCGGTTGCAGATCCTTAACTTGCTCCAAAGCAGCTTGCTCACCATTTTTGGTAACCAATAGCTCTTCTAGGGCAGATATGTAGTCATGAGGCAGTGCGACGACTGGCTGGCTAGCACTGGCTTCTAATTCCTGCCAGCGTCTATTAATACGAATGCGAATATCAGCGCGATAACCAGTTATCAGGTCAATCGTCTGTTCTTTACTGAGTAAAAATTGACGATGCTGCTGATTACCAGTGTTTTGAAGGGTGTAGTACCCCTGCTCAACTTTGAGCAAGCCCATTTGTGCATAGTTTTCATTAAGAGTGTCGATATCACGACAAACGTTGCGGTGCTCTTTACCGCACAACTCGGCAATTTCACGACTGCTCATTGTTTTAATGTTTTGCGCTAAAATATTCATTCTGATATACTCCAATAACGAGTTAAGTTTTGTGCCCATCTCAGTTACCGCTGATTTGGGTTTTTTATTGCGCGTCTAATTCGTATCGAACTATCAACCTGCCACTCTTGACGCCCACAAGCTTGTAACCTAGCTCGCGTATGTCAGATATGATGTTTCCTAAATACACTCGTGACATCTGAAAATCTGACACTTGGTAGAAGCCCTTCTCTTTGATCTGATCAAGCACTTCTTGTCCAACCTTGGTTGTCATTTTTTCTGAAAAATTGATTGTCTTAACTGGCTTTTTAGCCACATTGACCTTCTCTTTAGCTGGTTTAGCTATATTCTTAGCTACCTTTAGCTGCTTAGCTGGCACTACCTTTTTCGCTGGCTTGGTACGCTCGCTCTTTTGACGCAATACCGCAGTGCCGCTATCGAGGTTAAACATCGCATCAAGAAATTCATCTTGCGCCTTTGCTTCACGAGCTCTTCTAGCTTCATGTCGTGCCAGCTCAGACTCGTTCACATCATCAAGGATGGTTTTTACTTTCACACTTGGGTCATCTAAGTTGGTAATGCCGACGTTTTTAGCAAACCATTCAACCGCATAGATTGGTGTTGCTGTGTCGCTGACTTTCGGATAGGAACTACGGTCTGAAAAATATTGTTCTTCTAGCATTACAATCCCCACTGTCTGTTACGATTTATTTTCTACCCTCTTCCTGCCAGCGAGCGACGATATGCGGGTTGTCACTGGCGTGCTTTTCGTCAACGTGCTGACTAAGTGCACGTAACTCCGACAATGCTGTCTGTATTACGGCGTTAAGTGATACTCGCTGATCGCAACTGATCTTGCCGTCTTCAAGTGCTTGGTGTAGCTCATTCATGACATTGCCCTGGCATGCTGATGCGGACAAGGCTGTCATTATTAAGTCGTCCTTCTTTGCTGCCACGCCCACTTCGCAATACACTCCGCCCAACCGCTGCGCCATCGCTTGGATGATGCTGTGGTCGCCCGTGAACTCCATGATTGCCATAGCTTCATCTAAGCGTAGATGGTGAGCTGGCGCGCTTGGGTTGACTTTATTATTCAGCACAGCAACTGACATGCCTAAACGTGTTGCTAGGGCGGCTGACCCGCCGTGCGCATCGCTGTGTACCGTCTTGTGTGCTACATCTATTACGCTCATCGTATTTTTCCTATTCATTTGCACGTTTTTATTGAACGGTTTTAAATTTAATATTTGTGACAGGGTTAGGCTTCTTCTGATAAGTAAGCTTCAACTGGCTGAACGTCGTTAATATTTTTATGCATAAATATCTCCGGATGTTCAATTTTTGCGTCTCTTGAGATGCCGCGTTTAACCCAGTTGTGAACGGTATTGTTCTTATAGCCAAGTGCGTCAGATATAGCCTTTACACCACCTAACTTCTCTATAACTTTTTTATCGAACTCTGCTTTTGACTTTGTATCCTTCATGTCTAACTCCTATAGTCACATGATATGAAATATATTATCACATAGTGTGAAATAAAAGGCAATAAACAAGTTCGTCCGTGTGAAACAAAGTTACTCACACGTTGTGTAAAATACTTATAATAAGATTGATAACGAGGTGACTTATGCACGAAAGTATGAAAAGACTTCAAGAAGTCGCAAAAACAGATAGAAATTCTGATATTTCACGCGACTTAAATGTTGGTGCCTCTACAGTAGCAAACTGGGTTAAAAGAGGTGTATCAAAGGAAGGTGCTTTAGCAGCCGCGGCTAAGTACGGTGGGGATGCTAATTACATATTAGATGGTGTTCAAGACATTAAGCCGTCAATAGCTAGCCTGCGCAGTAAGATTCATGCCATTCAAAATGGTGATGCTCATGACATGCCAGCTCCAGTAGGTACTGTGAATATACCTATGGCTGAAACCTCCGATGAAGTGCCTATTTTAAGTTGGGTGGCTGCTGGTAGTTGGTCTAATGTGGATGCTGTTACTTTTGATGATGCTATAGGCAGGATATCAAGACCAAATAATCTATCAAAAAATGGTTTTGCCTTGATTGTACGAGGCGAAAGCATGCTGCCTAAGTTTGATCCAGACGACATTATTTACGTTGAACCTCAGACCGGATTGTTTGCGCTAAAAAACAATGATCTTGTGATAGTTCAATGCAACAACGACACGGAAGCAACGTTTAAGCAGTTAGTTCTAGGTGAAACATCGGAAGATATGTATCTACGTCCGCTCAATCCCAATTGGCACGAACAAAGAATGACGCCAATGGGTGACTGCAACTTAGTAGGTAAGGTGGTGGGTAAATATGTCGAATACTAATAGCTGGGCTTACATTTGGATATGCCACTTAATACGGCACGCTACGGTAGTTAATACACTTCCTTTAGGATGGTGTGTCTATCGTGAAGCTTTAAATTTTGAATAACACAAGGATGTGATCAATGAAAGAATTATTGCTAACTATAGCGCTTTCTCTCTTTGCCCTGTCATCCAACGCTGGAGTCGCTACGATAGACAATCCCTTTCAAAGCAATACTATTTTGAAAGAATCTGTCGAAGTCGATCATCCGCTATTTACCAAAGGTGCTGGCGGTTCGCAGTGCAAAGGCTTACCTAGTACTTGTGGCCAGATGGCCAACTGTGAGCAGGCTAAGCAAGCACTGAAGTGCGGTAATAAGCAACTAGATAGAGACAAGGACGGAGTACCATGCGAATCAATTTGCCCAGGTGGTTAATTGGCATTGCTGTCTTATCCTTAGCTGCATGCACCCCTTCTCACAATGACAGTTACGCTAGTAAATTTGTTTCTGGCTATGTTGTAGTGCATGAAATATTCTGGTCCGCTGATCATGATGGCCCCTACCCATTTACGACATCAGGTGAAATATCCTGTGTTTATTATCCAGAGTTTGGCACTGAGGTATATTTTGAACCTGCAGGCTATATTGATGAGTCTTCGATTGGCACTCCGCTTAATAAGGCGGCTGCAGAGTCTCTAAAGCAAGCAGGTTTAGTTCCAAACGTGCCGTATAGCATTAAGAAAGGTGCTGACTTGAGTGAGGCTAGAGAGGTGGGGTTGAAGGCGTGTGGTGAGCAGAGGGAATAGGTTAATGTCAGATAAATAAAATTTGTAGTAGAGCTATATCAATAATTCTTTATATAAGAAGATTTTATTTAAATTCAATCTGAATATTTTTAGTAAAAAACTTATAAATAATGATCAGTAACTCTAATTTAGAGGCAAAAAGCATGAGATCTACTATCCTAAAAAAGATGGTCGTAGAAAAATTTAGAAACATGTCAAATGTAGAGATTGATTTTGGGGAAAGGCTTACTGTAATTAGTGGGAAAAACGGTACGGCTAAATCAACAATTTTAGGGCTAGTAGCTCAAATATTTAGTTTTGATAAAGACCATGCAAGTGATCAAAAGATAGATCATGAAACCTTAAGTGGTAAACAGTTCAAATCTAAATTTAGTGAGCATTTCCGTCTCTCAGAGGTATATGATAAGCCAGGAGAAATGAGTGTCATATATGACGTTTATGATGCTTACTTCAGACAAAATATTGAAAACTTGAAGTTAACTATGCCAGCTACTAGTGGTAGAACTCATAGAGCCGTCGTACGCAATAACCTACCAACTGCGACAAGTAGCAATACATCTAGAAATGTTACACATCCATTAATCTACCTTAGCTTAAAAAGACTTATTCCCGTAGCTGATCGAAATGATGATAAAGTATATGACTTAGAATATCTTAAAAAAAATCAAGCCGACTTTGTCAGCTGCTGTAATGAAATTATAGGCAAAGACAAAGGTACTCATATTACGTCAACTAAAGGAACTATAGACTCGTCTGTAGTTCATGGACAAGATTATGACCATGAATCCGTTTCCTCTGGAGAGGATAATGTAGGGCAAATAGTTCAAGCATTATTTTCTTTCAAAAGACTTAAAGAGGAATATAGCGATTATCACGGCGGTATTTTAATTATTGATGAATTAGATGCAGGTCTATTTCCTTTTGCACAGGATAGAATTATAGATGTTCTAATAAAATATAGTAATAAATACAATATACAAATTATTATTTCATCACACTCTCCTACTATAATAGAAAAAATATTCGAGAAGAGCGAAAATGAAAAAGGAACAAAAGAGAATAACTTTAAAAGCATATTTTTAACTGATAGTCATGGAAAATTGCAAGTGCGTAATGATTATAGTTGGAGTGATATTTACGCCGACTTACATATAAAAACCAAAAGAGTATCTGATGAAATAGCCTTGCCTATAATTAATATCTATTTCGAAGATAAGGAAGCAGTAGACTTTTTCAATCGCCTAGTTACCAATAGAAAAATTAGAAAAATTATAAATCCTTTGAAAGATGTTAGTATGGGTTGTAAGGACTACTTGAAGCTTGTTAAACATAAGATACCAGAATTTTCTGAAAACAGTATTATAGTGCTAGATGCTGATGTAGTTGTAAATAGCACAGAAAATAAAAGCATTATTTTGCTTCCTAGTACTCAACCGCCTGACAGGCTGATCTTTAGTTTCCTATACAACCTTCCAAAAGAAGATGATTTTTGGAAAAATAACATTGGTTACAATAAGACAAATTTCATTGCTAATAGATGCACACAGGAAATAATAAAAAGATTAAGTTTAAATAATTATCCTGAGGGTTTTGATTTTAATTTCGATGAAATAATTGAAAAAGAGTTAAGCAATACTGAAACTAATGCTATTCGTAGTGTTTTCAAAAACTTCTATAACGACAGTGATTTTCAAAAGCTATTTAAAACTATTAAAAACAACCCTATAGAGTATTTTTTGAAAAAAAACCCTCATATGAAATCTGATTTTGAAGAATTATTTATAAGTAAAATTAAAGATATATTAATAAAAGATAAAAGAGTTCAGAAATCGGATGTTTATACGTATTTCACTTAAAACATATCTGTAAGTAAGATAGAGATTAGGTTAAAATAAGTTTGTTATGATACGAAATATGGTTAAGGTAAAGAATCAATGAAACGCTCACTTTCTCCTCTGCGCTATCCTGGTGGTAAAGCCAGCATATACGATATGACTCGTGACGTTGTTGTGAGCCATGATATGCAACTGTGCCAATACGCTGAGCCTTATGCTGGGGGCTGTGGTCTTGCCCTAAGACTATTAACCAACAATGTGGTTGAAGAGCTGCACCTTAATGATATAGATCAATCGATTTCCTCATTATGGAGCGCTATAGTCCATCAACCAGAAGAGCTAGCCAATCTTATTAGTTTAACCAAAATTGATATGGACGAATGGTATAAGCAAAAAGCAATACAGGATATTAAAGATACTGTGGATCCTTTAGAGCTTGCGTTTTCTACACTCTTCCTTAACCGTACCAATCGATCTGGTATCATTAAAGCTGGAGTAATAGGCGGAAAGAAGCAAAATGGTGCATATAGAATGGATTGCCGCTTCAACAAGGTAGCTTTGATAAAAAAAGTTCATCAGATTGCTGCGATTAAAGATAAAATTCATATTTATAATATGGATGCGATCGAGTTCATTGAAAAGCTAGAGAGTCTTACACTTCCAAAGCCCCTGCTCATGGTAGACCCTCCGTACTATAATAAAGGCCAGTCTTTATACACTAATTTTTATAATCATAAAGACCATGCGGCCATTTCTGAAAAGTTGGCCAAAACGGATTTGCCATGGTTACTTACTTATGACAACACCCCTGAAATTAGTGATTTATACAAAGAATTTGCACAGTACCAGTTTGATATCAACTACAGTGCCGCAAAGAAAAGAGTTGGTAATGAGCTGTTTATTACCTCATCGCACTTTGATAGCATTGAACATGAAAGACTGAAGATGGCCTAATCTTAATAGTAGGAACCAAAAACCCACCTCACGGTGGGTTTTTTATTACTTACCTATCAACCAAAGCCTAACTGGTACAAACCTTCTTAGATTGACTAATCTTTCCGTTATTACAAACGAACTTACCATTCTTGCAATGCGATACACCACCCATGCTTTTTGAACATGGATAGTTCTGAGCATTCGCCTGTACTACTGGCGCCATCATGAACATAGAGATTAGAAGTGCTGACCAAGTTTTCATAAGCAACCTTAGGGTTAGATGACGTGATCTTGAAATATAGCACTGCCATCTATCGTCAGCAACAGATATCTTACTTATGTTTATTATCTAAAATCCTGCCTCAGCATAGGTTAATGCTCGTATCTTAATAGGTACTGCACATAACCAAGCCATACCACCTGTACAATAAAAAAAATCATCTTTCATAGACTCAATACGAGCTGTAAAATCATTATTGGTTAGATTGGACATAGCTTCTTGATCAGAGCTATCGTCTACTGCACACCATATTTCTTGATGACCGGCTTTTAACATTGCACGAGTCAATTCACTACCTTTGAGCATTATATCCATATTAAATACCTCTTCGCCATTACGTACATTATAAAGCTCAACCAACGAGCCTGTAGAGAGCATTCCTTACTTATCTCTGAATATTCCGTACTTGCAACCATAACATTGCAGTAAATGTGCCAAGTAATAAAAGTATATTCTAATACATATATTCTTTATTATGAATATTTAATTATTGATTATTTGCATTTTTTATAAAGCATTAATCTTTAGGTATTTAATATCGATAAATTTCAACAGAGCTTATTTATAAGCCCACTTCATTTTGAGTGAGTGGGATTTTTTTAATTGGCACAGCATGCTTCCAAGAACCTTCTTCTTTGCAAATGAAACAACCATCTTCAGAAGCAATAATGTGCACTATGAATTTGCCATCAACGTTTTTAATAGTATTCATAGCATCCTGCTCGCTCTCATTGCTTACAGCACACCATACTTGTTTGTCACCACGTTCGAGCATTGCCCGAGTTAAACTACTGCCTACTAGTTTAGTGCTCATCTCGACCCCCTTATATTTAATTGCACTCATACTCTACACTTATATTCATATATTTCAATTTCAATATTCATAATTTTTTATAAATGGTAAACCCAACCCGCCATTGAGCGGGTTTTTTGTGACCTTTAACAATTAATTTCACAATACTTTATCACCAAACCACCTTAACGGGTGGTTTTTTTACAATTTTTTTCACATAATGAAACTTATAAAATCACGTAATGTGATATTTAATATTGACTTATTTTCACATGGCGTGATAATATCATCACATCCAAACGGCAAACGCCCTGCGAGCAATCGCTAAAACTATTTAACAACTTGTCAGATAAAAAAGCCAAACAAGCATTGCTTAGGACGCAATGGGCAGCCGTGGAAACACGCGCAGTTAATAAAAAATAGCCAACTATTTAACACAGCTGGCTATGACGTGTTAACTAAAAGGAATCGTATGAAAGAGTATTCGGATGACGAATTACAACTACGGCTCAAGCGCTTGAGAGAGCGAGTCGAGTTAAAGCAAGCGAATTATATCAATGCTTATCACGATATCGTTTTGATGGAAAAGATTAGCGACGAGATAGCAAGTCGTAATGATAAATAACGGTCTACGACCACTACTACGGAAGAATAAGTATGAATATTAATCACGATAAATCCACCGAAAGCTCACCACTAGCTGGTAAGACGGTAAAGATTAAAGCCAATGCTGTCCATGTTGGCGGTAGTGAATATCACGTTGAAGACTACTGGCATTTGGTTGCTGGCAAAAGCTGGATGTTCAGTGATGGCAATCCTGCCTGCCTAGATTACGCCATGCGCAGTGCTGGACTACCTGTCGACAACAACGTGCTTTACGGCAAGATTGGTGGCGCTGGCAAGCTGGTCCATATTTCAGAGGTAGAAGATCAGGAGGATGTATGAGCGAAGCAAATAGCAAATCTGTAGGAATTGAGCAATCGGATCTCATACTCGCAACTGGTGCACTCCAAGTAACTATCGAAATTGGTACTGCGAAAGGACACTCTATGGAAAATGAGAAATTAGCACTTAGTCGTTTAAAGGCCGCACTTGGCGTAACGGTATAAGGATAAAAGCATGAGCGTAGAAACCATCATAAAAAAGCTGTCCGATGGAATGATCGTAAAAATTAAGCATTACCAATCAGTGCAAAAGAAGGTGAATTTTGAGACTGGAAATAGCTCAACCAAGCGTACTGACCATTACCAGTTCATCACCGAGTCAAACGGTCAGCAGAAGACAACAGACATACCCAAGCGTTTATATGTTGCGCTACGAGCGTTTGAGATAGACTCAAAATTTAAAGGTGATTTATGAGTGAAAAAGAAAAAGTAACCACGGAAAGCCCGTTTCATAAAGTTTTAGAGAGTTGGGCAGATGAAGTGATTGAACAAGAAAAGAGACTGCCTGAGTTCTGTGAAAGCGTTGAGATGAAGCATGGCTTTACTCTAAAAAACGGCATGCAGGTACAGGTATTTGTAGGTCGGAACATTCTTGAAGAAGATTAGTTATTACAACATAGCCGATTGCTCGCAGTCGTCTATCTCGTAACAACTCTCTCAATCAAAAAAGGAGTCAATCTTGGGAACCAAAACAGAACAGTTAAGCCGACGCGACCAGATAGCAGCGGCAGCCATGCAAGGTCTTATTCAGGCAAACGCTGGCAAGAAAGTGAATAGCGTTCAGATAGCAGGGTCGGCAGTAAAGCACGCAGACGCGCTACTCAAAGAACTTAACGTCAACAATCAGGCATAGAAAAGCCCCAATCAGGTTGGACTGAATGGGGCGTAATACTCTACTACGGAGCGAGTAAATTATGACACGTTTATTAGAACGAATCAATACTGGCGCACAAGCCAGCCCAATCGAGCTTTCAGGCTCGGAATTAACCAAGCACGGTTTAGCCGGACGTGCTCATCAAGACAACTTAATGCTTTGTGCTGTATCAGATATCAGCGATGAAGACGCAATGGATAAATTATTCGTCACATTCATTTGCTGCTTTCATGGCACTCAATTCGTATCTGACTTGGGTGTACCTCACCTCTACGCTGTGCTGATTGATGAAACTGGCAAGCCGCTAACCATGGACGATCTAAGGAGAGCGATGTGAATAAGTTACTAGCCAGCCTATTGCTGGCAGCCATTGGAACATGGTCGGTCATTGCTTTCGCAGTCGCTCCAAACGCTGTAGATAGCGAGTTTGTCAATCAAGATTCACAAGTCGAGCGTCACAAGTTGATGCTGGCAGGTTACTACGAAGACAGTGATTTTGATGCTGATTTAGATGACGTGGAATATGAGGCATCGGAGAAGGCTAAGAACGCTGCTCATGCTAACTCAGTTATCGCCAAGGCATATGGGAGGAAGTCATGAGTGACTACCAACAACAAGCAGGCTGGGAATGGCGCGACCAAGAAGAAGAATGCTGGCACGCTGAGAATATCAGCAGCGATCTTCAGCTTAGTATGAGCGAGCTTGCAATAGCTCAACCAGTTATCGACCAGATGCTAGCGCAGTTTGATAGCGTGTTTGGTCAAAGTGAGGAGAGTATCTGATGTCACGTTTCACTAAAGCAGAACGTAAGAAAGCGAAGCTACGGCTTGCACTTGCTGGTGTATCAGGTTGCGGTAAAACTTACAGCGCTCTACGGATAGCAACAGGCATGGGCGGCAACATCGCAGTGATTGATACTGAGAATGACTCATCCAGCCTTTATGCAAGCGAGTTTGACTTCTCGTCTATTAGTCTAAGCGATCACAGTCCTGAAGCTTATATAAAGGCGATTAAGGATGCCACTCAAGAAGGTTTTGATATCGTCATTGTAGACAGCCTCAGTCATGTTTGGACTTTCTGCAAAGCAGAGATTGATAAGGTTGCAGAAAAAACCTTTAAGGGTAATAGCTGGGCTGCTTGGAGCAAGGTAACACCACGATATGACGCACTCATTCAGTGCCTCATTCAAAGTGATGTTCATATTATTACCACCATGCGAGCCAAGACAGAAACGGCTCAGGTTGAAGTTAATGGCCGTAAAAAAGTAGTCAAGCTTGGCATGAAGACGGAAATGCGTGACGGCATTGAGTATGAATTTACCACGGTGATTGATATTGACCATGAAACCAATGGCGCGGCAGTCAGTAAGGATCGCACTCATGTTTTCAAAGGACGCGATCACTTGGTGTTAGACGAAGGTATCGGTGAGGCGTTAATGACATGGCTCATGGATGGTGTTGAAGAGGTCTTTGTCACTCCTGAACAGTTGAATACGCTTAACAATATGTTTGCCACGATAACTGACGAAAGAGCTCGCGCAAAAATTCAAAGAGAACAGCCCGATTTGTCGAGAGTCTTGTCTAAGAATTATGAGTCAGTAGCCGATAGATTGACGAAGGTTATTGACTGGCAGGCAATGCAAGCTCAACCAAGCCAGACAGTTAATAACAATCAACAGGCGGCTTAAATTAAACCAAAGAAATATATAACCATTTTCTTCTTTTCACGACGGTCGGTTTTAATCTGATCGTTCAATAAGCATGTCAACCGTAATAAAAACCCAACCCACAAGGAAATATCAAAATGACTATTCAAACGAACGTAGAAAACTTCATTGGTGAAGTAAATGCTGGCGTACTTGCCAAGCAAATTGGCCACGCATTATCTGATGTCGCTGAAAGCGTAATCGCCCATGAAGACAAAGGTGAGATCACTCTTAAGATCAAGATGGCACCTTCTAAAAACATCAGTCAGGTCGAGCTTGATTACCAACTGAGTTATAAAGCGCCAAAAGCACGCAAGGGCTTCCGCTCTGAAAGTACACCAGGTGACACATTGATGTATGTCGGTCGCGGTGGTCAGTTATCAACCTTCCCTGAACATCAAGGCGATATCTTCAAGCAGAACGCCGATAGCTAACTCAATCCATCCCTAGCAACTGTCCGGATATTCCGGACAGTTCATTTATTAGAAAAATCAAACAACCCAACCAATCAAACGGAGTATTACCCATGCCTAGTACAGATAAAAACGTTGCTCAAACCGTCGCTGAATTGGCTCGTCAAAATGACATGCAGCTAAAAAATAACAAGGCCTCATCTTTGGTGACTGTGCCAGAAGGTTATCGATTAGAAGACACTGAGAAGCATCAAGAGAACCGCAACCGCTTCCGTGGCCGCTTCAATACCAAATCAAGCGCTGCTTTTGCAGAGTACGTCGCTGATCGCAATACCGCAGATAAATGCTTTATCGATAATACCAATCAAGACTTCTTAATTTGTCAGGCTATCTTTAACTTAGGCGACGAAGAAGTCGCTGGTCACGCTGACGACACTGCCTTGCTAAAGCTACCAATCACTGATGAATTTAAAGCGCTAAGCAATCTTGGTCGTACCAGCCAGCGCAACATTGTAGATTTTATTCAAGACTACGCACATTGTCTGACTTTTAGTGATAGCGATGAAGACAGTGACGAGCTTAGTGACATGAGTTTTAGTCACGCACTAAAAGCTTTTCGTAGTGTGACAGTTAAGTCCGCAGGTGAGATGACTAGCAACGTCGGTGATCTAAGCTCCACCAAGTCTGCAATGGAAAGAATTGAAGCAGATTCATCTATTCGATTGCCACGTTTCATTCACATGGAAACATCGTTATACGAAGATCTACCAAAAGTTAAGGTGACAGCGCGTGTTGCAGTCATTGCTGACAGTGACAATTTGGGTTTTAGTCTCCGCATTATTGGCCAGACCAAGCAGCTTAATGACGCGGCTGATCGCTTTGTTGAAATGGTGAAGGCGTTATTGCCTAGTGATCTGCCTATCTACGTTGGTACCTTCACAGCTTAACGCCAATCAACCATCAATCGTTTAGGTAACTTGTATCAGCTAGTTGGTGAGGTGATGGCTCAAAAAAAGCGTGTCTGAGATCAGGCGCTCCAAGGCGACGACGCAGGGATAGTCTGCAAGAACGACTATCGACCTAAACCCCTATTTTATCTACTACGGAAGAATGATTATGAGAGATATCAGCGATGACCAATTGGCGCAATGCTCGAATTTTAATCACTTAATACTCTTCAATAAACCACCTTTTAAAAGAGGCAGCAAGTTGCTTCATATCCCAACCACTAATTATAAGTACGATCTGTACTTTCATGTCTATGACGACGCCACTGTCAGGGTTTCTTTATGGCGCTATTTTAGTAGTAGTTGGTATAGCGAAGAGCAAGAGCACTACTTGATATCAAAAAATGATTATCTTAAAAACATACATATAGTCGATAACGCCTTGTCGAAGGTTAAAGTAAACCTTCTAACCAATTGCGCATGGCTTGAACAGAGCGACTTACAGGCTATCTTCAAAACATTGAAAAAAGTTAGTCAAAACGATGTGTCAGATAATCAAATGGATATGTTCGCATAGGAGCTAATTATGGCAAAGACTAAAAACCGCGACAAGCGCAAGAAGGTGGCGCAAAAGAAAGTTAATCAAGCCAGCGCTGGCAAGCCTGAAATGTACGAAGGCTTTATGCGCGTTCCCCTCAACAACTCATTCACCAGTGATGAAGTTAGGATTCACACTGAGTACGAAGGTGATTGGGTGAGCCGCAAGATGCGCAAAAAGATCATGAATGAGCCGCGCATATTCGTTGTGACAGCGCATGTCTTTATGAATGACGGTAAACGATATTGTGCGACTATCGAATATCAAAGCTATGGTGGTCGTGAAACGATACCGGATGCCGCAAACATGGCATGTGACGCAGCACGCAATGGTAGTGGCCTTATGAATCTAAAAGAGTCCTACGTCATTATTCGAGCGCAAAAGGATATGACTAAGTTTCCAAAGGAGATTGATGTGGAAGCACTCAAGGCGAAGCAGAAAAAGAAAGTGCCAATCATGGGGTTGGTTAAGCCATTTGATTATGACTACTTATGGGAAGAGATGGTATGAGCGACCTCAAAGGAATGTCAGACTTTGCCAACGATCTAATGGAAGAGCGCCAGCAGTCATTCCTAAAGAAAAAACCTATTGTTGGCCAGCGAATGTTCCTAACAGAGCGCCAAAGAAACGCGCCGCCTATCACTAGAATTGTGACTGTTGAAAGGGTTGGTAATAGGTACTTTTTGCTGAAGGAGTTTGCCCGTAGAAGATTTTATATTGACTCAAAGCGTGAGGCAGACACCTTTAATTCCCACTTAACCTTATACGCCAGTATTGATTGTTACGAGTATGAAGAAGATAAACTAAAACTCACGTATGAAATAAAGAGCGCTATTAACCAGATTAGCCCTAACCCATTACGGTTGCTGACAATGGTAGAGCTTGGGGTTATCGCTAATCTTGTACTGAAGAATAATAAGGATGATAAAAAATGAACACGCCAGCAATGATTATAGATTTTGAAGCAACCGACGTGAGCAAAGAAGCGGAAGCGACACAGCTTGGGTATTACCACGTCAAGTTTATCGATGGCGTTATATCAACGGATGATTATTACCACTACGGCGAGACAAATATCAGCAGCCCTACTATTGATTGTAGACCTGATCGCGTTATTAGCTACGGTGCTATGGCGGTCAGTCACATCACTCCTGAAGATGTTGACGGTTATCCAAGTCACAAAGAAGTGGTGCTGCAGCACCTACCTGAAGGTGAGGCTTACATCATTGGACATAACGTAGATTTCGACATCCAAGTCGCTGCTAACGCTGGTGTCGATGTTAGTCAGTATAAGGCTATCTGTACTCAAGCGCTGGCACGTGAGTTGATACCTTGCCTAGACAGTCACTCTTTAGGTGCTTGCCTTTATTACATAGACCAAAAAGCAGCTAAGCGATATTGCCGCCATGCTCACAATGCTGGATGGGATGTCACCTTTACTTTGTGGTTGTTAGATTATCTATGCAAGGTCGGGAGCATAACTAATATGCAAGATTTGCATAATGCTAGTGAGCAAGCGCGTATTCCTAAGATTATGCCAATAGGTAATGATCATAGAGGCAAGCTAATTGCTGACATGGCAAAAGACCCTAAAGATCGCGGCTTCTTGCAGTGGGTAGTCAGAACAATAAAAGATAAGCCTTATTTAGTTGAGGCTTGTCGTCAAGCGCTAATCACTAGTATCAACCCTAATGTGTCAGGTATGGAGCGATAATCATGATTAATACAAAAGAACGTCCAATAGCTTTAACGGCGCAAGAAGTCAACGCAGTGCTGGCAGGTGATAAGACGCAGTATAGGGTGCCTTTGTCTTCACAGCCTTACATTAACTCACAAGGTTACTGGGAGTGGGAAGATAACGATGTACGTGTATCCGTCCACTCTAAATCAGACAAACCTTTCTTTGATGCGATGCAGCGGAGGGCTGTAGGTAGTAAGGTTGCACCATTCAAGGTTGGCGATAGGATTTGGGTGCAAGAAAAACACAGACCTATTAGCTGGGCTTTTGAAGATGGCGAGGTAAAGATTGAGTATAAAGACGGCTACTCTGCTTCTTACAACTATTTAACCGAAGAGGAGATGGAGACAAATCCCAATGACGATTATCCGCTTGAGGTAGCACAGGAATTGATAGATCGTGGTGTACCTTGCGTACCTGGCGCTGATCGATTCGATTTTAGCAACCCTCAAGACCTACCGTATTGGCGTAACGCTAGCGCAATGCCACGTTGGGCAAGTCGTTTGCTTTTAGAAGCAACTAATATTCGCATTGAGCGTGTGCAAAATACATCACATGCTGATGCAGTAGCAGAAGGTGTTCATCATTTTGATATTGGTGCGCGTCTACGTGACCAACCCCTATCAGTTGCCCAAATTGTATTCTCTCGTCACTGGGATGATAAACATCAAGACGACGATGTTGTTTGGGAGTATAACCCTTGGGTTTGGGTTATTGAGTTTAAAGTGGTTGAGCCAAGCGCAGTCAGTTACAAGCATGAGGCTGCGGGTAGAAATTACCAGCAGGAACTAATTACCCTACGGCAAAAGGTTCAGAACTTGGCTAGCGAAAATATCAAGTTGCGAGCTGCTATTGGTAATGCGCGTGAATGTTTAGATGAGGTGTCCAATGCGAACTAAAGAAGATATTAAAAAAGAGCTGTCCGAGGCTTTTAAAGGCAAAGAGATTGCTGTCTCTCAGGGTGAGGAGCCTTGGTTATTTACCGCTGCCGTGGCTGATATGATTTATTGTGAAGATAAATATTTCAGTGGTTGGGCGCAGATAATGGCGAAAGTTGATATTGACTTAAATGAACGTAGTCGCTTGTCATGGCACAAGCTTCAATTGGAAGTAGACTTGCGTGAAAACATGTACGAGCGACTTGGATTAAAGGAGAGTAACAATGGCTAAAAAGCTATGGAAGGACGTCACTGAAGACGAAAAAATGAAGATGAAGCAGTTTGTTATTAACAATCCACCGAACACACCGC
Organism: Psychrobacter aquimaris; assembly: GCF_016107525.1. Classification (GTDB taxonomy): domain Bacteria; phylum Pseudomonadota; class Gammaproteobacteria; order Pseudomonadales; family Moraxellaceae; genus Psychrobacter; species Psychrobacter aquimaris. The sequence continues at coordinate 398,280 of NZ_JABASR010000001.1, read as the reverse complement.
TGACCCCTGAGTATGCAGCGAGCTATCTTGGTGTATCAACAGCAACCTTGCAAAAGATGCGCTGTGAAGATACCAATGGCATAGCATTTTTTAAACCACGCCCACGTTGCGTAGTGTATTATAAGCGCGATCTTGATGACTACCTTACCGACGAGCCAGCCTACCACTGCACGGCACAATACGCTTGATAGGTATTGGTTTGAGAATCTTTCTTAGAGTGCCGTTACCGTTTTCCTGCCTTGGATCGCGCTCAAGGCAGGGGCTGGTATACTGTCAAAACCTCGTACATGCCAGCAAGTATACTATTGATATACTTTTTAATTATCGTTACATAATTCTTATTACATTCTAATATTGTATAACTTCTCTCAAGCCCCTGATAAATATAGCTTTGTATTGTTTGATACGCTTTAATACCTTTTAATATTGTCATGTATTTCTACCGAATATAAGACTCATAATCCTTTGGTCGTAGGTTCAAGTCCTACTGGGCCCACCAAATTTAAATCCTTACAAGCCAATGCTTGTAAGGATTTTTTATTGTCTAAAATTTAATGGAAAACAATCATTGAGCTATGCTGAAGAAACGGTAAAAGCAAACTTGGTAAACTAATGGATTTAATAGAAGTAAAAAAGGTTGCCAACACTATATATAATATAGCATTAACAACCTTTTTTCATTTAGTATTTTACTTAGATTATATGCTTAATATTAGAATGTACTATATCTAATCTATAAAACTAGAAAGAAGTACGGCGATAATTACGATATTCAGGTAACCAAAAATTCGCTTTTAATCGGCGTTGTAAATTCTCTACCGTGATAGGTAGTGCCAGCTTATCTTGAACTGCTTGCAATGCCACTGCATAAGCTATTTTTTCACTAATCTCTCTGATAACTTTAATAGGCGGTAGTATGGCACCTGGTGCTTTTTCGTATTCCATTGATATATCTGCAAGGGCTTGGCTTGCCGCCATTAGCATATTATCGCTGATACCCGTCGCCCGTGCTGCTAAAACACCCAGACCGATACCGGGAAATATGTAGCTGTTATTACACTGAGAAACTTCAAAAGACTGACCGTTAAAAGTGGTATGGGGAAAAGGACTACCCGTTGCAATAATTGCCTTACCCTTACTCCAATTAGTCACTTCTTGCGGCGTTGCTTCCACACGAGAAGTTGGATTTGAAAGCGGTAGTACAATTGGGTTTTCAGTATTAACACATAATAATTCGATCACCTCTTGGGTGAACAGACCTTTTTGTCCACTGACGCCGAATAATACGGTGATTTCTGCTTGTTTGACCACTTGCGCTAAACCCAGCTTTTGACTTTTGTCCCAGTGCTCAATAGCAGATTGCTTTTGCACTAACGGTTCTTGGAATTTTTGTAGCTCTGTCATGCTATCAGTAAGCAGGCCATAACGGTCAACCATAAATACTTGACTGCGAGCCTGCTCTTCAGTCAACCCTTCACGCTGCATTTGACGAATGATATGCTCAGCAATACCACATCCTGCCGATCCTGCCCCTAAAAATGCTATTTTTTGCTGACTTAGTTTCTGACCTTTATTTAGGCACGCTGCAATCAAAGCACCGACCGAAACCGCAGCAGTCCCTTGAATATCATCATTGAAGCAGCATAACTGGTCACGATATCTGTTCAATAAAGGGGTGGCGTTTTCCTGTGCAAAATCTTCAAATTGTAATAACACCTCTGGCCAACGACGCTTAACGGCTTGAATAAATAAATCGACAAACTCATTATATTCATCACCAGAGATGCGTGGATTTCTCCAACCCATGTACATAGGATCGTCAAGTAGCTGTTGGTTATTGGTGCCGACATCCAGCAAAATAGGTAGACAATAAGCTGGGCTGATACCACCACAAGCCGTGTATAAAGCTAATTTACCAATGGGAATACCCATACCACCAATACCTTGGTCTCCTAGGCCCAATATACGTTCGCCGTCAGTGACAACGATTACTTTGACGTTTTGTTTGGTGGCATTCTGCAGCATATCATCGATTTGATGGCGCTCAGGATATGAGATAAACAAACCCCGTTTACGGCGATAAATTTGCGAGAATTTTTCACACGCTTGACCAACTGTTGGGGTATAAATAAGCGGCATGACTTCCTCAATATGCTGCTCAATTAGATGGTGAAATAAGGTTTCATTGGTATCTTGTATATTACGCAAGTAAATATGCTTATCCATATCATTAGTGAATGAGCGCAGTTGATGATAAGCACGTAATGATTGCTCCTCAATCGTCTCAATATTATGAGGTAATAGCCCGGTTAAATTAAAGCTATCACGTTCTTCTGATGAAAAAGCACTGCCTTTATTTAGTAAAGAGGTCTCTAGTAGAGCTGGTCCAGCAATGGGAATATATAAAGGACGTTTGTTTGACATAATGGAATCTTCTTATTAAGGACGTATGAGTGGAAACTATGCTAGTGCTGCATTATACATAGCATCAGCCCATATTTAACAATAGATAACAAATCATTTTGAGTAAGCATGGTTCTAAACTTGATGACACTGATACATTTACCTATAAATAATATCATTTTCTATGGAGATGCCTAAAAGGAATCAAATGCCAAGTTGATCTTAGTCAAGCACATGAAAACTCTGTATCTATCCCAACAGAGCCTAGGAAATGGTGTAGTGTATGCATGAACAGATAGGATGCTAGTACATATTGAATACAGAATAAAGCCTACTTGCTCGATTGCTACTTAGAACCAAAGCTTTATCGATTATTGCTATTTATTTTGATACTCTAAATTTATTGATAGGTATATCTACTTGTTGATAGATGTATTTAGCTTTTACCCTAAATTTTTATAAAAAGGGTTTTTTATTATCCATACAATATTTTTAATTATTCAACGTATCACTCTCAATACGACCATCAACCAAATTAATCGTTCGATCGCAGGATGCTGATAAACGTGGATCATGAGTGACCAGCAATACTGCGCAATCACGTTCCTGATTGACCTTGCGGAACAGCTCAAACACCTCGGCAGCTGTAACGGTATCAAGATTACCCGTAGGTTCATCAGCCAATAACAATGCCGGCTCAGTTATCAAGGCTCGTGCAATCGCCACACGCTGTTGCTGACCGCCTGATAGCTCGTTAGGCTTACTACCAGCGAATCGCTCTAGACCAACAGCTGCCAATAGCTCTCGCGCTTTTTGAATAGCAACCTTATTCGGACGACCCTGTGTCAACGTTAGAGGCATTAAGATATTGTCTAATGCGCTAAAAGCTTGAATCAGATGATGGAACTGAAAGACAAAGCCAATACTACTGCCACGTAACGCGGTGCGACCGGCATCACTCATAGCACTGGTTGCTTGACCCAAAAGATATAACTCACCGCTGGTTGGCTGATCCAGTAAACCTAGTATATTTAGTAGAGTGCTTTTACCCGAACCTGAAGGACCAATCAGTGCTGCAAAGTCATTAGTACTAATAGTTAAGTCAATACCGTGAAGCACTTCAATCTCATTAGGTTGACCGATGTTATAAGACTTTTTTAGTGCCTCTAAACGCAAGACTTCGTGAGATTCACTAGGCATAAGGGTTGACGTCTTATCAAAAGGACTAGCAGAATGATTATTAAAAGTGGCACTGGAATCATGATTAGACATAACGAATAGCCACCACTGGATCGAGTGCTGCTGCTCGCCGCGCTGGGATAGCTGCTGCTATAACACCTGTTAGCGTTGCTAGCGACATAGTCACTAAGATTAAGTTTATCGATATTGGAATCGTAAATATATTGGGTCCAAAAGTATTAAAAGACCAGACCAATACATAACTGACACCACTACCAACCATGGAGCCTAGCAAGCCAAATATGGCTCCTTGAATCAAGAATATTCGTAGAATTTGCTGACGGGTTGCGCCCATTGCTCGTAGAATACCGATCTCTCGCGTACGCTGTACCACGCTAACTGATAAGACACTGGCAATGCCAAAAGCCACCGAAATTGCCACAAAAACCACAATCATATTGCTAGATAAACTTTGAGCAGTGAGACCATTTAGCAGTTGGGCGTTGGTTTCAATCCAGCTTTCTGCTTGCAACGAGGTTAAGCGCCCGACTTGGGCAGCGATTTCTTCCGCCTCAAAGATATCTTCAACCGTCAAATCAATGACTGTGATACCGCCCGGTAGGTTGAGTAATGACTGCGCTTGTTTTAAGTCTAGATAAACGTAGCGCGCATCAAGCTCTCGTACGCCGAGCTCAAATATACCAGCGACATTGACGACAGCGCTGTTACTACTAAGGTTGCTACTCAGATTGTTGCTGCTATTATCACTACTGTCTTGACCCGTGTCCAAACGTAACTTACTGCCGACTTCTACTCCCAAATCTTTAGCCAGCTCACTACCAATCAACACATTATCTGCGCCCACTCGCAGCTCACCACTGATTAAGTATTCATCAAGTGGGATAATGTTCTGATAGCGCACCAAATCAGTACCCACTAATATCACCGACTCTAGTGCCTCACCACGCCTGACAAAACCTGGACCAGATACGTTTGGTGATACTGCGGTCAATAAGGGTAATTGATCTAAAGTGTCAGTGATTTGCTGCCAATTATTGATTGAACGCAAGCGTTGCGGACGCTTGTCTTCTTGTATCAGTTGCAGGGTATCAGCAGCAGGCGGTGCTATTAGGTTGACTTCGTCTGGCGGTAATAAGCGAATATGTGCCTGACTGCCGAGGGTACTATCGATAAGATTAGTCTGTAACCCTTGAATCAATGCCGTTATGAATATAATAACGGCAACACCTATCGCCACTCCCAGAGTAATCATCAGCGACTGTATGCGTCCCTCGCGTAAAAAACTGATGGCAATAGTAGCGTTAATCCAAAGTTTACCGAAAAAAGCCGTCAATTGACTGTCTCCGCTGCTTGGCTCTTATCAGGTGCCGTCGTCATCTTGTTAGCCTCAGTATCGGCAAAAGGTGCGGCTTGCAGCGTAGTTCTAACTCTTTCGCCATCAGCCAACGAGGCTGTCGCATCAACCAATATCTCATCACCTTCACTCAGTCCCGAAAGTACCTCTGATGCTGCCAACCCGCGCAACCCCAATCTTACTCGCTGGCGCTGGACTTTATCATCACGCAATAGTAAGACTTCGGCGTTGTCTTCTTTAACATTGGCCAGTGCATCATTAGGAATGACTAAGGCTTTTGCGCGTTGATCCGTTTCGATATTCACTGATACTGTCATATCTTGACGCAAAAAATCAGGTACAGGATCGACGGATAATCTCACCTCTACCGTACCGCGTTGCGGATCTATGCTTGGTGCAATAAAACTAATACGTACTGGGAACGGTTTATCCGGATAGGCATCGGCAATAGCGACAGCTGGTTGCTGCAAAGCCAGTCGAGATAAATTACGTTCATCAAGCGGTACTCTTATTTCAGTCTTACCATCGAGGGCAATAGTAAACAAGCTCTGACCTGGCTGCACCAAATCACCTATCTCAACATTACGTGTCAGGATAGTACCTGATACTTTGCTACGTACTTGCGCTTTGTTGAGCTGAGCCTGCAATGCTGCAATACGAGCACGTAATAAATCTTCTTCAACACCACCAGATGAGAGTGCATTTGCTCTCAGGCGTGCATTTTCAAGGTTATTGCGGGCTTGGGCTTGGGCTTGAATCGCCTGCTCCAGTTCTTCATCAGAAATGGCCGAGATGGCCGCCAATTCACGCCTACGCTCGACATTACGGTCAGCTTGCGCCAACGCTACTTCGGCATTGGTCAAATCCACCACTGCTTGTGGACGAGTGCTACTAATCAATTCAGCCAACTCGGCTTCTGCTTGACGCACTTGGGCTGCAACGTCATCGGAGCTCAATACCAACAATAAATCTCCTGCAGCGACTTGTTCGCCTTCTTGCACCAGCCGCTCTAATACGATACCTGATATCTCACTACCAATGTCAGTATTTGATACGGCGACGACCCGTCCAGTCGCTACTACCGTCTGCACCAAAGGCATCGAAGATATTCTATAGCTTGGTAATAGTGGTCCTTGCCACCAGCGAAAGGCAAAAAATCCCGCAACAATGATGAGCAGTAGTGCGCTAACGATAAGTTTATAAGGAATAGCGCGCAATGAGTTTCTCCAGTTCAGAACAAATACCTAGTGGTTTACAGTTTCTACTAAATCCGATCGTTATGCGAGTTTACTTCAAATATTTTACTAAAATAATAGTGGTTGGTGGATTTTTTTGGGAAAATGAGCAAATGATTTACATTAATTAACCAGATAATAAAGTGACTTTCTGACTAAAATAGAGGGTATCAACTCATAATTTTTTAGATTTAAAATTATTTTTTAACTGAAAATCATCCTATTTGTATGGTTATATTAGGAGCATTTGCTTCATTACAATAATTAAGATGTGAAAAAACCCTTCATGCTATTATTTATATAGCATGAAGGGTTTTTTATTACCGAATAAATCAGTGCGATATAAACAGAGTAAAACGCTCATGTTGTCCAACCCAAGCGATATGACCATCATTCATGACCTCGTTGATAGGCTGACCGTAAATCGTAATGTGACCATCCGTTTTAAGCGCAGTTTCTGTGTGTTGACCCAAAACTGTATGCAGCAACGTGCTTTTACCCGCGCCATTTGGTCCGATAAAGGCGACCAGCTTTTGGCTTGGCACGGTTAGCTTGTCTATTCTTAACAATGCTTTATGACCGTGCGAGATATGAATATCTTGCATCGACAGTAACTCACCTGCATCACTACTTATACGACTGTCTCGATTCGCTAGCGATGTCTTTGATGTAGCCGTAAAAAATGAATGAAACATAAATACCCTCTCCGATTAACGGCGGCTACTACGCACGAACAGCCAAATAAAGAATGGACCGCTAAGCAACGCTAAAACGATGCCAACCGGTACATCCATATGCATCGTTTAAGAGTCACGATTGCTGATCTTTACAAGAAAAATATCAATCATCGTAAGACACCAGCCCGTTTATGATTGTAAATAAATTAACCTATGGTATATTATCGTAATAAAAACCTAGGTGACATTAATAATCATTAGCATTTGAATTTGAATTTTTTTATGCATAGCAATTATTACATTTCTATCTCGCCCTTAATCAGTAGCCAATCATTCATTGATTAAAAATTTCTGCTTAACGATTATTTGAATTTTGGCTTGGATGACATTTTATGGCTCAATCACCTGCTCAGTACGATTTCGATAAAACACCGCTAGACATGGCTGACAAAGACCAGTTTATGAGTCATGTCAATGAAGAGCATCAAGATGAACTCGCTATGTTTATCAATGCCTTCACTACCACGACAGTGAGTGAGCACGAGATCGCCTCGATAAAAGAGCTGTATACTGATGGAATATTGATGGATGTCACAGCCACCAACCATGACAACGACACCTTAACAAACAGCACCATGCTTAGAAGTCAATATTTTATCGATTTTACGGCTCCTATTAGTGAATCTATGACGCTACAAGAGCAATATATAACGCTATTGCAAACATCTGCCAATAAGCTTGGCAAGCGCACTATCAAGCTTAAAGAACAGCGTTTTACGGTCATTGATGGCTATTACGCCAGCCCCAATATGTATCGACTGGTGGTAACCGCACCCGATAGTACGCCACTCACTCATCCTGGCTACGCGTATTTGTTTGAGCTGGATTCGGATGGTCTATCTGCTACAAAAAATCATTCAAAAGATAGCGACAAACCTTTACAGCGCTACTATACCTTGCGAAAAGCATGGCGAGATTCGAGCAGCTCGTCCGTCCAAGCATGGATAGACGTTTACATTCATGGCGACACGGCGGGAGGCATTTGGGCGCGTGCACTTGACTGTGGCAGTCAAATCAAAACGGTACGTGAATATCCAGAGAAAATAGAACATCTCAGCACTGGTCAGTGCTTACTCATCTGTGATGAAACCTCTTTGCCTACGGTAGCCAATCTATTGGAAAGCTGGCAGAATCCTTTACCGCCTCTTGTCATTGCCATCACTAATGATCCAGATGATATCCGTTATTTACATACGCTAACACTCAGTAATCAACTGCGCCACGATGCGCATTTTTTGCAAGATAGTTTGTGCCATCTGATTAACACCCCAACGACTGATGTTACTGAGCAAATAATGGCATTATTAAACACACAACTCGCGAGACTGCCTCTCAAGATTGGCAAAGTATGGGGTGCTCTGGAAGCAGCGGATATCAAATCATTACGACAGCAACTAAAGGCAAACCTTGGGTTATCACGTCAGGATATGGTCATTAAAGTCTATTGGCGTGCGCAATAATCATTATTTTTTATAGACAGCACCTTTTTATAAATAGCCTTTTTTTAAAACAGTAGGCATTTAATCATCAATAGAAAGTATTTAGCCATCTACCAAACACTTGTGATGGCTCATAGATTGAGCTATTCATAATCGTTGGTGCTGCCACAGCTGACTGACCAACTTTAGACGACTTATGGTGCTGTCTATCAAAAACGTACACTTAATACGATAAAATATATTGAGATTTAATCCAGTAATATATTGTAATGAAAATGATTATCATTATAATGAGCATTTAATCTATGTGCTGGAAATATTCATGCAACTGTCTCGCTTATACTCTGCGTTATTTCGCCCTAATCCTTTAAGTATATCTCGTCATCCGTTTTTACTAAAATCACTGTGCTCATCTTGTTTGTCCACATCGGTAATATTACTGGGTGCAAGCCAAGCCGTATGGGCACAAACAGATTCAAGTATCGATGCTCAATCCGGTGCCCCAAGTGTGGTCCTCGATGAAATTGTCGTGACCAGTAGCGCCGATGCTTCAGCAGACGGGCTGCCAACCGCTTATGAAGGTGGTCAAGTTGCAACTGGTAGCCGCGTGGGAATCTTGGGCAATCAAGACATTATGGATACGCCGTTCTCGACCACATCATATACCAATGAATACATCGCCAATCAGCAGGCACAAAGTGTGGGCGACCTGCTCAAAAAAGACCCGACTGTCCGTGTCGCGAGAGGTTATGGTAACTTTCAAGAAGCGTACTTTATGCGCGGCTTTGTCACGACCTCCGATGACACGATGTACAATGGTCTGTACGGTATATTACCAAGGCAGTATATCGCGACTGAACTGTTCGAGCGCGTTGAAGTTCAGCGCGGTGCTTCGACCATGCTAAATGGTGCTGCGCCCAGTGGCGGTAACGCTGGCGGTACGATTAATCTATTACCAAAACGTGCTGGCAACGAACCGCTACGTGAGCTGACCTTGGGTTATGGTCAAGACGATCAAGGCAAAGTGGCAGTAGATGTTAGTGATCGCTTCGGTACAGATGATGCCTTTGGCGTTCGTTTTAACGCTGCTTATCAAGATGGCGACAGTGCAATCGATGACGAATCTTCAACATTGGGTCTGGTAGCGTTGGGATTAGATTATAGAGGCGATCAGTATCGACTATCAGCTGATTTGGGCTGGCAAGACAACAAACTCAAAGAAACTCGTCCTAGTGTCACACTTGCTGGTGTTTCTAGAGTACCAAAAGCACCAGACGGCTCAAAGAATTGGGCACAGCCTTGGACGTACTCAAACGAAGAGGACGTATTCGGTACCATTAGAGGCGAATATGACTTAAATGACAGTATCACGGCTTATGGTGCTTATGGCGTCAGAAGTGGTGACGAAGAAAACTCGTTGGCCAATTTGACCGTTAACAACGTTGATGGTACAGGCACGACTTATCGCTTTGACAATACTAGAAAAGATCTGGTACAAAGTGCCGAACTTGGTCTGCGTGGCCAATGGCAAACGGGTAAGATTGATCATGACTGGGTAATAGCCACGAGCCTTTACGATCAAGAAGAAAAAGGCGCTTATGGTTTTGATTTTAATAATCAGTTTGCTACCAATTTGTATAACCCTACTAAGTATCGTGATAACAGCTGGTCAGATGCGGCAGTCTTTGGCGGCAATTTAGATAATCCAAAACTAACAGGTGAGACGCAGCTACAAAGCGTTGCGCTAGCGGATACTTTTTCTTTGTTCGATGACAAACTAAAAACCACCGTAGGGGTGCGTCATCAAAACATACAAACGACCAGCTATGACTATAACACTCAGGCTGAAAATGGTAGTTATGACGAAAGCAAATGGACACCAAGCATTGGGATTGTTTACCAACCGAGTCTAGATTGGTCTGTTTATGGTAATTATATCGAAAGCCTAGCTAAAGGAGACACCGCGCCTTTGGTACAGGGTGAAACAATTGTCACCAATGGTGGTCAAGATTTGGCTCCCTACGTCAGCAAACAAACGGAAGTCGGCGTAAAGTATGATAATGGTACGATTGGCAGTAGCTTAGCAATATTCCGTACAGATGAGCCACGTGCCTATGTTGATAATACCGATACCTTTGTAGCAGCTGGTGAAAACCGTCATCAAGGCGCTGAGCTGTCCGTATTCGGTAGCCCAAGTGAAAACATGCGCCTGATCGCTGGTGTCAGTTATTTAAATGCAAAACAGGACAACACCGGCGATGTGACGTTAGACGGCAATCGAGTCATTGGTGTACCCAAACTGCAAAGTAATGTGAATTTAGAATATGATCTGGCAGCAGTCGAAGGATTAACATTGACGGGCGATATTATTCATACAGGTGCGCGTTATGCCGATGCCGCTAACACCTTAAAGGTTGATGGTTATACCACGCTAGACCTTGGCGCTCGCTATAAAACGATGCTGGCAGGACAAAATGTCACATTGAAAGGCATGGTAACAAACGTGACTGGTGAAGATTACTGGCAGTCAGTGGGTGGTCTTCCAACCTACGGTTATTTGAATGCCGGCGACCCTACTGCCCTAAAAGTATCAGCGACTTTCGACTTTTAAGACCTGCGGATTAAACTACGTTTATAAGACTTGATAAAAGGGATTAGGCATAACCTACTCCCTTTTATGCCATCAAAAATACGCAAAAAACCATTCTATTATTGAGCCATTATGTCCTCTCACGCCACCGTTTCTTTATATCATATGATTTGGGCACACTATCGTCTGCCTTTTCTTAAAGTCATTTTACTTAATTTGGTGAATGCCGCGGTCAGTGTGGGCATCATCGCTTATATCAATCATACCTTTATCAGCCAACCTGTATTCAATACCTTATCGTGGTTGAGCTTAGGGCAGTTTGCTATGCTCGTGCTGCTATTGTTGGTGACCACCTTTGTGTCGCAATATGCACTCACACGCTTGGGGCATCAGTTTGTCTACGAGCTCAGAAACAAGCTGGTCAAACAAATCATTGACACGGCCGTCCCTCAAATAGATCATTTGGGTAGTGCGCGGTTACTCGCCAGTCTATCCTCAGACATCCAGTCCATTACCGTCGCCTTTGTGCGTATGCCAGAACTGGTGCAAGGCGTTATTTTGTCTGTTGGTGTCGCTATGTATTTGGGCTGGCTATCGCTGCCATTATTACTGATTGTCATGTTTTGGATTGCAATGACGATTTGGATCAGCACCATTTTAGTCAAGCATGTGTATCATCACCTAAGAGCCATCAGAGAAATTGACGATGCACTGTATCAAGATTATCAATCAATCATAGATGGTCGCAAAGAGCTGGCGTTGAACCATCACCGCGCCGAACAGATATACACGCATGATTTTTTAGATCATGCAAAATCGTACAAAGAGCGCGTGATTAAATCGGATACTTATCATTTATCAGCCGTGAACTGGTCTAACATTATGATGTTCGCCGCGATTGGTGTGGTATTCGCCGTGTCAAATTATCTCGGCATATCTATGGGCATCGCCACCACTTTTTCTTTAACGATTCTATTTATGCAGTCACCGCTGCTCCATGCCGTCGGTGCCTATCCAACATTGCAAACGGCTCAAGTCGCCCTAGACAAAATACAATCGTTAGAATTGGCTGATTATCAACCAGCATTTAGAACTGGCAACACCAGCCAACACTGGCAAACCATCTCGCTGACTGATGTTAACTATCGCTATAATGTTTCCAATAACAGTGGTGACAACAATGCCAATGATGTCGATGATGTCGATGCTCAGACATTAACAGCCAAAGACAGCGGCCGCTCTAGTGATATTTTAAAAAACGTCAATTTAACGCTACAACGAGGCGATGTGGTGTTTTTGATCGGGGCCAATGGTAGCGGCAAGTCTACGCTGGCCAAGATTATCACAGGCATTTTCACGCCTACCACGGGTACAGTAAATATCAACAAACAACCCGTTGATTCACAGAATAATGCTGATTATAGACAACTGTATTCTGCTATTTTTAGCGATCAGCATATTTTTAAGCAATTGATTGGCAAACAAGGACAGCAGCCGGACGAATCACTGGTAAATGCGTGGCTGCATAAATTGAACTTGCAAGATAAAATAAGTGTGGCTGACAACCAGCTGTCTACCGATAAGCTATCGCAAGGGCAACGCAAACGCTTGGCTATGCTTATCGCGGTCGCTGAACAAAAAGATATCTTGCTACTCGATGAATGGGCTGCCGATCAAGACCCTGCTTTTCGCCGAGTGTTCTATCAGACATTGATACCTGAACTAAAAGCATTGGGTAAAACGCTCTTTATTATCAGTCATGATGATGGTTACTTTGAACATGCTGATCGGTTATTACTAATGAAAGAAGGTCGCCTCATTGAGCTTAATGCTGAAGAACGACAGCGTGCCAGTGCCGATGCAATCTCAATGTTGAAGTAGTACCAGTTCCAAAAACAAAGCAACAATGATAACAAAAAAGGGGCATCTGTTAGACAGACACCCCTTTTTATACTCAAAAACAAAATACTTATTCAATGTACTCTTTTATTTTAATAATTTCTGTAAAAAACCAACCCGTGAAATCACTAAAAAGTCCAATAGCGCAATAACCACAATCGCAATGATGGCGGTTGGGAATATGATAGCCACTGCCAACAAAGGAATAGCGAGCGGCCACCAAACTGTAAAACGCTGCCCACGAGCTGGCGGATTGAGTCCATAATTTTCCTCACTGGCATGACGCGGACGACGCTGCCACCACATGACATAGCCACTCACACACATGGCAATCACCGATAGACAAAACAGTACATTGGCCAGTAAGCTCCACCAGCCGAGCGTGCCCATGTGCAGCGCGAGACCTGCCGCCATAAATTTACCAAAAGCATTGTAATCATCAAAACGTATATCCGCCAAGATATTGCCCGAATAGCGGTCGATATGTACCGTGCGATCAGCTGTTGGGCTATTCATATCATAACTCATGGAGTCTTGGCTAATCGTCCAGACGCCAGTACTTCCTTGAGGTAGATTTAATTGATAACGCCCGTTAAAACCAATTTCACGAGCAAATCGATCTACCGTATCGATCATAATGGGTATATTAGGCGCAATACCATTTTTCCCCATAGTCGTTCCAGATACAGGCATCGGTGTCAATTCGAGCACCCAAGGCACTTCTTTGGCTTTGCCTGAATTTAGGACACTGCCATGCGTAGGTACGACAGCGGGCGTCGACCCATGAACGTGCGGCGCGGCGTCGACGTTATCCATATCCATACCAGCATGGTGCTGACTGTGGTCAATAGACATGGGAACTGGTGCCACGCCCCACTTCCCTGCAGGAAACTGACTCCATGCTTGCACGACTCTCTCGCCCCATACACCTGCCCATGCCATTCCTGATATACAAAAAAACAGCAGCAACACAGATATCCAACTGCCCAAGGTCGCATGAATGGTACGGATAAATGAGCGTTTTTTCTTATTGCTCACCATATCGTTAGGGATAAGCATGGCTTTGATTGATCTGCATTTTTGCCACCATAGATACCAGCCAGACAAGATCAGCAAAATGGTTAATGAGGCAGCGGTTTCTAGAAGATAATCACCAAATTTACCTAATAGCAAATCACTATGGATACTGTCAAAGGTATAGTACAAATTGCTATTCGCAGGACTACTATCAACGATATCGGCTGTGTAAGGGTTCACTGCCACCATATTGTCATGATCTGCTGACTTGATCTGGAATAAGGCAACCGTATCCGTATCGCGTGGTGCAATATATTTTATCAGTGTACTGTCAGGTAGCGTACTTAGCGCATTCTTTGCTTGCGTCGCGATAGGAGCCTGAACCGTCGATTCTGGAATAGCGACAGTTAAACGGTCATTATCACGGCCTGCGGTGTTGGACATAAACAGCATACCGAGTGCGGTACACGCTAGGATAACTAAAAAAGGCGCGACAAACATCCCTGCATAAAAATGCCAGCGCCATACCGTAAAATAGCGTTGGTTGTTAGTAGATTGACGTATGGGTTCGTTCATAAATATGACCTTTAACAACTCTGATTGCTCGATAAACAACATGGATCTATCAATAGCGGTACTTAACAATACTCACTTGTTTACTTACGCTCAGATATACGCGTGCATCATACGAGAAAAGTCATTTAAACACCATCGGTTATGACAATAACTATCATTTAATATAGCTTCATTAGTCTTAAGATATTGTTTTTATAAATATTAATTATCCCAACCGTCTGCTATCTCCAACCGTTCAATGCAGCACTCCCTAAGCAGCAGTCTCTCTAAAAGTGCTTTATTTGTAAAATTTAAATGATAATAATAATCATTAATGATATTATTACTTCTATTTTACTTTCGGCATTTAGTCATCATTTATAAGAAAATGTGATTCTGAACGAGATGAGAGCATCAAATCAGTTTGCTCGCCTTGTTAACAAACCGTTAGATGATAATAGACAATACTTTGAGCACTATCGTTAAATGCTACAAAAGAAGGAACGTATTAACATGGCAAAACCTACCCCTAGATTACTTGATGTTATTGACAGAAAATACCTCACCCCCAACATGTGCCGCGTCACGCTTGGCGGGGCTGAACTGATTGATTTTCCAGCAGATCAAGAAAGCGCCTATATCAAACTGATGTTCCCTCAAGGCCAAGGCGAAGATGCTAGACCTCTAGTACGCACCTATACCGTCAGCATTCAGCGTGATGATGAGATAGATGTTGATTTTGCTTTGCACGAGACAGAAGGTCCTGCCTCAACATGGGCACGTAATGCCCAAGTGGGTGATCAAGTATTAGTAGGCGGCCCTGGACCAAAGAAGCTCATCAACAATGAGGCGGACTGGTTTTTATTGGTCGGTGATATGACCGCGCTGCCAGCGATTACCGTCAATCTTGCCCAACTGCCTGATGATGCCCGCGGCTATGCGGTCATTGAGGTGACCACTGAAGCAGATAAGCAACCTCTCAAAAAGCCAGACAACGTTGACATTCATTGGGTGATAAATGCACATCCAAATGCAGAAAGCAGCCCGTTACTAGAATGTGTTAAAGCGCTTAATTGGCTAGCAGGACAACCTGCGGTCTGGGCGGCTTGCGAGTTCCATAGTATGCGAGCATTACGTCAGTACTTCAAAGTTGAGCGCGCAGTACCAAAAACGCATTTATACATATCCAGTTATTGGAAATTCGATAGCACAGAAGATCAGCATAAAATTGTAAAACAAGAGGATGCACAAAGTATAGAATGATCAGCAATGACGGTTTATGTTTTTGAACTGTTTTAAACGCTATCTGAGTAATGATTGATAAATTTTGCATTATTAATCATTACTCCAATGCTTATCTACCTTTATTGGCTAAATAACAGCATAGTGAAATTGTAAAATCTGAGCAGCTGACTGCTTATAATCAGTTATTGCTAAGTTCCTTACAACCCTATCACTTGCATTAGATGTCCTGTTTTGAGATACACCGTTGCCCCTTCTGACCCTGCCTGTATTTGCGCATGCTCACCTGCTGGCAGACGTATCCAGCCACCGCGCTGATAAACGTTACCCTCATCTATATCTATCAACTCGCCTACTAAGACCAGTATTTCTGCACCGCCATAGACTGCCTCATTAAACAGTAACTCGCCTGCCTTGATACGTTGCAAACTCACCTGTTCATTATCACCTGAGAATAGAGGACAAACATCACGGCTGCCCTGCTTTTGCCAATGAGCCTTATCTTTAGTATCGATAGCCACATAACGAGATTCATCAAATGGCATTTGACGTAGCTTGACGAAAATTACTGCTCCTTCATCACTATAAGGCTTGTGTCCTGAGGTCGGTGGATTACGCAAATACCAACCTGCTGGATAATGTTTGTCATCTGCAGAAAAAGTACCCGACAATACTAAAATCTCTTCACCACCTGGATGTAGGTGATGCGGAAAATAAGAATTGGGCGCATAGCGTACAAGGCTAGTGGCACGTGCTTTTTCTGCACCCACACGGTCAAGCATCACGCGCTCTACCCCATTTTGTGGTGACTTAATCCACTGGTATTGTTCAGATGTAAGGGCAGCGCGGTGAGTAAAGTCTGCGTTAATAAGCATAAAACCATGTCCAGAAACAGTATGATGAGATGACCCTTTAGCAAACGTCAGTGATGATCATTGAACGTTATCGACAGCTGAAGGCGCAATGATTGCACCTCGCTATTATAAACCTTACTAGGTTTTCAACGTACTAAAATCACAGGAGATAGCGTACTAGCGATAATTTCTGTCGTGGTACTACCAAGAAATAATTGTTGCAATTTCGAGTGCCCGTAAGCACCCACTACCATCATATCAATGTTGTTTTCTACCTGAAATCTTAACAAGCCGTCAACGGCATCGGAGGCAGATAAATGATGTGCCGCTACGCTAAAACCTGCGTCCTCCAATTGTGCAGCTGCGGCGCTTAAGCTTTGTTTTGACGCGTCGTTATGATTGCCTATCATGACAATATGACCTTGCAATCCTTTTAATACAGGACTTCTTGCAACCATCCATGCTGCTTTAATAGCGGTTTTGCTACCATCAAAAGCTATCATATATGAGCTGGGTTCTTTGAACGTCTCTGAGCAAATCAATATAGGAACGTCAGATGCGCGGGCAACGGTTTCGATTTGGCTACCGATATTAATACGGCTGCTTTTGTGATCTTCACCTCGGCGTCCCATGACGATGGCACGATTTTCTGCTTTAAAATGTTCAATGGCAGGTAACAGCTTGCCGCGACGTTGGTAGATACGAATATCGACCTGAGTAAAGTTACCTTGGATATGGCTTTTTGCGTCTTGTACCAAAGCATTGCTATAATTGTTCACCACCTTCGCTCTTTGCTCGTCTAACTGCGTCAACTCTTCCAATAAAAACTGGCGGCTATTGACTCCTATTGCACCTGACAAATCGCGTCTGGTCGAGGCTGGAACCTCACTCACATGCAACAACGCTACGGGTAAATTTAACTTACTGGCATACCATGCTGCATAGTCACAAACCGATTCAGTCACTGCCGAGCCGTCTATACAGGCTAAAATGTGCTGTGATGTTGTCATATTTCATCCTTAAATTTAACAATTTAATCCTATACAGCTTTCTATGCCCACTCTAAGCATGGTCACCGAAAAACATGGTTACCAAAAAACATAGTGGCAAAAAAAAGCGTATCCACTGCCTTGATAATAACCAATTTAAACGGCTTCAGCCAGCGATGTGTGTCTGCTTCTAGCATAATAGTAAGTTTATTATCATCCTCATTTCTCAAGGTTTTAAAAAGCCTTTAGAAGCATCGTCTTAAAGCACTACATTCAAACATTGTTTTGATAGACTGCCTTGATACACTAAAAAAGTCTTGTCATCGTCTAACAACATGCCGTAGCAAATTTTGCTACAATGGCTTTTTAGCATTTATGATTTAAGTGTCCTTATCTAGGTGATGGAATTATGGCAAAAAACGCCCTACAGGCTCAGTTATTAAAAGCAGGATTGGTGGATAGCAAAAAAGCCAAGAAAATCAGCAAGCAGACTCAGCATGCCAAGCGTACTGGTGACTCAGAAAGCATGGAAGCAAAAAAAGCGTTGGCAGAAGCCCAAGCGAAAAAACTAGAGAAAGATCAAAAGCTCAATCAAGAAAAACAACGTGTTTTAGAAGAGAAGATGCTCAAGGCCAATATCGTACAAATGATTAAGCAGCATCAGATTGCTGATACCAATGGCGAGGTTAATTATCAATTTGTCGATAATGCTAAGGTTAAAAAAATCTCTGTCACTCAAAAACTATATGACCAAATCGTCGCCGGTCATGTGGTGATTGCACGCTTAGAAGAAGGCTATGCCCTCCTTCCTCGTCCGTTGGCAGATCGCATCGATGCGAAAATGGATGGCTTCATGGTCGTGTCTAACGATACATCAGAAGAAGTACTGGCAGAAGATGATCCTTATGCCGCCTATGTGATTCCCGATGACTTGATGTGGTAACTGTTCAATGTCTTGATGCTTATGATGTAAGCGAAAAGCCTTTCATGGACTATATCAGTCTATGAAGGGCTTTTTATTGTGTAACAAACGAGCATCTTTAAGCGAGTCTCGCTGCTTTGGTTGAAAAACGTAACAATGCTCTATAACCGTAGCATGCTTGATGCTTTTCTTAATGAGAACGTTGTATCCCTTAACTTTGGGAAAAAAAGTTTCTTTAGCATAAACATCAGTCATATTTATCGTTAGATTGAACATGCATAAATATAAATACTAGCCTACGAAACTTAAGCCCTATATTATGAAGACCCCTGATTTAGTTAGCTGTTTTATTATAAATAAATGAACAAACCATGTAAAAAACTTAACGTAATTATTATTACCACTAACTTTTCATTATCACTAACACGGTCAAGGTTCTTAATCATAAAAGAATGACGATGACTTTAGCCTTCGCTCTACTACTTAGCCGGATATTTTATGATTAAAAGAATATTGTTGATACTGTTAATATTAATATTGGCAGCAAGCTTTTTCTACTTTGACCTCAATCAATTACTAACGCTTGACGGCTTAAAAGGCTCAATGGCGCAATTTAATGACTATAAAATGCAATCACCATTATTAATTATCGGTGGATTCTTTTTACTCTATGTCGTCGTCACCTCCCTATCCTTACCGGGCGCCGCTATTTTAACATTGGCAGCTGGCGCATTATTTGGTTTATGGCAAGGCTTACTGGTTGCCTCCTTTGCCTCCAGTATTGGTGCGACACTCGCCTTTTTAACCTCACGTTATTTACTACGTGATACGATTAAGCAGCGCTTTCCTGAGCGTCTTGCGGCTATAGATGCTGGCGTTGAAAAAGAAGGCGGATTTTACTTATTCACCCTACGCTTAGTGCCGATATTTCCCTTCTTTTTAATCAACCTATTGATGGGTGTCACCGCGATTAAAGCAAGGACATTCTACTGGGTAAGCCAAATCGGTATGCTAGCGGGTACTTTTGTATTCGTTAATGCCGGTACGCAACTGGCGCAAATTGACAGTTTGTCTGGGATTTTATCGTTTAATTTGATTGTCTCATTTGCGTTGTTAGGTTTCTTCCCATTAATCGCAAAAGGCATATTAAATATGCTAAAAAAACGCCGCGTCTATAAACACTATACCAAGCCTAAAAAATTCGATCGTAATATGATTGTGATTGGCGCTGGTGCTGGCGGACTAGTCACCAGCTACATCGCGGCGACCGTCCGAGCAAAAGTAACCTTAATCGAAGCAGGTGAGATGGGCGGTGACTGCTTAAACTATGGCTGTGTACCCAGTAAAGCCCTCATTAAAAGCGCAAAAGTGGCAGAACAAATGCGCCATGCTGAGCGTTACGGCTTGGAAAATACCCCACCAGAGTTTTCATTTAAAAACGTCATGACCCGCATCCATAAAATCATCGCTGACATCGCCCCAAATGACAGCGTCGAGCGTTATACGGACTTGGGTGTCGAAGTGCTAAAAGGCTATGCCAAATTCATCGACCCGTGGACAGTAGAGATTGCGCTAAACGATGGCGGCACGCAAACACTCACCGCACGTTCCATTGTTATCGCTACTGGCGCGCGCCCATTTATCCCAGATTTGCCGGGTTTGGAAGAAACGGGTTATGTGACCAGCGATACTATATGGAAGAAATTTACCGAATTAGAAGCAGCACCGAAACAACTGGTCGTCCTTGGCGGCGGACCAATCGGCTCTGAGCTAGCGCAAGCCTTTGCACGCTTAGGCTCCAATGTGACCCAAATCGAAAGAGGCGCGCGTCTCATGAAAAAAGAAGACGTGGAAGTCTCAGAGTTTGCGCAGAAAGTGCTCGTGGAGAGTGGTGTGAATATCTTAACCTCGCATCAAGCGATGCGCTGTGAAACTCGCAATGGTAAAAAGTTCATTATCGTTGAGCCGCAAGGCGATAATATAGATAAGCAAGAAATCGCGATTGAATATGATGAGTTGCTTTGTGCCGTTGGACGTAGTGCCCGCTTAGAAGGTTATGGTCTTGAAGATTTGGGCATCGAAACGAAACGTACCATTACTACCGATGATTATCTAGAAACCCTCTACCCCAATATATACGCTGCTGGTGATGTCGTTGGCCCTTATCAATTTACCCATGTGGCCTCCCATCAGGCATGGTACGCCGCCGTAAACGGTTTGTTTGGACATTTAAAGAAGTTTAAAGTCGATTACCGCGTCATTCCGTGGACGACTTTTATAGACCCAGAAGTCGCACGCGTTGGCTTAAATGAGCAGGAAGCTATTGAAAAAGGTATCGACTTTGAGATTACCCGCTACGACTTTAAAGATTTGGATCGCGCGGTGACGGAAAGTGCCAATCATGGTTTTATCAAAGTCATTACCCCTAAAGGCAAAGATAAAATACTTGGCGTGACCATCGTCGCTGAACATGCTGGGGACTTAATGCCAGAATTCATACTGGCGATGAAGCACGGTTTAGGGCTGAATAAAATACTCGGCACTATCCATATGTATCCAACGTGGGCAGAGGCTAATAAGTACGCTGCTGGTGAATGGAAACGCAATCATGCGCCTGAAACGCTATTAAACTGGCTTGAGAAATACCATACATGGCGTCGAGGTTAGGTGAATTTTTATCAACTACGCTGAAAACATATCATCATAACGGAAACTTAAATGTACGTTATTAAATCTCTGCCCGCTTTGACCACGTTAAAAAACCTAAGCCGCTATAGCGCCTATGCTATGGTGCTTAGCATTTGTGTTGGTATATCAGCAAGCACTGCCTCACCCACTACTGGTAACCTTAATCAAAATTTATCATCTTGGCAGCAAATAGAGGCGCAAGGTAAAAACCAAGATGTCTACTTTTATGCATGGGGCGGTGACCCGCAGATAAATGCCTATCTACAATGGGCCGCCAAGCAAGTCGATGATAAATATAATATTAACTTAGTTCATGTCAAATTGAGCGACACCAGTGAAGCCGTCAGTCGCGTACTCGCGGAAAAGTCTGCCAATAACAACGATGAAGGCAGCGTGGATCTCATCTGGATAAATGGTGCCAACTTTGCCACCATGAGTGAGAATTCATTATTACTGAAACAATGGGCAAATAAGCTCCCTAACTTTGCCTTGACCGATCCAGAGAATAATCCTGCCGTTAACTTTGATTTTGGTGTGCCGACCAATGGCATGGAAGCGCCATGGGGACAAGCCTCGCTGACTTTTTATTACGACAGCTTATCGACTAATAATCCACCAACTACCTTGAATGAACTGGTCAATTGGACAGCGCGAAATCCTGGACGCTTTAGCTACCCAAAGCCGCCTGACTTTTTAGGCATGAGCTTTTTAAAATACGCGTTAGTCATGCTGCACGAAAATCAGGATGCGAAAACAGGCGAAAACACCAAAGCACAGCTCAACCTGCCAGCCACTGAGCAAAATACAGATATTGTATTAGCTCCTTTATGGAAATTTTTAGATGATTTGCATCCCACTCTATGGCGTAAGGGTAAGCAGTTTGTACAAACGGGCGCGCAAATGCGGCGCTTGGTTGATGATACCGAGCTGAGCTTAGCTTTTACATTTTCCGCGCCTGAAGTGCCAGCGGCAGTGCAGCGTTATGATTTACCCCAGAGCATTCGTAGCTATGCAATGAGTGATGGCAGCTTAAGTAACACGCATTTTGTGGCCATTCCTTATAACGCCAGCCATCCGCAAGCCGCGCAGCTGGTCGCCAACTTTTTGCTGAGCCCAGAAGCACAGGCAAAAAAGCAAACCCCTACTATATGGGGTGATAAAACCGTACTTGTTCCCTCTACGCTCAACCCTGAGCAACAAGCGCTATTTAAAGACAATAAACCACATCCTAGCGCCCTGCCCTTTGATAGCATCAAACGTACCGTGAGTGAACCACATCCAAGCTGGGTTGATGCCATTATGCAAGGCTGGCAGACACGCTATGGGGTCAGCCCATGAGTAGAGATACTAATCATAAAACGGCAAAGGAAAATGTCCATTTTGCAACAATCACTGGCATAACTGCGCCTTATAAAACAGATCTATTTACGCGTATCGTCTCCTTGAGTCCGACATTTTTACTGCTGCTACTGATATTACCGGTACTTGGTGGTTTGGTTTGCGTGCTGTTACCTGCCTTTAGCTGGGTGCCTGCACTTGAGCAAACGACGGTTAGTCTACAAGGCTTTAACGATCTTTGGCAGACGCCTGGTCTTAGCAAAATGGTAGCGTTAAGCATCGCTACTGGATTAATCAGCACGCTATTCGCTTTTGTCATTACCTTAATGATCTTGGCGGCATTTTTTAATAGCGTTTGGCTGACTCGTATTGAGCATTTGCTGAGCCCAATCTTGGTCATTCCTCATGCAGCGGCAGCCATTGCGGTTGGTTTTTTAATTGCGCCTTCTGGTATGTTTTCACGCCTCATCTCACCATGGCTAAGTGGTTGGGAATTGGCTCCAGACGGTATTTTTCCACATGATCCCTACGGCATCAGTATTATCTTGGGTTTAACCTTAAAAGAGCTACCGTTTTTATTACTCATGGCGCTAGGCGCTTTGGCACAACCAGAGCTTGGTAAAAAGCTACGTCAGCAGTATAAAGTCGCGCTAAATCTCGGCTATTACCCCATTACTGCCTTTTTTAAAGCGGTACTTCCTGTCCTCTATCCTTTTTTACGTTTGCCTATCTTAGCCGTGCTTGCCTATGCCAGTGCCAGTGTCGAGATGCCATTGATATTGGGTCCGAACACGCCGCCAACGCTGGCGGTCACTATCATGCAATGGTTCAACGATGTTGATTTAAACTTACGCATAAAAGCCTCGGCAGGCGCGTTATTACAGCTGGCTTTGACGGGTGGTTTAATCGCCTTGTGGCTTGGTGCTGAGAGAGCGATAAAAGCTTGCTTTAATGGCACGTTGGTCAATGGCAAGCGCAACTATGCCGATGCATTATGGCAAAAAATCACCGCAGCGTTGACCACTGTGGTGATTGGCTTTATCTTGCTGGCGCTCATTGGTCTGGTAATGTGGTCAGTGGCTGGTTTTTGGCGCTTTCCCGCCGTATTGCCAGAGCAATTGGTGTTATTACATTTTCAAAGTGCCTTTACGCAAATGGGTACGCCGTTATTTAATACCATTACAATCGGTATCGTGAGTACCGTATTTGCCATTGTGCTGACTTTATTGTGTTTAGAAGCGGAGCAATTAAGTAAAAAACCACTCTCAACATTTACCAGTTTTATTATCTATTTGCCGCTGTTAGTGCCGAGCATTGCTTTTTTATTTGGCTTAGTATGGCTACAGCAACTGGTGAATAATCAAACAGCGTTTTTTAATGTGGCATTTACCCATCTGCTCTTTGTGCTGCCCTATGTGTTTTTATCGCTTGCTAGCAGTTATCGACGTCTAGACCCTCGTTTTGCTCATGTAGCGGCAAGCCTTGGTGCGACGCCAGCCAAAGTATTTTTGCAGGTCAAATTACCACAACTGTTTGCGCCGATTTTGATAGCCATTGCTCTTGGTTTGGCGATTAGCTTCGGTCAATATTTGCCGACATTATTAGCAGGCGGTGGACGTATCGCTACCATTACCACAGAAGCGGTGACCCTCGCCAATGGTGCCAGTAGGCGCACCAGTGCGGTGTATGCCATCATCCAAATGGCGCTACCATTAGTTGGGTTTATATTGGCGTGGATATTACCAAAGTATTTCTTTAAAAGTGGTAAAAACAGCAACCGTTAAAACGTTTTTTGAAATACATTCATTTTGAAGAGCACTGATTCTAAATAGCACTGATTTTGAAAAACAACTAACAATAAAAATGTAAATAAAAGGTCCTTGATGCAATCCTCTTTACAGATAAAAAACTTGCAGTTATATCGACAAGGCGAGCTATTACTGAGCCTAGATGAGCAGATTACTGGTGGTGAAATACTAACCGTCATGGGGCCGTCTGGCAGTGGTAAATCAAGCTTATTGAATTGGCTCACAGGTACCTTACCAAATACTTTTACCGCTACTGGTGACATCTGGTTAAATGATAAAAACCTGAGTCATCTGCCGACGCACCTGCGGCAGATTGGGGTGCTGTACCAAGATGCCCTCCTGTTTTCGCATTTATCAGTCGCGGGTAATATCGCTTTTGCGATGCCTCAAGACAATAAGAAAGGCTATAAGAAGCTCAATAACAAACAGCGCCGTGAAAAAATAGAGCAGGCACTTGAACAAGTTGGCTTAGCAGGTATGGGAAATCGCCATCCTGACAATTTATCAGGCGGACAACAAGCACGCGTGGCGCTACTGCGAACCTTGCTCAGCGCACCAAAAGCGATACTACTCGATGAGCCTTTTAGCAAACTCGATACCCAGCTTCGGGTAGATACGCGGCAACTGGTATTTGAGCAAATTCGCACTCATAAGCTCCCTGCTATCATGGTCACGCACGATCATAGCGATGCCGAGGCCGCAAACGGTAAAATCATTCATTTAGACCTGTAGTTTCAGAATTGTAGTTCTATACATAGAGTCTTAAACGTCAAAGTGAAATACAAAAGGCAAGCGCATGCTAGACAAATTTCTTACGCCCATGATTAAGCCGATACTAAGCCCTGTCGTCGTTGTCTTGCACAAAAGCGGTATTACGGCTGATCAACTCACGGTGGCAGGCTTTTCAATCGGCATGTTAGCCTTGCCATTACTCGCGTTTGAGCTATGGTATGGTGCACTGGCAGCCATTGCATTGAATCGTATCTTTGATGGTCTCGATGGTGCGCTAGCTCGCCATGCCAATCAAAGCTCAAGTGCAGGCGGCTACTTAGATATTACGCTCGACTTTCTCTTTTATGCAGCAGTTCCGCTGGGTTTTATCTTGGCAAACCCTGAACAAAATGCCATTGCCGGCGCTTTATTACTCGCTACCTTTATCGGCACAGGCTCTAGCTTCTTAGCGTTTGCCATCGCGGCAGAAAAGTTTACACTGGATAAACCACAGTTTAAATATAAGAGCTTTTACTATTTAAATGGTTTGACGGAAGGTACCGAAACCATCGCGCTGTTTGTCGCCTTTTGCATTTGGCCACAGCACTTTGTATTACTCGCCAGTATTTTTGCCACTGCCTGCGCGATTACGATTTTTACCCGTATCCATGGCGGCTACCACACCCTTAGGCAGCTAGAAGGAAATATCGATAAAAACAGTAGATAAATAGGATAAGTAAAGAGGCAGCTAATGACTAACGAAGTATGGTGGCGGCTTGGGTTCTTTTTGAGCATTTTAGTGATTATGATGCTGATTGAATGGCGCATGCCTGCACGTAAAACACCGATCAAAAGTAGTAAACGCTGGTTCGCTAACTTTGGCTTGGTTTTTATCTCATCCGTTATTGCTCGTCTAGCGGTGCCTGTCGGTCTAACGGCTGTGGCGCTGTATAATCAGCAGCATGGGATTGGTCTATTTAATATCATCAATTTGCCAAGCATCCTAGTCATCATACTAAGCTTAATATTGCTCGACATCATCATTTACTGGCAACATCGATTATTTCACCGCGTGCCTATGCTATGGTGTTTGCATAAAGTCCATCATGCTGATGCACATGTCGATGCCAGCACAGGGCTTAGGTTTCATCCCATCGAAATCATTTTAAGCATTCTAGTGAAGCTCGTTGCCATCAGCTTGTTGGGTATCCCTGCCATCGCCGTGCTGATATTTGAGATTGCCCTAAATGGCTTAGCGATATTTAACCATGCCAATATTCGCCTGCCGCCTGCGATTGAAAAACCTGTACGCTTAATATTAATGACGCAGATTTTGCACCGTATTCACCATAGCCAGCGCGTCAGTGAGACCAACTCAAACTATGGATTTAGCGTCATCTGGTGGGATTGGATTTTTGGTAGTTATAAGGGGGAAGCACAGCAGTCTGATAATGAGCTAGATATTGGGCTAAAAGAATATCCAGCAGCCAAACAAAATGCCTCGCTATGGGGATTATTGGCAATGCCATTTAGCAATGACTTGGTTAAGAAAAATAAATAACTGTCTCGATGCTGCCTACTTTTGAATGTAAATCAAAGTTACAAATAATTTGAGTGTTCATTCAAATATAATTTGAGCGGTTACTCAAAATGATTTATAGTGGCTGCAGCTGTCGAGCTATTTGAGAAAATATCATCTGTTAAATTGAGCAATCACTCAAATATATATATCAGTTATTTTCCAGTAGATCGCCACACCTGATTTTTACAACCATTTATCAACCACTATCAGAAGGATTTTCACATGACTGAATTTACCCTATACGACAAAAACACAGCCCCAGCAGAAAGCAAAGACTTGCTTGATGTATCTATCAAGGCGTTTGGCAGAGTCCCAGGTCTACATGCCGTCATGGCTGAAGCGCCTGGACTGTTAGAAGGCTATCAACGTCTGCATCAGTTGTTTTTAGACAGCAGTTTCGATGATGAGGAAGTCACGGTCGTCTGGCAAACCATCAACGTCGAACATGATTGTCATTACTGCGTTCCTGCCCATACAGGCATCGCCAAAAGCATGAAAGTAGATGATGCCATTACCGAAGCATTGCGTAACGAGACACCATTACCGACTGAAAAATTAGAAGCGTTACGCGACTTTACACTATCGGTCATTCGTGATCGTGGTAACGTTAATGACGACGCGGTGCAAGCATTCTTAGATGCGGGCTTTACTAAGCGTCAGATTTTAGAAGTGGTACTTGCAGCGGCGCAAAAAGTCATGAGCAACTATACCAATCATCTGGCCAACACACCTATAGATAGTATTTTCCAAAAGTATGAATGGCACAAAGTTGATTAATGCGTTATTGACGGAATAAGGGGTCACTATGAATAAGTCAGAGAAACCATTACGCATAGACATCGTATAAGACGTGGTTTATCGTGGTGCGTCGTCGGCTATAGACAATTGGCAGCGGCATTAAAACAAACCAACACCGCCCATGAAATTCATTGGCATCCATTTGAGCTGAACACCAAAGAAATACGCGCAGCCGAGCAATACTGTCAGCAACAAGGCATCCAAAGTGTGCCGTCCATAATTTTCAATGAGCGTCACTTAATCAGCGGTGCTCAAGGCGTTAACAATTATGAAAGCATCTTACAGCAGTTGGCGGAGATGCCAGACTAAATCATTTTTTATTGATGATTAGGTCTTTAATATAAAGGGTTGTAGAAGCGTTATTAGTCTTAGACTATGTAATGCCTCTACAACCCTTTTTCATGACCTTTTTTTATGATACGAATACTAAACCTTGGCAGGCACATCAATACGCAGCGCTTCTATAGAGAGCGCCATATCTTCAGCCAACGCTTGCACTGCTGCACTCTCAACATCACGCTGCGCAAAAGCACGCAGCCCCATGATTTCCGCCTGTAGTCGTCGTCCAAGCCTAGTCGCGTCAAGCTCAGTATCAAGCTCACCCAGCCGCTGTGCTTCGGTAAAGTAATTTATAAAATGCAGCTCCATATCTGCCAGCAGCATTTCAACTTTTTGTAGCGCTGTCTGCTCACGAGCACCAAGCTCTAGTAAGCTTTTGACCAGCATACAAGCCTGACTCGGCAACCCTTTATCACGAATACCGCCCAGCTGACGTACAAAAGCGGCCAACCCCAGCAACGGTGATTGATAAGCGTCCATTACCCGCTCAAGCTCACTCAAACCTAGGCGAGCATAGTAATCTAACGCTTCTTGAAATAATCCATCTTTACTGCCAAACGCAGCATAAATGCTTCCCGGACGCATATCGAGCGCCTCTTCTATATCTTTTAAAGAAGTAGCATGAAAGCCTTTTTGCCAAAAAAGCTGTAACGCGCGTTCTAAGGCATCCTGACGGTTATAAAGTGCGGTACGTGACATAGTTTTTCCATCTCAAAAGCCGTAACCTCATGTAAAAATAAGCACAGCGATAAAATTTGAATGATTGCTCAATTTTATCTTGAATGGCATTCTTAGTCCAGTAAAGTTAATTTACAAAGCAAATATCTCATTTAGCGATTGGTAGCAATATCAATGGCTAAATGAGATATGAAAGCGCCCAACGTTTAATCCGTCAATAGCACATGCTTGCTTTTTTGATACGCAGACAAGCCATCTACACCCAGCTCACGACCGATACCGCTTTGCTTAAACCCGCCCCACCCTGACTCTGGCAATACAATCTGTTGTTCATTGATCCAAATATGACCCGCTTGTATCTGTAGCGCCATCTCTATTGCCGCCGTTTCATCAGCGCTAACAATGCTCGCCGCCAACGCATACTTACTATCATTGGCTAAAGCAATTGCCTCTGCATGGTCTGTAAACGTTTGACTCACTAGTACTGGCCCAAAAACCTCTTCTGTCCATAATTGGCTGGTCACTGGGACGTTGGTATAAATGGTCGGCATCGCAAAATACCCTTGCCGATTTAAGACCTCACCACCAGTGAGACAAATTAGGCTTTCGGCAGCAGCAATGTCAAAATATTTTTTTACTTGATTCAGTTGCTGCTCACTAACCAGTGGACCCATTTGCGTGTCAGTGTCAAAGCCATCACCGATTTTCAGACTTTCTGTCTTAACTTTTAATGTCTCGAACAACGACTGAGCAATGCTTTCATGAACAAGCAGCCTTGAGGTGGCTGAACAGATCTGACCAGCATTGGTAAATATACCACCGATGATTAAATCACAAGCGTCGTCGATATCAGCATCTGCACATACGACGATGGCTGACTTACCGCCCAGCTCTAGACTGATATCCTTGATACCTTTTGCCGCTTGGCTCATTACCTTTTCACCAACAGCGTTGCTACCGGTAAAAGAAACTTTGTCAATCAAAGGATGGCAGGTCATGGCAGCGCCCACTTCGGCTGCACCCGGTAAAATATTAACGACTCCTTTCGGTAGTTTAATATCAGACAATATATTGCCCAGCATTACCTCTGGCAATAATGTCACCTCAGAGGGTTTTAATAGCACCGTACAGCCTGCAGCCAATGCAGGAGCTAACTTCCAAGCAGTGGTCACCATCGGAAAATTCCATGGGACAATAAGGGCGCAAATACCAACAGGTGCATACGTTTTTAGCAAACGTATGCCTGACTCGCTGGTGGATACCTCCGACCAAGTCGCTTGTTCTATGATGAGATTGGCATAATAGCGATAGCAGGCAATGGCATCGCTCACGTCTATTTTTGCCTCTTCAATGGGCTTACCATTATTTAACACAGACAATCCAACCAATTTGTCAAACTGCTGCTCCATCTTATCGGCAATGGCATTGAGATACGATGCACGCATGCTTACGGTGGTTTGCGACCAAGATGGATACGCGGTAGCAGCCGCTTTGACTGCCATTTCTACCTGTGCTTTGGTACAAAATCTAGTTGTAGCGATGATTTCTCCCGAATTTGAATCATATAAATCATAGTTTGCATCATAGCTATCTGCGTCAGCAATATCGGTAGCAGGCGCTTCAATAGTCATCCATTTGCCATCTATATACGCTGCATTTAACATCACTTCATCTTGAACCGTTTGGCTGGCGCTTTCTCTCGTTAAACTGCTAGTATTCGTCATTTCCATGATGGTCAATTGCCTTATATGGTTTGATATAATTATCTTTATACGTATTGTCTTTATAAGTATCGCTATAAATTATTCGCTAAATAATCGGTTTACCTGACTAAAGAATAAACCGACTATTTAGCACATTATCGTTACACTAGAGGCTTGGTTGATATTGGCTGCATGGCTAATAAAGTAGATGCGCCACTGAGGTAATCACCACCAAACTGATAAGAGTACGAAGAATAAAAATCATAAATAGCTCTAACACATTGAGCTTAATATTTGATTTCAAAATCAGCGCGCCCACTTCAGACATATAGATAATCTGAGTAATAGAACATGCACCAACGATGAATCTTGTCATCTCACTCTCAATGCTTTTGCCGACCAAGGCTGGCAAGTACATATCCGCAAAGCCCATAATCATGGCAGGTGCAGCTTTTGCCGCTTCTGGAATCTGCAACCATTCAAGCAGCGGTACTAGCGGTGTAGCCAACCAGTTGAAGACAGGCGTGTACTCTGCTAAGCCAAGGCCAATGGTACCAATCGCAAAGATAACAGGGATCAGTCCAAAGTAGATGTCGAACAGATTGTTTAGGCTGCGTTTGAACACGTGACCCAAGCTAGGCATAGAATGTGCGCGAGTAACTGCACGATTGATTGCCCACTGATAAGTGGTGTACTCAGCAGGAATACCTTCGTCCAGCATACTTTTACCGGAGTGATAAGTATCAGGCTTAAGTGATAATGGTGGTATACGCGGCATAATAATCGCAGCGATAAAACCTGTCAGCGCAATCGTCAGATAAAAATAGACAAAGTTATTGTCCACACCGATAGTTTTGGCAACCACATAAGTGAAAGCGATAGAAGTCACTGAAAAGGTGGTTGCAATGATGGCCGCTTCACGCTGACTGTAGAAACTCTTATCATACTCTTGCATGGTGACTAGCAAGCCGATAGAAGCCGCGCCAAACCAAGAAGACATCGCATCAACCGCTGAGCGTCCTGGCAACTTAAAAAGCTTGACAAATATCTTACTGGACAATGTGCCCAAGAACTCCATGAGGCCAAAGTCAGTCAAAAATGGCAGCGATAAAATAGCAAAGAAAAACAACGGAATCAGAATGGGGATCAAGTCTTCGAAAATGACGCCGCCCGTATTGCGATTAATAATAAACTCAGGGCCGACTTGCAGATAAATCATCCAAACAAACACCATACCTAACAAACGCGTAGTGAGCCAAAACCAATCAACATCAAAAAGATTTTTTATTAGTGAACCTTCCTGCAAATTGGGTTTTAAAGCCTTTACTGCTAGTGCCCCGAGACAGGATATTGTCACTATCGCCATGGCGATATAGACCACAAAACCACCCAAAAATGCTTGCAAAGTATCGGTCAACACGCCCAATAAAATTGTGACCTTGCCGTCCCATTGAAACGGAATGATAAATAGTGCAACACCCAATGCTGAAAATAGTAAGAACTTCCACATTGACGCACGCCACTGCTCTGCTTGCGGCGTTTCTGAATCGAAAGCAGCGTTTCCTAAGATCGGTTGCTGCGACTTATCGAGATAATTCGTCATTTAATTCCTCCTTGATGGGCGATAATCGCCAATTTTTCCATTTTGCTGTCTGACCAATGCCTGGGTTTAGCGAATTGGTCGGATCTAGTTTTTTATAAAAATTATGTAGTGCAGGTTTTGCGGTATATACATGACCGACATTGTGTTCAGCAGGGTACTCTATACGACGTTGATCGTAGAACGCCAACAACTCATCCTTGAATTTTTTTGCATCCACTTCAGGGTATAACAGATAGTCTTGATGCATGACATGACAGAAAAAATGCCCCAAATAAAAGGTTTCACTTACCTGCTTTTGTAAATTAATAGGTAGCACCTCATCCCAATCTACGGCATTCCTTGGTAAGGCAATATCAGTAGACAACAGCTCTCCAAACTTTGTGTGGTTAAGGTTGTGATAACGAAACATGGCAGCGGTTGCGGCACTGCGAAACACCAATAATGCTTGCGACTCTTCTGCTGTACAGAGATTTACGACGCCTTGATGCTGCTGCATATGGGACTGTAGAAATGCTTGAGCGGCGGCAATATGATGATTACTACCATTATCACTACCATTATCATCGTCACTACTATGATCACTGTCATTCGCGACTTTAATGATTAAATGATAACGATAGGAGCGCGCCTGCTCAGCCAAAGAGTCTGGTAATGACGGCGGCATGAAAACACCAGCTATTTGTAGCATTCGGTCTGGTAAAGTCTGAGGCAGTCGCCATTTAGCCAAATAATAACCAATCTTGGCTTGTAACCGATACAACACTCCTATCTTACTGGCAGGCAGTTTTCGCATACTTAAACAAGTATCACGGCCATGGCGCATGGTAATATCGTTATAATTTTTGTGCATATATTCTGCCAAAATAGGCAGGTTCAGCGCACTTTTTAACCACTGTTGCCTGAGTGTGGTCAAAGTATTGGCATCATTGGTCGAGATATAGAATGTTTGCTCTTGCGTCGGTTTGGCAAATGTCGCGACTCGAACCGCAAAGACGATGACTTTGCCTGCTGAACCAGAAGCTTCATATAATCTGTTAGGGTCATTATTAAATCTGGCAGGCGTGTCTGCCTCGCAATCGCGCACTTTGTGTTGATAATAGTGGTTTGTACAGGACTTACTGTTGGCACTCTCTGGATTTTTATTGAACGTGCCAGTTTGTAGGTTTCCAAGCATCTCTTCTGGATCTACACCTAAATCAATGCCTAAGTGATTGATTAATTCAAACTCACCCATAGTATTACGTTTGGCAAATAGCGACATCTCGGTATACGCCGGACCACGCTGCACCAACATACCGCCAGAGCTGTTGCAGATACCACCAATCACCGAAGCACCAACACAACTAGAGCCCAGCACTGAATGTGGCTCACGCCCTAATGGCGCAAGCTGAGACTCCAACTGCTGAAGGCTAGCTGCTGGCAATGCAATAAGCTCTGCTGCGTCATTGAGGAGATGAACACCGCCCAATAGTTGCATAGAAATCATGACGACTGCTCGATCGTACTCTCCATACGGTGTGGAGCCTCCGGTCAGCCCTGTGTTAGCGGCCTGCGCAATAATAATCACATCAACCGCTGCACAGAGGTTAATGACGCGCCATAGTGCCACAAGCGAGTCTGGTATCACCACTGCCACGACAGCATTCGTGATAGCCGCAATCGCCCCTTGTGCATACGACTGCTGCTGACTGGGCTTGGTCAATACATTGGTCGGACCAACAACGGCAGATAAATCCATTAATAAGCTTGCCAGCAAATTACTTAAGCGACCAGACGAGCGGTTAGAATGTGGCATCATAGACGTTCTTCCTTGAGCGACCAGTCTTTAGTATGCTTAGTATTGGTATTGTTAGCTAAAGCAGGTAAACGTCTTACCCATTTCAATCAGAAAGTCATCGGCTTCATCAATTTCATAAATGATGGGTTGCTTGCCTTTGATGTCTTCTTTTAAAGCGTCGAGCAGTTGCTGTTTTGCTGTAATTCTGCGATAGCCTGCGCCAAAGCCTGCTGCTAATGGCTCAAAATGCGGCGTCTTAATATTAACCCCGATCAGTGGCAACCCACCCTCCTCCATGTAACGACGAATTTCACCATAGCCTTGATTGTTCCAAAGCAGGACAATCAATGGCAGCTCAAGCTCGGCGGCACAAATGAGTTCCGCAATCGTAAACTGAATCCCACCATCGCCAATCAAGCTGACAACCGGATTTTTTGAGCCAATCATGGCCCCAATGGCGGCAGGCAAACCATAGCCTAACGTGCCAAACCCTGTTGACGAGTTAAACCATCGACGCGTCGCTAATGCCTCAAAACCAAGATTGCCGCTATAGACAGGCTGCGTCGAGTCGCCAACGAAGATGACGTCTTTCACTTCATCTCGAATCAACTGAAGTAGCGCATTTTGCCCAGAAAAATCTGGTGTCACATCATTTATTAGTGCTTGTTTTGCCTCGTTCACTCGTGATATCGCTTGATGATTTAACGCCTGACCCTCTAAGCGTTTGCAGAGACCACTGACAGCCATTTGTGCATCAGACAATACCGCAATATCAGCTCTAAAAGGACGCTGCAATTGCTGAGCATCGCAGTCAATGCGAATCAACATACCGTTGATTTTAAACTCGCCATTAAAGAACACGTCATAATCAGTCTCACCCAGCTCAGTACCAATCGCCAACACCCAATCAGCCTCTGTAATCACGGCTCGGCCTGCATCTAATGACTGATTGCTACCCAAACTCAACGGATGACCCGGTGGCAGTAGCCCTTTGGCATTGATGGTCAAAAACGTCGGTGCATCGATAAGCTCTGCCAGTGTTTGCGCATCATGATCGACATCGACGCAGCCACCGCCATACAGCAATACTGGGGTTTTTGCGGTTTTTAATGACTCGATAATCAAATCCAATTGTGCTGGATTTGGTAGTGGTCTCATTACCTGCGGTAGCGTTAAACCATGTGCATCAGCTGAATTGTTTGCAAAGTTATTTAAATAAGGTGTTAAATTAGATGGCTTGGCGACATGACTGGCATCGGCGGTAATCACATCAATGGGAATCTGGATATGCACTGGCCCTGGACGCGCACCGTTAAATAAGGCAAAGGCTTCGGCGATGATCTTGGGTAACGATTCAGGCTGCCAGATGGTTTTGCTAGTGAGCGCTACCTTGCTGACCATGCCTTGTTGGTCATGCAATTCATGTAAGTGCCCTTCGCCACTACCCGTATCTTTCACTTTGTTGACACTAGAAATGACCAGCATCGGTATAGAGTCAGCCAAAGCTTGTGCCATGGCAGTCATGATGTTCGTCATACCCGGACCCGTGATGATAAAACATACGCCGATCTTGCCAGAGGCGCGATAATAACCATCAGCCATGAACCCAGCGCCTTGCTCGTGACGCGGAGTCACGTGGCGAATACTGGTATTGGGTAGACCGCGATATAGCTCTACGGTATGGACCCCCGGTATGCCAAAGACAGTCTCCACCCCATAATATTCTAGCCACTGGACGAGCAACTCACCGCAGGTCAGAGGCTGGGTGTCAAATGATGAAAGAGGTTTCTGTGTCAATTGGGTCATGGGGTAATCCTCCTAAAAATTTTAATCAGTGTTGGGTTAGATGTTTTATTTGAAATAGCTTTTTATTTAACGTCGTTATTTTTTAAGTAGCTATTTATTTAGAGTAATGATTGAGTGTGACAAATCACAAATCATGACGCCTTAACCAGTTATCAATCATCACATGCAAACGCTTGCCTGAAAAACTAGGAAAGTGACCGCCATGGACGACACGCACAGGCAATGCATTCAGACGGCGCATACTCTTGGCATAGTCAGTCATGTCGCTGTGCCATGTATCTTCGATCAATGGGCCGTCATAGATGAGATCACCCGAGATCAGCGTTTCGCTCGCCGCCTCCCACAAGGCAATGCCACCTGGTGAATGACCAGGTGTATGAATGACCTCAAATTGACGATTACCTAAATCGATCATGTCACCATCTTCTAATTGCATAATTTTTGCGGGTGCAATGATTTTATAACCGCAATGGGCATAAGGCTCAGGCGGTAGCGCGTCAAACATCTCGTCATTGACAAACATATCTGCCAACGTACGAGCATTGTCTGGTTCAACGAGAATATGGGCTTCAGCAGAATGTACGTGACAGCAGTCAAACTCGCTCGCAGCGCCGATGTGATCAAAGTGCGTATGACTGGCAACGCCCACGATATCGCGATCCGTGAGCAAAGCAACATGACGACGCAGCGGTACAGCACCTAATCCGAAATCTACTAATAAATCGCGCTGGCTGCCGCGCACGTGCCACAGATTGCAGCGAAAAAACGGCTTGATCCATGGCTCATCGATGAGCGTAATACCATCGCTATGGGCTGTGGTACGGTACCAGTTTTCTGGTTTGATACGCGCTAGTGATTGTTCGCTCATAAATCAGCTCCATCAGAAATTTGTAGATCTTTGAGATAATCTTGGTGCGTACGGCTCTCATCAATACGGGCAAGATCAATATCTACTATCATGGTGCCAGCTGCTAAGCCAAGTCTACCGAGCACCTCACCATCGGGGCCAGCGACGATGCTATTGCCACAATAATGAAGTTTTTCTTCTATCCCCGAGCGGTTGATACAAGCGACAAAGCATTGATTGTCCATGGCTCGAGCGCGTATTTGAAGTACTTGACGCTCTGCATTTGGCAGCATGTTTGCTGTCGGTGACAGGATGATTTGTGCCCCTGCTTGCGCTAGCTCTCTTGCTACTTCTGGAAACTCATTGTCATAACAAATCATCAATCCCAGTTTGCCAAATCGCGTATCGACGACGCAGGACTTTTTACCTGCTGTAAAGCACTGGTGCTCGCGATCCCACAAGTAACGCTTATCATAAGTCGCAAGGTGCTGCCCGTTGTCGTCTATTAGGATGGCAACATTACTCAGCTCGCCATTGGGTCGGCGCTCAGCGAGACCAAATAACACATGTAAATTGTACTGATTAGCCAGCTTCGCCACTTGGGTCACAATTGGACCGTCGATGGCTTCCGCTAAACGATCAAGATGCTCGAAGATGTTGTAGCCTGTGAAAGCCAACTCCGGCAGTGCGAGCAGATCTACTTTTGCCTCCACGGCTAGGCGGCAAAGCGACTCTAATGTTTCTAGATTGGTCGTAGGTTCAGCCAATAAAGGATTGGTTTGGGCTATCATCAATTTCATAATGACCGCTCCTCTTGAGCTGAAGTGATGGCATCACTAGGACGAGTAAACAAAATAGCGCCTAACCAGTAGAAACCGCCCGTGATGATAAAGACAGGCAACGATGCACCGAACGACGGCGGCGCAATCAAGGTCCAGTAAGCTGCCAATGCCGCACCAATTATATAAGCGCCGATAGCAATCTTTGCTGTAGGACGTCCCAATTGATGCGTGGCGTCAAGCAATTTTGCGGTATAGCCTTCTTTGCTGACAAGGTAATAATCAACAATCATGACTGAGAATGCGGGGATGAATAGTGCACCTACGACCAATAGGAAGTTTTGGAATTGATCTAAAATACCCGGAATTAGCGCACCAAAAATAGTCACCAGACCAATGATTAAGGCCGGTTTCCAAAAGCTCATATTGGGTTTGATGTTCATGCAGGATAGCGTGGCACTATAGACTGCCATGACATTGGTGGTCATGACCGAGAAGAAAATGACCAGTGCTGCTGGCAAACCAAAACCAAAGTCAGCAAGCAAACGCGTCGGATCATAAGTCTGCTCCATGCCATACATAATAGATAATCCTGAGATGGTAGCGCCCAAGCCCATCGCAACGATGGCTGCCGTGATGTAACCAAAATAAGTGCCCCATATGGCAACTTTTGGGGATTTGCAATTGCGATTGTAATCAGCGGCCGAAGACATCCACGAAAAGGCAGTAGCGATGACGATATCGAAGGCGATACCTAATGTAATGCCATTACGCGATTCAACGGGCATCTCAAACAGTGTTGAGACATCATAATGTTGATTTAACTGATAGAGGACTATAACGGTGAGCGCAGCCATTGCCAATGCGGCCCAGCGCTCAACAAGCTCAATACCGAGGTGACCACGTAGCACAATAAGCACTACCACTGTCTCGCATAAAATAACAAACAGCGGCAGGTTGCTATAACCCGTGGTAGCTTCTATTGCATAGTCAAGACTCATGCCAGCCAGCAGCGCCTGAATACAGCTCCACGCAATCAGCACACCCATATTCACTAATGAGATCAGCTGACTACCAACTGGGCCATAAGCTCTGCGTGTCAACGCCATCGAAGGCAACCCTGTGCGTTGACCCATTAAACCGACCAAAAGCAGTGGAATTGCCCCGATTAATGAACCAATGAGCACGGTGGTGATAGCGGTAGTAAACCGTAAATCAGGTACGAGTAGCATGCCCGTTAAGATAGTCGTCACCACGATATTGGCACCGAACCATAGCGCAAACGTACCAATCGAACCTAAACTATGACCAACATCATTTGGAGAGAGCGTGTCTTGACCAAAAAATGAAGAGGATTTACTCATTGGGGTCTTCCTTAACCGAATTATATTCATACCAGTAACTCAATACACTGGTCACCATCTCATCAGGCTGCTATCCCCTGATGTAACGCATTGAGATAACCGCCCTATGCGCCAACCCTAGCCAATAAGCGCCTGCTATTAGTAGACAGCTTTGACCTTATCGTCATAGCGCACACCCGGTAGGATACACAGCATCTCAAACAGTAAGTTTGCCGCCAGTACAGATGTGTTACCAAATGGATCATATGGTGGTGATACTTCGACCAAGTCACCACCGACCACATCAAGACCGCGCATGCCGCGAATAATTTCGATACCTTGAGTAGATGTCAGACCACCGATTTCAGCCGTACCCGTACCAGGCGCAAACGCAGGGTCAATCCCATCGATATCGAAACTTAAGTAAACAGGGCCATCGCCTAGCTTTTCGCGTACTTCTGCCATGAGTGGCGTCAGCGATTTATACCAGCACTCTTCTGCCGGTACCACGCGGAACCCTTGCTGGGTTGACCAGTCAAACTCTTCGGCGCTATAGCCTGTACCACGCAGACCAATCTGTACCACGCGATTACCATCGATGAGGTTTTCTTCGACAGCACGGCGGAACGGGGTACCATGGGCGATTTTTTCACCAAACATGTCGTCGTTGATATCAGCGTGAGCATCGATATGCACCATACCGACAGGGCCATGTTTTTTGGCAAGTGCTCGTAGGATAGGCAGTGCGATGGTATGATCGCCGCCCAACGTTAAAGGAATTGCGCCATGTTTAACGACTTTTTCTGTATAGAATTTTTCGATGATATCGACGCTTTTTAGTAGGTTAAACGTATTGATAGGCACATCACCGATATCAGCCACTTGCAATGACTCAAATGGTGCGGCACGCGTCGCCACATTGTAAGGACGAATCATTCTTGACTCATCACGAATCTGTCTAGGCCCCAATCTGGCACCGCTACGGTTTGAGGCGCCAATATCTAAAGGCACACCAACAAATGCCACATCTAACCCTTCGGCATCGGCCTGCGTTGGCAAACGCATCATAGAAGCGAAGCCACCAAATCTTGGCATGTCGTTGCCGCTTAATGGTTGATTGAATTTCA
This sequence comes from Psychrobacter aquimaris, assembly GCF_016107525.1. Lineage (GTDB taxonomy): Bacteria > Pseudomonadota > Gammaproteobacteria > Pseudomonadales > Moraxellaceae > Psychrobacter > Psychrobacter aquimaris. The sequence continues at coordinate 358,917 of NZ_JABASR010000001.1, read as the reverse complement.
TAAATCACATCCTTGTTTCAGTTTGGTTAGAATAGGCAATTTTTTATATGCTTTGACAATACCTAAATATTAGGAGGCAGACCATGGTAAAATTTAGAAGTAAACTTCTGATTTTCCGTAGTAAACCGGTTTTATCAGTTATTACCAGAAGTTTAAGAAAGATACCATTGCTTGATAAAATAGGTTTAATTGACAAAGTAAGTTGATGCCGCAGCACGTTATTGCGAAAGTAAGGAGTCGGGTGTGATATTAGATGAATTGATAAAAATAGATATCAAAACGCTACGTAGCTTTATGGCTATCGTGGAGTGTCAAGGCGTGACTGCTGCTCAGTCGCGCTTAAATGTCACGACCTCGGTGATTAGTGGACATTTGACTCATCTAGAAGACCGCTTGGGCATGACACTCTGCCACCGCGGTCGAGCAGGATTTAAGCTGACAGAGGATGGTGCGGCTATCTACGAGGCATGTTTGGGCTTTACCGAATCGGTCGCGAGTTTTCAACATCAGCTGCACTATATTAAGCAACTAGACTCAGTACACGGTGGCCATATCAGGCTTTGCTTGATTGATCAGATGCCTAAGTTTTTTTATGATGCGCTTAGACAACGTCTTGCTAGTAGCTACCGAGAAAACCCACTGATACACTTTTCTATCGATGTACAAAACCCTGAGAGCATGTTAGAAAAGCTCTTAAGTAATGAGAGTGACATCGGTGTGGGTTATTTTGGCAGCTTTCCGCCGTTACTCACATTTAAGCCAGCATTTGTCGAAAAACAAGTGGTCTGCTGCGGACGTGAGCATAAGCTATTTTATAATTCAGAAGGATTGACTTTTGAAGATTTAGAGCAGAATTATCCATGGATAAAAAGGGGCTATGTGGTCGAGCATCATATCAATCATATCCGTCCAAAAACCTTGAGCGCCACCACTTATCATATGGAAGCGACCGCGCAGCTTATCCTTGCAGGCCACCATGTGGGGTACCTACCGCGTGATCTTGCGAGACGTTACGAGGGCATGGGACTTATGAAAATACTCCTGCCCAATGAAGCAAGCTACGACGTCGAGCACCATTGGGCATATCGGGAAAATCAGCATAAACAGGCCGCTGACTTTTTAAATAAGATGATGAACTTGCTATAAAGAGAATACGAATATCACTGCACTACTACGGACGGTTGTTGATGCTTCAGACCAATGGTTCTTAGCTTACCTTTATCATCAACTTCTTTTATCACCAATGACCACTCATCGTTAATGGCAACGGTATCGCCCGATACTGGCTTCATATCTAAGCTGTCTTTGATATATTCAGCAACTGTTTGTTCCCACATGGTTTTTACGCTGTTCTCTGATTTAGACTTTAGGCTGTCTACCAGTGATTCCGATTTCATGACGCCCGTAAAGAATGGTAAGTCGCCAAGCTTGACGCTGGGCGAGAGCAACCAATCGCCATAAAAATCATCGATGGCTTTACGGTCCAACGTCGTGTCATTGAATATTTTAGCAATCTGGCTAGCATAATCGCCGCGCATGGCGTACCAGACACTGTCCCCAAATTTCAGCTTGGTATTTTCATCAACAGTCACAATCTGCTGCCCACGTACCAAGGCAAAAACACTAATTTCATCAGGATTGATGCGATTAGAGATGTCTCTCGGATGACGACCAATCGCAAACGCGCCTGACTTTACTTGGAACTGATATAAAGTAATACTCGCTTTGTCTGATACCCAAACCTCATGCTTTTCTTCTGGGTCTTTATTATTTGGAATACGCACTTTAAATAAATTTGCCATCAAAGGAATGGTTGTGCCTTGTAAAATCAAAGATAAAACCACCACGCCAAAGGCAATATCAAACAGCATAAAGGCGCCATCTATCCCTGCCATGACCGGTAAAATCGCAAGAGTAATTGGCACCGCACCGCGTAAGCCAACCCAAGAAATAAAGCCAATTTCCCTGTCTTTAAATTTAAAGGGTTTAACACTGGTATAGACGGCGATAGGACGGGCAACCAAAATCATAAAGGCGGCAATCGCGACTGAATAATGCCAGACATCAATAACATGCGATGGCGTTACCAATAACCCCAATACCACGAACAACACCGCTTGTGACAACCACGCAAAGCTATCCATCACCCGCATGACATGCTCAGTTGAGCGTACTTTATGGTTACCAATCAGCACGCCGGTAAGGTAAATTGCCAAAAATCCACTGCCTCCAATCAGGTTGGTCGCAGCAAAAACAGCCAAGCCAGCAGACATAATCAAAATGGCATACATACCTTCTGCCAAGTGTAATTTGGGTAATAGTCTTGCCAATAAATAACCAAATAACAAACCCATGCCCAGACCGAAGCTGAGCTGCTGTAATAGCAACCCTAAAAATCCCAGTACCGTCTGTCCATCGGGATCAACATTTAAGGCAATCAAACCCGTGACTAATAAAATGGCTAACGGGTCGTTGGCTCCAGATTCCAATTCAAGCGTGGCCTGCACGCGATCGTTGAGCTTCACACCACCATTACGTAGTAGCGAAAACACCGCTGCGGCATCGGTCGAACCCACGATAGCCGCCATCAATAAACCAAAACGCCAATCGACATCCAGTAGCCAAGTGACGAATACCCCCAGTATCATTACCGTCGCAAGTACGCCCCAAGTAGCAAGAGTGATTGCTGGTTTTAAGCCGACTCGGAACGACTTAAAAGAGGTACGCAGACCACCATCCAACAAGATACAAGCTAGCGCTGCTTGCCCGACAAAATTAGCAAGCCCGTATTGAGAAAACTCAATACCTAATATACCATCTTCACCAGCGAGCATTCCTACCACTAAAAATAACAATAGCAGAGGAACGCCCAAACGCGCGGATAACGTACTTGCCATGATACTGGCGAAAATTAATACTGCCCCTATTAGATACAGGATATTTAAGGTATCCATCTTTTTTTAAGCCCTATTTTTATAAATTATGACGAATGAAGTGATCGCGATAGTATGGATCTAATTTTGCTACAGTAGCACTATACGATTGCCCTTAAGAATAACATCTACGACCGAATCTATAGAAAATATCTGTATAAATATGTACCAAATTTCATATATTCCGTAGATATATTGCGCTTTTACAAGATTTAAGTTATTTTTTTAACTAGGGCATCTCCTCATTTTGAAAATGTTGATGAAAATGAGATAAATTGCAGCCAAAAAAGGAAAGTAGCGCAGATAATATCTGGGTATTAACCAGCTAGTTGATGCAGTTTGGCAAAGTTTAGCCATTTTTAGCTCATTTAGGTGCTTTCGTTCAGATTGAACACATGCCCTAGGACTATGCCTGAATGTATTGCCAAGTAAGCACTAAAATGGCCGCTGCCACTGTCCAAGCGACAACGCCTAGCAGCAAGGCCTTATATAAGCTAACATAGCCGATGCTAAAAAACACCACCAAGGTATAAATAAGGTGCGGTATGACCCCGAGCATACTAAATATCAATGCGACTTTTAAATCAGCGGGACTGCGCTCCGTGCCAACAATAAAGTGACTGATCAACGTAAATGTGGGGAACAGTGGCGCAAGTGCTGCCAAATAAAAAAATCTGGTTTGCGCGAATAACTGAATCACTAACACCATCAGAGCACCAATAAGCATTTTTAACCAAATCACGACGGGGTCATCTCCTATTGAGTGTTAAGGGCTGAAAATAACCCAATCCGCTATCATACTAAAGTCTATAGACAGACATAAGAGGAATATTTACTTAGTTGACGTCTCTCACAAAAATGCACGAAAAAAACCCATCTAACAATTATGCTAAATGGGGCTATTCACTTTTGTTATCTGTACTGCATACGAATTATTTAATCGACTTTTTCGAGCGCGGATTTTAATTCACCAGCTGTTTCTACTTTCAAAACCAAGCTATTTCCTTCTGTCGCGCCAAAGGCTTGCGGCATAATCTGCCAGTCACATTTGGGAATATCGTTGTAGCATTGGTTCTCACCATGAATCGCTCGCCTTCTGTGTTATAACCAAAGGCATAATCCTCCATTTTATCTACAGGAATACAGATGGCTGAGTTAATAGAAAATTTGGGCTGCCAAGATTTATAGTATTGCAGCCGTTCTTTATTACTCTCAATCTCTTCAGGTGCTTGTAGTGGAAACCCACCTACACTATAAGTACCTAAGCTGATGCGTTTCGTGCTGCCAATGGCACTATTTTTCAGATATAGAAGGAATAGGTCTATCCATGATTGCTCTCATTGAACAACACCCTCAGCTACTCGCCTTGGGTATAGTGCTTATTTTAACGATGGCATTGTTATGGTTGATACAGCACCTCATGATTCGCTATGGTAAGCGCATATTGGTATTGATTTCTCGTATCGATTTTTGGCTGCGCGGACATATCGCACGCCTACCACTGATGGTACGTCTACAGCATAAATACCCAGCAATGTTTGGATTTATTACCAAGCGCTTTGCCCGTGGTCATTTTTCTGGTCTAATCCTCACCATTTTGACACTCTTGAATATATATATTTTGGCGCTGTTTGCAGGCTTGGTCGAGGATATAGTGGAGGCCGACTCTATTGTGACCACGGATTTGTTTGTGTCGCAGCATATGAGCGTGCTACAAGATTCGAGCATCGTGCCTGCATTTGTTTTTATCACCAGCTTAGGCTCTACACCGATTACCTGTTTGGTTATTCTGCTGACGGCTATCCTCTGCGCAGTGGTACGTCAGCCTTATATTTTAGTCGGTCTGCTAATCTCAACCATCGGTAGTACCGCCTTTACGTTTTTGAGTAAGATGGCTTTTCATCGGGCGCGACCGATTGATATTTTATTGCAAGAGCACACCTATTCGTTCCCAAGTGGTCATGCCACTATCAGTATCGCGCTCTATGGATTTCTCGCTTATATGGCGATTCGTTTTAGCCAAAGCTTTATTCACCAAGTACGGATATTATCGCTCGCGCTTTTATTATGTCTGCTCATAGGGTTAAGCCGAATCGTGCTAAATGAGCATTATCTGAGCGATGTGATGGGTGGGTTTTTGGTGGGTACATTATGGCTAACGATTGCCATTAGTATGATGGAATGGCTGACCGCACGGGGCAAAATCAATTGGCGCATTGTATGGTCAGCGCCGCAGCGATATATAGCATGGTTCAGTGTCGTCGCTGTGCTGATTGCGACTTTTATATATGCTACTTTTTATCAGTTTCCTTTGCTTGGGTAAAGGTGGGAATTAGGTTTTAAGATTTATTATTAATCGTAGAGTATATTAAAGTTTTTATCTTTTCTTTTTTTTCTTCAGAATCAGTGATATCACAAACTTTTTCAAGACCGCGCTTCAGTGCTTTTAAGGCACTAGATTCATCGTATGAATAATCAACAGACTCTTTCAAATTAAAATCTGTATTACTTGCAACGTAGCTAGTATGTAATGCATCTTTCGGTTGATTGTATTTAATATTCTCTTCGAGGAACTGCAACCTTGGCGCCATGTAATCTATACATTGTTGAGATACCATCAACATATAATCTGTAATTTCCTTAAAGTCAGGAGGATAAACAAAATCTATAACATTTGAAAATACCTTGTGCCCACCTAATTCATCCACATATGAATTAATAGCTAATTCCAATATTGCAATGTTGGCATATATAGAGCTTGGAATAACTTCCCCTTTCATACTTTCACTAAATAAAGTTGGTTGCCATTGAATAATTTTTTCCAAAAGCTTAGCATCAAGATGCCCAACGCCCTTATTCCTAATATGTTTAATAAAATTAAGACTTTTTCTTAATTCAGGAATTTTTGAGCTATCGTAATTTAGAGTACTAAGTGTCTTTTCTATATGACTCAAATTATCATGTAGGTTGTTAATTGAAATCACAAGAAATCTAAAGCTCCTAAAGTAATCTAATAGTGATTTTTGATCTTGTTTTATACTTGTCATTATATTTGTAGAGGCATCTATATCATCTAAAGTAATCAGCATTGCAAGATAAGCTTTATTTGCTTCTACTTGTTCTAAGCTAAACATTGAAGATCCATTATTATTGAATATCGACTAAAGATCTAATATATTAGCCTATTACAATGCCTCAAAACAATCTTTCGTAAGCTTATCGGAAAAATCATAACCGCTCTTTATTCACAAAGTACACCTTTGATCACATTCATATAAAATCACAATTAACGCGTATTATCCAATCTCACCACAGCAAGCGCTGCTGCCAACACCTCAAAGATGAACGGATCAGTGACTTGGGCAACATTAAAGCGTATAAAATACTCAGCGCTTTGCGACTGACTAAACACGTTAAAAAAAATATTAAGCTTAGGCTATTTTTTTCATAACTTACATAAAATTTCAACATAAGATATCAACAGAAAAACCAAAGTTCGGATGACAATGCTATATCATTCTAGCTACTGAGTATCAGGAAAAATCACCACATCATCCCCTTCTTGCCACGGTTTAAACTTAGTCATGACTTGCAAAAATAACGGATGGTCAAGCCATTTTTGTAGCCACTGCTGCAATTTAGGATAAGGCAAACTATAAAAAACCTCACGATCCACGTGCGCAAACTGACGGACAAAAGGCATGATACCGATATCGGCGATGGTAATACGCTCTCCCAGTAAATAGGTATTATTGGTTAACAGCTCTTCTAGTCTTTGCAAAAACACTTCGCCTCGCTGTCGATACTCGGTCTGAGTCATCTCTACATGCCGATCGGCATATTTGTAACGATCTAACCAATGCTTAAATTCATTGTCATTTTGTGCAATTAGGGCATCCGCTTGCGGTGAAGTTTTTTCATCAAGCAGCCCTTGTGGGTCATTCTGCTCAAGCGCCCATGTCATTATCTCGACACTTTCTTCAATGACGGTTCCATCCGCCAACTGTAAAACTGGCACCGTACCTTTTGGACTAATCGCTAGCATTTGCTCAGGTTTATTCTTCAACGTAATCTCCCTCAGCTCTACGGACAACTCGGCAAATAGGATGCCGAGACGAGCGCGCATGGCATAAGGACAGCGACGAAAAGAATACAAGCGATGAAGCGGTGAAGTCATAGTTATTTTCCACAATTGAATAGGAATTAAATATTAGGTCAACAAGAGCCAGTGGGCTCAAACCCCTTGGTATCGATGTTCATAAAGAATTTTTTGAATACTCTATCGATTTATAATTTGCCATGGCTTCTACCAACGACTGCGGTAGATAGGCACCTTTCAGATGTGCGTACGGGTAATGCTGCTCAAGCCACGATTGATAGTTATAGAGGGTTAACGTACCACAATATAGCAAATTTGACTTCCTTCCCTCCCTAAAGTGAGGGGATTCCTTCTGCAAGACGGTCAAGCCCGACCGCAAGAATGTTTTTTGCTGCATTGATATCTCTATCATGCCATGTGCCACACTTTGCACAAGTCCATTCTCTTATTCCGAGACCCACTCTACCTTTCGGACTACTGTCACTTATTTTAAGGCAGCACGAGCAGGTCTGGGTAGTGTAACTCTCATTTACGATCTCAAAACGACAACCTGCATGCTTGCATTTATACTCCAGTTGTCGTTTAAGCTCAAACCAACCTGCATCGTAAACCGATTTGGCTAGTTTTCCTTTTTTGCTGTTAAATTGATTGGTTTTAACATCGCCAACCACGATTAGGGCGTTGTCTTTGATTAATTGAGTAGTGAATTTATGAATTAAGTCTTGGCGTGTGTTTTTAATTTTGGCATGGATAGCCTTTACACGTTGCTTATTTTTGGCTCTTTGGGCAACCGCCAACTTCTTTGCCCATTTTTGCGTTTGTTTGATTTGTAGCTTATCACCGCTTGAGGTTGTGGCAGACTCTTTTAGTCCTAAGTCAACGCCCACGCTACCCTTACCACCTACTTGTTTTGGAAACTCTTTAACGGTAATACAGGCATACCATCTACCTCTTGCATCTTGGGCTAGCTCGCAAGTATTGATTTGATACAGACTTAGGTTGTAGCTGTCCCAAACCTCAATGATTAGCTTTTGGCCTTTGGCTAAACTAAATTGTAGCGTGGATTTGAGGGACTTTTTACCGCTTTGCCGTATGGTTAGGTGTTTGATGGCAGATTTTTTAAAGGGTATCCAACCAAGTGATTTGCGTTTTGCTTTTGGGTTATTGGTTCGCCAGTTCAGCTTGGCTTTTTTGAATTGTTTGCGGTTTTTGGCGTGAACTTCACCGATGGCTTGTAGTGTTTGGCTGTGTAAGTCTAAATATTCGCCAGCACCCTTAGTGTAAGCGGCTAAGTCATAGGCTGAAAAAAACTTACCAGTGCGCTGTAAGTACTTAAAACTTAACTCATTGACATAGTTCCAGACAAAGTTAACCGCACTGCTTATAGTATTAAGCTGCTGGCTATGCTTATCTTTGACTCTGAGTTTAAGCGTTTTCATGGTTTGATGATGATTGTTTTGATGGTATATTACAAGCTAAATACAGGAGTAAACGTCAATTGATGTCGCCTGATATCCACGCCCTAAACGGCATGGTTTTACGGCGAGTTATGATAAATAAGATCAACGACCAGCTGTAAGGAACAATCATAGCGGAAATAAAAGGAATAACACTATCGAACGGCGTGGCTAGATTATGAATCTTTCGATGGATACAGCTCATATGATGGATACAGCTCATATAAGGAGACACCATAAAAAGTCGTCAAATTATAGAGCAGATAAAATATCGCTAACGCAAGACCTAGGTGTCTAAAGCGTGTTGATAGATTTAGCAGCACCTAATACCTCGTTTAACTATTGAATAAAAATCACTTTCTACGTCTAACCTCTCTCAAATCACCGACCCATCTCATCTCCAAATTTAGCCAAGGGGATTGGCTATAGGATTACTGACTCCAGTAATTGCTAAATGCTAAGCTTAATGCCTGTTTCTAACTATGTTGATCGTTAGAGGCGATACTATCTTAAGGTTCAGTTAAGGTTGCTCCTTTATGATGTTTTCATGATGTTAATCGTGCTAAAAGCTTTTAACCATTTGGAGACAGCTGATGTCATTATCTATTGATAGCACTCATACCTTGCAGAATGTTCTAAATACGACCTTTTATATTGAATCCGTTAAGCCAATGTCAATATTGGAGGTGCAAGGAATACCCTCATCCCTTTATATTCGTGCCAGTACGCAAATGCCAATAGCGACATCGCCTACTTCATATGCCCAAAATCAAGATGCCCAAGCATTCATCAAACGTATCTATGAGTATATCCATCACGCCCGATTAAGCTACTTTATGCCTGTTTTGTTTTCAGGTTTTGCCGATATGCCATCCTATGGCGATTGGTTATCCGCTGATGACAATACGTTGCCCGCGTTTAAAGGTACGAGCGTTGCTATCGGTCTAAAGCCTATCTGTGAAGATAAGATATTTTTAGAGCAGTATTTAAACACGCCAATACAAAACGAGATCAGTAGAGTGGCAGGCGAGCCAGTCAGTCGTCAGCGCATTTTTGAGATTGGCAATTTGGCATCAGGTTGTGCTGGTAGCGCGCGGCTTATGATCGCATTTTTGGTGTTTTATTTATCCACCCCCACCCTGAACCCTACGACTCATGAAAACCAAACCAAAGCAGACTGGGTAGTGTGTACTGGCACCGATGCTGTGCGACACATATTGGCACATATGGGCATTCGCAGTCATGTCATTGCTAAAGCCACTGCAGAAGCGCTAGAAGATCCTGAGCAAGTATCATCATGGGGTCATTACTATCAGCACAATCCCTTGGTGGTTGCCATCAATGTGGCAGATGCTAAGCGGGTATGCGCCCCTCATTATCGCTATACCGAAACGTTAGAGATGAATTCTGCCACTCGTTTGACGCTAAATAAGATAGCCGTTTGATACTCGTTCATTAGCTTAGCACTAACCAATAACACTGCACGACCACAAGACAGTGAGAATAATATGAAGCCCATTTATACCGCGATATGTCAGCATGCCCGCCAAACTCCCAAGCAGGTAGCGATACAAACGATAGATAACCATAACACGATCAGTCTGACTTATGGCCAGCTTCAACGCACGTTGTCAGCGCTTCATCAAACATTAGAGACATGGCAAGGCAAGCGTATCGCCTTATATGCACATAATGATATAGATTGGGTCATACTCGACTTAGTATTAAGCACCGTCGGCGCGGTCGTTGTGCCAATACCCTTATTTTTTAGTGCATCACAAATTGCTCACTTACTACAAGATGCGCAGATAGAGACGGTATATGTTGGGTCGGGTTTGACACTACCGGTCGTAGATAATATGGATAACTGGGTGATTGCTGATACACCAGAGACAAAAGCCATCAAGTCTGAGCAGGCGACTCATATCACAGGCAGTTTTTATCAACTTGCTGACACTATCATTGACCCTAGCCTTACCTCTCAAAATTCCTCTACTGCCAGCGATTTTTGCAAAGTAACTTATACCTCGGGCAGTACTGGTATGCCAAAAGGCGTGTGTTTGGGGCAAGATACATTGATGCGTATTGTCGAGTCTTTATCAGAGGCACTCGCTGACACCTTAAAAAATAAAGATGCTAACACTTTAGAAGTTACCGATATCACAAGCAATTTTAGTCATTTGAGCGTTTTGCCTTTTGCCACTTTATTAGAAAACGTGGCAGGCGTCTACGTGAGCCTATACATGGGCCGTACTTTGGTGACAGGGCAAATTGATCAATTTGGTTTGTTATCCAATCAAGCATTTGATGCCAAACGCCTGATAACAACGGTGCAAACATACCATATCGCTAGTGTTATTTTATTACCGCAAATGCTAAAAGCCATTTGTGAGTATATGGCAGCCAATGAAACAACCAAATCTAGCGCAAATGCTGCTTTGCCATCATTAAAGTTTATGGCAGTCGGTGGCGGCAAAGTCTCCCCTCAATTACTACAAGACGCCAATGCCCTAAGCTTGCCTGTCTATGAAGGCTATGGCCTGTCTGAATGCGGCTCGGTGGTCAGTCTCAATACGCCAAAAGCAAAGCGCGAAGGCAGTGTGGGCAAACCGATGCCTCACGCCTCAGTCAGTATCGCAGATAGTGGTGAGGTGATGGTTAAAGGTAATGCGATGCAAGGCTACTTAAACCATGACGATAGTAACGATGATGATGGCATCATTGCCACAGGGGATATTGGTCATTTAGATGATGACGGCTATTTACACATCACGGGTCGACGCAAAAACGTGCTCATCAGTAGTTTTGGCCGTAATATCTCGCCTGAATGGGTAGAAGCGCAGCTCTCAACGCAGCCTATTATTTATCAGGTAGCGGTACTCGGAGATGGTGAGCCTCATTTATCTGCGGTGATAGTCGCCAATCCTAACATGATCGCAACGAGCATTGACCCACAATCTGCGATTGAGCAGGCGATATATGTCGTCAACCAAACCTTGCCTGACTATGCTCGTATCAAACAGTGGCATCTCGCCGAGCAACCTTTTAGCACTGACAATGAATTATTAACCGATAACGGTAAGCTGCGACGAGCGCACATTTTTACGGCTTATCAATCGGCACTCGGCTTATAACGGATACTTTCACCAGTACCACAACGGACTCTATTATTAAGTTTTTAATAAAACGTAGTAAGAAAGATGCCGTTGATTGCTTAGATAATACATAAATAGATCAAAGCTAAATATACCAAAGCTAGCCGTTAGCTCGCATGAATTTTTACCACTTATCGTTATAGGACAGTATTATGCAAACCACTCTGATGCCAAATGATTTGACAGAAAGCGACTTGATGCAAAGTGACTTGATAAAAAGTGACGTTATCGAACTTGACACTCCTGAGATACTACCCGCTCAAGCGTCTACTAACGTATCCCTGCCTAGAACCGCTGATATTTTAACGGACTTAAAAAACCATGGTTGGACGTTACTTAGGGGTTATCAATACAATGTGGAAACGTTTAGCCAGTTGATGAGTCAACTATGCCAAACGCTAACCTACGACCCTGCTCGTCAAAACATCACTTCTGAAGCGCAAAAAGTGGATGCAGGTACGCATGCTATTGGCCTACATATCGAAAATGGCAATACGCCGATGCCGCCTGACGTCATTGCTTTTTTTAGTGAATTGAGCGCCAAAAAAGGCTCACAGACAACGATATGTGATGGACATGCTGTGTATCAAGCGCTATCACCTGAGCTAAAGGCTACCTTTAGTCAGCCGATGCGGATCAGTCGCTATTTGCCTCAGGCAATATGGAAAAATTACGTGGCGACTGCGATAGGTAGAGCAGACGCCGATCAAATAAGCTTGAATGATTTAGATACATTTATCACTGCGACGACAAACAAGACATTAACGCATCATGTAGAGCCTCAGGCAGATGGGGGCGTTCGGTACGTATTACAGATACCTGCTATCCGAGAGGACAACTTAAGCGGGCAACTGGCTTTTGCAAATACCTTACTTGGGCCATCATTTAACTATGAAAAACCTGAGTTCACCCTAGCAAATGGTCAAAGTGTTGATGATGCGCTCATAGATGAGCTGACACAGGTTTGTGAAGCGCATACTCAAGACATTGCTTGGCAAAATGGCGATGTGGTTATACTAGATAACAAACGCATCATGCATGGTCGTCGACAAATTGACGTACCTTTAACAGAGCGTAAGCTATATATTGCGATGGGACTTGGAATTAGGCATGGCATTAATCACTCAGACGATTAGCAACAGCGCATATCACTACAATCCGTGCTTTAATAATCCATACTTTAATAATAAATCTTCAACAAGGATGCCATATCATGACACCACCTAACGGCCGATCAGACCTAACACAGGCTGCCCTGAAATACACCATGCTAATTGGTGCCACGGGTGGTATCGGACAAGAGATCGCACGGCAATTATGTGCCAATAATCGACCCGTAATCTTGGTCGGGCGTAACAACCAGACCTTGACGCATTTGGTGGATGAGTTAACCAAAGACTATCCTGATGTCCCGCTTCTGTCTCATACGTGTGACTTAAGCTCGCAGGCGTCGCAAACGCTGCTGGTAGAGGGACTGGGTGATATGACACAAGGCCATGAAAACGTCATTGATACGGTCATACTCAACGCAGGTATCAATGACTTTGCATTACTCACGGATCAAAGTGATGGTACGATCGAACAGATGATGTTGGTCAATGTGGCTTATCCACTTCAGTTGATAAAAAGACTGCTACCTATCTTGATAGCGCAGCATAGCCCGAGCCAAATAATCAGTGTTGGCTCAACCTTTGGCAGCATTGGCTACCCAGGTTTTAGTGCTTATAGCGCTAGCAAGTTCGCCTTACGTGGCGCAAGTGAAGCGTTAGGTCGCGAGTATGCCGACACCTCAGTGAAGTTTCGCTATTTTGCGCCCAGAGCCACCAAAACAACCATGAATAAAGACGCAGTCGTCGCTATGAATGAGGCATTGAAAGTAAAAATGGACTCACCTGAGACCGTCGCAAAAGCATTAATTAACTTTATATCAACCAATCAAGCGCACCAGCATTTGGGGTTTCCCGAGCGTTTTTTTGCATGGCTCAATCGATTGTTTCCCAACATCGTTGGCAACGCCATTGTCAAAGACCTACCCACCATCAAACAATATGCTAAAAAATCATGATAATCAGTAATCCCACTATCGTCAAAGATTAAGCATAACAGCAACAACGATACGCCCAAGCGTGCTGATAAAGTCCTTGCCACGATACTGGTAAAATCAACAACGCCCCTGCCAAGACAGCGTTGCTACTGCCCAAGCAACGACCCCTAATAATAGCGCCTTGTACAAGCCAATTTAGCCGATTCTAAAAAACACCACAAAAGTATAAATCAGATGCGGTATGACCCCGAGTATCTAAATATCAATGTGAATTTTAGATGAGCGGGACTACGCTCAGTACAACAATGAAATGACTGATCAAAGTAAAAGTGAGAAAAAGTGGCGCAAGCGCAGCTAAATAGAAAAACTCGTTTGCGCAACCAGTTGAATCATAAAAACAGTCAAAAAAAACCCATTTAGTCACGAAACTAAATGGGTTTTTGCTTTTATAATCAAAACTTAACAAATACTATGAATCGGCTTTCGGCTTAAGGGCGGCGCTGATATCGGCTAGTAATGGCGGAATATCATGCTTGTCTGCAATTACTTCAATCATCACAAGCTTATCGGTAGTAGCGGCTGCTTTGTCGAGAGCAGATTTTAGCTCGCCTGCTGTCTCTGCTTTGAGTAATAAGCTATTCGCTTCTGTCGCGCCAAATGCTTGCGGCATGATCTGCCAGTCACATTTAGGAATATCGTTGTAGTATTGGTTTTCACCATGAATCGCACGCTCTACCGTATAACCGTCGTTATTGATTAGCACAATCACAGGATTGATACGTTCTTTGATAATTACTGCTAGCTCTTGGATAGTCAACAATGCTGAGCCATCACCAATTAGTAAGACACTACGCTTATTCGGTGACGCAATGGCAGCGCCTAAACTGGCTGGCAACGTGTAGCCAATGGAGCCCCACATCGGCTGCCCATATGACGTTACCCCTTCTGGTAGACGCACATCACTGATACCAAAGTACGCAGTCCCTTGTTCAGAAAACACCAAGTTATTATGATCTAAGCGATCAGCGATAATGTGCCAAAGATCATCTTGGCGGATAGCTTCATCGTCTTTGCCATTCTGCTTATGCGGTTTAACCGGCTCACAGAAGGGTTTTGGCACAATATTGATGCCAGAGGTCATCACTTCATGCACAGCCTGTAACGCATCCTTTAAAGCAATCGGTGCAAAATTCTTACCACTGATAGAGGCGCGCTCATAATGCAAATCAACCACGACATTTTCATCGATATCTTGGCTAAATCCTGCGGTGGTGGTATCGGTATATTGCACCCCTATTTTGATTAGACATTCGCACTTTTCTACTGCATCTTTGACGACTGGACGCGAGGCAACACCTGCATAAGTGCCTGCCCAGCGATCGCTGTTTTCATCAAGCAGCGTTTTGCCCCAAGATAGCGTAGTATAAGGCACATCGGTATCAGCGATCAAAGCTTTGAGCTGTGGCTGTAGTCCCAAACGATGCACCATCAAATCTGCCATTAGTGTCGTGGTCTTATTTGGCAAAAACTCTGTTAACGCTTGCTTAAAGTCTGTTAGGGCAGCTTGGCTAGTAATATCTTCTTGGCTGTCATCGAGCTTAGTCGTCGGTGGATAAATAGGCAGACGCGCAACATCAGGTGATAGCAGTAGATAACCTGGACGATGCTTTTTGAGAATCAAGCGAATCACTCTATCGATTTCTGATGCGGCATTTTCAGGCGTAATATGTGCGCGGGCTACCGTAACAGGCTCTACCATCTTGATAAAATGGTTAAATATGCCATCACCCAGCGTATGGTGAATGCGGCGCTTTGAGTCTTGTAATGCGGTACTTGGTGCACCCACGATGTGCAGCACTGGCGCGTACTCGGCAAAAGAGCCTGCGGTCGCATTAATCGCTGATAGTTCGCCTACACCAAAAGTCGTCACCATAGCCGCAAACCCGCGTTCGCGTGCGTAGCCGTCCGCAGCGTAACCCGCATTTAGCTCATTGGTGTTACCCACCCAGCGCAGCTTATCAGAGGCGAGGACATTGTCTAGAAAAGTTAAGTTAAAATCACCAGGTACGCCAAATATCTCAGATGCACCCGCTTCTGCGACACGATCAAACAAATAATCGGCGATGGTATATTGCTGACTCATTTTTTATCCTTATGACTTATCTTTGTAAGTATTGATAATGGTAAATGTAATTGAAGTTCAATTATAAAGTGCATCCCTGCCTATTTATGTAATACAAATCTTTTGGAATACATATCATAATAAACCGTTATAACATACATCCATGGCTAGAGAACATGCCTATTTTATTAACTTTACTTTTTTTCGTCATAAGTGTTGACAGACAAAAAAAACTGCGTATAATACGCCTTCATCAACTGACGATAGTTAATTGATAATTAGCGGGAATAGCTCAGTGGTAGAGCATAACCTTGCCAAGGTTGGGGTCGAGAGTTCGAATCTCTTTTCCCGCTCCAAATACTTAAAAAGCCTCACTTAACAGTGAGGCTTTTTTTTGTCCAATTTTTAGGGGCTACAGCGTTTTTATATACTATTAATCCATCAAACTATTAAGTTAATCTAACGAGATAAAAGTCTCAAAATCAGCACCGTGACCAAAACGTGACCATTTCGTGCCCACGCTATAAACACTGATTTTGTAATTGAGCCCAACTTACTATTCCTACCTTTATAAGAAGCGATGCTAAGAAATATTTTCTTAGCATCGCTTTTCCTTTTCCATTGCTTTTTTACAATTAGCTCATGGCGTGACCAAAACGTGACCAAATCATGAAAAAATAAATATTAAAAATAACCCCAACCTTAATTTTATACTCTGAAGCGCCTTGCATATAAGGCTATACCGCTTTTTCTCTATGCATATATGTCCCGTTTTATAGGTCTTCAGGACTGGTCACCCACATCTTTATTTGGCTTATAGATAAACAAGTCACCCACCTGCACGTCTAAAAACTCACATAGCTGATCAATAGTATTGAAATCAATTCTTGATGACTCTTCATTATATAGTTTATGAAGGGTTGATTTACTCATGCCTGTTGCTCTTACAACATCTGCTACACGCAATTTTTTCTCTGCCAAAATCACAGGAAGTTTAGACACAATCATAATTAATACCTCTTTTCGGGTAAAAATGCTTTACATTGAGGTAAAAAGATAATATAGTACACAAATCGGTTACTAATTACCTTTAAGCGGGTAAATTATAGCTGATACTTCAAAGGTGCATTTTTACAGGCTGATGAAATAATTTTTATTCTATCACTTAATGCAATGACTTAATAACTGAAAAGAGGTAAATACCATGAGCAATACTTATTTAACAACTGATGAGTTAGCCGAACGTATCAAGTACGACCCACGTACTATCCGCAATCAAATGAAAGACACTGTTTTGATTGAAAACATCCATTACATTCGTCCTTTCGGCGGTCGCAAGATTTTGTACGTATGGGAGCGTATCGAAGAAGATATGTGTAAGCCGGTTATGAGCGCTATCAACGGTATGGCACTTCAATAATAGAAGGAGATTTATCATGGCTACTATGAGAGGACGGTTTGGCAAGCTGGTCGTTGACTTCCGCTACTTAGGTAAGCGCTGTCGAGAAAAGACGAGTTTAGAAGACAATCCAGCTAATCGTAAAAAATTAGTGCAAGTAATGAAGAAAATGGAAGCAGAAATCACCCTAGGTATCTTTGACTATGCTGCTTACTTTCCAAAAAGTGAACGGGCACAGGAGATGATGGCACTGGCTGATAGAGCGGAGGCTTGTATCAGTCGCAATCCGACCTTTAGGCAGTTTTCAGAGATATTTTATGAGGAGAGGAAAATTGAATGGCGGCCGAGTTACCGACAAAAAACTCAGATCATTCTATATAAGTATTTATTACCTGAGTTTGGTGGTAAAGCAGTACATGCGATAAAAAAACCAGACTTGCTGACCTTCCGTAGCTCCCTCGCCAAAGTTCGTTACGGTAAAGATGGTCAGTCAAGTCTGTCAGTAGCACGGATCAACCAGATCATGATACTTCTTCGTATGATACTAGAAGAAGCATCTGATCGCCATGAGTTTGAGATGCCTTATAAAAATATTAAGAATCTTAAGCAAGCTCGTCCTGATGTGAATCCTTTTACACTTTCTGAGGTATGGCTGATTTTAAAGAATGTCCGTACTGATTATAGGCCCTATTACACCATTCGCTTCTTTACAGGAATGCGTACCAGTGAGATTGATGGGCTGAAATGGGACTGCATTAATTTTGATCGCCGTGAGATCAGTATCAGAGGCGCATTAGTAAACGGTGAGATGGGTCCAACGAAGACCTTAGGCTCGCAACGTGACATTGCAATGTCACAGTTAGTGTATGACGCCTTGCTAGAGCAGAAGACGCGCACCTTTGGTAAGTCAGAGTTTGTGTTTTGCAATTCACAAGGCAATCCGATGGAGTATCGCAATGTAAATCGGCGGGTATGGAAACCCACACTTGCCCTACTCGGTTTGAAACATAGGCGGGCTTATCAAACTCGGCACACGGCAGCGACGCTTTGGCTCGCTGCTGGTGAGAACCCTGAGTGGATAGCTCGGCAGATGGGCCATAGTAGTACGGAGATGCTGTTTCGAGTGTATAGCCGCTATGTGCCTGATATCACCCGTCAAGATGGTTCAGCAATGGATAACTTGCTACTGGCGAGCAAAGAGAAGTTAACTAGCGCATCAAATAGCTTTGAGGCTAAAGAAGTCGTTACAAGTGCACAAACTGACAAGGAGACGTCACAATGAAAATCATTAATTATGAAGAGCTGTTTGCTGAATTTAAGCCTGATGGTGCGATCAGTGATGATGCGAATGAGATTGCTAATGCATTAATGCGTGAGTTGTATATTTCATCGGGTCATAACCTCGCACGCTTCTTAGGAGTAAAGCACTGCTTTAATAATGATATGGCAATGCGTATATGGGTGCAGAAACGCTTAGATGCTCAGGATGGGTACTTTATAGAAGATATGAGTAGTAAGCTTCAAAGCGAGCTTTATGAGCTATTACCGCAGCCTGGCTATGTCGGCTACTAAGGAGAATGTGATGACTGTAAAACTTCAGCCAAATATAACGCAGAACGCACGAGATCTAAAAATCTGTGAGGATTACTGGTCATATGATAATAAAAGCGGCTTTATCAAACATGTGAAGACACTTTGTGATAAGTATGAGGTAAATCCTCAAGTATTCTTTGAGACAGTCGCTCAGTGTTATGCCTACTTGGACGATGTTGTGTGTGAGTACTGCGGTTATGCTGGTCCAATTGAAGTACCTGCTGATATCCCTTATATGCGAGCAAAAGACAGTTGGTTATGCGCAATATGTGAGCATGCTTTATGGCGGACAGATAAAGAAAACAAATGAGCATTAATCGTCAAAAAAGCCAGACAGCTCAAGCTGTCTGGCTTTTTTGACGATTAATGCCTCTTAAACACTGTCCAAATTTAGTGTGTCACTACACTTTGCTTCTTAAGTGATTATGTATCAACGATGCCCACAATTTCATTCAATCTATATTTATATTTATATTTATACTTAATATAACTACCCAACCATATATATCATACCCATCCAGCAGTGCTCAGGCTCATCGACAACTTCTGTACTATAGAAAATATGTTCATCTTCTATATCCATTTTATCAATAGTATCTGATACAATTTTAAACTCATCAAGCGTAAATTCACGGCTACTTCTAGCGTGAAATATTATAGCTTTTATAGTAATATCCTCAGGAATTTGATCAATCACCTGATTAAATACCTGGCCTGATTTGGACATTTCTAATGCGCTAGCTTGTATAAACTTAGCAGGTCTTGCAAAACTTAGCGCCTCTTCAATATCTGCATGGTCTATAGACACATAACCTTCATAAAATGTAGGTTTAAACATTTCCATTACTTGTTGTACTTCATCAAGCTGGCAAATAATAATGCCATCTATCACATCAAAATTATCAATAGTTTGTTCAGTGGTTTGCAAACCGAGTAAGAAATCTGGTGCTGTTTCGAACTTCAGGTCAATGAGTGCTTTTTCGTCCCAATCATCACTAATAAGAAAAAATTCGTAACGAGATAAGCCATAATTATTTTCCAAGGGTGTATTTAATGCAGTAAAAGCTATACGCTCTATACATAACCTTTCATTTTCATTACGATATTTATTCATAAGAGTCGTGGGTAACTGATTGCTTAAGTGAGTAGGAATGTTTAGTGAATCTAAACTAATTAGTCTAGCAAAGCTCTCAGGAAGTTGCTTAACCTTATCACTAGTAATCGTCAGTCTCTCTAACTGGCTTAACTGCCCTATAGACTCTGGCAAACGCTCAAGCGCTTTGCAGTTTAGCGCTAAATGGGTTAGGTTGTGTAAGTAACCAATACTTTCAGGCAGCTCAGTAATCTGGTCAGAGCAGATATCCAATTCTGTTATCGCTAATAAACTCACTTCGTTCCGTGGTAAATCATTTTCAGAAATCCCATACTCATCGGCCCATGTCCAAAGATCTGCGAGATTTTTTTCGGTTATACTATTTAACTCTGACATATGATCGGACTCCTTAATTATCCAAAATAATCATTTATTTAATAAATCATTATTTTTTAGAGTTTGATAGTAAGCATCCAGCTCCTTAATAATTTTATGTGCCATCTCACCGTTATGAATTTGTTCCCACGGTACAGTTTTAGACCACCAATCGTGTGGTTCAAAATTGTACCAAGCACACCAACAGCCTCCTTTTAATTTATCCTCTTCTCCTTTTAAATTTTCACCAACAATAATGTTACTGGCCTTGCACTCAGTCAGAATTTTTTCATAATATTCATGATTTAGTTCTACATCTTCATTAGCTATAAAGATACCCAAGTAGGGATTAGTAAAAACTGTACCCCCAAACCCTAGACAAAAATCTAGAGCGCTTTCTTTAATCTTAAAAGTGATTTGCTCTTCTTTATTGATACCTTTCAGATCGGTTTTAATCATTGAATAAGGTTTGTTTTCTTTTGCAATAATAGTCATAAGATCGCGTTGTAACTTCTCAATAAGTTGCTTTTTCATGTCATGAGTACTCAAAGCTATTTTTAATGCGCTAGCTATATTTTCTTGGCTAGATAACATCGTATTTAATACAGACTTTGCTTCATTCATATCTTCTATCCCCATAAACGATTTTTGAATAAACTTAATGAGTTGTGCAATAAACTCGCTGACACTAGAGTTTTGGCATTCTACCTGACACGCTTTGAGCCAACCAATCAAATCGCTAAATCTAAGATGACTATATTGATTGCTTGTTATCCAACTGTCTAAAGTTTTAGTATCGACACTATGTCCACTGGGTGTGTCGTTATGCTCGTTTAGGTAAATAATATGTCGATTGATATGTCCTCTTCCCTCAAGTTCTTTATAATAGTCAATTAATTGATTATATTGGTCTGCTGCATAAGGTTTATTCTCGATACAAATACCGTAGCTTTCTCCACCTACCTGACATTTTAAGTAAATATCCATACGGCGCTGAGTACCACTTGCTAAGGCCTGCTCTTCAAGCTTAACTTTAGTTTCATCTAAATGTTCAATAAATGGTTGCCAATTCGGTTTCGAATAGATAGTAGGTAAGCAATGCTCGATAAATAGCTTTAAGAAAATCTCTTGCTGAGCATGACTTCCTTTAGGATCCAGCAGAGCCGCTAGAATACGACTAAGTCCTAATTCATCAGTATTAATATAATCAAAAGTACTGAAGTCTGGAGACAATTGACGGCTATAGAGTGCTTGCGCAGCCTCTAAAGCGTTAATCTTTTGGCTCACATCATTTATCAAATTTTGCACGGTACTCATACATCCTTTTTAAAATATCATGCGGTTATTTTTAGCCTTGTTATTGATCACTCAATTGCTTTAATATTTTTATAGTGTTTATATCGTAACTGCCATCGAAGAACTGGTATAAAAGCTGCTCAAACACACACTTGTTACCAGCTGCAAAGGCAAATAACGTTAGCGAAGATTGCAGTTTCAGATTGTCCGATGAACCAAAGATATCTACAGCGCTTTTATCAGCATGCAACAATAGTAATTCAGCGCACTCTATTAACCGTGCTCCAAGCATCTCATGCTGCAAATACGCTTTTGCTTGCTCCAGACTGTCTATTGCAAAGCGTCGAGACATTGTACTGTGTCCTAATCCTTTAACCTGTGGAAAGATAAACCACATCCAATGCGTACGCTTATGTCCTTCTGTTAACTCTTTAATAACCGATGGATAAACAGCATTTTGAGCTTGGATAAAATCGTTGAACAAAGAATCATTCATAGTGCTACTCCTATGTATTCTCTCGGAAGTTTAAACTTCTAGATTACTTTGAATCTATGAATAACTAAGCCTGATTTTTATAAAGCTCTAACGCACTCTTTAAACGTTCAAGAATTACCTCATGAAGCTCACTTGGCTCAATGACTACTGCTAGCTGTGACATACTTACCAGCCAATCTTGCAGACGAAGCGTATTAGCAACCGTAGCCCTGACTTGATTCCAATTGTCATCAATCTTAGTAATCTTCTGATCTATCGATAATGGACGCTCGAACAAGTGCTGACAGGCATACTTTTGTACTTTTAAAACCAGTTTAATCTGGCTATCAATAGTTGGCTCTAGCTTCCCCAGTTGATGCAAATGCTCTAATGAAAAAGCATCACGCCCTACCCAGTCAGGTATTGGCTTATCTATGATTACGGCCTCGGTAATACGATTGACCGCAAAGTTGCGATGTGCTTTTAATAACACATCATCATTGATATGATCATCAGTAACATTAAAGCCTGTGAGATAGACCATATTTTCAATAAAGATCAGTCCTTTGGGATACACCACTCTTACAGCTTGCTGTCCTTCCCATTTATTTTGATAGACTATTCGTAATTGATGATTTTGTAGCAAAGCCTGATGAATACCGCCAAGTACATCACTATCCAGTTGTGGTGCTTGCACGACACTAGGCAAAGTAATGAGATGATCTTGCCATTGTCCTAACGGACTTTGATGGAAACTCTCCTTATCCTGCCGTCGTAGTTGTGTGAGCTTATCTGTGATCCCTTGTTTAAAAGATACTGGTAAATAGTGTGCGGTATATTTATCTAGCATTTCCCAAAAGAATACGGTTTGCTCGTTAAGGGTATCGATACTAAAACTCGGTTCAATATAAAATCGTGCTGTTTGTCCGCTGATTTTTTCTCCCCATCTCGGTACTCGAACCAGAGCATCACTATAAAAAATATCGTTAAATATTTGATTTAGGCCAATCAAATCGTTCTCTAAATTTTTGCGCTCATTTGTATATTTATCAGGATCATTACCATAGTTTTGCATAAGCTCAGTAAGTGAGATAGCCTTATTTTCGTCACGCGGCAAACGTTGATAGAGAATAAATAAACGTTCTGATTTGTTATAACTGGCTATAGAATGGGGGATCATAGTTATTACTTATTCTGATATCGATGGGCGATAATCTAACTCTAACTCGTTTAAACATCTCATTAGTTCAATAACATTTTTAGAAACCTCTTCTATATTGAAATTGTTAAACTCCCATGAAACGCCCCAAAAGGTGTTATTTGTTTCAAACCAGGTTTTTGAATAGTTTGTTGGAAAGTAATTACTCAGTAAACTCTTAAACTTTGCCACCAGTTCTTCTGACTGATTGCCAATATGTAAGTTAATATGATGTGATACAGTTTCATCGTAGGCTCTTATACACAAAAGAATGTCAGATTGTGTTGTCCAATTCACATTAGAAAATCTTCTTATCGGTTCGTAGTAATTCCATTTGCCGGATTTTTGCTTGCAAATAAAATCGACCAGTCCACTTCCATTTAAATCTGTTTCTATTTTTGCCCCTATTTTTGGCATCAAATCTTCATAGATATATGCGCTTAGCTTTGTAAACTCTTTGAAATTTTCATTTAAAAAATTTACTTCGTTTTCATTAATATCACCCACGTTATCCAACTCCTTTAAATGTAATAAAAACTCTCTAGCGAACAGACCCCATTTGTTATAAGGATTATCTAGTAAAACTTCTGCTAAATGCGGCTCGATACTTTGTGTCAGTTCAAAATAAGAAATACCATACCAACCACTAGCTTTTAGATCGTTACTAATACTTCCATCTAAGCAAAGCACTAATTTAATCAATCGTTTTTCTGAATTGAACTTTCTTCTACGTTGATCACCATATTGGCTATAATCTTCAAAAGGATTGTTTTGATCATGATAAATCTTGCACTCGACTATGATAATCTCAGTATCAGTCTCTAGTAGTAAGTCAATGCGCTGACCTATCATAGTTGAGACCTCAGTCTCTACACTCTCCAAGCTGCCAAGGGTAGTCATTTTGTTTTTGCCTTCTAATAGAGATTTTAGTCCCTTAAAAAAGCACTCACCTAAATTATGAGCTTTAGCGGTATCTAAAAAGAAACTAAGCAGTTCCGTCGTTGGGTTTTCAAAATGTCCACGCACACCAACATCGAATAGAGTTACCTCTTTCGTCGTTATATCTAATTTTTTGAATTTATTGATAAGATTTTTATAGCTCTCTAAATTATGATTACTTTTTGAATCCATCAGTCATAGTCCTTAGTTATAATTGGTCTTATTTTTTATAAGATACGATTTGTCTAATTAAGCAGTTATTAAATAAATAGTCCATTCAATCAAAACGAACCAAAATTGCTGTGCCAGTAGCATAAGCATTTCCCCCTGAGTCATAGACTTTGTTTTTAAGAGCAATTAGCCAATCTTGTAAATCAGTTTCATCATTGACAGACTGCCAATGATAACTCGGTACTAAGTCATGGATACCACCCGTACAAACCAAGATACAGTCGCCGTTATTAATCTCAGTCTTGCAAGAGTTGCCTTTTGGCGTTTCGCTGCTTAGATAACTGTCATCAGCCGTCAATGCAAAGCATTCAGTGATGCTGTATAAGCTGCCTGCCATTCCTTCTCGGTTATAGTCAGCGAACTCTGCTTAGCGGCCTTGCTCTTGTGCTTGCTGATCAATAAGTTCATTTAGCAAGTTATGATCTCGCGTTAGGCACTGCCATTGTGACGCACCTTTAGATAACTGGTAAACACGACTGTCACCCACATGCGTTATCGTCGCCTTTATTGTTCCATTACTATTTGACTCACAGGAAACCATTGCGAGGGTTGCCGCTGCACCATGACGCTTAGAGGAATGCTTGGTTTGATTAATCAGCTGATGAATACTATCTAAGCATATACTCTTCTGTTCATCCCATAGCCTTCTAATTGCTTTTACCACTGCCTTTGAGCAGTGCTGCGATTGATTAGGGCTTGCAACACCATCAGACACTGCCAAGCAAAATAGTGCGGTAACTGGCGTCACGGCCATCATACCTAAATCTTCTTGATACCAATTGTCTAAAAAGAAAAAAGCATCTTGTTGTAGATTATTACTGGCATTACCTTGGAAGATAATTGCACAGGCTTGTGCGATAGATAGAGTTTCTTTGACAGGAAAATTATTAAGAGAAGAAGTCATGATGGCAAACCTATATGTTTATCATAGAGGCTAGTATAGCGAACAACCTATAACTTTATTTTCTAGGTTGACATATAAAATCATTTAAATATCATATGAGTGATACAGAGCTGCTTCCTATAAATAAAAAAGCACCACTGTTTTCGTAACAGGATCCATCACAACCAAGCGATAAGGTTTTTTGTTGACATAGCCTGTGGCATTGGCCTCAAAGATATAGATAATCTGATTACCACTGAAGTACGTTAGGTTTACGCTCTTTGATAACGGTTGTACATCTCTTTAAACGACTGTCTGTACAAAAATTTTCGTCCTCAAAATCAAACTCAACAGGCACAAAAAAGGACACAACGATGACGCTGTGTCCTTTTTTATATTTTATGAATTTTACTATGATTTGATGTAGAGAAATTTTGGAATCATCTGTTCAGACTGAAATGATAATGTAAATCCGCAATCCTATCGAGTCTTAATCCCTTAAAAATCAGGGAGTGTTTCAGACTTTTACTACCACAGCTTTTATATTAGCTAGCAGTCCCATATCACTTTATCTGCAGCATCTTTTAGCAGCTGCCCTAGTGAGCTGACCCTCATACACCAATCTATGGTTTTGAGGACCGCTGAGAACCTCGACCTTTTGAAGGACGCTTGCCATTTGTAGCAGGCTTACCATTGCTCCCAGACTTCTTGCCACGACCGGTAGGACGCCCATCTTTACCTTTAGAACCCGCTGGTTTTCTGGCATCATCCTTGGAGTATTTGTTACGCCCCTTTGCTGCACCTGCTGATTTTGACGACGTTTTTGCTTTTGAAGAGGCATCAGTACGAGGTTTTTTTCGTGGTGCATTACGAGGTTTCTTGCCCGAATTACTGTCTTGCGAAGAAGAGTCTTCTATAGATTTCAGTAAAACAGACAACTCTTTTTGAGTCAAATCGCGCCAATCTCCAACGGGAATACCTTTAAGACTCACATTCATAATCCGCGTACGCTCAAGCTTTACGACTTCGTAGCCAAAGTGCTCACACATACGACGAATCTGTCGGTTTAACCCTTGCACGAGCGTGATGTTAAACACATTGGGCGCTACCTTAGTCACAGGGCATTTTTTCGTCATTTTCCCCAACATAGGCACGCCACCAGCCAAACCCTCAATAAAACTATCCGTTATCGGCTTATTCACCGTCACCAAATACTCTTTCTCGTGATTATTGCCAGCACGTAATACCTTATTAACCAGATCGCCATTGTTGGTCAAAAAGATTAAACCTTGGGAATCTTTATCCAAACGGCCAATCGGGAAAATACGTAAACTATGTCTCACAAAATCGACAATGTTATTTTTCTCGGAGCTTTCCGTGGTACTCACAATGCCCACTGGCTTATTCAAGACAATAAAAACAAAATCATCTGCTTCTCGTGGCTCAATAAGCTGCCCGTTGACTTTTACCGTATCTCCAGCGACCACTTGATCACCCACCGAAGCACGCTTGCCATTGATGTACACATTACCTTGTTCAATAAAGCGGTCAGCGTCTCTTCGAGAGCAAATACCACTTTCGCTGATGTATTTATTTAAACGAGTCGAGGAAGCGTTAAACATAAAGCACCGTTTTACCTGATAAGAAGCCTTTTTTGCTAAAAAAAAAGCCTAAATTGAATGGATCATCAACAACGAAATAGCTCACATTATATAGGAAATACAATGAGCCTTTGAGGAGAGATGGGCAAAAACCTAGAAATATATCCAGAATCGTATAAATTGAGATGGCGTCGAAAGAGCTTCTTCATGATACCAAAGGTTCAAAAAACTTATACAAACTGAAAAGCGTAGGACGGATGAACGAAAAAAACTACGATACAAAAGCTTTTGTATCGTAGTTTTAGGATAGTGAGTTACCTTCTTATTCCAAATTCAGCGCCGCTATAGCGATCAGATCCAACCCTCTTCCAAAAGCTGTTCAGTATTACTTATTTTGAATTCATGATATAGATTAAAAAATACCGCAGGGTCTTCAATATTATCAAGCAACTCGCGTTTATTAAGCGCCACAAACATCGCCAGCGCATAAGCCGCACAATGGATCGTTTTTTTAGGATTAAACTCAAGATCCGTAAAGGCTTGATATTGCATAACTTCTTCATGCAGGTGCGGGTTTTGCTTTAGAGCGTTGACATAGAGCCAGTCATAAAATGTCGTCAATGGCTCTACGCTCCACTCCATGCCAAAATAATTATAGCCAATCAGTTCCCCCGAGGTCATTAATCGCTCGTCTTTTCTGGCTTGTCTTGGCGGCGCACTTAGCAAGTCAGTATAGGGACCACCATCCTCAAAAACCATACTGCTTTGAAAGGCATTTTCGACACTATACTGCTGCCCATCTTGTTCATTCGTTAGCTTTAAGCTCAATGGACTCAGCGGAAAACTCAATTTGTTGCCAGATTTACTCGATAACTCTAAGACGTGATTAAACCCATATTTTTTGCGAATGACTTGATGCATATCATTGATGGATTTTTTCTTCTGGCGACTAGCAAACCCCACATGCCGCTCAAACCTAACCATGTCTGTTTTTACCAGATTGTCACTGTTGGTTCTCGGCATGAATACGGGTCTGTGTTCTACAGCATCTTGTCTTTGATCCACAGATTTCTGTGTTTGTTGCATAGCAATGTGCCTTATATCAATAGTCTTTTATAACTGCTCTCATAAAAACTGACATTAAAACGTATTGTCCTGACATCAATTTTACTGATAGCTACCTACTCAGCAGCATCTAATAACTTGTTAAGCGCCTCTACCATGGCATCATCTATGATACTGTCTTCCACATAGCTTATTATCTCGTCTATCGTGGTCAAATCCATTTCCCGAATACCTAAACTGGCTAGCTGCTCATTGATAGAGTCTAAACTGTCATTATCTTCAGTGTCGTCTAATAGATTTTCTTCAAATCTTCCTCTAACGAACCAGTACATTTTTTCTAGCACGGTTTCTTTTTTGGTTAAAGTAGAATAGCCATCACCATAAATAAACAAGTTGAAATGATAAGGTATTTCTACCTCATTAATGAAAAAAGTACGCTTACATTCTAGTGTATAGGCTTGAATGTCTTTGTCTTCAGCAGCTTCGTCATCTTTATTGCCTTCATCATATTCGATCGCTTCCTTGACCAACCCACCTAGTATTTGATAGTCACCTACTTTGATCTTGTGATTGTAAATGATGGAGGAATCTGCGATTGCATCGAAAATAATGGCGCTAACATCCAAGGTGTGATTATCAATATCATAAAATGCTTTTAGCGCGGGTAAAAACTCAGTCAGCTTTTCTTCAGGTACTTGAATGAGAAATTGCTGCTCATATATTTTAACCATGTCTTCAGGTGCATAGGTGTTGGCAGTATTGGCCTCGTTTCTACCAGTCGGCTGCAAAGGTACAAAATTATACGGGTTAGTATCGGTCATTTGGGACGGCCTTTTTATTTGGGTGTGCTTTGTTAAATTTTTAATTCTACCAATTGATGAGTGGTATATCACATCTTACTCACACTGCGGTAGATCATACTCGATTGTATCAACCATCTCATTACGCTGTTTAATGATAAGTTGATAACCATTAATCACGCCATTATACGGCAAGTGACCGTTATATTCTGCATAATGCGTAGCCAGACATTGTTGAATCACCGACTCACACTTTGCCTCATTCATTTTGGCAATATTTTGCCAAAGGATGGCGCGGTGTATAGTGATGACTATAGTTGGATTACTCAGCATAGTGGTTTTATATCGTGCTGGAAGTTGCAATGTTTGCTAAGTGACGATTCAACCACTTGGCAAACCCTTAAACTCACAATAATTTTATAGTAATTGATAAAGCCTTACTCTAAGGCTGACTGTATTTGCTCTTCCCCAACTTAGTCTTCCCCATGATACGTCGCGTCATCCATCCAAATAATGGGGTCTTCGCACAGATGAACCAAGTGATACCAAATATCTTCGCTACGAGCGATACGGTGATGACCACGCTCAAAATATTCTACTTCCCAGCTCTCAGGCAAATTGACCAGCGTGCGTCTGGCGACTTCCACATCTAAAAATTCGTCTTCGACTTCAATCATGACTATTACCATCTCAGTATTCGAGGTAGGAAATGACAATTTCATATCAGCCACTTTTGGTATGCGATCAGCTAAAACCTCACTGGGATAAATGCAAGGCGCAATCAGTAGCGCACGCAAATTATATTTGTGCGCGAAATGATTGGCAAACCATGCGCCAAGTGAGTGTCCTACTAAGACGACTCGCGGATGCTGCTGCATTTTTTCTTGGATTAATGTGTCATAAATATCGAAAATCTCGTTGAAATTCTCTCGATAATTGACAGTTTGGCAAGTTTTAGGTTCACGGCTAATACAGGTATATTTGCTGGTCTCATTGCTCGAATCCAAACCATGAAAAAACAGTAAAAAGGTATTGTTATTTTCAATAGGAAACATCATAGCGCTCTCCTTTATTTCATTAATTATTTTATTTATTCACCGTATTTTTATGCTTCAACCATAGACCATAAATGTGCTCGGCGACATCCATAGGAACCCTCGTATATCCAGCACCAAATGACACGTCGTAGACCTCAGTGATCATTGCGAGAACCTCATCTGCGCTATCAGCCTCCTCTTTTATCAGCATGTTGGCTATTTGCTCTGCCTCACTGCTGTACTCATCCCAATTATCATTGTAATAACATCCCACAATACCAAAGTCATAACGATAGATCAGATCTGTGATAGACCTCATCAAGCTCGCACTCACATGGTCATAATGTTCCGCCCATTGCTGGTATAACTGCTGACGTATGGGCAATACGCAAGGTAAAATAGGAAGATCTTGGGGTTCACTGAACTTATCGGCACTCACCACGTGTGGAGGCTTTATACCTTCCTCCCAGAGCAATGGAGAGGACGACGAAAACAAGCCTTTTTCGCACACGTTCAAACGCCATACTCCCCACATCTCCTTGCTGGCACGACTCATGGTATACACAATGATTTGATTAATATAATCACTATCATAGATGATATGTTGGCAATCAATTCTCACGCCTTGCTTTGGCAAGACATCGGTATAAGTGAGGGATTTATCACGTTCATTTGGTTCGGCAGCAACCACCACCTCAGGGCAGTCTACATCTCTCTTCATCAGCTCATAGGGAGCAACAAAGCTTAATGTCTCATCGCTGTTGTTCACAAAGTAAATATCATCTTCATAGTTATCGATAGACTCGTTATGCAGATAAAACAGCGGCGTCTTTTGCTTGGTTTGTAAATCATTTTGAATTAATTCAGGAAGTTCTGAGATACCTGACCAATTTAAATTATCGATACGTTTTGGTTCAAAAGCGAAATTTGTATTTGTCATAGTATTTTCCTTATTTTTTAATTTTTTATTTGATTCTCAGAGCAAATTTAAGTCAGCCGAGCGTGTCTGCCGCTTTTAGAGCAACGTTAAAAAGTAAAATGAGTGAATGATAATTTTTTAGTGACTAACTAGGGCATGTTCTCATTTTAAAAATAATGATAAAAATGAGATAAATGGCAGCCAAATAAGGAAAATAGCGAAGATAATATCGAGATATTAACCAGATACTTTACGCAGTTTGCAAACTTTAGCCATTTTTAGCCTAGTTAGGCGCTTTCGTTCAGATTGAGGACATGCCCTAGACTTATTTTGACAGTAAGAAGTCTGTTAACGTCGTCTTCATCATGACTACGATTTATTGTTAGTTTGAGTTTAGTTGCTTATGAGAATAATAAGTGATACCAGTCAGAGTTTTTGATATTTAACAGCAATAGCGGAGTTATAAGGTGAAGCGTTGCGCCTCGAGGGTTAACTCTACATTGCTTTGTTTTATGACTGAATAACTTCCTCACTCAATAACTATAATATAAAAATTGAAGAAAATGAAGCGCCTAATTAAAGCGTACGACAACTGCTGTCGCCCAGCCGTATCGTGTATTTAAGTTAGCAATATACGTTGGATTGAACCATAGGATGGCTTAATAATTAAAGCGTTTATATTAAAAACCGTTCAAATTTATAACCTACTCAAGTCTATAGCTTAATATCACTTATTTAGCGCAATCGCTGCCGATTTCAACCAAGCAGCAGCTTTACCTAATGGGCGCTGCTTGTGCCAAATAAGCTCCAAGGCTACTGGCCAATCATGATCGTCAAAATCCAATATTGGTGCGACCAAATAACCATTATCCAAGGCACTGGCGACTACACGCTCAGGCACAAACGCCCAGCCTAGATTGCGCTGTACCAGTTCAACGATAACCCACTGGCTCTCAACCCACCAAACATCCGCAGCTATTCGCAACCGCGCTTTTTCTTCGCTATGATTGCGAGTGGCGACCATCAATTGCCGATAGGACTGGATAGCGTCCACTGCGGACAAATAAGCTATTGTCTAAATCAATTTCTAAATTTGATACCGCCGTGCTAATGGCTGATTGCGCTTTGCCAAGGTGACGAGCGGCGGCTGAAAAAGAGCCTGTCTCTACCGTGGTGACAAAGGCTTGCAGTTGCTCTAATGAAAGGCTCATCTATCTAAAAATCCTATGGGTTCTAACTTGGTTATAAGAGTTTAACAGATACAATAGCTGGATTAATAACTGATTCAAATTAGGAAGCTTGATGCGTACCGTTAAAGATCGTATTCGCCATACTTTAGGTTTTGAGATAATAGGCTTAATCATATTTGTACCGTTGGCAAGCTGGTTATTTGGCTTTGATATTCATTCGATAGGTCTCATTGCTGTGGTAGGCTCCATTATCGCGACGCTATGGAACTACTTTTATAACTTATTATTCGACCATTCCCTGCTAAAGCTGCGCGGCGATGTACATAAGACCGTTCCGATTCGGGTCTTACAT
Organism: Psychrobacter aquimaris; assembly: GCF_016107525.1. Lineage (GTDB taxonomy): Bacteria > Pseudomonadota > Gammaproteobacteria > Pseudomonadales > Moraxellaceae > Psychrobacter > Psychrobacter aquimaris. Next base: position 326,661 of record NZ_JABASR010000001.1, on the reverse strand, counting down.
GCCTTTTTATTCGAAGGGGGTCTATTGTTATTGTTCTTGCCAATGATTGCATGGTACTTAGGTATCAGCCTCTGGCAAGCCTTTATGATGGATATTACGATGGCTACCTTTTATCTGATGTATGCTTTCGTCTATAACTGGCTCTATGACAAGGTGTTCCCTATTTCGGCAAACCCTCTGTTATCCCAACGTAAGGATGTGGTCGCCTAATAGCACTTACCTTTTATAAAACGTTTTGCGTTAAACACGCCATATCTGATTTAACCAGTCATATGAATAATATTATTTATTGAGAGCAGCACATGCTGAATACTCAGCCTTTTAAAGACTTATCGATATAAAAACAACTTGGTATTTGAATGGTTACTGGTGCTTGTATCGCTATCATTGCTTTGTAATAATGCCTGCATCTGATAGTGTTTCATGTCAGTAATTGGGACAGCAAGCACGATAATGTTGAGATAAATACCTCTACATAATAATTGCAGCAATAAACAATAAAGGACTTTATATGAAAAATATAACCAAGGTAATGATGGTAGGCGTTTTAGCAGTGGGTACATTGGCAGCAGGTTGTCAAACCACATCTACTCCAAGTGCACCAGTTACCCAGCCTATTACCTCTGATGCCTTGCAAGCCTATAATTGGCAACTCGTTGATGCCAAAAGCACCAATGGTGAGACCATCACCCCATTATTCTTTGATCCAACCAAACCATTAACCCTCAATTTTATGACGGCTAATGGAAGCAACATCGTTACCTTTATGAATACTTGCAATAATATGGCTGCTCAATACAGCGTGGTAAATGGTGAGGTAAAAATAGGCCCAGTCAGAAGCACGAGAATGGCCTGCCCTGCACCACAAGCCAACTTTGATACCGCCACACTAGCAACAGTAAACGGTAAATATAGCATGAGCAAAAATGCCAATAATATGCCTGTATTGACCATTACCAATGCGAACCAAGTGGCGAATTTTAAAGCAGTCGCTAAATAATCATTGCCGAATAGATGGCTAAATAAGCCACTCAATAAAAAAACGCCTCACTATTGATAAGTGAGGTATTTTTTTGTCTATATTTATCTTCTGTATGTTGACTTTATATTTAATATAGAAGCAATGGAGTCAGCAAGTAGTGCGGCTTTTTTGGCAGATAATCCACTATAAATATTGAATTAATAGGTATACGGTAAAATTTAAAAAAGACTACTTGAACCTATCTGCCAACCATATGACAAGCTCACGAGCAGGCGCATTATCTAATGCTTGAGGCAAATAAACATACGTCATGACGCAGTCATTCAGATCCGTCAGCATGTGCAAGACCAAACCCAAACCAATGATTCTATAAGGCTTAGGTAACATTAACATACCCACATATACTGCCATCGCATAATAACTGTGCAGCGGGTGAAAGTTAATACTACAGCGATTAGGCGAGAAGATAGGCGTTGCTAGTAGATGGTCCAAATCAACCAACATAGTGGCTAACAATATTAGATAAACCCTTTTATAGTCATTGCGAAAAAATACATAGGCGATGATAAAAGGCAGACCTAAATGAAAAAAATAGTGAATAAATGTTTGAAGCATTGACCTTTTTCCTATCTCATCGTGACCGTTCGTTTTTTGAGTTTATTTTACTTGAAAAACAGTACCTTGGATGCACCCGTGCTTGAGCAGACCTCATGTGCCAACGCAATAAATGCGTTGGTCGCTGCACTCTGATACGCGCCTTTTCGTTGCAATAATACCGCCGTACGCTGGAGTAAAGACGGCGCTAAGGTAATCGCCACCAGCTCATCATAGTTATGAGCGATGTTGGAGGGCAATAAGGTGGTCAATTGGGTGTGGCGAACAATTTCTATGACGGCGCTGAGCGAGTTTGCCTCCATCAATACGTTTGGCGCAATGTCATGCTGACGACAATAATGCTCAATCTGTTCGCGCGTGGCAAATTCGCGGCTCAGCAATACCAGCGACTGCGCGTGTAGTGTTGGCAAATCAATCGCCGCTTGCTTAGCAAGGACATTATGTTTACTAACAACCAATGCGAGCGTCTCTATCAGCAAGGTTTGTGTGTCGATATCGGCAGACTGTACATCTTCAAAAGCAATACCCACATCAAACTCATCATCAAGTATTTGCTTTTCCATCTGCTCCTGTGACATCTCCTGCACACTCAGCGTGAGACTCGGATAACGAGTATGAAACGCTTTAATTAAAGGTCCAAGCAAATAGGTGGTAAAGGTAGGCGTAATCGCAATCCGCAACGCGCCGCGACTGAGATCTTGCACGTCATGAATGGCGCGCCGTCCTTCCTCCAAATCCTGCAAGGCTCTATGAGCATAGCGTGCATAGACATCACCGGCATCGGTCAATGTGACACGGCGACCAGAGCGATCAAATAAAGTTGTGCCCAGACCTTCCTCCAACTGCTTAATCTGCTGTGATAACGCTGGCTGTGAGACATACAAAGACGCCGCTGCTTGGGTAAAGCTTTGGTACTCTGCCACTGCCAAAAAATACTTAATGTGTCGAAGAATCATGGGGCATCTCTTGTGGATTAGGGATCTATCAAGGTTTAATTATAAGTATTTCTTATCGATATTATAATATACCAGTATTTTACCTTATAACAATAGCGGCGTATCATTCCTCTTATCGACTCCACAGAGACCAACGCGATGAAAGATATTATTGAAGGTTTTCTAAAATTTCACAGTGACGCCTATCCCAAACGCGCCGATTTATTCAAAAACTTGGCGACCAAACAAAACCCACGCACGCTTTTTATTTCTTGTTCAGATAGCCGCTTGGTGCCCGAGCTCGTTACTCAACACGAACCCGGCGGTCTGTTTGTGATTCGCAATGCGGGCAACATTGTGCCCTCTTATGGTCCTGAGCCTGGCGGGGTATCCGCGTCAGTTGAGTATGCCGTTACCGCTTTGAAAGTCACGGATGTGGTGATTTGCGGACACTCTGACTGCGGCGCGATGACTGCGATTGCTAACTGCAGCTGCATGGATCATATGCCAGCGGTGGGCAGCTGGCTTCGCTACGCCGACTCAGCACGAGTGGTCAATGAAGCCCGTGACCACGGCAGTGATAGCGAGCGAGTCGCCTCTATGGTTCGTGAAAATGTCATCGCCCAAATCGAAAACATCAAAACCCATCCTTCGATACGTCTGGCACTAAGAGAAAATCGTTTAGCACTACATGGTTGGGTCTACGATATCGAGTCCGGTGATATCGATGCCTTAGACGGCGCGACCAATGAATTTGTCTCATTGGCAACACACACTGAGGTTCGTGCTTATCCGCTAGCGCCACTTGCAGTCGCCGTTTAGAGTTGCATAACTGTCATTATCAATGACTATGAATAATCCGAAAATTAATTAACCTAAATGATTCGCCAGAGTCATTAACTCAATAACCACCAACAATCTTAAAAGGTATTATTATGATTCAGTCTCAAGTGAGCAACACTGCACGCCAAACATTAACGGATACCATCATTGCTGCCAAAGCGGCAAAAAACCTCTCCTTTGAGCAAATCTCCTCAGGCACAGGCTTGAGTGATGTCTTTGTCACCGCCGCCTTGCTGGGTCAGCATCCGCTACCTGCTGATGCCGCCCAAAAAGTTGGCGAAACTTTAGGGCTTGATGAGGACGCCATCGCTTTACTACAATGCATTCCATCACGAGGCAGCGTTGGTAGTGAGATTCCTACTGACCCGACGATCTACCGTTTTTATGAGATGATGCAGGTATATGGCACCACGCTAAAAGCCTTGGTTCACGAACAGTTTGGTGATGGTATCATCAGTGCCATTAACTTCAAAATGGATATCAAAAAAGTGGCTGACCCTGAAGGTGGCGACCGCGCAGTGATTACTTTAGATGGTAAATTCTTACCCTTCAAACCTTTTTAAATGGCAATTTTTTAAATGACGCTTTAAGTATAAATAGCAGTTTTATCAGCGGTTTTTAAAAATAGCACTTATTGAAAAAGTCGGCGTATAGTAACGTCGACTTTTTTGGCGACTCAGGCGGTGATTTTTTGGTACTGCCTGTCTTAATACGGATTTTACATTATTCATGAGTACCGATCATATCTCCTCCACGGCGCGTGCGTCGATGCTGACCTTGTTGTTTCCTATGCTGGTGATTGCTGGGTTAGCAATGACGCTGCGTCCGACCATTACTTCTACTGGTCCATTGCTGACAGAGATTCGCCTAAGTACAACGATGGGTTTACAAGCTGCCTCATTATTGGTGGTGCTACCCATGCTATGTATGGGCATATTTCCGCTACTGTTGCCTTGGATTGGGCGACAATTTAGTGAAAGCGCATGGATCACAGGCGGTCTGTTGGCGATTGCCTTAGCGGGTTTATGGCGCTTGTGGTTAGACACGGGAGGGATGCTAATTGCCAGCGCCTTAGTAGGCGGTACGGGTATCGCCATCGTGCAAGCAATGGCGCCTGGTGTGGTCAAACGCTGGTATCCTGCACGCGTGCCACTTGCCATGGGTGTTTACTCTGCCGCACTGATGACTGGTGGCGGGGTTGCCGCTATCTTGAGTCCGGTAGTCGCTCAACATTACGGCAGTTGGCAATCCGGTTTGGGTATTTGGCTGATAGTGCCAGTTTTTGCTCTCGTGCTATGGTGGCGTCGCCCCTCTGAGCAGATGAAAAATAAAGACGACGGGGTAAAAATCAACTTTTTTAGCAATCGCCGTGCTTGGCTACTGGCAAGTTATTTTGGTCTGGCGAACGCCGGATATGCTTGTATGATTGCATGGTTGCCAAGCTATGCGCAGACTTTGGGCTGGAGCGCGCAAAATAGTGGCGAGCTGATCGGTATCATGACGATTTTTCAGGTCATTGGTGCGCTTGTTATTCCAATGTTGTCTGCCCATCGTCTCGACCGTCGTCCTTGGTTATTTTTTGCCGTAGGGATACAGATCGCTGGATTTATAGGTTTGATTACAATGCCGACAACTTTGCTAATTTTGTGGGTTGCCTTGATTGGCTGTGGTCTTGGTGCCTGCTTTTCATTGACATTGACCGTCGCGCTAGATCACTTGTCCAAGCCCAAACTCGCTGGGGCACTGGCAGCATTTGTTCAAGGCATTGGCTTTATTATTACCGCCATCGCGCCTTATGTCGCAGGTGTGCTACGCGAGTCGACTGGCAGTTTTCAAGCGGTTTGGTGGATGCTATTAATCAGCCTTATCGGCATGCTGTTTGTCACCATCAAGTTTGCCCCAGCAAGTTATCATCAGGTGATTGGCTTGTCTAAGCTTTGATTCAGGCATATTAATTCACGTCATACGATATTAAAAATAACCTCAAGGACTAACTATGAAAGGACTGATTATGAAAAAACTCGTTATCTATGCCGCGCTTGCAACCTCACTGTTGTCCATCTCCGCGTGTGCCAACACCTCGCAGTATCAAGCGATGAAACCAAACGTAGTAACCCAAGGAGCAGATGTGGCAATCATTCCATTATTGACCGGCGAGATGGCACAAAACATGGTGAATGCCGCCGCATTAGAAGCCAAAAACAACAATTTGATGGTGTCCGTCACCGTCGTTGATGCCTCTGGACAAACCTTAGCAGTGCTCAGAGATCACCGCGCAGGCGTGCATACCGTGCGTGCCAGTTATAAAAAAGCCTACACGGCAAACTCACAAAAAAGAGAAACGGCGGTCATCGCCAAAGGCATCAAAGACGGCACGATTCCTGAAGACCTACGCTATCTTGATGAAAATATCCTTATCTTAGATGGCGGCGTGCCCATTTATATCGATGGCATCGTAGTCGGCGGTATCGGGGTGGGCGGCGCACATGGCAGCGAAGACGTACACATTGCCAAAGCGGGTCTAAAAGCATTAGAGTAGCGCGGACTAAAGCACAGCGGGTAAAGTAGCGGTATCAGAGTATGGATGCGATACTGATGGGCTGAGCAGATTTATGAGTATATGATTGAAGCGACTATTGATGCCCTTAAAACCTTAGTCGCAAGGCAACGTCGTTGGAGTTTTTTAAAGGGCATACACGTATACATAAGCTTGGGTGGTTATTGGAATCACGATCATATATCTCTTTGAAGTTATGACAAGCTAAACAGTATCTTAGATGCATAAGGTTATTTAAGTAGATAAAACAACTATTTCAGTCTTAAGTGAGGAGTACAGTAGTCAAATTTATGACGTTTTTGGGATAAAAATATCAGTTTAAGCTTTAACAATAATTTTATTATTAATTCTGCTTTTCACATGTATACTGATTATTACCTTATAAACCTTTGTATATTCAATGGTTTACAAAAAACACCCAAAACAGCAGGCTAAAGTTTTAACGAATTAGAGATTTTTCTTTTGATTTAATTCAAAGAGCCTAAGGAGTTAACAAATGAACAAAGTCTATCGTGTGGTATGGAACGCAAGATTAGGTGTATGCATAGCCATTTCTGAACTCACTAAAAGTACACCTAAAAACACTCAAGCCGTATTTACGTCAGCATATTCTGTGCCTGATGCCATCTTTGGTTGGTTTGATAATGGGTACCAGCATATTATTAAGTACCACTCAAGCGATAGCAGCTCCGGGGATGGATTCGCTTGCCGCCGGTGTGGGTGCAGAGTCTACAGGGGTGCAGTCACTCGCAGCCGGCGTTAATGCCCTATCTTCAGGTGAAAGGTCGCTTGCCGCAGGTGTTGGTGCGGTATCGTCAGGAGGCAATTCGCTTGCCGCTGGTGTTGATGCCATATCATCAGGTAATTTTTCGCTCGCTGTGGGTTCTGGTGTTGAGTCTGCAGGTACGACCTCTGTCGCTATCGGTTTTGGTTCAGAGTCTAAAGCGGCCAGTTCGCTCGCTATAGGTCAGTTTTCACAGTCTTTAGGAGACAGTTCGATCGCTATAGGTCAGTTTTCACAGGCTACTGCTGATAACTCTGTTGCATTGGGACAAGGTAGCATCGCTGATGGTTCCACATTAAGTACAGCAGCTTATCAACCATTAGACGCTGATGGTAATGCCATCCCTATTAGCCTTGGCACCGCAACCAGTGAAGTTAATATTGGTGACCGACGTATGACCGGTGTGGCTGCAGGTGCTACCGATACTGATGCAGTGAACGTCTCACAGCTGAAGGCTGTTAACACCAGCTTAACTGCTAACACCAACAATATCAGCACCGCTCAATATCAGCACCGCTCAATATCAGCACCGCTCAAAATCAGATCAACCAAGGCATCAATTTCAACCTTAATGGTGATGCAAGAACCTACCAGTTAGGTGACACCATTGGGCTGACCACTGATAGTAATATCCTCACGACCACGACGACTGACGGGGCTAACTTTGCCTTAAACCCAAATATTAACTTGGGCGCAGCAGGTAGCGTGACCACAGGCGCGATGATCATTGACAATAATGGCTTAACCATTACTGGCGGACCTAGTGTTACCACCAGTGGTATCAATGCAAACAACTCTATTATTACTCAGGTTAAAGCAGGTGACGTTTCAGCAGCATCGAAAGACGCTATTAATGGTAGTCAGCTATATTCATTAGGAAACAATGTCACCAATGTATTTGGTGGCAATGCAGAATATGCTAATAATACAATTTCATGGAGCAACATTGGTGGTACAGGTCAAAACACCATTGATAAGTCTATCTAGTATATTAACAAACAGGCTGCAAACGCGAACCAAGGCTGGACAGTAACGACAGACACGGGCAATGATGCAACCAGCACAATCAAACCTGGAGATAATTTAAACATCAAAGGCGATGCTGTTAGCGGAGTGACTGTCACAAACAATAACAATGATATCTCTATCGGACTGGGCAGCCAAGTAACCATTGGTAATGGCAGTAATGCAGTGGTCATTAATGGCGATGATAGTGCAATCAATGTCGGTAATATCAATATCGATGGAATGGCAGGTAATCTTACTGCCGGTCAAGTTGCAGTTAATGGTAAAGAAGGTACAGTAAACGGCCTGACCAATACCACTTGGAATCCAAATAGCATTGTCTCTGGGCAAGCAGCAACGGAAGACCAGTTACAACAAATTGTGCGTGATGCAGCAACGGCAGCGAAATCCAAAGTATCAGCTGGTAGTAATATGACAGTGACACCCACTCAAAATTCAGATGGTAGTTATGATTATCAAGTAGCCACTAAAAAGGATGTCAGTTTCGATTCGGTTCAGGTTGGTAACGTTTCAATTAATGCATCTGGAATCAATGCAGGTGACAAGAAAGTGGGAAATGTTTCTAACGGTGCCATTAACTCAACATCTAAAGATGCCGTGAATGGCTCGCAGTTGTATACGAATAATACCGATATTTACAGCTATTTTGGTGGTGGTGCAAATTACGATACTAACACAGGACCTACTTATGCAGTTAATGGAGGGTCGCAGAGCAACGTTGGTGATGCACTTAATGCTTTAGATAATCGAGATAATCAGTTGGATAATAAAATTACCAATTTAGGTGACCAATTCCAACAGATATCTTATGTCACAAACGAACGAATCGATAATGTAGAAAAAAATGCTAATGCAGGTATTGCGGCAGCAATCGCATTAGAAACGGCACCCTACATTGCAGGCAAATATACTTATGCCGCCGCTGCCGCTTATCATGGTGGTGAAAATGCACTTGGTATCAGCTTGCGTAAAACAGCAGACAATGGACGTTGGTCATTAACTGGTGGTATTGCTGCTGCCTCGCAAGGTGACCCAAGCGTACGTATTGGGATTAGCGGTGTCATAGACTAGAATTTGTTAATTTTTCAGTATTAATACTTTATAATTTAGGTACGCGTTGGAATTTTAGCACAGTTATTTTCAGTCATTAATCCAGCGTATTCTAATCAGCTTAGTCGTATAGACACAATTAAGGCCTCATTTAATACCATTAAATGAGGCCTTACGGAAATATCTGGTAATCAATCATTTGCATTTTCAGACGGTATAAACTAACCGTGAGCGTTGTTGATTGGGTACTAAATTGCATCAAGACTTTTTACTCTCATTGAATGTTGGTATGAATCATGGTTATTGGTGACTAATTATTGCGACTGATGATGGTCATGCTATAGTCATGCAATGTTTCTCTTGAGTAGTCGTTACGCTTCATGAGCCAATTTTCTAAGCTTGTGACGCAGTATTTTGCCGACAGTTGATTTGGGTAACTCGTCTATGAATTCGATATGACGCGGGCATTTATAGGCGGCTAGATTTTCTTGGCACAGCGCTTTAATATCATCCTCATTTAAGCTGTCATCAGATTTTACAACGTAGGCTTTGACCGACTGACCCTGCAACTTATCATCGATACCAACCACCGAACATTCGGCAACCTTAGGATGCTCCTCAATGATGTTTTCTACTTCGTTAGGATAAACATTGAAACCACTGACGATAATCATGTCTTTTTTACGGTCATATATTTTGATAGCGCCCTGCTCGTTCATAGATGCAATATCACCTGTTTTTAAGTAACCATCAGCGGTAAAAAACGTGGCGCTGTCAATATTATGATAATGAGTAATGACGTTATCACCTTTGATGCACATCTCACCAATTTCATTGATAGCGAGGATATTTCCATCGTCATCACGGATACTGATATCGACACTAGGCAGTGGTAACCCTACATTGCCACTATATTCCATGCCATTAAATGGATTGGCGGTACCCACGCCTAGCGTCTCAGACATACCCCAGCCTTCGAGGATAGGTAGACCCGTGACTTCACGCCAGCGCTTAGCAGTTTCAGGGGTCGCTGCCATACCACCGACTAAGGTCAATTTACATTGCGAAAAATCTAGCTCCTTAAACTTAGGGTTCATCAGCAGTGCTTGGAACAAAGTATTAACGCCAGGTAATAGGTGAAACGGATGCTTGCGCAATATCTTGATAAACCCTTCAATATCACGTGGATTGGTGACTAATGTGAGATGCTGACCCATACTCAACCCAACTATTGAGCAGATAAACGCATAGATATGATACAGAGGTAGAGCAACAATGGTATTTATTTGGGTGCTATCAGACATGGTGTCATAGACTGGCTTGAACCATTCGACGAACTGGTAAGTGGCGGCCACAACATTACGATTGGTAATCAAAATACCTTTGGCAACACCTGTCGTACCTCCGGTATATTGCAACATCAATACATCGTTCGCTTGAATAACAGGACGAGAATAGCTTAAATTTTTGCCTTGTTTTAAGACTGCTTTATAGCAGGTCACGGTATAATGGGAATTGGATTTCAATTGATAACTGGGAATGGCTTTTTTGACAGTTTTGGCAGCAATATTGACAAGAGTACCTTTCACTACCCCTAACATATCGCCAATCTTGCTGATGACCACGGTTTTGACAAGCGTGTCTTTGATGATTTTCTCTAATGTTTTGCAAAATGGTTCTAAAATAAATAGTACAGCGGTATCTGAGTCAGCCAATTGATGTCTCAATTCACGAGGGCTATACAGCGGATTGATGAGCGTTGCGACCATACCCGAGCGAATTATCCCTATGACAATAGGCAAATACTGGTTGATGTTGGGCATCATGATGCCTATGACCGAGCCTTTTTCTAGACCCAGACTTTGAATCCAAGCCGCAATAGCCAATGATAGGCTATCTACTTGCCCATAAGAATAAGTGACACCCATGTTGGTGATAAATTCATGGCTGGCATATTCTGTTAATTTGTCATCAAACATGTCAATCACTGTATTATGCGGCGGCTCTATCTGTGCCTTTACCCCTTTAGGATAATGCTGCGTCCAAAACTGATCCATAATTTACCTTCCTTGGTAATTCATTTATGAAAGACTCCATGCTTTTAAAGCGTTTTTTATAACAAATATAACTACTAAACCTGCTGCCATCCTGATGTTGCATCATACTCATCTTGATGGGCAAATAAGGGGTGTACTTTTGCTTCACTGAGGCTAAGCACAGGGGTGACACAAACATCAACGAGCGCAAAAACTTGTTGCCAATGCTCAAGCGTTTGACTGGCAAACTTATCGCTTATCGCCTTAGCCGCCGCTTGGCTTTCAGAGGTGTTAGGCATCACACCAAGTTGCCAATGGATATTTTTGAGCGCAGACAAATCCAAAACTTCACACAAGCCTTGCCAGAATTTCAGCTCTAGCGAACCAACGGCCATATAGCGAGCATCTGAGGTTCTGTATAGTCGATAGCAAGGCAATAATCCACCCAAAAAATCATGATGCGGCGCTGGTTGTTGTCCTAAGAAGCTTTTCACCAGTGCGCCCGTTGCCTTTGGCATGACCATATGCTGATACAAACTATGCGTCATACTGACGACAATATGACGACCTTTTCCTGTACGCTGGGCGGCGAATACCCCAGCCAGCAATGCAATCACAGCGGTATCACTGCCACCTGCTAAATCTGCAAACTGAACGTTAGGCATCGCCTGCTCGCCACTCGCCGTTTTTAGTTGGTCTAAAATACCGCTCATGGCCATAAAGTTAATATCATGACCAGCTTTATTGACCCAATCATGATTGATTCGTTTATGGTTTATTTGTTTATGCTTAATTCCTTTATGATTAGTACCACTCTCAGATTTCGATGCCTTATCCGTTATCCCATAGCCGGTGATCGATAGCATGACTAGCTTTGGATTAATCGTATGCAATGTTTTGGCATCCAGTCCCATGCCTTCTAGGACACCAGGGCGAAAGCTGTCTAACATAACATCGGCATCTTTGAGATGCGCTTTGATAGCAGCAATGCCTTTGGGATCACGGAAGTCATGATTTTCAGTGGTTTTACCATGATTTAATGCGGCAAACAATTCGCCAAATGCTCTAGCAGGATCACCATTTTTAGGTTCAATTTTAATGATGTCTGCGCCCAAGTCAGCAAGCAAACGCGTCGCAAAAGGTCCTGGCAAGTTACGAGTCAAATCAACGACACGCAGCCCCTGTAAGCAATCTGCCATCAAATCCACTATTAAACCAGTGCTCGTATTAACCGTAGCATCAGTCATCAGCTCAGTCATCAGAAAATACCTCGCCTTTATCTGCCATGTCTAGCAGAATTTGCGCTGGCTCAAAACGCTCACCGTATTGAGCAGCGAGTTCGCGACTGCGTGCAATGAATGTCGTTAGTCCCATCGCATTGATAAACTGCAGGGTGCCGCCTTGATGTGGTGCAAAACCCCAGCCAAAAATGGAGCCGATATTGGTATCAGCGACAGAGCGCACGACGTTTTCTTGATAGCATTTAGCAGATTCATTGGCTTGGATAAACATCAAACGGTCAATTAAATCTTGCTGTGATGGCTGCTCTGTTTTTGCTGGATATAAATTTATAAGCTCGGGCCACAAGTATTTTTCGCCCTTATCGGTATATTCATAAAAGCCTTTGCCATTCTTTTTGCCTTCTCGACCATACTTTTTGACCAGTGTTTTTAGTATCTCGTACGAGGGGCGCATAGCAATAGGCTTACCTTCGGCTTGCATATCCAGCTGCTGCTGTTCGCTCACGTGCAACGCCAAACTTAATGACACCTCATCTTGCAACGCCAGTGGCGGCATGGGCATGCCCGTTTTCATGCCAGCAACTTCGATACTGCGTGGATGGACGCCCTCACCTAGCATGGTGACGCCTTCTGATACATAAGTGCCAAATACCCGTGACGTATAAAAACCACGACTGTCATTAACGACGATAGGGGTTTTACCGATTTGCAGCACATAATCAAAAGCTTTTGCTAAAGTGGCGTCATCTGTGTGCTCGCCCATGATGATCTCAACCAACGGCATCTTATCGACTGGCGAGAAGAAATGCAGCCCGATAAATTGATTGGGACGCGTGCTGGCTTTTGCCAAACCAGTAATAGGCAGTGTCGAAGTATTAGACGCATAAACAGCATTTTTAGGAATCACCGCCTCGCTTTTCTGGGTGCACTTGGCTTTAATGTCGCGATTTTCAAACACTGCTTCGATAACCAGATCGCAGTCTGCCAAATCATCATAAGACACTGTCGGCTTGATGCGATTGAGTAATGCCTGCTTTTTCTCTTCCGTGGAGCGCTTACGGCTAATGGCTTTATCCAAAATGGTGGCAGAATATGCTTTGCCTTTTTCAGCACCTTCAATAGTAGTATCTAAAAGAACCACTTCTATGCCCGCTTTGGCTGAGACATAAGCGATGCCAGCACCCATCATGCCCGCACCAAGAATACCAACGGTTTTGATTGTTGTACGTCCAAAACCATTTGGACGCGACTGACCTTTTTTAATACTATTCAGCTGAGTCCATAGCGTATTAATCATATTTCTAGATTCAGCAGACAGCACACAAGCAGCGAAATAACGCGACTCAATTTCAAGACCAGTGTCAATATCCACTAAGCAGCCTTCGAACACGCAAGACATGATATGAGTAATGGCTGGATAATTGCCATGTGACTTTTGATTGGACATGGCAGGCGCGATAGAAAATACTTGCACGATGTTGGGGTGTTTACTATCACCACCGGGGATTTTAAAGCCTTTTTTATCCCATGGCTGCTGGATATCAGGATTGGCGTTAATCCAATCTGTCGCCTGCTTGAGCATATCTGCTTTATCAGTGGCAATGGCATCGATTAAACCCATATCTTTAGCAGCAGTTGGATGCAGCGCTTTACCTTGGGTCATAAGCTCTAATGCCGATTGAATACCAATCAATCGTGGCAAACGCTGAGTACCACCGCCACCCGGCAGCAAGCCCAATTTGACTTCAGGTAGACCCAATTTAGTCTTAGGAGCATCAATCGCGATACGATAATGACACGCCAATGCCAACTCTAAACCACCGCCAAGTGCCGTTCCAGTCATGGCGGCGACGACAGGTTTACCTGATTTCTCTAGTTTGCGTAAGCTAGCTTTCAGGTCTTCGACCAGCTCAAAGGCTTGTTCAGCAGTTTTAATATTAGCCAACTGGTCAATATCGGCACCGACGACAAAGGTTTCTTTGCCAGAGGTTAAAATCAAACCTTTGGCGGACGCATCGTTGATAAAGCTGTCAGTCATCACCGCAAAAGTATCGGTGAAGCCATCGCCGATGACATTCATTTTGCGATCTGCTTGATCAATAGTAACTGTGATAATGCCCTTATCAGATTCGGCAGAAAAGTGGTTCAATGCATTGATGACATCTACGCTGTTCATGCTCATACTAAGTCCTTTTTATATTATTCTATGTCGATATCAGTCACTAGAAACTAATGACAATCACTAAAATCTATTAGCGCTATCAGCACTATACGCGCTCAATAATGGTGGCAATGCCCATACCGCCCCCGACACAGAGCGTAATCATCGCGGTTTTTAGATCGCGACGTTCTAACTCGTCAAGAACGGTAGTCATGAGCATCGCGCCCGTTGCGCCAAGTGGATGACCCATAGCAATAGCGCCGCCATTAACGTTGACGATATCAAGTGAGATGCCCAAGTCATCGGCAGTATTGAGTGGTACGGCAGCAAAGGCTTCATTGATTTCCCATAGGTCTATATCTGAAGCTTGCATACCTGCTTTATTAAGCGCTTTTTGGCAGGCAGGCGTTGGCCCAGTCAGCATAATGGCAGGTTCTGAGCCAATGACTGCAGCCATGGTGATTTTGGCACGTGGTTTTAAGCCCGCCTTTTGACCTGCAGCAGCGCTACCGACTAAGCAAATTGCCGCACCATCGACGATGCCCGATGAATTACCTGCATGATGCACGTGATTTACTTTCTCAATGGTGGTATATCTGTCCAAGATAACGCTATCAAAGCCCATCTTGCCCGGCATAATAAAAGAAGGATTGAGACCAGCTAAGGTTTCGATATTAGTGTTGGGACGGATGGTTTCATCTTTATCCAACAATGTCATACCGTTGATATCAGTGACGGGGACGACCGATTTATCATAATAGCCCTGCTCCCAAGCATGCGCGGCGCGGCGGTGCGACTCAGTAGCAAACGCATCGACATCGGTGCGACTAAAGCCTTTTAGCGTCGCTATGGTATCTGCGCCAACGCCTTGCGGAACAAAATGCGTCGCTTCGTTAACCCGCGGGTCCATATACCATGCACCGCCGTCAGAGCCCATCGGTACACGGCTCATGGATTCTACGCCTCCGGCAACCACCATATCTTCCATACCTGACATAATTTTGGCAGCGGCAAGATTGATAGACTCCAGACCTGAGGCACAAAACCGAGATAAAGTGACACCTGCCACACTTTGCGCCCAGCCAGCATCAATGACGGCTATACGGGCGATATCAGATCCCTGCTCGCCAACGGGCGTCACGCAACCAAACACCACATCATCGACCAAACTGGTATCCAAGTTATGACGCTGCTGCATCTCCTTTAATAAGGTACGAGCAAGCCAAATCGGTGATGCCTGATACAAAGAGCCATCCTTTTTACCTTTACCACGCGGGGTACGAATAGCATCATAAATGTAAGCAGTCTCAGTCATAAAAAATCCCTTTTTTTCTTTTTTAAATAAATAACAGTTATAGACATATAATTGATTTCTTAGAATCAATAAATAAGTCAGCCACTTACATAAAGCGCGACGCCAGCTCTTTCATGATTTCATTGGTGCCGCCGTAGATTTTTTGTACTCGCGCATCAGCATATAGGCGAGCGATTGGGTATTCTGTCATATAACCATAACCGCCAAATAACTGGACGCATTCGTCGATCACGTCACACTGCTTTTGGGTCACCCAATATTTAATCAAAGACGCCTGTGGTACTGTCAATTTGCCCTCTAACATCGCATCGACAGCAGCATCACACATCGTGCTGGCCGCGAGATAATCGGCGTAGCATTCTGCCATTTTAAAGCGCGTATTTTGAAACTTCCAAATCGGCTTGCCAAACGCTTCCCGACCTTTGACATAATCTAGCGTCAAATTAATCGCCAGCTTCATCGCACCAACGCCCGTTAAGGCAATGATTAGACGCTCACGTGGCAGCTCTTGCATCATTTGAATAAAACCCATGCCCTCTACTGTACCCAACAGGTTCTTTTGAGATACACGGACATTGCTAAAGAATAACTCCGACGTATCTTGTGAGGTCAGACCAATCTTGTCGAGATTACGACCACGTTCAAACCCTTGCACCTTATCCGTTTCTACCACGATAAGAGAGACGCCTTGCGCGCCTTTTTCCCGATCGGTTTTGCATGCGAGCAAAATCAGGTTGGCATGCTGACCATTGGTGATAAAGGTTTTTGAGCCATTAATAATATAATCATCACCATCTTTTACTGCATAGGTTTTGATGTTCTGCAGGTCTGAGCCAGTGCCAGGTTCCGTCATGGCAATCGCGGCGACATACTCTCCCGTCGCCATCTTAGGTAGCCATTCTTGTTTCTGTGCTTCCGTACCATGACTGAAAATATAAGGCGCAACAATACCTGAATGTACCATGCCACCGAATCCGGATTGATTGGCCTCCGCCTGCGCATAGAGAAGTGCAGCTTCATGACCAAAGTCACCACCGCCGCCGCCATATTCCTCTGGTATCGATGCACATAAGAAGCCCATCGCGCCTGCCTCTTCCCACGCGGAACGGTCAATCATGCCGTTTTTGCGCCACTGCTCATCCTTTGGCTCCCACGATTGAAACATTTTAAGCGCGCTGTCATAGACCATTTCGTGCTCTTCGGTCATCCATTTTGGGGTAAAGGTTTCAATACTCATGGTGTCTGTCCTTGACGAGGGGAAGTTAATCATCGTTAGAGCGTATCCTCAATTCAAAAGAGGAAATATTCTAATATTAAATACTATTAAGCATAAATATATTATTTATGGTAATTTTAATTACCTTTATATAAAATCTACATATTCTTTATATTTAATATCATGCAAGACTTATACTAGGGCAGTAAAAGACAATGCGCAATCTAATAAAAAACAATAGTAATTTATATTACCTATTTTAACTTTAGTTCATCAAGCCGTTAAATAAGCCGCTATGGCACTGTCTAGAAATTCTCACCACACAGGAATTATCAAATATGCAATCCACTAATCAGATACCTAGCATAAATCCAACCCGAGCCTTAGCACCTTTATCAGATATGCGCCCTGCGACTTTAGAAAAAATTGAAAAAGCCGTTCGTAAAGTGTTTGCAGGTTTTGACTCTAACGAAGTGACCATGGCGCAGATTGCGAAGTCTGCCAATGTCTCACTACAAACCCTGTATAAATACTTTGGTGATAAGCAGACGCTGTTCTATACCATTATGGATATTGTATTGGGCAGATTAGCGGCGCGCATCATGGATCATTTGCAAGGCATTGATAGCGTGCAAGATCGGCTGCGCAAGACATTATGGGTATGTTTTGACTTTGTAGACTCGCATCCTGATGCGGTGATGGTACTGTCTTCAGTATCGGCATCGCGTATTCGTAATATTGCGATTTATGAAAATAAAGAACTGATTGGGGCATTTTTAAATGTATTAGAAGATGGTCAAAAGCGTGGGGTACTGAATGACACCGTGCCCCTTTATATACTTTTTGATGTGTTTATGGGCTTTATTAGTCGTCTTGGATTGATGCATATTATTCGCCAGACCGATATGCCAATTAATACAGATTTTGATGCGTTATTCGTGATTTTATGGCGTGCCATATCTAAGCCTGAGGTATAAAAATGCTTTTATGGGCTGACAATTTAGACTCGCCGAATTTTAAATTCCACAATCAAAAATCACAACGAAAAAAGCCTCACTATAAAGTGAGGCTTTGCTTAAAAAAGCGAGACTGTACTTAAAAATTTAAAACTTAACACGTCTTAGATTTTGGCAAACCATACTTTACGCTATCAACCACTTCATTATGTTGCTCAGTAATCAATTGATAGCCTTTAATCATACCGTCAAAAGGTAGATTGCCCTCGTACTGCTGATAATGCTCGGAGATTCTTTTTTTCACTACAGACGCGCGCTCAGACTCATTGAGTTTGGCAAACCCATCTGGCAACCGTATATGAGCCAAGCGCGACGCAGCACCACGAGACATCCAGTTCGCATCCGCAGTAAACTCAAAGTCCACCTCTGCTTGCAAACTATATTTTGGTAGATGGTTGGGATAATGCGCTAAATCATCTTTAATCTGGGCGATGTCTTCCGCAAACGGCGCGTGAGGTATCTCAAGCACTGTAAATAGCGCGGCTAAAAATTCATCAGCGGTAAAATATTTATCAATATAGCTGCCATCAAGCCCAAGATATTTATTCGATAATACGTGACGCAGTCGCTCACAAGCAGGCATGGTATGCTTGATAGGATAGCCCATTGCTTTAATAATATCTTGCGAACGCAGCTCAAGCGTTGCTATCTGATTGATCGCATACTGTGCGAGAAGGTGACGTGGATGATAATGACGGGTATATTTGGATTGGTTGGCAATGTGGCTCATGATATTGAACACCTTAAACTCCTATAACTCCGACGAAAAAGGTTGAAATATGCCCAAATAGGCAAATAAAATCAGGCACAAATGAGGATGTCGGAGTACAGGCTCATGCGCTTTACCAGAATTTTTTTATATCGTGCTGGAAGTTGCAAGGTTTGTACACCACCATTCATAACGATAATGGCTGGCAATAACAAAACTGTTAAACCCACGATAATGACTCAAAGATAATAGCATATCAGATAATAGAAAATAAATACTGATATTAATACGTTTTGGTAATCATATGATTATATTCAAACAACTTTAAAAAAATCAGACAATGACTCAGTAAAGCTATCTAATTATTTTTAGACATTGTCCTGCATGATACAGCGTCAGCCCTATCTCAGTAAATCCAGACTTTAAAGCACCTAATGATATTTTCGACTCTTCCAAGGTTTTAAATGGCAATGGAATACTGGCTCTGTCTCCCGTCAAGATATAATCTGCAAAGCATTTACCCATGAGCGTGCCAGTAGTAATGCCGCGACCGTTATAGGCAGTCGCTGTCAGTAAGCCTTCGTCAGGTTCCAAAACGCGGAAGATATGATCTTGCGTAAAACCAAAATTGCCGCACCATTCATATTGCCAATTAAATGCTGGTAGATCAGGATAATAGCTCTTTTGTACAGCATTGGCCCATGACTGATAAAAGGATTTCGGTTTTAGCTGTCTGCCGCCGACTGTTCCCAATAACAAGCGATCGTCCTTGTCACGGCGAAAGCTCGATAACGCCAAACGCGTGTCCCACGCCCCTGTTTTGTAAGGTAAGATACGATCTGCTGCCTCGCCGCTGAGCGGCTCAGAAGCGATCTGATAATAAGCAACGAGATAGAAAGTCTTAGCAATTTCTGTCCATTCGCCTTCAGTATAAGCATTGGTCGCAATGATGACGCGCTCAGACTTGACCCGAGCTTTAGCAGTTCTGGTGTACCAATGACCGTCTACTTTTTCTAGTGCTTCAACAGCTGAATGCTCGTAGATAGTCACGCCAAGACTGGTAGCGACTTTTGCAAGTCCTCTGACATAAGCCAGCGGATTGATAGTACCCGCGCGATGATCTAATAGCGCTTTATTGATACTTTTAGTCCCGCAATATTCATGGCATTTGCTGCCAGTTAACACTTCGACATTCGCACCGCGACGACTCAACTGCTCATATCTAATCTCGACATCGGCTTCACCTTTGGCGTTATGTGCCATATGGATATTACCAGCTTGAGTGGCCTGCGCATCGATATCGTAGCGCTTGATTAAATCAAAGACTAAACTCGGTGCTTGTCCCAGCGCTTCAGTCAGACGCTCACCTGCTGATTCGCCCAAAGTGACGCTCAAATCATCTGGACGCGCCCACGTTCCTGCATTGACCAATCCGACGCTTTTACCTGAGCCACCATGACCAATTGCTTGGTTCTCAAGCAAGATAACCTTGACGCCTTTTTCGGCCAGATGAATCGCCGCCGACAACCCTGTATAACCGCCGCCAATGACACAGATGGTCGCTTGAGTATCGCTAGTCATTTGACTATAGGACTCAATATTGGGCGCAGTCATGTTCCATAAACATTGCTCTTGTAACATCTCACACTCCCTTGTGTCACACGTCACTAATTGACGTTGAAGTAGCCGTGTCGAGCTTTTCTACTGATGGCTCTTCACGCGGTATAAATTTATCAAGAAACGCCCATAACAAACCAAACAAGGGCGACAACCAGCAGGCAAAAGCAAAAGGCGCATAAGTCAATGTGGCTATGCCCAATGTAGCGGCGACAAAGCTACCGCCCATGTTCCAAGGAATAAGTGGCGACAACAGCGTGCCACTGTCTTCGATAGAGCGCGTGAGCGTCGTGCGCTTGTAGCCCATCTCTTTATATTTGTCTTTTAATAAACGCCCCGGCAGCACCAACGTCGTATAAACGTCTCCGATTAAAGTACCAACACCAAGGACGCTGGCATAAGTCGTCAAAATCAAACCAATACGCGACTTCACCGCCTTATCTATTTTTGCCATGATGGCTTTTAGGGTGCCGTAATGCTCAAGTGAGCCAACAAAGGCAAGAGCAAAAATAGTCAAGGTAATGACCCATGTCATAGACATCACACCGCCTTTTGACAGCAATTTATCCACAACTTCAAACCCTGTTTCACTGACGAAGCCGTTCTGTAAAACGTTAAAAATCTCACTAACCCCGACACCTTGCATAAAAAAGGCAATAAATGACGCTACTACCACGCCGCCTAAAACGGTCGGTATCGCTGGCATTTTCATAACCGCAGCGACAACAACAACCAGTGCGGGTAATAAGGTAATGACACTTAAGTTGTAATTATCAGCCAAGTTGGTTTGTAAGGCGCGGATAGAAGACAAATCAATGCTGTCATCGCCATAACCCATGCCAATCCATGCATAAATTGCTAAGGCAGTAATCATGGCTGGGACAGTGGTCGGTAGCATACCTTTAATATGATCCCAAAGCTCAACGCCAGCTGCCGCAGGTGTCAGGTTGGTGGTATCTGACAGTGGCGACATTTTGTCGCCAAAAAAAGCACCAGAGACGATAGCACCGCCTGTAAAATGCGCTGGAATACCAAGCCCCATACCGATACCCATCATCGCGAGACCAACCGTACCCACAGTGCCCCATGAGGTGCCAGTAGCAACAGAAATAATGGCGCAAATAATACAAACTGAAAATAAAAAGGAGGAAGGAGAAAAAATACTAAAACCGTAATAAAGAATGGTCGGCACCGTCCCTGCAATAATCCATGAGCCAATGAGCATACCGACGCCCATGAGAATAATCATTGCAGGTAAGCCGATTTTAATAACTTTTAAAAACCGCTCCTCCATACCTTGCCAATCACGGCCACGCAGCTTCATAAATAAGCCAGTGATTAAAATGCCACAGGCCAATGGTATATGCGGAGTAAAGTCTTTAAATACGAAAAACTGCACCATCAGAATCATGG
Source organism: Psychrobacter aquimaris (assembly GCF_016107525.1). Taxonomy (GTDB): domain Bacteria; phylum Pseudomonadota; class Gammaproteobacteria; order Pseudomonadales; family Moraxellaceae; genus Psychrobacter; species Psychrobacter aquimaris. The sequence continues at coordinate 305,145 of NZ_JABASR010000001.1, read as the reverse complement.
CAGTCAATACCAGAGGAGCAATATCAAGTAAAAAGCTAGAAGACGGACCATAGCCGTCATTAGCGGGGTCGTACGGTTTGTCATCGATCATGATAATTCTACCTTCCTTAGTAGTCGTCCATGGATATCGCAATCAATCCTTGATTGCTTATAACGCTTAGCCTGCTAAGCACACGTGGAGTATGCTTAGCAATTTATGTAAAACAATTTGCATTCAGTAAATCTATACAGAAACTACAAAATAGAAGCTACAAAATAAATCAAAAGCTAAAACGCTAACTGCTCAAGCAAATCGGCATTAACCAAAGCTAATACCTTGGGCAAGTGGCAGCTCTGTTGAATAGTTGATGGTATTGGTTTGCCGACGCATATAAGCCTTCCATGCATCTGACCCTGACTCACGTCCGCCGCCTGTTTCTTTTTCGCCACCAAATGCACCGCCAATTTCAGCGCCACTGGTGCCGATGTTAACGTTAGCAATACCGCAGTCACTGCCGCGGTCACTGAGGAAAGTTTCCGCTTCACGCAAGTCATTGGTAAAGATACATGATGATAATCCTTGTGGTACATCGTTTTGCATCTCGATTGCCTCATCAAAGTCTTTATAGGTCATGACATATAAAATCGGCGCAAAAGTCTCACTTCTAGCCACATCATTTTGCTCATCAAACTCGACAATGGCAGGCGTGACATAATAGGCATCAGGGTATTTATCTACTAATACACGCTCGCCGCCTGTCACTGTACCGCCCGCTTCGCGAGCCTTTTTTAACGCGGCTTGCATATTATTAAAACTGTCTTCATCAATCAGTGGGCCGACCAAATTGCCTTCAAGTGGATGACCAATACTGACGGTCTCGTAAGCTGATTTTATCCGTGGCAAGATATCATCTTTGATAGATTCGTGGACAAATAGACGGCGTAAGGTCGTGCAACGCTGACCCGCTGTGCCAACCGCTGAGAATATAATGCCGCGTAGCGCTAAATCCAAATCTGCCGTGGGTGCCAAAATCATGGCGTTATTACCACCAAGCTCAAGCAAACATTTGCCAAAGCGCTCAGCGACTTTAGGCCCTACTTCTCGGCCCATGCGAGTGCTACCCGTAGCACTGACCAAGGCGATGTCTTTGTTTTCAACCAAGGCATTACCGACATCGGTTTCGCCCAATAGGATTTGAGATAAATGTGCTGGTGCATCGCCAAACTTTGCCAAGGCTTTTTCAAATAACGCTTGGCAAGCTAAGGCGACAAGTGGGGTTTTTTCTGAAGGTTTCCAGATGACAGGGTTGCCACAAACGATGGCCAGCGCTGTATTCCAAGACCAAACGGCGACAGGGAAGTTAAAAGCAGAGATAACGCCGATGACGCCGAGTGGATGCCATGTCTCACGCATGTGGTGACCTGGACGTTCTGAGGCGATGGTTAGACCATAAAGCTGACGCGATACGCCCACGGCGAAATCACATATATCAATCATTTCTTGTACTTCGCCAAGGCCTTCTTGTTTGATTTTTCCGGCTTCTAGCGATACTAAGATACCTAGATCTTCTTTATGCTCACGCAGCACTTCACCCAACAGACGAATCAACTCACCACGTTTGGGAGCAGGCACGACACGCCATTCTTGAAAGGCTTTTTTGGCATTTTGGATTTTAGTATCGACGTCGGCGACTTTATCTAATGTCACTTTACCGATGACTGAACCATCAATTGGGGTGGTGACGTCAAAGTCGCCATTTTGATAGTGTGCTTCTTCTACGCCCATCGCAGACATATATTGCTTAATCATAATCAATCCCTTGTATATTGGTATAGTGGTTTATTACATCCTTGACTGACTTATAAAACTACCTTGCTACCTACTAAGTTGCAAAATAATAAATTTCTTGCAGTCATTCCTTTTTGGAATGATGTGGCAATAGGTCAGCTATCATCTGGCTATCTACAGCTTAACTTTACTAAATATTGGAGGTAGACAAGCAGTGCTCAAGGCTTTGCATCTGCATCGCTTCATACAATGCCATCTCATCATAAATAGCAGTGCCTAAATCACGTTCAAACTCTTGTTGGCTTGAGCGACCGTCATAGTGACTTGGCTGTGCCTCTTGCAGATTCGATTGAAAGATACCGGCAGCGCTGACAGGCAAGAAATCCTCATAAACAATCGGTTCAATGCGAAGTACTTCGTCATGAATCAGAGCTATCAGCTTGGCATTAGGCACTTCATTTAAATCATCACGGGTTAAGGTGGCGGCCAACAACGCTTGACCGTCTTCAGAATCAAGGGTGCCATCCGTCAGCTGATAATAAAAATACGCCAGCCCCTCATCGTGTAGAGTTTGATAATCATCAGGAAAAGTCGTAAATACCTCGGCTAAAATTTGATTGTATTGAGCCGTGTTGTCCTCATTTGGGGTAGCACCAAGCTGGCTGCGAGCTTCGCTCAGCAATTCATCATAAAGCACCCTGCCCTTTTGCGTTAACGCCACACCGCGTTGTTCAATCTCTCCAAAGCGAGCGGTATGATGCCCTTGCTCATAGTCCTCTTTGGCACCATCTGAAGTATCGGCAACTTTAAAACCAACCGCTTCTTGTAGCGCTTTAAAACTGGTTTGTCTTAATAAGATAGGACAAGCTCTGCGGGGTGGCCCTTCGATAATGGCTTTTGATGGTATCCCTCTCGCTTGCATTCCTTGTTGCACCGCATCAATATCTAAGGTTCGAGGCGTTAAATGATTGATATGCGGGCCCTTAAAGCCGACCACATCAGCGACCAGCGGATGCTGATTTAATAGACGCTGATAGAGTGCTTTTGCCACCGGCGTTTTATCATGCCAGCGAAATGTCTCTAGCGCTTCTTGCACAAACTGCTGTGCTTGCTCAGTAGTCAAACCACCTTGCGCCTCAAAATTCTCAATAAGTTCAATAGCCCCAGCCGTGAAAATCTGACGCTGCGCCAGTGTGGCCATGGCTTCTTGTTTTAAAATTTCATCAGTAATCAAATCTAAACGCAATAACGAGGTAAATACGCGAAAAGGGCTTTTATGCAATGAATGCGAGTCAAGCGCGCGAAAGGCAGTTGAATGTACGGGTACGCCAGCAGACGCTAAATCGTAGTAGCCAACAGGGTACATACCCATCACTGCAAAAAGCCGACGCATCATACTTAATTCTGCTGCGGTACCTAGCCTGATTGCTCCGTGGCGCTCCATACTTAGACGCTCAATCTCGCCCGTATGTAGCAGTTGTGATTTGACATCGGGATGTATGGTTAATACCTCGGCATTGACATTACTGACCAAATCGATCAAGTCGCCGTACAGCGGCACCTCGTTTTGGTACATGGCTGACATGGCCATAGAAAAATGATGGCGGATATCATCGCTACAGATAAAATTCTCATCTAGACTGACGCTATTATTTTTCACAAATAAACATCCTTTTAATAAAGTTAATAAATTTTTAAGCAATTAATATTTGATTTCGAGCATTTGGTTATGACGATGCACTATAAACCCTAAGCATTTCTAAGCATTAAGCGACCGGCAATCCATCAGGAAGTGCGAGGAGCACCTCTTTCAGAATATCCAATCCTTCTTTTAGGGTGTCAGGCTCTATGGTGAGTGGCGGTAATAAGCGAATGATATGGCGATATTGCCCACTTGGCATAAGCAATAGACCACGCTCGCGTGCTTTGGCTAATACTTGTGCCATGACACTTGGATGCACATCATGCTCAGGATGACGCAGCTCAATACCGCGCATGGCACCGATACCGGTAAGACCAAATAACCAAGGCGAGATACCTTCTTGCTGCCATTGGCTGATAGTCGCCTCAATCGTCTGGGCATAATGCTTAGCTGACTGCCAAACGTCATCAGCTTGCATGATATCAAGCGTGGCATTGGCGGCGGCGCAAGCAACTGGATTGCCCGAATATGTACCACCCAAGCTGCCTTTAGGTAGACCATTGACCACACTAGCCTTTCCTATGACCGCACCTAAGGGCAAGCCGCCTGCGATACTTTTGCCAAGTAAGATAAGATCAGGCTCAACTCCTAAATGGGTAAAAGCAAACGGCGTACCAGTACGACCATAGCCGGATTGGATTTCGTCCATGATGAGTAACATCCCATGCTCATCACAAAACTGGCGTAGATATTGCGCAAAGGTGGGCGACAACAATTGAAAACCGCCTTCCCCTTGTACGGGTTCGATGATAATGGCACCGATATTGTCGATATCGGTTTCTACCATAAACAACCGCTGTAGCGCGTCAATCGCTTGCTCGTCGCTGATATTGTTATCAGGGCTGGGAAAAGGAATGTGATAAACACCGCTGGCCAGTGTACCAAGGCCGCGCTTATAAGGGCCGACCTTACCATTGAGATTGACGGCAGCCAGTGTGCGTCCGTGAAAGCCGCCATCAAACGCAATGACACCCGTGCGACCTGTTTTCATGCGGGCTATCTTTATAGCGTTTTCGGTCGCTTCTGCACCGCAGTTGGTGAGCATGCCTGCCAGCTCGCCGCTGATGGGCACAAACTCACACAATCGAAGCATAAAGGTTTGATACGGCTGATGCGCTGCCGCATTGTAAGCATAATGAATCAGTGACTGGGTTTGATGAATGATGGCGTCAACGATGTGAGGGTGGCAGTGACCAAAATTCAAAACACCAATACCGCCAACAAAATCTATATAGCTGTGGTTATTGTCGTCCCAAACTCTGGCATTTTTGCCTTTGATGAGCGTGAGCGGATGCACCATCGTAAAGGCATCCGTCACGTTATAAAACTTGTCCATGATAAGTCTCTATCTCTTCCTTGAGTTAGACTCATTTCAACAAAACATCACTTAGGCAGCAAACGAATAATAGTTGTGGTGGCATTCCTTTTTGTCATTACCAGTAAATTAATTTTCTAAACAAATCCTTTAAAAACAAAAAAACTGCGTATGAAGGCAGTTTTTGAGGTTTGCTTAGCTTGTTAGATTCTCACAAAAAATCACTTTGCAAGATAAAAATAACAAGGCCAATGCTATAGAGAAATGCTTTAAGTTATAAAGAAACACGATAGAGGGATATTATAAAACCAACCCTAACGCCTTTTCACGCTCATCTGAGATTGCCAAATAAGCAGTAATCCATTCTAAAACTGCTTTCACCTTATGCGATTGCCCCGAAGAAACAGGATAAGTCACATAATAGCTGCCGCGACCCTTTGCCGCATAATCCCACGCCATGACTAAAGCGCCTGATTGTAGTTCGGGTTCCACCAAACGTAACGGCACCAAGGCAATACCATAGCCAAGTAAGGCAGCAGAAATGCAGGCATGGAAGGTCTCAAAACGCGGGCCCACAAAGGTGCCATCGACGCTAACATCTTGTTGCTTAAAATACTCATACCATGCACTTAGGCGCGAGCTTATTTGCAATAATACATAGTCATTTAAACACTCGGTACTTTTCAAACACTCAGTGCTTAGCGTATTATCTTGCAAATACTGCGGCTGACAGACCGCAACACAGTATTCATCGAACAACTTTACGGCCTCCATGTTACCCCACATGCCATCGCCATATAAAAAAGCAATATCGACATTTTGGTCTTCAGAAAAAAACGGCCCCGCCAGCTCTTTAATATCCAAGTTAATAAGGGGATATTCTTGACTAAAGCCACTGAGTGCTGGAATCAACCAACGGGCACAAAATGTCGGATGCGAGACGATTTTTAGCAGCTCAGTATTACTGCTATGCGACATCAAATTGGTGGTCGCTACCTCGATATGTTTTAAAATCTCTAAGACTTCAAGATAATATGTTTTACCAGCAGGGGTCAGTGAAATCCGATGCGGCGTGCGATAAAACAAAGACAGGTTTAGCATCTCCTCTAACTGCGCCACTTGCTTACTGATGGCGCTTTGGGTCATGTGCATCTCGTGCGCAGCATTGGTAAAACTCAAATGACGAGCAGCGGTCTCAAAACATTGCAGTGCCGTTGTTGAAGGATATCTTCTAAAAGCTAATGGTTTATTGGTGTCTGTTTTCATAGATTGTTTTTCTTTTATCCTATCTCAGTAAAATATCAATAAATATTTGAACTTACGCTATCAAGCATCCCTAGCCGATGGGGTCATCATACCCATATTCAAGCTTAAATAGCGATCTCTCACTATAAGTGCTATGTAACTGGCACTGATGCCATCATTAGGCTTATTTGAGCATTTATTTGATAATTCATTTAATTATTCAATCCATTATTTAGTCGTTAGTTTTAAAGACTCTCCTACAAAAACACCATCGATTGCTGATAAAATACGGCTGTCTAATGATAGGCTCTGACATACTGCGATTGATTTGCTATCTTGCCCTCCTTCTCTTCATCATTACGACCTATTTCCGCCATTATTCTTAAGTTAATGAATTATTTTTAAGCTAATTTTTACTATTAGCGCCTTCTTTATTTGTATTGGATCATATGAAACATAACCTTGAGGTGAGCTCAAACGCTCGCCGAACTCAGTATTTCCAAGTATTTTTGATGGGCGTCAGCGCCTTTATTATGAATACCACCGAATTTGTCCCCGTTGCCCTATTAAGTGACATCGCCCAAGACTTTTCTATCACTACGGCTGAGACTGGCTGGATGTTGACACTGTATGCGTGGATTGTCGCGGCTATGTCATTGCCGTTAATGCTGCTCACCAGTCGTTTTGAGCGTAAAAGCTTGCTCTTGGGCTTGTTTGTGGTTTTTATTGCCAGCCACGTTTTATCAGTATTCGCATGGAGCTTTGATGTGTTGCTGATTAGCCGCGTGGGCATTGCGCTTTCGCATGCGATATTTTGGTCAATTACGGCAGCGATTGCGATACGTGTAGCACCGGAAGGCAAAAAAGCACTGGCACTTAGTGTACTTGCGACCGGTACTTCATTAGCGATGGTATTGGGTGTGCCGTTAGGACGCTTAGTCGGTCAATGGTTTGGCTGGCGGGCGACATTTGGCGGTATTGGTGTGATTGCTTTTATCGTATTTATCCTACAAGCAAGGCTATTACCAACGCTGCCGAGTATGTTTGAAGGCTCGTTTAGAAAGATTCCAGAACTGCTCAAAAACCCTTTATTGGTTTGTTTGTATCTGCTTATTTTACTGGTCTTTACTGCCCACTATACCGCTTACTCGTATATCGAGCCTTTTATGCGGCAGGTTGGCGCTATTAGTGAAAACGCCGCAACTGTCATCTTGCTATTGTTTGGAGTGGCAGGGATTGCGGGCAGTGTGATATTCAGTCGCTGGGGTGATCGTTTTAATACCAGATTGATGCTGATATCGACGATATTGATGCTACTCTCTATGCTCGTGTTACTGTTTGCCGTCACCTCTATCTGGGCGCTGAGCTTGATTGCATTACTGTGGGGCGCGGCGCTTATGCTGTTGATTATCTCTATGCAAGCCAAGGTCATCATGATTGATGTCACGGCGCAAGACATGCTGATGTCGATGTTCTCAGGTATTATTAATTTAGGCATTGGTGCAGGTGCGCTGTTCGGTGGTTATGCAGTGACGCATATATCCATATCGAGCGTGGGCTATGTCGGCGCGGCTATCGCAAGTGTGGCGCTGATATTGATGCTGTTTATGATAAAGCGCTTTCCTGAATTAAGCAAAAGGCTTGGATAGCTAAAAATCTAGTATTAAATAAGCCTATAAAAAATGCCAGCCACTTAGATGGGCTGGCATTTTGCTGTTTGTTTCATTTAAAAATAGAAAATAAGTAGCCTATTTAAAAATCTACCTTACCACGTAAGGCTTTGGTTTTGCCGCGCTGAGTTTTTTGATCCACTCGTTTGCGTTTGGCATTTCTGCTAGGTTTGGTGGGCCGTCTGGTTTTATTGACATGAGTGGCTTTTGTGATAAAGCTTTGCAGTCGCTCAAGCGCATCTATTTTATTGCGCTCTTGCGTACGAAACTGCTGTGCTTTGATGACGAGCACGCCTTCTTTAGTTATACGGCTGTCTTTGCTGTCTAGCAATCGCTGTTTGTACTCACCACTCAGGCTTGACGCATGAATATTAAAGCGTAGATGGATCGCAGAAGATACTTTATTGACATTCTGCCCGCCTGCGCCTTGCGCGCGCATGGCGCTGATCTCTACCTCATTATCATTGAGGCTAATATGGTTGTTGATAAAAATCATAGTGTACTTTTATATACGAGTAGATATGGCTCATGATAAAGCATTATAGATTTGTCTGCTACTTTGCCAAGAGTTGACGGCTTCGCTCAATCACTGGCGCATCCACCATTTCACCATCCATTTTAAATACAGCCTGCCCACTCCGCTCGTATTCCTCTACCACACGCCGAGCAAACGACAGCGCCTTGTCGGTCGGTTGTAGTGCTTGCTGGACGATCGCGACTTGCTTTGGATGAATACAAAGCATTCCTGATATGCCCATTTGTGACCACAGCTGTACTCGATTAGCTAGCCCTACTTCATCATTGAAATCAGGATAAATGGTATCGATTGGCGGCGATAATTGATGCACTTTTGAGGTCAAAATAAGCTGATAGCGAATCTGATTGGCGATAATGTCCGCTGCTGGCATCCCTACTTGTACCTGCAAGTCGTTACATAGATCCAAAAACCCATAGCTAAACGCGACCAACCCAACTGCTTTTGCCATCTCATCAATTTGATACAATCCAATAGCGCTCTCTATTAGCGCAATGATAGGTAGCTTGGTAAGCTGATGTACGCTTTCAATATCAGCTACTTGCTCGGCCTTAGCTAATAACACGCCAGCCAAGTTAGGCATTTGCTGACAGAGCACGATGTCTTTAAAAAATTCCTCGCTACCAGCTTTATTAATACGTAGCCAAATGGGCCGATAAATTTGCGCTTTATTTTGCTCATTGTAGTAGTTTTTTAACGTATCTCGAGCCTTGGCTTTGTCTTGTTTGGCAACGGCATCTTCTAAATCTACGATCACGGCATCTGCGCCACTAGCAAAGGCCTTCTCTACTCTGTCGATGCGAGTCGCTGGCACGAATAACCATGTCTTATTGTGAGCAATGCTATTTATTTTATGATTAGTCAATGAGTCCACGATTCACTCCTTTTAATTATTTGGACTTATTATGCCACGGTACTGCCTATTTTTGCTTCGCACTAGCAATCCATTCAATGGCAACGTATGAAAAATAGCTATACAATTCGTTAAAAATAAAGTCAAAAAAACCGCACGAAACGTAATCTCATGCGGTTTTCAATAGTAACTCTTATTTTGCGAATCACTTTCTATAAATTGTTTTTATAGATGAACCGATTAAGCCAGCATACCACCATCGACGACAATCGTCGCACCTGTGGTATAGCTTGATGCATCGGACACCAGATATAATACAGTACCTGCCATCTCATCAGGCTCAGCCACGCGCCCTAGCGGGATCGAGTGTAGCGCCATTTTCAAGACCTTATCATTAGTCGTCAAGGCTGAGGCAAACTTGGTATCCGTCAGACCTGGCAATAGCGCATTCACACGGATATTAAGTGGACCACATTCTTTAGCAAAAGCTTTGGTCATGCTAATGACTGCTGCTTTGGTGATTGAATAAATACCTTGCTTATCGCCTGCCACTAATCCATTGACAGACGCGGTATTCAAGATAACACCGCCGCCTTGCTCTTTCATCATTTTGCCAGCGGCTGTCGACATAAAGAAGTAACCACGTATATTAACCTCAACAGTCTTATCAAAGGCGGCTAAGTCTGTATCTAAAATATGACCGTAATACGGATTGGCTGCTGCATTATTGACCAAGATGTCAATTTGACCAAACTCACTTTTAATATGCTCAAAAATCGCGTCAATTTGTTCCATATCTCCCACATGACAAGCAAATGCACTGGCCTTATGACCGTCCGCTTTGATGCTATCTGCTACTGCTTGGCAAGCATCAATTTTACGGCTAGAGACAATCACATGCGCACCTCTTGAGGCCAATAAACGGGCAATAGACTCACCAATACCGCGACTGGCACCCGTCACTAGGGCAATCTTACCGGTTAAATCAAATAAATCTTTCATGATATTTCCTTATATTTTTGCACACTGTATACGTAAGCGTAAAAGTCAATCTTATGCCAACATGCCACCATCCAGGGTAAATGCATGACCATTCATAAAGCTACTTTCGTCGCTAGCTAACCATGCAATCGCGGCAGACACCTCATCCACCTCTCCCAGACGGCGCAGTGGGCTGGCCTTAACGGTTGCTTGCTGCGCACGTTCATTCATCATTGCCATGGTATTACGCACCATTGGCGTGTCAATAAAGCTTGGGCATACTGCATTGAAACGGATATTGGCGCGCGCATATTCATGGGCCGCAGATTTGGTCAGCCCCATCACTCCATGTTTAGCAGCGCTATAGGCTGAAATCATAGGTGCGGAACGTAGACCTGCGATAGACGCAACGTTAATCACATGACCACCACCATTCGGTATCATACAATTGACAGCAGCACGCATACAGTGCCAAACCCCTTTTAAGTTCACGGCGATATTACGGTCAAAGTCATCATCACTTAGCTCATGCATAGGCGAAGGTTTATGGTCGATACCTGCGTTGTTTACCACCACATCTATGCCACCTAATGTCTCCATCGCGAAGTCAAACAATGCACGCACTTCATCACCGCTGGTCACATCTACTTTTCTGAAGGTGATGCTGTTGCCTGCCTCTTGACCTTGCTGGGCAACAGATTCACCCATTTCTTCTGCCATATCACCGATGACGACTTTCGCGCCGCGACTGGCCAATAGCAGTGCGCTTGCGGCACCAATACCTGATGCGCCACCAGTTATCAAAATACGCTTACCCGTTACATCTGATGCAATTCCGTTTGTATTCAGTGTCATGATTTATCCCTCTACCTTAAGTACTAGTTTGCCGAAGTTTTCACCGTTAAAGAGCATCATAAGCGTCTCAGGGAACGTCTCGATACCCTCAACGATATGATCTTTCACTTTGATATCACCTGACTGGATCCAGCCAGCAATCTCTTTCATCGCGATTGGATATTCTTTGATGTTATCAAACACTACAATGCCTTCCATACGAGCACGATTGACCAATAGCGATAGATAGTTCGATGGGCCTTTTACTGCTGTCGTGTTGTTATACTGACTAATAGCCCCGCAAATCACGATACGCGCACGCAGATTAATCTGAGTAAGCACATCATTTAAAATATCACCGCCAACGTTATCGAAATAGACATCGACTCCGTTTGGACAGGTTTTCTTGAGTGCTTTTTTTACGTCTTCGTTTTTGTAATCAATCGTCGCATCAAACCCAAGCTCATCAACCAAGAATTTACATTTCTCAGCACCGCCTGCGATACCAACGACGCGGCAGCCTTTGATTTTGGCAATCTGACCGACCAAGCTACCAACGGCACCCGCAGCACCTGATACCACGACAGTCTCGCCTGCTTTTGGCTGACCTGTTTTTAATAGACCAAAATAGCCTGTCATACCCGGCATACCCAAGACACCCAAATAGTAAGGTAGCGGTGCAAGATTTGGATCGACTTTGTGCAATCCTGTGCCATCACTGACCGCATATGACTGCACGCCATCGTGACCTGCGACATAGTCACCAACGACAAATTTCTCATGCTTACTTTCAATCACTTCGCCAACCGTACCGGCGCGCATGACGTCACCAATTTGTACCGGTGCGATATAAGATTTGGCATCGTTTAGCCAACCACGCATCGCTGGATCAATAGAGATATAATCAACTCTAATCAGCAACTGACCATCGGTGATGGCCGGTAATTCTGTCTCGGTATAATCCCAAGTTTCAGCGCTCGGTTCGCCGACTGGTCTTGCTTTTAGTCGCCACTGTTTATTTATTGTTGTCATTACTCTTTCCTTAGAGTTTTTCTTAAAACCAGTCCGCTTGCATATCAGTACAAACAGCATTGGTGTTAGTTAAAATTGCTATATCACGGTTGATCAACGGTAGTTCCCAATCAATGAAATATTTGGCCGCTTGTATCTTACCTTTGTAGAAATTCTGCTGCTCCACATCTTGCGTTGTACTTAGTAGTTGTTCGGCTTTGCTTGCCTGACGAATCCAAATCCAGCTCAGCACGATTGAGGCAAAAATATTCATCAGCGCTTGGGCGTTACCTGTGAGCGTAATGGCCTCTTCTGTCTGCAACACTTTGCTCAAATGCACCAATACTTCATGCAAATGACCCATATAAGGCGTGAGCTTACCCGCGAGTGCAGCAGTCTCAGGCGTAGTGATATTTTCTAAATCTTGCGTGATTTCACGTTTTAGAATCTGAATACCAAGACCACCTTTTTGCCACAACTTTCGGAATGACAAATCTAACGCCTGTACGCCATTTGTGCCTTCATGGATAGGATTGAGACGATTGTCGCGCCAAAACTGTTCGGCATGATATTCACGCGTATAACCCGCACCGCCCAATACTTGAATACCCAAATCATTGGCTTTTGGCCCATATTCAGACGGCCATGCTTTTAGTACTGGTGTGAGAAGATCTAATAGTTCTGTCAGCTCGTTTTTTAGTGTTTCGTCTTCACAGGTGTTGATCCGGTCGATTAGGTTTGAGCCGTATAAGCACAGGGAGATACCGCCCTCAGAATAGGCTTTTTGTGCCAATAGCATACGCTTTACGTCACCATGCTGGATAATGGCAGTCGCATCGTCTTCAGGTTTGTTGTTCGGTGCGATCCGACCTTGCGTTCTGTCTTTGGCGTAATCGAGCGAATACTGATAACCGCGATAGCCAATCATCGCTGCCCCAAAACCAACCGCAATACGTGCCTCGTTCATCATCTTGAACATGTAACGCAGACCAAAATGCTCGTCACCGATCAGATAACCATGGCATTCGCCTTCATCACCGAAGCTCAATGCCGTCGAGGTAGCCCCTCTATAACCAAGTTTGTGAATCAGACCCGTCAGATGCACGTCATTGCGCTCGCCAATCGATGAATCATCGTTGAGTCGATACTTAGGTACGGCAAATAAAGAAATCCCTTTGACGCCACCAGGACCACCTGGGATTTTAGCCAATACCAAATGGACAATATTGTCAGACAGCTCGTGGTCGCCTGCTGAGATATAAATCTTACTACCTTTGACACGATACGAGCCGTCGTCTTGTTTGACCGCGGTGGTTTTGATATCGGCAAGTGATGAGCCTGCATGTGGTTCTGTCAGTGCCATGGTTCCGGTAAACTCGCCTGTCAGCATACGTGGCATAAAGGCGGCTTTGATATCCTCACTGGCAAAATGCGAAATGACGTTGATTGCTGCTGTCGTCAAAAATGGATAGGCCGTCGTTGATGGGTTGGCTGCCATAAAATAGCCTGCCACGGCTGTCATAACCGTTTCGGGCAGTTGCATGCCGCCGTCTTCGAAACTGTAACGACCAGCGATAAACCCCGACTCACGAAACGCGTCAAAAGCGACTTTTACATCGCTTATCATGCTGACTTTTTTACCATCGAACTGCGGTTCGTTCTTGTCTGCCAAGTGATTATGCGGTAGAAATAAATCCGTCGCGATCTTGTTTGCCGTATCTAATACCGCATCAAAGGTCTCACGGCTGTGCTCTGAAAATTTCGAATGCTCAGTGAGGGTTTCTGTTCCCAATACATCGTATAGCTGGAACGGTAATTCAAAGTCGTTGATAAGGGTATCTGCTGCCATAATCGTCTCTTTTAGTAAAGTTCAAATATCGTAAGTCATGAAAATCCGTTTATCTTACTGCCACCTGTAATGACTTTATCTCTTCTATTTACTGCATCGTTGAGTAAGGCAAAACAAAGGTCATAAATACTTATCAATTGATATTAATCTAATTTAGCACCTTCCCGTATTGTCATTTATGACATAATCATGGTCAAATGAGACAAAAATTTAAGAAAAATTCATTAAGAACACCCTATTTTTAACAAGCGCACCTAAAGATACGAGAGAGTTATGCCTTATTTCAAACCGTTTAAAGTGATCATTCTTGGCTTCGATGGTGTGCTCGGTAGCGTGCTCGCTGGTGCATTGGACCTATTTTCTTTCACAGGGGTTAGCTGGCAGCGATTTTTAGATGAAGATGTAGAGCCTAGATTTAAGGTACAGATCGCAAGCTTGGGTGGCGGTGCTATCAGATGTAGCAATCGCTTAATGGTTCATGCCCATTGTGATATCCGAGACGTCATGGAGTGCGACTTGTTGCTGGTGCCAACCATTGGCGATTCCATTGATAAGGTGCTCAGGCAAAATAGTGAGCTACTACCGCATCTGAAGCGTCTGGCGGATACCAACGCTGATATTGCGAGTAACTGTAGCGGGGCTTTTTTCTTGGCGGAAGCAGGATTATTAGACAATAAAATAGCCACGACCCATTGGGGCTATGCCAATAAATTTAAGGCAGACTTTCCACTGGTGGACTTACAAGAAAATCAATTTGTTACCCAATCGGATAACATATTTTGTGCAGCAGGTGGCAGTGCCTTTTATGACTTAGGGTTGTTATTGATAGAGCGCTACTGTGGGCGGGAGATTTCTACACAAGTAGCAAAAACTCAGATTATTGACAGCAAGCGAGGCAATCAGAATAGCTATACCAACGTGACTTTGCACAAGCCGCATTCCGATCAGTTGGTCAAACAAGTCCAAGAATTCATTGAGCAAAACTTCCAGCAGCCAATACAAGTCAGCAGTCTGGCTGCCATGGTAAATATTACCCCACGCACCTTAAATAGACGCTTTCAAGCCAGTGTGGCGATGCGACCAGTTGAGTATATTCAGGCCGTCAGAATTGAACAAGCCAAGCGCTTGCTCGAGTTGGGCGATGTGACCATCAAATCGCTTGCCGATCAAGTCGGTTATGATGACATCTCTTCGTTCACACGATTGTTCAAACGTGCGACAGAGCTTACACCCAAAGAGTATCAAGACAAGTTTTCGCGGCTGGCGATTTAGGATTGGTCGTGTCTAATGTTTATTGATACTGAGGATTTAAACAGTCTGCCATAAACCTTCTACATGAATGGCATCCGCCTTAATGGTTGGATAATCGGTAAATGCCAACTGATAACCGCCCACTATATTAGGAATCAGCTGACAAGTCGCCCCAAGCGGGAAGCTATGTTTTTTGCCAATATGACCGAAACGCATGCCACTATAAATCGGTAGCCCTGTCAGCTTATGCAATTGATGAATCACCGTGGCGACATCATAACGCTTGTCGTAGCTATCTTCGCCTGTACTGGACAACGCGCCAAACACAATTGCTTGTTGATCTTTGAACACACCTGCCAGATACAAGTCATACAGCATGCGCTCAATGCGATACGTTTGCTCGCCCACATCTTCTAAAAACACAATACCGCCATCAATACGTGGTAAGTACTCACTGCCTGCCAGCGCCGATACGACGCTTAAGTTACCGCCCCAAATAGTACCAGTTAATACTTTGGGTTCACCCGTTGTCAGTATGGTAGGCAGTTGCTGACTGGTTAAAGCTGCATCTCGTATGGTGATAGTTAGGTTAGGATTGCTCAAGGCCTCAGCAAATTGCCGACAACTGACTTGATCGGGTGCTGTTTTGCCAAACTCGCTATAAAGCATCGGTGCTGCGAGTGAGCTCATCGCTCCTTTCGCCAGTAGCGCACATTGAATAGCGGTCACATCACTGAACCCTGCGAGTATCGTGCCGCGCTCCTTCATAATCCGTCCTAGCGTTGTCCAGTCAACCATGGGTAATATACGCATAGCGCCATAGCCACCGCGCACGCCTAATAGCAGTTTTGGTGCCGTTATCGCACCAGTAGCGAGGTTTTGTAAATCACTGGCTCGCTGCGAATCAGTACCTGCAAAACGCAAATACTGCCGCGTGGTAACCGTAGGATTATCGACTTTAAAACCAGCACAAGCCATGCGACCCAATGCTAATTGATTGCGCTCGTTGCTACCACCGACATTGGAACTGGCAAAAAGCCGCGTCTCAATCGTTGGCGTGATACAACTTGTCTGTGTTGGGAGCGTTTGTGATGATGAGCGCTCACCCAACAACGCAGTCGGCAGATCATCTTTGGTAAGTTGCGTACTATTATTTTTATCAATGACATCGGAGGCCAGCGACTGAGTCATATTTTGGGTTATTAATAACCCTGCCCCTGCGCTGAGACCTACTCGACGTAAAAACTGGCGACGATTCAAGCCAGCTGCCATTTCCATCGCTGTATGACCATTTTTATTTTTATCATCTGTTAATAACTGATTCTTGGAAACCATCTCTCGCTGCCACCTTATCGTTTTTATTTTGATATATTTTTAACCCATCTTTATCTTTGCAATCTGCTTGCTTAAACATCACAGCAGCATATTGTAGACGTTTTTTTGGCTATGATAGTTGCCCAACCCTTGCCTATATTTAATTTTTCGCTATGGTACATAGCAAAAACCTAGCCGTATTGGCACATCCCACGACTTTGTTGTAGTATGAGAATACCGATTTCGGTTAAATAAGGATAATAATAATGGCTGAGAAAACGACTGATAAACAGAAAAAAGATGACATATTGGACACCGATTTAGAGTACCTCATCAACGAAGAAGAAAAACTGCAAGAAAAGCTAAAAGATAGCAGCCATCTTGAGCGTTTTGCCAAAGATTTGATGCTATTCATGAGCTTGATTAAAGATTATTATCAAGGAAACTATCGCGATATTCCCTACAAGACCATTTCAGCGGGCGTGGTTGGACTGCTTTATACTCTCAACCCGATTGATATCATTCCCGACTTCATTCCCTTTATCGGTCATATTGACGATGCACTAGTACTAACCTTTTGCTTGAAGTTGGTCGAAAAGGATTTACAAAAATATCAAACTTGGAAGAAAAGACAAGCATCTGCTAAAACTGCTACTAACTTGAAGAAAAACACGTAATCTTGTGCAAGCTATCATACTGAAATGATCATTCTAAAAAGCCACGACTGATAATCAATGTATCAGCCGTGGCTTTTTTATTCACTAATAGCAACTATCTACGTGCGTTAATCTGGAACATCATAACGCGCTTTTTCTGGATTGAGACCGAACGAATAAACAAAGGTTGCAACGATGCTATTGATGATAATAAAAGGCAAATCGATAGCAGCATGTCCGAGTAAATAACGCCCAATCAGCCACGAGACAATCAGCATGATAATAAAGAAACCACCCAAGTAAGCTAAGATGGCGGGATGCTTAAGATTATAAGGCTGCTCAGGTTCAGGCTTCTTATCCAGTACATAGGTTCTGACGGCCCAGCCTGCTGCATAAGAAAATCCGCCCAATACCACATAACTAAAAAAATTCATATTGCTTAACTCTAATGGCATGTCTGTTTATGGCAAAATACTGTTTAGAAAAATACTATCGATCATAAATGATATTTATGACCCATGCTTATCTAAATGCTCTCATTAACATTGTCGATAATAATATTGGCATGTGGATTGGCTAAAATATCGGTATTAACATCATCACACTCAACACGATAGATGGTATTGGCACCGCGATAAATATAAGATAAATATTCACTGTCTAATAATGGATCGATATTGGCATAGACAGGCTTAACATGCGCCAGTACCAATACTCTATCCGGACGACCGATAACCGCATCAACATTGTCAGGGTCAATAGAGAAAAACTGCGGTATCTCGCTATTTTCAATCACTTCTAGCGGCTCAGGGTCATCCCAAACACGTTTGGCACTTGCTGGCTCTTTCATTTGCATGACCCATGCACCATCTTTTTGACTGACTTTTATTTGAGCAGGCTCATCATGGCTGACAGTATAGCAACCCTCAAAGATTGATAAATCTGCTGCCGTCTCAACCTTGTTGGTATCGGCTTGAGTATTGCTATCATTACAAGCACTCAAAAACAGCGCACTACTCGCCGTTATAGCAACCATAAAAGGAGTCAATTTTTTATAAAAAACGTTTGAGCGTAAGGACATAATAGGGTTATCCTGCATTCGAGCGTATTGAATACTCACAAGTTGATTATTCACAAATAGGCACTGATGATTGAGTAAGCGAACAGAGATTTTCGCCATATAAATAGATGCTTTATCACAACCTAGCTTATTTTAACAGAAAATGGCAGGGTTACTATTATGATCTGTGCTTTTGCGACTTTGTGCATTACGATTGCCCACATCAACGATAGATTTGTTATACTCATTCTCAAAATATAAAGGGAGAGCCAGTGTAAAAAACAACGCTAGCAAAATCTCTCTAACTCTCCTTAAGTTTATCAATGTTCAGGTCAATAATTTTTTATGTCAGACAATCGCACCTCAGCGCAGCAATTCACCACCAATAACGCGATGAATCCGTTGGCCGCCAAATCAAACACCACCGTGGCCTATACAGATGGTGCCTGTAAAGGCAATCCGGGCGCTGGTGGCTGGGGCGCACATCTCATTTTTAGCGATGGCCGTACACAAGATTTGTACGGCGGTGATAAAGAGACGACCAATAATCGCATGGAATTGATGGGTGCGATACAAGCACTTACTCATAGTCCGCATGAGCAAAAACTTGAAATTTGGACAGACTCAAGCTATGTCAAAAAAGGCATTACCGAATGGATAGAGGGTTGGAAAAAAAGAGGCTGGAAAACGGCAAGTAAGAAACCCGTCGCCAATCAAGACCTTTGGCAACAATTAGATAAGCTATGCCAGCAGCGCGATGTTGATTGGCATTGGGTAAAAGGTCACGCAGGACATGCGGGCAATGAAAAAGCGGACGAGCTGGCAAACTTGGGCGTGACGTCCAGCAGTGAAGAATTATCGACCATAGAATCGCAAGACACAGCTAAAAAAAAAGGGCAAATAATGCCTAATACAGCTCAAAATGCTTCTCACGATGATTGGCTAAGTTTCGACCCACTGGGTCTGGATATGACAGATGATGAGCTTGACGAAGATGTCATAGACAGTGATAACGATACAAACTTAGCAGATGACATGATGAATAAAGAGGCTGTAATAGAAGCCGATCGCTATCAGCATAATGCTAGCAAACTAATGAGTAAAATAGAGATGCCAGAAGCCCAAACGTCCATGACTGAAGCAACGATAAATGACCATGTGCCCGCTACCGTTACTGGCATAGAAGAAGCCGATACACCAAAATTCGACGGCGACACCAGCCGTGCCAATCCGCATTTCATACCGCTGCTGCCCAAACCTATCCATCGGCATGAGTCTGATCGCCAGCTCATTATGGATACTGAAACCACAGGTCTTGATCCGCTAAAAGGCGATCGTATTATCGAAGTCGGTATCGTAGAGATGGTCGGGCGTAAATTTACGGGCGAAAAACTCCACGTTTATATCAACCCACAGCGAGGTATGGATGACGAGGTCATTCGCATTCATGGTATTTCTGAGGCGTTTTTGACCGACAAGCCAACCTTTGATCAAGTCGCTCAGTCGCTCTATGATTTTATGGACGGCGCAGAAATCATCGCTCACAACGCCACCTTTGATATGAACTTCTTAAATATGGAGTTTGCCAAAGTTGGTATGAATGACTTTGCTGAGCGCGTACAAGTGACGGACTCGCTGGTCATGGCAAAGCAGCAGTACCCTGGGCAAAAAAACACCCTAGATGCTTTAGTACGTCGCCTAGATGTGGGCAAGCAAGACCGTACTTTTCACGGGGCCTTACTTGATTCAGAGATTTTAGCCGAAGTTTATCTGGCAATGACTGGCGGGCAAGTGACACTTGCCATCGAAGAAGATACGCAAACAGACGGTGGACAGACAGCCCATGCCAGCTTTGCCAACTTAGCGTCTTTATTGCTAGAGTCATCTATAGATGAAAATACCAATCAAACATGGTATGCCTCGCTCGCAGAAGCATATCCTGAGCTAAAAGCCAATATGTAGTCGCCATTTAAGCTGATGATATCAACCTTTGTACAATAACATTTGTATAATATAGGCTTAATTATTGTTATATTAAGCGTTAAAACATCACCAGCAAGTGCTTTTTCGATCATCATTTAAACCCTCGCCATTATCATCAGTACATTATGGAAAAACACCTATGAACCAGTCTGCGCAAATGAAGTTAACGGCCCCAACGCTTAGTGTTACTGATTTCAATCTACCATCGTTACATTTGTTGCATGATGAGGTCATCGTAACCTTAAAAGATACTGAGATTCATCTGAGTGAATTTAATGATGATAATAGTCAAGCCCCTTTATTATTAGATTCTATCACTGTGCTAAAGCAGTTGTCTTGTATCTTTGAGCTGATATCTTTAGTTGGTGCAGAGGCTTTGAGTACCGCTATTGTCAATGGTTTACAGCGCCTATATGATAATGGTGATAATAACGATACCAGCTTGATTATGGACTTATCAGAAGCCATTATGACACTGGATCGCTATATCGAGTTTGTACTTTTGACAGAGTCGGTAGAGCCAACGTTGTTACTGCCTGTCATCAATAAACTCAATGCTCACGGGCAAGAAACTCCTATCACAGCAGACTATTTTGCGGCTTTTGGTAGCAGTAGTGTCATCATTGCCAACCCTGAACAGAACTTCCAACCACTTAACGAGCTTAACCTAGACACTGAACTACTAACTTATGCTTATCGTAGTGGTCTTGGAGTCGCTCTGCTTAATCAAGATGGTAACGTTAGCCCAGACGATCAGCAGAAACTTGACGCCATGAATGCAGCGTGTGCTTTGATAGCATCAAACACCAGCAGTCTATTCTGGCAAGCAGCTACTGCAGCTGTCACGGATATTGCCACGATATTACCGTTAAACCTGAGCCAAAAACACACACTGATTTATTTAGAGCAGCAATTTCAAAGCTACTTGCCTGTGATGGACAAGCGGTTTGCTGATTTGGTAAGTTTTGCTTGCCAGCGTGATAGTAATGCGGCGCAACGACTGCGTGAACAATACGCCAGCAACCAATTAGAAGGCTCGCAACTTGAGCAAATGAAGCGTTTCTTATTCGGTCCTAATCGAGCACTGACCGATACGCTGAACACCATCATTCAGACCCAAATCAATACCATTAAAGAAAATGTGGATAGCTACGCACGCGGTGATTCATTAAATCCTGTCGATATGCAAACGGCACAGATTATCGAAGAGCTAACAGAATTGAGCTCAGCTTTACGCTTGCTTGGTTTATCAGATGCAGCCAATAGTCTCAGCGTAGCAGCAGAAGCTGTTAGTCATTGGCAAACGCCCTCACCTGACGATTTTGATCACTTGCTGCTGGCATTGATGCATGCGGAAAACGCCACCATTGCAATGGCAGAAATGCACACACCAGGGGCAATCTATTTGCCACTGAATAACCCGCATATCTCTTTACATCAGCTCAATACGGCTAATGATACTTTGATACAAGAAAGTCGTTCCGCTATTGCCAGCGCAGAACAAGCCATTAACGATTATTTGGCTGAGCCAGAGCGCGATATGCTCAATATCCAGAACATACCTGAGATGATGCGCCAAGTGGCAGGGGCTGTGCGCTTCTTACAGCTACCAACACCTGCAAGCATGCTCAGTCAATTGGCCAACTATCTTCAGCAACGTATCGAAGGTGGACAACGTATTGAAGACAGTACGCTCGCTTGTATCGCTGATGTCATTATGGCCGTCGATCATCATCTAGATGGTTTTGAGCATAATCGTCCAGTCAGCAAACAAGCGCTAGATGTAGGGCAGCAGAGCTTGAGTCATCTACTCGCAGCCTAATTTCTATCTTGCTTAAGCAGTAAAACGATATATTTGTGGTCGCTGCTCTGCTGCCACAAATACTTATTTATACACTTCAATTTAAAGAAGTCTGTATCAACACTGATGCGTACTTACCTTAATCGGTTTGGAATTTTATCTATGACCAGTGCTTTTATATTTAGTGATGACACTGTTTTATGCCGCCAGCTACCTAATGGATGGTGGCCGGTGCAGCTTGAATTACCACCGTCCGCTACACATTCAGACGAGGAGACTCAGCTTGCTTACCGAGTTGGTCATGTCACGCTACTCGAAAGCCTAGCACCGCGTCACTGGTCGTCTGATATTAATTCTACTAACGCGAGTGTAGATGCTCTGAAGTATGCCGACACTCTAGAAAGTGCCGACGGCTCGATTAACACTGCCCATACCTTTACTGCGCAAGCAGCTAGCGCCATTACTTATGACTATGCAATTGCACATCATATTGCATTGCCTATCATCGCTGAGGCCAGCGGCAATGCTTTTGTTCCTTACCGCCAGCTGATTACTCAGTTGCCCGTGGCTTTGTCCGATCAGCTTAGCCAAGCAATACAGTTATTGCGCTGGCAAACAGATACGCAGTTTTGTAGTCGCTGCGCTGCCCCAACCATTCATGCCAAACGAGATGAGCGTGCGATGGTCTGTCCAGTATGCCGATTGCGCCAATACCCACGTGTACAGCCCTGCGTCATCACGGCTATCACTCGACCGAATCCGCAAACTGGTGAAATGCAGATTTTGCTAGCCCATCATCATCGTTATGGACAGCAAAAAACCCCTTCACAAGCGTTACAGTATGGTTTGATTGCAGGTTTTGTAGAAGTGGGTGAAAGTTTAGAACACGCGGTTGTGCGTGAAGTGGCAGAAGAGGTGAATATCAGCCTATCAGATATTCGGTACGTCAGCAGTCAGCCTTGGCCGTTTCCCTCTAATTTAATGCTAGGCTTTCGAGCTTCTTATGCAGGTGGTGAACTTATCATTCAAGAAGATGAGCTATCGCATGCGGATTTTTTTGATCTATCAAATTTGCCAAAAATACCTTCAAAAGGTAGCATTGCTTACGAGCTAATTGCACAAATTGCCAATGAGCAAGGTCTATCACTTTAATCTATAATATCAATGCAGCATTCAGCATTTACCAATATCGTTATTATCCTATTATTCTAATGTCAGCGCTAAGCGCTTAGCACTGATATGAAGGTTTTAAAGCATATGCAAAGCACCACTAGTAAAAATAGCACCCACATCCGTCTCACCAATTTGCCAATCTTGTTCGACACTTTGGATATAGAGCGCTTACCTGCGGACATACAAACGAAAATCTCACATATTGATGCTTGTCTACCGCAAACACAATGTGGGCTTTGCGAGCACCCAGACGGCTGCTTGCCCTATGCCGCTGCTATCGTGCTAGAGAATGAACCATACAATAAATGTGTACCCGGTGGTCAACCCGTTACCAATGCCATCGCTCAAATTATCGATATTGGTAGTCATGAAGTGATACTGAGCGCTGCGCCTTCTCAGTGGCCAATAGATGCTACCTCTGAACGTCCTACCGAGGTACGTGCTGTTATCCGTGAAGATGACTGTATCGGCTGTACCAAATGTATCCCCGCCTGCCCAGTCGATGCTATTGTCGGTACTGGTAAGCACATGCATACTATCTTTACGGATTTATGCACGGGCTGCGAGCTTTGTATTGCACCTTGCCCAGTCGACTGCATCGATTTGGTCACTATTGAACGAGAGCTTTCTAGCCCTGAACGTACCACAGAGCAAGAAGATTTAAGACAGCGTTATCATACTCATTTAAGACGCGTCACCGAGCAGCTGGCTGATAGTAGCAATAGCAGACCTGTGGTCAGCATGGTCGAAGCAAAACTGAATAATGCCGCTAGTCAATCGTTGAACATCAGCGAAGCACAAGCAAAAAACACCATCGCCGCAGCGAAGCTTCGTAGTAAAATTAAAAAGCTAGAAAAGCAGCTAAGTGTCCGTCCAAATGAGAGCAAACAAGTAGAGCTTGACGCGTTGCAAATGGAGTTAAGTCAGCTTTAACAGCGTAATTATCATTTGTTAGACAGTCTACCTAGCATCGCTAAAATGCATTTATTCCGATATCTTGTATCACTTATCAATAGCCAAAAAATAGTAAGAATACCATGAGTAAAACCGTCAAACACAAAACTGCCGATACCCCGCCATCGAGGCGAATGCCCAATCGTGATGTGCGTCCATTTTTTGAGAAACTGGCAGCGACGATTAATGAGCCGGTTACGGAATTGAATTATAAAAGTAATTTTGAGCTACTGATCGCGGTAATCTTGTCTGCGCAGGCGACGGATGTGAGCGTCAATATCGCCACCCAGCAACTATATCCCGTAGCAAATACGCCCGAAGCAATCTTGGCATTGGGTGAAGACGGTTTAAAATCTTACATCAAAAATATTGGCCTATATAATGCCAAAGCCAAAAATGTCATCAAAACTTGCCGAGATTTGATTGAGAAATTTGACAGCACCGTCCCTGATAACCGCACAGACTTAGAGTCTCTCGCTGGCGTTGGACGTAAAACCGCCAATGTGGTCTTAAATACCGCCTTTGGTCAGCCAACCATGGCGGTTGACACTCATATCTTTCGGGTGGGTAATCGTACGGGACTGGCCACTGGAAAAAATGTCTTGATCGTTGAAAACAAGCTGGTCGAGCGTATCCCAGAAGATTTTATCGTGGATGCGCATCATTATCTTATTTTACACGGGCGCTATACCTGCCAAGCTCGTACGCCCAAATGCGGTGCTTGTCCTGTTTATGACGAATGTATGTTTAAAGACAAAGCCAAGTTCTTGGAGCTATAGTTTTTAGAACTATAACCACTCTATTTATAAAAGACTTTATGGATCTACTTTATATGAATAAAGACCTAATCTCGTGGTTACAAGATGCAATAGACGCCCTCTTACCTTTGTAAACGTTATTTTAAAAATCAGGAAGCCAGATGCATACGCTGACCGCGCTATTATTCGATAATTTTGAGACTTTAGATCTATTTGGACCTATCGAGATGTTTGGTTGCTTGCCTGAGCATTATCGTCTGCAATTTTCCTCTTTAAGCGGTGGAATCATTCATAGTAAGCATGGCGTTGCAATGCAAACAATCGCTGTCAGCGAGTTAGATCATCAGACTGATATCTTGTTGATGGTTGGCGGCATGGGTACTCGCCAGCAAATCAATCACAAATCATTTTTGCAGACGCTGACAACCTTGGCTGACCATGCTGATTGGGTGCTTAGCGTTTGTACAGGTAGCGCATTATTAGCTAAGGCTGGCGTCTTAGATGGCAAGCGTGCAACGTCTAATAAACTGTCATGGCAGTGGGTGATAGCACAATCTGACAAAGTCCATTGGGCTGAGCAAGCACGCTGGGTTGTCGATGGCAAATTTTATACATCCTCAGGTGTCAGTGCAGGTATGGACATGGCGCTTGGCTTTATCGCTGACAGACATGACATCGATACGGCACGTCAGATTGCTAACTATACTGAATATCGCTGGCAAGAAAATAGCGAGATTGATGACTTTTACCACGGTTAATCCATGTCTAGTTACCGCTTAGTATTATCCATCGCTAGAGTTTTACCTCGATACACGGTAAAATGTGCTAATTTTTTTATTCGTTTTCGCCTTTTATTTTTATATACATTTAATAATGACTGAGTTCATAGACTACAGTCCCTGCAATTAAGCGATCCCATTATGCGTGAATACAACTTATTTACCTCAGAATCTGTGAGCGAAGGTCATCCTGATAAAATGGCTGACCAAATATCAGATGCCATCCTTGACGCTATCTTACGTGAAGATTTGCATGCACGCGTGGCATGCGAAACCTTGGTTAAGACAGGTGCTGTGATACTAGCAGGCGAAGTCACCACGACGGCAAATATCGATGTTGAGCGTATCGTGCGTGATACCGTAAACGGTATTGGTTACCACCATTCAGACTTAGGCTTTGATGGCGAAACATGCGCGGTCATCAACATGCTTGGCAAACAATCTCCTGAAATCGCTCAAGGTGTCGATCGTAGCGACCCTGAAGAGCAAGGCGCAGGTGACCAAGGTCTCATGTTTGGCTATGCCAGTAATGAAACTGAAGTATTGATGCCTGCCCCTATCGAATTTGCTCATCGCTTGATGGAACGCCAATCTGAGCTGCGCCGCGCAGGTGAGCTACCTTGGTTACGTCCAGATGCCAAAGCGCAAGTGACTTTAAAATACGATGGTAGCAAGCCTGTTGCCATTGATGCTGTGGTGTTATCAACGCAACATGATCCAAGTATCTCGCAAAAAGATTTGCAAGAAGCGATAATGGAATCTATCATCAAACAAGTATTACCAGCTGATTTACTGCATGCTGGTACGCGCTATCATATCAACCCAACGGGTAAGTTTGTGATTGGCGGTCCTGTTGGTGATGCAGGATTGACAGGTCGTAAAATTATTGTTGATACGTATGGCGGTATGGCGCGTCATGGCGGCGGTGCATTCAGTGGTAAAGATCCATCAAAAGTAGATCGCAGTGCTGCGTATGCCGTGCGTTATGTGGCTAAAAATATCGTCGCTGCAGGACTTGCTGAGCGCTGTGAAATACAGGTCAGCTATGCTATTGGTGTCGCTGAGCCAACCTCTATCTCCGTCAATACTTTTGGTACGAATAAAATCAGTAATGATGAAATTATCCGTCTGATTCGCACCCATTTTGATCTGCGCCCTTACGGCATTACCCGTATGCTAAATTTATTACAGCCAATGTATCAGCAAACGGCGACTTTTGGTCATTTTGGTCGTCCCGGCTCTGAAACTGCCTTTACGTGGGAAAAAACAGACAAAGCTGAAATCTTAAAAGCAGAGGCTGGTTTGTAAAAATATCAGGTTGCACCCCTTACAAACCATCTTTATAAATTTAAAATTACCGACACTTATTAGGAGTCACTTATGTCTCAAGACAACAACACTCAAGACAACAATGTTGACGCTAACATTGAGATTACCCCTGAAATGCAGGCATTTTATCAACGTGCTGATGCCATCATTGGTGTCGCAAACAGTCAATTAGGGCCTGAGGCTCATTCAGGACAAGTAGGCGCTTCTTTATTATATGCAGCCGCACGCTATAGCGCGTCTGTCGCTTCTATCGGTTTCGTCAAAGGCGATGACTTTGCCAAAGAAAAAGATGATATCGTAGAGTTTTATGTCAAACAGTATCGCCAAATGCTGAGCGATAACTTGACTGATTATGCGCAGAACTTTGATAAATATGTTCAGCTTAATCAAGATGACAAAGCAGCCAAATAGTTCTATTGCCTTTAGCTAGCATGTCTAAAACTGATAGTAGTAACTCAAACCCAAGCTTAATCATAGGCTTGGGTTTTTTATTAACCATGATTTAGTAGATGACTGCTGATAAATAGGCTACTATCAATTAGAGTCGCCTTGTTCATCACATGGTTGCAACCGGCTATCGATAACAGGGATTTACCGAACACTATTTATAAGGACATATGATTATGAACCACTTATTCAAATCATGGCGATCATGCCTGTCGTTAGTAGGGTTATCAGTAACTATTGCCTTGACTGGCTGTAATAATATCCAAAGCATCGATGCGCCTGACACCGCCCCTATTCATACCACTGGGCACAGCCAACAGAACAGCGACAACCCTTTTATCAAGTGTCCATCTTACAATCCTGAGCAAACGATGTGCACCGCCCAATATGACCCTGTTTGTGTCAAAGTAAAAACCAACTCAGGATTTAGTTATCGCACTGCGGGCAACTCATGTTCGGCATGTGGCACAACGGCGGCAGTGGGTTATGTCAAAGGACAGTGCTCATAACCTTGCTTCTTAATTCCCTTACTTCATAACTTTGTGTAAGTGCTCTATATAAAACTAGAAAAGACAGCCAAATCATATAAAAAAGCACCCGCTTAATCGTAAGCGAGTGCTTCTTTATCATCTTTTAGATCAATAAAATCTAACCTTCAGATTTTTCAATATCAGGTGGGCCTGTCAGCAAATTTTCATCACGAAACTCATTGGCTGAATTATGCTCTGCTGACTCTTCGGTGACAAACCATTGCTGGTTACGATACAGTATCAAACGGTCTCGGCTCAAGCCACGTAGTAATGAGTACATCATAACAACTATCACAATCGCAAAAGGAAAACCTGACACAATTGAAGCTGCTTGTAGCGCACTCAAGCCACCTGCTGCTAATAATACGGCTGCAATGACACCCTCTGTACCTGCCCAAAAAAGACGCTGTATTTTAGGTGGATTAGCATCCCCACCTGATGTCAACATATCGATGACAAAACTGGCCGAATCAGATGACGTGACAAACCAAAGCACAATCATCACAACGATAAGCAAGTTCACAGCCGATGTCAGCGGATAAGACTCCATGAGCTTAAAGATGGCACTACCTGTATCCGCCTTAACAGCTTCTATCAAGCCAGGGCTAATGAGGTTGGGATCAGCAGCTGCCATTAATTCCATATTAACTGCTGAACCACCGAAAGCGGTAAACCATAAGAACAAGATAGTGATAGGGATTAATAATACCCCTAAGATAAACTCACGAATGGTCCGACCACGAGAGATGCGAGCGACAAAGACACCAACGAACGGTGACCAGCTTATCCACCATGCCCAATAGAAAATCGTCCAAGACGCCTGCCAGTTTTCTTGACCATCATAAGACTCTGTCCAAAGACCCAATGGCACAATTTGATGTAAATAATTGCCAATGTTTTCTACAAAGCTATTAAAGATAAACTGGGTCGGCCCTAAGATAATCACAAAACTGAGCAATATCACAGTAAATAATATATTGGTATCACTTAAGCGCTTAATCCCTTTATCTAGTCCCATGAATAGAGACAGACCTGCCAACATAGTGATTAAAGCAATCAAAATAATTTGCACTGTAATATTATTGGGTATACCAAATAACGTCTCAAGACCTGAGTTAATTTGCAATACCCCAAGACCTAAAGTGGTCACTACCCCAAACATCGTACCAAATACCGCCAGTGTATCTACCGTATGACCCCAGCCACCATAGATTTTTTTACCTAATATAGGATATAGTGTCGAACGAATGGCCAAGGGTAAACCCACTCGATAGTGGAAATAAGCCAATGACAACGCGACCATGCCATAGAGCGCCCACACATGTAAGCCATAGTGTAGGAACGAGATATTCATCGCTTGCTTAGCGGCTGCAACTGTTTCAGCTTCTCCTAACGGCGGCGCCATAAAATGATACAAGGGTTCAGCCGTACCCCAATAAAGCAGCCCAATACCGATACCAGCTGAAAATAGCATACCGATCCAAGATACTAGATTGTATTCTGGTTTCTCATTTTGATGACCAAGCCTGATATCGCCATAACGGCTAAATATCATGTAAATACTCATCACCAACGTTAAGTTGACCACTACAATAAAGAACCAGCCAAAGCGTAAAGACACGAATGCTTTTGCCTGACCAAATACCAGTTCAGCCTGCTCATTAAAAAAAGCACCAAAAATGATAAACACAAGAATTAATAGGGCTGAAGTTAAAAACACAGGTTTACTTACCCGTGGAAAAGGGCCTAATCGGCCAACTTTTACATGATCCATTTAGTCGTCTCAATTTTTGAAGGGGCTCACCTTACCAAGATACTACACAACTATCAAATCGAATCAGACACTTTATAACCTTGCTATTGGTCAACAAATAAAAAAATCCTAAGATAGCGACGCATCTTAGGATTTTAAATAACAATTACTATATTGTACTTTTACGTAAAACCAATACAAACTAACTGCATGATTAGTCTCATAAAAAACAGCTCTAAAACGGACATATAAAGCTTTTTAATCACCTTTCACAATTTTAGGTGGACCTTTCAACAAGTGCTCATCTGCGAACTCATTGGCTGAGTTATGATCTGCTGATTCTTCAGTAATAAAGTGCTGCTGAGCTCGATACAGTATCAATCGATCTCGGCTCAAACCACGAAGTAGTGCATACATCATCGCAAATACCACCAAAGCAAAGGGCAATCCTGCTACGATAGCTGCTGCTTGTAGCGCACTCAAGCCACCTGCTGCAAGCAAAATTGCTGCAATGATACCCTCGGTAGTTGCCCAAAATAAACGCTGGATTTTGGGTGGATTGGTATCACCACCTGCAGTCAACATATCAATCACAAAGCTTGCTGAATCTGATGACGTCACAAACCAAAGTACAATCATAATAACGATCATCAACGTGACTGGTTGAGCCAAAGGATAAGATTCAATCAATTTAAAAATCGCACTACCAAAATCTGCTTGCACCGCTTCTATCAAACCCGGACTGACGAGAGCTGGATCAATAGCAGCCAGCAGCTCCATATGAACAGCAACGCCACCAAAGGTTGTAAACCAAAAGAACAAGATCATCATAGGAATGAGTAACACGCCAAGCACAAACTCTCTAATTGTACGTCCACGGCTAATACGAGCAATGAATACACCAACAAATGGTGCCCAGCTTACCCACCATGCCCAATAAAATATCGTCCATGCTGACTGCCAATTTTCTTGACCTTCATACGACTCACCCCATAGACCTAGAGGCACAACCATCGAAAGATAGTTGCCGATATTTTCTAGAAAGCTATCAAAGATAAAAAGTGTCGGACCTAAAATGACCATAAAGCCGAGCAAGATGGTCGTCAGTCCGATATTAATATCGCTCAAGCGCTTAATGCCTTTGTCTAAACCCATCATAACGGAGATAGCGGCTAAAATAGTCACAAAAACAATCAGCGCTATCTGTATCGTTAGATTATTAGGAATACCAAACAATCGCTCAAGCCCTGAATTAATCTGCATAACCCCAAGACCAAGCGACGTTACCACACCGAACATCGTACCAAATACGGCTAGGATATCGACAGCATGTCCCCACGGACCATAGATTTTTTTGCCCAATATAGGATAAAGCGTTGAGCGAATCGACAATGGCAGCCCACGGCGAAAGTGAAAATAAGCCAAAGACAATGCCACAATAGCGTACAGTGCCCATGCATGCAGACCCCAATGCAAGAAGGTAATGTTCATCGCTTGCTTAGCGGCAGCGATAGTTTCAGCCTCACCAAGGGGCGGTGCCATAAAATGATATAAAGGTTCTGCCGTACCCCAATAGACGAGTCCAATACCGATACCAGCAGAGAACAACATACCAATCCATGAGAACAGACTATACTGTGGCGTCTCAGTTTGCGCACCCAAGCGAATATCGCCATAACGGCTCATCGCAAGATAAATACAAAGCAATAATGCTAAATTTACTAAAATAATAAATAACCAACCGAATTTATTGGTAATAAAACTTTGTAAAAAGCTAAATAATGCACCGGCGGTTTCAGTAAAAAACGCACCAAAAATGATAAATCCAACGATAAGTAGCGCTGAAATAATAAACACAGGTTTACTTACCCGTGGAAAAGGGCCTAACCTGCCAACTTTTACATGATCCATTTGTTTGTTAGCCTTAGTTTTTTAGGAGGGTCACCTTAACAAGATACCCTCCAACTATCAAATCTAAATAACTATCTACCATTTCATTATTGATAGAAATAGAGCAAAACTATTTGATGGCCCAACCTACAATAGTGCAAAAGTTTAGAAAATTAGAGAGCAATGACTACTGCGGTAGCAGTTGTAATAATCCACTATTATTGCCATCTTCTAGTAGCCAAACTTGTCCATCTACATTTAACACACTACGAATACGCTCGCCCATATCATAACGATAGCGCTCAGTCGCGTTGTTATTTTCATTAAGGTCCACCACTATCAGCGCTTTTGATGATAGACCACTTATCAGCACCTTCCCTTGCCACGCTGGGAAATCATTATATTTTCCAGCGTTATATATACTCATCGATGAAGGTGATATAACAGGTGTCCAGCTAACCTTGGGCGCAGAAAAATCAGGATGCGTATCGTGATCGGGAATATCCGTCCCTGTATAATTACGCCCATTCGAGACGATTGGCCAGCCATAATTATTACCTTTTTCAATGAGATTGAATTCATCACCGCCTCGTGGTCCCATCTCGTGCGCCCAAAGCCTACCTTTCTCATCGAACACCATACCCAATACATTGCGATGACCGATTGTCCAAAATTGCGCGGCTATGTCATTACTATTATCTGCAAAAGGATTGTCTGCTGGCACTGATCCATCAGGATTCAACCTAATAATTTTGCCCAAATTGACGCTCATATCCTGTGCTGGCGTTTTTTCTTGGCGCTCGCCTGAACTGATATATAAATATTTTCCGTCAGGTGAAAAAAGCAAGCGATGACTATAATGCCCCTGCCCTTTTACTTTCGGGGTTTGCTCCCAAATGGGCATAGTATCTTGCAAACTTGGCGTGGCTGTATTCATTCCTATCAATGTAGCTTTGATAACTTTAGCACCAAAATTATTACTATCAGTGCCATCACCTGCTTCAACGTAGCTGATATATACTTGATTAGACGTGACAAAATCTGGTGCAAGGATAATATCGCCAAGACCGCCTTGCCCACCATAAGCCACTTTCGGTATACCATTAATGGTTGTCTTAGCACCTGTTGCCGTATCAACAATGAATAACTCGCCTGTCTTTTGGGTAACAAGCAATTTTGATGACTTATTATTAACGGTAGGTAATGCTGTCATTGCCCAAGGCTCATCAAAAGTGGCAATCTTCTTGGTTACAAATTCAGGTTTTTCAGCACTTGCTAGCGATTCGTTAGCAGAGGCTTGCCCTTCTTTATAAGCTGTCAGGTCTTCATGGGTATTGATTGCGGTTTGATTGGAGCAAGCAGGAGCACTAAACAGCAGTGCTGTGATAATTATCGGTAACATTAATGGCGTGCTTAGGTGCTGCGTACTGATGATCGTCATTTTATCGTCTCCGTGAGTGTTGACGTCTGATTCTTGATTCTTCATGCTTAGTTTATTTATAACATAGTCAAAGTGCTTAAACCGTAAATAATAATAGCGCACAAAAAAAACCCTTACCTGCCTGTATAAACAATAGGCAAGTAAGGGATTTGTTTTAAACCACGGTTATTTAGCGTTGGATATTAGCTCATTCTAAGTTTCTCAAAAACCAACTCATCATCTGCGCTAACATCGACTTTGATGATATCGCCAGCGACAAAATCACCTGCTAACAGTTTCAATGACAATGGGTTTTCGATCTCTTGCTGGATAGCACGTTTTAGTGGACGCGCACCATACACAGGATCGTAACCAACTGCCACCAGCTTGTTCATCGCATCGGCTGATAGCTCGATATCCAACTCACGCTCATGCAAGCGCTGACGTAAGCGATCCAACTGAATCGAAGCAATACCTGCCATCTGTGACATACCAAGCGGATGGAATACCACAATCTCGTCAATACGGTTGACGAACTCTGGGCGGAAATGCTGCCCAACCGACTCCATCACCTCAGCTTTGATCTCCTCGTAGCTTTCACCGACCATCTCTTGGATTTTATGCGAACCCAAGTTGCTGGTCATAATGATGACCGTGTTTTTGAAGTCCACCACGCGACCCTGTGAATCCGTTAAGCGACCATCATCCAATACTTGTAGCAGGATATTGAACACATCAGGGTGTGCTTTTTCAACTTCATCAAACAAAATCACACTATAAGGCTTACGGCGTACAGCTTCAGTTAATGCGCCACCTTCTTCGTAGCCAACATAACCTGGAGGCGCGCCGACCAAACGGCTGACACTGTGCTTCTCCATATATTCACTCATGTCGATACGAACAATCGCATCTTCAGAGTCGAATAGGAAGTTCGCCAGTGATTTAGTCAGCTCAGTCTTACCGACACCCGTTGGTCCTAAGAATAAAAACGAACCTGAAGGACGATTCGGATCAGACAAACCAGCACGGCTACGGCGTACAGCATTGGCTACCGCTTCAACTGCTTCATCTTGACCAATAACGCGCTCATGGAGTTTTTCTTCCATCGCTAGCATCTTATCGCGCTCGCCTTGCATCATTTTACTCACTGGAATACCAGTCGCTGCAGCAACGACTTCAGCAATTTCATTATCCGTGACTTTATTGCGCAGTAATTTTACACCACTGCCTTCGCCTATCTGCTCTTTTTGTTCCGCCAAGTCAGACTCAGTAATGCGACGCTCTAACTGCGGAATCGTCTCATACTGCAGCTTACTCATGGTCTCATAGTCGCCTTCACGACTGGCTTTGTCATAAGCGATACGCGCTTTATCCAGCTCGTCTTTTAGCTGCTGACTGCCTTTGACCAACGCTTTTTCTGCTTGCCAAATCTCATTGAGATCTGCGTACTCTTTTTCCAATTCTTCAATTTGTGCATCAAGCACTTTACGCTCTGCTTGTGCGCCAGTATCTTCTTCATTTTTGAGCACTTCACGCTGCATTTTTAACTGAATCAAGCGACTATCAAGCTTACCCAGTGCTTCAGGTTTGCTGTCCATTTCCATACGCAAACGACTTGCTGCTTCATCAATTAAGTCAATCGCTTTATCTGGCAGCTTGCGATCGGTAATATAACGATGGCTCATCCGTGCAGCAGCAATAATCGCGCTGTCTTGGATATCAACCCCATGATGCAGCTCATAACGCTCTTTTAGACCACGCAAAATCGCAATGGTATCCTCGACCGTTGGCTCGTCGACCAACACCTTTTGGAAACGACGTTCAAGCGCCGCATCTTTTTCGATATACTGGCGATACTCATCCAATGTCGTGGCACCGACACAGTGTAGCTCACCACGTGCTAGCGCTGGTTTTAGCATATTACCGGCATCCATCGCACCATCGGCTTTACCAGCACCTACCAAAGTATGCAACTCATCGATAAATAGAATGACATTGCCTTCTTGCTTTGATAAGTCACTGAGTACCGCTTTGAGTCGCTCTTCAAACTCACCACGGAATTTTGCACCCGCAATCAATGAGCCTAGATCTAACGACAGCACTTCTTTGCGGCGTAGTCCCTCTGGTACATCACCATTGATGATTTTTTGTGCCAAACCTTCAATAATAGCCGTTTTACCAACACCCGGCTCGCCAATAAGTACAGGGTTGTTTTTGGTACGACGTGACAGTACTTGAATGGTACGACGAATCTCTTCATCGCGACCAATCACAGGGTCAAGCTTACCAAGTTCCGCCTGTTCAGTTAAGTTAATCGTATATTTATTCAGCGCATCACGCTGATCTTCAGCATTTTGATTATTCACGGTTTCATCACCACGCAATTGTTCAATCACTGTTTTTAGTTTGCTCGCTGTTACGCCAGCACTCTCAAATATCTTTTTGGTTTCGCCTTGTTCAGCGAGTGCCAACATCACCCATTCAGTCGCGATAAAATCATCGCCTTCTTTTTGTGCTTGACGATCTGCCAAGTTCAAAATTTTAACCGAATTCGGGTTTAAATTAACGTCACCTGTTGGCTCACTAATCGTTGCTTGATTGTCGAGCGCCTTTGCCACGCCATTTTTTAGCGCAGGAATAGACGCGCCTGCCTGTTGGCAAATAGATAGATTAGACTCGTCTTGTAGCAATACTGCAAGCAGATGCACAGGGTCAATACCTGTATGGTCACGTCCTAATGCTAAGCTCTGTGCTTCTTGAATGGCAGATTGCAGCTTCTGGGTAAATTTTTCGAACCTCATAATTGTGTCCTTTTATAATTAGTATTTTCAGTCAGTTGATACAGCATAAAATGATAAAAGAGCGACGTTTAAAACATCACGTTTATCATCAACTTTACCACGTATCAATCACCATTATTTGTTATCTATATAAGGTATAACGTACAAGATTTCAACCCACTTATGCAAGTTGTCAATCACTATTTATGACTTATTAGTAAATACCAAAAAAACAGTAAGATTGCAGAGGTACAAAAACCTTACCAATACCAATGATATCATCATAAACTATCAATAGGCATGTTAAGAGGATATTTCAAGAAAATAAATAAAAAACAATAAAAGTAAGGACTTAATAATAATATAAGATAAGTAATAGTTGGGTATAGAAGATGTTGTAATACAGTTTTATCGCTAGATAATCTACTATATGATAGCCAAATTGGCTTAAAACTCACTCTACGATTTCTATCGATGTACCAACCTTAACTGCCCCCATAATCTCATCCATCTCACTATCAGTGACCGCAATGCAGCCATCAGTCCAGTCACGTTGTTGGTTCATCCACGCTAGATGCCCAAAGCCATTCATCTGCCCGTGAATCATAATATCGCCACCAGGATTGATGCCACGTGATCGCGCCCGAGCTTTATCCGCAGCATTGGGATAGCTGATATGTATAGAGCGATGGGCAATAGAGTTCTCATTCTTATAATCTAAGGTATACACACCAACAGGTGTGCGCTCATCGCCTTGTTGCTGTTTATGACCAACTGGACTATCCCCTAACGCAATACGATAAGATTTAACCACTTTATCACCACTTAATAGCTGCAAAATACGATCGGATTTATCGACAAAAACTTTATCGATAACCACCGTACTAGAAATAGGCTGACCTTTATTACCTGTAATCTTCGCATCTGAAGAGGTGGTTTTGACATACTCTATTGCACTGGTGCTCATAATGGTAGCTAGCCCCAATCCTATCGCGACAAACAAACGATGCGGCTTTTTGCTAAAATTTAGAGAAAAAAATGACATAGGCTTTGATAACTCCGTTTGGCGTTCAAGAATGAAATGACAACATCACACGCGATTAACTTATCAAAGCACCATGCCAGCTTTTGTGAAAATTTAATGGATAACATTACACCATACGAATCGCACCATCTAAACGAATGACTTCTCCATTGAGATAAGCATTATCAATGATGTGCATGACCAACTTGGCAAACTCATTAGGATTGCCCAGACGCTTAGGATAAGGTACGCCCGCCTCTAGTTGCTCGCGCGCTTTTTCAGGGATAGTCTCCATCATCGGCGTGGCAAATACCCCAGGCGCTATCGTCATGACGCGAATACCATGACGTGCCAGCTCACGCGCTAGTGGTAAGGTCAGACCGACAACCCCCGCTTTAGACGACGAATAGCTTGCCTGCCCTACTTGCCCATCAAACGCAGCAATAGAAGCAGTATTAATAATGACGCCGTTATCAGTGTTTTTTCCTGCCCCGCTGTCTGCGTTATTGGTATTCGCTACACGCTTCGCAATACTGGCTGCGACCAAACGTGCCACATTAAAAGAACCGACAAGATTAATATTAACGCCTCGACTAAAGGCATCAAGATCCGCTGGGTTGTTATCACGGTCGAGCAGCTTTTGCACAACAGCAATACCCGCGCAATTAATAGACCCTTGCAAACCGCCAAATTCTTTTTCAGCCGTATCAACAGCCGCTTGCACTTCATCACCACTGGTGACATCGCAACGTGTAAAGCGAACGTTATCGCCTAGTTCAGCCACCAACGCTTGACCAGCTGATTCATTCAGATCTGCGATGACAACTTTACCACCTTGATTCACGATAGCCCGAACCACTGCCTCTCCCAAACCTGATGCACCGCCTGTGACCAAAAAGCCCTGTTGTTCAATTTGCATAATTATTCCTTTCATTAATATTTTTACTGTTATTTTTATCAGTTATCGATTTTTTATCTTAACCTGACGATATGAGTGCGTTGCTTTTTATCTATGCCGCAGACAAACTGCGTAGCAAAAAGCGCTGAATTTTACCACTTGGAGTCTTCGGCAATGCTGCCACAAACTCAACCTCACGTGGATAAGCGTGAGTCGATAGACGTTTGCGTACGAGCTCTTGAATCTCCTTGGCAATCTCATCCGTTCCTTCGATACCGTCTTTTAGCACCACATAAGACTTAATGGTATGACCGCGCACCTCATCTGGCACACCGACAGCAGCAGACTCTGCGACTGCCTCATGCTCAAGCACCGTGTTTTCGACATCGGTAGGGCCAACGCGGTAACCTGCCGTAATAATGATGTCATCATCACGGCCTGAGAACCAATAGCTGCCATCACTGTGACGCTCAACCACGTCGCCTGTTAAATAATAGTCATCCGCGAAGGCGTCTTTTTCGTTCCAGCTATAACCGCGGAAATAAAACGCTGGCGATTGACTGACCACTACGGCAAGCTGCCCTTGCTCGCCATCAGGTAAGATGTTCATGTCATCATCTAACACCACCAATGTGTGTCCTGGTAGCGCCATGCCCATCGAGCCAACCGGACATTTATGTGCTAACGCATGGTGCTCACAGCAAGTCATTCCCGTCTCGGTCTGCCCATATTGATCACAAACTTTACAGTTTAAATAGGTTTCAACCCAGTTGACCACTTCGGTATTTAAGGTCTCGCCTGCTGAATTGGCACAGCGTAGGGATAATTTAGTGTCAGTGTCTGATTTTTCAAACACGCCACTCGATTTCATCATACGAAATGCCGTCGGTGAGGACGCTAAATTGGTAATTTTATGACGTACCATAAAGTCGCGGGTATTGGCAGCGTCAAAGCCAGCTTCGTTAAAATAGGTGGTGACACCTAATAATAAAGGCCCAGTAATCGCGTAATACAATCCATACGCCCAGCCAGGATCAGCCATGTTCCAGTAGTTATCATCGGCTCGCAAGTCAATCGCATAGCGCATATAGAGATAAAATGCTGAGAGCGCGCTTAATGGCACACTAACGCCTTTTGATTTACCCACTGTACCTGAGGTAAACATTTGCAGAAAGGGTGCATCGGTATCTAATAAAACCGCGTCTACTGTTTGCGGCTGCGTCGCCATCATCTTGGCATAATTATCATCGCCCCAACTGTTTTCACTATCAGCTTGCGCGTCATTCTCGCTGCCAACCATGACCATTTTGGTCTGCTGAGCCAAGTCTTCAAATTTTCCACGATTTTCTTGATTGGTAAAAACCACTTTGGTATTGGCTTTGTCCATCCGATACTTAATCGAATCATAGCCAAAGGCGGTAAATAACGGTTGATAAACCGCGCCAATCCGCCAAGTCGCTAATACAATGGTGAGCAGTTCAGGGGTGCGAGGTAGCATGGTCGCCACTTGGTCGCCAATTTTTACGCCATAAGACAGCAATAAATTGGCGACTTGCGCGCTTGCCTTATCAAGCTCAGCAAAAGTCATGCGCGTCACATTGCCCGCTGTATCTTCATGTACTAGCGCCAGATTATCGCCACGACCGTCACGCACATGGCGACCACAGCACGCCATATAAGCGTTTAAACGATCATCTAAATGCTTACCAAATATCTCAGTTAATAGCGCATTCATATCAAAGTTATGATAGTAATCGCTGTAGCTCATTGGCGGCTGTGCAGGATGGTTTGAAGATGTATTTACAAATGATGGGTCTGAAGAAGAGGTGTTCATAAGCTAATCCTTTAGCAATATCAGGTAACTGGCGAAATAAGAGATTTATCAGCAGAAAAACAGTCATATCCTAGCAACTGTTTATTCTTCTTGTTCGCACATATTAATGTACATATGCTCTATTAGTAACGCATTTTAATATTTATTTCAATACATAACGTATCATTTTTATAATCCGATCACAAAATTCTTAATGGCATTTTATGTTAAAGAACTCAGCAGCCCCTTAAAAATCCTAGCAGCGCTTTTTCTTCACAGCTTTGATACTGTTTAGTACGCCCCCGGCGCGCTTGCTTATAAGGCTCAAAGAACTGCCCCGCCAAAAAACGCTCTATAATCACTGGATTGATATAAGACGATCGGCAGACAGCAGGGGTATTGCCCAGCTCTGCTGCCACACTTTTTACCATGTTAGTGACCAGTTGCTGGCGCTCATCGCTATTGGGATCACTGGCTAATATTGCTTTGCCCTGAGCGCTCTGTAACTCATCGTGCAAGTAACTGGCGGCAAGGACACTGGCCATCCAAGTACGAAAGTCCTTTGCGCTATATAAATTACCGCTATACATCTCCCTGTAACGACCATGACCGCTAGTATGCGTGCGTAGATAGTCATTAATATCGCTACTGTCGACGACTTGCTTGTGACCATTGTCATCTAAATATTTAAAAATCTGATAACCAGGTAACTCAGAACATGCTTGTACAATCTCAATCAAACGCTCATCTTGCAATTCAATATGATGCTCTTTAGCACTTTTACCGACAAAATCAAACGCCAGTCCGTTATCGGTTTCGCTCACGTGCTTACTGCGTAAAGTACTCAAACCATAGCTTTTATTAAGTTTCGCATAGCGGCTATTACCGATACGAATTAAGGTCTTTTCTAATAACTTGACCACTGCCGATAAGACATTGTCACGGGATAATGATTTTGCCTCCAAGTCTTTTTCGACTTGCAAGCGTAAATTCGGCAATGCTCTAGCAAAACCTATCATGGCATCGAATTTGGCTTGGTCACGTACACGATCCCACTCAGGGTGATATAAGTATTGTTTTCGCGCTTTGTCATCGCGCCCCGTCGATTGCAAGTGCCCTTTATCATCTTGGCATATCCAAACCTCTGACCACATCGGCGGTATCACTAGCGCATCAAAACGCTGACGCAAGGCTTTGTCTTTGACTGTTTTGCCCGTTGCATCGCGATAGGTAAAGCCGCGCCCCCAACGCCTGCGCGTAAACCCAAGCTCATCATCACTGACATAGCGCAGATTAGCAAGACGAGCGAGTTTTTCATAATCATGGCGTATGTCTTGCGTGGTGGTTTGGTCATCTAACGTCGCCATAATACATACTCGATTGATAAAATAGTCGTTTTAGCATAATGAATTGCGATTGTTTTTGCTGTTTATTTGCCACAAGCAAAGTGTAATCGATGTGTAAAATAAAACAGTGATAAAAATAGCGATACGGGTTCTAAGCCATGCGTTTTTGAGGCATAATTTAGCACTACTCACGACTTAAGTTTATAAAAAATGAACCATTCATCTGTAAAAATAAAACCACTAACTATCACTGATTACGACCTTTGGTTACACTTATGGCAAGATTATCTAAAATTTTATGAGACCAGTTTGCCATCAAGTACCATCCAAAACACGTGGCACAGTTTGCTCGATAGCGATGTACCGATTTATGGTTTTGGTGCTTGGCAGGACGATAAGTTGGTAGGTATCACACATGTGGTGCTGCATCCCAATACGTGGAATACTAACGAGTGTTGTTATTTAGAAGATTTATACGTCACTGATAATGTACGTGGTCAAGGCGTAGGACGGGTACTTATTGAGCAGGTCTATGCCTTTGCCAACGACAAAGACTGCAACCGTGTATATTGGACGACGCAAGAGGGAAACACCGCGGCGCGCAAACTCTATGACGCAATCGCCACTCAAACAGATATGGTGCAATATCGTAAAAATCTATAATTTTACTAAATATTATATGACTGAAACTTAAAAGACAGTCATAAAAAAACGCCAAGCGTTAAACACTTGGCGTTAATCTGTTGCCTATTAATCTAAAAATAATTACTTACCATAAACACATAAATAAGCAGTCTCTACTGCCACTTTTACTTGAAACTTCTGATTGGCTTCAACGGTAAACTGTTCGCCCGCATTAAAGGTTTGCCATTCATCACTCTCTGGTAGCTTGACCGTCAATGCACCGCTGACCACACTCATGGTTTCAAATTCGCTGGTGCCAAATTCGTACTCGCCAATCTCCATCACACCGACAGTAGCTGGCTTGGTCGCCGTTTGGAAAGCAATAGAAGTAACTTTGTTATCAAAATAACTATTAACGCTTGGCATAATTTTCCTTAATTAATTATTGGTTGATATTTTAAAACTTTCTTTAGAGTGGTCTTTTTAGCCTTACAGTCCCGCTTTTAGGCTCGCTTCGATAAATTGATCGAGGTCGCCATCGAGTACCGCACCAGTGTTAAAAGTTTCAACGCCAGTACGCAAGTCTTTGATACGTGAATCATCAAGCACATAAGAGCGAATTTGACTGCCCCAGCCCACATCAGACTTACCATCCTCGACCGCTTGCTGAGATTCCATGCGTTTTTGCATTTCAAGCTCATAAAGCTTGGCACGCAACATTTTCATCGCCGTCGCCTTATTACCATGCTGGCTACGCTCGTTCTGACAAGTGACCACTACCCCACTTGGCTCGTGGGTAATACGTACCGCAGAATCGGTCGTGTTCACATGCTGACCGCCTGCGCCCGATGAGCGATAGGTATCGATACGCAAATCCGCAGGATTGATATCAATCTCGATATTATCATCAATTTCAGGCGACACAAAAACGGCAGCAAATGAGGTATGACGACCGTTATTGCTGTCAAATGGCGATTTACGGACTAAGCGATGCACGCCGATTTCGGTACGTAACCAACCAAAAGCATAATCCCCTTTAATCTCAATCGTTGCTGATTTAATACCAGCCACGCTACCAGAAGACACCTCAATGACCTCAACTTTGAAGCCATGCGATTCCGCCCAGCGTGTATACATACGCAATAGCATCTCTGCCCAATCCTGCGCTTCGGTGCCACCACTACCCGACTGAATATCCAAGTAGCAGTT
The DNA here is from genome assembly GCF_016107525.1 of Psychrobacter aquimaris. Classification (GTDB taxonomy): domain Bacteria; phylum Pseudomonadota; class Gammaproteobacteria; order Pseudomonadales; family Moraxellaceae; genus Psychrobacter; species Psychrobacter aquimaris. The sequence goes on along the minus strand of NZ_JABASR010000001.1, from coordinate 262,590 downwards.
ATTAGGATCCATCTCACCGCTAAACATGCGACGGAACTCTAAATCTGCAACGCGTTTCTCCGCATTGTCGAGCTCTGCTTGCACATCCGCCAGCAAGGATTCATCCTCTGCTTCTACTGCCAGCTCCAGCATAGCAGACGCATCTTCTAATGTCGTCTCAAGTGATACCACGACATCAATGACGCCATCAAGCTGGCTTTTTTCTTTATTAATCTTAGTCGCACGCTCTGGATCATTCCATAGCTCGGGATTCTCTAGTTCCAAATTGACTTCTTCTAAGCGTTCTTGCTTACCATCGAAGTCAAAGATACCTCCGCAAGTCCTGCCCACGCTCTGATAAATCTTTAATTCGTTCTTGATACGGATTGATTTCCATAAAGTTTCCTGTCTTTTTAAATAAATATCTCACTGATATGGCGCTATTTTAAATGAGATTGACGATAAATAGTTGGCTAATTATGACTGGCTTTATATTAAATAATGTTAAATAGCCTAAATCGACCAATCCTCTACTGCCCAGCGATGCGCTAAAGCATGCGCATGCAGCGCCTCATCAGGAGATATACAAATAGCCACATCTGCCCACTCCAGCAATGGAATGTCATTTTTGGAATCTGAATACGCATAAGTTTTATCAAAAGTCGTGCCTGCTGATTGCTGCTTATCTAGCCATTTATTCAGATGGTAAATTTTACCTTCTTTAAAGTTTGGCTTGTCGGTAAGTTTGCCCGTATAGCGCTCATTTTTTATCTCAAGCGGTGTCGATAGCACATTGGCACCTTCGATACCAAAACGCTTGGCGATAGCAGAAACCACAAAATCATTGGTCGCAGAAATAATCACCACCTCATGACCTTTTTCAACATGCTGACAGAGCACTTCCATAGCTTTTGGGCGAATGTGCGGCTCAATTTCACTTTTAATATAGTCTTCTCGTAGCTCATGCAATCTATCCATCGGCAAGCTACTTAAAAATTGCGCCACAAATTCATTATATTCTGTCGCATCAAGCGTACCTTCGATATAGTCTTGGTAAAACTTTTGATTGGCCGTGCGATATTGCGCTTCATCGACGAGGTCGTGTTTGACGATATATTCGCCCCATAAATAGTCGCTATCGACGTCGAGCAAAGTATGATCTAAATCAAAAAGTGCCAGCTCTTTTGGAGAAATTTGTGCTTGTGTTGCCTGCATAATGAGACCTTACTGTTGTTTGTTGAAAAATAGAAATACAAATCGTTTTTAATAACCGTCGCTTTGGAGATAAATAATGGTATGAAAAAAATTTCTTAATAATTTTTCGTGAATGCTACTGTTCACCAAACAAAATTATGGTAGCTTTATTTATATAACTTATGGTTAGGGCATGTCCTCAATCTGAACGAAAGCGCCTAAATGGGCTAAAAATGGTGATACGCCCTAGTATCTGTTTTGCTTACTTCATAATAAAAATAGAGAATCCCATGGAAGCGCCTGATGTCAAAACCGTCGTGCCAAATAAAACGCGCCGCCCTGCCCGTTCAATCAAAGAAATCAGACAACGTCAGCTGGGTAAAAGCTATCAATCACCTTTGGACCGTATACTGTATGCGTTCTTAAATGGTTTGATGTATGGTGCTGGTGGTTTACTAATCGATCTTGCTATTGTGGTTATTCGCTCAATAGCTGGTATAGGTAATGGCGACGTTTTTTGGTTATTCACCCCATTTATGTTGGTGGTGGGCGCAATCATGGGTTTTATTGTTGGTAAAAATGCTGGTGCTGAGAGCGTCAATGCTCTCAACATCAACGAAACAACCAATCATAACGCTTACCTTAATGACTACTCTATACGCCATGATATTTTTCGCGGACTGATTATTGGTATTATCATTTTTGCCATTATTTGGCTGGTCATGATGCTGATGGCATAAAGAGTCTCTATGTAAGGCGCGTTTGCATCATTTGCATAAACATAGAGAATAGAACAATATCAGACAGTTCGCTTATGTTTTGCGTGACTCTATGATTTGGCTAGCGCTTTATTTAGGCAGTGGAATTTCAGTCAGACCTTCCTTATAAGTTTCACAAAGTTCAGCATAATGTTGCGCTGACATTTTTAGCATGGCGGCTTGCTCGTCCGTTAAGGTTTTGACCACCTTGGCAGGGGCGCCCATGACGAGTGAATTGTCTGGAATCACCTTGCCTTCTGTGACAAGGGCTTTGGCACCAATGATACAATTTTTACCAATCTTGGCATTATTTAATACCACCGCACCAATACCAATCAAGCTATTATCACCGACTTCGCAGCCGTGTAGCATCGCTAAATGACCAATAGTGACATAGTTGCCGATTTTGACCTCAATGCCTGCATCAGTATGAATGACACTGTTTTCTTGCACATTACTATAATCGCCGATATGAATGCGTTCATTGTCACCGCGAATCACCGCACCGAACCACACGTTAGCCTGATGACCCAAATAGACATCGCCTATCACTCGTGCTGAGTCTGCGACCCAACCATTAAAAGGTGCCGCAAATTCGGGCACCTTGTCTAAATATTGATAAATCATAACAGCTCCTTGTTATATACATAATCGTAATGGAACAGGTTAATCATGAAAATTAGTCATGAAAATTAGTCATGAAAATTAGTCATGAAAACTAATCATGAAAACCAGATATCTCGATTTGCTATCCATTGTGGCAAAGCCAAAAGAGAAAATCCAGCGCTATTAACGGCTAATGATTAAAGGCATGCCTTCAATCTAAAAATCGGCTGGCTATCTGTGGGTATATTGTATATAATGCGCAAAATCTGTGCCTAAGCGAGCGGACATGATGCAAGTTACCTATTCACTATCTAGTGGGTTTTGTAGTTTCCATCAATAATGTCTTCTCGCTTTTTTGTGGAAAAATTTTGGGTTTAGGTGTTTTTTAGTATTCGTCAATAGCAATTTTTGCGATATAAAAAGCCATTTCTAACCTAAAATTTAATCATGGAAATCATGGCACTCACCAATAACAGCGGAGGCAACCCTTGAATTCATCGGCAGAAATACAAGCAATTTTGGCACTAGCAGACGGTACAATTTTTCGCGGTGTGAGTATCGGCAGTCTCGGTCATCGTGTCGGTGAGGTGGTGTTTAATACAGCCATGACAGGGTACCAAGAAATCCTAACGGACCCAAGTTATGCGCGTCAGCTGGTCACCCTTACCTATCCGCACATTGGCAATACTGGTACCAACGCTGAAGATACCGAGTCTGGTAATGGTCATCAGGTATGGGCAGACGGTCTTATCATCCGTGATGCGACGATGGTCACCTCAAACTTCCGTAACTCAGAATCGCTCGCAGACTATCTACAGCGTAATGATACCATCGCTATCGCTGAAATTGACACGCGTCAATTGACTCGCCTATTACGAGATAAAGGCGCTCAGAACGGTTGTATCATGACCGCATCAAATGGCGAGACGATCAGTACAGATGACGAGCAACAAGCCATCAAGCTGGCACAAGGGTTTGCAGGCCTAGAAGGTATGGATCTAGCAAAAGAATGCTGCACAACAGAGCGCTTTGAGTGGACAGCGGGCACATGGGATTTATCAGATACCCTACTCAACCGTGATATCCCTGGTAGTCACGATAGCGGTACTGGTGGCTTCTTTAAGCAACTAGGTACTCATATCGACTCTAAATACAATGTCGTCGCTTATGACTTCGGTAGCAAAACCAACATCCTACGTATGCTGGTTGATCGCGGCTGTCATGTAACCGTCGTTCCAGCACAAACCCCTATTGCTGACGTACTAGCGATGAACCCAGATGGTATTTTCTTATCAAACGGTCCTGGCGATCCTGCAGCTTGTGATTATGCTATCGATGCGGTACGTCACATTATTGAAGAAACAAACATTCCAACATTTGGTATTTGCTTAGGTCATCAGCTGATTGGTCTAGCTAGCGGCGCAAACACCATCAAAATGAAAACGGGTCATCACGGTGCTAACCATCCGGTACAGGATTTGGCGACTGGTACGGTTATGATTACCAGTCAAAACCATGGTTTTGCGGTTGATGAAGACACGCTGCCTGACAACGTTAAATCTACCCATCGCTCATTATTTGACGGTACTAACCAAGGGATTGAGCTGACCAATAAGCCAGTATTTAGCTTCCAAGGTCACCCAGAAGCCAGCCCAGGTCCACATGATGCTGCGCCACTGTTTGATAAGTTTGCAGAGATGATGGCAGCAGCTAAAGCTTAATGCATCAAGATTGGTAATGAATAATAAATATCAAGCTTGAATCACTGATGGTGGTTCAAGTTGAATCGACTAGAATACTGTCAGTTTTATTAAAAATATAGATTAATCAAAATATAACCCAAACGAAGGTAGCCCTAACTATGCCAAAACGTACCGACATAAAAAGCATTCTTATCATAGGCGCAGGTCCTATCGTCATCGGTCAAGCATGTGAGTTTGATTATTCGGGTGCACAGGCCTGTAAAGCGCTAAAAGAAGAAGGCTACCGCGTCATCTTGGTCAACTCAAACCCTGCGACCATCATGACTGACCCTACCATGGCTGATGCGACCTATATCGAGCCGATTACTTGGCAGACGGTTGAGCAAATCATTGCCAAAGAACACCCTGATGCGATCTTGCCAACCATGGGTGGCCAGACAGCGCTAAACTGTGCCTTAGAATTAGACAAGCATGGCGTATTGACCAAATACAACTGCGAATTGATTGGCGCGACCAAAGACTCTATCGAGATGGCGGAAGATCGCAACTTGTTCGATAAAGCCATGAAGCGTATCGGCCTTGAATGTCCACGCGCTGAAACTGCTGAAACCATGGAAGAAGCCTTTGCGACTCAAGAAAAAATGGGCTATCCGTGTATCATTCGCCCATCATTTACTATGGGCGGTTCAGGCGGCGGTATCGCGTACAACCGTGATGAGTTCATCGAGATTTGTGAGCGCGGCTTTGATTTATCGCCGAACCATCAGCTGCTTATCGATGAATCATTAATCGGTTGGAAAGAGTATGAGATGGAAGTGGTTCGTGATAAAAACGACAACTGCATCATCATCTGCGCCATCGAAAACTTTGACCCAATGGGCGTGCATACAGGCGACTCAATCACCGTTGCTCCAGCACAAACCTTGACGGATAAAGAATACCAAATTATGCGTAATGCTTCATTAGCAGTACTGCGTGAGATCGGTGTTGAAACAGGTGGCTCAAACGTACAGTTCGGTATCAACCCTGACACAGGACGTATGGTCGTCATCGAGATGAACCCACGTGTATCACGCTCATCGGCACTGGCGTCAAAAGCCACTGGTTTCCCGATTGCTAAAATCGCAGCAAAATTGGCGATTGGTTATACGTTAGATGAATTGCAAAATGATATCACTGGTGGCAAAACACCAGCCAGTTTTGAGCCTGCGCTTGATTATGTTGTGACCAAGATTCCACGTTTTAACTTTGAAAAATTCGCACAAGCCGATAGTGTTTTATCAACCCAAATGAAATCGGTTGGCGAAGTCATGGCGATTGGTCGTAACTTCCAAGAATCCATGCAAAAAGCCTTGCGCGGTATGGAAACAGGCAATGACGGTTTTGATGAGCAAATTGACTTATCAAAAGTGGCAGCTGATAAAGCTCGTAGCGAAATTATTAATCGCTTAACCATCCCAACACCTGAGCGCATTTATTATATTGCGGATGCTTTCCGCGTCGGTATGAGTGTCGATGAAGTGTTCAATTTCACTAAGATCGACCCATGGTTCTTGGTACAGATTGAAGACATCGTGAAAACTGAAGCACAAGTTAAAGCACTTGGTTTTGGCGGTTTGACCGAAAAGAACTTACGTAGCTTTAAACGTAAAGGCCTATCAGACTTACGTTTGTCCAAATTGCTGGGTGTCTCACAAAAGCAACTGCGCAAAAAACGTTGGGATTTAAACGTCTATCCAGTCTATAAACGCGTCGATACTTGTGCCGCAGAGTTTGCGACCAGTACTGCTTATATGTATTCAACGTACGATAGCGAATGTGAAGCCAACCCAACGGATAACAAGAAAATCATGGTCATCGGTGGCGGCCCTAACCGTATTGGTCAAGGTATTGAGTTTGACTATTGCTGTGTACACGCTGCTCTTGCCATGCGCGAAGACGGTTATGAAACTATCATGGTCAACTGTAATCCTGAAACGGTTTCAACCGATTATGACACCTCTGACCGTCTGTATTTTGAGCCAATTACATTAGAAGACGTGCTAGAAATCGTCCGTATCGAAAATCCTGATGGCGTGATTGTGCAGTTCGGTGGTCAAACGCCATTGAAACTAGCCCGCGCGCTTGAAGCTGCTGGCGTAAAAATCATTGGTACTAGCCCTGATGCGATTGATCGCGCTGAAGACCGCGAACGCTTCCAACATATGATTCAGCAATTGAACCTTATTCAACCAACCAATGCCTTAGCGACGAGCTTAGAAGATGGTTTGGTCAAAGCAAAAGACGTTGGCTATCCATTAGTTGTACGCCCGTCTTATGTACTAGGCGGCCGTGCCATGGAAATCGTCTATAACGAAGATGAGTTAAGACATTACCTACGTACGGCGGTACAAGCATCAAACGAAGCGCCAGTACTACTAGACCGCTTCTTAGATGATGCGATCGAAGTCGATGTTGACTGCGTTTGTGATGGTACAGATGTGGTGATTGGCGGCATCATGCAGCATATCGAACAAGCAGGCGTGCACTCTGGCGACTCAGCCTGTTCATTGCCGCCTTACTCATTGTCTGATGAGCTATGTGATATGATGCGTGCACAAACCGTCGCCATGGCAAAAGAGCTTGGTGTCGTTGGTTTGATGAACGTACAGTTTGCTGTAAAAGGTGAAACGATTTATATCTTAGAAGTGAACCCTCGTGCCGCCCGTACCGTGCCATTCGTTTCTAAGTGTATCGGTACTTCTTTAGCGCAAATCGCGGCTCGCTGTATGGCTGGTACCTCGTTAAAAGACCAAGGCTTTACTACCGAGATTGTTCCGGCATTTTTTGCAGTAAAAGAAGCGGTATTCCCGTTTGCTAAATTCCCTGGTGTTGACCCAATCTTGAGCCCTGAGATGAAATCAACGGGTGAAGTGATGGGTGTTGGTAAAACCTTTGGCGAAGCATTCTACAAAGCCATTATCGGTAGTAATGAGCGTCTGCCAGGTCTACCGACCGAAGGGGAAACCAAGACCGTCTTTATCTCTGTACGTGATAGCGACAAAGCACAAATCGCTCCGATCGCGCGCCAGCTTGCCGACTTTGGTTTTAACATTGTATCAACCACTGGTACGCAAAAAGTATTGGCCGATGCCGGTATTGAGTGCAAGCAAATCAATAAAGTTACCGAAGGTCGCCCGCATATCGTCGATGCATTGAAAAATGGTAAAATCGACCTTATTATCAATACCACTGAAGGCAAACAGGCTCAAGAGGATTCATTCTCTATCCGCCGTAGTGCCCTACAGGGCAAAGTATTCTACGTCACGACTTTGGGTGCGGCAGATGCGGTTTGTAAATCTTATGCCATTGACCTTCCATTTGAGGTCTATAAGCTACAAGATTTGCACGAACAAGCAAAGACTATCGCTTAGCTCTATTGACTTAGCAGCATAATTTCAGTAGATTAAGCATGACTGCAACGCTTGTTTAAAAGCTGAGGCAAAACTTGTTATCGATTTTTATATAACAGTAGTGCTTTAAAAAACGTATTACTTTAGAAAAATAAAGTTTTAAAAAGATAGACCTAAAAAGCATAGTGGCTAAACTGCGACTATGCTTTTTATTACTTAAGGTTAATGTGCATTGTTTGTCAGTGTATCTATGCTCACAGATAAGCGCATGTTTAGTTGTTACGCAATCTAAAACCCATTCTTTTTATATCTCATACTCATTGCAACAACACTGACACCATCTCACTATTCACTAAGAGTAGGAGATGGTGTGATGTTATTGGTTTAAGGAAAAAACATGCAACGTTATCCCATGACTCCGCAAGGACATGCGGCTCTAGAAGCCGAATTAAAACAGTTAAAAAGTGTCGATCGTCCACGCATCACTGCTTCTATCGCTGAAGCCCGCGAACACGGCGATTTAAAAGAAAATGCTGAATACCATGCAGCGCGAGAGCAGCAAGGTTTTTGTGAAGCGCGTATTCGTGATATCGAAGCCAAACTTGGCGGCGCGCAAGTGATTGATCCTGCGACACTGCCCAAAGATGGTCGTGTGATATTCGGCGTGAGCGTCGTTATCGAAAACATGGACACCGGAGAAGAAAAACAATACAAAATTGTTGGTGATGACGAAGCAGATTTTAAAGCGGGTAAAATCTCAGTCAACTCGCCAATTGCTCGTGGTCTGATTGGTAAATCAGAAGGCGATGAAGTGCGTATTGAGACGCCAAAAGGCGTGGTCGAATACGAAATCATGAAAGTGATTTACGATTAATTTGACTGATTTGATAAATATCTGGATAGAAAGCCTTTGATAACAAAAGCTTTTTGACGCGAATAAGCCAGCAGCTTGCTTAGCTGATAAGCGTAGAAAATAGTACACAACCTCATTATTCATACAGCAGAAGTTACACAACGCTGCTTTTTTAGTCCGTTTGTTTTAGCGCATAATTGCTCGAGTATAGACGCTGAGCCTTGTGATTATTACGAGTTTTGAATTATAAGCATTTAACGTTAAGTGCTTAGCAACTGACTAAAATAATGATGGAGAGATAGCGGACATTGGCTATCATTAGTATCTTTACCCTCGTTATTTGACATGGTTTACATGCTCATTTGACGGGGGTTTTTCTTTTCTAGGCGTTATTTTTTCAGCCTTTTTTCAGCTTTGCTTTCTGCTACTGCGTTAGCGGCTTTATTTACTGTTATTTTAAAGGAATATATTATGACCTTACACATCAACATGCCAGCGTTACTGACTATTCATAAAAAAGCGCTTAAACCGCAAATTCTCGTTAAAAAAAGTGCGATAACTACTGCCATTTCAACAATCTTAGCAGGCGCTTTATTAACGGTATCTACCGCACATGCTGCGCCTGAAATCGCCATCACTTCTTCTGCTGGTAGTAGCACTACCGTCGTTGAACAGTATTCTGATGGTAAAACTGCGACCATTACAGCGACACCATACGGCATCACCATGCAAGATGGCATGCCGTATGCGGTGACTCAAGTAACTAACATTCCACGCTATACGGTTCGCCAAGTCGCCAGTAATGGTGCGAGCAATACGGTCGTCACCCAAGGCAGCACCACGGTCACGAGCGTGCCTGTGACCGATCCGACTACCAATAATGTTACCAAGGTTGATGTCATAGCCGTGCCAACGACTAGCGTGACACAAGTATTGCCCGTTACAACGGTGACGCAATTGCCTGTCATCAAACCTACCACAACAGTAATCACTAGCCAGCCTGTGACCAACCAAATAAGCAGTCAAATAACCACGACGACTTCTTTGGATGCTCTGCAATTGACCCCAACTTTTAGTACGCCTGACGTGGTAAATGCACAAACCAAAGTGATGAAAATATTAAAAAATAAAGATGGTCGTGAAGTGGCCGTACCTGCGAACCATATCGCACCTGGCGACATCATCGAATACCACACTACTTATACCAACACCACGGCAAAACCCGTCACTGACATCAATGCCATGGTGTCACTGCCAAATGGCCTGCAATTGGTATCGTTGAATAGCCCACTACCAACGCTTGCGACAACTGGCGGCGACAGTTATCAGACTATCCAACAAATTGGCAATACTGTGGTCATCACAGAAAATTACTCTGGACTCAAATGGAACTTGGTAGATCTTCCTACTAACGCACCGCAAACGGTTGTTATACGTGCGAAGGTTCAGTAAAAATTAAACTCTAAAGTATTATTATTTAATAAATCTTAAAATTAATAAAAGGTCTTGCCGGCTAATTTCCTAGTCAGCAAGACCTTTTTGATGAGTGTACCTTATTCCTTAACATCCGACCTTTTGCTATAGTGCCACTAATTAAAAACAAATATCCGGTAATTATTTGCATGCATAAACCCACTTCTCTCTATTCATTAGTTTTTATCATTTATAGCTGTATTTTTAGTTCTATATCTTTGGCTGAAGCTGCCGAACCAGAATTTGACGCTAGCTTTTATATGTCGAAAATTTGTACTGCATATATGAGTAAAGACGGTCATGAGTATTGCGATGATGGTTATATCCTTAAAAGCGAAACGTTAAATAATGGAGAAGTAATAGAAGCCGTGCTTATGGATGGAATAGGTCATTACGGCTGGAACCATACTTCGCTTAAAAAAATCGATAAAGATACTTATCATGTTTACGTTGGCGGTGGCAATCCATGCGGTGCTAATATGCTATTTGGTCGTGGCAGCAAGGAGCAATACTTTGGCCGTTATTTCACCTTTGACCTAAACAGTCGATGTAGCGTTGGATATAATAATGATAAACAATTATGGACGGCTAGCCGATTTTTTTCAGATAAACAAATCGATTTTCCTTCGACCTATGACCCTGATGCTTTTGCAGCTTACCCCAAGTACAACGTCGAGTTTGATAAAAAAGGACGTCTCATTGTCAAAGAATACTTCTCAGAAGAAGTGGTTCAAACGTTACCTAATCCCTGCTCTGCTAATTAAAAAAATCTCATAAATAGCACGACAACAGTTGTCGTATTAAATCGACATTTTATCAATAATTACAGTGACTTATAAGCCGATTTGCTAAAATAATAACCTGTAAATGAATTGGTAAATCGCGCTTATGGCCACCATCAATTATGAACGCCTGCAAGGCAAGCTCAATATTTTAGCCGATGCTGCTAAATATGATGTTTCTTGCTCATCATCGAGTGGCACCCGCAAAAACCAAGGCGGTGGTCTTGGTGATGCCTCCGCCACTGGTATTTGTCACAGCTATACCGAAGATGGTCGCTGCGTCAGCTTGTTAAAAATACTCTTAACCAATCATTGTATTTACGACTGCGCTTATTGTACGTCGCGTAAAAGCAATGACACGCCGCGTGCCGCTTTTAGCGTTGAGGAAGTGGTCGATTTAACCATGCAGTTTTACCGCCGTAACTATATCGAAGGGCTATTTCTCAGCTCAGGTATTTTTAAAAGTGGCGACTATACGATGGAGCGCTTGGTCGAAGTTGCTAAGATATTACGTACCCGTGAGCATTTTAATGGCTATATCCATTTAAAAACCATTCCCGGTGCGTCAAAAGAGTTGCTGTTAGAAGCAGGGCTTTACGCCGACCGCCTCAGCGTTAATATTGAAATTCCGACCAAATCAGGCTTGGCTTTACTAGCACCAGAAAAATCACATGATGAATTAAAAGCACCGATGGAAACGGTTAAAACTGAAATCATTACTATCAAAGAGAGCCGTAAAACCCATAAGAAGGCACCGAAATTTGTGCCAGCAGGTCAGACCAGTCAGATGATTGTTGGCGCGAGTAACGAGACTGACTTGCAAGTTATTCAGTTATCGAGTCATTTTTATAAACAGTATGATCTCAAGCGTGTCTACTACTCTGGCTATGTACCGATGTTGTCCGACAGTCGCCTGCCAGCGATTGGAACGCCAGTGCCGATGATACGCGAAAACCGCCTTTATCAAGCGGACTGGCTGATGCGGTTTTATGGTTTTGGCGCGCATGAAATCGTCGAGCCTGACTCGCCATTTTTGGATTTGGACTGCGACCCAAAACTGGCTTGGGCAATCCGCCATCGTGAGCATTTTCCAGTTAATATTCAAACTGCTAGTTATGAGATGATTGTCCGTATTCCCGGTATCGGTACAAAAACGGCTAAAAAAATAGTGAAAGCACGCAAGTTTAATCAATTGACGCTTTATCATCTGAAAAAAATGGGCGCGGCGATCAATCGCGCCAAATACTTCATCGCGACTACCGGCAAAAATGAACATTTAGCCCATTTAACGCGTGATAACTTCCGGCAATATGTATTGGCACAGACGCAGACTAAGTATAAAGACCAGCATAATGGGCAATTGGCTTTGTTTTGAGCATCAAGATTATTAATAAAGTGAGCCACCACTATTAGAGCATCTTGAGACAGCAAATTAGGATAAATAATGTCGCAGTCATTGTCAGAAATAGCTGAAACCCAAACTTATCATCTGGGGCAATTAACACCCAGTATTGTACTTTATGAGCCAAGTTTTGAGGGTTGGCTAAGTGCGGTATTTTATGTCTATGCTAGTCGGTTACAAGACCATGAATCCTTACAATTAACTGCTCAAGATCGTTACATTCCCTCACTAATTACCCAATCGACCAGCGTTAGCACTGATGAATACAAAGCCGAGCGTGTATTAGTAAAGCTCAATAAACTTTTAGGTCGCTCAGGTATGCGTCATGTCCTTTGGGGGGTTTTATCAGAAAAAGACAATATTGGTACGATTTTATTTCAAGTAGTCAAATATGCCATCGGCTACCCTAGCCGCCATATCATGGAAGATTTGGGTAATCTCGATGTCTTAGAGCTGGTGCAAACCGTCAAATCTGTCGGTCGTGAGAAACATCGTATGGAAGCCTTTGTACGTTTTGAGCATACCACTGATGACATTTATTTTGCGCGCGTTGAGCCAGATTTTAATGTGTTGCCTTTGATTGGGGAACATTTTCGTCAGCGCTACCAAGACCAACACTGGGCGATTTATGATTTGGCCCGTGGCTATGGTATTTATTATGATAAAAGCAAAAGTAAGCCATCGCGACCTGCTGCCCTGCAAACCATCACTGATTTAGATGATGCCGTACTGCGCAACCCTACCAGCATTCATAGCGAGGACGAGCAGCGCTATCAAAAATTTTGGCAAGGTTACTTTACCAACGTCAATATCAAAGAGCGTAAAAACCCGCGTTTGCATAAGCAATACTTGCCACAGCGTTATTGGAAATACTTAAGCGAAAAACAAGTACTTCCCAATGCTGAGCATCTACAGAAACGTCGCTAATGGTTTCGAGCGATTCTCCTATCCTATTAATGCTTAGATTTCCTTGAAAACAACGCTTATCTAACGCTATCTTTTATCTTGATGGTTGAGTTTTGGCGGCTTTTAACTGACAATAGCAACTTATATTATGAACTGGTCACCAATGCCATTATGAAAGTTATGCGCTTATTGTCGTCTTTAAAGCATGATGAATCCGAGCGCGGTATTTTTCATCTTGGGCGCGCATTGGTCAAAAACGGCCATACCTCTATCATCGTCTCCAGCGCCGACGAAGACAACGATCTGGTTAAACGTCTAAAGCGTGATGGCAATAATTATCATCAGCTACACATGAATAAAAAGTCTTGGTTGTCGTTACTACAAGTCACGGCGCTGCGGCGTCTGATTGAAAAATACAATCCTGACGTCATTCATGTACACTCACGTACGCCAGCATGGATACTGCATTTGGCATTGCGCCGCGCCCGTGTCAAGCGGATACCAAAGCTAGTGTCAACTATGTATGGCTTTTATCCGATTAATAAATACTCACAAGCTCTACTCAATGTCGATACCATTATTACGGTATCTGATAGTGTCACCAATTATCTAAAAAAAGGTCTGCGCCGTGAAGATGCAGACCCTAAAGTAATCAAACGCATCTACCGTGGTATCGATACGCGCCGCTATCCTTATCGTCATAATCCGTCTGTTTATTGGCTACGGCATACCTTTGCTGAATATCCTGAGCTTGAGCATAAAAAATGGCTGGTATTTCCAACTATTATTGGCAACGAATATGGTCAGGAATGGCTGATTGATATTTTGGGTAATTTGCAAGAGCAATTCCCTAACATCCACGTCATTATCATGGATGATGATTATCGAGATGGTGATGTCGCGCATGAAGATTTCCGTCAACGCACCAATACACTAGGATTGGCTGATCGCATTACTTATGTAGGCAGCAAACGTAATGACATGCGTGAATGGCTATCAGCGGCCAATATCGTGATGGCACTTGCTAATGAACCTGAATCAATCGGTATCAATGCCTTACAAGCGATTCATTTAGGCACGCCCGTTATTGGTTGGGATCAGGCCGCATTTAGTGAGATTTTACAACCACTATATCCGCAAGGATTGGTCAAAAAATACAATGCCAATGCGCTATGCAAAGCAGTCAGAAACCAATTAGAAAGCGTCACGCGCCCTGAAATGACCAACAAATTCACCATGCGTGAAATGATTGAAGAAACGCTCGCTGTCTATCAAGGTCTACACGACGACTCACTCGCAGAAGAACAAGCTGCGAGTGACGCCGCTGCTGTCAGAAGAATCAAAAATACGCTCAAAAAATCCTCTAAACTCACTCATAAAAAACCTGAGTCTGCTTATATAGCGCTTGAACCAGCAGATAAGCAGACTAAAGTAAAACTTATTAAAGAAAAACCTAAAGCGATGAGTATCTCAAATCCGCTTACTGACTCAGAAAAGGTTCAAGAGCATAAAGACCTGTAGACCTATTACTGTGTTACTTAGGTTACTATCTAACAGCCTGCTAAGGCATGTCCTTATAACGACTCCTTTCGTACCAAAAAAAACGCTGCTTCTCAAAATAGAAGCAGCGTTTTTTTTGGTACCGTGAAAGATTACCATGACTATTTGAACATCAACTTAAACGGCTATTAAAACGTTAATTTAATAAGTCGTTGGGGTATGCGCACTAACAATGCGAGTCACGCCATCAGTAGGGTTGATAAAAGTATGTGGTCGAATGGTATCAATCACGTAGCTGTCACCTTGGTTTAATAGATATGTAGTCTCATCGATACGGATAAGAATTTTGCCTTCAATGACCGTGCCAATCTCTTCACCTTCGTGGGCAATTTTTTCTTCGGTTGAGCTGTTTGGTTGATACACCTCAATCAAAAAACCCAAATTCTTTGTGGTGCTACAGTTATATACCTGTCTTAGTGACACTCTACTACTCGGTTCGCTCAGCTCCAACAAATCCTTTGGCGTTACCACGACTCTCGCCTTTGGCTCCTTCCATTCATCACTAAAAAATGTGGTCAAATCAGAGCCCAACACCGCCAAAATTGCCTTTAGCGTATTCACTGCTGGGCTAACTTTATTGCGCTCGATGGAGCTGATAGAAGTATTGGTTAATCCTGACAATTTCGCGAGCTTACGTTGCGAGTAGCCTTTTGCGAGGCGCAGCTGATTGATCTTTTTACCGATATCCTCTTCTGCCGACTCGTCAGTTTCGGCTGACATCGCTATCTCACAGTCTGTCAAATCATCATCACCACTGATATCATCCGTGTCGATGTCAGTAGTGATGTTCGTGTCTTTACTGCTGGCGGCATCACTATCTGCACTACTATCGACGCTATTATTCGTCTCAGCCTCAGCGCTGGTAGTGTCTCTATGAGCTTCAGTAATGCTATTCCGTGTGTGGTTTGCTGGCATGGTGGATAAATTCCTTGAATAGAAATTTGGACAAGCTATCTTGTGCATAATTTAACTCAGGATGCCATTGTACACCAATCATAAATGGATGTTGCAATAAGCTGATGGCCTCTACCAAACCATCAGGCGCTAGAGCCTCTACCAATAAACGCGCACCTACTTTATTGATTGCTTGTTTATGTAGCGAGTTCACGTGCCATTTCTCACCAAAGGCGGCAAGCCTGCCATTTGGTTGAATAATCACGTCATGCACTGGCTGATACTGCACCTCAAGTGGTTGGGTATTGTCCTCTAAATGTGGCTCATAAAACCCCTCTACTTCCCGCCAATCAGGATGTAGCGTGCCACCAAAATGCACATTCATCTCTTGCAAACCTCGGCAAACTGCTAATAGTGGGGTGCCAGTTTTTTCTGCATAAGCCAATAATTTAAAGCTTAACTCATCACGGCCCAAATCTTGTTTTGCTTCGATGTGCGTCGCGCCATAACGTGTTGGTGCCACGTTACTATAACTTCCCGTTAGCAAAATTCCATCTGCGATGGTCAGTAGCGCTTCAAAGTTTTCGCTATCGGCAGCAGTATTTGGCAGCAGTATGGGATTGCCACCATAAAAATTCACGGCATCGATATATTTTTGATACACCGCTTGTGCTGGCTGCCCATCAACCATCTTATGACAAGAAACAATAGCAATAATAGGTCTAGAATTTTTCATACCGTCTTCCCTAGTTATAACAAACAGACCTCATTGTCTATATTGTTCAATCCTTTATTTAGCTAAAATTTAACACAACATCTCACAAAATGTAAACTATAAATTTCAATATTACCGATATTAATATTAATATCGTAAAAACGTATTAATTTAAGATAATTTTAAATAAAAATTGACAACTATAGTTTTCATCCATATATTGGAAGTTATCAGCGAGACACTAGAGCAGAGTGTAATTTTTACAGTTAATCGTAGCACTCTAAAAAGATATATAGGTAAGTAGTTAATATCATTAATAAAATTAACTTTTCATAATTATTAGATATGCGTCTTTTGATGAATATAGACAACAACCAAGCACCGTCTTACCAACTACTGCTCTATCAAGTGTTAGTTATAAATTTCATCACTGGCCCATACACACTCACTATCAACACGTAATAACAGTCGTAACCACAATCCCAGTAATTCTAAACATTCATAGGAAGAATAGACATGACGACAACCAATGGAATGGTCGAATCTGCAAACAACACAGAATATGTTTATGTTGCGGCAGGTGATATTAATGGCTTACTTCGTGGTAAGCGCATCCCTTTCAATCAAATGGAAAAAGCAGAAAATGGTGCGATACGACTGCCTTTATCTATCTTAGGCGTCGATATTTGGGGTGCTGATGTCATCGAGTCTTCTCAATGTAATGGCGATATCGATGCCATTGCCCGTCCTACTGGTCGTGCCGCCTATCCGCTTCTTAATACCAGTGCGCCTTCATCGCTATTGCCCGTTTGGCTTTATACAGAAAACAACGAACCTTATTACGGTGATGCCAGACACGTTTTGGATTACATCAGCAAAAAATTCCAAGCACTTGGTCTAACTCCTGTGATGGCAACGGAGCTGGAATTTTATTTGGTTGACTATACTGAAGGCGAAACCCCAAGACCACCTATCCGTCCCAAAAGCGGTCTAAGACTGAATAAAACCTCAATTCTGAGTATCAATGATCTATTACAATTCGATGAATTTTTAGACGAAGTTTATGCACAGTGCGAAAAGCTCGATATCCCAGTAGATGCCGCTTTGGCTGAGAATGGCTGTGGTCAGTTTGAGATTAATTTATTGCACGTGAACGATCCGTTAAAAGCGGCCGACGATGCTATTTTGTTCAAACAGGTCGTCAAAGCAGTGGCAGCGCGCCGCAAACTCACCGCGACATTCATGGCAAAACCTTTTGGCCTACAATCGGGGAATGGTTTTCATGTGCATTGCAGCTTACTAGATAAAGACGGCAATAATGTCTTCGATGATGGGTCAGATGAAGGCTCGGATATCTTGCGCCATGCAGTCGCTGGATTATTAAAGACTATGTCAGACTGTACATTATTGTTTGCACCGCACGTTAACTCTTATCGTCGCTTTACGCCCGGCACGCTCGCACCAAACAATGTGTCATGGGGTTATGAAAACCGCACAGCAGCCGTACGCATCCCTGGTGGCGATACCAAAGCACGTCGTATCGAGCACCGTGTCTCTGGCGCTGATGCCAACCCTTACCTGGTTTGTAGTGCCGTATTAGCAGGTATGTTATATGGCATCGAAAACAAGTTAGAGGCGCCAGAACCCGTCAATAGCATTACTTATAACGAAGCGGAACTGAAGACCTTGCCGTTAGATTGGCTCTCGGCCATCCGTAAATT
Organism: Psychrobacter aquimaris; assembly: GCF_016107525.1. Classification (GTDB taxonomy): domain Bacteria; phylum Pseudomonadota; class Gammaproteobacteria; order Pseudomonadales; family Moraxellaceae; genus Psychrobacter; species Psychrobacter aquimaris. The sequence continues at coordinate 244,652 of NZ_JABASR010000001.1, read as the reverse complement.
TGAAAGCAGCGATATCATCGATTCGCTATTCCCAAGCGAGATGATTGAGCTGTTGATTGCCGTCAAAAAGCAAGAAGCCAAACGCTTTGCCCAGCAAGTCACCAACCTTGAATACCTCACCTATTTACAGGATGTTTAATATGTCAAATAGCAACGCGACACCGACTACTAACAAGCCGTCTAATAACACGCGCAATATCCCTCACTATTCAGACAAAGGTCAATATCCTGACAGCTATTACGCTGCCAGTCGCAACCCTAAGCCTGATAGACCGACGCTAGAAAATGACATCCAAGTAGAAATCTGTGTGGTCGGTGGCGGCTTTAGCGGCCTATCCACTGCCGTGCACCTGATTGAGTCAGATCACGAAGTTGTCGTACTCGAAGGCGCGCAGATTGGTTGGGGCGCATCAGGTCGTAATGGCGGGCAGATCGTCAACGGTTTAAATGCTAGCCTACAAAAAATCAAAAAATCTTATGGTCAACAAAACGCAGACTTCGTCGGTCAGCTGGTCACGCGCGGTGGCAAAATTATTCGCCGTTTTGTCAAAAATTACGATATCAGCTGTGATCTCAAAGAAAAGAATATCTTTGCGGCGCTAAACAACGGACAGCTAAAAGACTTACAAGAAACGCATGCGCTGTGGGAAAGCCATGGCATGCATGATAGAGAGATGCTGGATAAAAATGGCATTCAAGAACATATAAAATCAGATGCCTATGTGGGCGGCGTCATTGACCACTCAGGCGGACATATTCACCCACTAAACCTTGCACTAGGTGAAGCGGCGGCTATCGAACAAGGTGGCGGTACTATTTATGAAAATACCTTGGTGGTAGATATTGAGTATTCCGACGACTCTATCAAAGTCATCACTGAATTTGGCTCTGTCACTTGTAAACAAGCGATTCTGTGCGGTAATGCTTATCTTAATAAAGTTATTCCTAAGTTGACTGACCGTGTCATGCCTGTATCGACACAAATCATCGCGACCGAGCCGTTAGGTGATTTAGCCGATCAGCTACTACCCACCGATGTCTGTGTCGAAGATGTACGCTATATTCTTGATTACTATCGTCTCTCAGCAGACAAGCGCATGTTGTTTGGTGGCGGTACGGTCTACGGTGGTCAAGATCCCGCCGACATCACCGCCAAAATCAGACCAAATATGAACAAAATTTTCCCTGAGCTACGTGATGTCAAAATCGACTATGCGTGGAGTGGTAATTTTGCCTTGTCTTTTTCTCGCGTGCCGCAAATGGGTAAACTGCATGAGCGAGTATATTTCGCCCATGGTTATAGTGGTCATGGCGTGACGGGTTCGCACTTGTTTGGACAAATCTTGGCTGATGCCATCAATGGCAAAACCAAAGAGTTTGACGCTTTTGCACAAATTCCTTGGATTCCGTTCCCAGGTGGTCGAGCACTGCGAGTCCCTTACTCGGTCATGGGCTCATGGTGGTATGCGCTAAAAGATACCACTGGCATGTAAACGCATAAAAGCCTTGAATAATAAACACTGAATGAAGTGCTTTTATTTCAAAAGCTGTCGTTACATTGACCTGTCATAGCAATGGATTGTTGTGATGGGGCTCGATAGAAAGTTAATTCGCTACTGTCTATCGAGCGTCAACCATAGAATAGAGCTTGTTTAAAAAAACAATGATGTTTTACAGGGAGCGTAAATATGAACATGAAGCTCAATGACGCTGTCGAAGGACAGTATCATAATAAGCGAGTATTTCTCACCGTGCTAGGCGCAATCGCTATCTACTTAGCATTTGCGTGGCTATCAACTACCCGTGGCCCAGACGAATCGTGGGGAGCCCTATCCTTATTACCAACCTTGTTGGTGCTCGTCATCGCCATTGTCTCTAGGCGACCGTTCGAATCTATGATTGCAGGCTGTGTCGCGGGCCTCGTGATGCTCAATCCTTTTGATCTGGTTTCACCTTTTGCAGATAATATGTCAATGGTATTGGGCAATGAGACCATTATCTGGATTGTGCTCGTCTGTGGTCTGATGGGTGGACTCATTCAATTGCTTGAGATTAGTGGTTGCCTAGATGGCTTTAGTGAATGGCTGCAAAAAATTATTAAGTCGCGACGTCAGTCGTTGCTCGCGACTTTTGCGCTAGGTGTGGTGGTCTTTATTGATGATTATTTAAACTGCCTTGCTGTCTCCACATCTGTCAAAAAACTCACGGATGTCTATGGTGTTTCTCGCGAAAAACTCGCCTATATTGTCGACTCCACCGCAGCACCCATGTGTGTGATCGTTCCTATCTCTACTTGGGCCGTGTACTTTGCAGGCCTATTAGAAGAGAATGGCGTGGCCATAGAAGGTGAAGGTCTTGGCCTTTATATCAGCGCCATTCCTTATATGGCGTATGCGTGGTTCGCTCTCCTAATCGTGTTCTTGGTAGCTTACGGCGTATTAGGTGACTGGGGCCCCATGAAAAAAGCCGAGAAACGCGCCAAATCAGGTCACCCTGTTCCTGAGGCATTTGTAGAAGAACAACTGGTCTCAAACGTCCAAGCCAAACGCAAATTATCGTTCAAAGCCAATATCGCCAACTTTGCCTTCCCAATGATTTTGCTCATTGTCTCAACCATTTACTTCGAAGTCGATCTGTTGCGCGGTGCGTTGCTAACCTGTTTTGTGACCGTTATTGTCTATTGGATGCAAGGTATTTTGAGCTTTGAGACGCAAGTAGAGTCTATCTTTAAAGGCTTTAAAGTTATGCTCTATCCGCTCTCAACGGTTATTGGCGGCTTTTTCTTAAAAGCAATCAATGATGAGCTTGGCATGACCACCTATGTGATTGAGGCGATTACCCCTTATATGACGATTGTTATTTTCCCTGCGGTCATCTTTGCGGTCATGGCGTTCTTAACCTTTGCCACATCATCAAGTTGGGGTCTGTATGTGTTGGCAATGCCGATTGTCTTCCCGATATCACTTGCTCTTGGCGTGAGTACGCCTCTTATGATTGGCGCATTATTATCCGCGTCCTCGTTTGGTAGTCATGCATGTTTCTTTAGTGACTCATCCTTACTTGCCGCGCAAGGCGCTGGCTGCTCACCCATGCAGCATGCCTTTACGCAGTTCCCCTATGCAATGCTGGGAGCAGGTCTATCCGTCGCAGCCTTCTTAGGGTTGGGTTACATGATGGCGTAAGCCAAACCCAGTGCTAGGATTGTCATTGTTGCCTAACGAACCATCTCTAATTTTTTGTTAGGCAACAAAACCCATTATCTTTATACAGTATTATTCATCTGGTATTAAAAGGATTTAGATCATGCGAAACGTTACCGTTGCTACTACTCAAATGGCTTGTGGTTGGGACATACAAAAAAATATTACTACCGCCACTAACTTGATTACGCAAGCTGCTAAAGGTGGTGCCAACATCATCTTGGTCCAAGAGTTGTTTGAAACGCCGTACTTTTGCCAAGTTCATGAATTTAACTATTTTAAGCTGGCCACTACCGTTGCTGACAATGCGGCTATCAATCATTTCAAACAGCTGGCTAAAGAGTTAGAAGTGGTATTACCCATCAGCTTTTATGAAAAATCAGGCAATACCTTTTTTAATAGCGTGACCGTGATTGACGCCGATGGCGAGATACTCGGCACCTATCGCAAAACTCATATACCAGATGGCATTCCTTATGCCGAAAAATTCTACTTTACCCCTGGCGATACAGGGTTTAAGGTTTGGGAAACCAAATACGCTAAGATTGGTGTGGGTATTTGCTGGGATCAGTGGTTCCCTGAATGCGCTCGTAGCATGGCATTGATGGGTGCAGAGCTACTGTTTTACCCCACTGCCATCGGTGATGAGCCAACACTGGATATTGACTCAAAAGGACATTGGCAGCGCTGTATGCAAGGTCATGCCGCCGCCAATCTGATGCCAGTTATCGCCTCTAATCGTATTGGCACTGAGACCATCAGCCAAAATGGTAATGACAGCACGATGCAGTTCTACGGTGGCTCGTTCATTACTGATGGTCGCGGCGAGATCATACAAGAAGCATCAGCGGATACAAGCGAAGTGATTAGCACCACCTTTGATTTAGATCAGTTGGCTATCGAACGTCGTCAATGGGGGGTATTCCGTGACCGCCGTCCATCCATGTATGGCACGCTGCTGACTCATGGATAATTGATTCACTACTTTCAATTATCTCTTACTACTTTTATCGTCGCATGAATGCGATAAGGTGATTTTATGTCCAGATTACTGACCGATACGACACCACAGCAAGACGGCTTCCATATGCCAGCAGAATTTGAGCAGATAGAAAAAGTATGGATGGTATGGCCTTATCGAGCAGATAACTGGCGACAACAAGCCACTCCTGCTAAGAAAGCTTATGCTGATGTCGCATTGGCAATCCATGCTTTTTGCAAGGTTGGTGTACTGGTCAATCCAGATAACTATGAGCAGTGCCGCAATAGCTTGCCTGCCGATATCGATGTTATTTCCATGCCGAGTGATGATGCGTGGGCACGTGATACCGTCCCGACATTTTTAGTTAATAATGCTGGTGAGCTACGCGCTTGTGATTGGACATTCAATGCGTGGGGCGGCGACTATGATGGCCTCTACTCGCCTTGGGATGATGATGATAAGTTAGCGGAGCGCTTGTGTGAGCAGCTAGATATTAGCCGCTATCGCACGGATAACTTTGTGATGGAAGGTGGTGCATTTCATGTCGATGGTGAAGGCACGGTTCTGACCACACGTATGTGTTTGCTTAGCGCTGGGCGTAATCCGCACCTGAGCGAGCAGCAAATTGAAGATAAGTTAAAATCCTATCTCAATGTACAAAAAGTGCTCTGGATTGATGATGGGATCGATCCTGACGAGACTACCGGTCATGTCGATGATATTGCCTGTTTTGCGCGGCCTGGTGAAGTGGTTTGTTTATACACTGACGACCCTGAGCATCCATTTTATGAAGCAACGCAAAAAGCCTATGAACAGCTCTCGAATATAACCGATGCAAAAGGCAGACGCTTAAAAGTTCATAAGCTTTGCTGTACCCAGCAGCCAGTGACCTTGCCTGATGACTATGACATTGTGCAGTCTGACGATGCCAAACCACGCTTGACTGGCGATGTTTGTATCGCCTCATATGCCAATTTTCTCATTTGTAATGACGCTGTCATCGTGCCCCAATATGATGATAAAAATGATGCACTCGCTATTGAGCAGCTTGAAAAAGTCTTTCCGCAGCATCAAGTAGTGGGGGTACGAACGAGAGAGATTGTTTTTGGTGGCGGTAATATTCATTGTATTACTCAGCAGCAACCAAAGCCATTAATCAAAAGCACCCGCATAAAAATATAGATCCAAATGGATTTTGAACCCAATAATATTTTAAACTAAAGGACATAACTATGAGCGATTATCAAATCAATAACCCAGCTACTGGTGACCTAGAAGCCACTTACCCTACGGCAACTGAACAAGATATCCAGCAAGTTATCGATCAAGCTGACAATGCTTATCAAGACTGGCGTCAAGTTCCATTAAATGAGCGCAGTGCACTACTGCATAAAATTGCCGATAGCTATCTTGAGCGTCAAGATGAGCTGGCTCGCATCGTGGCGGGTGAGATGGGTAAGCCCGTCGCACAAGCAAAAGGCGAGATCGGTCTGGTTGCTGAAATCTATCGTTACTATGCAGATAATGCTGAGCAGCTACTAGCACCGAATACCATTGACGTTGATACTGGGTCAGCTTCGGTAGAAAAGCATCCTGTGGGCGTTCTACTCGGTATCATGCCGTGGAATTATCCGCATTATCAAGTGGCACGTTTTGTCGCACCAAACTTTATGGCGGGTAATACCATCATTTTAAAGCATGCGCCTCAATGTCCTAAGACAGCAGAAGTGATCGCTGATATTTTCAAAGATGCGGGCGTACCTGAAGGTGTTTATAACAATATTTTTGCCACCAATGAGCAAGCAGCAACCATTATTAACGACAAGCGTGTACAAGGCATCTCACTAACTGGCTCTGAGCGCGCTGGACAAGCAGTCGCAAAAGAAGCTGGTGGCGCGCTCAAAAAAGTCGTTCTAGAATTGGGTGGCTCAGATGCTTTCATCGTTGCTGCCGATGCCGACATCAAAAAAGCCATAAAAGGGGCTATCTCTGGTCGCTTTGGTAACGCCGGTCAAGCCTGTAACGCAGCCAAACGCCTAATCGTCATTGAGTCTGTCTATGACAAGTTCGTTGAGGGCTTTACTGATGCTGTACGTGCTATGACGTTGGCTGATCCTCTTGATGAAAAAACCTTTATCGGCCCAATGTCTTCAAAGGCTGCCGCGGTCAATTTACAAAAGCAGTTAGACAGTGCCGTTCAAGCAGGCGCGACTGTCCTAGTAGAAGGTGGTATGGTGAAAGACAAGCCTGGTGCATGGTTCAAACCTGCGGTACTGACAGACGTTGATGAATCAATGGATGTCTACCGTGAGGAGCTGTTTGGTCCTGTCGCCGTCATCTATAAAGCTCGTGACATCGACCATGCTATCAAGATTGCCAATGACGTACCTTTCGGTCTTGGTGCCTCTATCCAAACGCAAGATGCTGCACTAGCTGCTGATATTGCTGATAAATTAGAAGTGGGTATGGTAACGATCAACGCACCTTCTGGTACGGAAGCCAATACTCCATTTGGCGGCGTTAAACGCTCAGGATTTGGTCGTGAGCTTGGTACGCTTGGCATCACCGAATTCTTAAACTATAAGCTGATTCGCGATAAGTCGTAATCGACAAAACGATTTTTAGAATAATAAAAAGCCTAACATTCACTGTTAGGCTTTTTTTAGGCAGTTTTATTAAAAAATAACCCATCGAAAAAACTATTGCTTAGGTGGGTTGTCTTTTAACCATAATTGATTGACAATTTTTAATTCACGTAGCTCTTCTGCCATAATTGACTCGCTAATACCTGGATATTTCACCCTTGCATAGCCATATAACGCAATACCTAAGACAGTCCAACCAAAGAAAATCCACCACTCGATAGCGGTTAGTGCTGATGGCATACCTGGCATATATAGCATGAGTATTCCAAAACTTAGCGCAATCGTGACCATGCCAACAAGCTTACCTGCTGGTATTCTAAATGGGCGTACCATATCAGGCTCGCGGTAGCGCAATACTAAGAATGAGATAGCAACACAGGTATAAGCAATAACGATACCAAAGCCACCTGCATCTACGATCCACACCAGCATTTTACGACCAAACAATGGTGCTAGTGTCGCCAAACCACCGATTAATAAAATGGCATTCGACGGCGTCTTATACTTTGGATGCAGCTTACTCAAAAATGCGGGCAACATACGTGCTTTTGACATGGCATAAAGTAGGCGGCTACCACCAATCAAGAAGGCATTCCAACTTGATAAAATACCAAGCACACCACCAATCACCAACAATATACCTGCCCACTTGCCATGCCAAGCATTGGTCATCGCATCAGCAGTGGCGAGCGTTGAGTTTTCAGCTTGTAAGAGTGGCAAGGTCGTGCCAACGCTCCAAGCGATACCCACATACCACATTACCGCAACGACAATGGATAAAATCAAAAACTTACCAATATTAGGACGAGTCAGATCAATTTCTTCTGCCGCTTGCGGAATAACATCAAAGCCGACAAACATAAACGGCACCATGACAATAACGGCCATCATACCGCCAATACCACCAATGAATGCAGGCGCTTGTACTGAGTTTGAGCCTTCAGGATTAAAGAGTACTGCACCAATGAACAGCAACGTCCCAACAAATAAAATACCCAATACGGCCGTTTTTTGGAACCACGCACTGACTTCCATACCGCGGATATTTAGCCATGTGACAATCACTGAGCCCAGCATCCCGACGCCCACCCAAGTGGCATAAACATCCCAACCAGCGATGGTCCAGAGATACCCTTGATTGTAATTGGGGATAAAATACTCTACGACTGTCGGCAAGGCAACTGCCTCAAACGCGACCACCGAAAAATACCCAAATAGAATACTCCATGAGCAGATAAAGGAGACATTCACCCCCAGCGCACGATGCGTATAGGTATGCTCACCACCCGTAATCGGCATCGATGCGGCAAGCTCGGCATAAGTCACACCAATCAGTATCACTGCCAAACCGCCTATCAAGAACGCCAACATCGCGCCCCACGTCCCCGCAGATAAAATCCAACCACCAGCCAAGACTACCCAGCCCCAACCGACCATAGCACCGAATGCTAAGGCGATAATATCTAGCGTCCCTAACGATTTCTTTAATTCAGACATAACCTGCTCCTTGTCTGTGTGTCATCCGTGTTAACCCTTGACGGTTACACTATTTTTTGTTTAGTGGGATAGTACCCATCATAATTATCATATATACCTTTTGATCCACGCTGTTAGGCACTACTTGTTTACTATTCAAATAGTACAAACAGCAACGGCGTCTTGACTTGCAAGGCGCCGTTGTAAAAAATGTACTCAAAGCGAGTGCCATATGGGCAATCTTGCTGTTCTATTAGAGATAGCCTTTTAACCAAGATCGAGGCTTGATTAAAAGTGATGTATTTGACTATAAATAAATACTAAATACTTATTAAGCAGTTAGGATACCTTTGATGATATCTAGACCTTCTTGTAGCACTTCATCTTCAACCGTCAATGGCACCATCACGCGAATGGCGTTGCCATACATACCACAAGACGCTAGTAATAAACCTTGCTCAAATGATTTTTCTTTCAAATTAGTAGTCGCTTCCACATCAGGCTTGCCTTCATTATCGATTAATTCAAACGCGAGCATGGCGCCTTTATGGCGAATATGACCGATACTACTTAAGTTTAAGCCCTTTAAGAAAGCTTCAATTTTGTCGCCAATCTCAATACTGCGCTCAAGCAGGTTTTCTTCTTCGATGACTTCCATGACCGCTAATGCAGCCACACAAGCCAGTGGATTACCAGAATATGTACCGCCCAAGCCACCTACCTGCGGGGCATCCATAATATCAGCACGGCCGATGACCGCAGAGATAGGATAACCACCCGCCAAGCTCTTGGCACTGGTCATCAAATCAGGTTCAACGCCTAGCTGCTCAGTGGCGAACAACGTACCTGTACGCGCAAAACCACACTGTACTTCATCAAAAATCAAGACAATGCCATGCTCATCGCAGATATCGCGCAAAGATTTGGCAAATGATGGGGTTACTTGATGGAAGCCACCCTCGCCTTGTACTGGCTCGATAATCATCGCTGCTACTTCACTTGGATCGATATCCGCTTGGAAAATCATCTCAAGGCTATGCAGCGCTTGTGCTTCTGTGACATTCAACTCTTCAGCTGGGAATAGCGCATGGAATACAGGTCCTGGCATTGGACCAAAGTTCTTTTTATACGGCAGCACTTTACCTGTCAAACTCATGCACATTAAAGTACGACCATGCCAACCACCAACAAAAGAGATGATGCCTGGACGACCAGTTTTCGCACGAGCAATCTTGACACAGTTTTCGACCGCTTCTGCACCAGTCGTCAAAAAGAAAGCTTTTTTCTCACCGCTGATAGGCGCTTTTTCACAAAGTTTTTCGGCAAGATCCACATAGCATTCGTAGTTGATCATTTGCGCCGCAGTATGGGTAAACTTGTCGAGTTGCTCATGCACGCGCTGAGTGATTTTTGGATGGCTGTGACCCGTATTCAGTACTGAGATGCCACCAACGAAGTCAATATAACGATTGCCTTCAACGTCCCAAACTTCTGAGTTTTTGGCTTTTTCTGCAAAGATAGGAAAGGCAACCCCAAGTCCTGTTGGTAAAACAGCTTTGCGGCGCTCAAGTAATGATTGATTGGTAGTCATGGGAATGTCCTTTTCTGTGTTCGTAACATAAATGCCATCTAATGATTGGCGGTTCATTTGAGACTTAGTGATATCAAACGGTGTTTGTTTGAGATAAAACACCGTAGATACCTAAAATGCTTTGTTAAATATTGAACTGGCTATTTTGTTAGCTGATGTCAGAACACCAGTACTTGGTCGTAATATAGTCTTCGATACCGTATTTTGAGCCTTCACGGCCAAAGCCAGACTGCTTCACGCCGCCAAATGGGGCAACTTCTGTAGAAATCAAACCCGTGTTATGACCGATGATGCCGTACTCTAACCCTTCGGTCACGCGCCATGAGCGTGCATAGTCGCTACTATAGAAGTAAGCAGCCAAGCCATAAATGGTATCGTTGGCAGCACGAATCACTTCTGCTTCGTCTTTGAAGGTAAATATCGTCGCAATCGGTCCAAAGATTTCTTCAGAAGCGATATCCATATCACTGCTAATATCAGTGATAACAGTCGGGTTATAAGTCAGCTCTGAGGCATCATTGGTACTGCCGCCAGCGATAAGCGTCGCGCCTTTGTCTAAAGCATCTTTTAGTAGCGCTTGCACTTTTTCTAGCGCCTTTTTATTAATCAAAGGACCAATATCCACGCCTTCATCCATGCCGTTGCCAACTTTTAGCTCAGCGACTTTTTTGACAAAGACATCTAAGAATTCATCTTTGATGCTATCTTGCACATAGACACGGTTGGCGCACACACAGGTCTGACCCGCATTACGGTATTTAGAGGCAATGAGGCCTGCAGCGGCTTTCTCAAGATCGGCATCATCAAAGACGATAAATGGCGCGTTGCCACCCAGCTCTAATGATAGCTTCTTAATAGTCGGCGCACATTGAGCCATCAACGTACGACCGACTTCTGTAGAGCCCGTGAACGATAGTTTATGAATACGTGCCTCACCAGTTAGGATTTCCCCGATGGTTGATGATTTACCCGTTACAATTTGGAGCACGCCTGCAGGAATACCCGCTTGCTCTGCTAAGGCACCCAGTGCCAATGCTGAAAATGGGGTTTCGGTGGCTGGTTTGACGATAATCGTACAACCTGCTGCCATCGCCGGTGCTACTTTGCGCGTGATCATCGCAGCTGGAAAGTTCCAAGGCGTAATAGCGGCGCAAACACCAACTGGCTGCTTAAGCACGACATGACGAAGCTGCGTACTGTTAGCAGGAATGACGTCGCCATAAACGCGCTTACCTTCTTCGGCGAACCAGCGAATAAAGCTATTGGCATAACCGATTTCACCGCGTGACTCAGTGAGTGGCTTGCCTTGCTCAGCGGTCATGATGATCGCAAGATCTTCTTTATTGGCATCGATAAGATCCGCCCACTTTTGCAGCAGTTCTGCACGCTCTTTGGCGGTTTTTGCTGCCCAAGCAACTTGCGCCTCATGAGCGTAGGCAACGGCTTCATTGACATCTTCTGTCGTGAGGCTAGGCACTGTGCCGATAAGGTCGTCGTTAAAAGGGTTGTTTACATCAAGCGAAGCATTGTCGCTAGCAGCGTGCCAGCCGTCTTTGACGAAGCAAGATTGTTTGAGTAAGTCTGGATTTGATAACTGCAGCGTATGTGACATGTTGACGCTCCTTGTCATGTAGGGTGGTATGTTTATAAGAATGGATATAATAGTAGTTATTAAATAATTATTGATAATTGTTTTTTTGTTCAATATACTGAACAGTTATTCTATATACGAGACATCATTATAAGAATGATATGACGCGATTTGCAACCCTTAATCGCATTATTTTTATAATTATCTTGTACTTTTTCATTTTATTTTACTTTTATAGGTTACTTATGAGCTCGACTGCCGTGCCTGCACTAGACAAAACATTTCAGATTTTGGACTTGATTACCGATAGTTCCCAGCCGCTAACAGCCGCTCATATTGCCAAAGAGCTTGGTCTTCCTCGCAGCTCTACACATAATATTTTGCAGAGTTTGCTGACCAAGCACGTCATCTATAAAGATCCGGAAAGTCGCTTTTATTTGGGCTCCTATTTAATGTATTGGGCGGGAAAATACGAGCAGCAGCAAGGCGTCGTACAGTTGTTTAAGGATCTGATTGTGCAGTATCCGGTGCTACTTCAACACACGGTTACCTTGTCAAAACTGGATTTGGGAGAAGTGGTATTTTTGGCCTGCCATGAGTCGCCTGCCCCGCTCGGCTTTACGTTTCGTGCAGGCGTTCGTGTGCCTGCGGTATTTTCAGCGACAGGCAAAGCCATGCTCTCCACGTTGTCTATGGACAGCATAAAATCCTTGTATAAGGATAAGTTTCCGACGCCCATGACCCAACATGGGGTCGATAATTTTGCGGATTTGTCTACCGAGCTTGCGGCGATTCAGGAAAGTCGAGTGTCACTCGATGACGGGCAACTGCGTGATGGAATGTACTGCTTGGGTACTTATATCCGTAATGCGTCAGGCACTGCGGTCGCTGGTATGGCAGTCAGCTTTTTGCAAGGAGAATATGATTCTAAGCGGGCTGAAGTTAGTGCGGTACTGATTGAGTTAGCAGAACAAATTGAGCGACATTTAGGCTTTACTGCTCACTCATAACTGCTGACCTATAGGACATGGTTGCAGAGTTTGTTACGATCAAACCCTGCAACCGATTTTCTTTAATTTTGCTTCTCTTTAACTACAAAGCAGCTAAGATTTTAGCTACTTTGATGGTTTCTACCATTCTAATTACTACTACTATCACCTGCCATAAGTCCTAATAAAAAGGCTTGTAGATTGTCATTGAGCTTTGGCAGATAATAACCGCCTTCGACTAAAACGATCAACGGCTTGTTTAAGGCGATCATCTTTTGCGCCAATATCTCAAAGCCCTTCGTACTGACCGCACATCTCGCTTCTGGGTCAGCCTCATAGACATCGAAGCCTAAGACATGAACAATAACGTCTGGATCAAATAGCGTCATCGCTTCAATAGATTTATCAACATACTCAAAAAATCCAGCTTCATCGGTGCCATGTGGCATTGGGAAATTAATATTGTAGCCTTCGCCCTCGCCAGTCCCTTTTTCAAACGCATGCCCTGTCACTGCTGGATAAAAATTAACAGGGTCACCATGTACCGAGGTATAGAGCACATCGCTACGTTCGTAAAATATCTCTTGGATACCTTGTCCGTGATGCATGTCAGTGTCTATGATAGCGATTTTTGCGTATTTCTGTCTTAGGTGTTCAGCGATGATGGCGGCGTTATTAAGATAACAAAATCCGCCAGCTGCACTCTTACGCGCATGGTGACCCGGAGGACGCGAAAAGCAAAGCTGTATGCGATTTTGAGTGCGCTCAGTACTTGATACGTTATCGTCTAAGAAAGCTTCGGCAGCATTAAGTGCAGTCTGCGCCGACCAATAAATAGATGTCCAGGAATGCTCACTAATTGGTGCGCTATCATCTGCCTGATATTTCGCGGCTTTTGCCATGATACCAATGCCGGGATTGTCATACGGCACAAAAATTCCAGTCTGCACCTGCGCGCCTAAATCTTCCTCGACCGCCATCCATTCATCATAACCGTGCTTGAGAAACTCTACATAACCAAAATCATGAACGGCTAAGATTGGCGCAATGCCGATATCGGTGGCAGCAGTCACTTCTAAGCCCAACGCTGCTGGTGCTTTCAATAATTCCACCATACGCTCTGGCATCTCTAACGGCTCATGCATTTTTCCATAAGAAAAGTAGGGTAACGGTCTATGCAAACTTAGATTTTCATGGCTGTATATTTTCATGCTCAACATTCCTTGTTTGACACTACTTGGTTTTAGATTGTTTTGTTTAAAAAGTTCCACTTTCTAGCTTTTATCACTGTAAAGATACTGTGGCAAGCATTGAACTAAACAATGCCATCGGCTTTGAGCTTAGCTATCATCTCACTGTCATACCCTAAATCAGCAAGTGTGACATCGGTATGCTCGCTCAAACGTGGTGGCGGCGTGCGATAGCTGACAGGTGATGCCGATAATTTGATGGGATTGCCAAGCGCGCGTACAGGACTGCCTTGTGCTGCAAAATTAACTATCATTTCACGGGCTTGTGCTTGCGGCATGGCCAAGGCTTCAGCCACGTTATGAATCGCGCCGCACGGTACACCTGCCTGATCCAACACCTCTAGCCAATAAGCACATGGTTGTTTGGCAAATTGCTTAGTCAGCTCATTGCATAGCAGTTCACGATTGGCAACGCGATTAGGATTGGTCGCAAAACGCTCATCAGTATGCCAGTCGACTGCTAATACGTCGCACAGTTTGGCAAACTGATGGTCATTGCCGCAAGCTAAAATAAAGTGAGCTTTCCCTTCAGCAGCAAACACTTGATAAGGCACAATGTTGGGATGCTGATTGCCCAGTCTTGGTGGAATCTTATCTGAAGCCAAATGGTTCATGCCGACATTGGCCAGCATAGACAGCGCACTGTCGAGCAATGCGACATCCACGTGTTGACCAACGCCAGTATGTTGACGCGCCAATAGCGCCGCTTGGATACCAATGGTCAGTTGTAAGCCCGCGAATAAATCAATCACTGCGACGCCAACTTTGTGCGGTTCGCCATCACTAGGGCCCGTAATACTCATCAGCCCTGACAACCCTTGAATAATATAATCATAACCGGGACGCTTGGCATCAGGACCTGTCTGCCCAAACCCTGTCAATGACGCATAAATTAAGCGCGGATTGTCTTGTTTTAGGCTGTCGTAATCTAAACCGTATTTTTTGAGACCACCGACTTTGAAATTCTCTACCAAAATATCACTGTCAGCAATGAGCTGCTTAATAATGGTCTGCCCTGCTGGCGTAGTAATGTCTACCGTGAGCGACTTTTTATTGCGATTGATAGTTGCATAATAAGCGGACGTGTCATCGCTGAATGTTGGCGGTGCCCAGTGGCGCGTTTCATCACCGATATGTGGACGCTCAACTTTGATGACTTCTGCGCCCAGATCAGCGAGCACTTGCGTACAAGAGGGACCTGCCAGCACTCTCGATAAATCGAGTACCTTGATACCATGCAATGCACCCTTTGGTATATCCGTCATATCTGTCATGAGATTCCCTTACTCTGTGGCGTATTCTTCGATCTTCTGATTAGAAAATTGCTATTCATCATTTAGTTTTTCGTGTTTTTCAATGACACACTGATAAATAAGTGGTGAATAACAACTGAAAAACGTACGCTACTGTCAATGCTCTTTTTCAAAAAGCCAAGCAGCAACGTACGTAATGAAGTACAACTTTGTTAAACATTCTTAGCTAAAAATATTTAAAAGAACGCTTGAATGCCTGTCTGTGCACGGCCTAAGATAAGCGCGTGAATATCGTGCGTACCTTCGTAGGTATTGACGGCTTCTAAGTTCATCACATGACGGATGATGTGAAACTCATCAGAGATACCATTACCACCATGCATATCACGAGCAATACGAGCGATATCCAGCGCCTTACCGCAGTTATTACGCTTAATCATAGAGATCATTTCAGGCGCAGCGTTGTGCTCATCCATCAAACGACCGACACGTAGCGCGGCTTGTAGACCTAAGGTGATTTCTGTCTGCATATTGGCAAGCTTTAACTGCACCAACTGCGTGGCGGCCAGTGGACGACCAAACTGCTTACGATCTAGCGTGTACTGACGGGCCGCTTTCCAGCAGAATTCTGCCGCGCCCATTGAGCCCCAAGCAATACCATAACGCGCTTTATTCAAGCAGCCAAACGGCCCTTTTAGACCACGGATATCTGGGAAAGCATTGGCTTCAGGGACGAACACTTTGTCCATCACAATCTCACCCGTGACTGAAGCACGCAGTGAAAACTTACCTTCAATCTTTGGCGCTGATAAACCTTTCATGCCTTTATCTAAAATAAAACCTCGAATCTCATCGGCATCGTCTTTTGCCCAGACCACAAACACATCCGCGATAGGACTGTTGGTAATCCACATTTTATTACCAGTCAGCTCGTAACCACCATCGACTGCGCGCGCACGCGTCGACATCGATGCAGGATCAGAACCCGAATCTGGCTCAGTCAGACCGAAGCAGCCGACGTACTCGCCCGTGGCAAGCTTTGGCAAATACTTTTCTCTTTGTTCTTCTGTGCCATACGCCCAAATCGGATGCATCACTAGGCTTGACTGCACGCTCATCGCTGAACGATAGCCTGAATCAACCGCTTCCACTTCCTTAGCAATCAGACCATAAGCGACACTGGATAAACCAGCACAGCCATAACCTTCAATCGTCACTCCAAGCAAGCCCATCTCACCCATTTGGCGCATGATGTTGCGATCAAAATGCTCGTTGCGATTGGCCTGAACGATACCGGGCATCAATTCCTTTTGAAAAAACTGACGGGCGCTGTCGGTGACCATACGCTCTTCTTCAGTCAGCTGGTCGCGTAATAAAAAAGGATCTTCCCAATCAAAGCGCGGGCTGGTAGATGTTGCCATGTGGATCTCCTTGATATCAGTCATCCTGACTGACGAGTAGTGATGAATAAACCATTTGGTTTAACAAGTCATTGACTTAGTTATTCCGCTGTGCGAAACTTAGTTTCATAATATAAAACTATTTAAGCAAACTTTCGCCGCCCTGTAAACCTTTATTAAAAAATAGGCATCAAAAGAGATAATCATTAAGGGAAATGGAAATAAAATGACAACATCTACATCGACAGCTACCTCACTACTCGAACGAATGGATTACCTGATGGGTCAAAGCAAGGAGGATAATGATCGACAGTTTGTGACGGCACTAGGTCGTGGGTTGGTTATACTAGCCGCCTTTGAGCATCAAGAGCGACTCACTCATCAGCAGTTGTGTCAGATGACAAACCTGCCAAAAGCGACCATTACTCGCCTGATTCATACTTTAACCACGCTGGGATTTTTGCGTACCAATGAGTACGGACAATATCAACTAGGTAGTAGTGCGGTACGTTTAAGCGCAACCGCGTGGAGTCGTCATGACATGGTGGCCTATGCTGAGCCATTACTGAGACAGTTCGCTAGCGAAAATGAGGTGTCGGTGAATCTAGCGACCGAAGTTGAAGGAGAGATGCGCTATCACGCCTGCTGTCGTAGTCCTGCACGCCTATCGGTCAATTTGCAAGTTGGCTCAGCCGTACCCGTGGCACGTACGGCGATTGGGCGGGCTTTTTATGCAGCAAGCTCGCAAGCGAGACAGACGGTCATTATTAGTAATTTAAAAGAAAATTTATCTGATGAAGAATTCAACCATGCGCAAATTGCCCTAGCCAGCGCGGCAGAGCATTATGGAAAGTATGGCTATACCATCTCTGATGGAGAGTTTTCTACTGACATATTGGCAGTCGCGGTGGGCGTATACGATGTCGCAACGGGACAATATGCTTATTCACTGAATGCCAGTGTACCGAGTGCCAACTGGAAAGTGGATGAGTATGCGGCGATGATCGTGCCCAAATTGCAGGCGTTGGCAGAGCGGATTGGGCGCGGGGACTAGAAGAGAGCAAAGAAAACTGACAAAATTTTTATGTAAACGATTATCAGTTTGGCTTAGTATTTACAACTTTTGTATTATGAAGCATATACTAGATCAAACTGATGGTATCAGTTTATTTTAACTCATCAAACCTAAGCCCAAACTTCATCAGATACTTACGCAATCTGTCGCTGTCATTGGGGTTTTTGAGCTTATCGCGAGAATTGGCATACAGATAGCGCCCCGCTGCTGCTTGATTTTTATGGTTGATACACACTTCAATCACATAGGCCAATTGCACCGCCTCAAACGGGTCAATCATTGCAATAGAATCGTTATCAAGATATTGGCTCAAAATATTATGGCTACCCTGCTCGACGGTTTCACTATCTAGTTTAGCTTCAGATTTATTTTTGCTTAGGCTATTTTTATTCGTGTTAATGCTTTTGTTATTAATTAAGCTATCAGAGCCATTCAAACTGTCAGGTAGTTCCCAAAGATGCGCTAAGCGTTCAATCTCCGCTTGCACATCACCATTGCGAATCGCTTTACTCTCAGCTAACGTGGTCAGGCGAATCATACTGGCAGTCAAATCACGAAAGTTTCCTTGCCATGTCGCATCCGCACTCATGGCAAAGCTTTCATACAACTTCCGTGCCTCTGGGGTAAATCGATATTGCTGCTGCTGCTCGCTGCCCAAGCGTGCCAGCTCATAGTCGATATTGGCAGGTAAATCCTCAAGGCGATCTTTTAACGATGGTAAAAAGAACGTCCACGTGTTCAATCGTGCAAACAGGTCTACCCGAAACTCGCCATCAACGACCGCTTGGCGCAGGTCTTTATTAGTGCCCGCCATCAACTGAAACGACACGTTAATCGGCGTATCACTACCCAGCGGATAAAATCGCTGCTCTTCCAATGCGGTGAGTAACATCGCTTGTTCATCGAGCCCCAGCTCACCGATTTCATCTAAGAACAGCAAGCCACCATCGGCAGATTTTAGTAGCCCATCACGGCTTGACGCAGCGCCTGTAAATGCGCCTTTGACATGACCAAATAGCACACTCATCGCCGTATCGCCGCGCAAGGTGGCACAGTTGACCTCGACAAAGGCCCCTAGCGCATATTTGCTGTGAGCGGCGTTTTTGGCTTTGTTTTTCTTCAGCTCATAGATTTGGGTCGCCAGTTGTGACTTGCCCGCCCCTGTTGCGCCCATGAGTAGAATGGGTGCAGTGGAACGGGTGGCGACTTTTTCAATATCAGAGATAAGCTGTTGATAGGCAGCGTTTCGGGTAACCAGATTGGCTTGTAGGGTTTGCCAATGCTGGGCTTTTTCAGCCTCAAAGCGCGCGCGCAAGCTATCATAGCGCGACACATCCAAATCAATAATTTGATAGCGGCCTTGCGGATTGTATTGATCGGGCTTGGGACATGGCGAGGTT
This sequence comes from Psychrobacter aquimaris, assembly GCF_016107525.1. GTDB lineage: Bacteria > Pseudomonadota > Gammaproteobacteria > Pseudomonadales > Moraxellaceae > Psychrobacter > Psychrobacter aquimaris. The sequence continues at coordinate 225,800 of NZ_JABASR010000001.1, read as the reverse complement.
TGTATAAAGTCGGCAGGCAAAAACCCCGCCTCGACCAGCAAAAACCAACAAATCTGCGCCACGTGCGTGCCAGTGGTCAGATGTAGCAAATAATCGGTGTCAGTGTTAAACGTAAACCCTGTGACAAAGTCATACAGCTCGGCATAGACATCGGCAAAGTCCCACGGACTAGTGAGCGACACGCGATGCCCGATCACTTGCGTCTGCGGGCTGACTTTTGCCACATCATCACAGATAAGATGAAACAAGCGCTTATCACGCTTGCTATAGAGGATATGCAGCTCACTGACCAGCAACTCATCATGCAAACCCAGACTGACCGTTGGACGCCAGCGCTGCCAACGCTTGTCATTAAAGCCATTGTCTAAAGTAGTACCGAGAAAGCCGATGACAGCGGTTTTGTTGGTGTGCGGTTTTTTAATCATTGCTCGTTACTCGTTATTCATCACTCATGGTCTGCACAAAATGTTGATAAACGTTAGATCCGTTTATTTTCACTTTTAGTTTCTATCCGTCCATGACGCATTGGCATCTATAGACAGCATTTCATCCGCCATGATTTGCTGAGCAAGGTGGCGATTGAGCGGATACAGCACGCTAAAATGGTCGTACCGTAGGATAAAGGAACAGTGCAGCATTGGGTTTTTATTCTTATCACATATTGGCTTTAAATCTCGATAATTACTATCCAGACTTTTGCCTTCAATAATCCATGTCGGCACTTTGATATCTTGAAGCCAATTGGCAGGCGCACGTAAATCCATCTCTCGTTGCTCATCGCCAGTAAAGTCAACGTCTTGTAAAAACATCGTCTCTTGACTGGCACCAAAGCTAATGACCTCTCTAAATAAATCAGGGTGCGTGCTGCTTGCCACTTCGCTGATCAATAGTGCCAGCGTGCCACCTGTACTGTGCCCACCCAAATAAATACGGCTGCTATCGACATACGGCAAGGTCGCCAAATACTCTGCCGCCGCGATGACATCATCGACCTCACCATAATTCACTTCGATATTGCCCGTATTGTCATTGCCGCCGCGTAATGTGGGAAACATCATGATTACGCCAGCATCACGGTAAGGACTGGCAGTTTGGTCATTTTGCTTTGAGCCTTTACGCCAAAAGTCTACTAGCGTATTGGACTCGCCGCCTGTCAGCCAAACAATAGCAGGATACTTTTTTTGATCTTGCAGATCGGGCGTGACAAATGCGGCTAAAGACATGCCGTCACTGTCATAGCGTACGGTTTTAAACAGCGTCGTTGGCGGCGTCGGCAGGAACGTCTTTACCGTCGGCTCGACATTGATGGTCGTCTCATAATGACTGCGCAATGACGCCAAAGTAGGCGTGGCAAACGCACTGATATTTACACTGATACCCATTATCATCAACGCGCTAACTGATAACGCACGATGCCACGTTGCCTCTCTACCTTGCCCACCCACTCGCTGCATATTCTTATCCTTTTTAAAAAGAACAATCTACCTACCGCAATATTACCTATTGATTGTAGTAAAGTTTATTTTACTCCAAACAACTGATAATAGTTAAATTTATAATAAAAACGATTTTTATAGAATATTTTATATATTATTTTTATTAACTAAGTAGCCAGTTTACTTACTATATATATTTTATATTTATTTTTTATATAAATATCAATAGCTTAATAACTTATATCAACATACTAAGCAAACTTGGCATATCTTTAGCACCCTATAGAGTAAGCACAAAATAATCATATACGAACCTATATAAGTAATTAAGGAGCACAACATGCAACCAGCCACACACAACATCATTCAAGATGGCGGAACCCCAATCAGACTGTGGACCAAAGGCGTGCCTGTCGATCCAAAAGCCCACGACCAGCTGATTAAAGCCTCACAGATGCCCTTTATCTATAAGTGGCTCGCGGTGATGCCTGATGTGCATGTTGGGATTGGCGCAACTATTGGAACCGTATTGCCAACCAAAGAAGCGATTATTCCTGCGGCGGTCGGTGTCGATATCGGCTGCGGGATGATGGCGGTGCAAACCACGCTGACCGCTGATGATTTGCCTGATAACTTGCGCGGTCTGCGTACCGAGCTTGAAAAAGCCATTCCGCATGGACGCAGCAAAACCCGTGGACGCGGCTCACGTCGTGATGTTGGCGCATGGACAAACCCTGACAATACGGTTAAGGATGGCTGGGGTACATTGGTTGATGACTTTAATTACATAACCCAAAAGCATCCGAAGCTTAAAAATACCAATAACCTGAATCATTTGGGAACGCTCGGTACAGGCAATCACTTTGTAGAAGTGTGCTTGGATGAGACCAATCAGGTATGGATCATGCTGCATTCAGGCTCTCGCGGCGTGGGTAATGCCATCGGGCGCTACTTTATTGAGCTGGCACGTGAGGATATGCGTAAGTGGTTTATCAATTTGCCAGATAAAGATTTGGCATATTTCGCTGAAGGGACTGAGCATTTCGATGATTATTGGTTTGCCGTGGGTTGGGCGCAGCGTTTTGCCTTTAAAAACCGTGAAATCATGATGGAAAAAGCCATCAAAGCGCTACGCACCATTGTGCCAAAGCCGTTCGATGCAGCCGTAAAAGCGGTCAACTGTCATCACAATTATGTAGCGAAAGAAGAGCACTACGGCGAAGATATCTTTGTCACTCGCAAAGGTGCGGTGCGTGCTCGCATTGGCGAATACGGCATCATTCCGGGATCAATGGGCGCAAAATCCTTTATCGTGCGCGGTAAAGGTAATGAAGAATCCTTCTGCTCTTGCTCGCATGGCGCAGGCCGCGTGATGTCACGCACCGAGGCGAAAAAGATCTTTACCACCGCTGATCAAATCGCCCAAACTGAAGGCGTAGAATGCCGAAAAGACGTGGGCGTGATTGATGAAATCCCAGCGGCATATAAGAACATTGAAGACGTCATGAACGCACAAAGCGACTTGGTAGAAGTGGTGCATACCTTGCGGCAGGTGGTTTGTGTGAAAGGGTGAGTTATGAATAAATTTCATATGGGATGGATCAACTTTACTTACGCAAATAAAGATGGATTAGTTAATGAAAAAATTCCTGAGTTCTTAATTGATGACCAGTCGTTAATTGAGTTACTTGGAGACTATCGGCATTTAGGTAATTATGACAATGACCTTAATAGTGATGGAGTTCTATCACATCACTACATATTACAGCTACTAGGTCGATCCTCTAATAACAATCAGTTAGGCTCAAATCGGACAGTATTATATCGTTGTCACTGTGCATGTGATCACTGTGGTATTTTTTCCACAGAAATAATTGTAGGAAAGCTAACTGTACAATGGAAACTCATCGCATGGGAAGATCAAGAAAATCAAACCATATTTGACCAAACTACTAACTTGAAATTTTTTAAACACCAATATTTCAAAGCTATTGAGCAATATTGTGAGCAAAAAGGAATTGTTCTTTAATTTTCTTCATATTAGTTTACCGTAGAACTAGAAATAAGGATAAAGCCATACGTTACGAGTTGGGAAGCATTGATAAAAAGTCTGGGAGACCTTTTTAGGGTCGTAAGAGCCAAGTCACCTCATTTCAGTCGAACATTTAGGTAACTTACTAGAGAAAATATAGGGATATCAGCTAAAATCCGAATTTCCACATTTAAAAACGACAGTAAAATACTATAGGCTGGATGTAAATAGTCTAAAAGAAGCGAATATCACCTTTTGGGCTGAACCGAAATGAGTTGATTGAAAATATAAACATGCTAACAAATAGGTCTACTATAAGGAAAACAAAAATGAAACTCGCAGAAGCCCTACTTATCCGTAGCGATATGCAAAAGAAGCTGGCACAAATCAAAGGACGCATTCGCAGCAATGTCAAAGTCCAAGAAGGCGATACGCCAAATGAAGACCCAAACGTATTGATGGTAGATGCCAGCCAAATCATTACCGAGCTGAGCGTGTTGATTGAGCGTATTCACCGCACTAATGCCATTGCTAAGACCAATGACGGTCAATCGATGCTGACGTTATTAATCGAACGTGATACGTTAGAGATGCGTCACAAGCTTTTGATTGAGGCCATTGAAGCCACCGACACCGAGGTTGATCGTTATAGCCCTCGCGAGATTAAGTGGCATGTCATGGTCTCGGTCGCAAGCTTACAAAAACAAGCCGATGATATCGCGATGAAACTACGCAAGATTAATCTTGTCATTCAAGCCAATAACTGGCAGATTGACCTTGTTGAATAATAATGTCGCGTAATAAATGTTAGACCAATAATACCAAATTCTCTGCGAGCTTAGCATAATCAGCAGACTCCCCTTTTGGAACCGACTGGGCGAGTGTCAGACCCCGCGTATCCACAGCAGGGGGTTGAAAATATACTGTAGTGGCTGCTATGCGTTGCGGGCAAACGCTCTTTTCACAACTTATGCCCCGTACCCGTCACTAAGCACAATGCACCATTTAGACCTTACCACCAGACACTGACAGTCGGTTTCAATCTTATTTTAAATGCGACCCTAAAAGTATTGGGAAGCATTTTATTATGCCCATTAAAAACATCACCAATTAATAGTCGTACAAACCATAAAGACATTTATCATGCCAGCATCAACACATAAAACCCTAAAAATCGACGGCAGCACAGGCGAAGGCGGTGGACAAATTATCCGTACCGCATTGTCTCTCTCGATGCTCACTGGTACGCCAATTGAGATCACCAATATACGTGCAGGACGCGCCAAACCCGGTCTGATGCGCCAACATTTGATGTGTGTGCAAGCATCACAACAGATTTCAAATGCTAGCGTATCGGGCGCGCATTTGGGTAGTACGGCCTTTACCTTTACACCAAGCACCGTACAAGCGGGCGATTATAACTTTGATATTGGTTCGGCAGGTAGTACCAGTCTGGTGCTGCAAACGCTATTACCTGCCCTACTTTTTGCCAATACTGATGAACGCTCGCAATCAACTGTGACGATAAAAGGTGGCACGCATAATCCACTCGCGCCAACCACGGACTTTTTAACTGAGGCGTTTGTTCCTGCATTGGCGAAATTAGGAATGCAAATCGATATTGAATTGCAGCAAGTAGGGTTTGCACCCATCGGTGGGGGTACGATTAAAGCGACAATCACGCCGTTCATGCGCCGTGCTAATACATTGCCATTTAAACTTACTGAACGTGGCGAGTTGGTCAATATCGCTTTAGTCGCAAGCGTACTCAATCTAGAATACGATATTTGCAAACGTGAGCTTGCCAGCGCAAAAGCCACATTGATTGAAGCAGGTATTGATGAGGCGCTTATTACGACGCGCGGCAATAAATTACACGGTATTGGTGAAGGCAATACTTGCTATGCAAAAGTCACTCGTGAGATTGCTGACACCCAAAACCATAAAGAGTATCACTCCGAGATGTTTACTTTACTAGGAGAAAAGCGCAGCTCAGCGGAAAAGATAGGTAGTCGTTTATCAGGCTTAGTCAAACGTTATGTATTTGACACCGATGCACTGGTCGATGAATACTTAACCGACCAACTACTCTTACCGTTGGCTGTAGCAGGCGGCGGCGATTTTACCGCGCATGTCGTTAGTGAGCACACTAAAACTCAAGCATGGCTCATTCAGCAATTTTTACCCGTTGAGATTACGCTTAAAGTGATCGATGAGCAGAAAACTTTGGTACAAGTTGCCTGTTAAAATCACACCAGTAGCAACACCAACAGTAGCACACTGTTACCCAATTACTGCGATGCGGTGATATCATATGTGTATGATGTAGGCGATAAATCTGAGCCCTTTGTCGGTGTCTAATAATGATGGTCATGTGAGGGTGGTTTTTGCCCTACTTTCTCTTTGAATCATTATCACCTTTTTAATATTTACGTATTACTGTTGAGTGTAGCTATGCCCCAATCTCGTACCAATCTAAATCCTGAACCTAAAACCAGCTCTCCGTATTTGGTCGGCTTATTGCTGCGTTATAGCACCTTTGGCGCGGCCATATTAATATTTTTAGCAGGTCTACTATTGCTAAATTGGTGGTTGATTATTCTCGGCGGGTTTGGGGTTTGCTTGGGGGTTTATGACCTCATACAATCAAAGCATTCTATTTTGAAAAACTATCCCGTTGCCGGACACATTCGCTATGTACTCGAAGATTTTCGTCCTGAAATTCGTCAATATTTACTAGAAAATGACAAAGAGCAAGTACCGTTTTCACGCCAGCAGCGGGCGCTAATTTATCAACGTGCTAAGAACGTCAGTGACACCAATGCTTTTGGTACGCTAGATAATTTATACACAAATGGTAAAGAATGGTTTTTGCAATCAGCGATTAGCCAGCCTCTAGAAAACAAAGATTTTCGTATTATGGTAGGCGGCGAGCGTTGTCAGCAGCCACACGATATGTCGGTGTTTAATATCTCGGCAATGAGCTTTGGCAGCTTATCGGCTAATGCAATTATGGCGCTCAATCAAGGTGCAAAAATAGGCGGCTTTACCCACGATACAGGCGAAGGCGCAATCAGCCCTTATCATCGCAAGTTCGGTGGCGATTTGATTTGGGAGCTGGGTACAGGATATTTTGGTTGCCGTGATGAGCAGGGTAACTTTGACCCGCAGTCTTTTGCCGAAAAAGCCGTCGATCCGCAAGTTAAAATGATTGAAATCAAACTATCTCAAGGGGCAAAACCTGGTCAAGGCGGCGTGTTACCCGCCGAAAAAATCACCCAAGAAATCGCCGATACTCGTGAAGTACCGACAGGTCAGGATTGTGTTTCGCCATCGTCGCATACAGCTTTTAGCACCCCGCGAGAATTGGTGGCCTTTTGGCAGCAGCTGCGCGACTTATCCGGTGGCAAACCTGTGGGCTTCAAACTCTGTGTCGGTCAGCCTTGGCAGTTTATGGCCATTGTGAAAGCCATGATCGAAACCGATAACTATCCTGATTTTATCGTCATCGATGGCGCAGAAGGCGGTACTGGCGCGGCTCCTGTCGAATTTATGGACAACGTCGGTATGCCATTGGTTGAAGGATTTTTATTAATACACAATACTTTGGTAGGCGCAGGTATTCGCGATAAAATCAAACTTGGCGTGAGCGGTAAAATCGTCTCTGGTTTCGATATTGCCCGTATGATTGCTTTGGGCGCAGACTGGTGTAATTCAGCGCGCGGCTTTATGTTTGCCGTTGGCTGTATTCAATCACGCTCGTGCCATACCAACACTTGCCCGACTGGCGTTGCCACCCAAGACCCGTATCGTCAAAAGGCGCTCGACGTCCCTAGCAAAGCTGAGCGCGTCGCAAGCTTCCATAAAAACACCCTCAAATCCCTAGCCAGTATCGTCGGCGCGGTCGGCTTGCAACACCCAAGCCAATTACAACCATATCATATCGCGCGCCGCCTCGATGACGGGCAGATAAAGCTATTATCGAAGTTCTTTTATTTTACGGATAAGGGAGCGCTACTTAATAATAGCGCCCGCGCAGATGTGTTTAATCAGATGTGGGTAATGGCGAACCCTGATAGCTTTTTAGCCAATGATGACGCCCTCATTGCTTATAATAAAGACTCACGAGATAAAGGCAGAGAAACCAGCACCTCGGTGGAGCAGAGCCTTGGCAACTTTGCGAGCATCACAGGCGGTGGGCAGTTAATAGGCAACGTCAACAATACTTTTCGCGACGTTCCGCTTAACAATGACTAAAAATAGTGATTGGTATTTTACTATCCATGAGCGCTTATATTTACTCTTTATCAAAAAGACAGATGATTGATGCCAAGTTTCACGCTTTCTTTACCTTTATGGATCATTGCGCTGTTTTCACTCAGCATCAGTGCTTGCCAACCGATAAGCACTGATGCTGCTGACAGCGAGACACAAAACTGGTCGTGTCAGACTCAAGAAGCACCATTTTCTTATAGTGTTTGTAGCATTGATGCTCAAGCCTTGATGGATGCCCGCTACTCATTAAAATTATTTTGGCAGCAGCCTGACAGTACGCAGTCGTTGCTCACCTTCGAGACCTTATTAGCAACATTACCTTCTAATCAAACGCTGAACTTTGCCATGAATGCCGGCATGTACAATGAGAACTATGCACCGATTGGCTATACCATCATTGATGGTGAAGAGGTCAAATCGTTAAATCTCAAAGAAGGCGGTGGCAATTTTCATTTACTGCCCAATGGTGTGCTGTGGTGGGATAAAGCTGGAGAGGTACAAATCACAGAAAGCAATGCCTTAAATGAGCAGCTTAAGAGCGGCGAAGCGAAGCCTTGGTATGCCACCCAATCAGGTCCTATGCTGGTTATCAATAACGAGATACATCCGCAATTTAATCCTGATAGCACCTCACTCAAGATTCGTAATGGCGCAGGTGTTTGTGATGATGGCCACATAAAATTTGTCAATAGCGATGCGCCTGTGACATTTTATCAATTTGCATCGTTGTTTAAGGATGACTTAAGCTGTCCGAATGCCCTGTTTTTAGATGGCGGGATTGCGTCAGCCTTATATGTGCCCAGCATGGATAAGCACGATAAAAAAGAGATGGGTGTGATGATTGGATTGGTTGAAAATAAAGATTAGGCGGTGTATCTATTTTGAAAATAGTGGTAAAAATGAGATAAATTATATTGAATAAAAAGCACTTGAGACGACTTTGTCATCCAAGTGCTTTTTTTATTACTAGCAACAGTTAATGGCTAACCATAGCTAAAAATTAACCGCCAAGACTCATCTTGGGACCAAACGGTTCATAATGGACGCTATCAACTCCGTGATCTAATGTCACTAGACCATCAATCATACTTTCCATAAATGGCATCGAGCCACAGACATAAATATCAGCAGGCTTAGGTAATTGAGCAAGCCACGCCTCATTCAATATTTGTCCAGACTCAAAATAGAAGACACGCTTCTCTACAGTTTCAGCCTTTTCTAGTAGCTTATTTACTTCAGTATTGAAAGCGTGATGCGCTTCATTTTGGCAAGCATAAACCCAGATAATAGGACGTTTTGGATTGGCTAATACTTGTGCCTCTAACATAGATAGCACAGGGGTTACACCAACACCCGCACTCATCAATACCAATGGAATCTCATTTTGCTGTACCAAATCTTGCTTGAGCGCAAAGTCACCTGCTGGCGCCGATAACAAAACCGTGTCACCCACTTCTAATTGGTCGTGCATATAGTTAGAAACCAAACCATGATGCTCATTGCGGTTATCGCGTCTGACCGCAAACTGAATACCTGCATCAGTACTAACGGAATACAAAGAGTAATGACGTAGGGCAACATGGTCACTGTCTTTTGGATCTGCTTTCACCGTGATGTACTGACCCGCGGTTAAATTTAATTTACTCAGGTCAATCTCTTGATGACTTTCTGCATTATCATTGACTGGCACAACAGTAAAGGCAGCAATATCCGTAGCGGCTGCTACCTTTTTAGTCACGGTAAAAGGAGCAAAACCCTGCCACATCGCCTCTTCATACATACCATGTTCTATCTGAATAAATACTGAGGCAATCTCATCATAAGCTTCAGTCCAAGCATCGATGATATCGTCATTGGCCGCCTCTCCCAGTACTTCCTTGATTGCACCGATTAAATGCTTACCAACGATGGGATAATGCTCGGGCAAAATCTGTAAAGCACGATGCTTGTGGCTGATTTGCGTGACCTGTGGCAATAACGTTGCCAATTTATCCAAGTGCTTAGCAGCGGCTAACACGGTCGTTGCCAGAGCCGTCTGTTGACGACCCAATTTTTGATTGGTTTCGTTAAATATGTCCAACAGCTTTGGATGCTCTTCAAACATGTTTTTATAAAATACCGTGGTGATTGCCGTTCCATGCTCTTCAAGGACGGGAACAGTTGCGGTGACGATTTCTAAAGTCTTTGATGAAGCCATACTGTCTCTCTTATTAATACCAATTCCGAAACATATGAGAAGCGGTGTCAAATGCGCTTAGTCTAATAAATGCAGTACTTGCACACACTTTTCTGCTACTCAAATGGTTAGAAATGGCATAAATTCATGATATTTGTTGGTTAATTGATTAATATATGAAAAATGAAGTGCTTAAATAAGCAACGACGACTGGTCTTTACAAACGATTATCAAATTCTTGTCATTAAATTTTTTGTCAAATCTGTCCAAACGCCTCTATAACATTCATTTAAAATGAATTTTATCACGTTTTACTGAGTATACCAATGCCGTATTACTACAAATACAGATTATTTCGACAAAAAAGTAGCCGCTATGCTGTCATAACGGCTGCTATTATCAAAAAAGATGAGGATTAATAAGTTTTATAAGTTAGGGCATATCTTCATCCAGAATTCAAAATTAACGCGCTAGATAATTGGTCATCTCTTCTACCCCATGTAAGGTCATCGGGTACATTTTATTGTCGAATAGCTTCTTAATTTCAACGATGGTTTGGGTATATTGCCAGTACGCGGGATCCTCAGGATTGAGCCAAGCGACTTTATCAAAATGCGCCAGCACCCGCTTGAGCCAAACAATACCCGCCTCATTGTTCATATACTCAACGCTGCCACCCACTGTCATGAGCTCATATGGCGACATTGACGCATCACCGACGAAGATAACGCGATATTCGCGACCGTATTTATTGAGCAGCTCATACGTTGGCATCGGCGCACTATGACGACGGTCATTGTCCTTCCAAACATAGTCATAAAGACAGTTATGAAAATAAAAAAATTCTAAGGTTTTAAATTCATTTCTAGCCGCTGAAAATAGCTTTTCTAAGGCTTCAACATGGACATCCATACTGCCGCCCACATCGAACAGCATCAATACTTTGACGCGATTACGGCGCTCAGCTTGCATATGGATATCGAGCACGCCTTTTTTTGCCGTGCGTTTAATAGTCTCATGAATGTCTAGCTCATCGGCGCTACCGGTACGAGCAAACTGACGTAGATTACGCAGCGCCATCTGAATTTGTCGAGTACCAAGCTGGCTGTCATCATCAAGGTTGCGGTATTTACGCTGCTCCCAGACTTTAGCCGCGCTACGTTTACGTGACTCACCGCCAACGCGTACGCCTTCCGGATGGTCACCATAGGCACCAAATGGCGATGTACCACCAGTACCGACCCACTTACTACCGCCTTGATGCCGCTCTTTTTGCTCTTTGAGACGCTCCTCAAGTGCTTTCATCAGCTCCTCTAATGAGCCGTATTTTTTTAGCAGTCGGCGCTGCTCATCGGTTAGATTTTTTGGGTCGAGCTTTAAATCTAACCATTCTTTTGGGACATCAGTCAGCTTAGCCAATAGCTCATCCATATCAAGACTGTCGACGCCTTCGAAATAATCTGCCATAGCTCGATCGAATTTATCAAAATGGCGCTCGTCTTTGACCATGCACAGTCGAATCAGTCGGTACATATCCTCACGACTGGCAAAGGTAGACAACTCTGGATTTTCAGGATGCGGCTGCATCATCAGCCCTTGATCTAACGCGGCATTTAGATCAAGCAGCTCACGCGTACTGACTGGCACACCATAAGTACGTAAGGTATAGAACAATTTTATAAACATGATTATGCCTTTAGTGTAGAAACAGGATTTGACTCTTGAAGTGAACTTACAAGCGGTAAGTTATCAACCCAAAATTTATTGTTCTCAATAGTCTCAATCACTGCGTCTAAACTCTCTTCCAAAGTACTAGAAGCGCTTTTATCATCATTATTTTTGAGCATATCTGAAAAATACTGTTTATGTCCTTTTAAAATAATAACCAACTCTTCAAAAGAGATTTTTAAAAACCCATTAATATACTCATGATCAAACTCTAGCGTCGTGTCTACAATCCACGAGTGAATGCTAAACTTAGAGCTATCAAGTCCTAGGCTGGGTAAAAAAATATCGCTAACATAGCTAGACTTACGTGATAATTGATACGCAGCTTTTTTCAATACAAAATTTCTATACTCATATATTTCTTTCACACTACTTTTTACATAAGTAGATTTAAGTTCAATAACCAAAACTTTATTATCTGTTACTACAATTGCATCTATCTCACCCACTCCCGACTCTGAAGGCTCATACTGACTATAGACTTCACCTTTATATTTAGCCAATAGTCCAGCTAGATTTTGCTCCATTAAATCAGTTTCAAATTTCAAGCCAGCTCGGTTTTTATACAATTTTCTAAAGGTATTTATGGTAGCTGTATTGAAGTTTTTTTGAAAAGTTACCCATGGTAATGAAAACATATAACCATCAAGCTTATAAAAAGATTTTTCCCCATAAGAAGAGCTTTCGCCTTCTCGCAAATTTTGCGACCAAAAGTCCAAAATACGATTCATCTCTCTCTTTTTTGAATTTCCGCTACCTTCTAATATCCAATCTGACATCTTAATAGCTTTATCTTTAATTTTTGCGTGATTTAAAGGCATTCTATCTTGACCTCTAGAGAGCCCTTGTATCACTAACCTTTCCAATGCCATGAAAGGATGAGCTTTAGTACTAAAAGCAATGTCTTTAAATGGTTGAACAAAGTTATATTCAAAATGTGCCTGAATCATCAGCATAGTGAATATTAAAGCAGATAAATCATATTGTTCGCCAAATTCAGCTTTATTAATTCCATAAATCTCTTCTAATTGTAAAATGATACCTTGCGTTTTTGCCAAAGCTGTTATATTAGCTTCATAATTGACTCCTTTATCCAATCGAATTAGATAAGGGTTTTTATCTAAAGAGTCAAATGCTCTGTATAACCAGTAACTAGATAAAATAGATAGTTTATCTGAAAATTGATCAGTCTCTTTATTAGAGTACACAAGCTTTAGTTTTTCATTCTCTATATAGTAATTTATTTCTAAGTCAAAACAATAAGCATTTATGACTTTATCGCGATACAAATCAATCTCAACCTGACAAGCAACCATTTTTTTAAAATCATCATAACGACTCATGAGCTTATTATTCGGCGTCTGTCCTAATATAAAAGGCATCATAGTGTTTTTAAAAATTGATGCTAATGTTTTTTCTGTAAATTCTTTTTTTTGAATATTAGCACTGGTAATAATGTAATTAAATGCTCTCCATACATTCTCAACTGGTATGTATTCTTCAATGCCATGTTGATAAGGAATTTGGGTATAAAGATTATCTATACTTTTTGGATTCAGTATCAAATACTCACAAGCATATAAACTGCTAAATACCATTGCTGTAATCTGATCTAATTGTAGCTGATTTTTAAGATTTTTATAGGCACTGAGGCGCTCTTGATACTGTAGTTGTATGTATTCAACTGTTCGTAAAAAATTATTAAATTTGAGAAGGTTAAACTGATCAGCTATTTTCTTTAAAATCACCCAAGAATTGTTTTCAGGCTGGGCAATAATACCTGATAGGCGCACTGCATTAATGACACTTTCTTCGTCGATTTTAAGAAGATTTTCCAATATACAGGCATCTATAGATGAATGCGATAACCGAATATACTGACCCAAAGCAAATACAAAATTCTCATTACTCAAATGACCTTGAGATAGCGTCACAATAAAACCTGAAGACCAAAAATCAGTAAATTTATTCACTTTGTTTTTAAGTGTGGAAGGGGTACTGCTTTGGAACAATAAAATATCGATTATCTTCGCCAATGCTTCTTCATAGCCAAAATCAATAACCAGAGCTTCAAATTTAGTGTCAAAATACGTTTTCATTATTCACCCATCAGCTTAAAATTCAACTCGACCTTTATATTAACGGCGCATCATGTTGGCAAAACGCTGCAATAAATTCACATCGGCTTCATTTTTAAGCAGCGCACCATATAACGGTGGAATAGACTTCTCACCGCGTAAGTTTTCTTCTAACTCTGCTTGCGCCATATCATCAGCCAGTAGCAAAGTTAACCAATCGACAAGCTCAGACGTTGATGGCGGCTTTTTAAGCCCTTGAACATTACGTAGCTTATAAAATATATTCAGTGCATCATTGACCAGCTTTTCTTGGATATTAGGGAAATGTACGTCAATGATTTGACGCATGGTTGCTTCTTCTGGAAAGTCAATATAATGGAAAAAGCAGCGACGCAAGAAAGCATCAGGCAACTCTTTTTCATTGTTTGAGGTGATAATTACTACAGGACGTTGCTCAGCAGTGATGGTTTCCCCTGTCTCATAAACATAAAAAGACATCTTATCGAGCTCATGAAGCAAGTCATTTGGGAACTCGATATCAGCTTTATCAATTTCATCAATCAATAACACACTGCGCTCGTTACTGGTAAATGCCTCCCATAGCTTGCCGGGCTTGATATAATTGCCAATCTCATACACCTTATCATCACCCAGTTGCGAGTCACGCAAGCGCGATACGGCATCGTACTCATACAACCCTTGCTCTGCTTTGGTGGTTGACTTGATGTGCCACGTAATCAGCGGCATACCTAAGCTTTCAGCTACCTCCTCCGCCAACAATGTCTTACCAGTGCCCGGCTCGCCTTTAATCAGTAGCGGTTTTTGTAGCGTCATCGCCGCGTTGACCGCCAACTGCAAATCGTCAGTGGCAATATAGTTTTGCGTACCGGTAAAGCTTTTTTTCGTTTTATCAGTCGTGGTCATAATCAAGTCTCAGTTATTGTTATAGATTAAGGCTATCAAGAGCCATAACAGGGCTAAAAGCAATCCATGGTAAATAAATAATTATTTAGATTAGCACAGCATGATTGATTGCCAAAATACTCATGCGTTCGTAGTTGCTGACAAATAACCTATATAGTAAAAAGGTCTTAGCTCTTCGCCGTCTCAGTCAAAAACGTTTTTTCATAAAAAAAGACACGCATGGTGTCTTTTTTTATGGTGCTTTTTATTCACAGTATTTTTTATTGATCATGTCTTTTATGTAACTATCATAAATCCAAAAACTATTCATCTCTAGCAAAATTTTGATATCACTTCTCTAATATCACTTTACTGCTTATCAGACTTTTCCGTATTGGATTTTTTAGCTAAGCTGCTGTCTTTTTTTAAGCTAACGTCTGTTTGAGGATTAGCCGCTAGAGGCTTTTTATTAGACTGTTCAGCAACAGTAGCTTGGTCGGTTAAAGTCGCACTTTCTGTCAAATAACTACCAGTCGTCAGCTGCATGGTCGCTTGCGTATCTTCTGCGGTACGACTGCGCGCTTTATCTAGACTTGACTCAAAGGCACCGCGAATAAGCTGCCAAACAAAGCCCACAAACAAGCCGACCACTAACACGACAAGTATCGGCAGCATGTTAGTAATCGCGCCAGCCGTGTCTTTCATCATAATCGCATAAACCACGGCGATACTAGCGGGGGCAATCACACTTGGATCGCCAAGGGCAGTGCCAGGTGCCAATAACACAGCAAACAACATCATCCAACTTATACCGCCCAACGGCCGCGGTAGCATACGAGCGACCAGCAACCACAATACCAACACAATAACGACACCACCCAGATACGCATACATCGGTAAGTCTGCGGGTGGCACGTCTTTTACCATCTGTCCCCACCATATAGCAATTTCGCCGAGAATATCGCTTATGGCTTCCAGCGGTAAGCTGTTTATAATACCTTTTAACCAGTCCATGCGTGTGTAGTTACCTGCGTTTATAAATTGTGCAGCGCATTTTCGCGCTTAACGATAAACAGTGTGTGCTGTTCTATTATAAATAATACTGTAAATATTATCGACAAAGCCTTTAAGACATGACACCTTGCCATTTTTCTTGCTGCTTATCTTACATAGCCTGCTAGTTTATCACGACTTTCGACCAAAATGCATGAGCGCAAATGTGTCGTAAGCTTTTTCTTGCTAACTGTTATGCAACATATCCAAAAGATGCCTATCAAAAACACGCTTCAAAAACATCCATTAATCGTAAATATTGTCTTGTGCTTCGCGTGCACGTAATTCCGCTTGGCGGCGCATGACATCTTGCGGTGGCATTTGCACAAAATACCCTTGCGACTGTAATTTTGCCAGTACTTCTTCTTTATCAACACGCGCAAGCGTCGGCGTATTGGCTAAGTCTAAATGCATCACAAATTTGCTGCGCCCTAAGCTGGCGCGGAAATCTTTTGGTAACACACCCAGCCAGTCTTTAATCTCGTCGGTATCATCAGGATAATCAGGGCGGGCAATATAGACATACATATCGTCGTGCTTGGGGAATTTATAAATATCACAATGCATAAAAACAACCTATCAGAAACTATCGCCATAGATTAGCATATTTTAGGTGAATATCAGTAGTCGCTTTACGTTTTGCGATGGGCATTCGTGCTAAATTGACTACTATCCACCAAATGCAAAACTATCGACTTATCGATACAGTATTGATTATTCTCACAAAAAATCATTTTTGCCAAAATTATTCATTTTAATCGCGTAGATGGCTTGTAAAAGCGCCTTGAACCTTTCATAATAAAAGCGTTTTTCAGGAGAGAGTCTTGAGCAAGATATCAGGCGCGTTCATATTGATGAGCTGGCGCTGATGATTGTTAAATGACCACCGAAGGCGCATCCACCCTGCCAATCGCTCAGGTAAAAGGACTGAAAAACACATGTCACGACTGTTTCGCTGTCTACCGTCAATCGCGTAGCACACCCAAACACAAGGCATAACAAATCTGGAGAGCGGTAAGGACGGACGACGCCTTACCCACCGAAGGGGAGAAAATGCGACATCATTTGATTTGGTTTTTTAAGGCTGGTGCTTTTAAAAACTTGCAATGATGGTTCGTGTTGAAAATCTCAGGTTACAGGACAGATAGGGCTTTTGCTTAAACCGACGTTCAGCGTCTGTTTGGCGGATTGCGCTATTTTTCTGTGCTACCCTTGGTTGCAATGCTTGCGCCCTGCAATATTGCTTCTCGCTACTATGATAATGCACATCAGCCCTCATACTTTGATACTTGTTTTTACTACTGGTTATCGAATACAGCTGATGTTCACATAAGGATTTGTTATGACCGCTACTCAAGATAATACTGCTCAAAGCGCCAACACTTCAGCCCCTAAACGCACACCTCTTTATCAGTCTCACGTTGATAGTGACGGCAAGCTGGTGGATTTTTCTGGTTGGGAATTACCAATCCATTATGGTTCACAAATCGAAGAGCACGAAGCGGTGCGTACTGATGCTGGTATGTTTGATGTCTCACATATGGTCGTCGCTGATGTCAAAGGTGCTGACAGCAAAGCATGGCTACAAAAGCTACTGGCCAATGATGTCGATAAACTAAAAAATGTCGGTAAAGCGCTATATTCTGGCATGCTCAACGAGCAAGGTGGCGTCATTGATGACTTAATCGTTTATCTAATGAACGAAGACGCAACTGAATACCGTATCGTCTCAAACGCTGCTACTCGTGATAAAGACATGGCACAATTTGAGAAAG
This sequence comes from Psychrobacter aquimaris, assembly GCF_016107525.1. Lineage (GTDB taxonomy): Bacteria > Pseudomonadota > Gammaproteobacteria > Pseudomonadales > Moraxellaceae > Psychrobacter > Psychrobacter aquimaris. The sequence goes on along the minus strand of NZ_JABASR010000001.1, from coordinate 208,344 downwards.
TCGCCGAAGGTTTTGACATCAGCATCACTGAGCGTCCAGAGCTTGCGATGATTGCCGTGCAAGGACCAAACGCTGTTGAAAAACTGGCGCAAACCAAACCTAGCTGGGCAGATACCTTGGCGGGACTTAAGCCTTTCGTTGGTGCTGATCTAACAGACATCGAGGGCACAGACTGGTTCGTCGCTCGTACCGGTTATACGGGTGAGGATGGCGTCGAAGTCATCATGCATGGCGACGATGCACCAGCCTTCTTTGAGAAATTAAAAGTCCATGGCGTCAAGCCTGCTGGTCTTGGCGCGCGTGATACCTTGCGTATGGAAGCGGGCATGAACCTTTATGGTCATGACATGGACGACAGCGTCAGTCCTTACGAGTGCAACATGGGCTGGACACTCGCGCTTAAAGATGAGCGTGATTTTGTCGGTCGTGACGCTTTGGTTAGCAAGCGTCAACAGTCAAAAGACGATAACTCTGCCATGAAGCAAGTGGGCTTATTGCTAACGACACGCGGTGTATTGCGTGAAGGCATGACCGTAACCATCAATCAAGGCACGGACAATGAGCAAACTGGTATCATTACCAGTGGCACCTTCTCCCCTAGCCTAAAAAATTCGATTGCGATTGCCCGTGTGCCTGCCAGCGTATCAGATGATGATAGCGTTCAGGTCGATCTGCGTGGCAAAGGCAAGTTCGTTGATGTGCGTGTTCTGAAGCTACCGTTTGTCCGTAATGGCAAGCAGCAGTTTGACTCGTAGGCATTATAAACTCTATTATTAACGTCCACTATTTTTGTTAACCATCCTCTATCACTTAGGAGAGAGAGACCATGAGCAATATCCCAGCAGAACTAAAATACATCGCCAGCCACGAGTGGCTACGCTTAGAAGACGACGGTACTATCACTGTTGGTATCACTGACCATGCTCAAGACCTATTGGGTGACGTGGTGTTTGTTGAATTGCCAGACGTGGGTGACATCATCGCCGTTGATGATGAAATTTCAGTAGTTGAATCAGTAAAAGCTGCCTCTGATGTTTATGCGCCTATCTCAGGTGAAATCGTTGCAATCAACGAAGCACTAGAAGACGATCCAGAAATCATCAACTCTGACCCATACGGCGAAGGTTGGTTCTTCAGAATGAAGCCTGACAATATCGCTGACTATGAAGCGCTGATGACAGCTGATGAGTACGAAAACGAGCTGTAATATCAGCTTCACGTTCTCGCTTAAAAGCGGTGTTTTATTTACATGCCGCTACTTATAACCTTAAAAAACGTAGCTTGTTATGACAGATATTGGCGTCAGCTGATATCTGTACGCTTTTCCTAAAATGCTTATCGCTCAATTTATTGCTTCCAATCGCTATCTGATTTATTTATATCAACCACTTGTCAGACGCTATTGAAGAAACGTTCTCAATAATGCCCCAAGTTGATCACTTAATCTCCAGCATGGATCCTCATATGACCCCTGACACTGATAATCAAGCAAACTTTGCCACGCCTGATAATACACCGCAGCTGCAAGCGTTTCGCGAGGTGGTTGAATCACGCCGTTCAGTCCGTCGTTTTACCGATACACCGATACCTAATGATGTGTTAGCAGACTGTTTGCGTTTGGCCATGCTTGCGCCAAACTCTAGCAATTTACAGCCATGGGAATTTTATGTGATTGATGATGCAGATAAGCGCCAACGCGCGGTGAAAAACTGCATGAATCAAAATGCAGCGAAAACCGCCGCTCGCTTAATCGCTGTCGTCGCTCGCACCGATGTGTGGCATGACCATGCCAAGCAAATATTGCGCGAATACCCTGATAAGCCAGTACCCAAAAAAGTCAAAGACTACTACACCAAAGTCGTTGCCATGGACTTCTTACGAGGGCCTGCCAATGTGGTATCAGCGGCTAAATGGGGTGCGACACAAGTGGTCAGACGGGTAAAAGGTCCGATTAAATCACCTTACTATACTTTTGAAGACACCAAAAACTGGGCAACCAACAATACCGCCCTTGCGGCTGAAAACCTAATGCTTGCACTACGCGCGCATGGCTTTGATAGCTGTCCGATGGGTGGCTTTGATGAGCCTGCTATGAAGCGGCTGTTAAATCTAAGCGATGATCAACATATCATTATGATGATTGGTGCTGGCGAGCGTGCTGATAATGGCGTTTACAACACTCAGTTCCGCTTTGACCAAAAGCAATTTGTCCATTACGTATAAAATCGTAAACCATTTTTTTATTTTAGCCATCCCTTTATTACTCCCTTAACCAAGGATTGTCATGACTATCTCGCAAAACCCAACGTTTGATACCTTTAAAGGTTTATTCAACGAAGCTGAATTTGTCTATCGTCATCTAGGCTCCAATGAGACCAAGCAAGCTGACCTACTCAGTGCAGTTGGCTATCAAGACATGGCGAGCTTCATCAACGATACCGTGCCTGAACCAGTGCGCTTGCATAAAGAGCTAGATTTGCCAGTCGCGATGAGTGAGCATGCAGCGCTTGCCAAATTGCGTACCATGGCAGATGACATCACCGTTAATAAGAGCTATATCGGACAAGGCTACTCGCCAGTACGTATGCCAGCGGTCATTCAGCGTAACGTCCTTGAAAACCCAGGCTGGTACACAGCTTACACACCTTATCAGGCAGAGATTGCCCAAGGTCGCTTAGAAGCGTTGCTTAATTTCCAACAAGTTTGTATTGATTTGACTGGTCTTGAGCTTGCTGGCGCGTCATTGCTTGACGAAGCAACCGCAGCAGCAGAAGCTATGGCAATGTCAAAGCGTGTCAGCAAAAGCAAATCAACGCAGTTTTTTGTTGATGACCGTATCTATCCACAAACATTAGATGTCATTAATACCCGTGCCAAGTACTTTGGTTGGGAAGTGGTGGTTGGTGATTTCGAACTGGCCAAATCAGGCGATTATTTTGGTGCTATCTTCCAATATGTCGGTGTTGAAGGCGACGTACAAGACTTAACCGACGTCATCGCTGCTGTGAAGAAAAATAAAACTTACGTGAGCGTCGTCAGTGACATCATGAGCTTGGTGCTCTTAAAGTCACCAGCCGATATGGGCGCAGACATAGCATTAGGTAGCACCCAACGTTTTGGTATCCCAATGGGCTTTGGTGGTCCACATGCCGCCTACTTTGCGTTCTCTGATAAAGCTAAGCGCTCAGCACCTGGTCGTATCATCGGTGTATCAAAAGACTCACAAGGCAATACCGCCCTACGTATGGCACTACAAACTCGTGAGCAGCATATCCGCCGTGAAAAAGCCAACTCAAACATCTGCACCGCACAAGTATTGCTCGCCAACCTAGCCGGTATGTATGCCGTTTATCATGGTCCAGGTGGCGTGAAGCGTATCGCTACTCGTATTCATGCTTTTGCTACTGCATTCGCTGATGTTATTAAAGGTGCCAACGACAGCAACTTAAATGTGGTACATGATCAATTCTTTGATACCGTCGTCGTTGATTGTGGTTCAGAGAAGCTGGCAACCCAGATTTTTGAAAATGCGGACAATGTTGGTTATAACTTATGGCGTTTAAGCGACAGTAAACTTGCTGTTTCATTTAGTGAAATTAGCGATCAACAAGACTTTAGCGTTTTAACCCAGCTATTTGTTAGTAAAGCACATGACCTACCTGAAGCGGCGAGCGTATCACTCGATAGCGCACATCTGCGTACCGATGATATCTTGACCCATCCAGTATTTAACTCTCATCATACCGAACATGAAATGCTGCGCTACTTAAAATCGCTTGAAGACAAAGATTTGGCGATGAACCGTAGCATGATTTCACTCGGTAGCTGCACCATGAAACTGAACGCCACCAGTGAAATGTTGCCGATTACGTGGCCTGAATTTGCCAATGTGCATCCTTTTGCACCGCGTGATCAAGTCACTGGCTATATCGCCATGATTGATAGTCTACAAGACCAACTTAAAGCGATTACTGGTTTTGATGATGTGTCTATGCAGCCAAACTCTGGCGCTTCAGGTGAATATGCCGGTCTATTAGCGATTCGCCGCTATCATGAATCATTGGGCGAAACTGACCGTGATGTTTGTCTAATCCCTCAGTCAGCGCACGGTACCAACCCTGCGACGGCTATGATGATGGGTATGAAAGTAATCGTGGTTAAAACCGATGACAATGGTAACGTTGATATCGATGATCTAACCGCTAAGTGTGAAGAAAATAGCGCTCATCTAGGTGCCTTGATGATTACTTATCCATCAACGCATGGCGTGTTTGAGGAAGGCATCCGTAAAATCTGTGACCTCATTCATAAGCATGGCGGTCAAGTTTATATGGATGGTGCCAATATGAATGCACAGGTTGGCATGATGCAGCCTGCCGACGTTGGCGCTGATGTATTGCACATGAACTTGCATAAAACCTTCTGTATCCCGCATGGCGGCGGCGGTCCAGGCATGGGTCCTATCGGTATGAAATCGCATTTAGCACCCTTTATGGCCAATCATACATTGAGCCCTGTGCATAACGCGCAAAAAGACTGCTCGGCCGTATCAGCAGCACCTTATGGCTCAGCAAGCATTTTACCAATTTCATGGATGTACATTGCCATGATGGGCCGTGATGGCTTATTAAAAGCAACTGAGCTGGCATTATTGAATGCTAACTATGTCGCTGCTCAATTAAAAGACCACTACCCTGTCCTTTATACGGGCAAAAACGGTCGCGTTGCGCACGAATGTATCATTGATATTCGTCCGTTGAAAGAAGAGACTGGCATCAGTGAAAGCGATATTGCTAAGCGCTTGATGGATTACGGTTTCCACTCACCAACGATGAGCTTCCCAGTTGCGGGTACGTTGATGATTGAACCAACTGAGTCTGAATCTAAAGAAGAATTAGATCGTTTCATCAGTGCCCTAAAATCTATCAAAGCCGAAGCAATGAAAGCCAAAGCTGGCGAAGAGGGTTGGACACTAGAAGACAACCCACTGGTCAATGCGCCACATACCGCTGCAATGGTCACCAATAGCGAATGGACACATCCATACAGCCGTGACACAGCAGCATTCCCACTGCCTTATATCCGCGCCCATAAATTCTGGCCAAGCGTAGCACGTGTCGATGACGCTTATGGTGATAAGAATCTCATGTGTTCTTGCCCAAGTATCGAAAACTATATGTAATTGACGTTTTCTAGAAATTATAAATAGTTTTTTATCAAAAAACCTCCAAGTCAGCAGCTGATTTGGAGGTTTTTATTTTGCTTACTTTTTATCTATCAAATTAATAGGTAATATGATTATTAGACTATAGTCTGTTCAATATAATGTGGATACAAGGAAGGCGCGTGAAAGTACTACAAATAGTAGACTAAGCGAGCCTGACACCGTATCCATATTATAGAGGGTTGGCTATAAATTATAAAAAACCAATGTAATAAAATCTTGTACTTATAACAAATTTTTCATCTTAAAATAATTTCGAAGAAATTACTGGGACACTGCTATGCAACAAAAAAACCGCGTTATTCTTATTCATGGTCTGCACCAAACCGCTTGGATCATGCGACCGCTCGCCAAACGCTTGCAAGCAACAGGATTTGATACTCATCAATTCGGTTATCGTAGTATGCGTGATGGTATTAAAACCCATAGCGCACGTCTCAACAGCTGGCTAGAAAAGCATCATCAGCCAGACCAACCGATCGATTTGGTCGGTCATAGTTTGGGCGGTTTAATTATTCGTGATTTTGTCACTGCTTATCCGCAATGGCAGATAGGACGCTGCGTGACACTTGGGACACCGCATGTAGGCAGTGTGTGTGCAGACTATATTTGGCGTTTGACCCCAGCCATGGTGGGACGCTCATACATCGATGCTTTAGATGGCACCGTAGCGCCATTACCAAAACACATTACTCTTGGTGTAATTGCAGGTAATCGCCCGTATGGCTTGGGTCAGCTGTTTTTACAGTATCATAATCGAAAATTGCGTCAGGCAGATGGCATGCCATCAGCAGAACATCTGCTACATGATGGCACAGTATATGTAGCAGAAACCAAAATAGAGGCAGCCACGGATCATATAGTGTTGCCAGTGTCGCATACTGGGATGCTGGTCGATAAAACCGTAGCCGCGCAAACCAAGTATTTTTTACAACATGGACAATTCGAGCATAACAAGCTTACGTATTGAGAAAAGCATCATCTTTTATCAATGATAGAATCTTATGGCTTATCGAACATTGATACCCATACCCTGCTGCAACTCAGTTTTATGTTTTTCGATGACTGGAATCAAGGTGTCCATGACCCAGTCACTCCGCCAGCCTTTTAAACCTTCTGGCAGCTCACTTAATTCCTTATCAAAAGCAATCACTTCATATAATTGCCCAAGCCACTTTTTACGCATCAATACATTGTCAGGTACGCCGATAGCTCGTGCGTGATCATCGATCGCTTGCTGTACTGCTTTTGACAATACTTTATTTTTTGAGCGATACGGCGGTAATAGGCAGTCAGGATATTCAGCAGGATGCAGATTTTTTGCTTCTTTGATTACCTTGAGCAGCTCTTCACCATACAGTCGCAACATGCTACGGTGCATCGTGGTTTTGTGCGCAAGCTCTCGCATATTGCTTGGTTTTTCAGTGATGATCTCACGTACTGCTTGTTTTTTAATCACAAACGTACGTGGCTGATTGGTCGAACGCGCCAGCTCCTCGCGCCATGTTGCAACCGCTTGCAGTATCGCCATCTGCTGTGAAGTATAACGATAATCCGCCATTGTTAGGTACATTGCGCTGTCTTCAACATGCTGAGCATCGTACAAATCACTGGCATAAAGCTGGCAGTCTGCCCAGACATAATCGTACAAACCTTGCTTTTTTAGCGCGTATTCAAGACTCAAATAGAGCGCTGGCAAAAAGCGTACGTCATCAATCGCATACTGCTCTTGCTCGTCTGATAATGGACGTTGTAGCCAGTCGGACTGGCTGTGTTCTTTATCAATGTGCATGTCTAGCTGGTCATCAAGCGCCTGCTGATAGCCCATTTGCAATTGACCGGTTAAGTAAGACAACGCAATTTGCGTATCAAATATATTGGTCAACGGCGGACAACCAGATAGTAGGTAAAAAATCCCTAAATCCTCGCCGCATGCATGCCAAATAGCCACATCAACTTTGGCCAGCGCCTGCCACAGTTCGGCCAGTTGCAACTGCGGAGCATCTAGTAAATAAACATGATTGCCAGTATTCAGCTGCACCAATGCCAAGCGCGGATAATAAGTATCACGTTTGATAAATTCAGTATCTAACGCCACCCGACCGCAAGTCGCCAATGCATCGATAACTTCAGCCAAACCATCTTGCTCACGCACCCACGTGACAGCAGCTTCGTCGGCACTATCTAGCAGTGCATCAATATCTGGCTCTGGCGGTAGATCTACTGACTCTATTTCAGAATTGATTGATGGTTCTAATAAATCATCAGTAGCAGCAATGTTGTCTGCAAGGTTTGATTGGGTGGCAGCAGTCGACGCTGTTGAAGTATTGTTGGACACGGGCAGATACCTGCATAAATAGGAGAAAATAAAACGCTAATCTGCGTTTTAGTAAAATGAGAAATGAAAATAATAATAGTGCAATTATAACAATTTCATGAAACAAAATGGACAAGACTTGGGTTTTATAAAAAAGTGCTATGAAAAATGTCAGTGTGCTATAAAAATGAACGATTTTGCATGGCCTGACCAAGTGTCATACTATCCAAGTATTCAAGCTCGCCGCCCATTGGTACACCTTGCGCTAAACGTGTGACCTTATTGACATGACGACTGACTGCCTCGCTGATAAAGTGCGCGGTGGTCTGCCCTTCGACAGTCGTGCCAGTCGCTAAAATCAACTCTTCAACAGGCTCTTGTTTAACCCGCCAAACCAGCTGATCAATATTTAAATCATCAGCACTAATCCCATCAATCGGTGATAAGTGACCACCTAACACAAAGTAGCGACCACGGTAGCCGGCGGTCTGCTCTATCGCCATCACGTCTGCTGCCGTTTCGACTACGCATAATAAGTTATCATCACGGCGCGGATCTTGGCACAGCGGACAGATATGGTCATCACTAAAGCTGTGACAGCGATGGCATTCGACGATATCGCGCATCGCCTCATCAAGCGCTTGGGCAAGTGCCATACCTTGTGGACGTTTTTTGGTCAGCAGATGTAGCGCCATACGTTGGGCGCTTTTTTGACCCACACCCGGCAAAATACGCAGCTGTTTGACCAGCTGATCAAATTTGGCTGTCAGCAAAGCATCTTCCTTTATTTAAAAACCGTAGCTGTGAAAATGGGGTCGTATCGTGTCGATAACAACCCCATTTTTTCTTTAATATGCAGCCTTTAGCGTTTGAAAACCAGCTACTTAGAACATGCCTTGCATACCTGGTGGCAGACCCATACCTGAGGTCGCGCCAGCCATGGTTTCTTCATATAGCGCATCTGCTTGACGAACTGCATCGTTGATAGCAGCAGCGATAAGATCTTCGATCATATCTGGCTCATCTTCAAGTAAGCTTGGATCAATAGTCAAACGCTTGACCACATGGCGCCCCGTCATGGTGACTTTTACCAGACCACTACCCGCTTCGGCTTGCACTTCTTTATTGGCCAGCTCTTTTTTAGCGTTTTCAACGTTTGCTTCGACTTTCTTTTGCATCGTTTGTGCTTGTTGCATTAATGCTTGAATATTCATAGTTGCCTCTTTTGTTTTTTAATAATAAATGATTGATATTTTACTAATATAAAGTGCTAACCGCGATTATACCGTTATCTTTACAAACTGTCTAAACCACGCGCCAAATCTTTGATGATATCTTCTACATCTTCTAAGCCTACTGATAAACGAATAAGACCATCTTTGACACCAGCTTCGGCACGAGCTTCGGCAGTCAGACGAAAATGAGTGGTGGTCGCAGGATGGGTAATCGTCGTTTTGGCATCGCCCAAGTTATTGGTGATAGAAACCATTTGTGTTGAGTCAATGACATGCCAAGCAGCAGCTTTGGAATCACGACTATTCGAATCAGTGCTATCAGAAGCCTTTACCTCAAAACCCATAATAGCACCATAGCCACCTTTCATATGATGTTGGCGCGTCGCCAGCTCATGAGCAGGATGATCGCTTAAGCCTGAGAAATGTACGGTACTAACATTGGGGTGATTGACCAAGAATTCTGCCACTTGATTGGCATTTTGACAATGCGCTTGCATACGCAATTTCAGTGTTTCTAACCCTTTGGTAAAGACCCATGCGTTAAACGGACTCATACTGATACCGCCTGAGCGTACCACGGTAAACGCCTCTTGCATGAGCTTATCGCTACCGACCAATGCACCGCCGAGCACTCGACCCTGACCATCTAAATATTTAGTGGCAGAATGAATCACAACATCCGCACCCAAATCAAGCGGACGCTGCAATGCGGGCGTGGCAAAGCAGTTATCCACGACCAATAAGATATCGTTGGCTTTGCACAGCTGACTTAAATAGCCGATGTCACAAATTTGCGCCAATGGGTTACTTGGGCTTTCACAATAAATCACCTTAGTATTGGGCTGCACCGCCTTTGCCCACGCCTCGTTATCAAAGCAATCGACGTAGCTGACTTCCACACCAAACTTTGCCATATAATTATTAAATAGACCAATCGATGAGCCAAATAATTGATTGGCAGCAAGCAGATGATCGCCCGCTTTTAGATATGCCAAGCACATGGTTAAAATCGCCCCCATGCCCGAAGCTGTCGCCACTGCGCGCTCACCGTTTTCAAGCGCTGCCAAACGACGCTCAAAGGTACGCACACTCGGATTGGTATGACGTGAATACACGTTACCAGTCTTTTCTCCATTAAAATGTGCGGCGGCATCTGCCGCTGAGGTATACACGTAAGAGCTGGTGGTAAAAATGGCTTCTGAGTGCTCACCCTCATCGGTACGATGTTGCCCTGCCCGTACAGCAATGGTTTGCATACCATAATCGAGATTTAAATTGAGCGCGTCGCTGCGCCAGTTTGGATCTAGTTTATCTACGTTGTTATCATCATGGGCTTGCGATTGACTCATAAATATTCCGTTGCTTTAGTTGGTATTTTGATTGATATAAAATGACTGCTTATTCTTCTGATTATCGACCGAATTCATCAGCGTTATCATATCATGTCAACTTATTCCACACAGCTGGTTTCAAATGATGGCTAAATATTATTTTCGAATACTCATTTGCCCCTTCATTAACACAAGATGAAAGAGAAACTTTATCTAAACGATAGATAAATAATGTCAGGATAGTTCGCTGAATCTAACAAAAATAACGTATTTATCATAGGCACGGATGGCGACAACTGATAAGCTTAGCGGCGATTTGACTTTTGCCTTGGGCGATAGGGTCATACGCTTCGTCATCAGTACTATCATCGATAAAATAAACGATGAACTAGGGTATGTCCTCAACGCAATTAATCGTCATCTAAATGGGCTAAAAATGAGGATACGCCCTACTGCTTATTTTCTAACAAATACTTCATCATATTAAGATTAAGGTTCACTAAGGTAATTCATTTATGTCGATGTTCAGTATAGAACCAAGCAACTTATCGTTGAGTCTAACACTCGGACTTACCTTAGGTCTTAGTGGATGTCAGGTCTTACCAAAGCAGCCGCACTTGCCTGAAAGCCAAGCTTTATCGGCACGAGTACATGCCTTATATCAACAAGAAGACGTTCAAGAAGCTGGACAAAGCGACACATCTGCAATCAACAATATTGATCTGGTAGCATCCATTAGCGAGCAGAATGATATTCACCCAGATTTATCTGGCTATCATCCCATTGTAACTGGTGCTAATGCCTTTGCTTCTCGCAGTATCTTAACGGATATGTCCACACGTAATATCGATGCGCAATATTACATTTGGCATAATGACCAAGCTGGTCAGCTACTATTGAAAGATCTGTGGGAAGCGGCTGAGCGCGGTGTCATTGTACGCTTACTATTAGATGATTTTAATAATGATGCCACCTTCGATCAGCATTTATTACGTTTTTCCAGTCACCCGAATATCGCGGTACGGATCATCAATCCGCTGATGCACCGTAAGTTTCAAACATTAAACTACGTCACAGGTTTGCCACGTATCAATCGCCGCATGCACAATAAAAGCATGACTTTTGATAAGCAGATTACCATCATTGGGGGACGTAATATTGGCAATGAATATTTAAGCAATGACCAAAATAGTCAATTTGCGGATTTGGATGTTTTACTAATTGGTAAAGTCGTCGCAGATATTGACAACAGTTTTTCAAGCTATTGGTCATCGCCCTTGTCATTCGATATCGAAACTCTAGTGAAGCCTGACAACAGTACAGCGCCTGATTTCCTAACGGCACTGGACAAGCTTGGTCAAGATGAAAAAAGTAGTGATAACCATTTGACGGTGTATAAAGAAGCGCTAGAAGAGTCAACGATAGACAGTGACTTGGTCAATAAGCGCGTGCCTTTTCGCTGGACAGATATGCAGTTCTTGAGTGATGATGTGGGCAAGCTGACCAAAACGGTACCAACGGATACCAATTTGGTACATCAATTGCGTACTTTGTTAGGCAGCCCAACCAAGAAGTTGACCATCATTTCTTCTTACTTTGTACCCACCAAAGATGGTGTCAATACTTTAGTGCAATTGGCTGAAGCAGGCATTGATATCAAGATTTTGACCAACTCATTTGATGCAACCGACGTGACCGCTGTGCATTCTGGCTATAGTCAATGGCGCCCTAACTTGCTGCGCGCAGGTGTCAAAATCTACGAGCTGAAATCCACTGCCTCTGAAGAACAACGTGAGAACAAGCTTTGGAAAGCTCGCAGTCAATCCTCAACCAGTCTACATGCAAAAACTTTTGCCGTTGATGATTATCAAGTATTCATTGGCTCATATAATGTCGATCCTCGCTCTGCCAATATCAATACAGAGATGGGTGTGATCATCAATGATGATGAGCTGGCAAAACAATTACATGGTGCACTGAGCGATGACCTTCTAAACCAAGCTTATGAAGTCAAACTATCAGATAATGGTAAGCTACAGTGGCATACCATGGAAAATGATAAAAAGGTGGTTTACGATTCAGAGCCTCGCGTCGACATCAGTGATCATGTCTGGCTGACCATCATGTCATGGTTACCTATTGATTGGCTACTATAGCTGTCACTATCACAAACATTCTATAACTCAGTCATATTTAAACAACACACCACTATTGAGTTATTTTTTCAACCCAATTTTTTTAATTTGAGCATCTTTCAGACACTCTTAATTTCGATGCGTTTTGCTCAACTATTTTAGCTCAGACATCTTTACTTTTTCGGCAAATCATTATTTCTTCATACTGATTTGTCGTTTTTTATTATAGTCGGTTATCCAGATAATAATCGGCTTAACGAATACTATTATATGTGGATGCGTGACTTATTATGCCTTCTCGTTCTCAATATGCACTGATGTCTTCTAAAGACAGAAACACAGTACTGTTTATCTGCTTTAGCAGCGCAGTCGCATTTTTTGACTTTTTGATTTATTTATATTTAGCAGATATCATGGCAGCGGCTTTTTTCCCTGCTAATATCGACCCTGCTATTACAAAAATGCAGGGGCTTGGACTATTTGCGATCGGTTATTTAGCACGCCCACTTGGTGGTATCATCTTTGGTCGTTATGGTGATATCAAAGGCCGAAAACCCATACTGCTAATCAGTATATTAGTGACGGCGGTCAGCTTGTTGGCGATGGCATGCTTACCTACTTATGGACAATGGGGATTGATTGCACCAACCTTATTTATAGTCTTGCGACTGATACAAGGCATGGCATTTGGTCTTTATGTACCACTCGCTTGGGTTTTTGTGGCAGAGCATGTACCACGCCAATATTCGTCAGTAGCCTGTAGCTATGTTACCGCCAGTTTTTATGTAGGTGTACTGTTTTCTAATGCCTTTTTTCTTTGGTTGACCAATTCCATGACGACTGAGCAACTGGCTAATTACGGCTGGCGTTTACCATTTTTCGTCGCGGCCATTCTGAGTTTATTGCCATTATTGGCATGGCGATGGATAGATGAGTCACCGTTTTTTATTGAAATGAAAAACTCAAAACCGAATGACTATGTTGCTAAACCATTCAACTTACTCTTTAAGCATTGCAAACACTCGTTATTTATCGGTATGGTTCTCACGCTTATTATTTCTAGCATCACGACTGTTGTCGTGCTACTGCTACCCGATTTGATTGAATTACGTTTTACCTTAGACAGCGATTTATTTGGATTTTCACACAGTCTAGGTATTGTATTCATGGTTCTTGGTTGCATCTTTTATGGGATAATATCTAACCATCAAAATTTCGGTAAGATTCTGACAGTAGGCTCTATTCTTTTAATTGCTCAGATGCTGGCATTTTTTTACCATCTGCAAGCCAGTGGCGACTACATCCTCATTATGTATGCGCTTTTAGGCTTCTGTGCTGGCGTCGTTGGTATGATACCTGCCATCCTTATACAGTTATTTCCGACCAATGTACGGTTAACAGGAATGGCTTTTTGTTATAATGTCGCCTACGGTATTGTTGGGGTACTCGTGCCTTTCGGGCTGGGTTATGCCACGCTATATGTGAGTTTCTCACCAGCACTTTATATTACGTTTATCGGTTTTATCGGCATAATAATGGGGATTTATTTTTACAATTTGCCTGAATTCAAAAAAATCGACCACGTTATCTAGGACGTATCCTCATTTTAAAAATGTGAATAAAAACGAGATAAATTGCAGCCAAACAAGAAAAATAGTACAGAGGATATCGGGATATTGACTAGATTTTTGACGTATTTTGGCAAAATTTAGCCATTTTCAGACCATTTAGTCGCTTTTTTTCAGAGTGAGGGTATGCCCTACTAATAGCTGTCTATTATCCGCATAACGATTAAAGTTAAGGTGCAATGTCATGTCTCATATATTGCGCCTTATTCATTTATTTAAGACACCAATATTAAAATATTAAGGCTCAAAAACCATGGTTGATATGACCAACAAACGACTCTCAGTTGCACCCATGATCGATTGGACAACGACCGATTACCGTTATTTTGCACGGCTTTTTAATCCGCATGTTTATTTGTATACCGAGATGATCAGTACGGACGCACTCATACATGGCAATCGAGCACGGCATCTGCGCTTTGATACGCTTGAGCATCCGCTCGTACTACAACTGGGCGGGGCAGATATTGGCGAGATGACACAATGTGCCGAATTTGCTCAGCAACATGGCTATGATGAGGTCAACATCAATGTTGGCTGCCCCTCTGATCGCGTGCAGCATAATAAAATAGGTGCGTGTTTGATGGCGGAGCCTAATACGGTCGCTGATTTGGTCAAACACATGCAAGCAGCAGTCGATATCCCCGTGACCGTGAAGCATCGTATTGGTATTGATGATTTTGACAGTTATGAGTTTATGGTGGATTTTGTAGAGAAAGTGGCAGCAGCGGGTTGCACACGCTTTATTGTCCATGCACGTACCGCATGGCTGCAAGGGCTTAGCCCCAAGCAAAATCGCGAGATACCACCGCTACGTTATGAGGATGTCTATCGTCTCAAACAAGACTTTCCACAGCTTGATATCGAGATTAATGGCGGTATCGATACCGTTAAAGACATCGAAGCACATTTGCAGCATGTGGATGGCGTGATGATTGGGCGCGCGTTTTATCACAACCCTTACCTATTAGCAGAAACCAATAGCTTATGGGACAAACCAGCACCTAAGCGTTCAGACATCCTAGCGCAGCTTTATCCTTATCTGGAGGCGCAGATTGCTAACGGTGAAGCACTCCCAACGATGACGAGACATTATTTAGGGTTGTTTCAAGGACTGATGGGTGCGCGCAAATGGCGGCAGGCGTTGAGTGGTAAACCTCAGCTAACGATCGACGATATCAAACGGGCAGCAGATGAGGTATTACTACTAAATCCTGATGTTTAAGAAATCCATCATCATGACGGTGGCTATAAAAGTGCACTAATAACGCCGAAATAGCCATTATTCATTTAGGCGGTTTGCGCAAGATATTGCCACATCGCCGCCCCATTATTCACGATGTGCAACAATATCGGCAGTAACAGCGAGCCAGACTTGATACGCGCGTAGCAAAATATCAATGCTAATACCACGATGGTACTGATTTCATAAATACCATATTGCACATGAATCACCGCAAATATCAAACTGGTCACGACACTTGCTACGATTGCCCCTCGGTGCTTTGGATAAGTTGGCGAGGTAAATTGCTCTGCGATCGCCGACCATAACAGACCACGAAATATCAGCTCTTCATAGATTGGCGCAACAATCACCATTGCAAATATCAACAGCCATACTGAGCTGACAGACTGATATAAAGGGTCGACGAAAAGCAGTGGCGATTTATCAAGCAAATAAGTCAATGCCTGACTGCCAATCATAAATATCAATAGCAGCCCAAGCATTCCCATACCCACAGCAAATGAAAACGGCTTTAGTGCTAAATACTGACGACTATCGCCGCCTTTTATACGAATAACCAAAAGACTAATAGCAACCAGTAGCACGCAGCCTATCATAATAGAGAGGCTGACCACGGTGCCATCGTTGCTGCCGAAAAAGAAAATATCAGCCATGGTTGAATTTTTAGCAGCCGGTAATACCAGCTTGCCAGCGATATACACGCCTAGCAGCTGACTGATAAAAAATGCCATCAGCATGCCAACAGTCAGTAGAAACACACCCAGTCGCGAAAATAGCGGGGTGCGCTTAGACGGCGTAGTAAGATTGTGCGAAACACTAACATTTTTTAGCATAAAGTCATTACTCAAACGGATATTTCATCAGCTCGCATCTATCATTAATATAAGCAATCATGAGCGTAAATGATAATCAGCGATTATTTTGGCAACTGTCGCTCAATCAATGATAATACTTGCTGCGAGACCGACTCTGGATGCTCAAGTGGGAACATATGACCACCGGCATGTGTCTCATAAGGAATACCCAAACGCGACTTTATTTGTTGTGGGAATCGGCGTTTTAGAAAGATACTATCTTGTCCGATAATCAAAGTAACAGGTGGCTTTGGGCCATGATTTGGTGCCAGCCAATACCAAGATGGATTGGTTCGAAAAACAGCGACTTCACTGGCTTTAGGAATCGCCAATGTCACCTTGCCATCCGCACGTTCGTGTAGCCCATGCTCGATATAGCCTTGAAAGCTACGCTCATCAAAGTTTTTGAAAAAGCCTTTATGCCGCATCTTATCATACGCATCTACGCGGCTATCCCAGACATCACGGCGATGCTTAGACACGCCAGCTGGTGACAATTTATCCATCAGGCGGTTATTCATCATCGGCAATCTATCCGCTGTCTTTGCCAAATGCCATAGCAAGCTCACTTTGCCATAAATCCAAGGCGGATCCATGAGTACCGCTTGGGCAAAGTACTGCGGCGCACGATACAATGCCTGCAAGGTACACATCGCACCCAGCGAATGACCCACTGCCACTACTTGCGTCACGCCATGCTTTTCACATGCATTTTTGACACTATCAATAATCTGCTGTGTAAGGCTGCGCCAATGGTCATCGACTGGATAATCAGGCGTCGCACCCAGCATAGCAATATATTCAATGGTAAAAAATTCTGCTAAATTCTCAAAGAATGGCTGATAAACCGCACTTGGCATACCATTAGCATGAGCAAAATGCAGCACAGGCTTATTTGTTACTTTAGAGACAGGTAAAGCAGTAAAGGTTGGCAGATTAATTTCATCACTCATAACAAGCTCTCTTCGATTTAAGTCGCTATCTAAGGTATTTAGGGTATTTTTTATAATTATTGAATCTTATATACAATTAAGGCTGAGCATAATCCTATGCTCAGCCTCAACAATCATACACAGTATGTCTAAAAGATTAAACGCTTAACGCATCTTTGCATTACCCTCTTCTTGGGGTAAAAAACCTTCAAGACTAACGCTAGAGCCAATGCCCGCACCCAATTTAACAGCAAAGCGGTCCATGAATAACTGGAACGGATCTGTTGGGCTATAATTGATAACATTATCCAGCTCTAATTGCTTTTCTAGGCTAGCGATGCTGCCTTTCTTATCGGCTAATCCAAGTTCAATAGACTGCTCGCCTGTCCAGAATAATCCAGAGAACAGCTTATTTTGTTCAGGATTTTTGAGGCGATCACCGCGACCTTCTTTCACTGCATTAATGAAATGCTTGTGGGTATTGTCCAATACTTTTTCAACATGTTTTTCTTCATAAGGCGTTAACGGACGCGACAAGCTCAAGATGTCCTTGTATTCACCAGCAGTGATTGTACGATCTTTTACGCCGACCTTATCCATTAAGCCTTCGATATTATAGCTTGGCATAATCACGCCGATAGAGCCAACCAAACTCGAGGGATTCACATAAATCTCATCCGCCGCGGAAGCGACATAATAAGCGCCAGAAGCACCCATATCACCAATCACCGCATAGAGTTTTTTGTCTGGATATTCTTGACGCAAATCCATCATAGTCTGCCAAATCTCATCAGACTGAACTGGTGAGCCGCCAGGTGAGTTGATATCCAATGCCACCGCTTTTGAATTACTGTTTGCAAAAGCGCGGGTCAATGCGTCATTGACATCATAAGCATTGGCCACATCACCACTACTAATAACACCTTGTAGCTCAACCACTGCTAAATGCGGCTTGCTCGTGTCGACACCATCTAAACCCGTTGGCGCGCTGCTGCTGCAACTACGGCCAAGCGTTAGAAATATCAGTAAAATATAACCAAAGGTCAATAGTTTAAAAAAGATACTCCAGCGACGGGCGCGGCGCTGCTCAACCACACTAGCCAGTAAAGTGTTTTCAAGCAATCGCCATTCTTGTCCACTCGGCTGGCTTGGCGGCGGCATCGGTGCTGGCTGATTTGCCGAATTATCAGGACGTTTGTTAGGGTCTGGTGGCCAGTTGGGCATATAACTTCCTAAGTCAGAAACAGTCTAAAGCGATAAAAAGATAAAATAGAAATAAAGTCAGTAATAAGGAGCTGATTCTCACTCCAAATACGATCCCAATCATCTATATTAATAGGCTGCTAAGTATGGTCGTATTTCAGTCAGGGTTCAATAGTATAACTGTGAAATATCACTATATTGTAACACTGATCAGGTAAGCAATATTTTTAAGGCGTCATATCGGCAGCATCTACTGCCACATTTAGAGACAACGTCGCTTCTACCATTTTGTCATCATAGCCGATCATTTTATTTATTGTTTGCCGCTCTATCACATCGGTAGTTATCTGTGACGTGCTATGTCCAAGCCATGTCACATTACTAAAAGTGAGTGGTTGCTTATGTGATTCAGCTGAACATAATAATGTCCACATTTGCCAAATACGCTGATGAGTATCTGCATTTAATATCAGGCGTGCCTGAGGCATATTGGCTTGATAAGTCGATGGCTGGATACTTGATGTGAGTGTTTGCGCAGTGGCAGGTGATGATTTAAGTGGATCAGCCGCATTATATTTTAATACCCTTATGGGCAAGCTGGCATCTATAGCTACTGTACAATCCCAAACACTCGGACTGTCTATTTTGCCCCACCCTGTCAATGCTTGTATGGACAAATCACTATTGCCCAACTGCCACGTTTTGCCTTGTTCACAGCGTTGCACACTGATATTCGCCATGTCCTTGGATTGGCTAGTGTCTTTATACGCTTGCTGAAATGCAGACCAACGATCAGAGCGTCCTGCTTGCCAATACTGGCTAATAGGTAAACGCTGATTAAGCTGAAAAACCGTCAAAGGTAATAGCTCAGAAGCACTAGCATGAGAGGCCAAACGCTTCTTATCAGTAGTAAGCGTATCTGTCAATCCAACACTACTACTCTGTACAACAATACCCTCTAGCGTATCAACTGACAAGCTACCCAGCTGCTGCGCTAATGTCATCGAAAGCTGATTTGCCACTAGATTACTTGGCATCGTTCGGGCGGCACTAGGTCTATGGTCAGCTAAAAATAGCCAGCTGATGTTTTTCTCATACTTATCTGTTGTGGATGGCTGCTCATCATTGGCAATAGGATACTGCAACAAAGTAGCGCTTATATATGGGTCACCTGTTGGCAAGATATACAAGGTCGGTATCGTCGTTAGTGATTGCTGATTGGCATATACCGCCATCATTAATAGGGTTAGCGGCGGCAGTGCCAGCCAACGACTGATAGACCCTCGTGGTAAAAGCCAAGGCAACATACTTAATAGCACCATCAGTAATATAGCGACATTAACGGGTGTATAAAGCCATGCTTCTGACAATGCTGGTAACGAGGTTAGCCATGTTATCAGTTCATGCAATTTCGCGACAATGGCGCTAACGAGCAGCCAAATACTATCAGCAAGCGCAGGTGATAAAAGATAGCAAAGCCCTGCCAATAAATTAAGCGGCACAATCACCCAACCAAATAAACCAATCGCAAATAGATTGATGACAAGACCCCATAGTGATGCCTTGGCAAATAATAGCAATGTAATAGGCAGTAAAGTAATAAATAGCCAAAATTGTAATTTGAATACACGTTTACCGATTATCCAAACACGCTTGAACAAAGTAGCTACTACACTGGCTCTGTGAGCAGATACCGTTTTTGATACGACAGCTGATTGCGTATATGACGCATCATCATATTTGAGTAATAATGCCACTGCAATAAAAGATAGCCAGTACCCTGCCTGCCATAGTACATAGGGATCAAGCCATGCCATCAACACTGCCAATGCAAACAGCACCCGCATCGTACTAATAGGCAATAATGTTAAACGTACCAAACCTATCGCTAATAACATCCATGCCGTACGAGCAGCAGGTACATCAAAACCAGTAAATAGCGCATAAATAAAAGCAGCAGCAATCATCACCCACCAGCGCACTTGCCAACGCGGTACATAACGATAAACACTTGGCCATAGTCGATCAAAAAGCAACACTACTGCACCCGCCAGCATAATCGCTAAAAACAATACATGTGTTCCGGAGATAGCAAGCAGATGTGAAATACCAGCCAGCTGATATAGATCTTTGGTCTCTCGATTGATTAAACTGCGGTCACCTGTAAGCAAACTTAAAGTGACCGCTTTTGCCTGTTGCGCTGCTGTGCTCTGTGTGGACCAATCCTGATAAAAATGCTGGCGTAATTGCCAACGCCCTTGATTAATATAAGTCTGAAAACGCTGAAGGTTTAAAGAAGATGCAGGCGCTGGCTTTGTTGATGCAGCATCGGTGACAGTCGATGTGCCAACGGTCAATATATTAGCGACTCCATCAATATGACGACCTCGCAGCCAACGATAACTGTCAAAACCAGATGGATTGCTCAACGCTTGCTCAGAGGTCGCCAGTGGTGCAAGCGCTAAACTCATAAACAGCTGATCGCCAGGTTGTAAATAATTCAAGCGGTCAAACGGATTATTGTCCAAATTTTTCTTGGATGATTGTTTTGATGACTTTTTTGGATAAGCGTTGAGCAATACACGGTACGTGATATCTTTGCTATTATTCTTATTTGAGTTATTTTTATATAACTTATTATTGCTTAGGCTATTTTTATCGTATTTTAGAAAGTTACTGGTCATACCATCTAAATCTTCAACCGCCAACGCCGATACCAAGGGTGATATATCACTAATAAGGGCAACTTGTCGATAACTACTGTCCGTGGCAACATCATAGACACTATCACTTATCCCTTCGATGGTTACTAATGCTTGTACACGCATTGGCTCAGTGATTGCTGTCAATTCTGCTTGCTGATGACTAATCAGCGCTTGCAGAGCACTGCCAATGATTAATCCAACCGCCAATACAGCGACTAAAATATGATTTAAGATACGAAAGAAGGGTTTAGAGTTGTGTGAAGGATTATGTGAAGAGAGACTAGCAGCATCTTTCGATAGATGACTGGTTTGCGCGGAAGGTACATTAAACTGGGCAATAACTATCAGGATAGTGACAAAAATAATGAGCGATAAGGATAAGATAGGAGTATTTAATATATCCACTAACAATGGACTAATTGGTATCGCCATACTATCCGCGACCGCCAAGACACCCATCATAGTGATAATAATCAAGCTACCAATCAACCAGTACACCAGCGCTCCTTGCTTAATGAGGTGAATATTACTTTTTGGCTAACTAAAGCCATCTAATGATTATAAATAGCCACTTAACATTATGACAATGTACCGGAACACTAAAACACAGATTTATATTCAAACCAGCAACAACAACTGACACGTCATGCAATAGCATTTATATCACTATTACCCTATACTGATTGACATATTGCGATAACGGTAGTCTGACATCATTATCCTATATATCCTCACCTGTATGTTTTATGAATAATATTACTTTATAGCAGACCATCAATGCGATTGAGCGGACTGTAGCTAACGATTACAAAAGGCGATCCTGTGCCCCAAAAACGTCTGAAAGACCTGCTTCCTACGCCAGAGAAAATCCTAGAAAGTCGCACCTTAAAATTATTTGCACCGCATTTGGCTGATCCACGATTATGGCACTTTAATCGTCATAGCTTAAATAAAGCGGTCTATATTGGGGTGCTTAGTGCATTTTTCCCATTGCCGGGGCAGATGTTACTGGCTTTGATCGGATCATTAATTTTTCGTGCTAATGTGCCTATGGCGCTCGGTTTGACTTGGATTACCAATCCACTCACAAGCTTGCCTATCTTCTATGCAGGCTATTATATCGGTGCCAAAATTATAGATGTACCGATGATTAGTCTGCGACTTATTGGTCGAATGATTGCTGATTTTAGCTTATGGGCACTGTCAGATGGCGCAAATCCATTTATTACTTATCGCGGCACGGTATCGATTGCTGCGTTTTGTATAGGGTTAACGATATTAGCGGTTGTAACCAGCATCATTTGTGGACTAGCATTTAAGGCCGTTTGGCGCTACAAAACCGTCGTGAGCTGGCAAAAACGTCAGCAAGAACCTTCTGATAAATCGCCTAAAACCTAAGATGTATTGCCATTATCAAGTTATGATCACCGTAACGTAGCGAACCACTCTTTACCGATAATTACTCGCTAATGCCAATGATCTAACTCACTACATCCCTTCGGCTGACGACGACCTATAAATAAAAGACATTTTCTTTATTTACACCAGTTACTCTGCTTCTTTATTCTTTTCTATGGCCGCAAGAATGTTATCTGTAAGGCTAGTATCCATCACGAAAACATCAACCACTTTTTCATCTTTAAGTAACGTATAACGTTTGCCCGTTGCACTGTCTTGAGCTTTTAGATCGTAATCAACGCCAGCCAAAGTAATGGCATCAAAAACGGGCGTTAACAAATCTATTTGCGCCTGCTTATCAATTGTCTCGAATAACGTCGCATCCATATAGGGTTTTAAAGGTTCGTTACCTTCTTCAGCACTGCCAAAAGCAGCGATTAGATCGTCATCTTTATCCATAACAGTAGTCCTTCTTCAATAAATCGGCTACATTTTGTAGCCCTATTTTTAGTCCAATTTCTATTAAAATCTAAGCTTGTCGCTCTAGGGCGTGTCCTCATTTTAACAATGGTGATAAAAGTGAGATAATTTGCCGTCAAACAAGGAAAATGGCGCAGATAATAGTGGATATTAATCAGCGGTTCGACGACGTTTATCCCACGTAGATGTCCATCAATTTAATTAAGGCCACGCGTGACTGCTTAACAACAATAACCATTTACGCTATTACAAACCAAGCATCAAAAAACGCAGCATTTAAGAAGATGGTTTAATATTGTTCCCAATGACCATTACGTAGCAATAACTGACGATCCGCCAGTGCCGCTAAATTACGATCATGTGTCACCATTAATAGTGCTGTTTTCATAGTGTTTTGCAGCTCTGATAATAATCCAAACACGCTTTGCGCATTGTCATAGTCCAAATTACCAGTCGGCTCATCCGCCAAAATGAGCGATGGCTTTGTAACCAGTGCACGAGCAATTGCCACACGCTGACGCTCACCACCTGACAGCTCACCTGGTCTATGCATCAACCGGTGCTCAAGACCGACGTTTTCTAGAATCTCAATCGCTTGCTTACGAGCGTCTGTCGTTGACACTTCTGGACGCATCAACAAAGGCATCGCAACGTTCTCGACTGCAGTGAACTCTGCTAATAAATGGTGAAACTGATAAATAAAACCCAAATGCTTATTGCGCATTGCGCCGCGTTCAGTTTCATTCATGCTATTCAATAACTGACCATGCAACCAGACTTCACCGCTAGTTGGCGTGTCTAGACCGCCGAGCAAATGTAGTAAGGTGCTTTTTCCTGACCCACTGGTTCCGACAATAGCGATGCGCTCACCAGCTTGGACAGTCAAATCAAGACCCGTCAATACTTGCGTACTAACCGCCCCTTCATCATATATCTTATTGATATTGGTCGCCTTTAAAATGGCAGACATAGCGCTTCCTTTATTTTATTTATTTCGATATTTGTGCGTTTAGATTACTCATAACGTAGTGTTTGGGCAGGCTGAATTTTAGCTGCTCGGCGTGCTGGATAAATGGTTGCCAAAAAGCTCAGTATAAATGACGCACCTGTAATCAATACCACATCTAGTAAACGCAACTCTGATGGCAAATAATTAACAAAATAAGCATCAAACAGATTTAGATTAAAGACTTGGTTAATAAAGCCTAAAATATCACTGACCGTGAGTGCAAATATTACGCCCAATATCGTGCCAGCAATCGTACCAATCACACCGATGACCACGCCTTGCACCATAAACACTTGGGTGATCAAACGAGGTGATGCGCCAAAAGTTTTTAAAATGGCAATATCTGCTTTTTTGTCGGTAACAAGCATCACTAGGCTGGAGACGATATTAAAGGCAGCCACTAAAATAATCAGGAACAGCAACAATCCTACCATCGCTTTTTCCATCTGAATCGCACCAAACAGGTTGCCATGCGTTTGTGTCCAATCATTAGGATACAATTGCTGAGGGGCAATAGCAGCGGCCTTTTCTGCTGCCATCGGTGCGGTAAAGATGTCATTGAGCTTCATACGTACACCCTGCGCGCCATCTGGCAGACGCAACAGTTTTGCTGCATCACCCATCGGGATAAACGCCATAAGGCTATCCACTTCTGGACTGATGGTAAAAATACCTGTTAAGGTAAAACGCTTAAATCGTGGTATCACGCCAGCTGGTGAAGGCGACGCCTCTGGCAGCACTAACGTTACTTTATCACCCAGTTGCAGACCTAGAGACTGTACCATCTCTTCACCTAGCACAATATTGAACTCACCACTTTGTAAGGTATCAATACTGCCTTGGACCATATGTTCATTAATGATAGAGACATTTTTTTCATATTCAGGGTCAACACCGGTGACCATAATCCCTGCAACCTGACCGTTTGACGTCAACATCCCTTGCAGTTGGATAAAGGGCGCTACGGCTGCCACCTCAGGATCTTCTTTAATTTTATCAGCCAATTGCTTCCAATCACTGATAATCTCAGTGGAAACGACCGTTGCTTGCGGAACCATACCCAAAATACGGGTTTTTAGTTCCCGATCAAAACCATTCATGACTGATAGCACCGTGATCAATACGGCAACCCCAAGAGTCAAACCAATCATCGAGATAAGCGAGATAAAGGAGATAAAACCATTACTACGCTCTGCTCGGGTGTATCGTAAGCCGATAAACAACGCTAAAGGACGAAACATATTCAAACTCTTTATCTTATCTACGTGCGACTTTATATATACTATAAAACGAGCAACATCAAATGCATCTCACACCTGCACTTGCCATACTCACATATAAATCGAACACAAAAACAGGGTTTCAGACGAACCAAAGACAGCCGTCAAAAGGGAGGTAGTTTGACACAATTTGGCTGATATGTGCCAGTCATTAGCAAAAACTGGGCGTATTTTTTAATAAAAAACTGGCTTTTGTTACTATTTTTTATGAGGGGCTTGCTATTACTTGCGTCAATACCTATATATTGTATGCTAAAGACAATTGTCATTCACCATTCATTGTTGTTTGTTGACCCTTTGCTGATGACGACATTGTTGACTATCGTCTGCCTATCCTTTTTGATAGGGTTTTATGATAGTCAGCAATAGCAGTTTCAGGTCCAAACCTCACGCTGACTAATTTTGAGTATCTTCATGACCATTAATTATCAATATAAAAACATCCAATCTCCCACCAAGATCACCCTAACTGATGAACAATCTGCAGGTCACGCCGATCATTGGAGTATTCTGACCGATGACATGAGTCATGACGTGCCAGAATGGTTACAAAAAATGATCGAAAAGGCAGCCATGCCTAAAGGTCTTAACAACAATGTCAGCGCTCAAGATAGCTGCCTATTGCTTTCTGAAGACCAGCCTTGTCATATCAATCAAGTATTAGCCATGAAAAATGGCAAGCCTGAATGCTTCATTAATGCTTATCCTTGTGTCGATAGCCCGTATGGGCTGAATTGTAAGATTGAGCGCATCATTGCCAATGACAATTCACACGATGCCGTATTACGCTTACGTACCGCTGATGGCAGTATTATTTATGCCTTTGACCAGCTCTATACCACCAATCGCCATTTATATCAGCGAGACACGTCTTATTTTGTGAACTTTAGCGCTTGGGCACATGAGATTAAGCTAAGTGAGCAGAACGAAGTCATCATGGTCGAAGATCAAGAAGCGATCCGCTACCACCGTGCATTTAACGACATCGTTGCCGCCAATGATGGAAAAGTACCTGATGATCTGCAAGAGCAAATCAAAGAATGGAAACCTGAGACCAAAGAGCAAATGGCGCCAGTAGAAATTAACTTGGGTCATATGTGTGCGTATCTGTTTGGTGATACTTTGGGGCAAGAAGATGAAGCATGGTGCCAAGGTCAGGTGCTCGGCAAGCAAGAAACCGTATTTAATGATAAATCTATTATTCTGTTTGATGTCGTGGTACTACGCGAACAAGATGCAGATCCCTTCGTAATCCGTATCGGCGCACTCAACACACCAGAGACGGCCTCTATTAAAGTGCATGACTACGTACAAGCGAACGTCTGGCTACAAGCCGCCATCTATAAAGAAAACCAGCAAAGTGCAGCGCAGCAATCGAAGGCCAGTTAACTACTTTACGAATCATCCGCTACTTTTAAGGATGATGATTGAATGTCTTATCAAATAAAAAGCCCCTAATAAGTATTAGGGGCTTTTTGTCTTATTACAATCGTCGGGATAAACCCCTGCGAATATAAAATTAAGCCATAGTCGTCATTGACTTGATACGAGTATATAGCTCTTTTTGTTCAGCACTTGGACGTGCCGTTTGTACTGCCATCAGTTGTGACATATCGCCTTCAACGCGAATTTTACCACCCATAAAAGCACCCATAATTTCATTGGTATCGAAATCAGTGATGATTGATTGCAAAATACTGCGGTCAAGCAACAAGGTGGTTGTCGCTGCATCGTTCAAGCCGCGATGCAATAAACCGTTTGCAAAGTTTGCTTCGATGTCTTGCTCAGTATCAGATACTTTTAGATTGACGATCATATTCGCCAATGCTGGCGGCAAATTCAGCTCGCCTGCGTCATTACCCATTTGCTCAACTTGCTCAAACCATTCATCTGTCAAAAAAACTGCCATGTTATTGTCCTTAATTAGTGTTATTTCAGGCTACCGTTGTTTGGCTCACTCGCCTGACTGGATATCAAGTGATAAAATTATTGCTCATAATAGCAGTACAAAAACGCTATCGTCACTTATATTTAGCCTCATTATAAGGGTCGACTTGATGATAAGTAAAACTTATTTAGAGCGCTTATGTGGCCATTGTTACAAAAATGCTGCTGGTAATGATATCTAAGCACAGTAATTACTGTCCATCTATCACCAAAATGTATCTCTAGAATAGTGATAAAATTGGGTATAAAATAGACAAATTGCATAGCAATAATAAGTTGCTTGCTAAGAATTTTACCAAAGAGTTTGTATTTTGCCGCATAGTTCTGATGATATTTGATTAGGATTGCGTTACAATACCCTTAAACAGAGTCGGGAGTTTTAACTAAACATTACGCAAACATGTTTTTTTGTCAGCCGCCGCTAGCATACGTCTATGGTCAGTGCATGTTTATGGCCCTATGGATATTGGTATCTATCTTCATTAGTATAGGTTTTTGATAGTAATTAAGATAAATACTTCACCTCATTAGATGTTTGATGCTCAAAAACGGCGCATCTTCTTATCCACCTTAATGATTTATTAACAATCCTACTATCGATCAGCTATGAGTGCCGTGCGTTTAAAACGCCTTTATTTCTCAATACCAGCTGATATAAAGCGCAAGCTTAGATTGATAGTTAATAATATTATGGTGATAAGCGAGCCAAAAAACAGCATGTACCGCGATTCTATTTTTATCTGGTTATTACTTTGATGATGTAGATAGCGCGGAGAGTTAGTTAATTCTGTTGATAATTCGGGCTGTAAAGGAATCATCCAATGAGTTTACAAAACACAGCAGTCGCCCCAGTTGACCGTGAGTACGAAATTACTGTCGTAAGATTCTTTACGATAATGGCCGTGGTATGGGGCATCGTCGGCATGAGTATTGGTGTGTTCATTGCTTCACAGTTAGCATGGCCATCACTTAACTTTGACATTCCATGGCTGACATTTAGTCGTTTAAGACCGCTACATACCAATGCGGTCATTTTTGCGTTCGGTGGCTCTGCCCTGTTCGCAACGTCTTACTATATTGTTCAGCGCACCTGTAAGACAAGGTTATTTGCTCCTTATTTAGCTTGGTTTACCTTTTGGGGTTGGCAAGCCGTTATCGTATCAGCGGTTATTACCCTACCTTTAGGTTTAACGTCGACCAAGGAATACGCTGAGCTTGAGTGGCCAATCGATATTTTGATTGCCTTGGTATGGATCTCTTATGCCATTGTTTTCTTCGGCACACTCATCAAACGTAAAACCTCACATATTTATGTGGCTAACTGGTTCTTTGCAGCCTTTATTATTACGATTGCATTACTACATATCGTAAACAGCATGGCGGTTCCTGTTAGCGCATTTAAGTCTTACTCGTTATTTGGCGGTGCGACCGATGCGATGGTGCAGTGGTGGTACGGGCATAACGCGGTAGGTTTTTATCTAACGGCCGCTTTCCTAGGGATGATGTATTACTTCGTTCCGGTACAGATTGGTCGTCCTATTTATTCTTACCGTTTGTCTATCGTTCACTTTTGGGCACTCATTGCGTCATATATGTGGGCTGGTGGTCACCATTTGCATTATTCAGCACTTCCAGATTGGACGCAGTCTCTTGCAATGGTATTCTCAATCATCCTATTTGCACCATCTTGGGGTGGTATGATTAACGGTGTGCTAACCCTATCAGGTAGTTGGGATAAGTTACGTACTGATCCAATCATTCGCTTTATGATTGTGGCATTGTCGTTCTACGCGATGTCGACGTTCGAAGGTCCAATGATGTCGATTAAGACCGTGAATGCGTTATCGCATAACACGGATTGGACAGTCGGTCACGTACACTCAGGTGCGCTTGGTTGGGTAGGTATGATTACCATTGGTTCGCTATATGTACTGTTACCACGTATTTATAACAAACCAAAAATGTATTCTATCAGCTTAATCACCACTCATTTTTGGTTGGCTACAGCGGGTACTATTTTCTATATCGTATCAATGTGGATTTCAGGTATTGGCCAAGGCATGATGTGGCTTGCTACCAATCCAGATGGTACGTTGGTATATAGCTTCGTCGATACAGTTGAGTTTTCACATTTCCCATATATTGGTCGTGCTTTTGGTGGCCTATTATATGTATCGGGTATGTTTGTGATGGCATATAACGTTTATAAAACACTTAAGATGCCAGAAGGTAAGCCTGTCGATATCGCAGATCCTACTGATCATGAACCTAGTGTTGATAAACCTTCGGCAGCTAACGTATAAGGAGCGATCATGTCTGGTACACCGCATGAAATTATTGAAAAAAATACAGGCTTGTTGGTTATCGGTATCGTCATTGCTATTAGCTTTGCAACGCTAGTTGAAATCGTACCATTGATATATGACAACAAGGGTCCTGAAGAAGGTGGGGTGAATGCTCCCCTGCCCTCTATGGAGCCATGGACTGCACTAGAATTTGAAGGTCGTGACATCTATATTCGTGAAGGTTGTCACGTTTGTCATACTCAGATGATTCGTCCACTACGTGCTGAAGTTGAACGTTATGGACCATACTCACGCGCCGCTGAGTCAACGTGGGATCATCCATTCTTATGGGGGTCTAAACGTACTGGACCTGATCTGGCACGTGTTGGTGGACGTTATTCTGAAGATTGGCAGAAGCAACATTTGATCAATCCACGTTCGCTAGTGCCTGAATCAGTAATGCCTGGTTTCCCATGGCTAGCTACTAACGAAGTGGATGGTGAAAACATTCAAGCTAAAATGCGTCTATTCCGCGATCGCTTTGGTGTCCCTTATACTGAAGAAGATATCGAAGGTGCTCCAGATGCCGTGCTTGGCGCCACTGAGCTTGACGCTCTAGTCGCCTATCTACAGCAGTTAGGTACCGCAATGGAAGGACAGCGCTAATGGGTATTGGTGAATTACAAACAATTGCGACCGTTTCTGCCTTTGTTGCCTTCGTAGGTGTTGCATGGTGGGCGTATTCGCCAAAAAACAAAAAACGCTTCGAAGAAGATGCACAACTTGCGCTTGATGACGAGGATATAGAATCTCTGTCTGAAGAGCAGCGCAATAAGGATAAACGATGACATTTTTTTGGAGTTCTTGGGTCACACTAATCAGTTTTGGTTGTTGGGCTTTTATTCTTGGCGTTCTGCTGTTTGTATTAAAATACAAGCCAGAACTAGAAGAAGACGGTACAACAGGTCACGAATATGATGGTATCCGAGAATACGACAAACCACTCCCTAAATGGTGGTTGGTGATATTTTTTGGCTCTATCGTTTGGGGTGTTGCATATTGGGTATTTTTCCCAGCAATGTTTCCGGCATACTGGGATGGTCTCGCAACAGTAGAAGTCGATGGTGAAACTGTGCCATGGACTTCTAAAAACGAGCTATTCAGTGAGCTTGAAAGCAATAACAAAGTATTTACGGATAACTTTGAGAAAAACATCTTAGCCAAAGCGGATGCTAGCGGTGCGACACAGACTTTAGCGACGCTTGCTGAGTTACAAGCAACCATGCGCCGTAGTGAAACACCGCCAGCAGATCTGCAAGCTCAAATTGATGAGAAAATTGCAGAACTATCACCTTATGTAGAGAAGCTTTCAGAAAACCCGAATGCTTTAAAAGTTGGTAGTCGTTTGTTCTTGCAGAACTGTGCGGTCTGTCATGGCTCTAACGCCAAAGGTGCGGTAGGCTATCCAAACCTAACTGATAATGATTGGTTATATGGCGGAGCACCTGAAAATATCTTGACTACGCTACATAAGGGTCGAGTTGGTGGTATGGCAGCATGGCGTGATCAGATCGGTGAAGATGGTGTACGCGCAGCAGCTGAATATGTATTGTCTATATCTGGCAACCAACCTGGTTACGAGCTTGATAAGGCCAAAGTCGCTCAAGGTGAAGCTATCTTCAATGAGCCGACTAACTGTGTTCTTTGCCATGGTACAGATGCTAAAGGTATGACTTCTACTGGCGCGCCAAACTTAACAGATGATATCTGGTTGTATGGCGGCGATCGCGAAACCATTCGTGAAACCTTACGTTATGGTCGTGCTGGTGTGATGCCTGAGTGGGAAACCAAACTGGGTAATGAGCGTATTATGCTGCTTGCGGCTTATGTTTACTCACTATCAGATAAGACCTCACAACCTGCTGCTAAAACACCAACTGCTACTCAAGTAGAAAGCACTGTAGAAGCGACGGCTAACTAATATTTCAAGCTGGTTGTCATATTATTAATGGATAAGATTTGATAAAGGGAGGACTGTTATTGCAGTTCTCCTTTTTTTTATAGATTCTTTGATAAGGGTTTATTGACTGCTACCGCATTGTCAAAATTTGAGTGGTAAAGAAAATACCCTTAAATACTGCGTATAGCACAATCAGTATATAAGCATAATGCTCGATATACTGATTGGTTTTTAAGATTATTACCCCATTTACAATAGGGAGAATGCTAAAATGACGATGCCTAAAAACTGCTTATTGGTGGTCAATTTAGAAGATAGTTACCAATTCTCATTAAACTACTTGCAATCAATCATTTGGTAGATGGGTTAAAATATTTTTCTGCTCAAAATTTTATCCGCTACTTACTGACATTGATAACATCGCACACTCATACATCTGATGATTAAAGATGTTTGTTCATCATGCCAGCAAACTGATTCTTTTTTAAAAGAGGCACGTTTATGTCAGCACCACAACCCAATAAAATCCCTGTACAGCAAATTGACCTTGATGCGACCAAGCATCGCGTTCATCCTAGGTTTGTCACAGGTTTTTACCAAAACATTCGTGTTGTCACGATGTATACGCTTTTGGCCGCTTTTCTGCTGTTACCATGGTTACGTTATAATGGTAGGCAGGCAATATGGTTTGATGTCCCCTCTCAGCATTACTATATTTTTGGTATGACTTTTCTGACCCAAGACTTTTACTTTATTGCTGCCTTTGCCATCATTGCAGCTTTCACATTGTTTATGGTGACTGTATATGCGGGTCGTGTTTGGTGTGGCTATGCCTGCCCTCAAACGATTTGGACACACCTTTATCAGTATGTTGAAAAATGGGTCATTGGTGATCGTAATAAGCGTATTAAGTTTGATAAAGAACCGATGAGCGCCAAAAAAGCTTTTAAACGTTCTTTGATATATTTTATTTGGTTAGTATTTTCAGTGATTACCGCTGCAACTTTTGTCAGTTATGTCGCTGGAACAGATTATTTATATCAGAGCTGGCAAACAATTGGCTTTGTTCCCATTCCTGATTGGCCAACATGGGTATGGGTATCAATGTTTATCTTTACCTTTGCCACTTATGCCAATGCGGGCTACATGCGTGAGCAGATGTGCGTACAGATCTGTCCTTATGGTCGTTTTCAGAGCGTTATGTTTGATAAAGATACGTTGGTTGTATCTTATGATTATGAACGTGGTGAACCTCGCGGGGCACGTAAAAAAGGCACACATCCTGAAAATTTAGGGGATTGTATCGAATGTACCATGTGCGTACAGGTTTGTCCGACTGGGATTGATATTCGAGATGGCTTGCAAGTTGGTTGCATACAATGTGCTGCTTGTATTGACGCTTGTAATGAAATTATGGATAAAGTCGGCTATCCACGTGGGCTTATCCGCTATACAACAGAGCGCCAGTTGTCAGAAAAAGAAAATACCCGTGTACTCAGTCCACGCCTATTTGCCTATTTAGCGGTTATTACTATTTTATGTGGTGGTGTGGTTTATGCGCTGACAGACCGCGTACCATTAGAGATTGATATTCGTCGTGACCGTAATCAGTTGTCTTCCGTGAACAATCAAGGCATGATTGAAAACAGCTATATCGTTAAACTGACCAATAAAACGCAAGAGCCGCATACCTATAAAATAACCCTTGCCCCGAAAGAAGGTTTGAGCTTAGCGCTGCGATTTAACGATGTACCATTAGAAGCAGGTGAGAGCTTTGATATGCCTGTGAGTATCTATGGTGATCCTGATGTTATCGACTTTGAACAAACACCGGTGACCCTAAATGTGGTTAGTGAAGATGGTCAGTATAAGGTCAGTAAACAAAACGTATTTACTACTCAAGGGCAGTAGGCTTCGATAAGCTATTAAGAGCCTAGCTGGTATATAATACTATATGTCATGTCACCTGTGAGTCAGTGGCTAACAGGTGGACGATTTATCATAAAACTGACAGCAGTTTAGCTATCAGTTTATCCATTGATACAGTTTATAGATATCTGATAAACAGATATCTGATTAATAGGTATTTTATGTCTACTCAAGCATCAAATTTTAAGCATCAGGATAGTCAACCATGGTATAAGAATTACATGGTGGTTATTTTTGTCATTGGCATGCCTGCATTTGTCGTAGTGGCTTGTATCTTTTTCGTTTATTACTCTTATCAAATTCGTGATAGCGTGGTACGTGACGACTGGTATATGGATGGCAAGACGCTTTATCATGATGTGTCACGTGACAAACTGACTTATGACTTAGACTTGCATGGTAAAATGCAGTTTGCCGATAATGGCAACATTGTGTTTTATTTAAATTATCCTGAACAAAGCTTGCAGTCAGGTAAATTATTAAATGGCACGCCACTGACTTATCCAGATACACTGGCACTATCTATCTCGCATGCAACCGACATAAAAAAAGATCGTGATGTCATCCTACAGCATGTCGAGGGCAATAAGTACAGTGCGCGGGTAGATATAGATCCTTTAAAAGCAAAATATTACCTACAAGTAAGTAGTGATGGTAAAGATGACTGGCGTATGCAAGATGTGGCGAAACTACCACGTTCAGAGGTTAGCTTTAATCCGTTACCTGTTTTTGCAGAAAGCTAATTTTATCAATATTGCTTTGATAGATAAGGCTAACAATTGATTTATTAAGACATAAAAAAAACCAGCCATTTATCAATAATGAGCTGGTTTTTTTATGCTAGCAGTTTATGCTATTTTTTATAAATATCACGTAACGATATTGCACCAATGAATCGTTAAATAACAGGATTTATTGTAGGAATCTTCTGAGTCGTACGATTGTTTTCTGCTGAGTTATCGGACGCTATCGAAAGCTGCTTACTATCAAACTTTGGATTGAACGTTTGGGTTTTTGGCGATACAGGTAGGCCAATTTCAGCCAAGCTCTCGGTCTGTCCTGATTGGATGTTATCTCCTTCAAACAAACGCTCATTATCATCACGATCAAGACTTAACTGCTCAAAGTCGAATAGCTCACGGTCTGCTAGTTGTGACGGTGCCACGTTTTGCATGGCTTTAAAAATAGAAGCCAAACGCTGTGGATGGGCATCATCCCACTCCCGCAACATGTCGTTGATAATTGCTCTTTGTAGGTTGGTTTGGCTGCCACATAAGTTGCACGGAATAATTGGAAATTCTTTTAAGCGGGCATATTCAATGATGTCTTTTTCTTCGACATAAGCCAATGGACGAATAAGCAGGTTTTGCTTATCATCGCTAAGCAATTTCGGTGGCATCGACTTGAGAGCACCGCCATGAAATAGATTCAAAAAGAAGGTCGCCAACATATCATCGCGATGATGACCCAGCGCAATTTTGGTTGCCCCAATCTGCTTAGCAAAACCGTATAACGAGCCGCGGCGCAGACGTGAACACGCCGAGCAATAAGTTTTTCCTTCTGGCACCACGCTCTTAACGATACTATAAGTGTCTTTTTCTAAGATATAGTGAGCAATGCCCTGCTCGTTCAGATACGCTGGCAAAACATCCTCAGGGTAACCTGGTTGCTTTTGATCGAGATTGACCGCGACGATATCAAAGTTAATCGGGGCGATACGCTTGAGTAATAGTAAAATATCCAGCAAAGTATAGCTGTCTTTACCACCTGAAACACAGACCATGACCACATCGCCGTCTTCGATCATATTAAAATCACGAATCGCCCAAGAGACTTGTCTACGCAGCTTTTTTTGTAGTTTACGGAACTCTGCTGATTCAGTAGACGTTGATGGTACAGCGGCGATACTATCTTCATTTGTATGATTATCAGCAATATCCTCATATTCCATGCTATCACCATCAGTGTGCCAAGCATGATTATCCAAACCTGCATCAGCTGACATATCATCGATTTCAGGCGTAATTTGTGGCGTAAACAAGGTCGCTGCGGTCATAAGTTACTCAATATCTTTACAAGGGATTTTTGCTAAAAAATGGGATAATAAAGCCATTAGCAAGGACGTAATAGCACAGTGGCTCTAAAAGCAGGGATTATAACAAAATTTGCTAACAGATTGAAAAGGTGAGATTAAATTATGAGATTAAATATGCAGTCTTCTTTATAGTTTAGCTTTTTTATACATAAGAGACTGATGTCAACTCAAAACTTTTATAAACAAATTTCTCTTTTGAGCTGATTAAGGTTTCATATCGTATTTATAATGGCTTCGTGGTTCTGTAGTGAGCGTATTTTTGCTAAAATAGGCGTTTTTCGCAAACCAATAATAGATACCACTATGACTAACGTTACTTCGCAAAATACCTCTAATAACCAAGCCTCCGATACTGACTTAAGTGCTTTGAATAAAAACCAAAATGCCATTGTGCTACTGTCAGGCGGTCTTGATTCAGTGACTTGTTTGTATTGGGCTAAGGCACGTTATGCGTCGGTGACTGCGGTCAGTTTTAACTATGGTCAACGCCACAATAGTGAACTGGTCGCGGCAAAAGCCATCGCTGAGACTGCCGAGGTCAATCACAGGATTATTGATATTGACATCGCTCAGCTTGGTGGCTCTTCACTGACGGACCACAGTATGATTGTTCCTGATGGCGATACTGATAAATTCCCTAATAAAAAGCGTGATGAGATCGATAACGATGCTATTCCCAACACGTACGTGCCTGCGCGTAATACGATATTTTTGTCTTATGCACTAGCCGTTGCTGAAGTGACCGATGCCAATCACATCATCATTGGCGTCAGCTCAGTCGATTACTCGGGCTATCCTGACTGTCGACCAGAGTATATTGCCGCCTTTGAGCATATGGCCAATCTTGCCACCAAAGCTGGTGTTACCGGTCATCACTTATCTATTCAAACGCCCTTACAGCAGCTGTCAAAAGCAAAAACCATTGAGCTTGGACTGTCATTGGGTGTCGATTATGGGCAAACGATTTCTTGCTACCAAGCTGATGCACACGGTCTTGCTTGCGGTGTATGTGACAGCTGTGCCTTACGCCGTCAAGGATTTGCCCAAGCTGGCGTCACTGACCCAACTCATTATCAATCCTAACAAATCATAGGATTGCATTTGTATCAGAGCGTGATAGCAATCAACATTAGCGAAACATTCGCTTGCATTAACACAGCACGCCGCCGTTGTATTTTAAGTCACATACTTGCTATGGTATGAGCGATTCTGTTTATCGCAAGATATAAGTAACCACATTAATCAACGAACTATTAGTACTTCCGCTCTAATTTGAGTACAAAA
Organism: Psychrobacter aquimaris; assembly: GCF_016107525.1. Taxonomy (GTDB): domain Bacteria; phylum Pseudomonadota; class Gammaproteobacteria; order Pseudomonadales; family Moraxellaceae; genus Psychrobacter; species Psychrobacter aquimaris. The sequence goes on along the minus strand of NZ_JABASR010000001.1, from coordinate 171,867 downwards.
TCTAGAAAATTGATGCTACCCGTAAGAGGATATTTATGAAGTTGTTGCCAGTATTACCCCTAGCTCTAGCTGCCATTTTTGTGATGCCACAAGCAAACGCTGCCGATATTAAGCAAAATAATATCAATACCTGCGTTAATGGCGCAGTCAAATATAAAGTCGCTGATAAAAACACTGCGACCAAACTATGCAATTGTACTATTGGTGTGCGTAGCAACATGACCATCGGTCAGATGTGGGAGATTGAGAGCTATGCCCAAGACAAAAAAGATCCGTCTGGACTGCCTTACGTCAAAAAGATGCAAAAAGATTTGCAACAGTGCACCGTTGGCTTAGATTTAAAACAGCCACAGAAACCAGCTTAATACACATCTCGTTTGATATACAAAAGACTGGCCATTGCCAGTCTTTTTTGTTGTCAATGCATGCGCAAAGTGTAAAACTGATTATGAATCGCTGCTAATCTGCTTATAATAAGAACACAGCATAGATTATCAATCGACATAAGCACTGATATAAACAAAAACCAATAAGGATTTTATAATGGCAAAACCAACCACAGAAAACCTAACCTTACCTGACTTTTCAGTCACTATAGTACGAAAGCTTGCCGGTAACTTTATCCATGATGAAATCAATCTCAAAGAGATGATTGCCAATACTGATAAAGGACTCATTCTGTACTTTTATCCAAAAGACAATACGCCAGGCTGTACCACTCAAGCTACCGAATTTACCGAGCACCTCCATGAGTTTGATGACTTAGGCTATGACATCATTGGTGTCTCACGTGATAGTGTTGAATCTCATGAGAAATTCATCACCAAATATGATTTAAACATTGCGCTTATCAGCGATACTGATGAAAAGTTATGCAAATACTTTGACGTTATTAAAGAAAAGAATATGTACGGCAAAATAACGTTAGGGCTAGTCCGTTCAGCATTCGTCTTTAACAAAAATGGCGAGCTGACCCATGCTCAGCGAAATCTACGTGCCAAAGGCTATACTGAACGTTTGCTTGAAACCTTAGCGCCTTAACCAATAAAGCCAAGAATCATAACAAGCATCTTAAAATTGATTCTGCTAATCCTTACGATAAATACTGGATATCAGAGGCTGAAAGTCGTTTTTGAATGATTGTCTTTTAGAGCAATTTTAAAAAAACTATCTTAAAAATAGTCCTTAATACTAAATGCCGTATAACTTGAGAAGCATATGAATAAACAATACGACACTGCAGCGGATGACACAGCGTCCAAAGTTACTCGCAAAGTATCTGTCGCCATTATCGGTGCAGGTACTGCTGGGCAAAATGCCTTTCGTCAAGCCAGTAAAACCCATGATAATGTCGTTATTATTAATGACGGATTCTGGACGACCACCTGTATCGCTGTCGGCTGTATGCCAAGCAAACTGTTGATTGCCGCCGCTGATCGCGCGTATGAAGCCAATCACTCTGCTGAATTTGGCGTCCATGCCACCGTCCAGATAGATGGCAAGCAAGTCATGCAGCGCGTCCGGGACGAGCGTGCGCATTTTGCTAGCTACATCAAAGCACAAGTAGATAGTTGGCCTGATCACAAAAAAATATCAGGACGCGCTCATATCAATGACCAAGGATTAATTGAAGTCAATGATGAACTAATTGATGCCGACAAAATCATTATCGCCACGGGCAGCTCACCATTTATTCCAGATGGCTGGGCAGATAAGCTTGGTGACGCCATGCTCACCTCTGATACGGTCTTTGAGCTCACAAACTTGCCAAAAACAATGGCCGTCATCGGTACAGGTGCTATCGGACTAGAGCTTGCGCAAGCCTTTAAACGCTTAGGCGTAGAAGTGACTTTGTTCAATCGTGTCAAACGCATTGCTGGTCTCAAAGACGATGATATCAATAACAAAGCTATCGATTGCTTAAGCCGCGAATTGACCATGCATTTGGGTAGCAAAATCAGTGATGTCGGCGTGCAAACAGCCACGGATAATGACCATTCAGCCGCGTTCATTGATTATGAAGACAGTGCTGGAGAGTTGCAGCAATGGCAAGGTGAGTATGTACTGGTTGCGACTGGTCGTCGCAATAATATCAAACCGCTGGGAGTTGAACATTTAGGCGTTGAGCTTGACGACAAAGATCGCCCAAGGCACTTGAATCAAAAAACAGGTCAGATTGGTAATTTAGATATCTATATCGTTGGTGATGCCAACGCCAATCTCCCACTATTACATGTGGCCAGTGATGAAGGCTATAGCGCTGGAAGTATGGTCTGCGAGAATGAAGATGCCGCTCATATTCGCCCGCCCGCCACGCCCTTCTCGATTGTGTTTTGCTCACCGCAAATCGTTAACGTCGGTATGTCTCTACCAGACATTCAACAGGATACAAGCTTAGAGTATGTCATCGGTAGTGTCAGCTTTGACAATCAAGGGCGCAGTCGCGTGATGGGTGTCAACTGTGGACTGCTACATATTTATGGCTGTAAGAAAACCGATAGAATCTTAGGCGCAAGTATGGTCGGGCCCGATGCCGAATATATCGGGCATATTTTAGCAACAGCGATTACCAATGATTTAAGTATTAAGGCCATGCTCGATACGCCTTTTTATCATCCTACGATATTAGAGGGCTTACGTACCGCGTTACGCGATGTTCAACATAAAATGGCAATACCTTATCAATACCAAGACACACAGGAAGATAGCTTTTAAGCATTAGCTAAGCTACACTTTCAAGACGCTTCACTTTCAAAGCAAGGATGTTTAGTATCAATCACCACTCATATTGTGTTTGATAGCACTGACCACTTGAAGTACGTTAAAAAACTCTGCATGGACCAAAAAATGCCAATCGCTAGTATTACTGATTTTTTTAAAGAGATCGTTCGTGACCTACATACTAGCCTCTACCTTGCGCTTGGCGGCTCTGTAGATGAAGAATCACTTGATTGGTCGTCTCAAGCGGTAGAGCTCGCTAGTACTGCCATAAAAATCCTAATACTGCTGGCGGTGTTGGGATTTTTTTATTGGCTCGCTATCTATATCCTTAAGCAAAGTAGAACAAAAATTCGCCTGAATGAGCGGCGTACTAAGATTGTCCGTTCAGTCTTGCGTTATATCTGGATAGTTGCCAGCTTGATTGCCATTATGAGCCAAATTTACTTTGAGCCAGAGACTATCAAGGCTACTGCAAAGGCCAGTACATGGGCGGGAATTTATTATGTACTATGGGCGTCATCTGGACAGATTATTCACAGAGTGCTGCAGCATTATGGTCTCAACGCCTCCATAGAGCAGCTGCTTCAAAACATCTTGTCAGTGCTGCTATTGGTACTCGGGCTTGCCAGCGTCATGGCGCAATTTGGTTTTGATATCGTCTCATTGGTCGCGGGTTTAGGGATTGTGGGCTTGGCAGTCGGTTTTGCGGCCCAATCAACGCTTGCCAACTTCATTGCGGGTATTACCATTTTGCTCGAACAATCTTTTCAGGTTGGCGACTGGATTCATATCAATGACAATGAGGGTCGCGTCGTCCTTATCGCGTTACGTACCACCCATATTTTGACTCGAGACAACATCACCGTCATTATTCCCAACTCTAACGTTGCCTCCTCTGAAGTGACCAATTTAACCTCCAAAAACTTCATACGTTTCGATATTCGTGTGCGTATCGCTTTTGAAGATGATATCGACACTGCTCGCAAGGAAATTTTGCAGGTGCTTACTGATACCGATGTGGTACTCAGCCGTCCTGAAACCTCGGCCACCGTGGATGAAATTGGTGAATACGGGGTGTTCTTTATTGTGCGTTTTTGGGTCAAGCCTGCCGCTGTCGCGCGCATGCCCAAAATCAAAGAAGGTCTAAAAGAAGATATCAAGCGTGCCTTTGATGCCGCTAATATTTCTACCCCTTACCCTCATATGCGTCTGCTTATGCCAAAGGATGTGGATTATCCTATCGCCACTAAACCCTTTGCAACTACAACGCAGATCGTATCAGAAGTACCGCCACTGACCAAAGCGGATAAATAACGTCATTGTATTATTTTATGCCTTGGGCAATTAATTCCACAATTTTTTAGGCTTAAGGTTTTCATCATCAATATGGTAAGTATGGTTTTATGAAAGGTAGCGTTGCTGAATCTCTCTTTGATAAACACCACCACTTTAAACCATCCTGCGCTGAATTATGGTAAAATTGGCGGTTAAACATCTTATTTTATGATGTGCATTACTTATCAATTTAGCCCACAGGTATCCGTATGACCGAAACAACCGCGCCCGCATCTCTAACAGCAGCTTCACCAGATTTGTCGCTTGACCTTATTATTACCTGTGCCGATGGGCTTGAGGCACCACTACAGACTGAGCTGACAAGTTTTGGTATTGCAAGCGAAATCAAAAGTACAGGCCGTCTGGCGGTGACTGGTACTTTGCGTGACTTATATAGTATTTGTTTGTGGTCACGTGTCGCCTCGCGGGTATTAATGCTCATTAAACGTAAAAATATCAATGCCGAATATGATGTGGCTGAACAACTTTATGGCTTGGCAAAATCGGTCAATTGGATTGAGCAGTTTAGTTTGGAGCAAACCTTTGCCATTCGTCTGTCGGTCGACAAGCGTGTGGCCGTCAGTCAACAGTTTGCGATGCTACGTATCAAAGATGCGATTGCAGATACGTTCAATGAAGTTTATGACAGCCGTCCTAACGTCGATAGTAAAAACCCAGACTTTTCTATATTTGCAACCGTGAATGATAAGCAAGCTGAGCTGTATTTAGATTTATCAGGCACCAGTTTGCATCGCCGTGGTTATCGTGTGGCGATGACTGAAGCGCCACTCAAAGAAAACTTGGCAGCTGCTCTACTGTATAGCGCAGGCTGGCACAAGAAAAACGAAGCAGGCAATGCACCTTTTTATAATGCTTTAGTCGACCCAATGTGTGGTTCTGGCACCTTTATCATTGAAGCACTACTCATGCATTGCGATTATGCTGTGGGTATCGATAAGGCCGCCAATCAATTTGGTTTTTACCAGTGGCAGCATCATGACGATGCATTATGGCAACAGATGATCGATGATGCCCAGACACGTTTCCGCGAAGCCTTAGCAATTGCTAATGAGCAACCAGATACGTTACCACTAATTTTGGGTTTTGATGCTGATAGCGGCGCAATTTTAGCAACAGAGAAAAACCTGATTGCCGCAGGTTTGCAAGATTTACTACCACTACTTGACCTTGAGACGCGTGCGCTTGACCAGCTGAGCACTATTTTGAAGCCATTGGTCGATGACGGTCGCTTAAGTAATCCTTTAATCATCACCAACCCACCTTATGGTGAGCGTTTGGGTGACGAAGAGATGATTAAGCCGTTATATCAGGCGATTGGGCTTATTTTGCAAGACAGCTTTGCCGGTAGCGGTATTGATCCGATGCTTGGCATATTGGCATCTAATGTTGAACAAGTTGATATCTTACCTATTAAAGAACCAAAAACCTTACGCTGTCATAATGGTGCTATCACGGTTTATTTCCGCTATGGTACGTTGATTTCTGGACAAACGGGCAATCTCGTTAGTCGCTTTGAAAAACGTGAAATTGAAGTAGAAGATGGTCAAGATTTTATTAACCGTTTGCAAAAAAACCTGTCCAAGCTGAAGAAGTTGGCTAAAAAAGATAAGGTTAGTAATTTGCGCGTTTACAATGCTGACTTGCCCGACTTCAAAGTCGCCGTCGATTTATATGGCGACTATGTGCACGTGCAAGAATATGCGCCACCAAAAACCATTCCACCTGAGACTGCTAAAAAACGCTTCAACTTGGCATTAATGGGTATTCGTGAAGTTTTTGGTATTAACCGTGAACAAATATTCATTAAGACCCGTGCACGCCAGTCTGGTAATGACCAATATAGCAAACAGAACACCACAGAAAAGCGTGGTAAATTCCATGTTGCACGTGAAGATGGTGCTTATTTCTACGTCAACTTTACGGATTATTTAGATACTGGTTTGTTCATTGACCACCGTAATATGCGTGCGCGTATTAAAGACAACAGTCGCGGTAAAGCCGTATTGAACTTATTTGCTTATACGTGTACGGCGAGTGTTCACGCGGCATTGGCGGGCGCGAAAAAAGTCACCAGCGTTGATTTGTCACAGAACTATCTAGACTGGGGTAAGCAAAACTTTGTATTAAATGGTCTGGACGTTAGCCGCAATAAATATCAATTCGTCGCAGCCGATATCTTTGAGTGGATTAAAGACAATACTGAACAATTTGATGTCATCTTTATCGATCCACCGACCTTTTCGAATTCGAAAAAGTTCCAAGGTACATTTGATGTGCAGCGCGACCACTCTGCCCTCATTAATCGTGCGATGAACCGCTTGACCTCTGACGGGATCTTGTATTTTTCAAATAACTTTACCCGCTTTGAGCTCGATGAGCAGTTAACCGAGCGTTATGATATTGTCGATATCACGCAAAAAACCATTGGTTTTGATTTTGATATTAAAAAGCCGATTCATCAGAGCTTTGAGATTCGTCATCGTCAAAGCCTATAATTCAGATGAATAGGTGAATATCAAGGTTAACAACAGCGTTTAAACCTTATCTTTTACCGTCATTCTTGTCGTACACATAACAATGACCCAATCAGCTTTGATTGGGTCATTTTTTGTTGTTATGATAGAGCGTTATTAGACAATAGTTTTTCGGCGATGGTTTTTTGTTAATCTTAATCCCACTATCGTTTTTGCTAGTCTGTATTTGATAGCTTACATTGCTATTGTTTTAATATTGCCCCTTTCCCTACTCTAATAACAAGGACAATCTCATGGCTTTATCACTGAATAAAGGCGGTAACTTATCGCTAACCAAGACTGACCCAAATTTAACCAAGTTGCTTATTGGACTTGGCTGGGATGAGCGCGCGACTTCTGGCGCTGAGTTTGATCTTGATGCCAGCGTATTTTTACTGAATACGGCAGGTAAAGTACGCGGCGACCATGACTTTATTTTCTACAACCAGCTTAAGTCTGATAATGGCGCGGTGGAGCACACTGGCGATAACCGTACTGGCGAAGGTGATGGCGATGATGAAGTCATCAAAGTAAACCTGACTCAAGTACCTGCTGATGTGGATAAAATTGTCGTCACTGTCACCATTCATGATGCGGCTGCGCGTAGTCAAAACTTTGGTCAAGTTGCCAATGCTTTTATTCGTGTCGTTAATGAAGAGACAGGCACTGAAGTCGTACGTTTTGACTTAGCAGAAGATTACTCTGTCGAAACAGCAATGGTATTTGGCGAAGTCTATCGTCATAACGGTGAGTGGAAATTCCGTGCCGTTGGTCAAGGCTACTCAGGCGGCTTACAAGCCATGTGTCAACAATATGGCGTCGATATCTAAATCGCTATCTTGTTCAGTACTTAGGCCTCTATATGACAATCACACTCAAAACATAAAGTAGGTATTAGCCCTCGTTTTATATTCACCATTGGCGACGATGCTGGTTGTAAAATATGGTTGCAAAATAGTCACAATTATTCATAGCTAAATGACTGGTAATGCTTTATGTTTCGTTTAGAATTATGCAAAAAAGTGGTTAGCAATAACCGCTTTTTTTGTGGTTTGTGTCTATAGTAGACCAACCTTAGCTTTATGCAACCAGACAGGATGTGTCATGAGACATTTTTATTTAGACTTTATTTTCACAGTCATTGCCTTAGCGGTAGCGGCGTGGTGGGGATATTCACATGGTGGTATGGGTGGCTTGATAACTACCCTCTCAATTACTGCTATTTTGGCCGTCATGGAGATTTCATTATCGTTTGATAATGCGGTGGTCAACGCCTCAGTTCTTAAGGGCTGGGACGAATTTTGGAAAAAGATATTTTTAACCGTTGGTATTTTAATTGCTGTATTTGGTATGCGCTTGGTATTTCCTATTGTCATCGTCGCGGTCACCGCTGACCTTGGTATGATGGAAGTCATCAATTTGGCCTTATATCAACCAGAAGAATATTCAGCCAGACTAATGGCACACCATGCTGAAATCTCAGCTTTTGGTGGTATTTTCTTATTATTGGTGTTCTTGAACTTCATTTTTGATGAAAAAGAAGTACACTGGTTCAATTGGTTAGAAAGCCGCTTAGCGAAGCTAGGCAAAGTCGATGCCATGAGCGTCTTCGTTGCGCTTATTGTCTTGATGGTTGCCGTATCATGGGCGAATGCTGAGCAATCTTCAGCGGTCTTGATTGCGGGCGTTTGGGGTATATTGGTATACCTTGGCGTACAGGTCGTTTCTGGCATGCTTGAGGGTGACCTTGAAGAAGATTTAGAAAACGAGGAAAATGGCTCTGGCGCTGCGGCGACCAGCGCGATTATGAAGGGTGGTATTATCGGTTTCTTATACTTAGAAGTCCTTGATGCCTCATTCAGTTTTGATGGTGTAATTGGCGCATTTGCAATTACCAATGACGTCATTGTAATCATGCTAGGTCTTGCTATTGGTGCGATGTTTGTACGTTCGATGACTATTTTCTTAGTCGACAAAGGCACACTTGATGAGTTTGTCTATCTTGAGCATGGCGCACATTATGCCATCGGTGCATTAGCCATTATCATGCTGTTATCAGTGAAGTTCCATGTGCCAGAGCTCATCACTGGTCTCATTGGTATTGCGTTTATTGGTTGGGCGTTTGTTGCGTCACTCAATTATCGCAAGGCTGAAGCAGCACGTCTGAACTAAGCTCATTATCAGCATCGTATCTAATGTATTCAAGCAGATCATATCATCAGGTGTGATCTGCTTTTTTACGCTGTGCTACTCCATCTTCGATTACCTATTAAAGCGCTGAGATAGGTACATAACCACCCCTCACATAAGCAAAATACAATTTTTCCGTCATTATTGACTTTTATTCAGTTAAAATCATCCTTTTTCATACAATCATAGAAATACGGCTATATAACTCATATGCAACAGATTCTTGATGATATTGCCGCAGAGATGGCACGTGAAACCGATCGCGGCAAAGTGGCGGATTATATTCCTCAACTGGCCCATGTAGATCCAAACCAGTTTGGTATTGCAGTAGCAACACCTGATGGAAAGGTATATTCAGCAGGTAATGCAAGCACCTTGTTTTCGATTCAAAGTATCTCCAAGGTATTTACCTTAACCATCGGCCTTGGCAAGTTGGGTAATGAGCTTTGGACACACGTTGGTCGTGAACCATCCGGTGATCCTTTCAACTCAATCACGATACTAGAACATGAATCTGGTCGGCCGCGTAATCCATTTATCAATGCTGGTGCACTTGCCGTGGTAGATGCGATTATGATGGGCCATGAGCCAAAAGAAACCTTGGGTGAGATTCTTCAGTTTGTTCATTTTATTGCAGACGATGATTCAATCCGTTTTGATCATAAAGTGGCTGCCTCTGAAATGGAGCACAAAGACCGAAACGCGGCATTAGCCCACTTTATGAAAGCCTTTGGCCGTTTAAAGCACGATGTCGATAAAGTACTGGGTGTTTATTTTCATCAGTGCTCGATTGCGATGAACTGCCAGCAATTGGCTCGTGCAGGTTTATTTTTAGTATCTAATGGTGTTAATCAGCACACAGGGATGAGGGTCATCAATGAACAGCGATCTCGACGGATTAATTCATTAATGATGATGTGCGGTCATTACGATGGTTCTGGTGAGTTTGCCTATCGTGTCGGTCTTCCTGGTAAAAGTGGAGTTGGTGGCGGTATTTTAACGATAGCCCCAGGTAAGGGATCAATTGCCGTATGGTCACCAGGGCTTGATCCTGTAGGAAACTCCAAACTTGGATTAAAAGCATTAGAGATGCTTGTACAAAAAACAGGCTGGTCAGTGTTTGCTAATTAAAAGCTGTTTTTTGACTAGTAACAGAGTTGGTCTTTGATAACAATATCTTAACCAGTGTTGTTAGACTTGTTAAAAAGTCTCAGATATACAGAGTTATTATACCTATTAGTAATCATATCGTAATCACACAAAATACGCCTTGCTTAGTAAGCAAACGCTTAGTATAGTAAATCGTAATGATATGCAGGGCGTGGCATACGAGTAAATTTATTCATTGTTTGCGTTTATATATCGACCACTGCACTATTTTTAGTTTATTTTTTTTATCATTCAATCCACTCAATTATTAATCCAAAGGATATTTATATGGCTATTAGCTTAACAAAAGGCGGCAACGTAAACTTATCAAAAGAAGCGCCGGGTTTAACCAATATTACAGTCGGTCTTGGCTGGGATCCACGTGCCACTGACGGTCAAGAGTTTGACTTAGATGCGATTGGCTTTTTGGTCAATGAAGCAGGCAAAGTACGTAATGATCAAGACTTTATCTTCTTTAACAACTTAAAGTCAGACAATGGCGCGGTTGAACACACAGGCGACAACCGTACTGGCGAAGGCGACGGTGATGATGAAAAAATCAAAATCAACCTTGCTAATATCCCAGCTGACGTCAGCAAAGTCGCTATCTGTGCGATTATTTATGAAGGTCAAAGTCGCAATCAAAACTTTGGTCAAGTGGGTGACGCTTATATCCGTATCGTTAATGATAATGGCGACTCTGAAATCGCACGTTATGACTTATCAGAAGACGGTAGTACCGAAACTGCGATGATTTTTGGTGAATTATATCGCCATAGTGGTGACTGGAAATTCCGCGCCGTTGGTCAAGGCTTCAGTGGCGGTCTTGGACCATTAGCAGCCTCTTATGGTGTAAACGTTTAACGTTAAAATTAACGTCATCGTTTAATACGATAATTCTTCATAAAATAAATATCACAATCGATTATTTGATTGCGACAAAAAAGCCATCAAGTGTGCCGTTTTAAAGCATTTGATGGCTTTATGTTTAATTGGCTGGCTTAAATTGAAAACGATAATTTTTATTGAAAATAAGTATTTAAAAATATAGAGACTTAATACCATATATCTTGGCACCATATATTAAGCGCATAATTTAAAGACATTAGAATAAGGATTTGCATCCCATGGCCGCAACGTTTAGCTTGATTGGCACCATCGAACCTTTTTTACATTGCAACCTAAAAAAAGGCGATTCGATTTATTGTGAAGCCAATGCAATGGTGATGATGGAGTCAAATCTTGAGCTTAAAGGTAAGCTACAAGGCGGACTAATGCAATCACTCATGCGCCGCTTTGCCAATGATGAATCACTCTTTCAGCAGCAGATTGAAGCTGTGAATGGTGAAGGTGATTGTTTGTTAGCCCCAACGCTCGATGGTGATATGCAAATCATCGATTGTGGTGCACAGCAATATACCTTAAGCGATGGGGCATTCGTTGCCGCACAAACCGGCGTTGATATCAGAGCCAATATTCAGCGTAACCTTGGCGGTGCGGTGTTTGGTGACACTGGTGGCTTTATGGTGATGCAAACGCAAGGTCAAGGTCAAGTGGTGGTATCGGGTTTTGGTTCGCTGTTTGAGATTGATGTGACACCTGATAAAGATGTCATTATTGATAATGGACATGTGGTCTGCTGGGATTCCAGTCTTAATTACAAGCTATCTGTATCAACCAGCAAGAAAAAAGGCATCATGAGTAATATCATCAATTCAGTCACCAGTGGCGAAGGAATGGTATTGAACTTCTCAGGTACGGGCAAAGTCATTATCTGCTCTCGCAATCGTGATAGCTATCAGGGCTGGTTACAAAGCGTCTTAGGGACTAGCTCAGGCGGTCGCGGCGGTAATAGCAGTTTGCTTGGCAATATCTTATAACTATTATTATGTTTTTAGAGCTATATGTTACAACGACTCCTCGTCATCATAGACTTTATTTAACCCTCTACTCACAATTACTATAACACTGTAGTATAAGGAATATCACATGGCAGTTAGTTTACAAAAAGGTCAGAAAATCTCCCTAAGCAAAGAAGCTGGCGGCGACCTCACCCAAGTAAAACTGGGTCTAGGCTGGGACGTTGCGCAAGGCCCTCAAGATAAAAAAGGTGGATTCTTAGGCAAATTATTCGGTGGTGGTAGCGGCGGCGACTCGATTGACTTAGATGCCTCATGCATCATGTTTGATACCAACAAACAAGCCATCGATGCGATTTGGTTCAGTCAGCTGAAATCAAAAGATGGCAGTATCGTCCATACTGGTGATAACCGTACTGGCGACGGTGATGGCGATGACGAAGTTATCAATGTAGACCTTTCAAGAATCCCTGCCAATGTCGTCTCTCTCGTATTTACGGTCAATAGTTTCACTGGTCAGACCTTTGAAACCGTTGAAAATGCGTTTTGCCGCATCGTCAATGCCAATAACAATCAGGAAGTCGCGCGCTACAATTTATCAGCGCAAGGTGGGCATACGGCGATGATTATGGCAAAAGTCTATCGCCATAATAATGAGTGGAAAATGCATGCTATCGGTGAAACGGCTTCTGGTCGCACCTTCCATGATTTGATGCCTGCTATTACACCGCATGCGTAATGGATTCAAGGCTTTATCTAGATTAGCGTTCATCCGTTAAAGTAAGATATTGAAACAACGTCATTGAAAAAAGCCAGCCCATCTAATAATAGATGGGCTGGCTTTTTTGCATTACAGAATACTATTAAAGCGGTTACTTACTACCACGTTTCCAGCTAAAGCCCCAATTAAAGGCCTTGTCCATCTCTTGATGCCCTTTGAAGTATTGATTGATACGCTCGACGTTGATGCTACCTTGCTGGTTGACCAAACGCGCGATGGCACACATTGGTAGATTACCCGTACCTTCTGTCAAACGCGTTTCAATCGGTGGCTGATCAGGTACATGAATGGTCACGACACCATCGGTTTGCGCCCAGTTAGGCGCACCTTCATAAATGAAAGCGAAAATAAAGACTTCTTCAATCTGTGACCACTGCTGACCGTTAATATCTAGCCACTCACCGCCGCTCACCTGTCCCGTTCTATCATCAGCACGCAAACACACGTAAGGCGCTGATGTTAAGCTACCAAAACGATTGCCCAAGGCTTGAATCAGTGTTTTTTCACCATTTTTCAGATGAATCATCGCCCCAACATCAAGGTCAATACCGCCAGCTTTATGTTGTTTAAATAAATCGCCGAGTAGTCCTTTTTTGGGCGCTTGCTGACTGGTAGTCGGATTTTGGTTCCAGTTTAAGTTGACAGATATTTTACCAAAGTCATCTCGCTTGGTTAGATTAATGCTAGATTGATTTTTGGTTAAGGTAATTTTGCTTAGGTTGATTGATGGGCTTGTACTATTGCTAGGAGCAGGAATCGGCGGCGGGGTGTTTGTTTGAGAGGCACTACCCGCTTTTTGCGTGTTAATAGGTCTTTGGGTATTGATGGATTGAGACTGATTTTGTACAGGGCTTTGAGCTGGCGCTTCATCAGCAATTTCAACACCGAAATGCTCAGATAATGGCTTAAGCCCTCCTTCAAAACCTTGGGCAATAAAACGGAACTTCCAGCTACCTTGGCGGCGATAACATTCCGCTAAAATAATCGCTTTTTCATTACGTCCGGCGGCACTTAGTTGGCAAGTCATCAGCACTTGGCTACCTTGTAAGACTTGAATGTCCACATCGCCGACTTGCGCAAGCGTCTGTGCGCTAGAAAACGCGAGGGCTATCTTCTCAATATTCGATGGCTGCGCTGGTAAATTAATATCAAAAAAACCATCGCTATCATGACCACGGAAACTCACGCTCCCATCATCGCTACGCGTCTGACCATAAAATATCATGTCGCCATCGCCGCGTACTTTACCGTCAGTTGTCAGGCGATAAGCCGCGCAATCGACCGCACTTTGGCTTAAAATACGAATGCTAATATGATCCGTCGGCAGTGGCGCATTGGCACCAGCAATCAGTTTTTGAGGTTGGGTTTGGCTCATCATACATCCTTTGAAGTATTTATTATATTGGTGTGCTTGTTATGCTAATAATTGTCATATAGTAGCATGGATAGCAGCTGATTTTTAAAGCGTACGACCGTTCAATAACGTGCCAATGACCCTAAAAAATATTTTTACAAATCCTTAACGCTATTTTGTCAGCAGCATTTATAACGCTTAGCATTTGTATATAATAGCCCCTACTATCAGCAATGTTGCGTCTTGTTTTTTCGGTTGCGGTTTGGCGCTTACTGAGATTACTGGTGGTGTTGCAATGACGATACTAAATTATTTAATTATATCTAAAACCTACGATAACGCTGAGAGAATTATGAAAACCCCTGCTAACGATAACGATCATACAACATCAATTACCGCGTCACCTGCCGTTTGGTTAGCTGAAGGTCAGTCAAGCCAGCGCGATATGTTAGCCAGCCTGCAAATTCTAAAAGCCCAATCTGAAACTGCATTCAACATTATCGCTTCACACCGTCACAATAGACCTGAGATTTTTGAATTTGCCGATAGCATTTACCGTGAGCCTTCTATAAGCACCGCAGATAGCGATGAGCAAGCAATGCTCGAATCTGCTGAGCCATTGATGCCGCGTTGGCAGTTTGTATTAGAGCAAGCTCAAAAAAACAATGTAAAAGTGTTGCTCACTGGACGCAATGGTATTGATTACGAAGCCCACCGTGAGGCGTTTGACGCGGCTGGTATTCGTTTATTGACGGGTGCAACGAGTGTGGCAGCGTTAGAAACGATAGATGATAAGTTTGCCTTTATGCAGCAGTGTCATCAGTACGATGTTCCCGTTGCCGAGGCGTGGCGCTTTGATAACGTCGCAGAGCTTGAGGCGTTACTTGATATTCATGGTCATCAGCCGTTATGTGTCAAACCGGTCACAGGTATTTTTGCACAAGGGTTTTGGCGATTAGGCAAAGTTAAAGAGATGGGTCAAGAAGCAGGTACAGAAACAGACGAGCAATATGACAGCTTTGAGCATTTATACTTTACTGAAGAGAAAAAAATCAATACCACGCAATTTATCAATGCATATGCAAACAGTGTCATGGTGCGTGAGCGCCCTATTCCCATGTTACTGATGCCTTACTTGTCAGGACAAGAGTACTCTATCGATGTCGTCTGTGAATATGGCGAAGTACTGGCTGCTGTCACCCGTTATAAAACGGGAAAAATTCAGCATATCGGCTACGAGCAATCAGTCATGGATGTCGTCATTCCACTAATAAAAACCTTTGGCTGCGATGGCATCGTCAGTGTCCAAACCAAAGCCGATGATGACGGTCAGCACCGTGTGCTTGAAATTAATAGTCGCCCTTCTGGTGGTATTGATTACACCACCCATAGCGGTGTGGATTTAACCCAAGTTGGATTTGCCTATTGGCTGGGCTTAACTGATAAACCGATACTGGTGGATATCGCGCAACAAATAACCCCCTGCCAAGTACGCTCAATTATGGTCGGTGTAAAGGTTGAAGAAGACATCGCTGAATAAGTAAAAATACTGACATAAAAAGTCGATGGCAATAAATCGACAATAATAAATCAATGGCAACCGAGTATAGTCAATAAGAGGCAGACGATGACAGCACAAACCACATTAGTGTTAGGGGCAAATACGGTCATCGCGACAGCGAATTGTTCGGTCGCCTTTTCGACGACAAATCAGTCAAAATTTGGTGAGCAGCTGGGGCTACTATGGCTGCCTTTGGACGAACATCGCAAAGCCGCTTGTAGTCCTGCATATCTTCATGAACCGAAGGAATGGGCGCAGCTCAATAGTAAGGACGATCCAAATGCATGGCAATTGGATTTGCCTAGATTATTTGACCAACAAGGGGTCAGATTTTTACAACTGATTGCTTATGTTTATCATGAGCCAAGCCTAAATTTACCTGCCGTTGAATTAAGCAAGGTAAATTTAACGCTCAATGAGGGCGATATTCGCTATGAATTTGCCGCAAGTGAGCGCCATGTCACAGCAGCGATCATATTAGAGATATACCGACGCAATGGACAATTTAAATGCCGTGCCCTTGGCGAAAGCTCTACTCAAGGATTGGCCAGCCTAGAGCATCATGTGCAAGTGAGCCTTGATATGCGTCCACCAGATACGCATGCCTTTATCCAAGATGCTCAGCGCGCGCAGCAGCAAGGTTATCCTAACAGTGATGCGCGTCCACCAAGACAAGTTCAGTCTGGTGAAACTTGGACAGGGACAGCGTTTGCTATCGATCCCTATCATCTACTGACTTGTTATCATGTCATTGAATCAGCGGCGATGATTGGTGTGCGTCAACAAGGGCAGCCTGATCGTGAGGCGCAAGTGGTGCTTAGCGATACTGGTAGTGATTCAGCCATTATTAGAGTAAGCGAGCCACTGCCAAGTTATTTGCCATTAGCGCAGCGCTGTGCTGATAATTTAGGTGAAGCCATCACCACCTTGGGATTTCCGTTATCAGGACTGAGTAGCCAATTACAAGTAACCCAAGGCTGCATCTCCGGACTGACAGGGTTTGGCGATGACATTCGTTATATGCAATTTACCGCGCCTATCCAGCCAGGATCTAGTGGTAGCCCTTTATTACTACCGACTGGCGAAGTGATTGGCATGGTAACGTCCAGCCTCGTCCATGAGCATGCACAAAATATGAACTATGCGGTGAAATTTCAGTTATTATCCGCCCTACTCGCGAGCGCTGGAATTAGTCTAGATGACTCATCTGGCATGTCACGCACGACAGCTGCGCCGCTGACCACGCCGCAATTAAGTAAACAAAGTCGCGGTGCTTTGTGGTTGGTGGGTTGTCAGGGTTAAGCAATCATTACAACAATATAAAAAAATTGAAAGATCAAAGGAAAATAAATGCTAAATAAGCAATACAGCACGACCATCAACTTACCACGCGGCACTCTTGATTTAACCTATCAAACCAATTCAGCCACTACGAAAAATGGAGCAGAACCAAGTAATAATTATCAATTAGAAGACTTGCTTGGATTTGCACAACGTATTAACCCAAAACGCGCGTTTTTGTTTGTCTCAAAAGTGTTAGGTCGTCATATTCCAGTGTCGCCAAGCACCATGCGCCATGCTTTTACTGATTTGGCAAACCTAGTACCCGATGATTTGCCTGAGCCAATTTTGGTTATTGGTATGGCGGAGACAGCCGTCGGCTTATCTGCGGGTGTGCATCAAGCGCTGCAAACGCGTTATCCCAATGCCTTACTATTGAACTCTACGCGGCATGCGCAACATTATAACAATAATGACAGTAGCAGCGACTGTTTATTGACCACTTTTAGCGAAGACCACAGTCACGCCAGCCAGCATCTCATTTATCAAAGTGCAGAGCAAGCCACGCAAGCACAGCTACTTGCGAGCAAGACTCTTATTATGGTGGATGATGAAGCTTCGACGGGTAATACTTGTGTCAATGTCGTCACTGCTCTCCGTAACGCAGGTCTTGACCAGTTAGAACAAGTACATCTCACTACTTTGGTTGATTGGTCTTTAAACCAGAATCAGAATGCAGCGGATGCAGATGACACTGTGTCTGACCAAATCGCAAAACGCCTACCAAATATTCACTTTCAACGTCATCATCTACTGTCTGGTGCGTGGACTTGGACGGATGCGCCCAATCCAGAGCCGATAACGATGCCGTCGGTCGATACAACTGAGGCAGGCAGTCAAGCGCTAGGTCATACTGGCAATTGGGGACGTTTCCCAACCCTAGATAGCACCGATGGTTTTGATCATTATCTTTTGAAGTTTCAAACTGCCTTTAACGTTTTTAACAAGCAAGAGCAGTTTGAAAAAGAGCAGTTGCCACAGCGTATCTTAGTATTGGGCAGTAATGAGTTTGTTTGGTTGCCGTTTTTATTGGCGGAATGGCTTGAGCAACATACGCATGTAGATAATAGTAAGAACACGGTTAATTTTAGTGCGTTAACCCGCTCACCGATTGCGCTTGGTGGTGCGATTGCAACGATGCTAAGTTTTAATGATAATTACGGACTTGGTATGACCAACTTTGCTTATAATGTTGATCCCAATGAGTGGGACTTGATTGTGTTGTGTGTGGAAACACCAACTGATAGCGTGGATGCTATGTGGAAAGGTTTGGATAATGTGCTAGTGGTGAGTCCGACGCTGTAAATTATTTTATAAGAACTGTCCCATTAACACCATCCTCTAAATCCTGCTCTGCTTTTCACATTCAACACTTACGGACACCTTTATGACCACTCCATTTTTTCAAGCCAATCCTGATATTCTCAAGCCTTATGCGCTGATGGATTTGGACGACACGCTCTTTCAAACTCAGCGTAAAATTGACGCATGGGACTTACCCACTACTGAGCCTGAAAACTTGGTGTGTGCGACGGTCAATAAGCAGGGCGAACCGCTGAGCTTTATGAGTCAGCGCCAAGCAACCTTCTTTAATTGGCTACTCAATAGCACTGAATTAATCATAGTAACGGCACGTGACCGCAGTGAGATCAAACGTGTAAAACTGCCATTCGACAGCTGGCAAGTATTGACCCATGGTGCGATTATTTTAACGGCTGATGGGCAACTACTAAGCGAATGGCAGCAACATATGTATAGCAAGCTTGCACCGTTGCAAGATAAATTAAACCAACTGAGCGAGATGTTTGCTAGTCATAGCAAAAGTGAGCAGAGTCATTTGGTATTTACGCCACATATCGATAGCTTTAATAATGGCTCTGTCGATAAGGAATTAACGATTTATCTGGCTATCAAACATGCGCAAAAAGACCATCAGGCATTAGTAGATCTCGCTGCAAAACTGCCAACGTTAATACGTGATTTTGAGCAGGATTTTTATGTGCACGTCAATGCTAATAATCTAGCGATATTGCCGCACGCAGTTCATAAGCGCCATGCGGTACAGTTCTTATTAGATAATCATTTAGACAGTCCGCGACCAAGCTTTGGCTTTGGTGACAGTCTGGCTGATTTACCATTTTTACAACTGCTTGACTGGTACGGTATGCCCAACCACGGACAGCTGCATGAACGACTTAGCTCTCAATCATGCTAAACACTTAACCTCTCCTAAATAAAAACAATAATAACCGCCGTTTATAGAAGTAGAAACTATTTTATGACCCATCCTATAACGAACTCTGATATTCAAAAATTAGACGCATATGGCTCCGGCAGCTATCTTGCCAGCGACGTGACTGTGCTACTCGATATCGTCGATAAAGACGCGGTCGCTGATGTGCCAGTCAGTCAAAAAGAAGCGCTCATCCAAAGTGGACAACGCCATTATTCTGATATGTTGACCTTAGAGCATGCGCCAACTGCCATGCATGAGCAGCTGTACACGCAAGCATTAGAGCAAGGCACCACGAGAACGGCAACTGATATTGCTAACTTGGCTTATACGCTACATCATACTTTTCAAGAATCTCGAAATAAAAATACCGTTAATACTGAACGTCCATTAGTTTTAGTCAGCTTGGTACGCGCAGGTTTGCCAGTTGGCGTCTTGTTGCAGCGTGCGTTAGCAGATGTTAATAGCAGCTATGCTTTGCCGAGCGTGCATTATGGTATCAGCATCATTCGCGACCGAGGGCTTGATCCAGTTGCGTTACAGATGATATTGAACGCTCATCCAGATAGCCCTATCATATTTGTTGACGGCTGGACGGGCAAAGGTGCGATTTATCAAGAGCTTACTCATAGTTTAGAAAAATTTAGCGATCCTAGCCATGCAAAATTTGCCAATATCTTTCATCAAGGGGCAGATGTTATTCCCTTATTAACGCTTGCTGATCCAGCTGGTGTTGCTTGGCTTGCAGCGAGTGAAGAGGACTGGCTGATTCCGTCAGGGCTATTAAATAGTACGGTATCAGGACTGATTTCACGAAGTTTATATACTGAGCCGCAATTGGGGCTACACCGCAGCGTGTTTTATGATAACTTAATTGAGGTCGACCATAGCTTAGCTTTCGTGGCTCATATCGATGCAGCGCGCCGTGCATTAGCCCCACCTTTGCAATGCTTGCCGACGTTTCAGCAGCCGCGCTATCAGACAGCTGCTTTAATCGACAAGCTGGCAGCAGATTACGATATCGCCAATCGTAACCGCATTAAGCCGACGATTGCAGAGGCAACACGGGCGATATTACGCCGTGACCCTGAACGCATCCTGTTAGCCAGCGCCGACC
This sequence comes from Psychrobacter aquimaris, assembly GCF_016107525.1. Lineage (GTDB taxonomy): Bacteria > Pseudomonadota > Gammaproteobacteria > Pseudomonadales > Moraxellaceae > Psychrobacter > Psychrobacter aquimaris. The sequence continues at coordinate 151,692 of NZ_JABASR010000001.1, read as the reverse complement.
ATCCTGATACCATACTGCTAAGACATTTATGTGCCCAGCGAAATATCATTATGAGTGTATTAGGTGATAAAATACATCCCTATCAAGCCATCACGCTTATCAAGCAACGTAGCGAAGACAATTAGTCATTGCTACACTCGCACTTTTTATACACCAGACCCGTCTCAAAATCAGAGCAACGAAAGAAAAAAGTGCAAGTACGTCTTCTTGTAGGCTAAACGAGTTTGACAGCGCTAAACGTATTTTTTGGGTTTGCTGTCATAGCTGCTGAGCCATCCCACTTGATGACACATCTTATCTTTTATACTCATTCACTTATCACTATTTATGATGCCAATTATGTCAGATATGCAAAACAACGAGTCTACTCTTTATCAAAACACCCAGTCTTATGCCCATCTCATTACTGAGCGTCATGCGATGCTCAAGCCACATGCGCATCATCCGTATCAACTGGGAGCTAGCCTATACATGCCAGCAACTCGCCAAGATATTTGGCAAGTCATTAAGCGTGATAAATTACCAACGATTAATAGCATTATCATCTGTCTAGAAGATGCCGTCAGCCATAATGATGTTGAGCTGGCACTTGAGCGCCTAACAACCCTGCTGCATACGTGGGCGGCGCATGTCGATAGCATCAATGACCCATCAAAACATGCCGACATTCAGATTGAGCAACCAACACGTCCGCTGGTATTTATACGTCCGCGTCATCCAGCGATGTTAGAGCAGCTATCAGGTTTTGCCAATATCGATTTGATTGATGGCTTTGTCATGCCGAAAGTCGATATGTATAGCTTGTCTAATTGGCGTATGGCCTGTCAAAACCTGAGTACCGAGCAACTATTGATGCCGACGCTTGAGACCGCAGCCCTATTTAATCCGCATCATAATCAAGAATTGGCGATTGGTTTTAAAGAAGCCTTTAGCCAGCCGATTTTTGCCTTACGTATCGGTGGCAATGATTTATTTGCAGCATTGCGTTTGCGACGTCCCAAAAATAGCATCGTTTATGATACCCCTATCGGCACCCTTGCCTATCAGCTGCTCGGCTGCTTTGTACCGCATGGCTTTTATTTGACAGCGCCTGTCTTTGAGTATTTGGATCAGCCAACGCTATTTATGCAAGAGCTGACCCGCGATGTCAGCTTAGGATTGGTCGGCAAAACGGTCATTCATCCAAATCAAATCGCTTTGGTACAGCAAGCGTATTGTGTGCCATTGAGCACTTTAGACGAGGCAAAAGCGATACTGCACAGCGAGGCAAAAGCCGTGTTCAAATATAACAATACCATGCTAGAGCCCGCCACACACCGCGCATGGGCAACCGAAATCGTCAATCGTGCCGAGGCATTTGGCACCCTTGATGATGGTAATAATGACTATACGGCGCGGTTATAAATAAATACTTTAAGGTTACTACCTTCAAATTAATATTTTAAATATAATCTCTTACATGCGCTCAATAAAAAAGCCGTTATCACATGCAAGATAACGGCTTTTTTAATATAACGGCATCATCACTCTGTTAGAAACGATGCCTTATCTAAGACTGTTTTCGGACCAACTCAAAACTAGACACAATCCGCTAAAAAGAGGTTAATCACTCGATTTACCTGCTCAGGCTCTTCTACGGTTGCGGTATGACCAGCGCCCTTGATAACTGCCAACTTAGACCCTGCAATCGCAAAATGCATACGCTCAGCCTTGGCATAGGGGGTTGCTGTGTCCTCATCACCGACCACGATTAATGTCGGCACCGTAATGCTCCCTAACTGATCATAAGTACCTGACCGCTCAATGACGCCCATTGTGGCCTTAATGACCCCGCCTTTGCGATTGCCTTGTAGCATCGCTAACCATTGCTTACGATCAGACTTGCGCAACTTGTCTGTCAAAAAAGTATTGCCAAACATAATAGGCATGACCTTGTTACTCACGCGCTTGAGACCCAACCAACGAATGGCTTTGACCAGCTTACGATACTGCGGCACGTTTTTGGGATCTTCAGGATCAGCAGAAGTCTCTAACAGGGTAAGCGACAGCAATAGCTCAGGACTCTTGAGTGCGACACGCTGGGCGACAAACCCACCCATCGATAACCCTAAAAAATGGCATTTATGAATATCTAGTGCCTCTAATAATGCCAATGTATCCTCGGTTAAGGTTTCCATATCGTAGCCTGACTTGGTTATTTCAGACTGACCTTGTCCCCGAAAATCAAACGCAATACAGCGGTAATCTTTTTTGAAATACTCGACTTGCTTGTCGAACAGGTGCGTATTCCACAGCAGACCGTGGGCAAATACCATGACAGGTTTTTGCCTATCATTTGGTGCGCTGTCTTCATAATAAATATCAACGTCGTTAATTTTTATCGTTGGCATAAACACTTCCTTGTTTGCTAAATTAGAGATATCAGCATCTCATTGAGGATTCGCGTATCTTGATAAGCAAGTCCCTGACACAGGTTTTAGCATAATCTATTAAAAGCTCAGTGAATAGCGATTTTATCAATCACACGTTTACACCTCTTCGATTACTAAAAGCTCGTACTGCCATTTAAAAATTTGACCAACGTTTAGATGTGTCTTTAGCGCCCACAAAACTCGCTTTTATAATCATAACAAGCTGCTATAGTAACTAGCATTCATCATAAACATTGATTCAATTGTTATCATTATTTCTATTCAACAGCGATCAATCACCACATTAATCAGTCATTTAAAATAAGGAAATCCAAGATGTCACCATCTCTCGTCGAGTACCAAAGCGAAAATCATATTGCCACTATTACTATGAACGACCCAAAAACGTTGAACGCATTTAGTACGCCATTAAAAAACGCGATGATGGATGCGCTTGATAAAGCGGATAAAGATGCAGACGTCCGCGTGATTGTGCTGCAAGGATCAAATAATAATTTCTCTAGTGGCGGTCATATCGGTGAGATGTTAGAAAACGGCATGGACAGCGAAGCACTATCGAATAAGCTAAACTTCATGGTCGGCGAAGTGGCTGAGATTAGCCTAAAGCTACGTAATATCCATAAGCCTATCATTGCTAAACTAGAAGGTGCTGTCGCTGGGGCTGGTATGAACTTGGCACTCACTTGTGATTTTCGGATTGCCGCTGACAATGCCAAATTTGTGCAAGCCTTTGTCAATATCGGTCTAATACCAGATGCTGGTGGCATTTATTTATTGAATCAATTGATTGGTGTGGCAAAGACGACTGAGATGGTCATGCTTGGCGATAAACTCAAAGCGGAAGATATGGCACGCTTAAACTTGGTTAATGATATGGTCAGTAGCGATGATCTGGATGCTAGCGTATTGGCGTTGGCAACGCGCCTGAGCAATCTGCCCGGAAAAGCATTGGCATCAATGAAGCATATGATTAATACGCATGCCTATATGGGTCTGAGTGAAGCGCTGGATATGGAAGTGGATCAACAAACTATATTGGCGAAAACAGAAGACTTTAAAGAAGGTATTACCGCATTTATGGAGAAGCGTAAGCCAGTTTATCAGGGTAAATAATAACCTGATAACATTCTGTTTTGTACTATCATCAAAAAGGCTGCCTAATGGCAGCCTTTCGTTTTTGGATCATACAATATCAAGAAAATTCCGTATTAATAATATCTTTACTGCTTAAGAATCGGAGGCTGTCTTATAGTGATGCGGTAAGGTAAATATCTTGTCAAAGCCCAAGGTAAAAATAAAAGTATAGATCAAGAAAAATAGCAATAACGCGGCTTCCATCATAAAGGCTTTGATTAAACCGACATCATACCAGATCATATAAAGTGGTAAGCAAATCAATACTAAGCCGCCTTCAAACCCTAAAGCATGAATACTGCGAATGAATAAGGTGCGCTTGGTCACCTGCTTGCGCCGTTCCCACGCTTCAAAAACCGTATTGTATAAGAAGTTCCAAACGACAGCGGCTAATGAAACCATGACAGCGACTGGTAAAGACTCTGCCGCATCGCCGCCGCTGAGTTTCATTAATACAAGAGTAGAAGCAATAATAGCGATAAGCTCAAAAACAGTCACATAGAGAATACGACGTTTGAGTGGGGATAAAGTAATCAACCAAGACTCCAAAGCACTTGAGCGTAAACAAAAAAGTGCCTATCAAAGTATCGGTCCGTCCCGAAATAGAAAAGATAGATTGAGTGCAGAGCCACGGTTTCCGCCTGCCCTTATATTATACATAAGATGTGACGATTGGAAAGCCCCCTTACTTATAGCAAAACAACGCTCCATAGCACAATAAATATGAAAGTTGAACAATAAAAAATAATGGCTATCACTGATAACTTCAAAAAGGGATTATCACTTTTATGGAAAAACTTAAATCAGTTTATAATCATTAATTCCATGTAGCAGAACATATATCATTACTTATAGCACAAAAAACCCCGCATCATGATGATACGGGGTTTCTGTATAAATAAGAATTGTAAAACCTAAAAACGTTTAACTTAAGTTTTAACCAAGATTAGGTCAACTGAGCAACGTTAATCTTATCTGCTTCTTCCGTATAGTCTTCCATACGGTCGAAGTTCATATATTGATACACTTCCTCGCCCATGCTATCAAGCATACCAGCATACTGCTGATATTCGTCGTTCGTTGGCAATTTACCAAGTACCGCTGCGACTGCTGCTAGCTCTGCAGAAGCAAGGTATACGTTAGCGCCTTGACCTAGACGGTTCGGGAAGTTACGAGTCGACGTCGATACCGCCGTAGACTTCGGTGCGATACGTGCTTGGTTACCCATACATAGCGAACAACCTGGCATCTCAGTACGAGCGCCGGCTTGAGCGTAGATGTTGTAGTAACCTTCTTCCATCAACTGACGCGCATCCATCTTAGTCGGTGGTGCAATCCATAGACGAGTCTTCAGACTACCTGCTGGTACGTCTTGTAGTAATTTACCAGCGGCACGGAAATGACCGATGTTAGTCATACATGAACCAATGAACACTTCATCAATGGTATCACCAGCAACGTCAGCCAACGTTTTTGCATCATCTGGATCGTTCGGGCAGCAAAGAATCGGCTCTTTGATCTCACTCATATCGATAGTCATATCGATGGCGTATTCAGCATCAGCATCAGCACGCAATAGGCTTGGGTTTGCTAGCCATTCTTGCATCTGCTCGATACGGCGGCTGATAGTACGCGCATCGCCATAGCCTTCTGAAATCATCCACTTAAGTAGCGTGATGTTTGAGTTTAAGTACTCAGTCACTGACGCTTCAGACAAAGTGATGGTACAACCAGCAGCACTACGCTCAGCTGAGGCATCAGATAACTCAAACGCTTGCTCAGCGGTTAAGTCTTCTAGACCTTCGATCTCTAAAATACGACCGTTAAACTCGTTGATTTTGCCTTTCTTATCAACAGTTAATAGACCTTCTTTAATCGCTTGATAAGGGATCGCATGTACTAGGTCACGTAGCGTGATACCAGCCTGACGTTCGCCAACGAAACGTACACGGACAGATTCAGGCATATCAAGTGGCATCACACCAGTCGCTGCTGCGAATGCAACCAGACCAGAACCGGCTGGGAACGAGATACCCATTGGGAAACGAGTATGCGAGTCACCACCAGTACCAACGGTATCTGGAAGTAGCATACGGTTCAACCATGAGTGAATGATACCGTCACCTGGGCGTAAACTTACACCGCCACGGTTCATGATAAAGTCAGGTAGTGTGTGCTGGGTCTCAACGTCAACTGGCTTTGGATAAGCAGCCGTGTGACAGAATGACTGCATCACTAGGTCTGCTTGGAAACCCAAACATGCCAAGTCTTTTAGCTCATCACGTGTCATTGGACCAGTCGTATCCTGAGAGCCGACAGTCGTCATCTTAGGCTCACAGTACATACCTGGACGTACGCCTTCTAGACCACAAGCTTTACCAACCATTTTTTGTGCAAGGGTAAAGCCTTTACCCGTATCAGCTGGCTCTTCTGGCTTAGCAAAGATATCTGAATGTCCAAGACCCATATACTCACGAGCACGATTGGTCAAACCACGACCAACGATCAATGGAATACGGCCACCAGCACGCACTTCATCAAGCAATGTTGGTGAGTTTAGCTTGAACGTAGACAATACTTCATCCGAGTCATGCTTAGTGATTTTGCCTTCGTATGGATAGATGTCAAATACATCACCCATGTTTAGGTTATCAACCGCTACTTTTTCGATTGGCAATGCGCCAGAATCTTCCATGGTATTAAAGAAGATAGGAGCGATATTATTACCAAGTACTAGACCGCCGCCACGTTTGTTTGGCACGTTAGGGATATCTTCACCCATCAACCATAGTACTGAGTTGGTCGCAGACTTACGGCTAGAACCAGTACCAACAACATCACCAACATAGGCTAGCGGATGGCCTTTTTCTTTTAATGCTTCGATCTGCTTCATTGGACCGACAACGCCCTCTTCGTCAGCCGTGATGCCGTCGCGAGAGTTTTTGTGCATGGCCAATGAATGCAATGGGATATCAGGACGGCTCCACGCATCTTGCGCAGGCGACAAGTCATCAGTATTGGTTTCGCCAGTTACTTTAAAAGTTGTGTAAGTAGTCTTTTCTGGTACGGCAGCACGGTTTAAGAACCATTCAGCGTCCGCCCAAGATTGAACGACTTCTTTAGCGATGTCATTACCAGCTTCGGCTTTTTCAGTCACGTCATTGAACGCGTCAAATACCAGCAATGTCTTTTTCAACGCTTCAGCAGCGTCTTGTGCTACTTCCGCATCATCAAGGGCAGCAACCAATGGCTGAACGTTATAACCACCTTGCATTGTACCTAGGATTTGAACGGCTTTTTGCTTGCTAATAAGTGGTGAAGAGGTTTCACCTTTAAGGATCGCTGCTAAAAACGCCGCTTTAACATATGCCGCTTGGTCAACGCCAGCAGGAATACGGTTTTCTAGCAGGTTCATCAAGAACGCATCTTCGCCTGCGGGTGGATTCTTTAGTAGTTCAACCAACTCTGCTACTTGTTTTTCGTTCAGTGGTAGCGGAACCGTTCCTAGCTCAGCACGTTCTTCGACATGTTTACGATAAGCTTCTAACACAATAGTCGTCCTCGTTAGTTGGAGTATTAGCACATTACGTGGGTAGTCAGCATGACCGCCTGCGTCTATATACTAGATGGAATAATTATTCGTGCAATCATAGCTTAAAACGCTCTAAATGTTAATGGCTAAGCCTTTAAAAGGCTCATAAAGCGGTTTTAAAGAGGGTATATTGAACATTTATTATATAAATAGTACCATCAACAATATGATTGAATACCCTTTCACAACCGATATATGGCGTGTTATTTTAGTCAATCACTGCTCGATTTATAATTAAATAAATACGCTATGACTGCTAGACGCTTTGTAAGATATTATTTAATAAAATATCATCTTATAAGCAGCATGTGAAAAGATCGCGCTTGAAAAAATAGAGGTCATTAGAGTGTGTCCTCATTTTAGAAATGGAGATAAAAATGAGATGAGTTGCCGTTAAACAAAATTTCGCCATTTTTTGCCCATTTAGATGCCCATTGCTTGAATTGAGGACACACCCTAGCCATATACTAATTCAATAAATATTAAGGATGATGATATGGACAGTAGTACGATGGAAAACAATCACACGGAAAACAGCGATATGAAGAGTAACGCTAATTATCAAAACGGTCTCAAAGTTCGCACTGATGTGATGGGTGAGGCACATGTCAAACGCTCGCTTGATGCAGCGACTGAGTTCACCCAACCATTACAAGACTGGATTATTGAGCACGCTTGGGGCAGCACTTGGCAAGATGACTCAGTATTGCCACGCAAATATCGCTCATTAATTACTATCGCTTTTTTAATTGCGCAAAAAAGCCCGACTGAGCTAAAGGGGCACATTAGAGGTGCAATTAATAATGGCGCTAGTGTCGCTGAGATTCGAGAAGTATTAATGCACAGCTTGCCTTATTGCGGTGCACCTACCACCCAAGAAGCGTTTCGTGCCGCCATAGAAATCCTGAATGAGTTGGATATTGATATAGATATTTAAAACTATGGTTGCGAGACAAATCATAGTAGCCTTGAGTATCGACTTCAAAATGGTCAGTTAAACAAGATTCATTGAAAATTAGCCCCTAAGTTTCTGCTATAATACCTCAACTCATAACATATTCTAATAATTCCATAAACCCTTATGCTATAAAGGGTTAAGAGATACTTTATTATGACAACTGCCGTACAAACACATGTGCCTGCTGCTAAGGTCAAACCAAAAAAAGCCATTCAAGGCGAAAAACTACGTGGCTACGATAAAGTTGCACGTATCCCAATTAAAGTGATCCCGACCGTCGAGGCAAAGAAAAAGCCAGATTGGATTCGGGTTAAAATGTCCTCGCCTGCTGAAGTGGCTCGTATCAAAGCCACCTTGCGTGAGCAGAAGCTTTATACCGTTTGTGAGGAAGCGGCCTGCCCTAACCTGCCGCAGTGCTTCGCTGATGGTACGGCGACCTTTATGATTATGGGTGATATCTGTACCCGTCGCTGTCCGTTCTGTGACGTAGGACATGGTCGTCCCAATGAGCTAGATGCAGATGAGCCGCGCCATACTGCCGAGACCATTTTAGGCTTGCAGTTGAAGTATGCCGTTATCACCTCTGTGGATCGTGATGATCTTAAAGATGGCGGTGCTGCCCACTTCGTTGAAGTACTCAATGAATCTCGCGCACTCAGCCCAAATTGCCTCATTGAAATATTGGTGCCAGACTTCCGTGGTCGTATGGAGATTGCTTTAGACCTACTGACTGAAACACCGCCAGATGTCTTTAACCATAACATCGAAACCGTACCACGCCTCTATAAAGCGTTTCGTCCAGGTTCTGACTATCAGCACTCATTAGATTTACTCAAGCTCTATAAAGAACGTCGCCCAGATATTGCCACCAAATGCGGTTTCATGGTTGGCCTTGGTGAGACTGAAGAAGAAATCTATGCACTGCTTGATGACTTAAAAGCGCACAATGTGGATATGATTACGGTTGGTCAGTATCTGCAACCTAGTAAAAACCACGCGCCTGTAGATCGTTACGTCCATCCAGACGAATTCCAGCGCTATATGGATTATGGCAAAAAGATTGGCTTCTTTAGCATTTGGGCAGGCCCAATGGTACGCTCAAGCTACTTCGCCGATCGTCAATACTATGGCGAAGATTGCCCAGCGCCAATCCGTAGTAGAAAAGCCTTGGAAGCAGAAGGCAAACTTGGTTGTTAATTGCTGACTTGATTATTGTTAAACCGATGTCAAAGCGGTAAAAATAGTAGCTGGAAATACAGAAAGGGTAAATAACAGATTTTGTTATTTACCCTTTTTTTGTGACTTCATTAAACATCAATATCTAAAAATTAGATACTTACCGTCGGTGTTGCATCTTTACTTGTCTTCATATTCCATGCAGCAATACCAAGGACAATAACGCCGCCTAATAATCCCGTGGTAATCTCAGGATAAATCAGTAATAAAGCACCAATGGTCAAGATGACGCGCGTCACTGGATTCATAGTCCCTTTAAAATACCCTTCAAGTGCTGAGCTTAAAGCGATAACACCTGTCACTGAAGTCACTACTACCGTGATAATATCTAAAATAGGTGGTAGTGGGAAATCTTTCGCTGTTACTGCCAAACCGGTTGGATCTATCATCAGCATCGTTGGATTATAAATAAACATAAACGGCACGATAAATCCGGCGAGTGCTAGTTTAAGCGACAAGAACCCTGTCTTCATCGGATCGCCACCGGATATGCCCGCACCAGCAAAGGCGGCCAGACATACAGGCGGTGTAATATTGGCGAAGATACCAAAGTAGAAGACAAACATATGCGCCGATAAAATTGGAATATCAAAACCGGCCAATGCTGGTGCTGCCATCGTTGCCGTAATAATATAGGCAGGAATAGATGGTAGTCCCATGCCCAAGACCATCGAGGCAAGCATGGTTAAAATCAGCGTAAAGAATAATGATCCTGCACCTAGCGTCACAATAGATGAAGTCATTACCGTACCAAAGCTAGTTAGACTCACTACTCCGATAATAATACCGACGACCGCACAGGCAGCCATTACTGCGAGCGACTGGCGTGCGCCATCTTCTAGCGCACCCAAAATGTCAGAGAAACCCATTCTGGTCTCTTTGCGCAGCATACTAACCACGACGGTAAAGCCAATGGTATAAGCCGCTGCATAACCAACGGGCACGTTTCTGATTAATAAGAAAATCAAAAATACAATCGGTAGCAGCATGTGACCGCGTGCTTTTAACACTTCTTTCACCGCTGGTAAGCTTTCTTTAGCGATACCTTTTAGATCACGGCGTCCAGCGCGAAAATGCACCTGCGCAATGACGCCTAGATAATACAGTATCGCTGGCAATAATGCTGCTAAGGCAATCGTACTATAAGGCAAGCCTGTCGTCTCAGCCATAATGAACGCGCTTGCACCCATAATCGGCGGCAATATCTGCCCGCCAACAGACGCACTTGCCTCAACTGCACCCGCAAAATCTTTGTGGTAACCGACCTTTTTCATCAGCGGAATGGTAAAAGCACCGGTACTAACCACATTTGACAAAGCAGAGCCATTGATACTGCCCATAAAGCCACTAGAAATGACCGCTACTTTTGCTGGTCCACCTTTTTTGTGACCAGCGATGGCCAATGCCAAATCATTAAACAGCTGTCCCATTCCCGAGCGTGCTAAGAATGCACCAAAAAGAATGAATAAGAAGATAAAGGTGACCGACGCACCAATCGCAACAGAATACAAGCCTTCCGTTTTTAGAAACAATTGACCAAAAATATCACCCATATCATAAGGGCGAGTCAGTAAGCGGTCAGGCATAAAGTCCAAATGACTGACAAACGGATACGCCAAAAATATTCCTGCCAAGATCGGCAAAATCCAACCAGTAATACGGCGACTGCCTTCTAACACACAGACCACCGTAATCAGCGAAAATATCACATCCATCTGGTTGGCCATACCACCACGTGAGGTCACAATGTCTTGATATTCATATATCAGATAAGCCATCCCAGATAAAGACAGGGCAAACCATATCCAGTCATACCATGCAACGCGCTGACGACTGCTTTTTTTGCTTGCTGGAAAAATCAAGAAAATTAATGCAAAACCAATGCCCACGTGTACAGAGCGCTGTAGCAATGCTGGCATGGGATTAAAAGTGATATACAAATGAAACAGTGAATATAAAATGCAAATTCCAGCGATAAAATACTTCACTGGTCCTTGAGTGAGGTGCCGTGTGATGGATTCTCGGTCATACTTTTCTAGTATGGCTTTATTGTGGGCTTGCGCTTCAAGTTCAGCGTCGATATTAGTATTAGTATCCGTGTTGGAATGTATAGGCAAGTCGCTATTGTTATTGATATCTGACATCGTTGTCACATTATTGTGATCCATCACTTGGGAGTTCATGACACAAGTCCTTGTTAAATCTATCAATGAAACCATACGTTGTCGGCATGATCGTTACTTCAGAATAGTCTGGCACCCAGCGATGAATAAGCATCCGGTAGTTACCATACTCAATCTCACCTTTGGTAAGCCGAGAGACCACCCAATTGAGCTTGGGCAATTTCTCATTGATTTGATAACCCAGATAGCCAGGTTTTTGTATGAGAGCAAGCGCTTCAGTTGAGGGTGTACCCGCCCCAAAAGCTTCAAAATAAGTGGTGGTCAGCAGCAACCCATCGCTCTCACGTTGGTATTGCTCTTCCCACCATTGTTTTTCTACAGAATGTATCCAGCGCAATTGAAAATTTGGCTCGACGAAATAGCAAACTTTATCATTAGCACCATCAACGCCTGCAACACGCACTTCCACCACAGGCTGACGGACAAATAGATGCCATAGCGTAAAAAAAACCAGCGCGGCAATACCTACCACGCCAATTAATAACCCTAATTGCTTATTTAGCTGCTTGCTCATCATAGTACTTTTTAGCGCCAGGATGGATAGGGGCGACCATGCCATCACGAGCGGTTTCTAAGCTAATATCATTGGCCGCTTGGTGCGCTGTTTTTAGACCGTCTAAATTATCAAATAGTGCTTTGGTCAATTTATAACCATCAGCTTCAGACAAATCAGAGCTAACCAATAGAGCATTCATGATTGCTGCGGTTGGAATCGCTGCTTCATTGCCATAAGTGCCAGCAGGAATCTCAAAGGTCTTAAAATAAGGCTTGGTCGCAATGATTTCTTTTAGCTTGTCTTGATTGATGGTGATCAACTGTAAGTCTAAGCCCTGCTCTAGCTCCATCAATGAAGAGTTTGGCAGACCACTACTAAAGAAAGCCGCTTCAATTTTACCCGCTTTCATACCGTCCGCTGCTTCCGCAAAGCCTAAATAATCAACGGTAACATCATCATACGTGATACCAAACCCTTCTAATAAGGTTCGAGCATTTACTTCTGTTCCAGAGCCTTGATCGCCCACAGCGATGCGTTTACCACGTAAATCTTCAATATTTTTGATGCCAGATTTTTTGGTGGTGACGACTTGCACCACATTAGGGTACAAGACCGCAATCTGTTGGATGTTGGTTATCGGCTTATCAAAGTTGTTTTTGCCTTCGACTGCGTCGGTAACGACATCACTAAGCGCCAACACCATGTCGACCTTTCCTTGGGTCAGTAGATTGACGTTTTCGACTGAAGCACCAGTAGTTTGCGTTTTTGAGTTGACCCCAAAGGTTTTGACATAGACCTCTGATAATGAGGTACCGATGATGTTATAAGGACCAGATGCCCCGCCAGTGGCGATGGTCAGAAACTTGGTATCCAACTTATCGGCAGCAGTGTCCGTGGCAGCGCTATCTGTTGCTGTACTGTCAGTGCTTTCTGAACTTGGCGATGAGCATGCCGTCAGCCCTAAAGTGGCGCTTAACATTGCTGATAAAAGTAACGAGGATTTTAGAGAGTGGAGCATTGAATTCATCCTTGAAATAATCGATTTAGTACATTTAACAGCATCAGTATATAAATATTAATGCGTTACAGACCTGTAATAATATAGCAATTCTTGCTATAAATAAACTGCCATCTACATTCTCTTCTACGCTCAAAACCTTATATTCGAAGCCATTTAGGTCAAGTGGCAGCAGCTTTTGTAAGCAATCAAAAGCTAAATATAGTTTTGCTATGCGGAACAATGTTTCATTAGTTATCTTATTTAAACAAAGTTTGTGTCGATTGTAAACCTTTATAATCATACAAATACAAACGAGGTTATTTGACCAAAAATACTGATATAGAATGACTGAGTGGTATGCCTGAATGTATTTTTATAATACTGTAGGCTTTGTTGTATTTCATATATAAAACCTAAGCGGGCATTTTTTAAAGCAGCTAACTTAAAGTAGACGCAGTCTGAATAATACATTCGTCACCACATATATTGGCAACTTTATCTTTTATTCTAAAAATCTGGAAAACCTTTATGACAACATCTAGTGTAGAAAAATCAGCAGCGGTATCTGCTGATATCGCCATCATTGGTGGTAGTGGTCTTTATCAGATGCAAGCGCTAAGCAATAAGCGTAACGTAAAAATATTGACGCCTTTTGGTACACCTTCTGACGATATTGTCTTAGGTGAATTGAATGGCATAACGGTCGCCTTTCTAACTCGTCATGGTCATGGTCACAAACTCACTCCTTCCGAAGTCCCCTATCGTGCCAATATTTATGCCCTCAAAACTTTGGGCGTACGTTACGTCATTTCGGTATCGGCAGTGGGGTCGCTAAGAGAAGCGCTTAAGCCATTAGACATGGTCATTCCTGATCAAATGATCGATATGACTAAGTATAGAAACAGCAGTTTTTTTGGGGAAGGTGCAGTAGCACACGTCGCGATGGCTGATCCTTTATGTCCTAAAGTCGCGGATATTCTAACGCGTGCTTATGTTCAGGCGCAGATAGCTGAAGGTCAATGTCATGCAAAAGCCACGTATGTCTGTATCGAAGGGCCACAGTTTTCCACTCGTGCAGAGTCACACTGGTATCGGCAGATGCAAGCGGACATCATCGGTATGACCAATATGCCAGAGGCTAAGCTTGCTCGTGAAGCAAGTATGGCTTACGCGACGCTAGCCTTAGTAACAGATTTTGATTGTTGGCACCCTACTGAGGAAACTGTTAGCGCCGATTACGCTATTCAGAATTTGATGAAAAACGCCGATAATGCGCAGCACGTTATTAAGCAAGCGGTCGCCCTACTCGCTGCAGAACAGCCCGACTCTATTGCTCATAAGGCTTTAGCTCAAGCGTTAGTAACGCCAGTAGAGGCGATGAGTGAAGAGACTAAAACCAGACTGTCAGCATTATTGCCTTAGTCATACGAATTTATAATCAACAAAAAGCCATCGAACTATAATCAGCCTAATAGGGTCAACAAAATAGCTTGATGGCTTCTTAATACATAAAAGCTCCAAATGATAAGGCGTTCTTAATTCTTAATCCTTAATAACCATCAAGCCAGCCATTTGGCAAATACTGCAAATCTTCAGGCTCATCAATATCAGGCAAAGGTGCTAACAACGCTACAGACCAACTCAATTCTGCCAAGCGCTGTTGAGTAACCTTTGCTACGCTCGCCGTACTCCATTCGATATTGCTGAATAAATGAGCAGCAACTTGCTTAAAGCCAAACAGCACATAGCCACCATCAAAAGCAGGAATCATTACGCTATCTTGTGCCTCTAATTGCTGTGCAGCCTGTCGCATACGAATAGCTGTGAGACTAGGACAGTCCGTACCGACTAATAAAACCTTTTTAAAATTTTTTAATTCAATAGGTTGTAATGCACGCTGACTGGCGGTTAACATACGCAAACCCAAGTCACCATCCGCTTGCGCTGACCAATGCAGCGATTCAGGCAAACCAAGCGTTTGCCAGCATGGATCAGTTGGCGCAGGACTGACACATAGCTCAACCGTGAAGCCAGTAGCGACGGCTTGTTCAATACTATGTAATAGTAGTTTACGCGCCATGTGTACTGCGCCTTCCATACCAAGTGCCGGCTGCAAACGGGTTTTTACCCTACCCTGTGCAGGGAATTTAGCAAAGAGAATAATGCAAGTTTGTTGGTTTTGATTCATGGTAAGAGTTTGTTCATTTATTTATAATAACGCTGCCTGATATTATCAGCTGATACGCCGCGCCAATAATCAAAACGTAGATGCCACATCAACATAATCGTCCGCCAAGTACCGTGCTGTTGCCAACGTCTTGCTGATGTGATGACTTTATTTTTTAAACAAGCAGGTTTGGCGATACTTTTAAGATGCTTACACAGCTCAATATCTTCCATTAAAGCTTGGTTAGGATAACCACCGATTCGCTCAAATAAAAACTGGCTAATAAAAATGGCTTGGTCGCCTGTCGCGATTCCGCTCAACCGTGAGCGCCAATTAATCATTTGACTGACCAATCGCAGTGTCGGCTGGCAACTGTCTATTTGCACATCAAAACGTCCCCACTCTGCCAGTTTCATCGCGTCAGAAACGCTATCGATAGCGTCAACTGGTAGCCGAGTATCGGCATGCAAAAACAACAATACCTCGCCAGTTGCTAACGCTGCACCTGTATTCATTTGCTGCGCTCGCCCTGCGACTGACGCTACATTTTGCCAGTCTATAAGTAAGTTACTATCAATCTTTAGACTTTCTATGGCTTGCTTAGCAAGTACCACAGAATTATCTGTTGAGCCACCATCGACCAATATCACTTGCTGCGGTACTGGACTTAGCCTGTTGATATTATCAAACAATAAAGGCAAATTATCGGCCTCATTGAGCACTGGAATAATAATAGAAACCGTAGCAATAACTGTCATAACTAGCCGCATTCTTATTTTTTATTTAAAGTCCAATTGTAATCGGTATAGCCAATCTTCATTTTGCCTGCTTTTAGATCAGCCGCTTGCGACTTATTAAGCTCTAACGAGGAGCTGTAACGAGCCAAAAACCCCACCAATACCTTTACTCGACTTGATATTAGGATACTTGGTCAAAGCCAGCTTTACGGTGCTAGCATTATAGACATTGATCAAAAATGCCAACTACTCATTTTTATTCCAACGATCAAACTCCGATTGAGATACTTTGCTAGTAGCCGCCATATAACTGTCAAGCTTGCTCTTATCGGCTTTCATACCGTTATAATTAACGACAGACGCTTTGCCACCGTTGGTCGTAGTGACCTTTTTATCAATAAACGACTGCTTAAAAAAAGCTTTTACTATTAATTCTTGCACTATTAGATGTTGGTCTATTCAAAACTAACAGGAGTCACTCCGCTTCAATCGATGATGTTTTTTATATCGTCTGATCTGTTGCCTCTTCTTCTAGCGCACCACCACAGCTACTTCCCTGCCCTGCCGTACAGCCATAGCAATGATCTGCAATGGCAATGTCATCGCCAGCGGGGTTTTGCGTTAATAAATCGCTTAGATGCCGACGAGACTTGTTAGGCACTGGAATCTCTAATTGCTGATTGAAGTCGCAATCAAATAGTTCACCCAGCCAATTGACACTGATAGTCGAACGGCACATGACTTCGGTTAAATTGGTAGCCACATAATTGGCTTTGAGCAAGTCCATATAGGGATGGAATTGGTTTTTAGCCAATAGTACCGCACCAAAGCGCTGAATAGGCATATTGGTCAAGGCAAATAACTGATGAAATTCAATATCGAAATGCGCTTTTAGCTCGCGCTTATAATCCGCTTCTAGTTGTTGCTGATTGGGCGGCAGCGTCGCACCTTGCGGGTTATAGACGAGGTTCAGCGTTAGCCCTGACCCTTTCTTACCGTAGCCAAACGCGTTGAGCTTATGCAGTCCTAATATACTGCCATCAAATGCACCTTTGCCGCGCTGCTTATCGACATTTTCTAATGAATAACAAGGCAGAGAAGCCACCACTTCGACCTCGTTGTCTGCCAAAAATTTCGCCATGTCCTCGTACCCTTCTTCCATCAGGATAGTCAGATTACAGCGATCAATCACTCTTACACCCAAGTCGCGAGCGGCTGTGACCAAATACTTAAAGTCTTCGTGCATCTCAGGCGCACCGCCCGTTAAATCAAGCGTCTCGATATTTTGCGCTTGCAAGACTTCTAGAATCAACTCAACAAGCTCACGCGACATCATCTCTGTACGGTAAGGACTGGCAGCCACGTGGCAATGGACGCAAGACATATTGCATAAGTAACCCATATTGACTTGTAGCGTGGTTAACTCACGACGTTTAATCGCGGGGAAATC
The DNA here is from genome assembly GCF_016107525.1 of Psychrobacter aquimaris. Lineage (GTDB taxonomy): Bacteria > Pseudomonadota > Gammaproteobacteria > Pseudomonadales > Moraxellaceae > Psychrobacter > Psychrobacter aquimaris. Next base: position 134,307 of record NZ_JABASR010000001.1, on the reverse strand, counting down.
CGTGTGTTCGAGTAATTTGATAGTTGATTTCATAATGCTATAAAACCCCGTTAGTAGCACCCCTAAAAGCTAGAATGGCAACGCAAAAACAAAAGATTAGAAAAAGATAAACATACATGCAAGAAATTGATTTTTATAATTATCTTATAAAACCAACACCTCATTTTTATCCTCATTACCTTACGATTTATCTAATTAATCATACCTGATTGTGAATGAGTATTGATAACTAATAGCGTGATTTTTACCTTTTATTCCAAATGAGCATGACGTTTCGTAGGATGTCATACTGCACTTATCAATTTGGCTTTTGAGAGCTCGTATCCAACTGGCAATGCCACAGCTGTCAGCACAAGAACCTAAACATAACATTGGCATATTTGGTTGATTGCAGTATTTTTATTGATTGTATAGTGACATATAGATTCGCTGCTGATATATAACAAAGAGGTCTCTAGGGTAAGCGTTTGATAAAGTCGCAAAACTCTTAAATAGCATTGACCGCACAAGGCTTTGTCGTTAAATTGAATGTAATATTCATCTCTCTAAAAATAACGTTCACTGATGATATATAAATGTTTTTAGAATATAAAAACTCATCACTTATCAATGCTTATGACACACGGACGATATAAGCATCAAACTACCTTTAAGGATAACGTAATGAAGATGAGCACATTACTCAAACCGACTGTACTGAGCATTGGATTAATGAGTGTCGTAGGCTGTACCACCATGCAGACCATGACTAAAGATGCAAGCAACTCAGCAACTGTCTACTACAATGGCAATATCATCACGATGGAGGGCGAACAGCCACAAATGGCTGAAGCTTTAGTCACCCAGGCGGGCAAGATTGCCTATGCTGGCAATTTACAAGAGGCACAATCGAAATATAAAAATGCCGCACAGATCAATCTGCAAGATAAAACTTTATTACCTAGCTTTATCGATCCACACAGTCATTTTGATATGGTGTCGAACACCATGGGTCAGGTCAATCTCAACCCGCCACCCATCGGTAAAGTCGATAGTATTCCCAAAATGATGCAAACGCTAAAAGATTATAAAGTGGACAATAATATTGCTGATGGCGTTTGGATATTTGGTTGGGGTTATGACGAAACTCAGCTTGCTGAGGGGCGTCCTCCAACCAAAAGCGAGATTGATAAAGTATTGCCAAACAACCCTGTTTATTTACAACACACGAGTGGTCACATGGGCGTGGCAAACAGCAAGGCACTAGCCGCGATGAATATCACTGCTGACACTAAAAATCCATCGGGTGGTAATATTGCTCGGATTAAAGGCTCTAATGAACCAAACGGCCTCGTACAAGAGACGGCGATTTATCCGTTCATGCGTAACATGCTAGAGATATTAGCACCGAATCAAGCCAAATTCTTTGCGCAGACGCAAGATTACTATGCAAAGAATGGCATAACAACGGCACAAAATGGCTCAACGACCCGAAACACCATTCAGTTTTTTCAAAAACAAGCCGATGCTGGTAAGCTCAAAATTGATTTGGTCGCGTTGGCAGGGGTGAGCGACTTGGATGAAAATTTGGCTGATAAAAACTTCGTATGGAAAACCTATCAAAATGGTTTAAAAGTACAGGGTACTAAAATCATCGCAGATGGCTCACCACAAGGCAAGACCGCCTATTTTAGTCAACCTTATCTCACGCCAGTTCCAGATTGCGAAAAAGACTGCCGTGGTCTGCCAAGTGTCAGCCAAGATGAGCTAAACGAGATGTTTGTCAAAGCCTATGCTCGCGATAATCAGCTCTTTATCCATAACAATGGTGATGGCGCAACCGATATGCTGATCAAAGCACACGAGTATGCCGTCAAGAAGACTGGTCAAGCGGCTGATAAAGATCGCCGTACTGTGCCCATTCATGCTCAATTCGCCCGACCTGATCAGCTAGCAGCATTCAAAAAATACAATATGGTGCCGTCATTCTTTACCAACCATACTTACTTTTGGGGAGACGTGCACGTTAAAAACTTAGGTAAAAAACGTGCTGACTTTTTAAGCCCTATTGCCACTGCTGATAAAATGGGACTTAAATATACCAATCACTCTGATGACACAGTGACACCTGTCGATCCGCTATTTTCAGTCTGGTCAGCAGTCAATCGCACCTCGCGCACAGGCAAAATCATTGGTGAAAATGAGCGAGCTACGCCTTATCAAGCGTTGAAAGCCATTACCAGCAATGCCGCTTATGAGTATTTTGAAGAAGACAGCAAAGGTACTTTGACGCCAGGAAAACTGGCTGATTTGGTTATCTTAGATGCCAACCCATTAATCATAGAGGCAAGCAAGCTCAAAGATATCAAAGTCATAAAAACCATTAAAGAGGGTAAAACGATTTACCAACATCCAGTACAATAGTTCATGATAAGCGCCGTATAATAAGCCAAATTTTAGCAGGCGATTAAAAATTGTCATGCCTGCTATTCATTAAGAGCATGAGCCCTTAAAACTACTTATTAAAATCATTCATTAAAACTATTCAAGGAACCTCATATGAGTACTAACACCGATACAGGTAACGACCACATTCTCTCCTCTGACAACATTCATTACTTGCATCATAATTTTTTTGAACCAAGCCATGAAAACACAGCGGTAAAGGCCACGTTACTGATTGTGCATGGTATGGCAGAGCATAGCGGACGTTACGCAGATTTCGCTCAATTTTTAGCCGATAATGGTATCGCAGTAGCGACGTATGATCATCTAGGTCATGGGCAGACAGTAAAAACAGAAGCGGATCTAGGGTTTTTTGGTGAAGAACATCCTGTACAGTCACTGTTAAAAGACGTCATCGTCATGGCAGATAGCTTAAAAAACCGCCATCCTGATGTACCGCACTTTATAATGGGGCAATCTATGGGCTCGTTTATTGTGCGTAACGTCCTAAAGCACCATGCACACAATTTTACAGGTGCTATTTTGATGGGCACAGCAGATGCCAACCCATTAACTAAAGTACTACTCCCAGTCAATAAAGTACTGGCAAAAGTGGCACCTAGAAAACCAAATACGGTGCTTGCCTCGGTGATGAATAAAGTCCTGAACAGTAAGCTCGAAGATCGCATATCTTCATCGGAATTTGCATGGTTAGCTGAAGACTCTGCTGCCATTGAGGCCTTTGAAGCAGATCCATTAACGGGCTTTGATTTCACCAATAATGGCTTTATGACATTATTCTGTTTGATGGAAACTGGCTTAAATAAAGGCTGGTCAACGACCATCCCAAAAGACTTCCCGATGCTGTTTATCAGCGGTGAAGATGATCCTATTGGAGATATGGGTAACGGCATCCGCAAAATTGTCACGCGCTTAAACAAGCAAAACTTCAGTCAGGTAGATATCCAACTCTACCCAAATATGCGTCATGAGCCCTTGCATGAAAAAGACCATCAAACAGTTTATGAAGATATCTTAGAATGGATAGAGAGCCATACCCAAGACAATTAAGCGCAGCGCTCATCTTGGCAGTTAACTCGTTTGCTAAAAGTCGCCAAATTAGCGACAATACGGCAAGCAAGTTTTTACTCCAATTCATACGAGTTATTTAACGACAATATATGCTTTACCTTTCACTAACTTTAGGAACCTTTATGTCATTACAACAAACCATCGAACAAGCTTTTGAAAACCGCAATGAATACAGCCCAAGCAACATGCCACAAGACGTGCGTGACGCGATTGAGCAAGTACTTGAGCAGCTAGATAACGGCAGCCTACGCGTTGCAGAAAAGAAAGATGGCGAATGGGTCGTCAATCAGTGGGCAAAAAAAGCCGTTTTGCTATCTTTTCGCTTAAACGACAACTATGTTCAGGCAGCGGGCGAACATGTGCAATTCTATGACAAAGTTCCGACTAAATTTGCCAACTGGACTGAAGCACAGTTTAAAGAATCAGGCGTACGCGTAGTACCACCAGCGGTTGCTCGTAAAGGTTCATACATCGCAGCCGGTGCAGTTTTGATGCCATCGTATGTCAACATCGGCGCGTATGTCGATCAAGGCGCGATGGTAGATACATGGGCGACTGTGGGTTCATGTGCTCAAATCGGCAAAAACGTCCATCTGTCAGGTGGCGTTGGTATCGGCGGTGTATTAGAGCCATTACAAGCAAACCCGACTATCATCGAAGACAATTGCTTCATCGGTGCGCGTTCTGAAATCGTTGAAGGCGTAATCGTCGAAGAAGGCGCTGTTATCTCGATGGGTGTATTTATCGGTCAATCAACGCGCATTTATGATCGCGAAACTGGTGAGATTCATCGTGGCCGTGTACCAGCAGGCTCAGTCGTCGTACCAGGCAGCTTACCGTCAGAAGATGGTACGCACAGCTTGTACGCTGCTATCATCGTGAAAAAGGTGGATGCGCAAACCCGCGCTAAAACATCAGTAAATGAGTTATTACGTCTAGCCTAAATATCTAGCGTGTACGATTTTTTTGTAAGTGAAATTGTTTTAAATGAAGATGCTGGAGGATGACTCCAGCATCTTTTTTGCAGCTTAATATAGGCTGTTGCGTTATAATCCATTTTTTTGGTTTGGCTTTATGCAAACACAAAACCATCCACACAACCACCTGCCTTTTTTATTACGATTGCTAAGTGCCTAATCCCATTATCAATCTTTAACTGTATTTGACATATTATGAGTGAATCACTATTACGCACCGCCGCCATTCCTGTCACTGACCCTGAAGCGGGTCTACGTTTGACAGAAATTTTTTATTCTTTGCAAGGTGAAGCACTGACCTCAGGCTTACCGACGATATTTGTACGCTTGACCGGCTGTCCACTTCGCTGTGTCTATTGCGATACTGAATACGCCTTTACTGGCGGCGAGCGTCAATCACTAGAAACTATTATAGAGACCATCAAAAGCTATCCTTGCAAGCGCATTTGTCTGACTGGCGGCGAGCCTTTAGCACAGCCAAACGCCATCGAACTGATGAAGCGCTTACTGAATGACGGTTATGAAATATCGCTTGAAACCGCAGGCGCGCTCACGGTAGCAAACGTGCCGAAAGCGGTCAGTAAAGTCATGGATCTCAAAACGCCAAGCTCAGGCGAAGTCGATAAAAACCTATGGTCAAATCTCGACTACCTCACCCAGCATGACCAAATTAAATTTGTCATTATGAATCGTGAAGATTACGACTGGGCAAAAATCAAGCTGTCTGAGCATAAATTGAATGAATTGGTCGATACGGTTTGGTTTTCACCGATGTTTAATGTCTCAGAGGATATAGACGAAGAGGTCAGCCCCGATGTACCTGTATTAGCGCGCGAACTTGCAGAATGGATTTTGGCTGACGCCCTGCCCGTACGCTTCCAATTGCAACTGCATAAAATCATTTGGGCAGATGCCAAAGGCAAATAACAATCCAATAATTTGAATGGATATTCATCATAAATAGCGAGCCAAGGATAGGAATGTAGGTATGGTCAAACTCATTTTATTGGGCTTATTGGCGGGTGCATTTTTCAGCTCGACATTTGTCTTAAACGAAGTTATGAGTGCTGCTGGTGGGCATTGGTTTTGGTCAGCTAGCCTTCGCTATGCATTTATGTGGTTAATACTCACAGCCATTATAATTATGCAGCATGGTTTTGGCCGTATTAAAGAGCTGATGACTGTCTTTTGGCAACATTGGGGCTTTTGGTGTATTACGGGTAGTATAGGTTTTGGCGTTTTTTATACAGGGATCTGCTACGCAGCCGACCATGTCGCAGGCTGGGTAGTTGCGGCGACCTTTATGTTTACGGTGGTCGCAAGCTTACTCGTGTTACTAGCGTTCGGACAACGTTTTGATAAAAAATTCATTGCTTATGCGTTATTAGTATTTGTCGGAGTGGTACTGGTTAATATTAGTGAAGGACTGCATGCAGCTTCTTTACTAAATGCTGATGCAGTGCCTATGAAAGATATGCTGCTTTATGGCGCCTTGCCTGCGCTAGTGGCAGCCTTTAGCTACCCCATTGGTAACCAACTGGTTTGGCAGGTATCTTACAACACTCGTAAACGTAGTGCCGAGACTATTAGCACTCAAAAAAGTGATGTCCAAACCAACGAAATTAGTAAACAGACACCCTCACTTATCACAGAAGCACCTACATTGTCAGCCGATATGAGTCATACGGTAGACATGATCGATACCTTGGACATCAACCACCCTACTCAAACCTTGCCTACCTCTTTCCTGCAAAACTTAATCGCACGTATACCTACTATCAAAACTACTTTACTGCAAAATGCTTTCAACAAAGTATGGTTAATGACCTTGGGTAGTTTGCCATTTTGGTTGGTTTTAGGTCTTGTCGTTCGTCCTGATTTGCCAGACACTAAGCAGGTATTCAATACATTACTTGTGGCTTTATTAGCAGGCGTCGCAGCAACCACTATCTTTTTATATGCCCGAGAAAAAGCGGAAACGTCAAGCGAAGTTGCTGGTGTTGACGCAACGCAAGCCAGTGAAGTGATATTTGCATTGATTGGTGGTATGTTATTGCTAAACAATACCTTACCATCAGCGATGGGCTTGATAGGTATTGGCCTGATCATAATAGGACTTATCCTATTTGCAAAAGATGGCTAAACTGCCACCTAAAATCATATCAATTCCTAGTGAAATTATTAATATAAACAACTTAAAAACTAGCCCAGCCACTCTTTTTATGGCCACTATATTGGTAATATAATCATGGTTAATGATTTAATTTTTCCTGATATTTTATTATATTTATTAGATATGGTTGGTGTGATTGCTTGTGCGATCGCAGGCACATTGCTTGCCCAGCACAAAGGCTTCGATATTGCGGGCTGCATCTTGGTATCCATGGTCAATGCCATCGGCGGCGGTACGCTACGTGATATGGTACTCGACCGTCATCCACTATTTTGGATGACGGACCTCAATTATGTGATCATCATCACAGTGACATCGCTTATTTTGCAAATATTTTTTCATCTGTATCATAAAATTGATAATGCGCTGAAGCTTTTTGATGCTATTGGGTTGGCAGCTTTTAGCGTGATTGGTTTTAAGGTGGCGTTGACTCAAGATGTATCGCCTGTCATCGCTATTATGATGGGGGTCTGGACGGCCATTATCGGTGGTATGCTACGTGATATTATTTGTAATGAGATACCACTGGTACTACAGCGTGAGATTTATATTACTGCTAGTATTGCAGGTTCTGTGACGTATTTAATTTTGCAGCATTTTGGCGTCAACGCTGGCATCAATGAGTTTATCATGTTGATTATTATCTTTGCCGTACGTATGCTGGCGCTTAAGTTTGATTGGCACCTGCCCTCTATTCGCTTAGTCGCTTAGAGTAGATTTAAGATAATTAAATATCTTAATGGCTATATTACTATCATATTGATTGATCATTATTGGAAATTAGTGAGACTTGCTCATGTTGGCTATCGCATTGGACCCTGCAGCACTGATCACAACTTTTGACCCGCGCTCACTCATTTATCTTTTTGATATGATTGGTATTGTGGCTTGTAGTATTTCAGGCACAATACTGGCAAAACATAAAAACTTTGACGTTTTTGGCTGTTTGCTGGTATCAATCGTCACCGCTATCGGCGGCGGGACTGTCCGCGATGTGATCTTGGACCGTCATCCGCTTTTTTGGATGGTGGATATGAGCTACCTGACCCTTATCACCATCTCGTCACTAGTAATGCAAATATTCTTTCACCCTAACTCTAGGCGAGTCGATAAGTTCCTCAAGCTATCAGATACCATAGGACTATCCGCTTTTACCTTAATCGGTATCAAAGTTGCCGATAGTATGGGTACAAATGTACCCGTGGCCTTATTACTTGGAGTGATTACAATTATTGTCGGCGGTATCATCCGCGATATGATCTGCAATGAGATTCCCTTGGTATTGCAACAAGAAATTTATATCACTGCCGCTTTAACGGGCGGTATTCTCTACTTTGCTTTGCACAATCTAGGCGTGACTGACTGGATTGCTGACATCTCTACCATGACTACTATTTTTACCTTACGCATGCTCGCCATTCATTATGACTGGCAGTTTCCAGCCATCGAATGGAAGTACTAAAAAAGCGCCAACCTTAAACAAAGTCGACGCCATATTTGCTACTTATTGAGCATCCTATAATAAGATAATGCCATTATGCCTGTACGACTGCTAAATCTTTTACCATCAACTGCAAGCTTTGTTTGCCATTCCACTCGTTGATGTCTAGCTGAAATAGTACATGCACTTTTTCCGCGCGATAATCCCATTCCTCGCTATCGAAGTTAAAATAAATTGCTTCAATCGGATACTGCACATCAGGGTAACGCAGCGAAAGTTTAAGGTGCTTGTCTTTTAATATCTTAAAGTTTAATACCTCAAAGACCCCATCAAATATTGGTGGTGCAAAGCCATGACCCCAAATACTGGCATCTGCTAAGTGTTCCGCGAACCATAAGCTAAAGTCACTCGCCTGCAAAGGCCCATCAGTGAATTTCTGCTCTGCAAACACCTCATCATCCATCTGTGTCATGATGTCATTAAAAGCTGTTACAAATGCCTCAAAATTATGGCGTTTAAGGGTCAAACCAGCTGCCATCGCATGACCACCAAAATGACTGATTAAATCAGGATAGCGCTCAGCCACCTGTTCAATCGCATCACGAATGTGCACGCCAGCGATAGACCGTGCTGACCCTTTAATAGCATCATTGTCACCCGTACGCTCTGTATCTGATGGCGCAAAGACAATACTTGGCAAGTAATGACTCTCTTTTAACCGTCCAGCGACGATGCCGATGACCCCTTGATGCCAATCATCTTGGTATAAAACGATACTGCGTTTATGCTTATTAACCGTTTTTTTCTCAGATCTAATTTGAACAATGACATCGCCGCTTTCGTGGTCATCCACCGTAGCCTCATCATCCATGTCTGTATCAGCAGTGGCTAATGTCTGCACGATGCTATCCGCTTGCGCACGCATCTCACCTTCTACCTGTCGACGTGTCCGGTTTAACTGCTCAAGCTCTTGCGCCAAACGCTGTGCCGTACTCCAGTCATCCGTCAACAGACACTCAATACCGATGCTCATATTGTCCATACGACCGGCGGCATTGATACGAGGTCCTAAGACAAAACCAAAATCCTGCGCCTGCAACTGCTTAGGATCGCGCCCTGCTTGTTCAAGGAGTGCCAAGATACCGAGCGAGCAGCGTCCTTGCCGGATAGCCGCCAGTCCATGATGCACTAAAATGCGATTGTTCTTATCAAGCACACCAACATCGGCAATCGTTCCTAATGCCACCAAATCCAAATATTGACTGACTTGCACGGTAGATTTACCAGCTTCGCGGCGCAGCTTGGCTAAGCGTCCGAGCACATAAAATGCCACGCCCACGCCCACTAACGCTTTACTGCTAAAGTGACAATCGAGCTGATTGGGATTAACCACAGCTTCCGCAGGCGGTGTTTCTTTAGTCGTCAAATGATGATCAGTAATAATCACGGTGACGCCATCGGCTTGCGCACGTGCCACGCCTTCATGGCTTGAGATACCGTTATCGACGGTCACTATCACCTCGGGATGATACTTCTCAATACCCAATTCGACAATTTCTGATGTCAAACCATAGCCGTATTTAAAGCGGTCGGGTACTAAAAAGTCAACGACTGCACCCATTTTTGTGAGCGCCCGCATCATCAATGCGGTACTGGTCGCACCATCACAGTCAAAATCGCCCACGATAAGGATGCGCTGACCCTTATCAATAGCGACATCTAATAGACGCACTGCCTCTGTAACACCATGTAGCATTTCGGCTGGCAGTAGAGCAGAGAGTTGCGTCTCTAGCTCATCAGGCTGGGTAATGCCGCGACCTGCGTATAGGCGAGCAAGCGTCAATGATTGGGCGGCAAGTGGTTGCAGCGCGGTGGGCAACTCGTCGATGCGAGTGCTGGTATAACGGGGGGTTAAATTTAGCATATGCGTATTCTACTGGCTTTAGCAGAGGGTCACAACGACAATTTTAAGCGGCTTGGTTTATCATTCTTTATTGCATTACATTGTGATAAACCATACTTTATTACCCGCGTAGAGCAAATGACTCATGCTCTATTTGTGAATGTTCAATACACCCTGACCCTTTATTTACAAAAACGGTGCATAGTGACCGCAATTTTCTGCATTTTGCTACAAAGCAATGATTGTATGCCGCTTAGAAATCCATAAAATAGTAAACAACTGAGATACTTGCTATCTATTGAGACTTTTTAATCTAATTTTTTATTTTAATTATTTATAAGGATGTTTTATGAAGACTACCCCACTGGCTGAAAAACTACCAGATACCATTGACCCTAGCTTAGACCTTGAAAAAGTAAAAAAAGAATGTCAAAAACTGGTCAAAAAACGTGCCAAATATTCTGCTGGCGTCGCCATTGTTCCTGTGCCATTTTTTGATGTCGCCGTAGATGCAGGTATGCTTACCCAGCTATTACCTGAGATTAGCGAGCGCTTTGGCTTACTTGAAGACCGTAAGGCAGCTGTTGATCTAGAATCACGAGCCATTCATTGGGGTGCTTTGAAAGATCGTACTATTGATTTTGCAGGGTTGATGGCGACCCGTGGTATTGTTAAAAAGACGGTACAAGGCTTCGGTGGTCGTATCGCTGCTAAGCAAGTGACAAAATTTATTCCACTAGGTGGTCAAATGGTTGCCGCTACAATGGGTTATATGATTTTCAAAAAAATCGCCAATGACCACATCAATGAGTGCTACAAGCTCGCAAAAAATATTCAGCAAAAGCAACACGGTAAAAATGTCTAAAACGGTTAAAAAATAGACAATAGCTTTATAAAATAAAACCAGCTAAGAGCCATTGCCTTAGCTGGTTTTTTTCATACTTAGCTACGCATATATGGGTTTGGCTTTGCTGCCTTGCGCAGAATATTCTTTCAAGGAATAGTATCAAGCGTAGAAAACGACAAACATCCGACCCAAATACAGCAATACTTCATGAACAATCCATCTAACCTATTTATAAAACTCGTTAAAGTAAGATGAATTTTATTCTTGGGTTATGGTATGCCGAACTTTAGAGTGGATGGTTATGAAATCACGTCAACACTCATGCTGCTGTTGGGTTGCATCATGCTTTTCATCGCCAGTATTTCTGCGGCGCTTAATGATAGTTTTGAAAATTTTTCGTGGAAACACCTCACCACTTGGTTATTTATCGTCGGTGGTTTGTTGATGATTACTGGCTATATCGGTTATAAAGCCTATGCGTATTATCACCCTTATGCGTGGCTAGATTGATACAGTCAAGCTTTTATAAAAAATGGCTTCATTCTGCGCTAATAGTGGTTAATGATGTCATGCACGGATTTTGCTGATAATATACGACCTGCTTGGAGAGAATACCTTTCGACTAGCAAACATCAACTCCTACTGAATGCCAATTTTTATCAAACAGACACTTTAAAACCAATAAAAATCTTAAAGGACCAGACTCATGAAAAAAATCTTAATGTCAACGGCTATGCTCGCTACCTTTGCCCTAGCTGGATGCACAACGACTGGTGGCATGAATAATAATGCAGGCACTGCTATCGGCACTGCCAATGAGATTGGCATGAATGTCTTTAAGTCAGCGATTGATAATCAATGCCGCAGTCAGATTGAAAAGCAAACTGCTTGGCGTGTGGCGAGCGTGGCGATGACCGATACACAACAAGAATCTGTAAAAAGTAATGTTTGTGGCTGCGTCAGTGAGCAAGCGCCGCAGCAAGTGACGCTCGTTGAATTGGGCAATGCTGCCATAGATTCGCAATATCGCACACAGCTGGTCACAAAAGTCGTCGCAAAATCTCTACAAAGCTGCTATACCAGTTTGGTCAAATAAGATGTGATATAAACACCTCAATATAAGATAATAAAAAGGGTGCGTTATAGATAACGCACCCTTTTTATTGCCGAGTTTTTGTACCATCCACTCAGCTCATCACCTTAGTTTAGAACTTGTTTTTGTCAACTGGATTCTGTGACAAAGTGGCTGTAAAAGGCCGTATTTTACTGCGACTAAAATACTTAGAAGAGCCGTCAATAATCTTATCTACTTCTTTGACCAAGTCATTAATAACATCATCATAAACACCATGATATAGCTCGGTTTCGAATGCCGTAAATGGATGCTTACGCGTTGCTGAGCTGACCTCTGTCACGCCTTGCTTACTATAAAAAATATCCACTCGACCATCGCTATTGAGTACACAGTTTAATGATCCGCCTTCCAGTTCCATATCTACTCGCTCAGGCATAAAAATATAGTCGTCTACATTGATGAGCTTTTTTTCTACTTCTCTTTTAAAGAACGATTTGATATCAAACATGGATATATCCCTGACCTTAAAATTATAATATACTTTAGCACATCTAATTTTACAGCCACTGACCAGCATATAACCCGCCTTTTAGTTAGTAGCCTGTGCTTTACTAACTCATACTATAATATGACGTGATATTTTTTAAGGTGCGATATGTAAAACTGCGTTTAAGGTTGGTAAAAATGGGACGTTAGCTGTGGCTCTCCTATCCTATTTCAATAAAAAAGGGAGTCTGTACACTAGGCTACTCCCTTTTTCTGATTATGAAACTATTCTATCTGGCTTAATCAAACCCAGCCTTTTTCACGAAATTTTTTTAGCACTTTGATAAATACTTCCATCTCCTCAGGCGTGCCAAGCGTTAAACGGTTGAAGCCTGTAACAGGTGGAAACTCGCGACCGACCTTGACGCCATGGTCGCGCATTCTATCGATATAAGCCTTTAAATCTCCTTTTATTTCATGAAAAATAAAGTTGGTCTGTGATGGTAAGTAACGCAGGCCAAGATCGTCTAATACTGTTTCAATCATCTGGCGCGACTGATTGGTATTGCGCAAACTTAGCGCTAAAAACTTGGCATCATTTAACGTCGCAATAGCAGCAACCGCACCTGACAAGTTGGTATTATCCATAGACATAAATGCTTCGACAGTCTCAATAGCTTGCGGGTTAGAAATCGCGTAGCCCACTCGCATACCGGCTAAGGCACATAACTTTGAAAAAGTATGGATAACAATAAGGTTATCTGACAACCCTTGTTTCACCCACTCAATCCCACTCTCAAAGCTCGGATCTGACACGTACTCCAAGTAAGCTTGATCTAACAAGAAGTAATGGTTATCTGGTGCACTACTTATCCAAGTTTTAAGCTTCGACGTTGACGTAATAATGCCAGTTGGGTTGTTTGGATTGCAAATATAAAGTAGGCTAATGCCATCAAAATCGTCAGCTGCTTTTTGTAGTTCATCAAAATCATAATCATAGTTTTCAGCGGTTAATGGTATCTTGACTACAGGCACGCCAATGGAATTTGCATACATCTCTGCACAATCAAACGTTGGTACAGGAATCACCATTTGAAACTGTCTGCCCTCTTTTAATGCTTTATTTTGCAACATTTGTAAGGTAGCTCGAATATTTTCAGTCGAGCCATTACCTAATGATATTTGGTTTTCTGCCACACCATGGATGGTGGCGATTTTGCTAATGAGCGCCGCGCGTGGATTATCTGGATAACGAAAGCCCTCACCTAAAGATTCTATAATGGCTTGTTTGGCAGAATCTGCCATGCCTAGTGAGTTTTCATTCGCATTTAATTCTAAGAATTTGTTATTTTGCATGATGGATTATGTGCCTCAACGTCCGTTGTTATAAGTTCATATTGCTCATTGATATCATATTAAGGGGCATTTGGTATAAACACAAGTTTTGATACAACCAATTATTAGTTATTAATTTACACCTATGAAGCCCTTCCTTTTAATCCTAATATTAGCTCAATTCAACACAAGAGACTGTGACTTGTCATCACCTATACTGCTATGAAATATAAGGCGTAAGTTACTAAAAAATGCTTTCAAGCTATGATCATTCAGCCTTTTTATTCTCTGCATAAATATCAGGTGCAGCTTCAAATACTAGCCAGCCTTTCTTCATCCAACGCTCTACAACTTCCTTAGAAATAATGTGAATTAAGTTAGCTAACGGTTCATGAGGATCATTTTGGAAACACCAAACTCTTAATTTCACATTGGGTAAGTTTTCATCAGCATTCATCTCAAACACAGCTTTGATATACTCTGCATCTGAATCAGCTAAAGAATGACCCCAAAAGATAACTTCATAAGGCACATCACTTAGAGATTGACCTAATACACGTTTAACATTTAGATCTTCATGGTCAAGGAATTGGTAGTCAGTATCATTAATTAACTTTTGATGAGTTTTAACAAACCCATATACTTTATATTTTTTAAGGCGTTCATCCTCCAAATCGCTTATGCCTAATACAATCTTAGGACTGTTAGTGCTGCCATGAACATATTGAACCTTGTCAATACTCAATAATTTGACATCAGAGTACAAACGTTCAAATGAGTTAGAGTAATTGAAAGTAAATATTGCTTGTAGACTTTCATTCAAGTCGCCAAATCTTATGAACTCACTTACTGGCTCAAGCTCATTTACTACTAGCTTAATATACATTTTAAAAACGTCATTGAAGCCATCTAAATGGCTCAAAATTTGTCTTAATACTCTATTGCCTTCAAACTCTAAATAATTACCTGAATATTTTTTTAAAAATTTTGTATCTACAATATTTTTAAACGATCTTTTAGCAACCCTTCTTCCATATGATGAATCGCGTTCTTGAAGCTCTTCAAACTCTTCTTCAAGAATTTCACTATATTGAATACTACTTGCACCAAAACCGTTCGGATTATGTATATCTTCAGCTTTATAATACATATTAGATATGAGCTGAAAATTACTTAGCGTATTCTGGACAAACATCTTTTGTAATTTAAAATTATCAAAAAATATTAGATTGACTTGGCGATAATTGCCACATAGTACATCTGTATGTTTTATAGTCAAATTACGACTTTTATTCGTATTAGGAAGAGGTATTTGAAATCTATCTGAGAAGTAACCAATTGTTTTTTCATCGAAACTCATTTCAAATAAATCACATATTTTCACCAGTAAACTTTCGATTTCGTTCTCAAAATCGATCCACGTATCTACATCGGTCAAATGATGCTTAAAATGCTGAAACCAACCATTCCCTTCTAGCTTTTCCTTAAAAACTTTTATTTTATCGCTAGATAATCTTAATTCGTCAGTTTTATACATTTCCTTAGTTTTTATAAATGGGTTACCTTTATCCTTCAAACTGATTTCTGTTAAATAGTCTTTAAACAGCTCATTAAAACTAATTGTCGTATCTTCTTTGCTCTCTTCAATCGACTTCATAGCACTCATAAAATGTTCATATTTTTTTGGCAGATAATGGGCTAAATCAAAGCCATTACCCAGTACAAATATTCTTTTAGTATCCAATTTTTATTCTCCTTTTTATAATCCAAAAATAAGGCGAGCTAACTATCTGTTAACCCGCCCTACTGTTTTTATATTCTAAACCTTACCATCTAAATCAAATGCGCCTTTAACTCTAGCACTTTATCTCGCGTTTTTGCCGCATCTTCAAACTTCAAATCACGTGACATCTGCTTCATAAGCTTTTCAAGACGATTGATTTCTTTGGCCAGCAAATCAGGACTGCGTAAGATGCTGATATCAACATCAGGCAGATTGCTCTTGATAGGAATCACTTGATTGTCATTGGCATTCTGATCGTCACCCGTATCGATTTTATCGGTGATACTACGACGTGCCCCTTTTGGGGTGATGTTATGCTCAAGGTTAAATGCCACTTGTTTTTCACGGCGACGGTCGGTCTCGTCTATCGCTTTTTGCATACTGTTGGTAATGCGATCAGCATAAAGGATAGCCTTACCATTGATATGACGCGCCGCACGACCAATGGTCTGAATAAGCGCACGCTCAGAACGCAAAAACCCCTCTTTATCGGCATCAAATATCGCGACCAATGACACTTCAGGCATATCTAAGCCTTCACGCAATAAGTTGATGCCAACCAGCACATCATGCACACCAGTCCGCAACTCATGAATGATTTGCATACGCTCAACGGTATCAATGTCCGAATGCAAATAAGCAACTTTGACATCGTATTCTTTTAGATAACTGGTCAAATCCTCTGACATACGCTTAGTCAAGGTGGTAATCAGCACCCGCTCATCTTTTTCTCGGCGCTTAGTAATCTCTGATAACACATCATCAACCTGCGTCAATACAGGACGAATTTCAATCTCAGGATCAATCAGCCCAGTTGGACGGACGACTTGCTCAACGACTTGCTCACTATGCTCAAGCTCATACAATGCAGGCGTGGCACTCACATATATGGTCTTAGGCTTGATGCGCTCCCACTCTTCAAACTTCATCGGACGGTTATTCATCGCACTTGGCAAACGAAAGCCATAATTGACCAAATTTTCTTTACGTGATCTATCGCCTTTATACATCGCACCGATTTGCGAAACAGTGACATGCGATTCATCGAGGAATAGCAATGCATCTTCTGGAATATAATCAAATAAGGTCGGCGGTGCTTCCCCTGACGGACGACCGGAGAGATGCTGCGAATAGTTTTCAATACCGTTGCAGTAGCCGAGCTGCTGAATCATCTCAAGGTCATACTGGGTGCGCTCTTTAAGACGCTGCGCTTCAACCAATTTATTATTGTCGCGGAAATACTCCAGACGCGGCTCAAGCTCAGCTCGAATGGTATGACTGGCAGCTTCTAACTTATTACGCGGCGTCACATAGTGCGACTTTGGATAAATGGTAATACGTGGCACGCTACGTACCGTCTTACCCGTCAATGGATCAAACCAAGTGATTTTCTCTACTTCATTGTCAAACAAATGCACGCGTACCGCCAGCTGCTCAGATTCAGCAGGATAAATATCGAGTAGCTCGCCACGCAAACGATACGTACCGCGTCCAAAGTCCAGTTCGTTACGCGTATATTGCATTTCAACGAGACGTTTAATGGTAGCAGTACGATCGATTTTGTCACCAACGACGACGTGCAGCAGCATTTTTAGATAGCTTTCTGGATCACCCAGACCATAAATACACGATACTGAAGCGACAATAATCGCATCACGGCGCTCAAGGAGTGCACGCGTCGCTGACAGACGCATCTGATCAATATGATCATTAATAGCGCTGTCTTTTTCGATAAAGGTATCACTGGCAGCGACATACGCTTCCGGCTGATAATAATCATAATAACTGACGAAATACTCAACCGCATTATTAGGGAAAAACGACTTAAATTCACCATATAACTGCGCAGCAAGCGTCTTGTTATGCGCCATGATAATGGTTGGACGTTGAGTCTCAGAGATGACCTTTGCCATGGTATACGTCTTACCCGAACCCGTCACACCCAGCAGTAACTGTTCATCCATACCAGAGTTGATACCGTTGACCAACTTCTCGATTGCTTGGGGTTGATCCCCTGCTGGATCAAAATCGGTGACCATCTCAAAAGCACGACTTGATATTTGCGTCCCAGACGCGTTGACACCACTAATTTCAGCTTCGCCCTGTAGCTGAGTGGCCAATTGATTTAACTGACGCGACGAGCGCGGTTCAGGCATTCGCATAATGGCTTTCTTCTTCTGAAGGTTTATAACAATGTGGGGTCTAAGCTAGGGTTTTTAAAGGTAATTAGGGGGTTTATCTTACCCTCTTCTCCTGAAACACCAGCACCTAGACATGACGTCACACACCCTATTTCTAACGAATAAATAATACCGTCGTTATAAAAAACGCACACAATATCTGCTAAATTTACAAAGCTTTTCATGATTAACAAACTCATTACACGACCACCTAATAAAGCCTAACGCTTGAGGGTTCCAACCTTCATTTAAGCTGCTATTATTTATAACGAATCAACAAGTAGTACATCAGCAAGATACCAATAACAACAAATGAAATTTTCATTAAAATAATACACATAGCGGAGTAAAACATGAGAGAACGTTACGCAAGTGGAATATCAGACGAAACTGCCAAAAAAATGGTAGAGCTATTAAATGCAAATTTAGCAAATCTTATTGATTTAAGTATGGACAGTAAGCAATGTCATTGGAACCTGCAAGGTACTGGCTTTATCGGTGTCCATCAGTTATTAGATGACACTTATGAGCGCTTAACTGAAGCTTATGATACGGTCGCTGAGCGTATTGTTATCCTTGGCGGTAAAGCCAATGGTATCTCTAAACGCGTCGTTGAGGACTCTATTTTAGAGACTTACCCTACTGACATCACTGAAGTCGATCAGCATGTTCGTGAGCTTACCAATCGTTATAAAACCATTGCGGCATCATTGCGTGAAGCGATTAACACGGCTGGCGATGCTGGTGATGAAGATACTGCCGACTTATTAACGGAAATAAGCCGTATCGTTGATAAAGACGCTTGGTTTATCGGTGCCAATGCGCCAAAAAAATAACAACTTTATACCTAAATTAGCTATACCACTGAAATAGTCTCTATCAGCAAAAAGGTCACTTTTATAGTGACCTTTTTTTATGGACTAACTTTAAGATTGGCGCTCAGAAACTGGTTGTAAAATAGCTAGGTTATCAGTTATCAGTTATCAGTTATCAGTTATCAGTTATCAGTTAAAAAATACCTTGGATTATTTTCTGCATCTGCGGTAAAAGCTCACCAGTTGTGCTTCTGTATCACTAGTATCGTCAGGCAAAGATTGCTTTAAAAAGGCTGCTATAATCTGTGGCTGTTTTGCGAGAATACTTTGACCCGTTTCCATATGATGAAAATCAATTTGAGCATCAACTTCCGCTTGCGTATAGTAAGTTTTTGCCGCCTTAATATAAGCTTGCGCCAATGTCTGCTTATCAGTGGCATCGCCTATACCATTGATCATTATCTTGGCATATTGACCCAGCACTATGAGCGAACCCTAATTAAACGCCCCATGTTACTTTCTATGGCAGACCGAAGATTTAGTTTCACATTGTTTTCTTTTTATCATGCATCTTGATTATGACTATTGGGTACGCTCAAAGTTTCAGCATTGGGTACAGATAAAGTCAGGATAGCTTCCTGAAATAGAGGGTTGGCACGGAACTGACTTTCGATAGTTTCAAATTTTTGGGCAATCTCTTTTTCTTTTTGATTGCCAGCGATATCGACTGCTGCCACCATAAATATTTTTTTTGGTCCTACCCACTCCAAATGTAAATACGAAACACTATCGATATCTGGATGATTAAGTAACTCGCTCAACGCATAGTCATGTATTCTCTCTGATACTTTATAACCGACCAAAAAGTCACGATTACGGCTAATTAAAAATATAGCTACCGCACCCAATAATATTCCGACAACGATAGAACCTAACGCATCCCAAAACGGCTGTCCCGTATAAGCATGCATACCCATAGCAGTAGCAGCGACAACCAAGCCAATCACAGCCGCTAAATCCTCAAAGAATACACCACGTAAAGTAGGATTTGACGTATCGACCACATAGCCAATAGCGCTGACATTAATCGCTTCACCATGCTTTTTGCTTTGTAAGTAAGCTTGCCCTAATGAAAACCCTTCGAGCACAAACGCGACGGCCAATATAATAAAGCCGATGGTATAGTTGGTCTCACTTTCCGCAGCATTCCACTCAGTGATACCGGTATAAATGGAGACAATCGAACCTGCCATAAAGACACCAAAAGCAGCAATCATCGACCAGACATAAGCTTCCTTACCATAGCCGAGCGGATGGCTTTCATCAGCAGGTTTGATCGCCTTTTTCTCGGCGACAATTAATAAGGTGCCGTTACCTGCATCTGCCCACGAATGCGCTGACTCTGCGATCATAGAAGCAGAACCCGTCATAAATGCTGCAACCGTTTTAGCAATCGCAATGATGAGGTTGGCACCAACGGCAATTAATACCGTTACCAATGAAGCGGAATGTTGCTTGTCTTTATTGGTTGCTGACTGAGAAGCACTGTCTAATCCAGAACGAGAATTACCATCAGCAGTGGCAGCGTTAATGAGCGTGCCAGTACCCCGAGCACGACTATTACGCGGCGCTGACTGATGAGAAATAGAATTATGTGACTCGGTTTCCGATGATTTTAAGCTCATAATGGTCTCGATATAGGCTTTTTGAACGCAGATATTTATATATTCAATCAGACAAATAGACCATATGTTGAAAGCCTTTTAACTTACTACACATGGTCTACTTATCTTAACGATCATGAGGATTAGCCAGTTCCCCAACCATATTTGTTATATCGCAGCTTGGACGATGTGAGCTTTCTAGACGCAGATTTTTACGCTCTAGAGCGGCATCAGCACGACACTGCTGCATAGGATTTTTGATCTCAAGTGGCGGCGCAGGTGTGGGTTTGCCATTATCATCGATAGCCACCATCGTAAAATAGCAGCTGTTGGTATGGCGTACCGTACGGGCGCGAACGTCTTCTGCCTCGACGCGAATGCCAATCTCCATCGAAGTATTCCCTACATAGTTGACACTTGCCGCAAAGGTGACCAATTCGCCAACATATATAGGTTCACGAAACATCACTTGGTCAACAGACAGCGTCACCACATAATTACCACTATAGCGACTGGCACAAGCATAAGCGACTTGATCAAGCATCTTAAGCAAATCTCCACCATGCACATTGCCAATAAAATTCGCCATATCAGGCGTCATGAGTATCGACATATATAACTCATGATTTAACGGGGCTTTTTTGGCAGTCGAGCTGGTATTGTATTGCGGCATAAAAATCCTTGAATGGTTTAACACTTATTTATAATAGGTATCATTTATACAGCAGCTCACAAGAGAGCACAAACGGCCCTCTGTCATTGAATGGTCTAGGTTATGTAAACCTTAAACTATTTAACTTTAACTCAGCCAATGAAAGCGATAAGCAAGCCAAGCGACAATGGCGCTCACTGAACCTGTCAAGATGCCGCCCCAAGCAAAATCGACCAGCGCTGTGTCCAGTGTAAAACCTTTGTACAACGCTAAACTGGTAAAGTCATAAGTACCATAAGCCATCAGCCCTATCAAGCCGCCAAGCAAGAAGATATGACCAATCGAAGCACCTGCTTTGATTTGTGGATATAAAATCAAGATACAGAGAGCCAGTAGATAAAACATATAGAACACGCCAGCAGCAATCATGTTTGGCTCATCGGCAAGCAGATGCCCGATACGTTTTTCATAAAATAAGCCAGTCATGGTCTTAAGCCAAACTGCGTCAATACCCAAAAATATAATCACAGCAGCCAAATATACAAATACATAACCCATAATCACATCCTTTTAATTAGCATTTTTTAATTCCAGCTTGTTTCCGTCGTCGCTTGTTAAGACACAGCTTGTTAAGACACCACTTATTAAAACACTGTATTTTGTTTGGAAGTATCTTGGCTATGACTATTGGCATTACTGCTCTCATCAGAATTCATAATATCGTGAATCAGGCGGCTGCTTTGCTCATCGGTGAGAGTATCATGAGAAGACAAATCGGAAAAATGCATCACATCAATATTATCTGGCTTCACTGCGGTCAACTGTACCACGCCGATAGTACGCTCTAAAAATCCACCTTCGCAGTAGCAAAAGTAAAACTCCCATAGGCGAATAAAAGCATCATCATAACCAAGCCCTTTAATTTCTTTACGCTGCGCCATAAACGCGGCACGCCAATCACGCAAGGTATGGGCATAGTCGAAACCGTAATCATGTAATTGCTTGATGACCATGTCGGTTTGTTCAGTAAACTGATTGTTTAGCTCTTGATTAGAGAGTAAACAACCACCGGGGAAAATGTGCGTCTGGATAAAATCGACTGAATTAACATAATCTTGGTAGTTTTGATCATTAAAAGTAATCGCTTGCAGCACCATCAGCCCTGTGGGTTTGAGCAAGCTATTACATTTGGCAAAAAACGTCGGCAAGTACTCGTGTCCAACGGCTTCAATCATCTCGATGCTGACTAGCTTGTCGTACTGCCCCGTCAGCTCACGGTAATCTTGCTTCAGCAGTGTAATTTTATCAGACAGCCCTGCCGCTTTGACTCGGCGCTGTGCTTCATCGTACTGGGCGTCAGAGATGGTCGTCGTCGTTATGTGACAGCCATAATGTGTGGCGGCATAAATAGCAAAACCGCCCCATCCTGTGCCAATTTCTATCACATGATCATCAGGCGTCAATTGTAATCGCTGGCAAATGAGCGCCAGTTTATGCTGCTGCGCTGCGCTCAGTGATACATCAGGCGTACGATATACTGCTGCTGAATACATCATCGTATCGTCCAAAAACCGCTGATACATATCATTGCCCAAGTCATAATGCGCTAAAATATTGGACTTGGCGCCAGACTTATCATTACTACGTAGCCGATGTTTCGCCTTTTCAAAGGCCTTACTCACGCCTGCAAAGCGACTTTCTAATTTATTCAACACCGCCAAGTTACGTGCTGCCAACCGAATCAATCCTGTCAAATCGTTCGTATCCCACTCACCATTAATATAACTGTCCGCTAGCGCAATAGATCCGCCAAGCAACAGCTGCCGATAGACAGCAGGGTCGTGAATCATCAAGGTGACGTGTAGTGAATGGCGACCAACTGCCGAACTGCTCGCGACAGTATCGGACACTTTACCAAAGCTAACGGTATTAGGTGCTTGTGCGCTGAATGCTTCGACTATAGTCAGGCTACCAAACTGTATATGCGCTAATGCGCGAAAGATAAGTTTTCTTGCCAACTGATTCATTCCCGCACTGACGGGCTGAAAAATGGCGCTCTCATTAACGACCTTACTCATCTGTGTGGTCAATTTCCCTAATGTCGAAACGGGTGCTCGGTCGGTTGGTCGTGCTGACATCGTATATTCGTCCTTGTTTAAATGCTCTATGCTTGAGCGTTAAGCTGATAAATATCTTTAACTGTTCTTTAGCCCTTCAATAATCAAAGAATCTCTTTTGGAGTCGGTGCTTTGTTCTGTTGGCTATCGGCTAGCTTTTCATCATAATGAATATAAGGCACTTTTTTAATCGCATAAAGCTTGAAAGCATTCCAATAAATACGGGTTACAGAAGTCAGATTCATTAGCGGATTTTTTCGTAGACTATTTTGAATCGTTGTGGCGGTCATTGGAACGCCAGCCATTTTTATACCAGTTTTTAATACCTCACCGCGCTCATCGCTGATATCAATAGCAATACGAACTTGCAAGCAATTATCTGGCTGTTGCTTTACCTTAACCTGCCAACGATATAGCTGATCGATCGGGTTAAAAGGTGATACATGAAAATCTTTATCATGACAAAATTCAGTATCCACGCCATTGAGTGCAAACCCATAATAATGACGCTTATCCCATGGTGTATTAGAGACTTCAGCCAATAAGTGGGAAGGCATCTGCTGCTCATCAAAACCTAAGTAAAAATTGACTGGGCTAAAATAAATACCCGCATTACGGCAAACGAGCATACCAATAATATCGCCTGTTGGTGCACTACCCGCTTGCTCAATAAACGCTTGGCTTAAGCGATGATTAAGTGCTTGAATAGGATTTGAACGATAATTATCATGATTATCACTAACTGAGCAATTACTTAGGCTATTTGATTCTTGTAAAGGTAGCCCCTGTAAATAATCATCAGGACAAAACTGCTGCAAGGCTTTTTTCTTTGCGGAAAATAATGGCAATCCTTTGGTCAGTCGCCCTTTTGAAAGCAGCCTTCTTACAATCTTATTTTTGCCACCAATACCTATGCTTACTTCCGGCAGTTCCTGTCCTATAGCCAATGCGCTGATATTGATGCCCCAATAACGATATGGGTACGCAAATTTATGTACACTTGGCAGTAACCGACTGTGCCAAGTCGTCCCATGAAATAACTGATGGGGTAACAGCTTATTAGGCGTGTCGGTTTCAATAGACATAGCATTCTCTTCAATAGTGTTCGTTGATCTCACTCTCAAAATCACTGCACTTTACGGCGACCAAATAAACTGCGTTTTTTATGTTGGTTGGTATCACCAGCAACGGCACTCTGTAAGCGCTCAGCATACTCAACCAACTCCTGATTGGTAGCCGCCGTGACAACCTCACGCTTATTAAGTGCGCGCAATTTGGTATCCGCCTTTACCGGCAGGTCTTTATAACGAAACGGCGTATGTGCGCTATCAGCATCAGGTAAATGAGCTCGGTCAACCTCATCTTTTATATCAATATCAAGACCAAGCGCCTGACAGACACGTAGACCACTGCGCACGCCATCTTCATGAAAACCATTAAACCAATAGGCCCCGCAAAAATGCGTGTGCAAGCCGTTACTAGAGATACTTGACCATTTACTTTGCGCCTCTATCATCGCTAAATCAAACACTGGATGGCTATAATCGATGCGCTTAATGACTTGCTTGTCATCAACACTTTTATTAACAGTTGCTGGATTAAGCGTAACCAAGTAATTGTGCTTTTTGGTCAAGCGTTGTAGGATATTCATATGATAAGTCAGCACTGGTTTTGTTGATATTTGCGATTTTTCAGTATTGTTTTCAGCGGATGATTGTCGCGCAGTTTTATTTGAGAGATTCTCATCTATCAGATAATTCCAGCTGGCCCATGCCAATGGCTTGTTCGGCAGCACACTGATATCGGTATGCAGTACAGCTGTATTTTTGGTAAAGCGGAAGTGACTCAGTACCTCAGACTCATCAGTACTCGCATCTTTTAGAATCTTTAACGCAGTATCTGCATGACAAGCAAAAACAACTTCATCGAATACAAGATTCTCGATAGTGTTATCAGCACTACCTTTATTTTGAACCGTCAATAATACCTGATCGCCATCACGAACCACAGACTGTACTGGGCTGTTGACTCTCACCTTACCGCCCGCTTTGATAAATCGCGGAATCAATTTATTAACGTATTGTTTTGAGCCACCTTTGATCGTAAACCATTGCGGACGATTGACCACATCGAGCAAACCATGATTGTCAAAGAACTGCGCAAAAAACACCAATGGGAAATCTTGCACTTCATCCAGACTGGTTGACCAAATGGCTGAGACCATTGGCAGTAGATAGTTATCGGTAAACAGCTGACCGTACTTCTGCTGTGTGAGATAGTCACCTAGGGTTTGCTCAGTAAAAATGCTGACATCTTGCCCTTGAGCACGTGCCATTTCGTAGTCTTGGCGTAGCTGCTTGATATGCTTATTGAACTGAAAAATATCTTTGATGAATCGCCAAAACTTTGGATTGAGGACATTCTTACGCTGCGACAATAAAGTATTGAGCGTGTGACCATTATATTCAAAATGTCGCGCTGTATTCTTTACTGAAAAGCTCATGTCAGTCGACTGAAACGGCACTTGCAACTCATGAAGTAGACGAAAGAAATTGGGATAAGTACGCTCATTAAAGACGATAAACCCAGTATCTATAGCACTGCTCTCTACATTGCTACTCTTTGCTTTTTTGCCATCTTGTAGCGCGACATCGATGGTATTTACATGCCCACCGATATAATCATTAGCCTCGAATACCGTTACTTCATGTTGTGCCACCAGATAATGAGCACAGGTCAGGCCAGACACCCCCGAGCCGATAATGGCGATACGTTTTTGCGCTGACTGATAGTCTGAATTTTTTACTGTATTGTCGTTGGCTATTTTTTGGTTATTTGCACGCTTGAAACGGATAAACGGCATAAAAGCATTCCCTTCTATATTTTTGCTGTTTTTATAGTGGATAATATTTTTGTTGATAATGATAAATTACTTTTTATTGAGCTTTTCACTGACTTGTTGCCACACCAAATCTGGCAACGTACCCAGCGCCTTTAACGGTAAAGTGAGCTTTTTGGGAAATTCAATCACATCGTGACCGCGCGCGATACCATCGCGGATGGCTTGGCTTGCCTGCGCTGTTGTCTGGATAAACGGCATAGGGAAATCATTCTGTTTGGTCATAGGCGTTTCAACAAAACCAGGTATGACCAAGCTGACCGACACATCATACGGTGCAAGGCTAATTTGCAAGGTTTTCATTAGGTAATGGATGGCAGCCTTTGAGCTGCCATAAGCTTCGGCACGAGCAAACGGCACATAAGCAGAGGCTGAACCAATTCCCACCAAGCGACCTTTTGAGGCGATTAATTTTGGCAACACCCCTTCGATAGCATGCGACAATGTGCCCATATTTACCGACATGACTTTCATAAACACACTACTGTCAAAGTTCGGCATGTCTAAGTACTCGCACATACCAGCGCCGCAAATCGCTAGATCAACATTGTCGATTTTTTCAAACGCTTCGATGACTTTTTCTCGATCCATAAGGTCTAAATCAATCGTTTCTGCGCCTAACGCCTGAAGTTCAGCCAATGCTTCGTCGTCACGGCCGACTGCATATACATGATGATCTGCTAGCAGATAGTCTTTTGCTAACTGCTTACCAATGCCTGACGTCGCCCCAGTAATGAGAATATGTAATTTTTCAGTAGAATCTGTCATCGTAAATATCCTTTTATTTGTGCTGATAGTACAAAACTCACCATGTATCTAAATCTTAAATACTTACCTGTTATCTTGTTTCAGCTGATAGCATTGACCTTATTTTATTAAGGTATCATCCATTTTTTTTATTAAATCTAAACAATCATAGCGCAAGGCTATAGGTTTATTGTTGTGGTTTCGCAATCAATACGTCTCTTAACTGACTGAACTTGCATGTTCTAGCGCACCGGAGAAATTGCTCATAAGTCCGTCATTTTATGTTACTAGCCTTATAAGACAGCCTAATTACGGCATGCTACAATACTAAAAATCAAAAGTATCTTTGAATTAAATGGCTGATTAATCAGCGTGTTTATAATGAAAATATCCATCCTGTTAGAAGCGATTATGTTTATTGACCGTTATTCATTTTCAAAAATGAACTTTCGTTGCGACAGTTTTTTAAACTGTCTGACATCGTGTCCTGATAACATATAAAACGTTATATAATTAATAATAGCGCTTCATCAATCCCACTCCACTATAAAAAGGATCTCTCATGAGCGAGTTGCAACTGTCTAACCGTGTTAATAACATTAAACCATCACCCACGCTAGCAATTACTAATAAAGCCAAAGAGCTAAAAGCAGCTGGTAAAGATATTATCGGTTTGGGCGCTGGTGAACCTGATTTTGATACCCCTGAACACATCAAAAAAGCAGCAATCGATGCCATTAATGACGGTTTTACCAAATACACCGCTGTCGATGGTACGCCAGAGCTCAAAAAAGCCATCATTGAAAAGTTCAAACGTGATAACGACATTAGCTATGAGCCAAATGAAATCCTAGTATCCGTCGGTGGTAAGCAATCATTCTTTAACCTTGCCCAAGCATTTATCAATCCTGGCGACGAAGTCATCATCCCAGCACCTTACTGGGTCAGCTATCCTGACATGGTCATCATTGCTGAAGGCGTGCCAGTCATCGTTAAATGTCCAGCCGAGCAAGACTTCAAAATCACCCCTGAGCAGCTAGAAGATGCCATCACTGACAAAACCAAAATGTTGGTATTGAACAGCCCTTCTAACCCAACAGGTATGATTTACACGTTGGACGAGCTAAAAGCCATCGCTGAAGTGCTGAAAAAGCACCCACAAGTCTATGTTGTTTCAGATGACATGTATGAGCACATCCGCTGGACGGGTGATAAGTTCTACAATATTTTGAATGCAGCACCTGAGCTAAAAGAGCGGGCGATTATTTTAAATGGCGTGTCAAAAGCCTATGCGATGACTGGTTGGCGTATTGGTTACGCCGGTGGCCCTGCCAAACTGATTGGGGCGATGAAAAAGGTACAGTCACAATCTACCTCATGCCCAACTTCTATCAGCCAAGTGGCTGCAGAAGCAGCGATCAGTGGCGATCAAAGCGTACTAGAGCCGATGGTAGCCGCCTTTGAGAAGCGCTGTGACCTAGTTGTTGATGGTTTGAACGCGATCAAAGGGATTACTTGCCTGCGTCCTGATGGCGCATTCTATGTGTATCCAAATATCGTACCACTCATCAAAGCCGCTGGCCTATCATCATGTACTGAGTTTTCAGAATGGTTATTAGAGAAAGTTGGCGTTGCAGTGGTGCCTGGTGACGCCTTCGGTCTCGGTGGCTATATGCGCATCTCTTACGCGACTGATGAAGCGACGCTAAAAGATGCCTTATCACGTATCGAAAAAGCGGTAGCTGATTTAGACGTTGCTGAATAAAGACTAAACAGCCACTGTCTTAAAATTACTACGCTTAGACATGTGCTTAAAAATGTGATTATAAACGAAGACGCCACCTATCCTCTATGTGGCGTTTTTTTATTCATCTCGCAATTGCTAGATTTTTTGGCAAAAAACCTCGCAAAACACCTTATAACCTTATTAAAATAATAATCTTTGATAATTATGCAAAAAAGGCTTGACGTATTTTTTATTTTTGCTAGAATACGCCCCACTTAGCAAGAACTCGTTAGAGACTTCTAAGGCTCGTTGTAAGGTTTTAAAGACTTGCAGCTTATTCTCCAATAGCTCAGTTGGTAGAGCAACGGACTGTTAATCCGTGTGTCCCTGGTTCGAGCCCAGGTTGGAGAGCCACATTTTAGTAGTAAATTTCTTGAATCATCTTTGATTCAATTATGGCATTTGCCAAAACCCTCATCTCTTTGATGAGGGTTTTTTTATGGCTGTTCTTTTTATAAATGGATAAGTAGTATAGTTGTTATCTACCTACAAAAAGCAAATACCTGTTCAAAACAATATCCTTAAGCACTCATTATTTAACTATTGTGCTTGGCTATCCAGTTTTGCATTTGCTCAATTTCAGGCTGCTGCGCGTCAATTATTTTTTGTGCCAATTTACGCATTTCTGCATTTTTGCCATACTTTAGCTGTATTTTTGCCATATCTACTGCGCCAATATGATGCGGCAACATACCGCGAGCAAATGCCATATCGGGGTTAGGGTCAGCGATACCTGCCATCATTTCACTATGCATCGCATCCATACCCTTAGCGTAAGCTGTCTGCATGGCTTCAGTATCAGACGTTGGCTCAGCAGCATCAGGATTGTTGACAAGCCAACTCTGCATTTGCTCAATTTCAGCTTTCTGAGCGTCAATAATCTCTTGTGCCAACTGACGCATTTCTGCATCCGTACCATACTTTAGCTGAATCTCTGCCATATCAACAGCACCAATATGGTGACCGAGCATTCCTTGAGCAAAGGCAGCATCGGGATCGTTGTATGCCATACCTGCCATCATCTCATCATGCATCTTAGTCATAGAGTCATTATACTCTCCATGTATGCCAGTCATCGCATCGCCTGACATATCATGACCTGCATGCGCATTCACCGTGGTAGTGTCTGTTGTCGCATTATTAACGGGAGCCGCCGCGTCTTTGACAGTAGCATCTGTTACGTCATTCGTCGGCTGACAAGCGCCAAGCATCATCACGGCACTGACACTAACTGCAAGTATGGCAAGACGTGAGTTTCTTATCATTTTCATGGTAGATCCTTAATTACGATCGTTTGGTTGTTATGATTCATATAAAAACTGGCAAATCAGTTAAGATCCACCAATTGGAAAAAATCATTTAATTTATGTGCTAAAAGTAGTGTGTTTTAAGGCTATTTATTCTAATGCTTCGATCAGTGCCTGCATCTCTTTAATTTCACGTTTTTGTGCTTCGATGATGTCGTCAGCAAGTTGCTGTACTCTAGGGTCTTCTATATCGGCTCTTGAGCTGGTTAAGATCGCAATTGAATGATGCGGTATCATAGCCTGCATCCAATCCACTTGATCGACGGTTGCTTGAGACCTGACGCCCCATATACCCACGGCAAACATCAGCACACTAAGACCATAAATCATTAAGTTGACCTTAGTTTTCTTATACATGTTGGTCATAAAGGCGAGCATAATCACTACCATGCCTGCGCCCATATATAGTGCCATATAAGCTCTGGTCTCACTAAAATAAATATGATCCCACTCATAAGTATTGAAGTACATCATGATATACATCACCACGGTAGACGTCAGAATCATAAGGGTGAACTTTATATAAGGGTTCATCTGTTTTTGCTCTGTATGAGTCATCAGTCAGTCTCCATCAATGCCGCGATCAGTACCACAATAAGTAGCTGAAATGTAAAACATCTATCTAAAGTATTAGGGCGTATCCTAACTTATAGCTGCTGCTCTGCGAACTCAACCTCAGCGTATACTTGGTTTGTGCCATCCTTGTTTATTTGCATAATTTGGTATGGCATGAATTTATCTTGATATTCCATACCCGGTACCACCAAACCAATGGCTTGCTTTGGTGGGTTTTGTAAAAACTCAGCCACATATTTAGCAGGAACATGACCTTCGATGACATAACCATCACTGGTAACCGCGGTATGGCAAGAGCGCATCTCAGTAGGCACACCGTAACGCTCTTTAAATAATGACAAGTCTGCAACATCATGAGTAGTCGTCGTTAACCCGTTATCTTCTGCGTGCCCTATCCATTCTTTACAACAGCTACAATTAGCATCTTTATAGACAGTGGCTGACACCTTCTTGAGCAGGTCTGGATTGTTGGCTGGCGTTACTGTTTGCTTAATCTGTATAGCGTTTGCCTCACCACTGCTGGCGTTAGAGGCATTGGCAGTAGATGAGCTAGCATTAGAAGCGTTGATGTCAGATTGCCCGCACGCTGATAATATAACAGCGGTTGATAAGATCGCTGCCCCTCGAAAAAACTTAACGGTAAAAGCAATCATAGAGGCTTCTCATAGTGTTTAATATTGAAAGTAGGATGTACTGAAGCCAAACTAGCATAACGACTCTGACAGTCAGATGACGCCAAGATGACAATTTTGTCATCTTGAAGCCTGAATATAGGTTTATTGCAAGTATTACTCTATGATTGATAATAATAGAAACATTTATATTGATGACACCCTAAACAATTGGTTCGAGTATGCTATGAAAGTATTGTTAGTCGAAGATGAATTATCGCTTGGCGACTATATTAAAAAAGGTTTAAGCGAGGCAGGCTTTATCGTTGAGCATAAAACAACAGGTTTAGATGGTTATCATGCACTGATGACTGAGGACTTCAATGTCGTGGTGATGGATGTGATGCTGCCTGATGTCAGTGGTTTTGAGTTGGTCAGTAAATATCGCGCTGCTGGTAACACCACCCCTGTGTTATTTTTGACCGCAAAAGATGACCTTAGCGACCGAATAAAAGGCATTGAGATTGGCGGTGATGACTATCTCACCAAGCCTTTTGCCTTCGCTGAGCTGCTGGTCAGAATCAAAAGCTTACTACGCCGTGCCAATCAAACAGATTACGCCAGCACAGTGCTTCAAATGGCTGATTTAAAAATGGATATCGCCAAACGTAGTGTGCATCGAGATAAGTGTTCTATCAAATTAACGGCCAAAGAATTTGCTCTATTACAGTTTTTACTTGAGCATCAAGGCGAAGTATTGCCTCGCTCTGTCATCGCTTCACAAGTATGGGATATGAATTTTGATAGCGATACCAATGTGATTGATGTGGCAATAAGACGCTTACGAAGTAAAATCGATGATGACTTTGAAAATAAGCTCATTCATACCGTACGTGGCATGGGCTATAAACTAGAAGTGGAAGATAGCGATGCTACAGTCAATAATGAAACCAACATCGATATGAGTAATGAGGCTAATACTATCTCTAAAATCAATCCTCTTGAAGTGAAATAGCATGGCATATAAATCAGCGCATCGACGCTTGTCATTACTGTGGCGCACCACTCTAGTATTAACGGTATGTGTGCTGATATCTCAAGCTTTTTTGTACATATGGATACAGCGTTCGGTCAATAATCATTTTAAACAAATGGATTCCGAGATATTGACTCAAGCTGCGTTTAATTTACGGCAGTACATGACAGATTTGCCATCCGATGCTCAACGCGCTAACGACCTTACCGCTACCACTCATCTAGCCAATACAGCATCATCTGTGATGGATACCTTTCGACCAGATTATGAAGTCAAAATAATTATCACTGACCATAATGGACAAGTCATTAATAGTCAGCCAAAGGATTTTATTGATAAGTTCAATGATACCCAATTAATCGAAAAACTATGGCAGCAGCACCACAATCAACCCTTTGACTTGCAGCTTAATAATCGTCATTTTCGCGCGCTGGTCATTGAGCACTCTAATCGTTTGGCATTAATCGCGCTACCGATTGATGTGCATCATCAATACCTTGCCCAGTTTAATCGCCATCTTATCCTGATACTTATTGCGATTACTTTTATATTGGTATCAGTCGCGGCTTTTAGTGTCTATCTAGGATTTGCCCCCTTAGCGACCATCAGCCAAAAAATGACACGTATCAACGCCGAGCAGTTAGACGATAGAATCATCGTATCTGAAATGCCAAGCGAGCTGCGACCCTTGGCTGACGCCTATAACGCCATGATGGATAAACTCGAACACAACTTTGCTTCACTATCACAGTTTTCAGATGACATTGCTCACGAACTGCGCACACCACTGGCAACGTTAAGCACCCAAACTCAAGTGATGCTCAGTAAACCTAGAGACCATCAAGAATATGTCGAGCAGCTACATCATCAACACGACACGCTCAAGCAACTATCCGTGCTAATTAACAATATGCTATTGCTAGCAAAAACTCAAAAAGGTCTCTACGACTCACAACGTCATCTTGTCGATACCGACTCACTGATAATTAAGCTCATCGATTATTTTGAGCTGATAGCCGAAGAGCGCGGTATCTCTTTTGAAAAAAAAGGTGAGTTTGATGTGGTATTAGGAGATGAGAGCTTGTTACAAAGGCTGTTTGCCAACCTGATATCCAATGCGATTTACTATGCCGCCAGCGACAGTATCATTACTATTACAGCCATTTCTAAGACTGCTAGCCTCATAAAAAATAACGCTCACACTCTTAAAGAAACCGTTCAGCAGCCATCGCTAAGCATCACCATCACTAACCGCTTGCAGACGCCCCTAAATCAAGCGGAAGCAGATAGACTGTTTGAGCGCTTTTATCGTCATGACAAATCCAATGGCCAGCACTCGGGCACAGGGTTGGGATTGGCCATCGTACAAGCGATCGTCAATGCCCATAACGGCAAAGTCAGTATTACCATTAAGGATGAGTATTACTTTCAAGTCAATGTACAGTTATTAAAAGGATCATAGGGCGTGTTTAATCGAGAAATCGCTCACCTTTTGTTCACCCAGCAGGTGGTCAGCAATTTTTAGAGAGTAAGATTTTCTCACTTGAATTTATCAAAGATATGATCGTAAAGAAAAAATAGCCAACCTTTATGGATAAAGGCTTCAATAGAAATTTTAGACACAAAAAAACCCCAAACAAAATTATGTTTGAGGCGAAACTTGCTTAAACTCGAAAGTTTAAATTCGTTTTAAATATGGCGCAGCGGACGGGACTCGAACCCGCGACCCCCGGCGTGACAGGCCGGTATTCTAACCAACTGAACTACCGCTGCTTAGGTCGTTTTTAGCATTTTACCTTTATAAAGAGGCCCACTTCGCTAAAGTAGTGGTGGGTGATGACGGATTCGAACCGCCGACATTCTGCGTGTAAGGCAGACGCTCTACCAACTGAGCTAATCACCCTGAGAAGCATTAAAAATTGCAATGCAATTTTAACTCCGCAAGTTAAAATTCCTTAAAGGGAATTTTATAGAAAGTTTAATCTTTAAAGTTGTCACGCTTTAATTCAGTAAAAATTCTAACAACATTGAACTTAATTAAGTCCCCTTGCTGTGGGTGTGTATTATATAGATTTACACATGGCTGTCAAACAGTATTTTCAGTTTTTTAACGTATTTTATAGGTTTTTATTTATTAATCTGACAAGCCTATGTTTTAATTGGATTTATATTTTTATAAAAAACCAATAAATTTTCAAGCATGACCCTATTTACTGGCCAATGCTTGTTCGATATCCATTTTTATGGCTTCTGGTTTGGTGGTTGGCGCATAGCGGTCAATAACCTGTCCATCTTTACCAACTAAAAACTTGGTGAAATTCCATTTAATACCGTCTGTCAATACGCCACCCTTTTGCTCTTTAAGCCAATCAAAAATAGGATGAGCGTCTTTGCCATTGACATCAACTTTTGCCATCATCGGGAAGCTGACACCATAGTTTTTTTGACAAAATGCGCCAATTTCATCATTACTGCCTGGATCTTGACTGCCAAACTGATTACATGGGAAACCAATAACGACCAATCCTTGATCTTTGTATTGCTGATACAGCGCCTCTAGGCCTTCGAATTGCGGGGTGAATCCACACTTGCTCGCGGTATTAACGATTAATAGTACGTTATCTTTGTAATCAGAGAACGCTTGTGAAGTACCGTCCATACGTTCAGCGGTAAAATCATAAATAGTACTCATCATCTGTCCTTAAATCGATTAATTTATTATTTTGTTTTTTTTAAGCCGTGCTCATGTCTCAATAACATTAACATTCATAGTGCTAATAACTGGCAAGGAAGCATCTCGCACTTCCCTGCCATGACTCTAAAACAATCTAAGCGACTTGTTCTACCGATTACTTGTCAGATTTATCTAAATCAATAGACACAGAGTTGATGCAATAGCGCATCCCCGTCGTCTCGCGTGGGCCGTCAGGGAAGACATGACCTAAATGTGCGCCACAGTTACTACAAGTGACTTCTGTCCGCGTCATGCCCAGCGAATTATCCACATGCTCCTCGATAGCGCTGTTATCAATTCCTTGGTCAAAACTTGGCCAACCAC
Source organism: Psychrobacter aquimaris (assembly GCF_016107525.1). Classification (GTDB taxonomy): domain Bacteria; phylum Pseudomonadota; class Gammaproteobacteria; order Pseudomonadales; family Moraxellaceae; genus Psychrobacter; species Psychrobacter aquimaris. The sequence goes on along the minus strand of NZ_JABASR010000001.1, from coordinate 99,323 downwards.
AGCTAGCATCAAACTTATTGCTTGAGTCAAATAAGCTAGCACCACAGCCTTTGCAGCGGTAAACACCATCATCAGTCGCATCATTATAGACGCCTGTAAATGGGCGTTCTGTACCCTTCTCACGCATCACGTGATACTCATCAGCACTCAGACGCTCTTTCCAGTCAGCTTCCGTTAACTGGCTGATCTCTTCTTGGCTAAGTTGATTGTCTTGCATAACGTATCCTTAATTTGGGTATGTATTATCTCATCCATTAGTATTAGCTTTTATCTGCTATAAACTAACACTTTATCGCCATATTTTTATAAAAACGATGGGCTCTATCTCTTGTTTATCCACTCAATATTCAAGGCATACATTACAAGAAAGTTATCAAAAACAAGTGATAGCGTAAGGTGTTGAAAAAGCTGTGATAAATAAAATACAGCCAATTGTCTTAGCATATTAATGAATACAGATACAGTTCTGAAAATAATTTAACAAAGAAACTTCATACCTAGCAGATCAGTAAAGAAAAAGAGATGCCTTTATCTAAAATGCAAGTTATTCTTGCATTATCAAATATAACCCTCTTAAAAAGAGCTTGCATTGCTACTAATAATGCAATAATATCTTGCATTACGGCTTGAGTAAAACAAATGCTTACTTTTATTCTCTCTATTACCAACTAATTAACAAAGGCTTGAATGATTATGGCTGATGACAAGAGCAAAGGCACACAAGCTGAAAGACTGGTACAGCTACGTCGTGATAAAGGGCTCACTGCTGAACAATTAGCACAAGCCATGACTGCAGCAGGTGCAAAAGTCAGTCGCGGTGCTATCTCGAATTGGGAGCGTGGCACCAACGGTATTGTGTCATCTAAGCTGCCAACGCTCGCACACATTTTAGGCTGCAGTGAAGGCTATCTGTTACGCGGTGAACTAAAAAACGACAGTGATAAGGATAAAGAGGTGGGTAAGAGCGCTCATTCTCATAACAAAAACAGTCAAAGTACGGCACCCGCTCAAGCTGACAAGATACATGAATCACAAGCCAGTCAAACAGCTTCAACCCCTACTACAGACACAAACTCACAAAACAACCCTATGAGTGGTCACGCTATGAACACAATAAAAAAATCGGATAAATTGCAAAATGTTTGCTACGACATTCGCGGCCCGCTATTACAAACAGCCAATAAGATGGAAGCAGAAGGCAAACGTATATTAAAGCTGAATGTCGGTAACCCAGCACCTTTTGGTCTAGAAGCCCCGCATGAGATTTTGCGCGATGTGGCGATGAATTTGCCAGACGCGACCGGCTATTCCGACTCGCAAGGGATTTTTTCAGCGCGTAAAGCCGTCTTACAGTACTACCAATCAAAGGGGTTGCTATCGGCAGTTGATGTCCGTGACGTGTATTTAGGCAATGGGGTTTCTGAGCTAATTGTGATGACCATGCAGGCGTTGATGAATGATGGTGACGAAGTGCTTATCCCGATGCCAGACTACCCACTTTGGACGGCAGCGGCGAACCTATCTGGCGGCACAGCAGTACATTATCGCTGCAATGAAGACGATAACTGGCACCCTGATATCGAAGACATTAAATCTAAAATCACCTCTAAAACTAAAGGTATTGTGGTAATTAACCCCAATAACCCAACGGGTTCACTTTATAGTGATGAATTGCTAAAACAAATTATTGAGGTTGCTAAAGAATATAATTTAATCATCATGGCCGATGAGATTTACGATCGTATCCTTTATGATGATATGGTACACACCCCAATGAGCACCTTGACTGATGACGTATTGGTGCTCTCATACAATGGCTTATCAAAGTCGCATCGTATCGCAGGATTCCGTGCAGGTTGGATGATGGTATCTGGCAAAAAACACCATGCCGCCGACTTTATCGAAGGCTTAGACATGTTAGCATCTATGCGTCTGTGTTCTAACGTCCAAGGTCAGTATGCCATTCAAACGGCAATGGGTGGCTATCAAAGCATGAAAGACCTAACGTCAGAACGCGGACGCTTATATAAGCAGCGTGAAATGGCCGTGTCACGACTTAATGCTATCAAAGGTATCTCTTGTACCATGCCGCAAGGCGCGTTTTATTGCTTTCCAAAGATGGATCCTGACATTTACCCTATCGAAGATGATATGGCATTTATGATGGATTTGCTTGTTGAAGAAAATGTCTTAATGGTGCAAGGAACAGGCTTTAACTGGGATAAGCCAGATCACTTCCGCTTGGTATTTTTGCCAAACTTACATGATTTAGAGGATGCCATGGACCGCTTAGAACGCTTCTTTGCCAAAAAGCGCAAGCAATTTGGTACCGAATAGAATTCACTTTGTTTAAATTGAATTTTACTTTGACATAAAAAAACGCTTATCGGCGTGATGCTGATAAGCGTTTTTTGTGTTGTTCAATAAAACAATTAAATCTCGCTATCAAAGTCTTATTGAACAACTATACCGCTTTAATTTTAAAAAACACTACTTTAAAACATGGCTTTAACAGTGCTATTTTAAAAAATATTGATTAACAAAATGTAGCTAATAGCAGACATTGCCGCCGCGGCAGGGAGAGTGATCACCCATGCCAAACCAATAGGTTTCATCAGTGCCCAATTGGTATCTCTATTGACAATACCGATGCCAAGTACCGCGCCAACTAAAGTGTGTGTACTTGAGACTGGCAGCCCCATAGTAGACGCCCCCATCACCACTGCAGCAGCAGCCAATTCAGCTGAAAATCCAGAAGCTGGATGCATTTTTGCCAAATTGGTACCGACCGTTTGAATGACTTCTTTACCGATGAACCAAAGACCGACGATAAGCGCAACACCAAAGGTCAACATCACCGCAGGTGGTACGGCGGCTTCGGTGGCAATGCTATTGGTACGAATAACATCCATAATCGCAGCAAAAGGACCAACCGCGTTGGCAATATCATTTGAGCCATGACTAAAGGCAAAAGCAGAGGCGGTAAAGACCTGCATCCAGCTAAACATAATAAACGTTGCTTTGGTCAAATCCTCTTTATGCTTACCACGGATACTCTTCGTATAGATAAAGGTCGCAAGCCACACCAGCGCCGCGATCATACCCATGATTAAAAAGCCTTGCAGCGTCGTCATGCCATTATTGACATTCTTTAAACCCTTAAAGATGACCAAAGAAGCCATGACCGCGCCACCAGCAGCCGCAATGATAGGTACCCATTGCTTCAATGCTTTTAGGGTATCAAGGTTGCTGCGCTCGTTTTCAATCTCATAAAGCTGTTTGTAATAATCGGTTTCTAAGTCTTCAACGACGCAATCATCATCTTTGTAGATTTCTTGATCACGTAACATCGCTGACGTATAGGCCAGCTGTTCTGATTCTGTTAGACCGTCCAAAAATTCTTTATGGTTTTGTTTTAAGGTTTTTTTGTCGCCTTTCAAAGTCGCAATATGCGCCTCTGTTTTATCATTATATTCAATGATGTTTTTCTTAATCTGTCCATATAATAAATAGGATAAAACGCCGCCCAATAGCGGTGATAATACCCAAGAAATCGCGATGGTGCCAATCGTACCCCAATTCACCGTTGATAATGCCATTTCGGTACCACCTAACGTGATACCCAATACAATAGAGCTACCAACAACGCCGCCAATAATGGCGTGAGTGGTCGAAACGGGCAGACCCTTTTTGGTGGCAAATAATAGCCAGAATGCGGCAGCGATGAGCGCTGACAGCATGACATAAATGAACTGGTTGGGCGTTACTGAAAGACCATCTAGATCGACAATGCCGCTCCGAATGGTATCGGTTACTTCACCACCTGCCAGTACGGCTCCCGACACTTCAAATATCGCTGCGATGCCCAACGCTTGCGGAATGGTCAACGTCCCTGCACCCACTGAGGTACCAAAGGAGTTGGCGACATCATTACCACCAATATTGAATGCCATAAAGACACCAAAAGCGGTAGCCACAATAAATAGCGTCGTCTGCTGACGCATCGTGTAATCTAGACCCCACCACAAAAAGTAGGCGGTCATCGCAATCAGTAAAATGGCAAAAAATAGATTTATTCTCATAGAGCCGACTGATTTGACTGGCTCTGTAGAACTGCTGCTAATACCCATACGTTGATACGTCCTGCGTAAGCTGATTGAAATTATATGCGGTTAATGACATTGCGCGACTATTAATGATGCTAATGTTAGCTTCTAACATTAATATAGCGTATATAAAACACGCAACATGCTTGCTAAAAAACGGTTTTTCTTACTGCTATTTTGATGAACTATCCTAGCGCTTACCTTTACTTAATCATATGTGATTTTGCGTAAAGGCAGTAAATAAGGTAAAACACATCACTCAATATGTCACAAAGCCGCAAGTGATATTGCCAAATCCTCTGATTACAGCATCTTGCGGCTTAGATATGTCGTAGTGATAACTTTGGTGTTAATAACTGCAATTGTAAAAAACTGTGCTAGAGTTATTAATATATATGTGTCAAAGAATAAAACACACTCTACTCACTCAGTGAGTTTCGTGCATAGCAGAAGCTATTGCGCGCCTATTATATTAAATATATGCACATAATGCATGATGATATTGCAAGATTTGTAACTGCCAGCATCTGAATCAGATAACATCCTTATGCAATGGTCGATTATACTCTTTTTGCATGGATACCTTTAACGTTAAATACATACTTATGGCGCTTTATAACCAGCGCCCCTAATTTACCCAACAATCATGTATTAGCTGCTACATACTGCTGATAATTGCTTAATCGCATGATCTAAAACATCCAAACGCGCTTGACGTTTTTCATTGGTCGCGATGACGCACCACGGTGCGTACTCTGTATCGGTACGTGCCAGCATATCAGCCGCAGATTGTACGTATTCAGACCACTTTTTACGGTTGCGCCAGTCATCGTCCGTCAGTTTAAATTGCTTGTGCGGTGTCTCCTGACGCGCTTCAAAACGTTTAAGTTGTTCTTTTTTATCGATAGCCAACCAGTATTTGATAACGATTGTTCCTGCCGCGGCTAGATCCGCCTCAAAACGATTGATTTCGTCGTAAGCACGCTGCCATTCATCATCAGTAGCAAACCCCTCAATACGCTCAACCAAAACACGTCCGTACCACGTTCGATCAAAAATGGCGATACGGCTAATACGGTCGGTTTGCTCGTTTGGTAGTTTGGTCCAAAAACGCCATAGATAAGGATGTTGAAGTTCATACAGCATTGGCGCACTGATATTATAAATTTGATACTCGCGTGGGTCGAGCGGCGCAACCAACCTTTTAATCGCACCACCTTTGCCTGCAGCGTCCATTCCTTCAAAGGCAAAGACGATATGGCGACCTTTGCGCGCACGTAGCAACTGCGCAAGGCGCGCTTGTTTTTCTGCTAAAGCATCACGGTAGTCCGACTTATCAATATCTGCATCATCAATGTCTATTAAAAATTTAGGAATTTTTACAGGTTCAAACTTTGCTGATTTGAGTGCTTGCTTGGCTTGCTTCTTAGTCTCTGATTTATCAGAGGTTTTTTCGGTATTGATGTTACTGCTTACTAGCGCGGTTTGCATCGCTTGTAGCACTTCATGGCAGAATTGGTCAGCAGCATCTGACTTGTCATCACCATCAATGATGATCCAGTCATCTTGTTGGCGTAGCAGAATGGTAGCCACTTCATTAAAGGTTTCGATAACTTTTTTACTATTCCAATCAATTTGATACAAAAATTGCGGATCGGCTTCACCGTCCTTTAACCGCTCCTGTAACGTTTCAATATCCACATGGAACCAGCATTTAAGCAGTCGGGTTTGATTGGCGGCTAGGTCTTGTTCAACTGCTTGCAGCTTAAGAAGCTGCTGCTGCAAATACGCTTGCCATTGCGCAATCGGTAATACCTTGTCGTTGACTGATTTTTTATCTTTTGATTTTGAATTTTTTGACGGTTTATTATCGTCTTTACTGGCTGACGTTGCCATACGCATGACGTTATAAAGCAAGTCAGCATACCAGTTACCAAAATAAACCATCACATCACCATGACGGGGTAGCGCCTTGGTATGTAACTGCCAAATCGGCTGATACGCTAAAGGACAATCACCAATGGTTGCCTCAACCTTGAGTAGCCGAGGATCTACCCATTGGCGCAATTGTTTAACAGCAGTGCCCTTGCCTGCCTGCTCCATACCATTGACCAATACCAACAGCCCTGTTGGTTTATTGAGGGTTGGCGGCGTCTGTTGGCGCGTTGCTCGTAGGGCATATTGGGCCGTGACCAGTGCCAATCTAAGCGCATCCTTATCCATAGAAAAATGACTCAGGGGATTAGGGGTTAAGCGCTCATCAACAATCTGCTCACTAAATTGTGCACTGACCGCTTGTGGTGCGTTAGGTGCAGTCGTATTATTATTTTTACTCATAACTGTTATCATCCTATGATTGTAAGCGTGTCAGCTTCATCATAGCATTTGACCAATGCGGTAAATAACGCTGCTATGTAACAGTTTGACATTTGTATTCTGCTTTATTTTCTTTTAAGGTGAACGCAATCTAAGATACATGCTGTAATCACTTTGTATAAATGCAACAAGCAAAAGTATAATACACGGTTCCTCTTGATCCTTTTATTCGCAACCTTTTAACCCTTTTTACTTTTATGTAGGTTTACTTACCATGGCCTCTTTAGCCGATTTACAACAACATTTGAACCGTTTTTGGGCACTACCTTATCATGAAAACTTGGCATTAAACGCCAAACTCAGTGAGGTGCAAGCCTGGCAACGTGGCCGAATTCAGAACACTCATAAAGACTTGTTTGAGCAACCTCAAAACCAACTAATGGCAGATTATTTTTTAACACAACTGTATGGCGGCGATGAGTTCAAATTATTAGCCAAACAGTTAGAACGCATTGTGCCTAAAGCGCAAAAAGTCGAGCGTTTCGCGCCAGCAGCAGCTTTAGAAACTGGCAGCATGGCGATACAAGCGGCTATTTTAGCGATAGAGCTAGATTTACATTTAGCCGAATGGCTATTGGCTCAAGACTTAGCCGTTAATGAAGATACCATGCTGAACGCTTATCGAGTGGTCGATGAAGCCGACATCAGACGTATCCAAATTGGTCACTTAAAAGAGGTCTGCTATCGTACCGATAAATACATAAACTCTTTTATGTTGCAAAAAGCTTTTGCCTTGGCCAAAGGCACCGCCTACCGTTATAACTATCAACCCTTGTATGAATTTATTAATGCTGGATTTATCGCGATGCGTCCGTTAGACAGTGTCAGCGGTTTCATCGAACCATTTTGTGAGCGTGAGCTTGAGATTATTGACCGTGTTCATGAGACGGATAATGGCGGTAAGCCAATGACGTTTGGTGTATGATAGGACGCATCATTTGCTTGGTTAGCTGCTATTTTATACCTTTCAAATAAACAATCATAAAAGTGAATAATAGGATAATGCTATGACCGATAATATCAATAATAACAACGCTCATCTCGATCACAAACCTACGATCAATGGTCATTTACAAGATAAACTGGTCAGAGACAGCATCACCCACAATCAAAATATCACGGCACAAGTGCAAGCACGTCAAAGCTATGAGACTAATACCATGCTTAATACGGGTATTGATGCTGGCGTCGAAAACAGCAAGAGAAATAACTTTACACAAGTTCAAGACCTACCAACGGGAACGCCACAAGGCCAACAAACCACTATGCCAAATAATACTACCAGCAACAACGTAGACAATGCCTCTGTACAAGCACAAACCACCAAGCAAACGCTTTTTAACCAGCGTGATGATATCAATAATCCACATACGCCTGATACGGATGGTAATGAAGAAACGCATTTTGGCTATAAGACCGTCAATAAGGCTGAAAAACAAGCGCGTGTCGCCGATGTTTTTACCTCAGTTGCCAAAAAATACGACATCATGAACGACTTAATGTCTTTTGGTATTCATCGCCTATGGAAGCGTTATGCGATTAGCTTATCAGGCGTGCGTGCGGGTCAGCATGTGCTTGATATCGCTGGTGGTACAGGTGATTTAGCCAAAGTCTTTAGCCGTGAAGTCGGCAAAAACGGTCATGTGGTGTTATCAGATATCAATGCCGCCATGCTAGAAGTCGGTCGTGAACGCTTAATCAATGCTGGCTGCAATAACGTCGATTTTGTACTTGCCAATGCAGAAACACTCGCGCCATTTGATGACAATAGCTTTGATTTGGTCACTATCAGCTTTGGTCTACGTAATGTCACGGATAAAGACGCTGCTTTAAAATCTATGTATCGCGTGCTTAAGCCAGGTGGTCGTTTATTGATTTTAGAATTCTCAAAACCTGTATTTGAGCCATTGTCTAAAGCCTATGACTTATACTCATTTACCGCCTTACCTATTATGGGCAAGCTGATTGCCAATGATTCTGAGAGTTATCAATACTTGGCTGAATCGATTCGTATGCATCCTGATCAGCAGACGCTGAAACAAATGATGCAACAAGCTGGATTTGAGAACTGTGATTATCATAACTTGACTGCTGGTATCGTAGCCGTGCATCGTGGCTTTAAAGCATAACGATAAAAAAATACTAATACCCGATAGTCGTGACCATTAATCCTGACAAACCATGCGCTTTTCTAAAGGCGCTCAATTGAATATGCGAGAGCCTTATGCTGACTGTTCTACTTTTAGCGGGTGCCGAAAAGCTGATCAACCTTGCCATTGCTAGTGATGAGATTACCAAATCAGGATTGGCACCGCTTGCTGGCAAAGTGTTGCGACTCAATATGGCAATGCCTGAGATTCGTTTGGATATTTTATTTACCCATGAGCGTTTGCGTTTTGAGCCAGTGACGACTGATAGCGTGTTTGAGCAAAGTGGCGCTATGGACGAGCGCCAAAAAGCCAGTATGGAGCGCGCACGGCTCGGTCATAGTCGTCCAGACTGTACTATTACTGTAGATAACCCAGCGCAACTGCTGAATCTGATGCGCGGTACCGAGGGCAACTTGCCTATCGCGGGTGATTACAAAGTACTGATGCAGCTTAAACAACTAGTCGCGGGCTTTGACCCAGATGTCGCAGGACAGCTTGAGCCATTTATTGGTAAACCGATGGCCAGTCAGTTGCATCTGCTTATATCGCAGCTTAAAGGCAGCTGGCGCCATAGTGCCAAACGCACTTTTGATGATGTCAGCGACTGGGCCAATGATGTGGCAGGAAATAGTGTTCCCGATCCTATCGAGGTGGCAGAAGTAAACGACCTTAAGCAGCAACTATTAAAACTGCGAGCTGATGTCGAACGTGAAGAGGCCAAACTTGCTGCTATCAAAGATGAACAGGCACGTTTTCTCAATAACTCGTTTCATCAATAGCTTCTGCCGTCGATGATAGCTCAATCCTATCATCGACAGCACTTTTTATAGACAAGCACAGTTTATAGATAAGTACTGCGCCTACCTTATTTTCGACTTTCTTTAGAGTACCTATATCTCATGCTATTATCTCATCGCGCCCGCTTACTTGAGCTTTGGCGCATCGCCGCAACTTACCGTATTGATACTCACCTTTCTATCGAAGACGTGCCACAGCTGCAACCTTTGGCGCGTTTAATTCGCCTACATCCAGCTGCTTGGGGTAAAAAACATCAACCCAATGCCATTAAGTATGCGCTTGAAGACATGGGCACGCTGTTTTTAAAGCTTGGCCAACTACTGTCAACGCGTCGCGATTTAGTACCGCCTGAGATTATCGAACAATTGGTTCAGCTACAAGATAAAGTCAAACCTTTTGATTCTGATGTAGCCATCACCCAAATCCAAGACCCCAAACACGGTCTCGGTCAATCAATTGGCACACTGTTCGCACGCTTTGATGTCAAACCTCTAGCGGCGGCTTCGATTGCCCAAGTGCATACTGCTGCATTGCATGATGGTCGTGAAGTGGTGGTAAAAGTGGTGCGTCCTGATATCCGCACCACCATCATTACTGATTTTGAGCTACTACGTGAGCTGGCCAATTGGGCATCAGCGCGTATTGAAGCGGCGCGTGCCATTCATATAATCGATATTGTCGAAGACTATCGCCAAGTGATGTTAAACGAGTTGGATTTGACGTTAGAGGCAGACAATACCACTCAGATGCGCAACAACTTCTTGGGTTCCGCATTGATGTACGTACCAGAAGTCTATGATTCTGCCAAAAATGTGATGGTCATGGAGCGTATCCAAGGCGTTCCTATCTCGCAAATTGAAGTGTTTGATCAGCTTGGTTATGACCGAGCAGCACTAGCAGAAAAAGGCTTAACGATATTTTTTACCCAAGTATTCCGCGATAACTTTTTTCATGCCGATATGCATCCGGGTAATGTATTCGTAGAGACCCCACCCGTTAAAACGCTCACTGCAGACATGGCAGCGGTTGACTTAGGGCACGAGCCGCGCTATATCGGGCTTGATTGCGCCATAATGGGTACGCTATCAAAAGACGATCAGCTCATTGTGGCGCGCATGCTGTTGGCGGTGATGAATAACAACTTTACGGCGATGGTTGATATCGTCAGTAGAGCGGGCTGGATTCCACCAAATACAGACAAGCATGCCCTAATGCGCGATATGAAACGCACTGTTGGTCCCATGCTACAAAAGTCTATTAATGATATCGACTTTGCTGGTGTCTTAATGCAGATTCTAGATATTGCCCGCCGGCACCATATGAGTATCCCACCGCAACTCATGCTGCTATTGAAGACCTTGGTTCATGTCGAAGGGCTCGGTCGCGACTTGTATCCTGACCTTGATATCTGGTCACTTGCCAAGCCGATTTTAAGCAGTTGGATTAAAGAGCAGCTCGATCCGATGCGTAATTTACAACAGCTGCGCCAGCAGTTACCAGAGATTTTATTATCGACCACTGATATTCCCAAGTTGCTAGACCAAGGCTTACAAAGCCTTGCCTCACAAGGGTCGCGCCAAGACAGTCAACTGCGAGAGATACAGCAAATTCGCGCGGATATGCTCAATGATCGACGCCGAGATTGGCTGGCGCTTGCTGGCTTTGCCATTTTCATTGCTATTGCAACACAGGTTGTTGGCTGGCTCTCGCCTATCTTTTATATATTGGCTATTTTGGTTGTCGTTTGGCGTATTTTAGCTTAACACTCTATTATTTTTAATAAAAATAAGTATTGGTTAATAGTCAGTACTATCTAGTATTTATTCAATAAGCTCCCACTCACTTTCATTGCTTTTTAGCGACATTTAAGTGAGTGAGAGCTTAGCTTTTACATTACCTCATTTTTCATTGGCTCGGTAAAGAAGACACCCTGTATAGGAGTCACCCATGTCTACCTCTAAATTATCTATTGCTAAAAAAGACCACAGCGAAGCCATTGCTGCCTTACAAACCCGTTTCGGTAAACACCTTACTACCAATATAACGGTACGTGAACAGCATGGACATACGATGACGTGGCTTGCCAATCAGCCACCCGATGCCGTCTTGACAGTACAAGATAAGCACGAGGTAGCAGCTGCGGTTGAGATTTGCAATCAGTATCAAATGCCAGTGATTGCATTTGGTATTGGCTCATCCTTAGAAGGTCAATTAAATGCCCCGTATGGTGGATTATGCATCGATATGTACTCGATGGATGCAATATTGCAAGTCAATAATGAAGATCTGACGGTGACCGTACAACCAGGCGTCACACGTGAGCAGCTCAATCATTATTTACGTGATACAGGACTATTTTTCCCAATAGATCCGGGTGCCAATGCTAGTATCGGCGGTATGGTCGCTACTCGCGCCTCAGGCACCAATGCGGTACGTTATGGCACGATGAAAGATGTGGTACTCGCGCTTGAGATAGTCACCGCGAGTGGAGAGATTGTCCGCACCGGTAACCGTGCCAAAAAATCTGCCGCTGGTTATGACTTGACCAGATTAATAATCGGCTCAGAGGGGACACTTGGTATCGTCACAGAGATCACGCTTAAATTGTTTGGCATTAGCGAGTGTATTGGCAGTGGCATTTGCCACTTCTCAACGATTGAGGATGCCTGTCAGGCAGTAATGCTGACCATTCAAATGTGCTTGCCGATTGCGCGCATTGAGCTACTCGATGCGATGCAAATCAAAGCCTGTAATCAATATGCTAATCTTGATCTGGATGAGGTGCCTACCCTATTTGTAGAGTTTCACGGCACAGATGCCAGCGTCGCTGAACAAGCTAAAATCTTTACGGATATTATCGAAGAGTTCGGCGGTCGTGACTTTGCTTGGGATACCAATGAAGCGGAGCGTAAACGTCTGTGGCAGGCACGGCACAACGCTTATCATGCCAGCTCTGCTCTACGTCCTAAAGCCAGCGCCTTATCAACGGATGCTTGTGTGCCCATTTCACGCTTGGCTGAATGCGTCAGTGCGACAGCAAAAGATATCGAAGCGTCGGGCATGATTGGGCCTATCGTCGGTCACGTTGGCGATGGTAATTTTCATGTTTTGTTATTGGTCGATACCGAAAATCCTGAAGAAATCGCTACCGCTGACGGCATTATCAGCCGCTTAGCTACCCGCGCTATTGAAATGAATGGCACTTGTACAGGTGAGCATGGTATCGGGCAAGGCAAACAAAAATATATGCAGCAAGAGCACGGTAACGCCTTAGTGCTGATGCAAGCGATTAAGTCAGCCCTTGACCCTAAAAATATTCTCAACCCGGGGAAAATATGGCCTGAAGCTTTATCTAGTAGCTAATATTTTTATGGCTAAATCATATTAAAATTAAGAAAAAAGTGCCTACCTTTAATCTCTCAATTAAAGGTAGGCACTTTTTTTCACAAAAATTAGAGTAGCAAGAAAAACAAGTCATACAGCTAGTAGGCTAAGTAAGTTTGACACCGTTAATCATATTTTTGGATAGGTATTATAACATTTGGTCAATCGCCATTTGGGTCAGTACGCGTCCACGAGCTGTACGTAATACATAGCCTTGCTGAATAAGATATGGCTCAATCACATCCTCAAGCGTACCACGATCTTCCGCCATCGCCGCTGCCACTGCTTCCACACCTGCAGGGCCACCATCAAAGCGTTCGTGCAATATTTCAATATAACGTCTGTCCAAATGATCAAGACCACGTCTATCAACTGCCAGCATATCAAGCGCTCTGCCAGCAATCGCGCCATTGATACTACCATCACCTCTCACCTCAGCATAATCCCGCACACGGCGTAATAGTCGATTGGCAATCCTTGGCGTACCACGCGCACGGCGAGCAATCTCCACCGCGCCATCTTCGCTCATCGGCACACGCATCAAACGTGCAGCACGACTCACGATCGTGGTCAGGTCAGCAATATTATAAAATTCGAGCCGCTGCACAATACCAAAACGATCACGGAGTGGCGACGTTAACAAGCCTGCTCGCGTGGTTGCCGCAACCAAGGTAAACGGTGGCAAATCAAGCTTGATAGAGCGGGCAGCGGGCCCTTCGCCAATCATAATATCCAGCTGGAAATCTTCCATGGCGGGGTAAAGTATTTCTTCAATAACAGAACTCAATCGATGAATTTCGTCGATAAATAGTACATCACCCTCTTCTAGATTGGTCAGCATGGCTGCCAAATCACCGGGGCGCTCAAGCACAGGTCCTGAGGTAGAACGCAAGTTACCACCCATTTCACGAGCAATAATATTGGCAAGCGTCGTTTTTCCAAGACCGGGCGGACCAAAAATCAAAGTATGATCTAATGCCTCGCCCCGACCACGTGCCGCGCCAATAAACACTTCCATTTGTTCACGTACCACTGGCTGACCAATATATTCAGCCAATAAAGCCGGTCGAATATTAGAATCAGGCGCATCGCCTGCCCCTTCGAATGGATTAATCAAACGATCTTGCATCATAGGTTTTATCATTATATTAAAAAATTAGGTATAAATAGCATAACCAAACGCTACGTATAAGTCATGCAAAACATCATAAAGCAGCTACTAAATAAAGCACAGCCTAAAACGAAAATAAGCGACAATGAATGTCGCTTATCTGTTTAAGAATTATTGATACTTATTAGGGCGTGTCCTCATTTTAAAAATGGTGATAAAAATGAGATAAATTGCCGTCAAACAAGGAAAGTAGCGCAAATAATATCGAGATATTGATAAGCTATTTGACAATGTTTGGCAAAATTTAGCCATTGTTAGCCCATTTAGAGGATAATCGATTGAATTGAGGACACGCCCTAATAGTAGTGAGCTGAATAAATCAAAAGCCTGACAGCTGTTGCAATGTGGCTTTTAGCAAACCTTGAGTATCGGCAAAGGTATCGCCATTACTTTTAGCAGCTTTAATCGCTTGCTGAGCTTCTCTTTCTTTATAGCCCAAGCTAATCAACGCACCTTCTACCTCAGCGATGATGCTGCCCTCGTGAGACACCTCAGCAGGTTGAATGGCAAACTCTAAACTACCGTTATCAACTTCAATATTTTTCAGCTTGTCTTTTAGTTCAATCAATAAACGCTGCGCTGTCTTTTTACCAATACCGGGGATACGAGTCAATGCCGTCTCTGACTCTTGCTCAACATGCATTTTCAGCTCAGCAGCTGACATCGCAGATAGCATTGCTAACGCCATTTTTGCGCCAACGCCATTGATCTTGATCAATTGACGAAAGACATCGCGCTCTTTGCGATCAATAAAGCCATAAAGCAGCTGCGCATCTTCACGCACATGAAAATGCGTCCAAATGCTCGCCTGCTCATTGAGACGCAACTGGCAAAATGACGGTAGCGGCAGCTCAATATCATAGCCGACACCAGAGGTAGTCATGACACAGGCAGTCGGTGCCATCAAATACTGCACTTGACCACTAATCAATCCAATCATAATCCACTACCTCTGTTAGAGCTATTATAAAAAATGAGCCTAGTTGCTATTTAATAAGCTATTTAATAACTAGCGGCTACCTCTTAGTAATTAAGCTTATTTATAAAAATCGACCATACCTTCAAGGCTAATTGGACGAATTTTATGGGCTTGACCAGCAGAACCGAAGGCTTCAAATCGATTGGTACAGATATCTGACATCGCAACCATAGACGCTTTAAAGTATTTACGTGGATCAAATTCGCTCGGATTTTCTACAAGGAATTTACGGATAGCGCCTGTTGATGCCAAACGTAAATCGGTATCGATATTTACCTTACGAACGCCATGCTTAATCGCTTCAACGATTTGCTCAACCGGCACACCGTAAGTCTCACCGATGTTACCACCATTTTCATTAATAACTTTTAACCACTCTTGCGGCACTGATGAAGAGCCATGCATAACAAGATGGGTATTAGGAATACGGGCATGGATTTCTTTGACACGCTCAATGGATAAGATATCGCCTGTCGGTGGACGCGTGAATTTATAAGCACCATGACTGGTACCGATGGCAATGGCTAACGCATCGACGTTAGTGTCTTTAACGAACTGTTCTGCTTCATCAGCACTGGTCAATAGCTGCTCGTGATCCAATACGCCTTCTGCACCAGAGCCGTCTTCTTCACCAGCCATACCGGTCTCAAGACTACCCAAGCAACCAATTTCACCTTCTACTGAAACACCGCACGCGTGTGCCATCTTGACAACTTCGCGAGTCACGCTAGCGTTGTAATCATAGTCCATTGGCGTTTTGCCGTCTTCACCGAGCGAGCCATCCATCATCACTGATGAGAATCCAAGCTGAATTGAGCGTTGGCAAATCGCTGGTGACATACCGTGATCTTGATGCATGACTACTGGAATATGTGGCCACTCTTCGATCGCAGCAATAATCAGGTGACGCAAAAATGCAGAGCCTGCATAACTACGTGCACCGGCACTGGCTTGAACGATAACAGGTGAGTCACAGGCGTCGGCCGCCATCATGATTGCACGCATCTGCTCTAAGTTATTGACATTAAAGGCAGGGACACCGTAATTATGCTCGGCGGCGTGATCTAGAAGTTGACGTAACGATATTAAAGCCATAAGACGCTCTCTGATTAAATTTTGAATATGATATTAAGAAGTCATTCTTAAAAATACGATGTTGCAACAATTGCCCTAAAACCCTAGCCTTATAATAGCCAGACCAGCAAAAAACCGGTGTTTTTTGATCGTAATTATTACGCCGTGATTATAGCAAAAATTGCCACCGCTTCGTAGCAGTTAACCGACTATTTCTTTCTTTACTATATTCACAGAACAGAATGATAGCGAGTTTATATAAAGGAACTTGATAGGTTCAATATGATACGTAACTGATTGAAAAAACCGATAAGCCTCGTGCGTTATATTTTTTACTGACCAACCTCTAAATTATGATTTTAAATACAAAAAAGCCTTGGCTATCACCAAAGCTTTTTAAATATTTTGAGGGCTTATACAGCAATCGCCAAATCAATAGCCGATTCATCAATCGATAAATTAACAGATCAGCTGCTTATTTTCAATTGCTCATGTATTGATAAATTAGTACTGCTGCTCTGCTTCTACTGCATTTTCACTGGCTTTATCCTCAACAGCAGATGCGCCATCGGCAACTACTTCAGCAGTATTGGCAACGGCTTCATTTGCGCCTACTACAACTGCTTCACCAGTGTCTTCTAGCGCATTGGTAGCAGCAACACCAGCAGTTTCAGCGCCTTCGGCAACTTCAGTACCAGCATCCTTTGCAGCAACTTCAGCTTCAGCAGCAACGGCTTCTGTTTCAACAGCGACATCATCACCAGCAGACTCAACAGCTGCTTCGGTGTTCTCTTCTGTTTGTTGGCTACATGCAGTAATTGCAAAAGTACCAGCAAGTACGCTAGCAAGTAATAAATGGCGTTTTAACATAATAAACCTCTCATAAATAAAGCATGTCAAATACATGATTTTCGCTATTTTATATAGTACAAATTAGACATGCAATCATAATTTTCATTATAGAAACAAATAATTACTACTTAATAATAATCAGTGACCACTCTCGCTTATTGCTCTTAAAACAATAAGATAAGAATAATAGCCAAAATATTATTAATACAGCGTACATTAGATGGGGAGGTTAAATTGTACGGCTAATGTTACTCATCTGCTAAGTATCGTTAAAGCGTTACGCATCAACTTGTAGGGCAGCAACCGCAGGTAATATCTTGCCTTCTACAAACTCTAAAAATGCACCGCCACCCGTTGACATGTAGCTAACGCCATCTGCTACTTGATATTTATCAATCGCAGCAAGCGTATCACCACCACCAGCAATCGAGAAACCTTGGCTATCTTTAACGGCATTTGCCACGATTTGCGTACCCTGACCAAACGCATCGACTTCAAAAACACCGACCGGACCATTCCACAAGATAGTTTTTGCGTTGATAATGGCATCCGCCAGTTGCTTAGCACTTTCTGGGGCGATATCCAATATCATGTCATTTTCGCCAATCGCGTCGACAGATTTTATAGTCGCAGTGGCTTGTTGTAATGAGCCAGTAAAATCAGCAAAATCAATCTCATTTTTATCAGCGACCACAACATACTCAGGTAATAAAATCTCAGTCTTAGTCATAATGTCACGAGCTGTCTCAACCAAGTCCGCTTCATAAAGTGACGCACCGACGCTATGACCTTGCGCCGCTAGGAACGTATTCGCAATACCACCACCAACGATAATCTGCGAGCATAGTTCAGACAAACTGTGCAGCACTTCTAGCTTTGTTGATACTTTTGAGCCACCCACGATTGCCAACATCGGCTGTGCTGGGGTTTCAAGTGCTAAGCTTAACGCATCAAGCTCAGCCGCCAATAACGGCCCTGCACAAGCTGTTTTTCCTGCCTGATGCATGGCTTGGGTAACGCCTTCTGTCGATGCCTGTGCGCGATGTGCTGTGCCAAACGCATCCATTACGAATACATCGCATAAGTCAGCGTATTTCTGTGCTAAATCTGCATCGTTTCTCTTTTCGCCCTGATTAAATCGTACGTTTTCTAGTAGCACTACCTCGCCTGCTTTAATCGCCACGCCCTCAGTAAGATAGTCCTTGTTTAAGCTAACTGGCTTTGATAGTTGCGTGGCTAGTTTATCGCTTAAATACTTAGCCACTGGTGCTAGCGAATATATCGGCTCAGGACTGCCTTCAGTGGGACGTCCCAAGTGCGAACAAACAATAACGGCCGCGCCTTGTTCTAACGCCATCTTAATCGTAGGCAAGCTGGCTTGTAGACGCGCATCGCTGGCGACTTTACCGTCTTTAATAGGCACATTGAGATCTTCACGAATCAACACCACTTTATCCGTTAAGCTCAGCTCACTCATACGCAAAAAATTCATTACCTGCTCCTATGTATCATCTTTTGTTAATCTATCGGTTGGCTTTTTACTCATTACTGAAAAATATTTATCAAATTAGTTATTCTTTCCTGTGGCTTTATAAAAAAGTGACCAAGCAAGAATTTGAGGCGGTGTATTCTAGCAGTTTTCTAGCACGTGCTCATAAAGAACGTGCCATTAAATTTTACTCAGTAGGTTATAACTAAAGCCCACTGACTTGATTTTAATAAAAAATCAGTAACATTTCGTGGTGGCACTTAGTAATAAGCCTGTTTATGATGCTATTAGCACGGATAATAAATAATGCTAACAATAAAAATAACCCATTAGGAGAACCCCATGAGTATCGACCTTCAGACTGCTAAACAAAACCTACTAGCACTCAAAGAAGAATATGAAACTCGCATTAATAAAATCGAAGATCATATCCAACACCCACAAGACGACCTCAATGAGCATTGGGAAGACCAAGCCATCTCTTATCGTCAAAATGACATGCGTACAAACTTGATGGGTGAAGCCCGCCAAAGTTTGATCTATGTTGAAAACGCGCTAAGCCGTATTGAAAACGGTACTTATGGTGAATGTGAAGTCTGCGGCGAGCAAATTGAAGAGCAACGCTTGCAAGCACTGCCTTACGCTACCCTATGTATGGAACATGCTGAATAACGATTCATTTTTACTCCAAGCAGCCATTCCAAATCAAAGTTCCATCGATCAAGCAGGTGTTTCCCATTTAGAGAACGCCTGCTGCCACTGATAACAGCGGGCGGCGACTTGATGCACGGGCAAATCCATAATATCCCCAACAACTGCCACGTAAGTAATTGGCAAATCTACCAGCTCGGAGATATTTTCCGCCGTCAAACCACCTATGACGCATAGCGCTATATCTTGCTGACAGCCATCTATGAGCTGCTGGCGTGAGATGATATTGGCATTAGGTTTTGTATTTGAGGTAACAATCGCACCCATAGCGGCATAGCTTGCGCCCTCATTTTTTGCTTCTTTTACCAAGTCTACCTTGCCATGACAAGTACGTCCGATTATTTGGTTTGGCTGTAGTTCGTGCTTAGCATCGGCAACTTCGCCATCTTGTTGACCCAAATGCACCCCAACACCGAGCTTGGCAGCCAGTTTAACATTGTCATTGATGACGACTGGTACATTGTACGCTTTCGCCAACTCAACTATCTGTTTAGCCTCTTCGTATAGATGAGACTCACCATCAGGCAATGACAGGATTTTCTTGCGACGGATTTGTAACAACGCAATGAATCCTGTCGCCAATGCGGCTTCTAATTTCTGGTAGAGAAGTACAAACTCATCATCATTGGTAAGTAAGTATAGCTTTGGCGCTGCTATAACAGTCAGTGCTTGAGTCATATAGTTTTTCCTTGGGCATGTGCCCTCATTTTTATCCGATTTAGATATCCACCGATTGAGTTGAGAACACGCCCTAAATTCAACACAATAAAAAGGCTGTTATATTGAATAACAGCCTTTTTTATAAATACTAAAACAGTAAGACTACACCGTGCGACGTGTCGCTAAACTGTTTAAAATGTTTTTAGCATCACCCCAACGTGTGGCTGAGCTGTTCGCTCCTAAGATGACAATAATTGCTGGACGGTTATTCACACGTGTTTCCATGACCACACAACGGCCAGCTTCATTGATGAAACCTGTTTTTGAGATACCAATTGGATAATCACCAGCACGAACCAAGCTACTGGTATTATTGGCTTTATACGTACGGTTACCGCTTGAATAGTTTGAAACAAAAAAGTCATAACTCTTGGTAGTAGAGAAACGGCGAATCACATCGTAATTACCCGCGGCACGTACCATTTTAACCAAGTCATTTGATGAAGCCACATTACGTTTATCAAGACCCGTTGGATCGCCAAAGAACGCAGTAGTCATACCCAGATCTTGAGCCTTTCGATTCATGGCACGTATAAAAGCACTGTAGCCACCTGGATAATTACGCGCTAAACTCTTTGCTGCTGGATTTTCTGATTTCATTAATGCCATCAGCAACATTTCAGCACGGTTCAAACGGTCGCCTGATTTAAGGTTAGAGCTGGCACGCTTAGGACCAACGAAATCTTCTGGATCGAGTGTGAGCTCTTCACGCATATCGAGACCAGCGTCCAATACCACCATAGCCGTCATAACTTTAGAGATACTGGCCATAGGGCGCGCTATGTCAGCATCTTTTTCATAAATAGATTCGCCTGTTTCAGCATCGATGACCGCGACACTACGCGAGTCAGTGCTGATAGGTATCATATCACTGCTACCAAATGAGCCACGATACGTCGTATTGTAACTGTTATTGCTGCTGCCGAAACTATTGGCATTAGTGATGCTGGTCGTACCATTGCCAGTATCGACTTTCTTGATAGCTGAACCATTGGACTTGTACATAATGTTGCGTGCTTCAGACAGACTATCAGCACCGCCCCAACTCATGCGAGCACTAGAACTATTGTCAGCGCTACCATTAATAGTAAGTGCGGCTTGTGCAACACTGCCCAAACTCAATGAAATCATAGCAGCGATTAATTGCTGTTTGGTTAATGGTAGTTGCTTCATTATGCCTCCTGCTGTCGCGATGCTGTTAATTAGAGAATCAGTTACATACTAACCAATAGCAACAACGTACGTAGCGTTTATGAATGGGTTTATAAGTACTCGTATAGAGTTTTTGTATTTTTAGTGTATCATGGTTTGCATTTAAGTTTACTGTATCAAAATGATTTAATGGTTTATTTTGACCTAATTCAAGTTTTGCTACAACCACTTTATATTGTAGAAACATTGACTCACATTTCAGCAATGTATTTTAACTTTGAACACTGTGATTATCCGTATTTTGTCATATTAAACAACGGTATCTATCTAATATGTTAGCAGCATTTCACCTTTTTCAAAAACTAAAAAATGACTCTGATGGCCTTATTTTTCTTGTCATTTAGTGTCAATAAAAGCCTTCATTCTGACAAATAACAAAGAGTATCGTTATGATTAAAGTACTGGTAGTAGATGATCATGATTTGGTAAGAATGGGTATTAGCCGTATGTTGTCAGACAGTGTCGATATCGAAGTAATCGGCGAAGCGGACAGCGGTGACATGGCCATCAAACTGGCCAAACAATTGCGTCCTGATGTGGTTTTGCTTGATGTCAATATGCCTAATATTGGTGGGCTTGAAGCAACCAAACGCTTAATTCAGCTGGATATGGGTATCAAGATATTGGCTGTCAGCAGTATGTCAGCACAGCCTTACCCTTCTATGCTCATCAAAGCTGGCGTCAACGGTTACATCACTAAAGGCACGCCACTCGATGAGATGATTCGTGCTGTCAAAAAAATCTCTCAAGGTGGTCGTTATTTTAGCCAAGATGTTGCCGAACAACTCGCTGATGTCTTACTGTCGGATAATGCCAACTCACCTTTTGACTTACTAAGTGATCGTGAAAAACAGGTGGCGATGATGGTCGTGAACTGTCAAAGCCCGCAGCAAATCGCCGACCAGCTATTTGTCAGCGTCAAAACCATCAACACTTATCGCTATCGTATTTACGAAAAAGTCGGGGTGGATAGTGATGTGAAGTTAACACATTTGGCCATTCGTCATGGTCTGATTCAGCCATAAATCATTAGGGCGTATCCTCAATTCAATCGATGGACATCTACATGAGCTAAAAATGAGGATACGCCCTAGCAACTGTTCCTTTATTGCGGTCAATCTATGAAGCCTGCTACTAATATTATCTCTGCTGTTACTCACTATTTGCATCGCGATGACACGCTATCACCACCTCAGTTACGCAGGTTAGGGCTTATCTATAGCAGTTACCGCTTTGCCGTTAGTCTGTTTTCTCTACTGATGGTGTATATCACCGCTCACTCTGACAACAGCCTCTCTCTACCAAGCTTCTTACAACAAACGGCTCTTAGCTTTTATCTCCTGCTTAGCCTCATTTTACTCGGCTTGTTTTATGTTGTTAATCAACAAATGCGGCGGCAGTTGGCCTTCGGTTTAGTATTAGATGTCATTATATTAAGCTTATTACTATATACAGCAGGCGCGCCTGATTTACAGTTGACCATGCTTTATATGGTGGTAGTCGCAGCAAGCTTTATGTTGCTACACGGCTCACAAGCTTTGATTATTACCCTACTTGCTATTATTTTTGTCATTTATCAGCAATTCTTTTATGCCATTGCCAATAGCATGAGTTTGGCAAATTTAGGGGATGCTTTGCTCATGTCAGCCAGCTTTTTAGCGGTTGGCGGTTTGAGCTGGTCCATCTCACAGCGATTAGTACAACTTGAGAAAGTAGCAGCGAGACACGCCAAAGAGGTTGAACGATTAAATGTCATCAACCAAGAAGTCATCACGCAAATGGTTAATGGTGTCATCGTCATTGACAAACAGCATATCGTCTTAGCAAACCTTGCCGCTCACCAACTACTCAGTCTTTCGCAAATCCCTTCCGCATCATTGCAAAACGCCTCTATTGACACAAAAGGTACTCGAAACAATACTCGCAGTGCGCTCTTATCTAACTTTCAACAACAGCTTAGCCAACAACATACGCAGCTATTTAAAGCTTGTTTGTCGGTAGCGGTCGGCCAATCACGCACCTTTACTTATGATTTGCCTGCAGTCGCAAACGCTTCCATATTTGGTAAACTGCGCGTACAAATCATTCCTTTAAAGGATGACAGCAAACTGATAATGCTAGAGGACTTACGCCGTGAACAAGCCAACGCCCAACAGTTAAAGCTGGCTTCTTTAGGGCAATTGACGGCGAGTATCGCCCACGAAATAAGAAACCCTTTGGCAGCAATATCACAAGCCAGTCAATTATTAATGGAAGATGCTATAGAAGCCAATGTAACAGGCGATACAGCAAATAATACAATAACGGCGAATATCTCAAATGATGATATGGCCGCGAATCATGAGCTTTATCAAATGATATTTTCGCAAACAAAACGCGTGAATCGTATTATCGAAGATGTACTAAAACTGTCTCGCCAGCAAACCGCAAACCAGCAGGCGATCGTATTGGCAGACTGGATGCCAACATTCTTAGAGAACTACTTTCAAGGACACGATGTCTTTCTACGGGTAAAAACTCAACCGACCATATCATTCGACACACACCAATTAGAGCAAGTCTTAATCAATTTAATTAACAATGGCTTGCGTTACAGTAGCTACGCCCACCCTCATGCCTATGTGGAAATCGAGATTTATTGTGCGGATAACGATGTTATAATTGATATTCTGGATGCTGGCCGTGGGGTGAGCGCCAAAAATACAGAACATTTGTTCAATCCATTTTTTACGACAGATCAGGCAGGTACAGGCTTGGGACTGTATTTATCACAAGCTTTTTGTGAGGCCAACCAAACTCGCTTGCTTTATATTCCTGAACATGAGAAAACCTGTTTTCGCTTGATAGCACCTGCTGTTAGCGCTGATACCAATGTAAATAAAATTGAAAATAACGTTAATACCAGTATTTTATAAATATTAACGTTATATGGAATACTTTGCCATTAAGGCCTCTTGGTTTTTACCATTTTATAGCTACTGAATACGATGAGATGATGTATGACAACAACCGCGCTAGTCGTTGATGACGAAGTGGATCTGTGCCGATTGATGCAAATTACTTTGACCAAAATGGGCATTAAAAGTGATGTAGCATATACTCTGTCACAAGCAAGATCATACTGGCAAGACAATGATTACGATTTTTGTCTGACCGATTTAAAGCTGCCTGATGGGTCAGGACTAGAGTTAGTAAAAGAAATCAGCAATAGCTCTAGTACCCCCATTGCCGTTATTACTGCTCATGGCAGTATGGATCTCGCCATTGAGGCATTGAAGCTTGGTGCTTTCGACTTTGTTAATAAACCTCTTGAGTTACCGCGCCTACGTCAACTGGTGCAAAATGCTTTAAAAGTTATTCATCAAGATAATGAAGCAAAAACCACAGCTGAATGCTCACCTGAACAAAAACTGTTAGACAGTAGGCTCATTGGTGATTCTGCTGTGATGCATCCGCTGAAAAATACTATTTTAAAATTGGCACGCTCACAAGCACCCGTATTTTTGTCAGGCGCTTCGGGTACTGGTAAAGAAGTGGTTGCCCGATTGATTCATGATTTAAGCCCACGCCGTGATGGTAGCTTTGTGCCAGTAAACTGTGGAGCGATACCATCAGAGCTGATGGAATCAGAGTTTTTTGGTCATAAAAAAGGTAGCTTTACAGGGGCTGTCGCTGACAAGCAAGGGCTATTTCAACAGGCCAATGGCGGCACGTTATTTTTAGACGAGGTGGCAGACTTGCCTTTGGCCATGCAGGTAAAACTACTGCGTGCCATTCAAGAGAAAACGGTGAGAGCCATTGGTGATACCAAAGAGGTTCCTGTAGATATTCGTATCTTGTCCGCCACCCACAAAAATTTAAACCAACTGGTACAGGATGGGGCATTTCGACAAGATTTATACTACCGTATCAATGTGATTGAATTAAAACTGCCAACGCTCAATGCGCGTCGTGATGACATTCCTGTATTAGCCAAGCACTTTTTAGCATTAATTGCTGATGAATGGCAGTTAGAGAACCCTCCAACACTTACCATCGAGGCTTGTGAGCGTTTGCAAGATCATAACTTTGCGGGCAATGTCCGTGAACTACGTAACGTCCTTGAACGTGCCGTCACCCTAGCAGAGACGCCGTACATTGACATCAGCCATTTGGGTTTGCCTGATATTGATATGACTCATCACCGTGCAGTCTCTCAAGATCAGAGTGAGCCAGCAGTTATTGATAAAACTCAACATTCTGAACGTCAAATAAACAATCAAATGGTCGCTCAATCGATAGAAAGTAGAGAAAAAATCATTCAATCCATGGATGAGACCATAGCGCCACAAGCCAAGCAAGTGACGACCAATTTGCACCCTTATCGTACTAATACTCAGCACTACCCTTCTATGATACAACGCTCGGCAAGTAATCATGCTGAAAGCTCAAACCATACACCCCGTCATGATCACGAAGAATCTGCCACTCATCAATCTATTCTGCAAGGACGTGATGAAAAAGCAATTCTAAGCGAATTAGAGGATGGCCAACTGCCATCTCAAGGGTTAGAGCATTACCTACAAGAACAAGAAAAACAGTTGATTATTACCGCACTAAAACAAACTGCTTGGAATAAAACGCAAGCCGCTGAACTACTAGGCACCACTTTTCGCTCTTTACGCTATCGCATGAAAAAACTAGAGATAGCTGAGGATCAATTTGAGTCATAGCATTCGCTATTTTTGAATAACGATAAATGATGATATTTTAACGTTAATATATCGCGCTAGCCTATCTTTAAACGAGCTTTATTGAACCTTATTGTCTGCCATCGCTTTATCCTCTTTGGCAGGTTTTCGGACAAAACGAATGCCCGAATCAAGGGCTTTTGTTTTTAGTAAAGCGAGCGCTTGCTGCTCCCATGTACTTTCACTACCTGACAAAGTCATGTCAGGCTCTACACCAATTCCATCGATCTTATTACCTGACGCTGTCATGTAGTTGGCGACCGTTAGTTTGACAGCCTGCTCATCATTCAGTGGGATAACCGACTGTACCGACCCTTTGCCATAGCTGACTTCACCAACAATCGTGGCACGTTTTTGCGCCTGCAAGCTGCTGGCCAGAACCTCTGCCGCTGATGCAGAATAGCGATTTTGCAACACCACCACTGGCAATGATTCAAGTGTCGCTATGCCTTGAGTAGATAGCGTACGCGTGTCACTTTGACGACCCTTTACTTGTACCACATCAGTGTCGCTCATAAACAAACTGGCAATACTCACCGCCGACGTTAACACCCCACCTGGATTATCACGCATGTCTAGCAAGACACCTGAAATAGGTGCATCTAGACCTATCAAGCCTTCCAAGAGTTTTTCACGGCTATTATTTTGAAAAGCGGGCAACTTGATAACAGCGATACCGTCAATGAGACTTGCCTCAACCGTTTGGGGGTGACTGTTATTACGCTGCAAGGTCGTGGTATGTTTACGGCGACCAGCTTTTGAGGTTACAATATCTACTTGCGTACCCGCAATTCCTGTCAGAAGTTGCTCGATATCGTTACTTTCTTTGTATTCATCCAGCTTAAAATCACCGACTTGATGCAAGTAATCCCCAACAGCAATGCCTTTTGTATCTGCAGGCGATGCATCAATAACCTCTGTAATCACCCAATAGCCATCTGTAGGCTGATAAGTGACTTTAATACCGACATCACCCACATCACCTTCGGTAAAGGCTCGCAGGTTTTCATAAGCCTCAGCATCTAAAAATTCAGCATGGCTATCTAGCTTAGTCAACATACCACTCAACGCATTATTGAACAGCTCTTCATCATTGACCGCATCTACATATTCACGGCGCACCAAATCCACTACCGCAACAAACGTCTTAAGCGTTTCTGGAGAAATAGCATTCAATGATACTTGCGCAACCTCAGCTGGAATACTGACATCGATCTCATCCGTATCATCGGTCAAGGCGCTCTCATCTGCGACACTGTCTATCGAATCGTCAACTTGGTCGGCTGACTCAAGCATATCAGCGATATCTGATAAATTATTAGTATCACCTTCTGTAGCTATCTCGTCGCTATTTAAGCTGATCAGTTGTAGACTAGCGGTAGGGTTATTGATGGTCGCAGTAGCTGGTGATCTCGCTGCTTGTGCAACCATACTGGCAGTGCTTAGCCCAAGCAGACCTATCATTAATGCAGGTTTAAAAATAGTCGGCGCAGTCAATGCCTTCATTGCGTGTTTGCCCAATCGCTTCGTCAATGGTAAGCGCATAAAATAAATAGAACGCATAAGAGAACTCGTTTAGATAATAGAATTATTTTTATAGATATATTAATGATATTTGCCTTATAAGATAGCACCAAGAGCCAGTCTAAGACTAGGGGAGTATTGCAAGTAAAATTAACGACAAATAATATTATCTCCTCAACTTACAATCAGCAGTGTTAAATTTGCTTAGCATACGAAATATCATAATTGCCCATATTTTTCTCACTCCTTAAACATTTAAAATGATATAAAGTCAGCAGAATATATCTTGAAAAATATAAAAAAAAGGGAAGAGACAATAAATATCTCTTCCCTTTCATTACTGCTAACAGCGCTAGCAAGTGGTCAAAATACTAATATTGACTGACTTACAATGCTGAAACCAGTAAGCTCTCGCCCGTCATTTCAATGGGCTGTTCAATATCCATCAGGGCCAAAATAGTTGGTGCGACATCGCTCAACTTACCACTACTACGTACTTGTAGATTTTTCTCACCCACATAAATGAATGGCACATGCTCAGTAGTGTGTTGAGTATGTACTTGACCGCTTTCATAATCTTGCATCTGCTCACAGTTGCCATGATCTGCCGTGATAAGCATGTCACCACCAGCGGTGCGTACCGCTGACTCTATACGGCCAACGCATACATCCAATGCCTCTACTGCTTTTACAGCTGCATCAAAAACCCCTGTATGCCCAACCATATCACCATTGGCATAATTGACAATTAACACGTCATATTTGCCTGATTCAATGGCAGCCACTAATTTATCAGTCACTTCAGGTGCGCTCATTTCTGGCTTCATATCATAAGTGGCAACGTCTGGAGATGGGACAAGAATACGTGTTTCGCCCTCATACTCTTCTTCACGACCACCACTGAAAAAGAACGTGACATGTGCGTATTTCTCAGTTTCAGCGATACGTAACTGTGTTTTGCCTTTATCCTGCAAATATTCGCCAAGCGTATTGGTCAATGACGTGGGATAATAAGCAACGCTAGTTTTGGGATTATCCGCTAAAATGTCTGAGTACTTGGTCAGCATGACAAAAGCTGCAAGCTTTGGTCGTTTATGACGGGCAAAACCCGAGAACTCATGATCTGGTAACACAAAAGCCTGCGCCAGTTCACGGGCACGATCAGCCCGGAAATTCATAAAAATCAGCGCGTCATTGTCATCAACGGTATATGGCACCTCATCACGCCCAATCACTACAGTCGGATTGACAAACTCATCGGTCTCGCGTGCCTTGTAAGCAGCTTGTACCGCGCCATCTGCACGCGTAGAAAGACGATCAGCCTTACCCTCAGTAATAAGCTCATAAGCTTTTTGAACGCGATCCCAACGATTGTCACGATCCATCGCATAGTAACGCCCAATGATACTGGCAATTTGTACGCGGCCACCTTCATAATGAGCATTAAGCTTATTGATATGATCTCGCAGACGATTGATATATTTATCAGCCGATTTAGGTGGGGTGTCGCGTCCGTCTAAAAAACAATGAACAAAGACATTTTTGGCGCCATGCACTAACGCGGAGTGGCACATCGCTTCGATGTGGTCTTGATGCGAATGTACGCCACCATCTGATAATAATCCCATGATATGGACGTTACCACCAAGCTCGTTCGCGGCTTTTACCGCATTAACTAAGGCTTCGTTTT
This sequence comes from Psychrobacter aquimaris, assembly GCF_016107525.1. Classification (GTDB taxonomy): domain Bacteria; phylum Pseudomonadota; class Gammaproteobacteria; order Pseudomonadales; family Moraxellaceae; genus Psychrobacter; species Psychrobacter aquimaris. The sequence continues at coordinate 70,357 of NZ_JABASR010000001.1, read as the reverse complement.
TATAAAATTCACGATTGGCCACTTCACTTGAAATACGAGTCGAATCTTGATAAAGAACACGGCCCGCGCCCAAGTTCATGTGCCCAACCTCTGAATTGCCAAACTGCCCATCTGGCAAACCAACGTCTTCTCCAGAAGCAGATATCAATCCATGCGGATATTGCTGATAAATCCTATCCAAATTTGGCATATTGGCGGCAGCAATTGCATTATCCTTATCGTCTTCACGATGCCCAAAACCATCTAATATCATTAAGACATGCGGCACTTTTTTATTTTGATCGCCATCCTGCTTACTATTGAGCTGAGCCTGATTATCATCGATAAATGCTGATTGTTGCTGGGTATTGGTCATGGATTACCGCTCCTCAAGTGAATGAACGCCTATAATGCTGTATTAGGATGTTTAAAGCCCTCTATATTAACACACATCTTAAAATAGCTGAAAAATCGCCCTTTTAGGCCCACCCTTAAACGTTTAAAGTACCTTTATGTAGGTGAAAAGGCGGTTAACACTCAACAGCAATGATGCTAATCCCTAAATCTACGTAGTAATCTGTAAATCATACTTGCAATCACTCAAACCATTGGTTAAGATAATTATATTCTGAAGTGTTGGCTAGTAGATGTTTATTCCCTGAGCCGATAATGCTTTACCAGGATGTGGTACCTATCGTCTCATTGTGTATGCCTGCACCGCTTGCGGTGTATCAGGAAACCTGCAGAGATGATGACGCATCCGCCCTGAACTTCACGGTTCATGGGTCACCATCTTACAGCGGCACTTCGGTTGTTTCATTCGGTTCGTAAATATATTGCCTATAATCAATGTGTTTACTGCCACCAAAAAGCCCCTTCCGTCAATGACGAAAGGGGCTTTTTTTATACCTGATTTTTGACTAACCAATTCTCTGATAATTACTCATCGTTAGCAGATTTGGTAATTTTTTTCACATCTTTAGGAATATTTTTGGCAGTACCATCAACAGTAGTATGCTGTTTAAACACATCACCGAATGGGTTTTGCTGTTGTTGACCAAACGGATTTTGGCTATTCATGCCACCTGCGCCGCCGAATGGGTTTTGACCACCCATGCCGCCAGCACCACCAAATGGATTTTGACCGCCGCCCATTTGACCACCCATCTGTTTTGCCATCATCTCCATCATTTTTTGCTGATTATTCATGACATAGTTATTGGCAAAGTCTTTAAGCTTCTTTTGTACTGGTGGCAATACTACCAATAATGCGAGCAAATCGCTCAGCACACCCGGAATGAGTAGCAAAATGCCGGCCGCTGCCATGGCCACACTTTTCATCATGGTTGATTCTTGCGGACGCATCGATGGGTTCATCATGCCACCCGCTTTCATTTGCTGCGCCATTGGATTGAGAGCGGCCATCCCTTTACGTATGAGTGAAATACCGATAACTGCGGCGATAATAAACCACATAAATACCCACCAACCACTCATAAACTGAGCAAGCAAATACCAAAGTAGCATTTCGATAATAAACCAAACAATGGCAATACCAACTATCTGACCCATAAAGTGTCGTCCTATAAAATAAAAACCAATAAATTAAGCGCCATGCAAATTAAGATGGCTAACATATGATGTATATGGGGATTGATTGCTATACTATCAAACTTAAGGCTGATTTTTAAGCCATATAGTCAGTTCAATATGATTTGGATACAGGGAAGGTAAGTGAAAGTGCTACGAGTAGTAGGCTGAACGAGCCTGAAACCGTATCCGATTTATATAGGATTGACGATAAAACAAAATGTAAGCAAGATGGAATACTATGGCAATTATTATTGGAATTGATCCTGGTTCGCGCATGACTGGTTATGGCATCGTCCAACAGACAGGCGACAAGCTAACGTATATAGATGCAGGCACTATTCGTACAGACACCAAAGAGATGCCTGAACGCCTCAAGCGTATTTTTAATGGGCTGACCCGTATTACGCAATATCATTTAAAATATGCCAACGAGCCTATTTATACCGCTATCGAGCAGGTATTTATGGCAGAGAATCCTGACTCAGCATTGAAACTTGGGCAAGCGAGAGGTGCTGCTATTGCCGCCATGGTTGCGCTGGATTTAGAAGTATCAGAATATACTGCACGTCAGATTAAACAAGCTGTTTGCGGTTATGGCGCAGCGGCCAAAGAGCAAGTACAAGAGATGGTTTGCCGCATACTATCTCTAGATGTCGTGCCACAACAAGATGCCGCCGATGGTCTTGCCTGTGCCATTTGTCATGCACACTCAAGCCATTCAATGAATAAATTAATATTAAACAGTGCCATGCGTGGACGCGGTGCTTCTAAGAAGAAAGGTCGCTGGCGTTTGACCGAAGAAGATCTAGGGAATTTACGTTAAAGTAAGAATCCTAACGATAATAAAGTATAGCAAACAACCATAAAAGGACACGCCTCTGAATGACGCGTGTTTTTCGAGCTGTCTAAGTTATTTACGCTATCGTTTTACTATAAAAATAACACGGCTTAAACCGCCTACTCTGCTACGGCACTCTCAATCACCGCATCCAACACATAAGCATATTCTTCGCCTTCTACACTCTCGTCACTGTCTAATTGGTAGCGCTGTAGACGTAACACTTCGTCGTGCATGCCATCATGCTGATAGCCATCAATTTCACCCGTAAAGACTACCCACTTACCTTTACTCGTTTTAATGCCTTGGTTATCGTAAGTAATGGGTTTCACTTGTAGACACATCTCTGAATCATTATCGGCGCAAGGTATCATTTTCGAGCTTACTGCCCAAAATACGGTCTCGCCTTTGCTATTATATTTGGCTTGTGGGGTAAGCCTGCCTTCCCAAATTAACGTTGCTGCATCACTGGTGACTTGGGTTAATATTGGCTTATCACTCTTAGGACTATCATCTTTAGCAGCGTCATCTTTGTCACTACTAGCTAGCACTAATGTTAATTGACTTTCACCTTGCATCAACTGACTTAAACTATTTTCAGCCTTATCAAGCTCACCACAAGATATTTTAGTGCTCATACCGTCGTCAATAGTCAAAGTATGACCTTGCAACTGGTAGCCAGCACTCATGGTATTACAGCCAACACTATAGCTTAAAGTATTCTCACCTTGGTATTGGCTAAAAGACAAACGCACTTGGTCTTTAATATCCATCAGCATAGTTAATGGCTGTGCGCCTTTATCCGTGGCAGACATTAATGTCCAACGATAACGTGTAAGGCTGGCAATCATTTTGTCTTCAGCGCTCATCTCATCCATCTGAGTATTATCAGTTACTGCATCAGCGCTTGTCTGAGTGCCTTCTTGTGCGTCACTTTCTTTGGGTAAAGAAGCGTCTTGGCAAGCACCTAATATCAAACTTAATGCCAACAAACTTGGTAAAAAGGTGAATCGAATTGGCCATTTTCTTACAGATGAGGTCATAGCAGTCATACCTTGTGGTTATCCCTTCTTGAAGTCAAATTATTTGATACTTAATATTAAATACTTAACAATAAGGGGCTGATGATATCCACTTTAATAAAGCGTCACAATTCACCACTATAACGCTGTTGATTACCGTAGTTGTAACAAAGTGTTTATTTTTATGGATTCATCGTAACTGCTATTTTGATACTTAAAAGCATAATAAAAGATCACTGGTCTCAGACAACTGAGAATCGCATCAACTATCTGAGACCATCAATGATCTAGTATTTTTAATTTTTAGCGCTAGTTTTACTCATTTGTATGAGCAATTTTGGCTTTTGCCATATTTTTAATACTGAAACGCTCATTCATCATTTGATAAAAACGTGCAAGATTCTCGCCCTGCTCATTCGGATTTACGTTAAGGACTTTACCAAAATCTAAACCGAGATATAGCACGATATCAGCAAAGCTTAATTGTTCACCGACCAAATACTCACGACCTTCTAAAATATTTTCAAAATAACCAAGGGCTTTAACAGCGCGGGCAACAGATGGTGCGACAAACTCTGGTACTTGCTCAACGCGTTGGGCTTTGGACGGATGGCTGTGCTGAAAAGCCAGCATAAAGTTATACAATACCTCAAACTCAGCAATGCGGCGCATAGCGCACACTTGCGCACGTTGTATCACATCATTACCCATCACCGAACGCTCACCATAGACACGGTCTAGATACTCACATACAGCCTGCGAATCATTGAGTACTGTGCCATCACCTAGTACTAGAACTGGCACGGTCTGCATTGGATTTATTTTGGTGAACTCGTCTGACATTTGCTCATTGGCAGCAAAATCAATGTCAATCACGTCAACGTCATCCATATCATCGACATCGATGCCTTTTGACGCTAACAAAATAAGGGCTTTACGTGGATTGGGCGCGGTACGAGTGACGTATAGTTTTTTCATGGAAAACTCCTTGTAAGATTGGGTAAAAGCGAGGCAACGCTATCTGGTTTTATTATGGTTATTACGCTGTTGATTATAGATAAAGACTAGCCGTACTCTACACAACAGTTATATCCTACTCTGCTCATCATAGCAAAGCCTTATTGAGCTTGCTTTTTTGACCAGAAACTAAATAAAACAAAGCCCCACAACTTTACGTCATGAGGCTTTGTTTTATTCTAATCATCCAATAACGCTACTTATTTATTGGGTGCAGGCGTGGTACGTAGATAAGGCTTAATTTCTGTATAGCCTTTAGGATATTTAGCCGCAATATCTTCGTTTTTGACACTTGGTGGAATAATGACATCATCACCGTCTTTCCAGTCAACTGGCGTCGCAATGTTATATTCATCAGACAATTGCAGAGCATCAATGACACGGATAATCTCGTCAAAATTACGACCACAGCTAGCAGGATAGGTCAGCGTTAGACGAATTTTTTTGTTTGGATCAATAATGAACACACTGCGTACCGTATGCGTGCTGTCTGCATTGGGATGCATCATGTCATACAGCTCAGCGACTTCCTTGTTCGGATCAGCAATGATTGGAAAGTTTAGCTCAGTACCTTGAGTCTCACCAATGTCTTTGGCCCACGCATGATGGTCATCTAAACCATCAACAGAGATACAGATTGGCTTGACACCACGCTTTTGAAATTCACCATTCAGTGCCGCAGCACGGCCAAGCTCAGTGGTACATACTGGCGTAAAATCAGCTGGATGGGAGAAAAAAACGACCCAATTATCGCCTGCCCACTCGTGAAAGTTGATGTCACCTTCCGTGGTTGCAGCGTCAAAATTAGGTGCGGTATCGCCTAAACGTAAATGTGCCATGCTTAATTCCTTAGCTATGTTAGTGATGAGCACTAATATCCAAAGATATTCACGCGCTCTATTATTATCAACGTACTTCTTATTATCAACATATCCTGTCAGATATTACATAATAACTCAAAGCACGTCAGCAAAAATTCCATTTTATCTTAGCAAACTGGTTATGAATGTCTTGTGAAGGATTGTAATGCGGTTATTCTGTTTATTACTAAGTAACTTAGCATACACTTAACGAATGAATTAAACCACCATTCCAGAATCCCACAAACAAAAATCACCGAATTTACCTTTTTTACTTGTACCGCCTGCTGCACGCCCAGCATCTGTTAAAACCAACTCACCCTCTTGCTCTTGTAAATACCCCGCTGCAAGTAACTTATCATTTAACTCTTGGGTCTTAAAACCTAATTCCTTAGCAAGCTTGGCTGTGGTCAGTTTAGAGTAATTAGGCGTTGCAGTTTGTGTGGTGGACAGCGTAGTCGATTGAGTATTTACACTTGCCGTTTGGGTATTAGCGTCAGACTTGCTATCAGTTTCGGTTACTTTTTCAAGGGACATTCGCACTTCATCACTGATGCGAATAATACGTTGCGCTTCCTCATAAGTATCGGCATATAGTTTGGCATCTTCATTACGATAAATAAGTACGCCCATCTCGTTATTATTGACTTGGCTAAATTCATAAAGATTCAAACTGGTGATAATGCATTCGTTTTCATTCAGGTAGCATTTCGCATGCAAGTTTTTGCAAAAGCTAGTACGAATAAAAGTCAGATTTTTGAGCCAGTTTATTTCTTCAGGGTGTAAATCATTCTTACCATAAACGATTCTAATATCAATTTTGAGACGATTACGATCTTCTAGTAATTCTTTAATACGCTCATTCAGCTTTAGATAGGGACTGATGATAATCAACCTATCAGACGCATTTTTAATCAATTCTTCTAAATGATAAGTCGTCCCACTGCTGTTCAAAAATTTTGCCATGCTCACTTCCTCAAATATTACGATCAATCACTTTATAATCATGCACAAAAAAGCCCATCCCTAGCGTACTAGAAATGGGCAAACTTGCAAACTACTATTGTTCAGTAATTTTTCAAATAAGCGCTAGTGGCGCTGATAGTGATAAATTAAGCTGGCTTATAGCTGTCACGCAAACTAACAATTTGGTTGAAGACCGGTGTATCAGTGCTGTGATCTTCGCTATCAGAAATAAAGTAACCTTCACGCTCAAACTGAAAACGTGTGCCAGCGTCCGCATTAACCAATGACGGTTCAACCACGGCATTGAGTTCAGTCAACGAGTTAGGATTCAATGCTTGATGGACGTCAGCGACGCTACTCGGGTCTTCGACACTAAATAGCTGCTCATACATGCGTACTGTCGCTGGCACACCTTGACTGGCTGATACCCAATGAATAACACCTTTAACCTTGCGGCCTTCAGGGTTGTTGCCCAAAGTAGCAGGATCGATTGTCGCTTTTAGCTCAACGACAGTACCATTTTCATCAGTGATATGCTCAGTGACTGCCAGTACATAAGTATTACGCAGACGAATCTCAGGCTTTTCTGGAGATAGACGCTTGTAACCTGCTGGAGGCTCAATCTCATAGTCACCTTGATCGATGTATAGCGTCTCGGTAAAGGGAATCTCACGCTCACCCATATCGACATTAGGATGGTTCGGCTGAGTCAACCAAAGCGTCTGAGTCGTATCATCAAAACGCGCATTGACGCTATCGGCTTTTTGAGACTCCCAACTACTAACCGCTTCTGCAAAGTTAGTAATCGTTACTTTTAACGGCTTAAGCACCGCCATGCCACGAGCCGTTGTCGTCTCTAATGATTGACGAATGCTAAATTCTAATAAGCGAAAATCAACGACGCTGTCTACTTTGGTTACACCCACACGCTCACAGAAGTCACGTAAACCCTCTGGTGTATAACCACGGCGACGCATGCCAGCAATCGTCGGCATACGCGGATCATCCCAACCACTAACGATATTCTCGTCAACCAACTGTTTAAGCTTACGCTTGCTGGTCAAGGTATGATCGACATTTAAGCGGCTAAACTCATACTGGTGCGGTGGTACATCAAAGCCAATTTTTTCAATTGCCCAATCATAAAATGGACGATGATCTTCAAACTCCAGCGTACACAATGAATGGGTAATGCCTTCGAGTGCATCAGAAAGCGGATGGGCAAAATCATACATGGGATAAATGCACCACTTATCACCCGTTTGGTGATGCGCTTGATGCATGACACGGTAGATGACAGGGTCACGCAGGTTCATGTTTGGGCTTGCCATATCAATCTTGGCGCGCAACACAGCTTTACCTTCTGCAAACTTACCCGCTTTCATGTCGTTAAAAAGAGTCAAGTTTTCTTCAACACTGGCATCACGATGCGGTGACGCTGTGCCTGCCTCATTAAATGAACCACGGTTTTCTTTAATTTGCTCAGGCGATTGCAAATCGACATAGGCATCGCCCTGCTCAATCAACTGCACAGCCCATGCATACAACTGGTCAAAGTAGCCTGACGCATGATGCGCATCCCCTGCCCACTCAAACCCTAGCCATCTCACATCGTTCTCGATGTTGTCGATGAAGTCTTGCTTTTCTGCGGTTGGGTTGGTGTCATCAAAGCGCAGGTTACAAACACCGCCAAACTCTTCGGCCACGCCAAAGTTTAGGCAGATAGATTTTACGTGCCCCAAGTGCAAGTAGCCGTTTGGCTCTGGTGGAAAGCGCGTCACGATTTGTGGATATTTTTGCGCCTTGACATCGTCACGAATGATATTGCGAATAAAATCGTTTTTTTGTTCATCTTTTTGTGCATTGTTGCTTGAGTGCTCACTCATCGGGCATTGCTCCTAACGCAAATTGTCAGTTCATGCTACGTGCCATCACGCAGCATGGAAAATTCAAACCAAATCATTAAAAACAAGTTATTAAAAATGATAATAAAAAGGTAAAGTTGCGTTATTCTATCAGCTTTTGCGAACGCATTAACAGCCTGATACATGACACGGGATAAAAAAGCCGTTAGACTAGCCATAACTTTTTAACCACCAACTTTTAACCACCACTTGACAGCGTCATTTAAGGCGCTGCAATCAAAGAGGAATATCACATGGTAGACATGCCACCAGTAGTAGAACTAGACACCAATATGGGTGCGATCGTTATCGAACTCAATGAAGAAAAAGCACCGAAAACCGTTGAAAACTTTTTAAACTATGTAAAATCTGGTCAATATGACGGTACGATCTTCCATCGCATCATTGATGGTTTCATGATTCAAGGCGGCGGAATGGATGCTGAAATGAATGAAAAGCCAACCAATGCGCCTATCGAAAACGAAGCGGACAATGGTTTGAAAAACGATAAAGGTACTATCGCAATGGCGCGTACCCAAGATCCGCATTCAGCAACCAGTCAGTTCTTCATCAATGTAAAAGACAACGACTTCCTAAACCACTCTGGCAAAAACATGCAAGGTTGGGGCTACACGGTATTTGGTAAAGTAACAAGCGGTATGGACGTCATCGAAAAAATGCGCGGCGTACCGACTGGTCGTTTCGGCATGCATGCTGATGTGCCAAAAGAGCCAGTGGTTATCAATTCAGCAACCATCATCACTCAGTAATCATTCTTCAATAGCCATTAATCAGTAGCGATGAGTCCGCAAAAGCTTATGAGTCGTTACTGTTTTGAAGTCACGAGGATAAGGATAAATGCAAAGTTTTGACCACCTAATTACCACCCGCCCTCATGAAGTGCGGCAAGTATTGATTAGCGATTTGCATTTATCGCCTGAAGAGCCTGCCTTAGTGCAGGCTTTTTTGGCGCTGCTTGATGATTGCCTTGCTCTGCCTGCGCTAAAACGCTTATTTATCTTAGGCGATTGGTTTGAAGTTTGGCTCGGTGATGATTTTTATTTATCTTTATCTGACGAGGAACGACAGATACATTGGCTCACTCCGCTTATCCTTAAATTAAAACAACTGCGAGTAGCTGGTTGTGAGATTTTGGTCATGCATGGCAACCGTGATTTTTTGTTAGGTCAGCCATTCTGCAATCTATTTGGTGGCGAGCTTATTTATGAGCCGTATACATTGACTGTCGGTCAGAAAAGTTATCGTCTAGAGCACGGTGATGCCTTGTGTACTGATGATAAAAAGTATCAGTTTTTTCGCAAAATAATGCGTAATCGTTTGACTCAGTGGTATTTGCTCAATAAATCTTTAGAAAAACGTTTGGCTATCGCTGATAAAATGCGGAAAAAAAGCCAGCAGAATAATGCCAATAAAGCAGCACGCATCATGGATGTCAATGATGATGCTGTGCTGCAAGCCATAGCGGATAGCGATGCTTTACTGCACGGACATACCCATCGTCCAGCTATTCATCACGCGACTCATGATAAAAAACGCTACGTGCTCGGCGACTGGCGATTGTTAGATAAAGACACCCGCCAGCCAAAAGTCAGTGCGGTGGTCGGCGCAGTGACAGGCGACGAGCATTCAAATGACAGTTTTAGTAATAATAATGCTGAATTTAGATTGGTTGAGTTTAAATCGCTGACGTAATACATAATACCTAAGAATACCTCTTAAATATAAAAAAGGTCTATTGATAATTCAACAGACCTTTTTTTATATAAATGATACTGCATGATTGATGCGAATTTAAGTGTCAAGCTATTGCTAGCTCAACTCTTACTTTACGGTATTAATTTAAAGAAATGCTGGCGATAATGCTTTAGCTCACGAATAGAATCACGAATGTCATCTAACGCTAAGTGACTGCCGCCTTTTTCAAAGTTTCTTAAAATATCAGGACGCCAGCGGAAGCAAAGCTCTTTAATTGACGAGACATCCAGATTGCGATAATGGAAGAATTTTTCTAATTCCGGCATTTGACGCGCCATAAATCGGCGATCTTGGCAGATGGAATTGCCACACATTGGCGACTTACCACTATCGACCCATTTATTGAGAAACTTAATGGTCTCAGCTTCGGCCTCTGCCAATGTCACGGTACTACGGCGGACACGGTCGACCAATCCTGACTGACCATGCTGCTTGGTATTCCAATCATCCATTTTATTTAACGTTTGATCCGATACTTTTATAGCGAACACTGGCCCTTCGGCAAGGACATTCAAATCTTCATCAGTGACAACGGTAGCAATCTCGATAATCTCATCATTCAAGGTATCCAGTCCGGTCATTTCTAGGTCAATCCATACCAGCCCTTTTTTGCCTTGGTTTCTGATTTTAATCTTGTTGGGGTGGTCACCGGTACTCATAAAACATCCTATGGTCAATAAAGTTTAGTACAACTTTGGAGCAATATTAATTAGATAAATGGCCTGTCAATGTTCATGCTTAAGTAGCAAACTGTAGCAAAACTTTGCATCTACTGATTTATAACCCTTAAAACGTTACAAAATCTCTGTCTGCATCAGGCGCTTTAGGCTGTATGTTATCAAACTTTCACGCTACACTTAGCAATATTTTTTTAATAGGTTCAAAACCCATGGCATTAATTCGGCAACGCAAACTGACTAAGCAACAGATTCGTCGCATCGACAAACAACAGCTGGCAAGTCAAGACAGCATCGATGACAGTTTGATGGATGGCGTGGTCATGGCGCATTATGGCAAGCAGCTAGAAGTACAAGTGACCAGCTTGCCTGCGGTGATACCTGTGCAGCCGGAGATTGCCCCCGATGATCCTGAGCCGTTTTGGCAAGAGCTGGCATTAGGCGATATTTGGCGATGTCATGTGCGTACCAACTTACCGATGCTGGCAGCGGGCGACCAAGTACGCTGGAGTGCTGATCCTAATACTGGCTTTGGACGTATTGAATCGGTGAAGCCGCGCACCTCTCTCGTCTCGCGTCCTGATCGTTATCATAAGCTCAAGCCTGTCGCCGCCAATGTCGATATTTTAGCCATTGTCTTTGCGCCGCTACCTGCTGCTGCGCCAACTTTGATTGATCGCTATTTGGTCGTTTGTCATCATGCTGGCGTAAAGCCGCTGCTGGTGCTCAATAAAGCCGATTTATTAGCAGAAGAAAACGGCATCGATACCAGTGAATTACTCGCACAATATGCAGCGCTTGGTTATGAAAGCGTTCTCACCTCGGTCGATTGCCCTGAAAACATCGCTAACAGTGATGAGCAAAAAGGGCTGGATGAGCTAAAACGTTATATCGATAAAAAACTGGTGATTTTTGCGGGACAATCTGGCGTTGGTAAAAGCAGCTTAATCAATGCACTACTACCTGAATCGGCACAAAGCGTCAATATCATCTCTGATAACTCAAAACTTGGTCAACACACCACCACCACCAGCCGCTTATTGCCATTTAATCCAGCCGACTTGACCCAAGGCGGTATCGTCGATACCCCAGGTATCCGTGAGTACGGCATTTGGCACCTCACACCCGATGATATCATCTCAGGCTTTGTGGAGCTTGCACCGTTATCTGGCAACTGTCAGTTCCGCGATTGTCGTCATACTCACAATAGTAAAGGCTGTGCACTATGGCAAGCAGTTGCTGACGGCGTGGTATTGCAGCGCCGCGTGGAAAACCTCGTTACCCTAAGAGAAGAGGCAGATACTAAACCTTATTAACATTTGCATTATTAGTGTCCGCCTTATTAATCGCTGACTTATAGATAGTTAATCGCTCGGTTGACCATCGCCCGTTTACTATGGATGGTCTAATCGGTATAATAGCGCCTTGTTCAGTATCGTTAGGCTGTCTTCTCAGCTTAACCGAACACTTATTTTTTTGGAGGTATGGTTTGGATCGTGCGCTGGAATTTGTGGGCAACCACCCGTTTTTATTTGGTATATTAGCCGTACTTGCCGTGCTATTTTTTACGATTGAAAACAAACGTAGTGGCAGAAAAATATCGCCCAATACCTTGGGTATGATGGTTAACTCGCAAAACGCGCAGCTAATCGATATTCGTGCCAAAAAGAAGTTTGAGACTGGTTACATCCAAGGCAGCCGTAACATACCGTTCACCGAGCTCAAAGACCGCTTAGAAGAAATCCGCGCAATTGAGCAGCCAGTGATTATCATCTGTGATATGGGTGTGCAAGCAGGCGCGGCGATTCAAATGATCGGCAAAGACAGTGTCTATCGCTTAGAAGGTGGTATCGGCGGCTGGCAAGCAGCAGGCATGCCATTGGTCGGTTTAAAAGATGCAAAGCCTAAAAATAAAGGCAAAGCCAAACCAAGTCTGCATAAGTAGTTAGCTATACTGCTATTTAAAAGATATTCAGCCCGTATCAATTGATTTATGATTGAGGCGTGTTGAATATTTACAAACAAAAAAACACCTTATCGATAGGTGTTTTTTTGTTTGTGGCATTTATGCTACCGTCAGAGCTTTTATACTCAGGCATCTTGAATTTGCTCTGCTCATCCCCACTTTAATAACGAGCATCACCGAATATATCTTCAATTACTTGCTGGTAACGGATTATAAAAGTTTTTATTGAATGGTTATTTATAATACTTTTTATAATAAAACGGTTACCTTCTAAACTTATAAATAAGGATTTACCATGACTGTAGCTGTTAAAGTTTATACGACGCCTATCTGCCCATATTGCTCAAACGCCAAACAACTCTTAAAAACTAAAGGCGTTGACTATGAAGAAATTGGCATGCACGATATGAGCCGTGAAGAGCGCCAAGAATTAATGAAAAAAACCAATAACTATCGTACTGTGCCACAGATTTTCGTCGGTGAGACCTTTGTCGGTGGTTTTGATGAGCTCAATCAAATGAACCAACAAGGCAAACTTGACGAGCTATTGGCAGGTTAATCTGCTACTTTTCGTTGCTGTCTGTCTTTGCCTGTGTAATGATAGACAGCGGCAAAGATAAAAGAGAGTAATAAAAGTATCAAGATTTTTTCTCGATTTATATTACAATGAACTTTTATTAAAACGACAGTTTGTCCAACTATTTGATTCCATTTTAGAGGATTTATTTATCATGGCTGAAGAACAAGCACAACCACAATTGGCACTAGAGCGTATCTACGTAAAAGACATGTCACTTGAAGTCCCAGGCGCTAGTGTATTCACCAAAGAGTGGAACCCAGAGCTTGATATCAATTTGTCTAGCAACGCTGAAAAACTGGATGACGATCATTATCAAGTCATCTTAACTGTGAGCGTTACAGCAAAAAATGCAGAAGAAGCGGCATTTATCGCTGAAGTGCATCAAGCAGGTATCTTCTTGTTGAAAGACATTCCAGAAGATCAAATTGGTCAAATCTTAGGTGCATACTGCCCGAACGTTTTGTTCCCGTATGCTCGTGAAGTCATCAGCGACATCGTAACGCGTGGTAGCTTCCCGCAGTTATTGCTAGCCCCTGTTAACTTTGACCAAGCTTACGCGCAAAGCCAGCAACAAGCACAAGTTGACGCTCAAGGTAATGCATAAGCATAAGTGTTAACTTGCTAAAGCATTAAGCTTAGCTAAAATAATAGTATTTAGGAGCCGTTTACTGATGATCAGTAAACGGCTTTTTTTGGATGCGGATTAAGCCCTTACTCAAAATAATCATTGAGCAATTATTATCAAACCTATATTTAAAAACACCAGACATAAAAAAACCCTGCTAATAAACAGGGTTCTCAATCGCGTCATCAATTATTCGAAATCGATAACTAGCCTTTTAACGCTGATAAGATTTGTTGCTTAACATCATCGATGCCTTGCGTACCATCAAACTTATCATAATTAGGGGCATCGGCACCTTCTTTGGCTTTGTCTTGATAAAAACCAACAAGCGCTGATGTCTGCTGATGGTAAGTGGCTAGACGATCACGAATGGTAGACTCTTTATCATCTTCACGCTGGATTAGCGCCTCACCAGTCACATCGTCGATACCATCGACCTTAGGTGGATTGTGGTCAACATGATAAACGCGGCCTGAACCTGGATGCTGACGACGGCCAGACAAGCGCTTGACGATTTCGTCATCAGGCACGCTGATTTCGATTACATGATCGATAGCAACGTCAGCATCTGCAAGTGCTTGAGCCTGTGGAATCGTACGTGGAAAACCGTCCAAAATACAACCATTAGCACAATCAGGCTTCGTGATACGTTCTTTCACTAGGTTAATAATGAGATCATCAGAAACCAAACCGCCAGCATTCATGATGTCTTTGGCTTGTTTGCCAAGCTCGCTGCCTTCTTTGATTGCTGCACGCAGCATATCACCCGTTGATATCTGTGGAATATCATACTCTTTAGAAATAAACTGGGCTTGAGTACCTTTACCGGCGCCTGGTGGACCTAGCAAAATAATACGCATCATTACACGATTCTCCTGAATTAAATGGGATTTTAGGATTAATAAAACTTAGGGATTGGCTGATTGCAGAGATACCTTACCTTGTGGCCTTGCAAACCTCAAGTATTTTCATGATTACGCTCATGAGTTGCCATGACTTAGCTGTTCATATAACGCTGTTGCACCTTTTTATGGGCAACAGCGACGATACAATAAATACTGACAACGACAGCCATTAATACTATGGGATTTGTTGATTGATTTCTACATTTGCCTGATTTTGATCGGCACTGATCACAACCGGATTGCCTGATAGGTCTCCTGACTCTGCCATTGCTGTACCACTGTGGCTAATACGAGCAATGACAGCCAATTGAACTTTATCCGCTCGAGCCGCTTTCAAAGTACGTTCAGGCATCATAGCATCCAAATCGCTTAGGCTAATACTGGCTTCACCTTGCTTGATGACACTGATCGGTAAACGTTTGGCAGCATATGGTGGGCCACCGTTGACATCACGTATGGCGACAAACAATACATCGTCGGCTTTGACTAGTGGCAACAAGCTAGCATTAACCCTGACAGTCACATCAATACCTTCAGAGGCTTGCTGTTGCTGAGCGGTCACATTAGCACTTAGCTCATCTAGACTCGCCAATGCGTTGGTATGATCTCCAGGTTTAGACGCAATACTGTCACGTAGACGCTTAATCCAGCCTTGTGCTTGATCAAAATTACTACTCCGTGCCTCACCCATTGCCATAAGCATTTGTGCGCCCTCATGCTCTGGATTTTTGGCCAACACATCTTGTAGCACTCGGCGACTATTAGCGTCTAATTGGCCTTTATTGGCAAAGAAGCTAATCTGCGCATAAGTGGTTGCAATCTCTTCATTGTCTGGTGACAAACGATAAGCACGCGACAAAGCCTCTAGTGCCGAATCCGTCGCTTCTAGTGATAAGAACAGCTCAGACAGACGCATCCAGCGGTTGGGGTCATCGGCGTGTCGATAGACATTGGTCTGCATGGCACTAATCAGCTGTTGACCATTTTCAATCGCCCAAGCAGGCGGCTGATCAATCTTGCCAGTTAACAAGTCATCAGCCACTTGACCCACTTTGTCTTCAGCTGCCCAAAGCTCGAACACAGGCGTACGATCGCTGACCATCAAATATGCCATCGCTGCCAATACAGGCACCCAGACGATAATGATTAATCGGCTTTTGATACCGGGCGCGACCATCGGTGTGACTTCACGCTGAGCATCCAATAGCTGGCGTTCAAGCTCCAACTTCTGGTTTTGGTAGTGGCTGTCATCGATAGTACCACTGTCTTTATCTGTTTTTAGTTCTGCTAGACGCTCACGGAACACAGCAAGGTTGATATCCAATAGCTGGTTGTCCACCGGTTTTTCTGGCGAGCGTGAGGCTCGCAGCCAAGGCAGGATAGTAATAACAGCGAGTATTAAGGCGATGAGTAAGCTTAGAGCAATAAATAAGCCCACAGTAGAGAATATGGTCATTTTTTGTCCTTGAGGCTTGTAATATCATGGTCGTTTTTGTCATCGCTCGCAGCACGTGATAATAGACGATCAAGTTCAGCTTTTTCAGCAACAGATAAGGCATCAGCAGTACTATTGACCGTTACTCCACTTTCACCACTAGCGACAAGCTGACGTCGTTTGCTCTGCCAGAACCAGGCTATGAGTAAAATGATGAGTAATAATGGCGGAAAAAACCACAAAATCCACGTTGATGGACGGACAGGCGGCTTATAAGTGATGAAATCGCCATAACGTTCCTGCATATAAGCGCGAATCTCGCCATCACTACGACCATCTTTTATCAAATCATACGTTTTTTGCTTTAGATCTTGGGCAATGGGCGCATCAGATCCTGCAAGATTTTGGTTTTGACATTTTGGGCAACGCAGCTCTTCAATGAGGCCACGATATTGGGCTTCTTGCTGCACAGAATCAAAGTCATAGACCTCAATAGCAGCATAGCTTGCCATACTTATTAGACAAGCTATCAATAAGCTCGCTATTTTTAACGTAACGGCTGTTATTTTATTGGCTATCATTTACACGCCTCCGCAACCTGAATCGGATCTGGGCTGACGTTGTGATCATTGGCTTCATTGAGCACCATCAAACAAGGCGTGATACGGCTTTGCCAGTTGCTTTCATTGATCTCACCAATAATATGCTGACGAATAATCCCTTCACCATCAACGATGAAAGTTTCAGGCGCACCCGTCAAACCCAAATCTAAAGCAAATTGACCAGATAGATCCTGAATGGACATCGAGAACGGATCGCCACCTCGGTTTAAGTAGCCTAGGGCGTCGCCAATGTCATCTTTATAGTTGACCCCGACCAGATTGACACCGCGTTCTTCTAATTGCATGAGAAAGGGATGCTCAATAATACACGTTGGGCACCAAGAGCCCCAAATATTCATCAAAAAGGGCTTATCAGGCAGATTCTCATTGGTCATGATACGACTGGTATCTGATAATAAAGGCAACTCAAAGGCAGGCACTGGACGCTCTAGTGCCGTATTGGTAACGATGTCCGTCGGCTTACCCAAACGCATATATAGCATGATGACCAAACCGATGAAAATGATCAGCGGAATTAAAAACCATAGCTTAAGTTGCTTTTTGTTCATGGTTTTTGTGCCACTTATCTTATCCGGCTTTGCATTTTGATCAGAGGAATGCTTTGATGTGCTCATATTACTTATCCCCTGTCTTTAATGCTGGCGTATCCAAATCAGTGACGGTGGTAAAGCCTGCTTTATTCGCCGCAATTTGTGCAGGCGTCTTAGCTTTCTTAATACGATAACGGTTATCCAGCATACTCAGTAGAGAACCGAACGCCATAATCAGAGCGCCAAGCCATATCCAACGAATAAGCGGTTTGACATAGATACGCACAGCCCATTCGTTGCTATCTTCTGCGATAGGTTCGCCAAGAGCCACGTATACATCACGCATTAGGCTGGCATCAATGGCGGCTTCCGTCATCGGCATCATACTAATAATATAGTTACGTTTTTCAGGATATAAAGTCGTGACCGCACGCCCGTCTTTGGTTATCTCAACTTCAGCTTGAGTGGCATCAAAATTACTGCCT
This sequence comes from Psychrobacter aquimaris, assembly GCF_016107525.1. Taxonomy (GTDB): domain Bacteria; phylum Pseudomonadota; class Gammaproteobacteria; order Pseudomonadales; family Moraxellaceae; genus Psychrobacter; species Psychrobacter aquimaris. Next base: position 52,576 of record NZ_JABASR010000001.1, on the reverse strand, counting down.
TTGACTTCACGAAAGCCTTTTACGGTAAAATCATAGCCTTGGACATGAACACTATCGTTCGGCCCAAGCGCGACATCGCGTTCAATACTCAGCGTACTGGTAAATGCGACACCAATGACAGCAATAATGACACCGATATGAGCGGTCTGCTGACCCCAATAGCTCAGACGTAACTGGCGTAAACCTTTAACAAAACTGGGTGCGTTTTTGGTTTTATCTTTAAAATCAACCACCATCCAAAACAAGACCCAAAAACTGACTGCTAGCGTCACACCAATATTGAGCATGTCAGATGGACTAACAAAATAAGTAACAATCGCCGCAAGCACCAAACTACTGACAGCAATGACCATGCCAACACCTAATAACGGGCGGCTGTCTTTTTTCCAGCGAATGTTCGAGCCCATACCCATTGCCACTAATAGCAGCCACGTCAAAGGTACAAATAACGCATTAAAATAAGGAGGGCCGACAGACACCTGACCTAAATTGAAGGAGTCAGCAATAATAGGATATAGCGTACCGAGTAAGACAACTAAGGTTGAAATCAAAATAATGACATTGTTAATGACTAAAAATGACTCGCGTGAGATCAGCTGATACTGACTTTCAACCGTTAAACGCCAGCCACGTACCGCAAACATTAGTAAGCCACCGCCGATAATCACCCCAAGAATTACTAAGATCACCAGACCACGGGTAGGGTCAGCGGCAAACGAATGCACCGAGGTAATAACGCCTGAACGTACTAGGAACGTACCAAGCAAACTGAGGGCAAAAGCAAAGATCGCCAGCATAATGGTCCATGCTTTAAAGACGCCACGTTTTTCTGTGACGGCAAGCGAATGTAGCAATGCCGTACCAGCCAGCCAAGGCATCAATGAGGCGTTCTCTACTGGATCCCAGAACCACCAACCACCCCAGCCAAGCTCATAATAAGCCCACCATGAGCCAAGCGCGATACCAACAGTCAAAAAGCCCCAAGCCGCCAATGCCCACGGACGCGACCAGCGTGTCCATACCGCGTCCAAACGACCTTCCCACAATGCCGCCATACAAAAGGCAAACGGCACGACCAAACCCACATAGCCCATATACAGCATCGGTGGGTGAATAATCAAACCAAAATCTTGTAGTACAGGATTTAGATCCGCACCATCAACAGGTAAGTTCGGTAATGTGCGATCAAATGGCGACGAGGTAAAGATAAGCATCGCTAGCATCATCATCTGTACACCAGCCAAAATTACCAATACTCGCGCACGCATAGACAGTGGCAAACCACGGCTAAAGTAAGAGACCAGCGCACACCAAGTGGCCATAATGGTCATCCAAAGCAGCAAGGAACCCTCATGACCACCCCAGGTTGCTGATAGCTTATAGTACCAAGGCAACAGCGTATTGGAATGCTGAGTGACATAAACTAGGCTGAAGTCATTGTAATAAAAGCCTGCCATCAGCGCGCCAAATGATGTGATCATGGCGGCAAATTGTGCCCATGCCAGACTTGGTGCCAGACGCTGCCACGCAACGTGGTCACGCATGACGCCGACGGTTGGTAATACCACCTGCAAAATCGCCAATATAAAGGCGGCTAGCAAGGCAAAATAACCCAATTCTGTGATTAACATACGGTCTAACCTTGTTTACCTTGATACGGTCATTGTTTATTTTAGGGATTGGTTTTTTAGGATATTCGAAAATATCCAATAATCGTTACTACGAGTATTTATACTGCTGGTCTTTATTACTATTATTTATTATAAAATCACCATTAGCCGTTGCAGCTGAGGGCACTTACAGCAAGCTACATTAGCGTCAACTTGTCACATTTCTGTATCCACTCTGTATGCGATGTGTATAAAGAACATAAAAAATGCGCCGTTACTGAATCGCAGGGAAAAACACCAAGACCAGATGCAACCAACCCGCTAAAAAACCTGTCAAACCACCTAGCACGATCAACGTCATCTCATCTTCACGAAAAGCAGGACGTAATAAGTTCTGAAACTCATTTGGCGTTAGCGCACGAATACGGTCGCGAAACAGCCCAAATATTTTACTAGCACGGCTCTCATTCAGTTCAGGATCTCGCAATGGCACCATCGTCGCAACAATCGACTTATCAATAATAGTGTTTTTTAACTGTCCATATTCGCGGCGACCCAAGCCTACGCGCAGTGTTGTACTAATCACTGGCGACTCTAGCACTTTATATAAATGCGACTTCATCAACTCACGTGTTTGCACAGCACGTTCGCCATACATCATCTCATTCATGATGTTCTCAAGCGTCACCAAATCTTTTACGACAATCTCAGCGAAAACCTCGGAGACTTCTTCTTGGCGTTTCATAAAACCGCCTTGCAAACGATACTGGGCGATATGTGGTAATTGCGGTTTAATAAATGGAAAGCTGCTCTGGATCGCAAAAAACTTCACATAAGGAATAAATCTCGGTTCTACGGGATTAAATACCATCCAAATAGCAATCCAATTGGTAAGAAAGCCCCAAATCGCGGCAAAAAACGGGACTGTCCAATGCTGCGGCACCACCAAAAATATAAACATTTGGATAATACCGAACACCAAACCAATCAAAGCACTGATATGCCAAATAAAATCAATCTCTTTTTGACCAACCTTTAAAAACATATTAACCATTAACCGACGATCGCTTTCCATCGTGTTAACAATCATTTTGCGCATATCAACCAAGTTTTCGACATTATGGGTCAGGTCAGTCACCAAAGACTGCATAATATTGGGCAGCTCTTGATGTGCTTGAGCGTAGACACGGCGTTTCAACGCATAAGGGAGATTACCCCATAGCGCAGGCGAATGATCCAACATGATTTCATCAATCAATGCCTCAAGGTTTTTGTCCACCGTATCCGTGATAAATACCGCCATCTGCTCAGGTTCCATCGCCTGAAAGAATTCATCAAGCGAGCCGAGCTTTGACAGCGTCTGATCAACAATAACGCCTGATATTTTTCCAGCCTTACGTGGGACGATACCTTGCCAGCCGATACCCGGTAACCCAAAAAATGGAAAGTTTGGAATACGAATACCCCAAAACTTAATTGGATAAAACAGCATTTTAAGCGCCATCCACACGTGTATCCATGTGACAAATGCGGTCACAGGTGGAATGGTCAGCATGGCAAAAAACTCTGGGTGTTCAGCTATTGTCTGCCACAATGAAGTTGCATCCATGACTTATCTTGCCCCTGACAGGTTGATTGTCGTTGCTAATTAAAGACGGTTAGCAAATTAGAACGCTTAACAAAAAGACGCTCTGCCTATAATAATAATTATCAAATAAATCGCCTGATTTTAGCATACTTGCCATCCATTAGCACACGTTGAGCCTAGGCAAGTTGTGACTAGAGATGACACGTTTTATGACCTACTTTCGATAGCAACAATATTAATATAACCCACAAGGACTTCAGGCAATCACAAGCACAAAATAAATGGCGGTGTACTGCGTCTGCCCATTTGTTCTGTTATAATTTGTGATTGTATGACAGCACATAGTGATATATAGATTGATACGTTACGATTTCAACTCATATCAACCCATGTAATTGAAATTCTTATTATTATCCTTTATGCTCGCCGCACTTTGGTGAACTCCCCCGCCCTTTTATCCTGTTTTATTGACTCACTGACCGTTTGGGCTCTGACTTTATATGAATAAACCGCTAACTCCCAATACCGAACAGGTCAATCGTATTTTCACCAACCGTATCATTATCCTTGGAATTTTGATATTTATTGGTTTGAGCGGCTTGATCGTGCGTTATGGTTACTTGCAAGTCTATGCGCACGATAAGTATACGACGCAAGCAGACAATAACCGCATTAAACTGATCTCTGCACCGCCCAGCCGCGGCTATATTTATGATCGCAATGGGATAATATTGGCAGACAATCAGCCCGTATTTACGGCGATGCTAAGCCCTGATGAAGTCGAAAATCCAGAGCGTACGCTAAATTTGCTTGCGCCTATCTTTGAGCTGACAGATGAGAATATTACCGATATTTTAGCGCGTCTGAGTAAAAGTAAAAACGATCCGGTGACCATTAAAATTGACTTAACCGATGCCCAATTGGCGCAGTTTAGTGAGCGCAAACCCTTTTTTCGTGGTGTGACCATCCAAAGCAAGCTGACGCGTTCATACCCTTATGACGAGCTGTTCGCACACGTCATCGGCTATGTTGGGCGTATTAATGATAAAGAAACCAAACGCATTGACAAAGATCGCTACGCTGGCACCGATCTGATCGGTAAGATCGGTATCGAAGATTATTATGAAGACATATTGCTAGGACAACCTGGGTATCAGTCAGTAGAAACCGATGCGCATGGCAATATTTTACGTCAATTGGACACCAAACCACCAGTATCTGGCAACGACATCACGTTGAGTTTAGATTACGGCTTGCAAACGATTGCACAGCAGCAGCTAGATGGACGTCGCGGCGCTATCGTGGCCATCGACCCCAAAAACGGCGACGTACTGGCATTTGTTAGTAACCCAAGCTATGATCCAAATCCCTTTATTTCAGGTATCTCTTTTAAAGACTATGATGCACTGCGTGAAGATCCTGACGAACCATTATATAATCGAGCACTACAAGGCACGTATCCTCCTGGCTCAACCATTAAACCTTTTGAAGGCTTAGGCGGTATTCATTATGGTTTACGCAATTGGGATACGACCATTTATGACCCAGGCTATTTTAGCTTACCCGGAGATTCGCATCGTTTCCGTGACTGGAAACGCGGTGGTCATGGTACAGTAAATTTGAAAAAATCTATCGTGATGTCAGTTGACACTTATTATTATAAACTGGCCTACGAGATGGGTATTCAACGTCTTCATGACTGGATGATACGCTTTGGTTTTGGTGACCAAACGGGTATCGACTTACCCAACGAAAAATCGGGAATCATGCCCTCACCAAAATGGAAAAAAGACACCTACGATAAAGGCTGGTTGCCAGGCGAAACCATCTCTGTCAGTATCGGCCAAGGCTATTTCTTAGCCACACCGTTACAAATTGCTAATGCGACAGCCATGACGGCAAACAAAGGCTACCATATTACTCCGCATCTGCTAAAAAGGAGCGATGGCGCAGCAGCAGTTAAAGTGATTACCAAGCCTGATGGCAAAATTAATTATAATGGTAAGCCTTCTGATTGGTTACGCATGCATGATGCGATGGAAGCAACCGTTGAAAGTGGTACGGCACGTCGCGCTTATAACCCAAAGTATCGTATCGCTGGTAAATCTGGAACCGCACAGGTCAAGTCTATTGCTCAAGGCAAACGTTATGATAAGTCAGCATTAGACTCACGGCATTGGGATCATGCTTGGTTTAATGGCTTTGCGCCAGTAGACGACCCACAAATCGCTCTTGCGGTATTGGTCGAAAACGGTGGCGGTGGTGGCGCTGTGGCTGCCCCTATTGGTCGTGAGCTGTTTGATTATTGGATATTACAACGCAAAACCAACCCTATTTTGCCACCAACTGCGGATAAGCTAAAAGCCATCAAGCGCCAAAAAGCCTTTGAGAAATTGATGCGTGACGCTCAGCGTGAAAAAGAAGAAAAAGCGCTGGAAGAAAAGGCGGAAGCAGCAACCACGAACTCTGAGTAAAAAGACGCTAAACGAGATACGGTAAACAACGAACATTATGAAAAAATCTACAAGCAGTCGTGAGCCTAAAAACAGCCATAAGACCAAAAATTCAGCAGCGGGCGATGTGCGTATCATTGGTGGTCAGTTTAAACGCCGTGTTGTACGTTTTATCGACGCAGAAGGTCTACGCCCGACCCCAGATCGCTTGCGAGAGACGCTGTTTAACTGGCTACTTGCTGATATTCATGGCGCTTATGTGCTCGATAGCTGTGCCGGTAGCGGTGTCTTAGGTTTTGAAGCACTGTCTCGTGGTGCCGCGCACGCCACTTTTATCGAAATAAATCCTGCGCAAAGCAATATGCTGCGTCAAAGTGCAGAACAATTGCATCTGAGCACTGATACTTATCAAATTATCCAAGGCACCGCAGAAAAGGTGTTGATGCAAGAGCAGATTGTTCCGCGCCCTTTCAATATTGTGTTCATCGATCCACCTTATGCTCAAGATCTGTGGCAACCCATTTTAATGGCATTGATTACCCAGTCGTTAATTGATAATGAAACACTGATTTATTTGGAAGCGGATAAAGATCTAGTACCGCAGTTGAAACAATTGGCAGCGGTCCTTAATGAAAAATCAACCATTCAGCCAACAATCGACTTTGAATGCTTAAAACAAACCAAAGTTGGACAAGTTGTTGCTGGACTTTATCGTTTATCATCGTCATAATTGTCGGGTTAATGAAAGCCATTAACAAATTTTACAAATGTTTAGAACCGCTAAAAACTGGCCAACGCTGCAGTTTAATGTATATAAGGCGAAAATAAACCCCAATGCAGCTTGCAAGCGTAGGCGCTACTGCTTATAATGTGCAGTCTGTTTTTTGAGAGCCCCGTTCCCAGCTAAACTCTCAACGAATTCTAATTTTAAGGTTTTATCATGAAAACACTTAGTGCAAAACCAGCTGAAGTGACCCATGACTGGTATGTCGTAGATGCTGACGGCAAAACCCTTGGTCGCTTAGCCACTCAAATCGCTAGTCGCTTACGTGGCAAGCATAAGCCTTCTTTTACGCCGCACGTTGACACTGGTGACTTTATTGTTGTCATCAATGCTGATAAAATCACGGTAACGGGTAAAAAAGCGCAAGATAAAAAATACTATCGTCACAGTGGCTACCCAGGTGGTATCAAGGAAACCAACTTCAGTAAATTGCTTGCAAATAAGCCTGAAGATGTTCTACACAAAGCAGTTAAGGGTATGCTTCCAAAGGGCCCTCTTGGCTATGCGATGATCAAGAAGCTGAAGCTATATGCGGGTACTGAACATCCACATACTGCACAGCAACCTAAAGAACTAGACATCTAAGGATATACTTATGGAACGCAATTACGGAACTGGTCGCCGCAAGACGTCTACTGCTCGTGTCTTTTTAGCTAAAGGTACTGGTAGCATCGTTGTTAACGGCAAGCCACTTGATGAGTATTTTAGCCGTGAAACTTCACGTATGGTTGTTCGTCAGCCTTTAGAATTACTTGACTCACCTACTGCTTATGACCTTTACATCACTGTAAAAGGTGGCGGTATTAGTGGTCAAGCTGGTGCAATCCGTCACGGCATCACGCGTGCATTGATTGAGCTGAACGAAGCCAACAAACCAGCACTAAAAGCAGCTGGCTTTGTTACTCGTGACTCACGTCAAGTTGAACGTAAGAAATTGGGTCTACGTAAAGCACGTAAACGTCCACAATTCTCGAAACGTTAATCAAAGCTATCTCTTATCTTTATGCGGCTGTTGTCTTTATCTCAGAGCGACAGTCACAATATTAAAGAAAAGAGTAGATTTGCAAAACCTTATAAGCTGTTCGCAGCTTATAAGGTTTTTTTATGGCTGATAATTTCTGCATTAGGTAGTGGTTTTGTGCATAAATCACCTTGTAAAGCCATGCTGACTACCCCATCATGATGATAACTTTTCATTATTAGTAACAATGTTATGAAAGCGCCTGAACAATACGACCCAAGCAAACCACCTACCAAAAGCAGCCTGCCACCGCCAAGTACGCAGCAGCCTGCTAATGCTAAGTCCCCAGCGATACCCGCTGGCATGCCAACGATTACCCAAAACCATAAGCGCACAGCACCCATAGAAAAAAAACCTTTTCAATGGCAGTTTTTGTTGCCTAAATATTGGGGCATTTGGCTATTAGCAGCAATGATCTTACCCATCATCTTTTTGCCGCTACGTTGGCAGTTTTGGCTGGGGCGTAAGCTTGGTATATTTATCTATAAAGTGGCAGGCTCACGTCGGCGTGATACGCTTATCAACTTAAAACTGGCCTTTCCAGAAAAACCAGACGTCGAGCGCGAATTGATGGCAAAACAAGTCTTTGTCAATCAGGGCATTGGCGTGTTTGAAACTTTATGTGCTTGGTATCGTCCAAACGTTTTTACTCGTACCGTTTCAATTTCGGGATTGCAGCACATTGTCAATGCACAGAATGAGGGTCGGCCTGTTATTTTACTCGGTGCTCATTACACCATGCTAGATCTGGGTGGTTTATTTTGTGCCCAATTTTTTGCCTTAGACTGTATGTATCGCACACAAAATAACCCGCTGCTTGACTGGTTTATTTATAATGGTCGTACCAATATTTTTGGCAAGCAAATAGCCAGTCGTGACATGCGCAGTTTTGTTAAGTCAATTAAAGCTGGTCATGTGATTTGGTACTCACCTGACCAAGATTATGGTTTAAAACAAGGCGTCATGGCACCATTTTTTGGTGTGCCAGCAGCTACTATTACGGCATCACGGCGCATGGCAAAATTGGGCGACAAGGCACGTCCACCAGCGCTAATGGCGCTGCATACCTATCGGCAAACGCCTGACAGTTTACCCAAAGGCAAACGCCCACATTATCACCTAACGATTACTCCAGAGATTCAAAACTATCCAAGTAACGACGAAGTGGCTGATGCGACGCGAGTCAATGAGTTGCTAGAAGGGTTGATTCGTATTGATCCCACTCAGTGGATGTGGTTCCATCGTCGTTTTAAGAATGGTCCCGATGGTCGAACTGATATCTATAAGTAAGACCTTATTCCTACGAAAAATCGACAGGAAATTTGCTATACTTTGCAGCTCATATTTTTTCTATTGCCTGTATATAAATAACAATGAATTTATAATAAATTGAAAAACGAAACTTTTATAAATAAAACTTTGATGAACCAAATAACGGATTTGCCATGAATAATAATCATATTTCTGCTAACCAGAACTCTGACAACCAAGCTTCTGATCACTCAACACAAGCCAAACGTATTTTAACGGGCATCAAACCGACTGGTACTCTGCATTTAGGAAATTACGTTGGAGCGATTCGTCCAGCCATTCAGTCTATCCAAAACAGTGACGACGAAGCATTCTTCTTTTTAGCAGATTACCATGGCATTATCGGCTGTTATGATCCTGCTATTATTCATGAGTCGACCAAGGCCATTGCGGCGACTTGGATTGCTTGTGGTCTTGATCCTGAGCGCGTCACTTTTTACCGTCAATCAGATGTACCAGAAATACCAGAGCTTGCATGGATTTTAAACTGTTCTTGTGCCAAAGGTTTAATGAATCGTGCTCATGCTTATAAAGCAGCAGTCGATATTAATATGAAAAAAGAAGATGTCGACCCTGATCAAGGTATTAATATGGGATTGTTTGGCTATCCTGTACTCATGGCAGCAGATATCTTGATGTTTAACGCCACACATGTACCTGTCGGTCGCGACCAAATTCAGCATGTTGAAATGGCACGTGATATTGCTGGTACCTTTAACCATCGCTATAAAACGCTGTTCACCTTACCAGCTGCGGTTGTAGATGACAATATCCCATTATTGACGGGTCTCGATGGTCGCAAGATGAGTAAGAGCTATAGCAACACCATCCCGCTATTTGGTGAGCCTAATCCACAAGTCAGTGCCGAAAAACAGATGCATAAAGCCATCATGAAAATTGTGACCAACTCACAACTGCCTTCCGAGCCAAAAGATCCTGACGATTCGGCTATTTTTGAGATTTACAAAGCCTTTGCTACTCCTACAGAGATTGCTGATATGCGCGATCAGTTCGCCGCTGGTATCGGCTGGGGCGATGCAAAACAAGCGTTGTTTGAAAAAATAAATGCGGAAATAGCCCCGTTCCGTGAGCGTTATCAAGAACTGATGGCAAACCCAAAAGAACTAGAAGAGATCTTACAAATGGGTGCAGATAAAGCCCGTCGCCATAGTCACAAGCAATTAGACAAAACTCGTCGTGCCATTGGTATCCGTCCACTTGCAAAACTTAAATAATCGTTTGATGATGTTAACCAAGATGGATATTAAGCGTGCAGACTGAGCTAAAAAATGAACAAGCGGCTTTACCAAAAGCAGCTTGTTCTCTAAGTGCGCTTCAAGCCCCTAAGCCTTTAGATACCAAGCGCAAACACGAGAGTTCAGTTGTCAATGATATGTCTCTACGCATTTACCAGACATCCGTACAACATCTCCCAGAAGATCTCTATGTACCACCGCAAGCGTTTGCCATTTGGCTTGAGCAGTTTGCCGGACCCTTAGATTTTTTATTATATTTGGTCAAAAAAAACAATGTTGATCTGACCCAAATGCCGATATTGCCCATTACTGAGCAGTATTTGGCTTATATCAGCGAATTAGATACCGAACACTTTGAATTGGCCGGTGATTATCTGTTAATGGCGTCAACGTTGATTGCGATTAAAACTGAGCTGTTGCTGCCCAAGCCTGAAACTCCGAGCGATGAGCGTGATCCAAAAGCAGAGCTGATTGAGCGCCTTGAAGAATATGCACAAATCAAAGTAGCCAGTCAACGCTTAGATAATCTGGTGCGTCTTGAGCGTGATGTGTTTTTAGCAATGGTCAGTATGCCCAGTCAAGATGTTATGAATGCTGAATTACCAAGCTATTCGCCAAACCTTTTGATTGATAGCTTATTTAAAATGCAGCTACAACCAGATTATCAAATGCATACCATCAAATTCGATGCTGTTCCCCTTGCTGATCGTATTGCCAGTATTAGCCGACAACTCAGCACGGATGGCGAGCACTCTTTTTATGAGCTACTAGATAAAGCACAAGGTAAAATAGGTGTGGTTGTCAGCTTCGTTGCCATACTGGAGCTGATAAAACGACAGTTGATTGGTATCGTAAATGCTGATCTGGAAAGCCATCCTACCACTGACAATGATGATGCTGAAGACCGTCATACTAAACCCTTAACGTTACAGTGGTTGGCCTAGTTATTATCCACTTGTCTATTCCTATAAATATCGATACACATTATTATTTAAAAAGAGTCACTTTCTAATGACAGATACTGACAATACCAAGCAAGATCATGACAAACCATCTTCATTATCTACCGCTTTACTGTCATTGACCGATGAGCAGCGACAGCATCTAGAAGACATAAGCAAGCATATTGAAGTGCTATTACATGCGTCAGAAACGCCCCTCACCGCCACTGTTTTAAGAAAAAACCTATCTTTAACCACTAAAGAGCTTACGCAGGCTTTGGCGCTACTCGGACAGCGCTTGGATATGGGTGTGCTAAGCTTGCACGAAACTGCCAGCGGTTATCGACTGCAAATCGCGAACAACTACAGTGCCTTAATTCAACGCATCTTCCCGCAGCGGCAAGAACGCTTAAGCCAAGCCTTACTTGAGACGCTTAGTGTGATTGCCTATAAGCAGCCAGTGACCCGTAGCGACATAGAGCACGTGCGCGGTGTGACGCTATCCAGCAATATATTGCGCCAGCTTTTTGATAAAGGATGGATTAAAGAGGATGGTTATAAAGATACTCTAGGTCGCCCAGCATTGCTACACACCACACCACAATTTTTAGATGCCTTTGGACTGAATGAGTTGAGCGAGTTACCACCGATGCCAGATATGAATGCCATCAAAGCGATGTCTTGAGCCTTTAAAACGTTAAATCTTTGAAACATAATATGGGAGAGATTGAGCATTATTCTTCAGATAATCTCACTTAAAAAAAAGACAGACCGCATAGGATCTGTCTTTTTTATTTAATCAAGAAAGTCTTTGATTGGCTCTCAAGAATTAACTTTTAAGAATTGGCTCTTGATAACTACCTGTTACTGATTGATAACATCAACGCCTTTTGGTGGCGTAAACTTAAACTGACTACTGCTGACGCTTGGGTTTAGCTTAATACTGCTAAATTTGATGGACGTAGTCTGACCAAGGCTATCATTTAGCACCATCATCACTGGCTTACCACCGCTAAAACTCATTGATAAGCTCTTAAAACTGGCACTATCTGATTTTGGATACAGCACGTAGTAGTTTTTATTATCATATGGCTGGGTAATTTTGAAATTCTTGTCTATTTGGCTTGGGTCGCCTGATAACAGCAGTGCTGGCGTATTACCAACTTGGCTGTCAACGTTTTGCTTAGTTGCTTGCTCTAAGTCCTTGTCATAAACCCACATGGAGTTACCATTAGCAACGATCAATTGCTGTGACGGCGACTTTGTTTCCCAGCGGAAGTTATTTGGACGTTGTACACTCATCGTACCAGTAAAAGTACCACTGCTTGCACCTTTGGTCGTTTGGCTAAAATTAGCCGTCATGCTTTTGGTATTTGTCAGCAGCTTGTTTAAACGCTTAGCAGCGGTTAAATTATCAGCTGGTGCAGCAGTAGCTGATTGGCTCAAAGCCATCATTGGCGCTGCGACGCCAAGCGATGTCATTAATACACCCGTTAAAGCACCGCTCATCATTTTTTGTTTTAAGGTTTTTTTTGTAGTCGTCTGTTTCGTTAGTAAAGTCATCATAAATCCTCTCTAAAAATGCATAATCGCTTAAAAGTAAAACTTCTTATTAAAATTTTTGCTTTCCATAAATGTTTATCTAGCCACCATAAAATAGCTGCTAATAAACAATGACGACAGTGTGCCAGTTTTTTTATTACACGCCTAGTCATGATTTGCAATCTTTACTACGGCTGCCATACACACTTGTAACTGCTTTTTTGACCACTTTTTCGATCATAGTGGCTGCACAATCGTAAAGCGTATGGATAGTGAATTTTTGACTATTCATCATTTCCTAACGTTGTTTAACAGGGTTAAGCTATTTTAGCATCCGTAACCACGACGAAAACAACTAAGCAAAAAGCCCCTACTACCGAACGGTAATAGAGGCTTTTTAGTCATCGGATTATTTGAGTCAAAGACTAAAATAACCTAGATGGGCAATTATGCGCTTTCAACCATTACATAACGACGGTTGAACTTACCTTTGGTCGCAAACTTTACCACACCGTCATTCAGTGCAAATAAAGTATGGTCACGACCCATGCCAACGCCTTCGCCTGCGTGGAATTCTGTACCACGTTGACGAACGATGATGTTACCGGCAACGATGGTTTGACCACCAAAGATTTTTACGCCGAGCATTTTTGGGTTTGAATCACGACCATTACGGCTTGAACCGGCAGCTTTCTTATGTGCCATGGGAAAATCTCCTTGTTAATGTGACTTATCGCTGATGCGATAACTCTTAAGCATTTAGTGCGCTATTTAGCAGTAATTGCTAAGTGGATAATTAGGCATTAATGGCTTTGATTTTTAACAAGGTATACCATTGGCGGTGACCTTGCTCTTTGTGATAATGCTTACGACGGTTGTGCTTGACGATACGGATTTTTTCGCCGCGACCATGTTCAACCACTTCAACTTCAACGCTAGCACCTTCAACGATAGGCTGACCGATTTTGACAGTTTCACCGTCAACAATCATCAATACGTCTTCGAATTTGATTGTTGCGCCAGTTTCTGCTTTTAGTAGTTCAACTTTAAGCAACTCATCGACAACTACACGGTGCTGTTTACCACCAGTTTTGATTACTGCGTACATTGTATGACTCCGTTTAACCCGTGTGCCGTGGCTGATGTTATACCAACGCTTTTACGACGAACACGACAGGGAAAAATTAAAGGCAAGATTTTACGGCTTTTTGCTCATAAAAGCAAGCCGTCTATCTCACTTGTTTGACTGATTTTTGTAAGATAGTTACATGAATAACCACCTCACTTTTTATTATATCTATTGCTGATTAGGAGCGCATCCAAGATGCTACTCCAACAAAAAAAACACTATATAATAATAGCGGCTATTATAACTTATATAATCAGCGACTTACAGCCTTTTATACATCTCTTGTATGACCTTAAATATAGCCGATAAATGATCATTTATATCAGTGCGATTTCAGCCAATTTTTACAGTTTTTATGTCGATTTATATATATAGTAAATCTTATGTGAAAAATATTCGCGATGTTCTAGGCACGTTTTAACCGACAATCTAAAGGCTTAGCTATGCTATTATAGAAAATAATGCCTTATCTATCTATAAAGCCAAGGCTATAAAAAATTCTCTTTATTCTTATTAATATGACTATTTATTATGACCAGCACCCCTTCACATAAAACAGATTCAATGACTCAATCAACGCCTAATTATGCGGATATTCAAAGTATCGTGGCGGATGATTTTGAGATTATGGACAAGCAAGTATTCGGCAGTCTTAATTCCAAAGTTCAACTGGTAATGAGCGTCTCACAGCATGTGATTAATGCTGGTGGCAAGCGCATGCGACCGCTGATTACCTTGTTATGTGCACGCATGTTTGATGACAAGCCCTCAGAAAAAGCCATGCATTTAGCAGCGATTACCGAGATGCTGCATACAGCGACCTTGGTTCATGATGATGTAATTGATGAGTCAGGACAGCGCCGTGGTAAGCCAACGGCTAATGCCACATGGGACAATGCCACCGCAGTATTGGTCGGTGACTATCTGATTGCTCGTGCCTTCAACTTATTAGTTGGCTTTCAAAGCTTGCCACTATTACAGGTATTTTCAGATGGTACCTGTGATATTGCTGAAGGTGAAGTATTACAGCTCCAGCATCAGCATAATCCTGCCGCGACAGAAGAGGACTACTTACGCATTATTGACGGTAAAACCTCGCGTCTGTTTATGATGGCCACTCAGGGCGCTGCGATTTTACAAGACAGAGTAGAACATATGCAGGCTTTAGGCGATTTTGGTCAGCACTTTGGTAATGCCTTCCAAATTATAGATGATGTTCTTGATTATAGTGGTGATAGCGAGCTGATGGGCAAAAACCTTGGTGATGACTTGGCGGAAGGCAAGCCAACCTTGCCTACCATCAAAGCCCTTGAGCTCTTAAAAGACAATGACAAGGCAGGCTATGAGCAATTGCGTGTCGCTGTACAGACAGGAAAGACACCGAACGCTGAGCAACTTATCGCATTGGTACGTGGGTCAGGCTCATTAGATTACTGTAAACAGCGGGCATGGGAAGAAACCAAGCTGGCGCAACAAGCACTGAGTACGCTACCTGACAATCGTTATCGTACCGGCTTATATCAATTGACTGAATTGGCTAGCGCACGCTTGCTGTAATGAGTATTGTCGTAACAGCCGTTAATACTAGCAGCTATTACGGGGATACAGCGGCAATTAGCTGTTGGTCAAGACCCTTAATGGGCAATTATGTTAATGGTCACACTTAATAGTTGCTAAAATTTTTGTTTTGTTTACAAGCCTTATTTATCATCGTTTAAAGACCTTAATATCTGTATGGATATGCTATTTTCACAAAAGTTTACAATTATTTCTCATTGTCCATTGTATGACTGTGCATTAGCTGTTAATGGAGATGGCGCTTGCCATGACAGCATTTAATTTATTCACAAAAGCTGATATTACTGTGTCTAACCATAAATCCTGCGCTCAACTACTTGACTGTGGGGTTATCCCTATAGTTTATAATTACTCGTTAAATTTACTAATCAAGATTGTGGTTGAGCTACATCTTTGATGCTGAAGAGTCTTACACCGATACTTGATACTTATATCGCTATTAGGCGTTCTAGTAGTGATGTTTTGCTAAATTCATATTATTAAGAACAAATTTAGCCAAAAAAGTATGGGTGATTAGAGTCAATACTAATTTTTATATTCAATACGCTTAGATTTATTGATAAATTTTTTATACTGTCATTACTTATTTTATACCTATTGCCGAGGACATTGATGAAGCACTCTACTCTTGCGCTTGTAATAGCATCTGTACTATCTGGAGCTGTACTGATTGGCTGTGACAAAAACGAGGACGCCGCTGGCACAGATGCCGCACAGCAGCAGATGCCGCCTGCGGTTGTCAACGTCCAGACTATTACTCTTGATACTGTACCTCAAGTACAGACTTTCTCTGGACGTACCACAGCTTATCAGACTGCCGACGTCCGCCCACAAGTTAATGGCGTTATTGACGAAGTATTGTTCCGTGAAGGCAGCAACGTCAAAAAAGGCCAGCCACTTTATCGTATCAATACTGATAACTACGCTTCTTCTGTCGCCAGTGGTCAAGCAGCGGTGCAACAAGCACAAGCCAACTACCAGACAGCACAAGCGAATAATGCCAATGCAAAAGCCGAGCTAGCCAGCCGTCAGGCATCATTGGCACAAGCACAGAATGATTTACAGCGCTTACAAGGCTTGGTCAGCATCGACGCCATATCAAAGCAGCAGTATGAACAGGCACAAACACAAGTACGTACTGCACAAGCAGCGGTACAAAGTGCAGCCGCCGCTGTTGGACAGACACAAGCAGGTATCGAAAGTGCAAAAGCTGGTATTCAAACTGCTCAAGCGGGTTTAGATGCTAGTAATCTAGATCTTAACCGTACCATCGTACGTGCTCCGCTGACAGGTCGTACGGACCGCTCTAGTGTCACGGCTGGTACTTTGGTCAGCGCAGGTCAGCCTGATCCGCTGGTGACTATCTCACGCTTAGACCCTATCTATGTTGACATCAGTCAATCATCCTCTGAGCTATTAAAACTGCGTCAGCAAATCGCTGAGGGCAAAGCACAGCCAGGTATGAATTCGGTTGAGTTGGTATTAGAAGATGGCTCGGTCTACCCAGAACGTGGCAAGCTTGCTTTGTCTGAAGCAAAGGTTGATGAATCAACAGGCGCTGTGACCTTGCGTGCTATTTTCCCAAACAGCAATAATATCTTGCTGCCTGGTATGTACGTAACGGCACGTTTGACACAGAGCGTGATTACCAATGCCGCATTGGTACCGCAAAGCGCAGTCATGCGTACACCAAAAAGTGAGACGCAAGTTTACATCGTTGATGAAAATAATAAAATCCAAGTGCGTCCTGTCACTATTAATGGTACCTATGAAGGCCAGTGGGTTGTCACTGATGGCTTACAAGCAGGGGACAAGGTAGTTGTTATCGGCGGCTCAAAAGTTAAGCCTGAACAAGAGGTGGTTGTTAAGCCATTAGAGAATCCAAACCCAGCACCAGCTCAAGAAGGTGCTCCTAATGCCCAGACGCCGCCGCAAGCTGCTAAAGCGATGGATAAGCCAGCTAGCAAAGATACCACTGCTCAGAAACCAGCAGACTCTACCGCTAACTAATTCCATTCAAAGATAGGAAGACTAGGGATATACTATGTCACGTTTTTTTATTAATCGCCCTATTTTTGCATGGGTCATGGCTATTTTAGTCATGCTCATCGGGGTGATATCGGTTATTAACTTACCGATTGAGCAGTATCCACGTATTGCACCACCGACGATTTCAGTCAGCGCAACCTATCCTGGTGCTAACGCTCAAACGGTTGAAGACTCAGTTGTTCAGATTATTGAGCAACGCATGAAGGGTCTTGATGGTCTGATGTATATGTCATCATCGAGCTCCTCGAATGGTAGTGCATCAATCACGCTCACTTTCGAAAACGGTACAGATCCTGACACGGCACAGGTACAGGTACAGAATAAACTCCAAGCCGCCATGAGCTCACTGCCCGAACCCGTACAACGTCAAGGCGTCAACGTTAATAAGTCGTCTAGCAGCTTTTTAATGGTGCAAGGCTTTATTTCTGAAGATGGCAGTATGGATCGTGCGGATATCGCTGATTATGTTAACTCAAATGTTGTTGATCAGTTAAGCCGTGTCGAAGGGGTTGGTGAAGTACAAGTATTTGGTTCTGCTTATGCCATGCGCATCTGGTTAGATCCAGCCCGCTTGCGCAGTTATAGCATGGTGCCATCTGATGTGGTTGATGCAGTACGTGCACAAAACGCGCAAGTATCTGCAGGTCAGTTAGGGCAAGCACCTGCCGATACTACTCAACAGGTTATCAATGCTACTGTTACCGTTCAAAGCTATCTACAAACGCCTGACGAATTTAAAAACATTCTACTAAAAACTGATTCCTCTGGTGCAAAAGTGCGCTTAGGTGATGTGGCAGATGTTGAGATTGGTAGTGCAGACTACGGTGTCGTGTCGCTATACAATGGTAAAGAAGCAGCCGGCCTTGGTATTTCATTGGCTGGTGGTGCAAACGCTCTCGAGACTCGTGAAGCCGTTGGTGCCCGTATGGCAGAGCTGGAAAAAAACTTCCCAGCGGGTCTAACGACAGTAATTCCTTATGACACCACGCCATTTGTGCGTCTGTCTATCGAACAAGTGGTTATGACACTGATTGAGGCAATTGTCCTCGTGTTTATCGTCATGTTCATTTTCTTACAGAACTGGCGTGCAACGATTATCCCTACTCTCGCTGTACCTGTGGTACTACTTGGTACTTTTGCTGTCCTTTATATCGCTGGTTTTAGTATTAACGTCTTGACCATGTTTGCAATGGTGCTATCCATCGGTCTGCTGGTCGATGATGCCATCGTCGTCGTCGAAAACGTCGAGCGTATCTTGGAGGAAGATCCTGATATTTCCATCAAAGATGCTACCGTACAATCGATGGGTGAGATCAGTAAAATCGTTATCGGTATTGCATTGATTCTATCTGCCGTATTTGTACCGATGGCGTTCTTTGGTGGCTCAACGGGTGTGATTTATCGTCAGTTCTCCATCACCTTGATTACCAGTATGGTGCTGTCGGCCTTAGTGGCGCTTATCTTTACCCCTGCCCTCTGTGTGACCTTACTAAAACGTAGTAAGAGCCATGATAAGAGCAATACCGAAGAGCAGAAAGGCTTCTTTGGTTGGTTCAACCGCTCTTTTTATAAAACCAGTCGCAGTTACGAAAACTTCGTTGGCAAAAGCTTCCGTTTTAAGTGGTTATATTTAATTCTTTATGCAGCCATTATCGGTATTATGGCGGTGGTATTCTTACGTATCCCAGGCTCGTTCCTACCAGAAGAAGATCAAGGTATTATGTTTACCTTGGTTCAGCTACCTGCTGGTTCAACGCTTGATGAAACGCAAGAGGTACTCGATAAAGTCAGTGATTATTACTTTACCCAAGAAAAAGACAATATTGCCTCAGTCTTTACGATCGCAGGTTTCAGTTTTGCAGGACAAGGGCAAAATATGGGACTGGCCTTTGTACGTTTATCTGATTGGGCTGATCGCCCTGGTGAAGAAAACACTGCACAGGCGGTCGCTGATCGCGCCATGGGTTACTTCTTTACCCAATTAAATGAAGCACAAGTATTTGCGATTGTACCGCCAGCCATTACCGAACTTGGTAACGCCAGTGGTTTTGACTTAATGATTCAGGACACCGGTAACCTTGGACATGAAGGCCTACTCGAAGCACGCAATATGCTGCTTGGTATGGCTGCGCAAAACGACCAAGTTGCGGGCGTCCGTCCAAATGGTCAAGAAGATGCACCACAGCTAAAAGTGAATATCAATCAGGAACAAGCCGCCGCTTATGGCTTGTCACTAGCTAGTATTAATAGTGTTATTTCTACCGCTTGGGGCTCAAGTTATATTAATGACTTCGTCGATCGTGGTCGTATTAAACGCGTCTTTATCCAAGGTGAACCGAGCAGTCGTACTAATCCTGAAGATATCGGCAAGTGGTATGTGCGTAACGATATAGGTGAAATGATTTCATTTGATGCTTTCTCTAGCAGCGAATGGCAGTCTGGCTCACCACGTCTGACCCGTTATAACAGCTTACCGTCAATGAATATTCAAGGTAGTGCTGCACCTGGTCTAAGTACTGGTGAAGCGATGAGTGCGATGGAAGCGATGATGGAGAAGCTACCTGAAGGTGTGGGCTATGAGTGGACAGGTATGTCACTTGAAGAGCAAAAGTCAGGTGCCCAAGCGCCGATGCTTTATGCGCTTTCAATCTTAGTAGTATTCTTATGTCTAGCAGCCTTGTATGAGAGTTGGTCTATCCCCTTCTCTGTACTACTGGTCATCCCACTTGGGGTATTAGGGGCAGTCATCTTTACGTGGCTACGTGGCTTTAGTAATGATATTTATCTGCAGGTAGGTCTACTCACAGTCGTCGGTCTATCCGCTAAAAACGCCATCTTGATTATTGAGTTTGCAAAAGAGCACCAAGAGGAAGGTTATAGTCTGAGAGAGGCTGTTATGACAGCAGCGCGACAACGTTTGCGTCCGATTATCATGACCTCGCTTGCCTTTGGACTGGGGGTTGTGCCATTATTCATCGCCACAGGCCCTGGCTCAGGCAGTCAAAACGCCATCGGTACTAGTGTACTTGGTGGGGTTGTTACCGCGACATTGTTAGGTATTTTCTTTATTCCTATGTTCTATATTTGGGTACGGAGTTTGTTCCCGCACAAATACGAGAATAACAAGCCAAATGATAAAGATGATGGTCATGGTACGCCTGACCCACAAAACCCAACGCCTTCTGAGAGTTATCAGCCTGCAAGCTTTGGAGACAACACACAATGAGTGCTCAAAAAATATTTAACACCAACTCAGCAGCGGTAGCGAGCATGACTACCACTGCACAACCAGTGCGCTCACGAATGCGCAGAAATGGTGGTCGTCTAATTGGTTTGACCGCTTTAGCACTGAGCATGGCTGCTTGTAACACGATTCCAAAAGCAGATATGCGCCCTGTGCTTGCTGAGCCCAATATCCCTATCGAACAGACCTACGGGGCGTTCGATAAAGAAACGGTGAGTAGTGCCGATCAAGCAAGTATTGCAGGTCAACGCTGGCAGAATTACTATAGCGACGAGCGTTTAAAGGGTCTGATTGCGTTAGGTCTTGAAAACAACAAAGACTTTGAAAGTGCTCGTTTAGCGATTGAAAAAGCACGTGCCCAGTATCAAATTACTGACCTTAATGACCTACCAGCTATTAATGGTAGTGGTGGCTACACACGTCAAGCACAAAATAGAACCAACAAAAATCCCAGCAGTAGTTATAACGTCAATCTAGGATTGGCTAATTACGAGCTGGACTTTTGGGGTAAAATTGCTAGCTTAAAAGATCAGGCGCTACAGAATTTCTTGGCCACCACAGCGGCCAAAGATTCGACCCAAATCAGCCTAATTAGTAACATCGCTCAAAGCTATGCCAACTTGAGCTATAGCTTAGCGCAGTTAAAGCTGGCAGAAGCCACGGTTGAAAGTCGTGAGACATCACTGTTTATCGCGGACAAACGCTATGAGGCAGGCATTGATCCTAAGCTGCCATCTTTGCAAGCTAGCGCGTCCTTAGAAAATGCCAAGCTTGCTGTCCTACGGGCGCAAAGCGGCATTTTAAAATCACGTAATGCCTTGCAGTTTTTGGTGGGTGGACCGATTCCAACCAATCTGATTCCAACACCAGCTGTCAGTAACATCACTAGTCAGCAGATATTTAGTGCTGGCTTACCAAGTGAATTACTACGTTATCGCCCAGATGTACTGCAAGCAGAATACAACCTAAAAGCCGCTGGTGCCAATATCGAAGTGGCACGTGCATCTTACTTCCCGTCTATCAGCCTAGCCAGTAGTATTGGGGTCAGTAGCGGCAGTTTAGATGATTTATTCAAAAGCGGCGCTGTCGGCTGGTCATTTGGTCCAAGCATTAGCGTGCCTATCTTTGATGCTGGTCGTTTGGATGCCAATTACAATGTGGCTAAAATTGAGCGTGAACAAACGCTCGCAGGCTACGAGAAGTCTATCCAAACTGCGTTCCGTGAAGTATCAGACGTACTAGCGACACGAGCCACATTGGGCGAGCAGCTCGAAGCACAGTATCGCTTGCAAGACAATTTTGAGCAGACCTATCAGATTGCCGATGCACGCTTTAAAGCGGGTATTGACAACTATTTGGACGTGCTCGATGCGCAGCGCTCTTTATTCTCAACCCAGCAAGGGATTCTGGACTTAGAGCTGCAAAAAATCGTCAGCCAAGTCGAGCTATACCAAGTGCTGGGCGGCGGTGCTAATCTGGATGTACCTACGGTGATTCCTGTTCCGCATAAGAACTTAGTGCAATTGGTCAATCTACCTGCCAATAGCAATAAAGCAAAAGCGGCGAACGCTATCGATGCAGCTAGCTCAGCGCGAGTTGCCTCTGCACAAGAAGCAAAAGCCATTAAGCAGGCGCAACCATCGGAAACGGCTACCTTTAGGCCAACCGCTGTCGTTGATGTCAATAATGATGGTAAAAAAGACGCTGCCGTAGGCGTGGTTACCAAACAGACGACTTTTAACGAAACCAGTGTTGAGCAAGTACCAGTCACGCAGATTGTTGAGCCTTAAACACTCATAAATAGTGTGAGGTGATTTCCTTCACATTGATAGTCGATATGTACAAAAAGCCCTACCGACTTGGTAGGGCTTTTTGCTTTTATAATGTGCTTTTGGTTATAGTAGAAAACTTAAATTAAAGGCATGCCCTAGTGCCCTTTCTGTAGAAAACATATGCTGTAAAACAGATTGTTTAATCAAGCTGATAAATAACAATGATTAAAATCAAATAAGGAAACATCATGACTTATACCTTTAACCGTCAATTCCCTGAAACTCGCTTGCGTCGCCTACGCTACAACGACAACGTTCGCGCAATGATTCGTGAAGTTGAGCTCCATCCTAAGCACTTTATCGCGCCGGTTTTTGTGATAGAAGGCGACAATCAGCGCGAGACGATTTCTAGTATGCCGGGCGTTGAGCGTTTATCAATCGATTTGCTTATTAATTATGCCAAAGAGCTCTTGGCAGAGGGTGTCACTACCATCGATATCTTCCCTGTCATTGATAATGCATTAAAAACCCCTGATGGCAAAGCCGCTTACGACGAGAATGGTCTTACCGCACGCGCGGTCAAAGCGGTCAAAGATGCCGTACCAGAAATGGTCGTCATGACTGATGTAGCGCTAGACCCTTATACATCGCATGGTCAAGACGGTTTGCTCGACGACAGTGGCTATGTCATCAATGATGCAACCACCGAAGTATTGGTCAAGCAAGCCCTTGTACATGCCCGTGCTGGTGCTGATATTATTTCTCCTAGTGACATGATGGATGGGCGTATCAAAGCCATGCGTGATGCATTTGAAGCAGAAGGCTTTGTTAATACCGCGATTATGGCCTACTCAGCCAAATATGCCTCTGCTTACTATGGCCCGTTCCGTGATGCTGTTGGTAGCGCTGGCAATTTAAAAGGTGGGCATAAAAAGCAATACCAGATGGACTTTGGTAATCGCGCTGAAGCGTTGCATGAAGTGGCGATGGACATAGCCGAGGGTGCAGATATGGTGATGATTAAACCGGGTCAGCCGTACTTAGATTTGATTCGTGAAGTCAAAAATACCTTTGGCGTACCGACTTTTGCTTATCAAGTTTCTGGCGAATATGCCATGCACATGGCTGCTATTCAAAACGGCTGGTTAACCGATGCGGTGATTTTAGAATCCTTAATTGGTTTCCGCCGTGCGGGCGCTGATGGCATCTTGACATATTTTGCGCTAGAAGCAGCCCGTCAGCTAAACAATGCTTAATATCAATTAAAATGCCTTTTACATCGTAAAACACCCCAGCTACTTCATAGTAGCTGGGGTGTTTTTTACATTGATATTCTATTTATGCTGAGCCGTTTTTGCCCACATGTATAAAACAAACATATCTATAGCTGATCACGATTATGTGCTGTCGTAAAATCAATAGCAGGGCCAATAGGGATGATACGAGTGGGATTTATATTGGCGTGGCTGGTGTAATAATGTTGCTTGATGTGCCCCATATTTACTGTCTCAGCGATACCTGGTACTTGGTATAGATCACGCAGATAGCCCCAAAGGTTTGGATAGTCGATAATGCGGCGTAGGTTGCATTTAAAATGCCCAACATAGACAGCATCAAAACGAACTAAGGTGGTAAACAGTCGCCAATCAGCTTCAGTTATAGTGCTCCCTGTGAGGTAACGCTTATCTGCTAGGCGCGCTTCAAGTGTATCTAATGCGGCAAACAGCTCAATCACCGCCTCTTCATAAGCCTCTTGTGTGGTCGAAAATCCAGCCTTGTACACACCATTATTAATCGTCGTATAGACAAACGCATTAATGTCATCGATTTCTGGCAATAATGATGCTGGCGAAAAATCACCTGCTAGTGCGCCAACCTCATCAAAAGCTGAATTAAACATACGAATGATCTCTGATGATTCATTACTTACAATCGTATTGGTCTTTTTGTCCCATAAAATTGGAACGGTAACTCGTCCCGTATAGTTGGGTTTTGCTTTAATATAAAGCTCATAAGCATAATCTGCATGGATAAGCGGATCAGCAATCACGCCCTTACCCTCTGCAAACGTCCAGCCGTGCTCTCCCATAAAGGGATGGACCACAGATATCGGAATGATGTCCTCTAGACCTTTGAGCTTACGATAAACCAAAGTGCGGTGTGCCCAAGGACAGGCTAGCGACACGTATAGATGATAGCGATCGGCCTCAGCCTGAAATCCGCCAACACCTGTAGGACCTGCACTGCCATCTACAGTTACCCAGTTCCTAAACCCGGCATCTTCACGCTCAAATCGACCACCATTTTCTTCCGTGTCGTACCATTTATCTTGCCACTTACCATCTACCAATAAGCCCATGTTATTCTCCGACTAATTCTATTTTGATATAATTTTATGGAACATGCATACTATGAAATTATTATCACAATAAACACTCTACTTTGAGAATTATGATACCAGTTATGTATTGCCTATCCATTAGCCTTTACTGTTCTGTTGACAATAAAATATAAACCAACTTTACTGACTATTTAACATAACTACATAAAAACAATCTAATTTCGCTCCATATAAAAGCGTAATAATAAGTATTATGCTAATAAAAGAATTTTATTCGAAATAAAGCTTGCAAAATCCTCAAAACTTGCTAAAATGCTCAACCTAAATAGGCGTATAGCTCAGTTGGTTAGAGCGCTACCTTGACATGGTAGAGGTCAGCAGTTCGAGTCTGCTTATGCCTACCAAATATTTAGAAAGCCCCAGTCTAACGACTGGGGCTTTTTTTGTCTGCAAAATATGGGCTGTAGGGGAAAAGGAAACTATACATCGATTCAAATTTCCTCTTTTATCACTTTCGGCAAACGCTATCAAAAAACTTGTGTGCCCAATTTGGGCCTAAGTTGTGCCTGCTCTCTATTTCGCCTGTCTTTCAGAGTAGCACTTTCGACCTCTATCGTGAACTTCTAATTAATATTTATTTTTCGTTGTTCTCTGCTTTTATCTCTTCTATATATTCAAAAGTATCGAAATCAATCCTAGATGATTGATCGTTATGTATTTTGTACAAATTAATATCGGTGGCAACTCAAACAAATTTATCTTTACTTTATCATCAGATCAGCGCCCTATAGGTGATCATGTTCCCTTACAGTTACTCAAACGAGTCTTAAAAGACATATCGGTAGATGACAATGTGGCAGAGCATACCTTTCATGGATTTAGACATACGGCTGTGAGCAACCTATCTTTAGCACTATTAGATCATCCAGATCTCGTAGAGGCACTAACCGATTATGATAAAAGCGATATTTTACGCATCAAACATGGTTTATTGGGTGAGCATATTGATGCACAAGATCGTTGGTACGCTCTATCAGGTATTATGGGACATTTATCACCTGAGCGTAGCTTTGAGTATTACAACCATTTTGCCACTTTAATGGCGACCTATGCGCTTAGTAAAGCAAATATAACATTGCCAGAGCGAACGCTATATAACATAACAGGTTTTACTAATAAAAAGCTTAAGGAAAATAATGCGACTGTTAGTAATAGTAGCGTCAGCATATCTAGCATGCGTACACTTTTATTTAAAAAGATTATAGAAGGCAAACGCAAGTCACCGAAATTTACGATCGAAAGCTGTGATAAGCAATTTCTCTTGAGTACCAATACGCCAGCCACTGATGAATTGTTTGGTCGTTATGGTCTAAACCGAATTCAACTGCTATTACAGACCTATGATAAAAATATACCATTAGATAAAGCAGCCCAGTTGGCACATATTCCTATTCAAGATGCAAATATTTTAATAAAACGTGCCCGCGAGGTTGCCGACATCACTACCAAACGCGGTAAACCTCGTTTTGTAAAGCTCATAGACTCAGAAACTACTGTCTTAAGTCCACTGAACATTCAATACCAAAGTGATTTAAGATTACTATCGCTTTTGTTAAGTAACGCCTATCGTCTACGAGAAAAGTCAGGGTCTGACTGGACTTGGTTTATTGAGATATGTAGTCAAAAACTGTCTAATAGCAGAGCATATCTACCATTTGGAAAAAGAGATGAGAAAGAGTTGCAGCGGTTCATTGATATTGCCAAAAAACTGCTGCCTTTGAAACATTGGCTGACAAGTAGCAACGAAGCCTTGTTGATGAAAAATATGTCACCTACCGATTATCAAGATATTAAGCGACAGTCTAACAACTCGATAGAAGCTATTCATATCGGTATTGCTAGCCGAGATCCTAGAGATCAAACGAATAAATGGCAGTACTCGCCGCTACTACAGTTTTTTGTACATATGATGCTGATTACTGATGAATCGCTATCCATTGTGAATTAGGTTTTTGTATCAAATCCATTTACCATAACGTTTCTTGTGGGAACAAGTGCAACTCCCCCATGTGGGTACCATGATTTATAGGTAAATTACTGATATTTATATTATTAACTGTAGATTTTTGCTGTCAGTGTACATCACCGTGTGCTTGTTGATGATATTTCGAGGTGTTTTGATGGGTTCGGCCTCAAGTCGAGGGTGTGAAGCAGTTTACCTTAAAATTTTAGAAACGCTCTGACGTAAATGTGCATATGTTATTAGACCTTGTATCAGCATGAAAAATGTCCATTACCCCAATAAATTAGAGAAACTTTTTAATTATTCGTCATAGTATATATCAAGATAATTAAAACAGTCATGTGAATAATTTGGGTTGGAACAAAAGCAAGTGCGTATTGAAAGCCACCAGTAACTGCCGCATTAATTGATTTAGAAATTGCATGTGTAGCTAAACCTAATAATAAGGCGAGCAATAAAATATGGTTAGTTGGGTTCCCTTGCATTACTACGGCAGCCATTGCTGCATGCATCTCAAAGATAGAAGTAAGTACGGTTCCTGCAATAAGACCAGCGTCACCCAGCCATAAACTTAAACCATAAACAAGTACTTGAATAATAGTGAGTGTAGCTACAATGATACCTGCCTCTTTTAAACTAAACATGGGGGTATCAGCTAGCTCAACTTTCTCTCCGGATCGAGTTTTTCTCATCAACCATATTCCAGGAATAATTAAAATTATAATTGCAATAATAGATGGGAATAGTAAAATTTTAAGCCAAGTAAAACTTACACCTGCAACGATAATCAGAAGTTGCACCAATGTTGCGACACAGGATATAAGGGCAGCTCCAGCATTTTCTTTTGCATCTGCACGACCATGACGAACTTCTATTCCAAGGCTTGCAATCGTAGCTGTACTGGATACAAATCCTGATGCTAAAGCAGATAAAAACATAGCGTGGCGTGATGATAGAAGCCTCTTTGCCATATGTGCTAGTGCTTGAATTGTTAAAACCAATATCAATAATTTTAAAATAATATAAGGATTTAGTACTGAACCCCAAAGATCTCTATTGGGGGTTAAAGGAAGTGCAATTAAAAGTAAAGCAAGTAAAAAGATACCATCTTTGAATTCAAGCTCAGTAATCCATTTAATCGCTACTCCATGCATTGAATGCTTTGTCATTAGAAGGAAAGTAAGAACTACTGTAAGTGCAGCTGCATAAGAAATATCCCATAAACATAGTCCACCTATAAAATAGGTGAGTATAAAAGCAAGTTCAGTTGTTACACCTAGATCTTCAATTTGTTTATTAATAGAGATGATACTTATACCACCTACTATCAATGCCCCTATGAGTCCTATAAAAGAACCGAAAGAGAAACAAATTGCCCCTAATAGAGAGCAAATTGCAAAAGATCTAATACCTGCAAAGCTGTGTTGATTTTCACGTTGTTTGCTACGCTCTCTTTCTAGACCAATGAGTAGTCCACAGCCTAGTGCTGCAGTAACTGCATTAATTAAATTTTGGACAGGTTCAACCGTAAATGTATTAACAATTATAAAACTCATCCCGCTCTCCATGACCTCTGCTGCCAAATCCGTATCACTAAACTTGGAGAATTACTATCTTAAAATAGTCTGATTAATTAAAAGAAGAAGAATACTCCCATTCTTTTTTCATAAGCAACTTGGAACAAATCGTTGAGATTTCTAAGTAGTATATTTCTTGGATGTTTACCAAGATAACACTCCATAGAATCTTCTAAATTTTTTAGCTTATCCTCTAATACTTCTTCGGATTCGTAGTCATCAATTATCAATCCTAATTTATCATTTAGTTCAGCGAAAAATTCTATATCATATAATTCGTCAAATTCCTTCTCATTCAAATTATATTCAATTACATCATTATCTGTACATTTATCATAATCTAGTCTTTGCTCTGCCTCTTTTGAAGTTGGTACGACTATTAATCTGTCTTTCATAGCGTTCACTCTATATTTGCTAACCATTTATCATAACATCCGTTATGGGAATAAGATAAAAGTTATTAATGTGAAAGGTCAGCTGTATCTATAGAGCACTGTGAGTTATTGTATTAACGCATCAGTAGTGTTCAGGATTTATGGCGCTGACTGTATTCCACTATTTCTAAATTTGGACGTTTGATAGTATTTCTTGTACGCTAAGGTTATATAAATATCTACAAATATTTTATAATAGCAATCATAATATCCATAAAAACAACAAGTAACCTTTGATATGCATACCAAGATAAATATACACAGCCACGACAAACTAGAAGAATCTATGAGTGATACCCCGGCAAACGCGCTCATAAGATTGATCTACGTTAGTGGTGTCAATACCACCGATAGCTCAGTGTTTGCACATATACAGCGTCACTCAGAGTCTTTTAATAAAGAGAACAAGATCGTAGGGTTTTTGTGCAATAACAATGACAGCTTTTTGCAATGTCTAGAAGGCACAAAGGAGGTTGTTTCCTCCCTGATGCAAAGAATTTTTAAAGACGAAAACCATAAGGATGTGGATGTCGTTTTTTCTAAAGAGATCAGCGGTTATAGCTTTACAGATTGGCGTATGCACAGTATTAATCTCAATGACAGTAACTGGAAAAAGTTCTCAAAGCATACTCAGCTAAGTGATAGCTCCCCCTTCAAACCGCATCATTGGCCGAATTGGTTCGTCGATCATTTTATTGATACCGTAAAAACCATTGATTACTTCAACTTAGATAAAGACCTGATTACCTTTGATAAGCTAGGGTATTCCGATGTCCAAAAGACGTTGGTCAGTAATAATGTTTTGTTCTATATCTTTTTGAGCGTGTTGATCAGCTCTGCTGTAGTGATCTTGCTGTTTAGATATAATGTCATTGATTGATGCTAATCATTGCTTGAGATTAGGGCGTGTCCTCAGTCTGAACGAGAGCGCCTAAATGGGCTAAACATAGGCACATCAAGGCACGATGAGTCATAGGACAATATTCTTTCAGACTACGTTCGTGCCCGCACTCAAGCAGGGCTTTGTCTTGCACTCGGACAACGCCATGTGCTTTGATTATTTATTCATCACCACCCGTTTCTCCCTCATAAATAATACCTTCATCAGTGCCTTTTTTGCTGTAAATCGTCAAGCGTCGCCAATTTCTCTTATAATGCCAGACGATCCGTGCACACCGCGACTAGATTGATCTAGTTTTATCCCTCAAAGGCATCACTACGCTGCTCTTGATATTGTTCCGGTGTGACGGCATGGGAACCCATATTTATCAAAATGCTGGCTAAACTAAGTGATAAAACACTCAACGTGTGATTTGCGATGCGCGCTTTTGAAATACTTATAAACATAAGTCCACTATTAATATAATGGTGGACTTATGCTACCGATAGATGTTCAAAAAAAGCTATTTAAAAGCACTCCTAACAATAGTAGGTGTATTCATTACTATTTCGCTTATAATCTCTAGAAAACGATACTTCTCTACACGCTTATTAGCATATCTTATTTAATCGCTCACCATAACTACTCATCATTTATTTAAGAATATTTAACCCTTTATCTTACTTCCTTTGATAAATCCGTTCATACCTCATACACATAAACTGCAAAAAAGCCCCTATAGCTGCCACTATGCTTGCGCCTACTGGCAACGTCCGTACAGGAAGATTTAATACCAAAACCATACCTCCTAAGCCTGCTCTAATCGCGCCACCCAAATAAAGCGCAGATTCATTTAAGGCGACAGCGAAATTGCCATCCCCTCCAGACTCTCTAACGCCTATCAGTTGATTGTTCTGCGGTACTTGCAATCCCTAACCAACTGCGCCCCAAATAACAATCGGAACCATAGCAAACCAAGGATTCCAAAAGACAATGAAAGGTAGTAAAATTAAAGACAATGCCAATATCAGCATAATAAATAGCGTCATGAAAGGCGCTAAGAAGGTATACATACCAAGGCTGGCGATGGCCGCAAGCAAAGATACCAAAAGAATCACGAGGACTTGACGATCAAGCAGTAACGACATTTTTTTGCGTAGCACAATACTCTCTGAAATAGGCAATGTGGGTAATCGCCAAAACAGTCCTACAAAGGCAATAATGCCAAGTAACGTAACCAACCAAAACGCTGATGCCCAGCCCAAGCGCTAGGCGAAAACAATACCCAGAGCCCCCCCCCTAAGACCGTCTCTGCAGCCATACCACCTATGATAATAAAGATGGCTTTTGCTCGTCCAAATAGCTATATTGTAGCCACTGCCGCAATACCAACTGCTAAGTAAACGCCTGACCCAATACCTACTAATGCTCGAAAAATAAGTAACCAAGAAGAACTTGTTGATAAGGCGCTGGCCGCATTGCCGAGTACAAACAGATCAAGCGCCAGCAGAAATACTGAAGGCCAGTTCGATTATGGGAATAAGTCCAGCCGTGACATAAGACGCTATCCCCAATGCAAAAGCGCCTAGCGCAATCAAATACACCATAAGTGCATTGGTCTGAGTTGAACATACTTCAATGATGTTGGATGCAGACCGCCACTTGCGCCTAGTCGTCTTTGCGCAAAAATAGCTATTTAAAGAAACACTCACGCAAACTCATATTACCTGCAAATACTGCCAATACTTTATTCATGCGCTCGGTTCTCTATTAGGAATAACAATCGATGACCAATTGTCCGCGACTTCTTGTACCTTTGACGCCTGTACCGCTCTAAGATCGCGAGGATAATCTACCCCTTCAGCTTCCATGGCGCGGGTTGCATGAAACTGTCCGTTGGCGGCGCGAAGTATCCAGCTACCTTTTCTGCGGGCTTCGGACGCAAGATACGCGACCCATGATGCCACTTCAGAGGTCAGCAGTTCGAGTCTGCTTATGCCTACCAAATTTAGAAAGCCCCAATCTCACGATTGGGGCTTTTTTTGTCTGAAAAATATGGGCTGTAGAGGAAAATATTTACTCGTAACACTCTGTAATCATTACTACTCAGGCTCTTTTAAACTGCTCAAAAAAACGACGGTGACCAAATGGTAGCCAAAAAGTGACCAGCCTTTTAAAACACTCCAAATTAAAGGGCTGTAGTAGATAAGGATTAACTATCACACCATTTTCTCCGCATTTTAAGCTGACTAGATGGTGACCCGTAGTTGAATCTGAACTCACACTCTTTTAAAAATAGATGGAAGTTCTTCTTATCGATCCCATTATATTTTCTGAGTGTTCGTTTAGACTGATTCCACAAGTTCTCAATGCCATTGATGTGATTGTTTTTACCACAATTAAACTCTTTAGAGTGATTGACTCTGAAATGTTTAAACTCGCTCATATCTAAGGCATTGTAACTTAGATAGCTATCAGTATAAACAAAGCTGTCAGGCTTGATTTTACGCTTGATAACAGGCATTAGAGTAGTCTGTTTGGTGTCTGCTACGACAATGGTATAAACCTTACCATTTCGTTTTAGAATGCCAAATACGGCTGTTTTACCAGCAGCCTCGCGACCTCTCTTGCCTTTGCGTACGCCACCAAAGTAACTTTCATCTAATTCGACTTCACCATCAAAGAGCTCAACGGCTTCTAATGAGAGATGGTAATCTATCACAAGTCTAATTTTATGATAAAAAAGCGCAGCAGTGTTAGGTTGGATATTGAGCAAATCTGCGGCTGTTCTAGCGGTTACTGCAGCCGTGAAAAACGCTAAAAGCCTTCGCTGTACTTTTTTACTTAGTTTACAACGGGTTATCTTCATAAAAATAGTCTAGCATAGTGCTTATCTACTACAGCCCCATTAATTAATATGAACTTCATAACTAAAATTCTCTGCTAGACCGTAAGACTCTCTATATTCAATGGCTTCGCCTTTAAGATTTTTTGCGATACGGCAAACTTTTACTACACTTTGCTGCTCAGTATTATCTAAATATACATCACTATAGTCTTTTATGAATGACAGCTTTTCTACTGCTGATGAAACAAACTGTCCACATTTTTTATAGTAAAAAGGATATAAAAGGTTCTCAAAATCATCCTGAACTAATGTTAATAAATTATTAAATAAGCTTTGAGGTAACCAAATTTTTTCACTTAGAATGACTTTATCCTCCACCATACGTACGCGTTCGATATAGATTAAGCTGTCATTTTTACGTAGTTTTAATTTTTTATTAATGATGTCAACGGATGGTACAGACGCTATTTTTTTCACCAAACCAGTTGGCGTCACATAACCAGTTTCTTTGTCACGGAACTTAAAAAATCTTGATAAAGACGCCTCAAAGTTTGGCTGTTTTAAAAAAGTGCCTCGACCTTGCTGCTTGAATAACACACCATCTTCTACGAGTTTTTCAACGGCTTTACGGACTGTGCCTACTGACACTTGGTACCTGTCTGCCAGCTCTGATTCAGTAGGTAAAGGAGTATCTTTATCCCACTCGTTTTCAGTGAGTAAAACTTGTATTTGCCATCGCACTCGTTCATACCGTGGCATATTGAATTTCTGAAAATTCTCTAGCATTTCTGTATCCATAGTAGTACTCATCTATATCAGATCCCATCTTATACATTAAAAAACCATTTGACAACGCTCACTCAATGCGTCTTAATATGTGCATAAATTCATATATATGTTTGTATGTTTATATGTTTATAATATCACACAGCTAGGTCAGGGAGCAGACATGACGTTTTATATTCTAGCCGCTATCATAATTTCTATTTTCCTTGGGTACACTACGAAAATAAATATAGGCTTATTCGCTATTGTATTTTCATATCTGATTGGCTGTTTTGGTCTCGGACTTAAAGCGTCTGATATTATTGCCTTATGGCCTATCAAAATTTTCTTTATCATCTTTGCTGTCACATTATTTTATAACTTCTCTCTGGCAAACGGTGCTTTAGAGAAACTTTCAGGGCATCTGATATACAAATGTCGTAATTTTCCAGCGCTATTACCCTTAGTTGTATTCTTCGTAGCTACCATCATTTCTGGATTGGGAGCAGGCTACTATACAGTGCTAGCATTTATGGCACCCATGACCTTGCTGTTGTGCAAGAAAGCCAATATGAATATTGTGATCGCTGCTCTGGCCGTTAACTACGGCGCGTTAGCAGGTGCAAACTTCATGACGTCACAAAGCGGTGTAATTTTTAGAGGTCTTATGGATACGGCAGGTATAGCGGCAGACACTGCTTTTGCTTATTCATCAGGGGTGTTTGCTGCAACTTTTTTAATTCCTGTCGTTGTATTGGGTATTTATAGCTTAGTAAATGCTAAACACAATAAAGCAACTATTGATGCTGTGATGCCAGAACCTTTAGACAGCAAACAAAAAAAATCCCTCATGTTAATTTTTATCATGATGTCTATCGTGCTTATTGTACCGATTCTAAATATATTATTACCTCAAGTAGAAGCGATTGGCTTTTTAAATGCTCGTATTGATATTGGTTTTATCGCTATATTTTTTGCTATCATTAGTTTATTCATGAAATTAGGAGACGAGAAAACTGTAATAAGTTTAGTACCTTGGAGCACACTTATTATGATTTGCGGCGTAGGAATGCTAATAAGCCTAGGTGTGGAAGTGGGTGTTATAGATGAGCTCACTGAGTGGTTAAGCACAAACGTACCTATATGGCTGATACCTATATTAGTATTTATTATTAGTGCCATTATGTCGGTATTTGCAAGTACTCTTGGAGTAGTCGCACCTGCACTATTCCCTATTGTCCCTGCACTGGCCATTGCTTCGGGTCTGAATCCAGTATTACTCTTTGTTTGTATAGTTGTCGGTGCTCAAAGCTCCTCTATTTCTCCATTCTCATCTGGTGGTAGTTTAATATTAGGTTCGGCACCAGTAGATATTGACAAGAACAAACTCCTAAATGCTCTACTACTTAAAGCGGTTCCTATAGGTATTGTGGCAGGACTGATTGCAACTTTGATTATTCAGTTTATTTTCTAACCAATACTATAAAAAGGAGTTTCTATGAACTATATCGATGCACATGCTCATGCGTTTTCACACGAAGCCAACTTCGTACCCAATGCACGTTATACCCCAAACTACACTGCTAGTATAGAAGACTATATTAGATACCTAGACCTCAACGGCTTTAGTAAAGGGGTGATGGTCCAGCCAAGTTTTTATGGCACTGATAACAGTTATATGCTGTCGGCTATTTCAAAATATCCTGAACGACTAAAAGGTATTGCAGTACTAGACCCTAATACAAGTATCGATACTTTACGACATTTAGATGAACAAGGTATTGTCGGTATAAGACTCAATTTATTCGGCCTTAGCTGCCCTAATTTAACTGAACCTAAGTGGCAAGAGTTTTTAAATAATATTGCGGCTATGCACTGGCAAATAGAGATACATGCGCCAGCGGATTATTTAGTACAGTTACTGCCTATATTAGACCACTATTCAATCGATATTGTTATAGATCACTTTGGCAGATTTGATCCTACGTTAGGTGTCGACGATCTAAATTATCAACGCTTCTTAGAAATGCTTGACCCGAGTCAACACTGGGTCAAAGTATCTGCTTACTATCGCCTAGATAATGAATTAAATACTCAAAATGCGATTGATGCCTTTGAATTACTAAAAAAGTGCGGTATGGAAGACCGTCTGATCTGGGGAAGTGATTGGCCTCATACTCAGTATGAAAATAAAATGAGTTTTGACAAAGCACTTAAGGCTTTTAGAAAAATCGTCAACGATGACGCTTTGGTTACTAAGATACTAACCCAAAACAATGCGAACCTGTTTAAGTTCTAGATCAGCTTTATCAAAAGTAAAAAATCGATACTAAAAGGTATCGATTTTTTACTTATCTACTGCTATGTCCCATATTGTAATATGATCAACCTCATATAAAATGGATAGGTTTTCAGTATAATAGCGCACTACCTACCTACACTCACTCATTCAAATACCGCTCGGCAATGTGGCAAAGCTTATGCACTATCACCTCATCGCTGCATTCCTCTAGTGCTTTGATCACTTGGAGATGGAGTGTTGGCTGGTCTTTAGCCGAGCTGCTGCCCATTGTTTTTGATGACCGTCAGCTTAAATGGCAGCGTGTCATCTACCCATATATCGCCATATAAACGATTCGCCGCTCCCTTCGATGTACCAAATCATTCGACCCCGATGACTATCCGAGTTGCCCTCTCAGACAAAAAATCCCCAGTCGTTAAACTGAGAATTATGGTATTTGCTAAGTGAGTTTTGAGGTAATCGATTGCACATACGCCTAATTAATGTCTTTAATACAGATGAGCGCCTAAATTCACTACAACACTCCGATACCACTTAACAATAACTGCCCGCCAGCGAAAAGCAACAAGACGCCAAATGCGCGCTTCAGCGTCAAAGCGGGCAAGACATGCGCCAGTTTTGCCCCGACTTTTGCCATCGCAAAACTCGCCACTGAAATGCACAAAAAGCCCGTAATATGGATAAAACCTATCGTACCTTCAGGCATATTAACGACGTCTTGACCGAACCAAGCGAAGCCTGCTGCGCCAGCCAGCGCAATGGGCAAACCGCAGGCAGCAGAAGTGCCGACGGATTGCCGCATCGGTAATCCTGCCCAATTCAAAAATGGCACCGTCAAACTGCCACCACCGATACCAAAAATAGACGACGCCAGCCCAATACCCGTACCCGCACCAAACTGCACACCAGCATGTGGCAGCGGCCTATTTGGTTGCTCTTTATTCGATAAAAACAGCATTTTTAGCGCCATCAGTAGCGCGCCCACCCCGATAATCACTTGTAGCATCTGACCATCGATCATGTCGGCCACGCCAGCACCGACCAAACTGCCAATGACCAAGCCAAGCGCCATATGTCGCCAAATCTCCCAACGCACGCCGCCGCGCTTATTGTGCGCCATCAGTGAGCTCAGCGACGTCACTGCAATCGTGGCCAAAGAAGTTCCTATCGCCAAATGGGTAACGACTTCAGGAGGAAAATGATACGCCGTAAAAATCCACACGAGGACGGGCACAATAATCATGCCACCGCCCACACCAAACAAACCCGCACTAAGACCTGCGAACGCCCCAGCAATGACAAACCACACATACAACATGTAACGCCTACCTTTTTGTGATCATCAATCATAAATGAGTATGCAGCGCGAACCCATAACGACAACTTATTAAACCCTATCGGTTTCTATCGATCCATGCTTGTAGCCCATCGATATTACGAAAGTCATCCCAACTTCTACAGGGGATATGCGGTAGCACGTTATTGACCATTTTGGACAACGCACTACCCGGCCCTATTTCTATCACCATACTGGGCTGGTACTCTTCGATGGTCTCTAAGCACAGATACCAGTCTAAAGGGTGATCTATTTGCTGCGATAAGATGCGCAGACCTTGCTCACTGTCACTGTATCTGGTGCCATCAGTAGCACTAATAATCGGTGTCTTCATCGAAGGTAGCGTTAAAGACTGTGTATAGCTGGCAAAGGCCTCTGCCGCTTCTTGCATCATGACCGTATGCGAGGGCACAGATACTTTTAGCCGCTGCACATTTTGCGCGCCTAAATTTTGCGCAATGTCGGCAGCCTGCTCAAGATGCGCATGATTGCCCGCGATGATGAATTGATCTCGATTAATCTTAATAGACAAATGGGTCTGGCTCTGTGTAAGCAGCTCATCCATTTTACGATCAGGCACGCCTTTGATGGCCATCAGCCCACTCGACGCGGTTACTGCGTTTTGCATGACGCTGGCTCTTTGATGCACCAAATCTAAACCAGTGGCATAGGGGAGCTGACTACTACAACAAAAAGCACTGACCTCACCTAAGGAGTAACCTGCAAACGCCATTGGCGCATTAATCAGCCGCTGTAGCTGCTGCCAACGATAATACTGCAACGTATAAATAAACGGCTGCGCAATCTGGTTGTCAAACAGTCGCTCTTCAAACAGTCGGCTATCAAACGACTGGCTTTCATCATTATGCTCCGTAAATAAATCAGGCGCTACCGAGCTCAATAAAGACTGCTCATCAGGTGACATCTGACTCAGTATTTCGTCTAGATGCGCTTGGCTTTGTAGCCCCTGCCCACTAAATAGGATGATTAAATTCATTTTCCACCTTATATAAGAAGATCGTGACCGCGAGTAAATCGGCGCTGCCACCAGGGCTAAGGTTATGCTGCACAAAATACTGATTAATATGGCTTATTTGCTGTCGCCAATTATTTTGATGCACGCCGCCTGCTTGCAAAAACTGCGTGGCCAAGCGCTGCGCCATCTTTAAGTCTTCTATACCGCCGCGCCAGACGATATTGGTATCTGATAGCAGCGATATCAGTAGCATCAAGGTCTGCATGCTGGATTTTTCAAAGTCTTGGGTGCGATACATGGTGTCATAAAAACAAGGCAGTACTTGCGCTTGAATGACTTCAAAGCCATTCGCCACCATTTCAATCGCGCCGGTGATGCCATATTGTTTGAACATTTTTTGCCCATGGCTATTGGGATCTCGCGTTAATCGCGTGTGTAAATCAACCTGCCAGCGCTCCACTAATTGCGCACAAATATTGTGAGCGGTTAACGCTATGTCTGCTTGTATACATCGACCAATCGCAGCGCAAACAAAGCCCAAATTAAATATCGCGCCTTTATGAGTGTTGATATTATGGGTGGCCTGCCGCATTTTTGCTTCTTGATAAATACCTTGATTTTTGATGTCATCAAACGGGCTGTCGTTGTAACCAAACTGGCTTAAGGTGGCAAAATAGCCCTGTAACGACGTGATACTGTCTATAAAAGTCTGGTGGTTCATGTCGGTGTGGCTGCCATTACTTGACGGACAGACCAAACCCGGTTTATTTTCTAGACTCAACTCATCATATAGGGCTTCGCACACCAAGGCATCAATGTGCTGCCAAATCGCTTGCAGGGAGTGTTGCGGCGTTTGTGTTTGCGCTAATAAAGTGCTCATAGTCATCGGTATTCCATCCTAGTAATACGTCTATATTTTGTAGCTTGATATCATCCAAGGTCTTGACCAACACGTTTGAAATATCAAACATAATGGCGCAGGTCAGCTCGTTAAAAGAGACATCGTCGCATCCATGCAACCTGACCTCTCCATCGATTTTTAAATCAGCTAGCGTATTTGCCAGTCGAGTGAATGCGGCAAGTTCTAATAATATTGGCTCAATATGATCGCTATTGGCAACGATTAATAAATCTAAATCCGAGGTTGGTTTAACAAAAGATAATTCTGTGAAATATTGATTGGCAAAGGAGCCATAGACATGAACCGTACATCCTAAAAGGGTACAGCGCTCAATAAAATGTTGCGTCTGTTGTTGTATATCTTTAGGCAATTGCAGAACTAAAGTAGCAAGCGCTAGCGGTGCAGTAACGACTTGCGGAGGGTTAGGTAAAGTGAGTGCCAATCGGTATTTGCAACCATCTTCGATATAGCTGGTCGCCACTTTGGTGACGTTAGGCATATCTTGTCTACAAACGGTAAGTGGCTGCTGAGAGTGAATCATTTCCTCAACAGCCAGCGTCACAGAGGCAGGCAGGGAGTTATTCATAAAATCGTATGATTCATGCGTTTGTAAATAAACCAAATCATGACGCTGCATGGCACTCCCCTTGATAGCTTTTATACTTTTATTAGTAACGAACGCTGCGTCTCTCTATCCATATTAAGCCGTCAATACGGACTCGACAATGTCATTACACAATAAGCGCCCTTCTCTATCTTCTGCTACTTGGCGGCGCTCATCTGTCAGAAAATCATCGGTACGACCCAACTGCGCCTCTAGGGCATTTTCAACCAAATGCGCATCCAGCGTGTTCCAAATCTCATTAACAGCACCCATAGCATGGTAGTTTTCTACCCCAGGAGCAAAGATAGCGGAAGTCTGTGATAAGGATTTTAGCTTATCCAGCGGTATCTTGGTCACTCGTGACATCGCTTGTAGATCCATCACTTTGACTTGGCTCGACTCTAGTGCAAATGCTTGATTGGCCATCAGGCCATAAGACAAGAAGCCGCCACTGACTGCCTCACCCAAGACAATGGCTAGGTTGGGATGACCACGGCGTCTGAGCAAATCAACACAAGATGCCAGATGCGCAAAGGTTCTATTTAGACACAGCAGCTCATCGGCTCGTGAGGAGTCTTGACCTAAGGTATCAACGATAAAGACGACGGGGGTCTGTTGATCTTGGGCGATAATGTCTAAAATCTCACCCGCCAGCGTCATGGCAATGTATTGATTCATCGCTGCAGAATCAACCGTACCAATGATTTCAACTTTGCCCAGTTTCGTTTCGGCACTGCCGCGTATCATTGAATCATTGATCTGATAGTCAAGGTTGTTAGGAAACAGAGTTTCTAAAACGGTTTGCGTTTGCATGATATTATCCTTTTTTAATGGCTCTAATCTCTTGAGCACTGAGCATGGCAATGGATTCAGGGTTATCGATATGCATGGCCTGCCAAATGGGCGTGCTGTCCTTTTGCCCAAACCATTGATCGTACTGCTGCTGCAATCCCGCTTGGCGCTGCTGTAGATATGCCAAATCCAACTCTATCGCAGGCTCAGCCAGTGCTTCCATAATCCCTTGTTTAATATCATCCACATCATCTTCTACCAAAAAGTCGACATGATCGAGCAGATAACGCGTTTTGCCGCCTGTCACGCGCCAGACCAACGCGCGGTCTTTGGAGTCAAACTCTTCAACGCCTTTTATGGTTTCGATAACCTCAGGGCCTGAAAGCGCCAAACGCCCTTCTTCTGTCATGATGACGTGCGTACTCAAGCAGGCACAGATACCCATGCCGCCAAACGCGCCATTAGTACCGCCAATGACAGTGATAATCGGAATGCCTGCATCACGCACCTTGAGCATCGCGCGCATAATTTCGGAGATGGTAATCAGCCCTGCGTTTGCCTCATGCAGACGGACACCGCCTGAATCGACAAAAAACACAACGGCTTTGGGCTTGTCTTCGATGGCTTTGAGTAAGGTACCGACGATTTTTGCGCCGTGTATTTCGCCAACTGCGCCGCCCATGAATTTGCCTTCTTGCGCGATCATGTATATTGGCTGGTCTTGAATAGTTGCCTGCCCAATAATTACCCCATCATCGAAACTACCGACAATGTCGAGCGAGGCAAGGTTTGGGCTTACAGGGATGCTACCGGGTTTGAGGATCTCTTGAAAACTGCCTTTATCTACAATACTAGCGATACGATTGCGCGCCGTCTTTTCATAAAAGCTTTTTTGAATGGTTGCATTATCCATTTAATTCGTCCTCCAAGATGTTGACCGCTTGGCTCAAGCGTAAACTTACTACCGCTGGCGTCGCTCCCATATCATTGATTTTAAATTCCAAACCGCCCACAGCATAACGATCAGAGAAGTCTTGCAAAACCGCTTTCCAAATGTGATCAAAGCCCGTCACGGAGGTATCGATAATGAAGTTACTCTTGTCGCTATCGGCCAGTGGTGACACCAACACTTCTAAGTTACCAGAACCCACCACACCGCAAATTACTTCTTTTTTGGCGTCTTTAATCTGTTGTGAGTCAAAATTAAAATTTAGTATATTCATTGTTCTATCCTTATCCTAAGTATGATATTTACCAGTTTCTAAAGCGGCTGGGCGGTGCGTAGGTGCCATTGGACCATTTCACCAAATCTTTAATGGATTTTGCGGCCAGCAAATCTCTCGTCGCTTTTGAGGCATCGATGCCCATATCTTCTGGTCTTTGGATAATCCCGCGTGCTCTTAATTCTTTGACTTTGTCATGGTCGCGCTTCATCCCGACTGGCGTGTATCCTGCGACGCCGCGAATCGCTTGCTCGCGCTCCTCTGGCGTACGGCACAGCAGCAAATTGGCGATACCTTCTTCGGTCACGATATGCGTCACATCGTCGCCATAGATCATGATCGGTGGCAGATCACTGCCCATTTTTTCTTGTAGCTGCCACGCATCCAGCTCTTCAACAAACACCGAATCCATATGCTCTCGGTAGGTTTCTACCATCTGCACCACCAGCTTGCGGCCTTTTACCACACGTCCATCGGTGGCTTCTTGTCCTGCTTTAAGATAGGCGTAGCTAGAATGTCTGCGGCCATGTGGGTCTGAGCCCATATTGGGTGCGCCGCCAAAACCTGCAATACGATCGACTGTCGCGGTCGAGCTGTTGCCTTGTAAGTCAATCTGTAAGGTTGAGCCGATGAACAAGTCACAGGCATACAAGCCTGCGGTTTGGCTAAAGGCACGGTTGGATCGCATGCTGCCATCTTTGCCCGTGAAGAAGACATCAGAACGGCTTTCGATATAGTCATCCATCCCCACTTCCGAACCAAAGCTATGAATGCTTTCGACGAAGCCACTTTCGATGGCTGGAATCATGGTTGGATGCGGATTGAGCGCCCAGTTGGTACAAACTTTACCTTTTAGATTCAGTTCTGCGCCGTAAGTAGGTAATAGCAATTCAATCGCGGCGGTGTTAAACCCAATCCCGTGATTGAGACGCTTGATTTGGTATGGCTCATAAATGCCTTTTAGCACCATCATAGCCATGAGTATCTGTACTTCGGTAATCTGAGCAGGGTCGCGGGTAAATAACGGCTCAATATAGTTGGGACGCGGTGCCACAATGAAAAAATCGACCCAATCTGCAGGAATATCCACGCGTGGGACGCTGTCAACCAACTCATTGACCTGCACAATAACGATACCGCTTTTAAAAGCCGTTGCTTCGACGATCGCTGGGGTATCCTCAGTGTTTGGCCCTGTATACAAATTGCCCTCTGCATCTGCAGAATGGGCGGTAATCAGGCAAACATTGGGGGTTAAGTCGATAAAATATCGGCCATATAACTCTAGATAAGTATGAATAGAGCCAATTTGAATTTTTTGCTGCTGCACCAGTTTTGCCAATCTCAAGGCTTGTGGCCCTGCAAAAGAAAAGTCGACTTTACTGGCAATGCCTTTATCAAAAATATCAATGTGGCTTGGCAGCGCCAATACCGACTGCAAGATATGCAAGTTATTTAACACACCACTGTTGCACTGAGACAAACATTCAGATAAAAAGTCCGCCTGTTTTTGGTTGTTACCTTCAATACAGATTTTGTCTTCAGGCGCGAGGACGGTTTCTAGCAATTCGATGGCACGATCATTCGGGACCAGCTTTTCTAAGCCTTTATTTTTGGCGGCGTCGAGCTTTTTATTGCGGCGTATTTTTTGTAAATTCCATGGTGTTTCTTCGGTATTCGCTTTCATAAGACTTCCTTTATCTAATCATTAAAAGAACGCATTGACGGTCAAGAAAAATACAGATGGCCCAAGTAATGCGCCT
Source organism: Psychrobacter aquimaris (assembly GCF_016107525.1). Classification (GTDB taxonomy): domain Bacteria; phylum Pseudomonadota; class Gammaproteobacteria; order Pseudomonadales; family Moraxellaceae; genus Psychrobacter; species Psychrobacter aquimaris. The sequence goes on along the minus strand of NZ_JABASR010000001.1, from coordinate 9,536 downwards.
AGTCCTGTATAAAAAGTCGCCACGAGCGCGCCATAGGGCACCAGTCTGACATCAGTGCCTGCCAACCCAGCGGCGACACCACTAGTAGTGCCTACCAAACCACCAAAAATCATGGCTGAACGTGGGCTTTTAAGCTGCATGAACTTGGCCAGTAGTGGCGTTGAAATCATAAAAAACACCGCTTTGATCAAACCAATCGCAATAGATAAAGCAATGACTTCTGAGCTTGCACCAATCGCTGTGCCTGTGATCGGTCCTACAATATAGGTCATGGCACCTGCACCAATCGTCGTCATAGAGATTGCATCTCTATAGCCGAGGGTCCATGCCACACCAGCGCCTACGACAAATGGGATAACGCAGCCTAATAACAAAGCAATAATGCCAATCTTGCCAGCACGTTTTATTTCTTTGACATCGACCTCAAAAGCTGTCGATGAGATGGCAAGATCTCGCAGCATCGCGCCGCCTAGCAGCGCAAAGCCTGAAAATATTTCGATATCAGAAATGCCCTTGCTGCCCGTGGTGTATAGACCGGCAAAATAGGCCGCAATCAAACCGAGCGTAATCGCAATAGCGGAGGATTGTAGTTTGCCGCGGGTGAGATATTTAGAGAGTACTTGAGAGAAAAGCATCACAAGACCTGTGACTGCTAGAGCAGTGACAAAGCTGTTTTTAGTGAGCGTTTGTATAATTAATTCCATTTAATTATTCCTTGTCGCGCTTGAATGAGTGACGTGGTTTTTCGTATGCTATTAATAACCTTTATTTAATGAGGACAATTAATCTAAAATGACCTCGCTATCATCGTCCCATTCAAATGTGTCGTAATCATTGGCCATTTTATTCAGCCAGCGGACAACGAAAACAGTTGCCGTAAGCGCGATAACAGAAACAATGGCAGCAACCATGCCACCAGATAATGCCGCAACGACGTTTTGCCCTGCAGCCATGGCAACAACGATAGGAATATACATGCCCGCCCAGTACAAAACGCCAAACTGAGTAGACTTCGGCAGTAAACCTCTTTTAGCGAGCATTTCTTTACCGACAATTAATAGAACCATTGCAATAGCGACACCGCCAATGTTCGCGTCGACTCCTAGTATTTGTCCTAATAAGCCACCTAGATAAACACCGAGTAGGTAACAAACTGCTAGTAAAGCCGTGCCATATATGATCATAAAAACCTTCCTTGGATATAGTTACAACCGTTTTGAGAATATCTACCTTGATATACGATCTATATAAAATAAAAACCTTGCTGAATAACAAATTAAAAATAGGTATAAGACGAATATTTTTTCGAGGTTCTTTGATTTTCCGTATCTATCCCCTCTCCTGATAAAGGATACAAGCCTTAATGAAGCTCGAAACCTGTAGAAGGAACTACCATCTACTACCCACTTGTTTGATATAATCTAATACAGTTGGTTTAAAAGTGCAACCATATTGTATTTATTAAATTGGTTATTGTATACAAATGGAGAATTTATGAGTTTAATTGATGACTTACCTTTATCCGTACAGGTCAGTAAAAAAATAGAAGATGACATTATTTACGGTCTTCTTCCACCTGGCACTAAACTTGATGAAGCCAAACTTTGTGAAAAATATGGCGTATCCAGAACGCCTATCCGTGAAGCATTGAAGCTTCTAGCATCTGAAGGGTTGGTAGAAATAAGACCGCGTCGAGGTGCCATCATACCGACTTTGAATATTGTCACGCTATTCGAGATGTTTGAAGTGATGGCCTATCTTGAGGGAATGTGCGGCAGATTGGCCGCGAGACGCATCAATGAAGAAGAGAAGGTTGAGCTGCTGCAATTGCACGATCAGTGCAAGCAGTACTTAATCGAGGACAATCCAGAGAGCTACTATGAAGCGAATAGAAAGTTTCATTTTTTCTTGTATCAGTTGAGTCATAACAGCTTTTTGGTCGAGCAAGCCAGCAATTTGCACAATCGCTTGCATCCCTATAGACGCTTGCAACTGCGCGTAAACAATCGCATGCAGCACTCGTTTGATGAACATCAAAGCATTGTCGATGCCGTTATTAATGCCGATGAGGATTTGGCGGAGCGTTTGATTAAAGCGCATGTCTCGATTCAAGGTGAGCGCTTTACAGATTTGGTTGCCACCATGAGCCCTGATAGTACCCAGAACTAAGCTGTACGCAATATTCGATATTATCAAAAGTGAATACTGGCCTCTAACAGTTTGAGGAAAAATGTTAAAGGCCAGTATGGTTACGAGACTGTGCTGTTGCTAAAGTAGCAAATAGATCAACATTAGCATGACCACCTAAAGAATAATCTAGGAAGGTATACCCAAAAAGGCTATTATCTGACTTATGATAATAAATATAAAATTTTGTTTATTAATTTTCGTCTTTAATATGTAGTTTCTAATAGGCCTAACTTTACCTAGACCGCCCAAACTATCTCGAAGATTATTGTAATTGAGCTAGGAATTCAGTCTAAAAAGGTTGTGTCAGCATCCGGAAAATAACTTAAATAACAAGATGAAAACAATATTTTTTTTAGAAAAATACACTGCTTCTGTATTGGAGTAGAGGTAAAAGACTACTAAAAAACATGGTGCCCAAATACGTGTTAAATTTTATCCTATACTAATTTAATTAATGTTTTCTTGACTATATAATGACTACAGATCAATAAAATCAGTATATGTAAGATAACGTGATATTTTGGTTTTTCGTTGAGCTACTTTGACATGGTAGAGGTTCAGCAGTTCGATTCTGCTTATGCCTACCAAATATTTAGAAAGCCCCAATCTTAAAGATTGGGGCTTTTTTTATGCGTGTCATTTAAGGAATATAGAAGAAATGACAGCTCTACAATAAAACCTGTTTGCATAGCACGCTTGGTTATCTATCACCTTTTAAGTTTGAAAGACGGTGTTATGATAATTTAACTTTGTCAGGCATTGCTACCTGACTCAAGTAAATCCGCTTCCGATATTCTGTACTGATTTACTGACAGTGACACTAAAAAAGTACCGATTCTTATCCAAAGCGTAGCGTCTGTATAGATAATCGCTTTTGATAAAGTGGCGCATACAAGTGAGGTTAGTAACCAAGGTAAGTAATGATATAATGCCCGAATAATCGATATTTTATGAAGGATTTACATTATGGCTCGTACAGCTAGCGCATTACACATTTTAGTAAAACACAAAGAAGTGGCTGAAGACATTATTGTCAAGCTTAAAAAAGGTGCTAAGTTTGATGTACTGGCTAAAAAACACTCAAACTGCCCATCAGGTAAAAAAGGTGGCAGCTTAGGTGAATTTCGACAAGGCGATATGGTACCGGCATTTGATAAAGTATGCTTCAGCGGCGAACTATACACCCCGCATTTAGTGAAAACCAAATTTGGCTGGCATGTGGTTAAAATACTTTATAGAACATAAGCGTTAGAGTTAGAACTTTGATGGTAAGCCGACTGAGGTCTGCCTTAAACATTATCTTGAGTCAGGCAGCAATGCCTGACAAAGTTAAATTATCATAACACCGCTTTTCAAAATTTTATTTATAGTATTTTTCCTGATAAACCATTCTTCATCCATAGTTAGATTCAAGAGCAAATCCTTTGGTATGTTTTTATTATAGACGAGTCTATTTCTGATAGAATTTCTTATTGATTTTCAGGTACATAATAATTCAGAAACATTCAGAGTTAGTCACGACTAAATTCAATTTGCACATTACCTTGTCCCAGTATATCGGCTAACCCATCAAGCTGGCTCACTCTACCAATACGTGTATAAGAATAGGATGAAGAGAAACTCTTATAGAACACTACTAACGTTGATGAGCCATACAACATGATGTCACCATTATGAATAGTATCTGCACGACTGGCATTCGTTGGCAGTGCATTTGGTAGCTGAGCGTGCTTCTCGTTACTGTGCAAATCCTCCATATTTAACGTTAAGGGTAATTGTGCCGCAAAAGCGTTCGCAGTCACATTATCCTCAGACGTCACTTCAAAACGATGTCCATTAATCATCATCCACATATTCACCTGCTCCTTTTCTGATATCGGTTGCTCTGTATTATTAGGGCTTGTTTTTTGTGTCAAACTTTCGTGCACAATAGGTGAGTTTGATGTGCCATTTTGATCGTCAGCACAAGCGCTCAATACTGGCATAGCACCAACGAAAGTCATCATTATTATATGGTTATTGAGATTCATTTGCGAAACTCCCTCAAAGCAGTTACCTCGTGGCTAAACGCGCAGTTAAGAACGCAGAAATCACTAAAATAATCGCACTAAACACAAACGTTGATTGGTAACCGCTATGATCAAATAAAATACCACCCAGTGTCGAACCCAAAGCAATAGCCAGCTGAACCACAGCGACCATTAAGCCACCCCCTGCTTCAGCATCTTTTGGCAACGTCCGAGCAAGCCAACGCCACCAACCAACAGGTAGCCCTGTCCCTAAAAGACCCCAAATTCCAAGTAATATGGCCACAACTATGGTCGATGTGCCAAAAAATATCAGAATCAATGCAATAACTGCCATTAAAATAGGACTCATAATTAGCGTCGTATAAAAACGACGATCCAAAAATACATTGATAACACACGTGCCAATAAAGCCCATGACGCCAATACCGAGCAAAATCAGTGACAAGGTGGAAATATCAACTTGGGTAATGGTTTCTAGAAAAGGTCTAACGTAAGTATAAAGTGAGAATTGACCCATAAAAAACAAACTGACTGCCAACATACCAATCATTACTACAGGATTACGGAGTAACCCTAAAATAGTGGGATGTTTATCTGTCTGATCCGTGGCAATCTGCATGGAAGGTAAACTGATCCATTGCCAAATAAAGGTTACAATGGCGACAGGAACGAGACAGAAAAAAGCACCGCGCCAACCAATGATTGACCCAAGGTAACTGCCTAAAGGTGCTGCAATGACCATTGCCAATGCATTGCCACTGTTGAAAATAGCCATTGCCCGTGGCACATCTGAGGGTGGCACTAATCGCATTGCCATAGCTACCGACATTGACCAAAACCCGCCTATGACCACCCCAAGCAGAGCGCGGCCAATCATGTAAACCATATAGTTTTGCGCCAGTGCAACAATGACGCCTGAGATGGCCATAATGGCGGTTAAAAGCAACAATAGTGTTTTACGATTCATACTGCCTGCTACACGAGAGATCGTCAAACTTGTGATAACCGCAAAAGCACCTGAAATAGCAATGCCTTGACCTACCATCCCTTCACTGATGCTGAGATCTACTGCAATCGGCGTGAGTAGACTCACAGGCATAAACTCTGATGCAATTAATGCAAAAACGCACAAGGTCATGGCAAAAACCCCACTCCAATAGGCGGGCTGTTCTACATTTTTTTCTTTTTCTTTGGTGTTCAACATACACACTCTCGATATTGTATTGAGAATCCATTAAAAAATGGGTTTTAAACTAAACGAAAAACCGGCCATCACGTAGCCGGTTGTTTTTATAACTCACTACTCTCTTTTTTTATTTCAAGTTTTTATTAAAAAAGTCTGTTAATTTATCAAAAGGGATTTTGTCCATGCGGTCGTATAAATCGACATGGTTCGTATTTGGTAAAATGACCAGTTCTTTTGGTTGTTTGGCTTTTTGATAAGCATCTTTACTAAAATAAAGCGAGTGGGCATCCTCGCCAGCAATGATTAAGATAGGACGCGGAGATATCTCGTCAATATAGCTCAGCAGTGGCATATTCATAAATGATAAAGGCGTCGTCGCCGTCCATGCACCGCTTGAGTTCACCGCATTTTTATGAAAACCCCGATCCGTGCGGTAGTAATCGAAAAACTCTTTTTGCACAGGGTTTGGATTGCTATCTAAGGTTTCGGGCAAAATAAGATCTGCCGTGGTCACTTTGCCGTTATCGTCTACATAGAGATCATGATTGGCCGTCGCAGGTTGTCCTTTCTCTGCGTCTACCCAGCGTTGTTGATTGAGATGTTTCAATACCGCTTGACGATCGTCCGCATCATAGCGATCATCACCATCACCTACCCCATGTCCCATCGCACGACTCATATCGTACATGCTGGTCGTGGCGACCGCTTTGATGCGCGTATCCATCGCAGCGGCATTCAAACCCATGCCACCCCAACCACAGATACCAATAATGCCAATCCGATTTCTATTAACCTCAGGACGTAACCCTAAGTAATCTATCGCTGCACTAAAGTCTTCCGTATTGATATCTGGTGACGCGACATTTCTAGGCGTACCGCTGCTTTCACCCGTATACGAAGGATCAAAAGCTATAGTGACGAAGCCCTGTTCTGCCATTTTTTGCGCATATAAGCCTGATGATTGTTCTTTAACAGCGCCAAAAGGACCACCCACAGCCAATGCTGCCAGCTTTTTACCTTTATAGGCTTTTGGTATATAGAGATCTGCGGCAAGCGTGATGCCATAACGGTTTTTGAACGTTACTTTTTGATGTGTGACGCTGTCACTTTTAGCAAAGGTTTTATCCCAGTTCTGTACGAGTGGACTAGTAGGTGTGGCTGCATGTGCCATATGATTCGCTCCAAGAATGGTTGAGCTGACAAGTAATCCCAAGCTAAGTTTTTTTATCATTGATGGTAAAGTCATTGGTTATCCTTTGTGATGACAGATAATCACGTATCTGATGATTATTCATCATGTGTGAGTAGAAATAGCCGTGTTATAAACAAGACAAAGTTGTTTATAATATATTCTTTGAAGTCATGAGATTATCTTATACTTCTACAATTCTAGTGATAATACCCATTTTTTAACTTTTATTTATTCACTCAGGTTCTGAAAATGCGACAACAAGAGAATTATAATGAGCTGCATGCTTTCTTATTGGTTGCTCAAGAGAGCAGTTTTACTAAGGCCGCTGTCAAACTTGGGATATCACAATCCGCATTGAGCCGCTCTATTAAGTTATTAGAGCAGCGCTTAGGTCTACAGTTATTCACGAGAACCACACGTAGCTTGTCTTTGACACATGCAGGCGAAGCGTTGTTTGTGACCGCTGAGCAGAGTTTTGGTTCGTTAGATAGGAAGTTGGATGGACTCAAGCATTTACGTGAAACGCCTGCGGGGTTGGTGCGCATCAGTGCTGGTCAGTATGCTATTGATAAAGTGCTTTTACCAAAGCTTGCCAAATTCAAGCAGCTATACCCTGATATTAAATTGGAGTTGATAAGCGATACTGCTTTATCAGATATTATCAGCACACAATTTGACGCAGGTGTTCGCTTTGGTAGTTTAGTTACTGAGGGCATGATATCGGTGCGTATCGACTATGATGAGGAGATTGCTGTGGTCGGTTCGCCAGACTATTTCCATGAGTTTGGCTTTCCCAAAAGCCCAATAGACTTGAACGATCATAACTGTTTGGGCTATCGATTTATGGGTGGCGGTATGTACCACTGGGACTTTATAGTTGATGGGCAGCCGTATAAATTAAAGACGCAAGGACAATGGGTGTTTTCGACTGATTATTCAGTGATTGATGCAGCAAAACGAGGACTAGGCATTGGTTATGTGCCTATTGATATGATTAAAAATGAGCTAAAAAACGGCAAGCTTATTCATATATTGAGAGAGTTCAGTCATACCTTTAGCGGCTTTCATTTATATTATCCGCATCACAATGTGTCACCTGCGCTACGAACCGTCATTGATGCTTTGAAGCTCAAATAATATTTACTTGGGCTGCAAAGCATCAAAACTTTCCCTAAGAAAAAATGAGCTATGAAGATGCTTTTGCCTGCTGATATTGTTCAGTTTCGCACAATACTTTGATGTCTTTTAATGGTAACTCACCAAAAAAAACGACGATACTCTCGACTGAACTGAGAAGGACTCTCATAGCCTACTTTGAACGCTGTCGCTGTTGCATCTAAGCTTTCGGCTTTCGGTTAACATCAGACGGCGGGCTTCATTTAAGTGCGGCTTTGTTTGAAATTGCAGAGGCGTCATAGCAGTCACTAAACGAAAATGTGTATAAAATGCTGAAAGGCTCATGCCACTGTAAACCGCCAACACCGTACAACTAAACTTGGGAGATTTTAGTTATGCAGCCTGACGATTATGGTCCCTCTACCCTGACATGGTAGAGGGACTTTGCTGTTCAAACGATAGATAGCTTTTAAAGATAGAGTGAGACCTAAACAGCCACACCAAATAATCTTCCAATCAATGACGTCGCAACCATCGCTAGCACACCCCATATCACGACCCTAGCAGTAGCAGGAATAACAGGGGCACCGCCCAAGCGCGCCGATATTATGCCAAGTAGTGCTAAGCCTACTATCGTTAAAGTCGCTAGTGACCAAACCAGTGTTTGTGCTGGCAAAAGTAAAATCCCAATAATCGGTAATATAGCGCCCGCAATGAACGACAATCCAGAAGCAACTGATGCATGAATCGGCTTAGCTTGACTAAGATCTGTTAAGCCAATCTCATCTCGAGCATGCGCCTCTAGCGCATCATGCTCAGTCAAAGCTACAGCAACTTGATGCGCCAAGTCATGGTCCAGTCCGCGTTTCTCATAAATTTTAGTCAGCTCGTTCAGCTCGCGCTCAGCATTATGAGTCAGTTCATGCAGCTCTTTATCCAGATCAGCTTTTTCGGTATCAGCTTGAGATGAGACTGAAATATACTCACCAGCTGCCATCGATACAGCACCTGCAGTTAACGCGGCCATCCCTGTTAACAGCAATGTCTGACTACTTGTACTTGCTGCAGCGACACCGACTAATAAACTTGCGGTTGAAATCAATCCATCATTGGCACCAAGTACTGCTGCCCTGAGCCAATGATTACGATTACTTAGATGAGCTTCGTCGTGAATAGAATGATGCATAGAGAGCCTCAAATGACATAGTGATGAATATAGCAGTGTAGCCTATAATGACATACTATTTCATACAACTTAACAGATGGTCATTTTGCTTGTTTTAGCGCCACTAAGCGATAAGTCATCAGTAAAAAGACCAACGTTTGACTACCTGCATAAAATAATAATAAAGGCAGCGCGCGACTGTCTGAGCCCACCATAAACACATGAATGCTGATGAACATATACGCCATAAAGGTCAAAAAGTGTAGCCAGCGCCAAGCTGATTGTCCAATATACTGCTTAATATAAAAACTAAATGCACAGATAAATAAGAACCAAAACCCCAACTGCCCCAAGGCCACGCCCACACGCTCAGTCTGAAAACCAAAAGGCACTAGCACCTGCCATAGGTTCAGATTTAAGAAATTATCTGCTAATAAGATACCGGCATGAAACGCGGCAAAGCCTACGGCAATCAGGCTTAGATACTGATGTAAGGCAAATACTCGCGCGGCATTAAATCGCTTGCCTAAACGAGTGCTTAACAATAAGCCAAAAATGACTGCCAACCAAAATAACGTATAAGCGATAACACCGCTTGCCCGTGATAAATACCAAAAGTGTTTATCTGTGCTGGTCAGTAGCTGAGATACCGTCTCT